>NZ_JAJNCV010000002.1:588902-818895 GCF_021026215.1 Microbacterium sp. JC 701
GAGGTGGCTGAGCCTGTCGAAGCCACCGGACCCCCGCGAACCCCCCAACCGAGGTGGCTGAGCCTGTCGAAGCCACCGGACCCCCGCGAACCCCCGGACCCTTCGACAAGCTCAGGGACCTCTCCACCCGCAACCCCCTCGGCACCCGCCGCCCGCTCCGCTCTACGCTGGGGCGATGACGGAGCAGACGGTGCGCATCGGCGGTCGCCGCCTGCGCCTGTCGAACCTCGATAAGGTCCTCTACCCCGAGACGGGCACCACCAAGGGCGAGGTGATCGACTACTACTCGCGCATCGCTCCGTTGCTGCTCCCCCACGTCGCCGACCGTCCGCTGACGCGCAAGCGCTGGCCTGATGGAGTGGGGACGGATGCCGACCCCGGCGAACCGTTCTTCGCAAAGGCCCTCGAGCCCGGCGCTCCGGCGTGGGTGCGGCGCTTCCCAATCGATCATTCGAGCGGCGCGAAGGACTACCCGCTGGTCGACGATCTGCCGACGCTCGTCTACCTCGCGCAGGTCGCGAGCCTCGAGCTGCACGTGCCGCAGTGGCGCTTCACCTCCGACGGCGAGCGGCAGAATCCCGACCGGCTGGTGCTCGACCTGGATCCCGGCCCGGGCGTCGGCCTCGCCGAGTGCGCCGAGGTCGCGCGGTGGGCTCGCGCGATCCTGCAGGACATCGGCCTCGAACCGTTCCCGGTGACCAGCGGCAGCAAGGGTATCCACCTGTACGCGCGCCTCGACGGGCGCCAGTCGAGCGACGCGGCGAGCGCGGTCGCGAAAGAACTCGCCCGCGCGATCGAGGCCGACCACCCCGACCTCGTCGTAAGCCAGATGGCCAAGGCCGCGCGCCCCGGCAAGGTGTTCATCGACTGGAGTCAGAACAACGGCTCGAAGACCACGATCGCCCCGTACTCCCTGCGCGGGCGCCCGCGTCCGTACGTCGCCGCCCCACGCACCTGGGACGAGCTCGACGACCCCGACCTGCGGCACCTGCTGTTCAGCGAGGTGCTCGAGCGTCCCGACGATCCGCTGGCTCCGGTTGACGAGGCGCACAGCCCCCTGCGCGCCTACATCTCGAAGCGAACGGCGGGTAAAACCCCCGAGCCCGTGCCCGAGGCCCCTCACGGCGAGCCCGACCCCGAGGGGCTCCCCCGCTTCGTCATCCAGGAGCACCACGCCAGCCGCCTGCACTGGGATCTCCGCCTCGAACGCGACGGCGTGCTCGTCAGCTGGGCCGTGCCCAAGGGCGTCCCACCGACGACCGCGAAGAACAGCCTCGCCGTCATGACCGAGGACCACCCGCTGCAGTACCTCGACTTCGCCGGAGAGATCCCGCGCGGAGAGTACGGCGCGGGCATCATGACGGTCTGGGACACCGGCACCTACGAGCTCGAGAAGTGGCGCGACGACGAGGTGATCGCAACTCTCGAGGGCCGTGACGACGGTCCACTGGGCCGGGTGCGTCTCGCGCTCATCCGCACCGAGGGCCAGGGCGAGAAGTCGCAGTGGCTGCTGCATCGGATGAAGACAGATGCCGAGGGCAAACCGCAAAGCGACGGAGCCCCGGTCGTGGCGCTCGACCACGAGTCCCCTGCCCCTGAACCCGTTCACACCAAGGCCCCGTCGACCACCGACGCCCCCACCGTCGCCGACGTCCAGCCGATGCTCGCCACCTCCGCGACCCCGGGCATCGCCCGCGCCGCCGCCGAGCGGTGGGGCCCCGCCTGGGTGGAGATGAAGTGGGACGGCATCCGGGGACTCTGCATCTGGGATGGACATCGCCTGCGCCTGCGTTCGCGCAACGGCAACGACCTGACGGCGGCCTACCCCGAGTTGACGTCAGTCGACCTCCGTCTCGGCGACGAGCCCGCGGTGCTCGACGGTGAGATCGTCGCCCTCGACGCGCAGGGCCGCCCGAGCTTCCCCCTGCTGCAGAAGCGCATGAACCTCGCCAAGCCGCGCGAGATCGAGCACGAGGCCGCACGCACGCCCGTGCACCTCTACCTGTTCGACGTGTTGTCGGTGAACGGGCGAGACGTGGCATCCCTCCCCCTCTCCGAACGCCGCGAGCTGCTCGAAGCGCTGGCCGCCGACGCGGGGGCGCCCGTCGTCGTGCCGCCCGTGTTCGACGACGTCGACGCCGCCGTCGCCACCAGCGGCCGTTTCGGTCTCGAGGGCGTGGTCGTCAAGGATCCCGGGTCGGCGTATCGGCGCGGGGTGCGCTCGGAACAGTGGCTCAAGGTGAAGCACTCGCGCACGCAAGAGGTCGTGATCGGCGGCATCCGCCCCGGCAAGGGCAACCGCTCGGGCACGATCGGCTCGCTGCTCGTCGGCGTGCCCACCGCCGACGGACTGCAGTACGCCGGCCGGGTGGGGTCGGGCTTCGGCGAGCAGACCCTTGCGAAGCTTTCCGCGTTGCTCGAGCCCCTGCGCGCCGACGCGGATCCATTCGAGGGTGTTCCGGATGCCGATGCCCGCGACGCCCTGTGGGTGCGACCCGAGCTGGTCGGCGAGGTCGAGTTCGCGGAGTTCACCCCCGGCGGGATCCTGCGCCAAGCCCGCTGGCGCGGCCTTCGGCCGGACAAGTCCCCCTCCGACGTGACGCGCGAGGCTTGACGCGTCCAGGTGGTGAACTGCTGGGTGACTTTCGTCTACGCAACCGCGCATTCTGAGGCCCGAAAGATCCCCTCATCTGCGGTTTGCGCCCATTATCCCTATGGAACCCGGAGATTGGCCCTTCGCACATAAGACAAGGTCCAAGGCGCGCCTACATGTTGTTCGCGCGATCTGCGCCGCATCCGAAAGGTTCTTTCCGTGGTCTCTGACACGTCCCACCCCGCACCAGATTCACTGGCTCTCAGCCTGACCGAACATACGATCGCTCGACGGACTGTGCTCGCTGGAGCGGCGTGGTCGGTCCCCGCCATCGCGATTGCGACCGCTACGCCGGCGCACGCCGCGTCCGGCGCGCAGCTTGCATTCGCCCAATCGTCGTACTCCGGCAAGGGGTGCTCCCGAATTTCCGGAGTGAAGGTGACCGTCACCGACAACGGCTCGCCCAAGGCGGGCACGTCGGTCACTGTCTCACTATCAAACGGATGGACCTTCTCCAGCGGCGCGGCAACGAACACCTCAACGACCGACAGCAATGGAGTCGCGGGCTTCCTCAATATCGACGTGCCCGCCGGAGGAGGATCAGCAACGGCTTCAGCGACCGCCTCTGGCATGCCCTCGACCAGCGCATCTCTATCAGGGACTGCAACAACGAGCGGGGTCGTGCTCGATTCGGGCTCGCTCTCCCACACAACGACGGTCCCGGCGGGTTCCACTCCCGTTGCTGGGTCGCTCTACCTTACCTCCGACGCCCGGCTCGTTGACGCCAGCACCGGCGCCGTCTGCGCGGTGAACGTCGATGCGTGGGGGCAGATGTGGCGCATCTCCGACACGCAGTACCGGATCGGCCTCCGAAAGAAGGACGGCACTGCGACCTACGTCGAGAACGGAACCGAGTCCACCGCCGTCGGTGTCCCCAGCGGTTCCACCCCGATCTTCAGCAGCCGCTTCCTCGCCCAGGACGGGCGTCTCATCGACGGCGGTCAGAACGGCAAGAGCTACTCGCCGACGAACGTCGAACTCTTCAGCCAGACTATCCCGCTGAATGGAACGAGCGGCTGGCTCACCTCGTTCCGCAATAAGGATGGCAGTTTCGTCTACCTCGAGACAGGGTCGGTCCGGTGGCCCACGGGTGTCCCCGCCGGTTCAACTCCCGCCGTCGGCTCGCTTTACCTGACGCCCGACGGACGGCTCGTCGACGGCAGCGACGGCTCAGTGATTGCCACCGGCGTGAATGCGATCGGCCGCGTGTGGCGAGCCAACGCGTCGACTCCGTGGCTGGTTCCGCTCAAGAAGAGCGACGGCAGCACGACCTACCTGTCGAACGGCACGGAAAAGACGACGTCCGGCGTCCCGAATGGCTCGACACCCGTTGCCGGAAGCAAGTTCCTCTCTCCCGCGGGACGACTCATCGACGGCGGAGTAGTCGACGGTGTAGCCGGGAAGGTCTACGACCCGTCGGATATCGAAGCCTTCGGCGAGGCATATGTAATGGATGCCCAGGGCAACTGGCGACTGCCCGTCCGACGTAAAGACTCTGCTCTCAACTACCTTGAGACCGGGGCCGTATACTCCCCCGCCGCCATTCCGGAGGGCGCGACACCCATTGGCGGGTCACTATTCCTCACGACCGATGGGCGCGTCGTAGACGGAAGTACGGGCGCTCAGTACGCCTCAGACGTCGCGTCTTTCGGCCAGCTTTATCGCAACATTTCGAGCAACACCTGGCGACTCCCCCTGAAGAAGAAGGACAAGAGCGCCTCATATCTGGACACCGGTACGGAGACGGCTGCAACAGGAGTACCGGCAGATTCGACACCCGTTGCGAGCGCTATCTTCCTTTCCCCCGCAGGGAGACTGATCAACGGCGGCGACGGAAAGACCTATGCGATCACGGACGTCGCGTCGTTCGGTGCGATCTTCCAGCCTGACAATTCGGGTGAGTGGCAGCTCCCCGTCAAGAAGACGGATGGGTCCGTCGCGTACGTCCGCACCCGGAATGAGATGGCTGTCATCGGAGTGCCTTCAGGTTCGACGCCAGTGGCATCCTCTCTCTTCCTCGCAAGCGACGGGCGCTTGATCGATGGCAGCAGCGGGTCTGTTCTCGCGAGCGGGGTCGACACGTACGGTCAGGTCTTCCGCGATATCTCTACGGGATCGTGGCGACTGCCGCTGAAAAAGAAGAATGGCGACGCCTCCTACCTTCAAGACGGCGCCGAAACCGCCACCTCTGGCGTCTCTTCGGGCTCATCCCCGGCTGGCGGATCGATGTTCCTCACTTCCGACGGGCGCATCATCGACGGCAGCAACGGCTCCGTGCGCGCCTCAGGCGTATCAACCTTCGGTCAGATTTTCAGCACTGACAACAACGGCAACTGGGCGATGGCGTTGATGGCACAAACCTGTTGAGACCGCCCCGCCGGTGACGGCGGAGTCGGTGGAGAAGTTGGGAGGTGCGTACGGACGAGAGTGGGCCGTACGCACCTTCCGCTGCATAGGCGGAATCGAGTCGCGCACGCGTTGGCACCCGAGAGCCGAGGTGGCCGAGCCTGTCGAAGCGCCCACCGACTCACCGCAAGCCCGACCCTCAGGGGGCTGAGCCTGTCGAAGCCACCGCAACCCAATGGGTCCCAGTCCCTTCGACAAGCTCAGGGACCTCTGAAGCAAGGTGGCCGAGCCTGTCTCGGCCACTGCCACCCATGGATCGGCAACCCCGCCGCCCACCTGCGCCGCTCAGCCCCGATTCTCGATCAGCGTCAGCTGCGTGCCGTCGGGGTCGATCAAGAACCCCGCCCGCTGCCCCCAAGACTGCACGCGCACGGGGTGCAGGCGCGGCGCGCCGGTCCTCGCCTCCGGCACCGCGGCGGGGCGGATCGGCGCGACCAGCTCGTCGACGTCGTCGACCCGCACGCAACACATGAACGAGCTCTCCTCGGGCACCAGCTCGGCGAAGGGGAAAGAACTCGAGCTGCACGCCGCCGCGGCGGAGGATGAGCCACCCCTCGTCGCGATGCGTCACCTCGAACCCGAAGGCGCCGTAGAAGGCAACGGTCGCCGCGAGATCACGCGATGGCAGGTTCGGTGCAGCGAAGTCGACCACGTCAGTCGTCGATGACGGTCCACTCGCCGAAGCGGCGGAACCCGGATGCCAGGGCCAGGGCAACCGACGGCGCATTGTCGAGCTGGCACCGGTACTGCGGCTCGTAGCCCTGCTCGAGCGCCTCGGCCGCCATGGCCAGCACCGTCGCCCGGGCGAGACCGCGCCCGCGGAACTCGGGAAGCGTGATGACCCCCAGGTCGGCGAGACGCGTGCCCCGCCAGGGGAACATACTCGCCGCGGCGGCGAGTCGCCCCTCGACGAACGTGCCGAACACGAGCCAGTGGTCGAGTTCGACGAACGCCTCGTCGAGGTCGTTCTCGGGCGCCGCAGCAGCAAGTGCATCGAACGCGGCGGCGTCGTCGTCGGTGAGGCGGCGCGTGTGTTCGTCCGCCGGCTCAGCCAGCACCGACGCGTGCTCTTCGACCGGCAGGTAGAACAGGTGGTCGGGATTGTTCAGGGCGATGCCGGCCGCCGTGATCCGCTCCGTCGCCTCGTCCGCCGCGATGCGTTCGCCGTGCGCGTGTCCGAGGTGCGCGGCGCGGTCCGGCGAGAGACGCACGACAGTTGGTCCGTCTTCAACCTCCAGAACCGAGACCGACCGGTTCTCGGGGAGTTCCGGGTCGATGACGACCACTCCCTCGCCTTCGGCGAGATCGCCTGCAGCGGCGGGGAGCCAATGGCCCATAACGGTCGACGAAAACATGGGAACCTCCGGGGGTGTGGGTACCTGTCCGCAGGCTAGCGGAGATCGGGGCCGCGAGGTGCAGGTGAGCGCCGGGGTGATCTGCCTCCCGACTTCACCCGCCTGCATGTCGCGACCGCCCCGGAATGACGCGATTTGCGGCGACTTCACCCGCTGGCTGCACGAATACGTGCCATAAGGTTCCCCGCGGCCGCACCACAGTGGACCACACGTATACCTGCCCCGAAGGAACAACACTTCCGTGACGACCTCATCCACTCCTGAACCGCTCGCACCGGTCGCCCAGCCCCCCATCGCGCGCCGAACGGTCCTGGCCGGCGCCGCCTGGTCCGTCCCCGCCATCGCCCTCACGACTGCGTCCCCCGCATTCGCGGCATCCGGCACCACCCTCTCGTTCGCGAAGTCGTCCTACACCGGCCCGGGCTGCTCGACCATCAACGGAATCAAGGTGACGGCGTCGGACAACGGCACCGGCCAGGCAGGCGTTTCCGTCACCATCTCGCTGTCCGGCGGCTTCGTCTTCTCGAACGGTGGCACGACATCCACCAGCGTCACCGGCTCCGACGGCTCGCTCACGCTGCCCGGCATCACCGTGCCCGCAACCGGCGGCACCGGAACGGCCTCAGCGTCGGCATCGGGCACATCCGGCTCGTCGACGACTCTGCGCGGCACGGACGCGACCGTTGCGAAGTACCTACAGAACGGTGCTGCGCAAACCGCGAGCAACATCCCCACGGGTTCCCTACCGGCGTTCGCCGGTTGCTACCTCGCCCCGGATGGCCGAGTCCTGGATGCCGCGAACAGCAACGCCGTCATTGCCTCAGGTGTCGCTACTTTCGGCCAGATGTACCGCGACGACGACAACTGGGTAGTCCCCCTTCTGAAAACCGATGGATCGACCGGCTCCCTTGTCAGCGGTCGCGCCTCGTACCCGTCTTGGCAGGAGCGCACGTACCCCAGCGTCCCCTCAGGCTCCACCCCGATCGTCGCGGAGTACTTCCTCACCTCCGACGGCAGCATCGTCTACGGTGGCAACGGCGTCGCGCAGGCCACGAGCGTCGCCTCGTGGGGACAGATGTCGACCTGGGGCAATCAGCCGCAGAACGCCCACAACGACGCGCGGCTGCCTATCAAGAAGACTGACGGCAGCTTCCGGATCTTCAAGTTGCAAGCCGAGTACGCGACCACCGGCGTCCCTTCCGGCTCGACTCCCGCGGCGGACGCCTACTTCCTCGCACCCGACGGCAGACTCGTCGCCGGCGACGACGGATCCGTCCTCACGACGAACGTCGAAAGCTTCGGCCGCATGCTGTGGGACGGGTCTCACTGGCGCTGGCCTCTGAAGAAGTCCGACGGCAGCTTCACCGTCATCAAGGATGGCACCGAAGCCGCTGTCACCGGCATACCCTCCGGGTCCACCCCCGTCGTAGGTGGCGTTTTCCTTGCACCCGACGGTCGGCTCATCGACAGTGCGAACAGCAACACGGTCTATGCAACCGCGGTCAGCACGACAGGACAGGTTCTTTACTACGACTGGAACGGCCACTGGCAGATGCCGCTCGGCATCGCCGAAACAACCCCGGCGTACCGCGACGACAACACGCAGACAAACGCCTCGGGGACCCCGGTCAACTCTGCACCCGTCACCTTCTCGTGGTTCGTGGCGCCTGACGGCCGACTCATCGACGGCGCAAGCGGATCAGTCTTGGCCTCGAGCGTTGACACGTGGGGCCTCATCTTCCGTTGGACGAACAACCATTCCTACCTCCCACTGCGCAAGACGGACGGCACCTTCACCTTTCTCGAGAACGGATCTGAAACCGCGTGCACAGGGGTGCCATCGGGTTCCGTTCCCGTCGCCGGGTCCTCGTTCCTTTCGACCGATGGGCGACTGATTCAGGGGAACACCGGCATCGTCGAAGCGACGAACGTCGCGTCGTGCGGTGAGATCTATCTCGGAACCGACGGCAAGACTTATCTCCCCCTGAAGAAGCTGGACGGTACGTTCACCTACCGGCAGGACGGCACCGAGAACCCCGCGTTGGGTGTGCCAGCAGGCTCACGACCGATTGCCTACACGTGGTTCCTCGCGACCGACGGTCGGCTGATCGATGGCGCCACGGGCGCCGTGCTTGCTTCCAACGTGGACTCGGTGGGCCGCATCTTCCGCTGGCGCAACGACCACTCGTATCTCCCGTTGAAGAAGCAGGACGGTAGCTTCACGTACCTCGACAACGGCTCCGAGACAGCATGTCAGGGAATCCCGTCAGGGTCCGTCCCCGTCGCGGGATCGTCGTTCCTCGCTCCCAACGGTCAACTGATCCAGGGCAACACGGGCAGCGTCGAGGCCGACAACGTGCACTCGTGCGGTCAGATCTACCTGAATACCGACGGACACACGTTCCTGCCGTTGGCGATCAAGAAGACAAGCTGCTGAGGCGGGTGGATTCAAGCAGGGCGCGGGCTGCAGCAGGCAGTCCGCGCCCTCCTCGTTGCAAGCTGGAACCTGGGCGCGCACGTCACAGATGACGCGAGTCGTGCTCCACGTGCCCCGCCGGCTCGAGCTGGAACGTCGAGTGCTCGACGTCGAAGTGATCCGCGAGGCACGTCTGCAGCGACGCGAGGATCGCGGCAGCACGACCGTCGGTCAGAGCCGCGTCTTCCACGATGACGTGCGCGCTGAAGACCGGCGCTCCGCGCGTGAGTTGCCACACGTGCACGTCGTGCACGTCAACCACGCCATCGGCCTCGCGCAGGTGCTCACGGATCTCCGCGACGTGCACCCCCACCGGCGCCGACTCCGTCAGCACGACGACGACCTCGCGCAGCAGCCCGATCGCCCGCGGCACGATGAGCACCGCGATGAAGAGCGAGGCGATGGCATCCGCCTGCGTGAATCCTGTCGTCACGATCACGATCGCCGCGCCGATCACCGCGGCCGAACCGATCAGGTCGCCGAATACCTCGAGGTACGCGCCGCGCACGTTGATGCTGCGCTTCTGCGCTCGCGACAGCAGGAACATCGACACCGCGTTCGCGACGAGCCCGGCGATCGCAACGACGAGCATCAGGCCGCCCTGCACCTCGGCTTCGGCCGGCGAGAGCAAGCGCTGCACCGCCTCGATGCCGACCCACGCGCACAGCAGGATCAGGATGATCCCGTTGGCGAGGGCGCCGAGCACCTCGGCACGCTGGTAGCCGAACGTGCGGCGGTCGTCAGCAGGTCGGGCGGCAATCGCCGTCGCGATCAGGGCGACGACGAGAGCCGCGGCGTCGGTGAACATGTGCGCCGCGTCGGCGAGCAGGGCGAGAGAGCCCGACACGATCGCTCCGACGATCTGCACGACCATCACCACGGTGGTCAATCCGAGGGCGGTGGTGAGCAGGCGCCTGTTACTGGCATCCCGGATGCCGCCGCCCGGCGCGTGATCGTGCATAGCCCCAGGCTAGGTGCGGGGTCTGCCCCGGTACGTCGATTCGGGCAAGTCGGGAATGAGAACGGGTGTCGCTCTCGCTCGCAGGTGAGTTTCGGGGTGATCTCCTTCAACAAGAATCACCGAACGCCCAGGCAAGAAGCCCGGAATTGCGGGCGAAAGTGCCCCAACGAGCGGGGGCTCATGCTGCGGCCGCAAAACACCCTTACATGCGCATGTCATCGTTGTGTCAACCGATGACTCCGCCTCAACCGGAAGGTTCCTCCTCGTGTCCGCTCGTCACCAGACCGCGTACCGGCCGCACACGCCGACTCGCGTGAAGCGACGAGTTCGCGCCTGTGGAGAACTCCCGAGGCAGCTTCCGCAGATTGACTACATTCGCGGTCATGACAACCTCGCCGAACTGCCCTGCCTGGTGCACGATCCATCGAGACCCGTGGTGGACGGGAGCCCACTACAGCGATCCTTTGGAGCTCGGCGCGGTGCTCGACATCGGCGGGGTCGCGCAGCCGGTGACGCTCACGACGGTTCGGACCAAGTCGCCCTCCGGGGAGTGGATCGAAATCACGACAGAAGAACTGCGCGACCTCCACGTGCGCATCGATCTCTCCGGCGCCCTCCGCCTGGCCGAGGCCATGCACGCAGTGACGGGCGACGCCGATCCGTCGCACTGGAGTCGCTGGCTGCAGTAGCCACACCGCATCGGCGTCTCGCCGCAAGCTCCTGCCTCACGGTTACAGATGGAGCGCGAATGCTGCGCCCGTAGGTGACTTCAGGGGTGATCTTCCCCGCGCCTCCCCTTTGCGGCCGCTGTCTCGATTCACCCCCTGACCAGGAAAGCACCACCTTCACCCGTCGGTGAAGGTGGTGCTTTTGCTGTGTACGCGCAGGGGCGCGGTCAAAGTGCGAAGGAGTACTGCTGTCGTTCCAGCTTTCCGCCGCGCCGACTTCGGCCACCACAGCACGTTGATCGAAAGGATCGTCCTCGTGACCGACTCAACTGAAACCCTGACCGCAAAGCCGATCGCGCGGCGAACGGTCATTGCAGGCGCCGCCTGGGCGGTTCCCGCTATCGCTCTGAGTGCCAGCACGCCCGCGTTCGCGGCGTCAGGCCCCGTCCTGTCTTTCAACAACTCGTCGTACACCGGCGCCGCCTGTTCGGTGATCTCCGGCGTGCGCGTGACAGTGACAGAGAGCGGATCCCCGAAAGCCGGCGTTTCGACGACCGCGCTCCTCGCAGGTGGATTCACTTTCTCGACTGGAGGAACCAGCTACACCGGTGTAACCGGGGCCGGCGGCTCTATGACGCTCCCCGATATCGCGGTCCCGGTCGGGGGCGGCAATTCGACTGTCACCGGAACAGCGTCCGGCGCCGTCTCGGCATCGGCTTCTCTCGTCGGAACCGTACAGACATCCCCGTTCTATGCCACTAGCGATCTCACGCGTCGTTCGGCGTCTGGTGTGCCGGACGGCTCGATGCCCGCGGTGGGCGGGATTTTCCTCTCGCCCGATGGACGACTCATTGATGGAAGCAGTGGGTACGTATGGGCAACGAACGTTAATCGATACGGGAACATTTACCAGAGCGGTAGCAATGGCCAGTGGAGCATGCCACTGCTCAAACGAGACGGCAGCACGACGATTCTTCGGAACGACCAATCCGAAACGCAGACCACAGGCATTCCTGCCGATTCCCAACCAATCGCGGGAGGCATGTTCCTCGCATCAGATGGACGACTCATCGATGGAACGAACGCTTACGTTTGGTCCACGAACGTTGGCGCTTGTGGACTAATGTACAGCAGCAGCAATAACAGTGACTGGACTATGCCTATAAGAAAGACCAGTGGTTCGTGCGTTTTCTTGCGCAACAACGCGTCGGAATCCGCTGCCGCCGGAGTCCCCTCGCAATCAACACCAGTGCAGGGAGCAATGTTTCTCGCTTCCGACGGCCGACTTATCGACGGCAGCAACGGCTTTGTCTGGTCCTCGAACGTCGATTCGTGCGGCCGAATCTTCCAAAGCAACAGCACGGGCAATTGGAGTATGCCGCTGAAGAAGCGGGACGGAAGCTGCGCAGTGCTACTGAACGATGCATCGCAGAAGTCTGCGACGGGGGTGCCTTCTGGTTCGACCCCTGTGCAGGGCGGTCTTTTTCTTTCCTCGGACGGTAGAATCATCGACGGTAATGGCACGGGTTACGTCGTCGCACGCGGCGTCGCCTTAGTAGGCGTATTTTACAGCGCCAGCAATGACGGCGGCTGGAGTTTGGCGCTCGCCGTTCAGAAGACGACTCCGACCTTCCTCGATAACGGCACCGAGAAGAGTGCCGTAGGCGTAACAGGTGGATCAATGCCTGCCGCAGCCTCCTCGTTCCTGACACCGGACGGCCGTCTATTGTCCGGTGACGCGGGTGTGGTGCAGGCCTCGAACGTCCAGACGGTCGGAGATCTCTACTGGGACGGTTCGATCTGGCGGTGGCCGATTCGGAAGAACGACGGTAGCTGCACTTTTCTCGACGCAGGCACCGAGAAGTCCGCCGTGGGAGTCCCCGCCGGTTCGCGCCCGATCGTAGCCTCCTCGTTCCTCACGTCCGACGGACGGCTGATATCGGGTGACAGAGGAACGCTACAGGCCTCAAACATCGATACCTGCGGTCAGCTTTACTGGGACGGGCATATCTGGCGTATTCCGCTTCGCAAGCGCGACGGCAGCTTCACCTTCCTAGACAACGGCGTCGAAAAGAATGCCGTGGGCATCCCCGCCAACTCCGTGCCCGCTGCAGGCTCATCTTTCCTCGCGCCGGACGGACGCCTCATCTCGGGCGACCAGGGGATCGTGCAGGCTACGGACGTGAGCGCCTTCGGTCGGCTCTTCTACAACGGCACCGTTTGGCAGTGGCCGTTGCGAAAGACGAGCGGTTCCTGCTCGTTCCTTGATAGCGGGATCGAACGGACGGCGACAGGAGTCCCGTCGGGTTCAGAACCCGTCGCAGCCGCTTCGTTCCTCACAACAGACGGTCATCTGATCTCCGGCGACACCGGAGGGGTGCAAGCACAGGATGTTATCGCCTTCGGGCAGATCTATTACGACGGGGCGATCTGGCGACAGCCGTTGGCGAAGAAGAAGACGAGCTGCTAACGCCAAGTAACTCTAAGCCCAGTGGGGGTCACCGGCCGGTGTCCGGCGACCCCCACTTCGCTGAGCTTTTGAACAGCAGTCCGGCGTCGAGCAGCCCTCGACGCGCTACGCGCTCTCGCTCGAAGCGGGACCCCGTCACCGATGGATCCACAGCTCGTCCGAGGGCCTCAAACTGTCTCGAGCAGCGGAACCAATTCCCGGAACGCCCGCGCGCGATGCGACTCCGCGTTCTTCTCCGCCGCCGTCCACTCCCCGACCGTGCGCTCCTGCCCCGCGGCCTGGCCGTCGGGGATGAAGATCGGGTCGTAGCCGAAACCGCCCGGCCCGGCCGGTGCCGTCGCCAGACGCCCCGGCCAACGCCCCTCGACCGTCTGCTCCCCACCATCCGGCCGCACCAGCGCGATCACCGACACGAACCGCGCCGTGCGATACGGATCCGCGACATCCGACAACTGGTCGAGCAGCAGCTCGAGATTGGCGGTCGCGTCCTTCTTATGCCCCGCCCAGTACGCCGAGAACACCCCCGGCGAACCGCCCAGCACATCGACTGCCACACCGGAGTCATCGGCCAGCGCCGGCAGACCCGTGTGAGCCGCGGCCGCGCGAGCCTTGATCACTGCGTTCGCGGCGAACGTCACACCGTCTTCGACCGGCTCAGGCCCGTAGTACGCGATCACCTCGAGGTCGGGACGCACCTCGGCGACGATCGCCTGAAACTCCTCGACCTTGTGCGGGTTGTGCGTCGCCAGAACGATGCGAGCCATGTCAGCCCTCGAGCACCGAGGTCTGGATGCCGCGCAGCTCGGCGCAGCCGTTCACACCCAGCTCGAGCAGCTGGTCGAGCTCGCGCTTGTCGAACGGAGCGCCCTCGGCGGTGCCCTGCACCTCGACGAACAGACCGCGACCGGTGACGACGACGTTCATGTCGGTCTCGGCCCGCACGTCTTCGACGTAGGCGAGGTCGAGCATGGGCTCGCCGTCGATGATGCCCACCGACACCGCGGCGACCGAGTCGCGCAGCACCTCGGCGCGCTGACCGATGAACTTCTTCTCGCGGCCCCAGGCGATGGCATCCGCCAAGGCCACGTACGCACCCGTGATCGCCGCGGTGCGCGTGCCACCGTCGGCCTGCAGCACGTCGCAGTCGATGACGATGGTGTTCTCACCCAGCGCCTTGGTGTCGACGACGGCGCGGAGCGCGCGGCCGATCAGACGCGAGATCTCGTGCGTGCGACCGCCGACCTTGCCCTTGATCGACTCGCGGTCGTTGCGGCTATTCGTCGCGCGCGGCAGCATCGCGTACTCGGCGGTGACCCAGCCCTTGCCCTTGCCGGTCAGCCAGCGCGGCACGCCGTTCGTGAACGAGGCGGTGCACAGCACCTTCGTGCCGCCGAAGGTGACGAGAGCCGAGCCCTCGGCGTGCGCCGACCAACCCCGCTCGATGGTCACGGGGCGCAGCTGGTCGTTGGTCCGGCCGTCTTTGCGGGTCATGGGGTCCTCCTGAGGGAACGGGTAGCGGATGCCGCGGCTCAGCGCGGCAGGTCGATGGCGCCGGTCTGCACGAGCTGCACCTCGCGCACCTCACGCCCCATCAAGCGATGGGCCAGGCGCACGAAGTCGTCGGCCGATGAGCCCGTGGCTTCGTAGCGGGCGGTGGGCACGGCATCCGGACTCGCGAGAAGATCACGCGACACGAGCTGGCGGAACACGTCTTTCGCGGTTTCGCTGTCGCTCGAGACGAGGCTCACGTCGGGACCCATCACATAGCTGATGGCCCCCTCGAGGAACGGATAGTGCGTGCAGCCGAGCACGAGCGTGTCGACGCCGGCGTGGCGGAGCGGCGCGAGGTACTGCTCGGCGGTGGCGAGCACCTCGGGCGAGTCGGTGACTCCGGCCTCGACGAATTCGACGAAGCGCGGGCACGCCTCGGCGAAGACCGTCAGGCGCTCGTTGACCTCGAGCATGTCTTGATAGGCGCGGGATCCGATGGTGCCGACCGTTCCGATCACGCCGATGCGGCCGTTGCGGGTGGTCGACATCGCGGTGCGGACGGCGGGTCCGATCACCTCGACGACTGGTACGTCGTACCGCTCGCGGGCGTCGCGGAGCATGGCAGCGGATGCCGTGTTGCAGGCGATCACGAGCATCTTCACGCCCTGCTCGACCAGGGTGTCGAGCACCTCGAGCGAGTACTTGCGCACGTCGGCGATGGGCTTCGGGCCGTAGGGCGAACGCGCCGTGTCGCCGATGTAGAGGATCGACTCGCGCGGCAACTGCTGCGAGACCGCGCGGGCGACGGTGAGGCCGCCGACTCCTGAGTCGAAGATCCCGATCGGCGCGTCGTTCATAGGCACCCAGCCTATCGGGCGGGGGTGGGGCGGGCGGTGGCTGTCAAGCGCGGGGGCCCGCACGGGTGCGGCGGCGGGGCCGGAATATGCTGACCGAATGAGCCGCAGCACCGCCCTGCACACCGACCGCTACGAACTCACGATGCTCGACGCGGCGCTCCGCGACGGCACGGCCTCGCGCCGATGCGTGTTCGAGGTGTTCGGCCGCCGGCTGTCGGGCGGGCGCCGGTTCGGCGTCGTCGCCGGCACGGGGCGGTTGCTCGAGGCGATCCGTGACTTCCGGTTCGGCGACGATGAGCTGCGGTTCCTCCGTGACGAGCGGGTGGTGGATGCCACGACCATCGACTTCCTCGCCGATTACCGCTTCACCGGGTCGGTCACGGGATACCGCGAGGGCGAGATCTACTTCCCCGGTTCTCCCCTGCTGACGGTCGAGGGCACCTTCGCCGAGGCGGTTCTGCTCGAGACGCTGGCGCTCAGCATCCTGAATTACGACTCCGCCGTCGCCACCGCGGCCGCGCGCATGAGCGTCGCCGCGGGCGACCGCCCGCTCGCCGAGATGGGCTCCCGCCGCGCGAGCGAAGAGGCCGCGGTCGCCGCCGCGCGGGCCGCGTACATCGCCGGATTCTCGGCCACCAGCAACCTCGAGGCCGGACGCCGCTGGGGAGTCCCGACCATGGGCACCGCGGCGCACGCGTGGACGCTGCTGCACGACACCGAAGAAGACGCGTTCCGCTCGCAGATCGAGGCGCTCGGCGCCGGCACGACGCTGCTCATCGACACCTACGACATCGCCGAGGGCGTGCGCACCGCGGTGCGCGTTGCGGGAACCGACCTGGGCGCGGTGCGCATCGACTCGGGCGACCTCCCAATCGTCGCGGGCGAGGTGCGGGCGCTGCTCGACGAGCTCGGCGCCACCTCGACCCGCATCACCGTCACCAGCGACCTCGACGAGTACGCGCTGGCCGCTCTCGCGGCATCCCCCGTCGACTCGTACGGCGTCGGGACGTCGGTCGCGACCGGATCGGGCGTGCCGACCGCGGGGCTCGTTTTCAAGCTCGTGGCCCGCGAGGCGGCCGACGGCTCATGGGTCGGCGTCGCCAAGGCCTCGGCCGAGAAGGCCTCGCACGGTGGACGCAAGGCCGCGTTCCGCACGCTCGACGGCGGCACCGCGACCTCTGAGTTGATCATCGTCAGCGACGGCTTCGAAGAGCTGTCGACAGCGTCGGAACACCCCGACGCCCGGGCGCTGCAGACGACGCTCATGCAGGACGGCGAAGCGGATGCCGCGTTCGTCGGCCGCGAGGGCGTGCAGGCTGCGCGGACCCATCACTCGCGCGTGCGCGAGGAACTGCCGATCCGCGCGCTCGCGCTCAGCAAGGCCGACCCGGCGCTGCCGACGGAGTACCGCGACGCGGAGTGACGCGCGCTGCGGGGCGGGGGCTCCGACGCAACAGAGGTCGCTGAGCTTGTCGAAGCGACCGTGACCGGCGGCCGGCCCTGCGCGCGGGTGGGGCGGGGGCTTCGACAGGCTCAGCCACCGCGCGCGGGTGTCGCTCTCGCAACGGAGGTCGCTGAGCCTGTCGAAGCGACCGTGACCAGCGGCCGGCCGCGCGTGCGGGTAAGGGCGCCCAGCTCGCGCAGCAGAGGTCGCTGAGCCTGTCGAAGCGACCGTGACCAGCGGCCGGCCGCGCGTGCGGGTAAGGGTGCCCAGCTCGCGCAGCAGAGGTCGCTGAACCTGTCGAAGCGACCGCGACCAGCGGCCCGCCTTACGTTCGGCTGGGGGCGGAGGCTTCGACAAGCTCAGCCACCGCACGCGGGTGTCACTCTCGCAACAGAGGTCGCGGAGCCTGTTGAAGCGACCGTGACCAGCGGCCGGCCGCGCGCGCGGGTGGGGGCGGAGGCTTCGACAAGCTCAACCACCGCACGCGGGTGTCACTCTCGCAACGGAGGTCGCTGAGCCTGTCGAAGCGACCGTAACCGGCGGCCCGCCGCGCGTGCGGTCCGGGGCGGAGGCTTCGACAGGCTCAGCCACCGCGCGCGGGTGTCGCTCTCACAACGGAGGTCGCTGAGCCTGTCGAAGCGACCGTAACCGGCGGCCCGCCGCGCGTGCGGTCCGGGGCGGAGGCTTCGACAAGCTCAGCCACCGCACGCGGGTGTCGCTCTCGCAACGGAGGTCGCTGAGCTTGTCGAAGCGACCGTGACCGGCGGCCGGCCCTGCGCGCGGGCGGGGCGGAGGCTTCGACAGGCTCAGCCACCGCCCGCGGGGCTCAGCCGCGGGGCCTCAGTTGATGAGGGACTCGTAGATCTCTTTGCACTGGGGGCAGACGGGGAACTTCTCGGGGTCGCGACCCGGGGTCCACTTCTTGCCGCAGAGGGCGCGCACCGGCTTGCCGGACAGAGCCGACTCGAGGATCTTGTCCTTCTTCACGTAGTGCGAGAAGCGCTCATGATCGCCGGGCTCGATGTTCTCTTCACGGATGAGCTCCTCGAGCTCACGATCGAGGGTAGCGAGACCCCCGCTGTCCGGCTTGTCGAGAGGCGTGCTCATGGTCAGCCAGTGTAGCCGCGGAGAGCGCCGACGGCTCTGTCGGCTTCCCGTTCAGGTGGCTTCGGCAAACTCCATGAGCCGGGTTCCGCGGCGTTCGAACAGCAGCGCTCCGATGGCGATGCCCACGATCAGCACGAAGGCGCCGGCCCCGACGCCAATCCACAGCGCGAACACCGAGTCGATGGTTTTGCCCTCGATCGCCTGCCAGGTGAGCCACCCCGCAGGAGCCGCGGTGATGATCGCTCCGGCCATGACGAGGCCCTGCGCCATGACCCCGCCGGATCCTGTGCGCTGCGGCTGCTGGAACGGGCTGTCGCCCGGCCGCGACACGGCGTAGGGTGCGAGAACCGACGAGATGCTCGAGAGGCCGAGGCCGGCGAGGAAGAGCGCCGCGCACACGCCGACCATGGCCGGGAACACGGCCCAACGGCCGTGCGCGACGATCGCGAGCGGCAGCGTGATGGCGAGCACAGGGATGCTGATCAGCAGCACCGGCACGAGACGTCCGATGCGGTCGGGGGCTCCGCGCATGCCGCTGGCGATGTGCATCCACAGGGCGGTGGAGTCGTAGGCGAGGTCGTTGTGCGGGAGCCATCCGAAGAACAGCGCCATGATCGGCACGGGCAGCAGCACGGCGAGCTCGAACGGCACACCGGCGACCAGCAGCGGCACCATCGACACCACGGCGGCGATGGGCACGATGACGAGGTTCACGAGGTAGCGGCGATCGCGCAGCCAGTACGAGAGGCTGCGGGCGGCGACGGCTCCTCCGGGGGTTCCGGGGAGCAGGGCGAACCAGCCGAGGCCTCCGCGCTCACGCACGGCGACCGGTCGTCGCGTGGTGGTGAGCAAGACGTCGACGAGGGTGAACCAGGCGAGTGTGAGCAGCGCGACGGTGAGCACGGCGACGACGAGGCTGCCGACGGCGGCTCCGGCGGAGGGCGCGAGGGCGATGCCCCATGCGGCGCCGATAGGCGTCCAGGCGAGGATCTCGGCGGCCGAGGCCAGCTGCGACGGCACGGCTCCGCGCCATTCGAGCGAGCCGAGGAACACCCCGACCGGCACGACGACGACGAGGATCGCGACGAGGTACACACCCATCAGCTCGCGCGACTGGCGTGGCCGCTGCACGAGCGCCCCGAGGGCCATGCTGACGCGCGCGAACAGCACACAGGTCGCAAGGCCCAGCACGACCGAGACGATGCTCGCGAGGGCGTTGGCGCCGTGCGCGCCCCACGAGATCGCGAGGCTGATGCCGAGCACGAGCACGACGAGCACGGGCACGCTGAGAAAACCGGCCACCAGCAGGGCCCCGGCCAGCGGACGCGGCTCGGGGCCGACGACGGCGAAGCGCCTCGGATCGAGAGGGTCGACGGATGCCGTGACGGGCGGACCGACCGCGAAACCGAGGGTCACCGCGGAACCGGCCAACACCGTGACGACAGCGACCGTGAGGGTGTCGGCATCCGCCATGCCCGACGCGCTGCGCGCGGCGATCACGGTTGCGGCGATCAGGACGACGACGCCGATGATGCGGCGGATGACGTCGCGCCGGTCGCCCCGGAGGGCGCCCAGCATCATCGCCAGTCTCAGGCGGAGAACGTGTGCAACCACTCGAGGCCCTCCACGTCGCCGAGTCCGCCGGAAAGCTCGCGGAAGCGCTGTTCGAGTGTGCCTTCGCCGCGGACCTCGTCGACGGTTCCTTCGGCGAGCACCTGGCCCGACACGATCACGGCGACGCGCGAGCAGACGCGCTCGACGAGTTCCATGCCGTGGCTCGAGAGGATCACGGTTCCGCCGTGCTCAACGTAGGCGCCGAGGATGTCGAGAATCACGCCGCTCGACACGGGGTCGACGGCCTCGAAGGGCTCGTCGAGCACGAGGAGGCGCGGAGAGTGGATCATCGCACCGGCCAGCATGACCTTCTTGGTCATACCCGCGGAGTAGTCCGACACCGGGCGGGCGAGCGCATCGACGAGGTCGAACGCGCGCGCGAGATCGGCGGTGCGGCTCTCGACGAGCGGGGCCGGGAGGCCGCGCAGAGCGCCGTAGTACGAAAGAAGCTGGCGCCCGGTGAGGCGGTCGAAGGTGCGCAGCCGGTCGGGCAGCACGCCGATGAGCTTCTTCGCCTCGCGCGAGCGCTTGGTCGCGTCGACGCCGTTGATGCTGACCGCTCCCCCATCGGGTCGCAGCAGGCCCGCGATGATCGACAGCGTCGTGGTCTTGCCGGCGCCGTTGGGCCCGACGAGTCCGTAGAACGACCCGGCCGGAACCGTCAGGTCGATCGCGTCGACGGCCTTGAGCTCGCCGAACGACTTCGACACGTGCCGCAGGGTGAGCGCCGGGACGGCGGTCTCGGGATCGGCGCCTTCGGTGGCGGATGCCGTGACGACGGTGTCGTCAGCGGCGATCACCGCGACGGCGGGGTCATCGGTGGCGGATGCCGCGACGTCGGATGCATCCGTGTCGGTCACGACGACGGCGGAATCGTCGTTGGCGGATTCCGCCGTAGCGGCGGCCAGGACGGCGGTCGCGTCGTCACGGTCGACGGGGGCGTCTCGGCTTTCGGGATCGGTGAAGTCGCGCTGCTCGTCGTCGGGGTGAGCCGCGGCGGAATCGTCGACGGACGCAGGCGTGAGCAGCGCGGTGCGCGTGTCGTCGGCGGGCTCGAGGACCGCAGTCGTGATTGCGGAGTCGTGGGCGTCGTCCGTTGCTCGGTCGGCCGGAGCTGACTCGGCGTCGGCTGGAGCCGGGGCCTCCTCGTCGACGCGGACGTCGGCGGGCGTCGGGTCTTCGGACTCCGCGACGTCGACGGGCTCGGCGACCGCGGAGTCGGTCTCATCCTCGAGCGGAGTCGCGACCAAGATCTCAGGCTCCGCCGCGGGGTCTTCGACGGTCGTGTCGGCGACGGGCTGCGCAGCGATCTCATCGACGACCACGGCATCGGACGCGTCCGCCTGACTCGGGTCGACGATCGGCTCTTCGACGGCGACATCAGCGGGGGTCGGGTCTGCGACGGCCTCAGCGGCGGGCTCGTCCGCCGCGATACCAGCAGAGGTCGGGTCCACCGCGATCGGGGCGGCGACAGCAGGCTCTCCCGCGGGGACGTCGGCGGGCGTCGTGTCCGCGGCGACGGCGGGCTCTCCCGCGGCGACATCAGCGGGAGTCTCGTTCGCGGCAACCGCGGGCTCTTCGACCGCAACATCAGCGGGAGTCTCGTCCGCGACAACCGCGGGCCCCTCGACCGCGACATCAGCAGGAGTTTCGTCCGCCGCGAGCACGGGCTCCTCGTCCGCAACGTCAGCCGGCGTCGTCTCTGCGGCAACCGCAGGCTCTTCAACCGCCACACCGGCCGGCGTCGCGTCAGCAACAGCGGGGGTCGACTCGACCGCAGACGTCTTCTCCGCGTCACCAACAGCCGAATCACTCGCCGACACCGCACCCGGCAGCGGCGGACGCGGCGGCACGACAAGGTCGTCGGGCAGCGGCGGCGGCGGGCCGGGTGAAACCGGAGTCGCCGCAGCGGCCTCAGCCTCGGCCTGCTTCTTCGCCGCGGCGGCCTTGGCGGCGGCGGTCGTGCGAGGAGTCGCGGGCTTCTTAGCGGCCGGACGCTTCGCGGCGGGCTTCTTCGCCGCCGTCGAGGCGGAGCTCGCGGCCGGCGTGCGAGGCGTGTCGCTGTCGGTGGTCGCGTTCGACGCTGCCGTGCGAGCAGCCGGTTTACGCGGAGCGGCCGGCTTGCGGGCAGCGGTGGTCCGCGAAGTCGCTCCTGCGGCCGTCGTGCGAGGCGCACGCGGAGCGCGAGGCTTCGCAGCGGGCTTGGCCGGCGCGGCCGAGTCGGAGGCGGACGGGTCGCTGGGGGACGCGGCATCCGGACCCTCATTCGACCCCGCAGAAGCCGCAGCCGACGAGGCCTTCGGACGCGCGGGCGTCTTGCGCGGGGCGCGCGGGGCGCGCGGTGTGGGCGGCGAGACGGGACCCGAAGGTTCGACGCTCGCCGCAGTACCCTCCGAGTCGGACGGGGACGTTTCGTAAGGCTCCGGCAGCGACGCTGTCATCGCACCAAACTACCAACCCCCTCCGACATCGCCCGACGCCTGGTCGCGAGGCGCAGAGATCGGTCGGGATCACGAAACCACAACAGTCGGCGCGAATCATGCCACTGGATCAGGGTTTTTCGCTAGCGTGAATCGAACACGAAGGCGTGACATTCCGGTGAACCGGACATGACGACTCATCCCCCCAGGAGCCAGCCTTGACTGTTCAGATCGTGATCCTCGCCGCGGGCATGGGCTCGCGCCTCGGCCGCAGCCTGCCGAAGCCCCTCACTCCCCTTGCCGACGGCCGCAGCATCATGCAGCAGCAGCACGACAACATCCGTGCTGCCTTCGGCTCATCCGCGCGCATCACCACCGTCGTCGGCTACCGCGCCGAGACGATTGTCGACGCGTTCCCCGCGGTCGACTACGTCTACAACGACCGCTACGACCAGACCAACACGTCGAAGAGCCTGCTGCGCGCCCTCGCCAAGAGCTCGCGCGGCGGCGTGCTGTGGATGAACGGCGACGTCGTGTTCGACCCGCACGTGCTGACGCGCGCCGCGAGCCTCATCGACGACGACCGCTCGTTCGTCACCGTCGACACCGCCAAGGTCAGCGACGAAGAGGTGAAGTACACGGTGGATGCCGAGGGCTTCATCGCCGACCTGTCGAAGGTCGTCGTGGGCGGCGTCGGCGAAGCCGTGGGCATCAACTACATCTCGTCGCGCGACAAGAAGGCGTTCCAGCGTCAGCTGCAGCGCGTCGACGACCAGGACTACTTCGAGCGCGGCCTCGAGCTCGCCATCGCCGAAGACGGCGTGCGCGTCGAGCCGCTCGACATCAGCGACCTGTACGCGGTCGAGGTCGACTTCGCCGAAGACCTGGAGCGCGCGAACCTCTTCGTCTGAGGCGCGGTTCGTCCGAACGGACGAGGGATGCGCCGAGCCCGTCAACTCCCCCCGAACTTTCGGGCGGTGACGAGAAGATGGCGTCATGGCTGAGAAGGTGCACCGCATCCACACCCTGCCCGACGACGCGCCCTGGAAGGGCGGCATCCCGCCGGTCGGGTCGGAGGAGCACCCGCGTGCGATCCGACTGCTCGACCGCGTCATGACCGTGCAGCGACCCGTGGTGCTCGCGCATCTGCGGAGTATCCGCCTGCGGCATCCGGATGCCACTGTCGACGAGATCCTGAAGATCCTCGAGCGCCGCTATCTCGCGGCCGTCACCACCGGGGGTGCGGCGGTCGGCGCGACCGCTGTCGTGCCCGGGATCGGCACCGGGGTCACGCTCGCGCTGAGCGGAGTCGAGACCGTGGGCTTCCTCGAGGCGACCGCACTTTTCGCCCAGTCGGTGGCGGAGGTGCATGGACTCGCGGTGACGGATCCCGACCGCGGACGCGCCCTCGTGCTCGCGCTCATGCTCGGCAAAGAGGGCGTCGACCTCGTGTCGCAGCTCGCCGCGCAGGCGTCGGGACGCGGAGTCTCACGCTCGGGCTACTGGGGCGAGATGGTGACGAAGACGCTTCCGCGGGCCATGGTCGGCCCCCTCCTCGACCGCCTCAAGACGTCGTTCGTGCGCACGTTCGCCACGCGCGGCGGTGCGTCGTTCATCGGCAAGGCCCTGCCGTTCGGCGTGGGCGCGGTGGTCGGCGGCGCCGGCAACAACATCCTCGGCCGGCGCGTGCTGGTGAACTCGCGGCGGGCCTTCGGGGCCCCTCCCCTGCAGCTTCCGGCCGACCTCGAGCCGCGGCCCGGCAGTGAGCGACTCGAGCGCTCGGCTGCGGGCGGTGTGCGCCGCGCGGGGAATGCGATCGCGGATGCCGTGGGCTCGGGCGCGCGCAGGATGCTGCCCGGGCGGCGGCGGCGCGACGGCGAGGGTGAGTTGGGCGCGGGCGGGGCGTCGGAGGGCTGACTACGGCCGAGTACGCGCGCGCCTGGGCGCGCGGTCGCGTCGCATCAGCGCGTGGCGAGGATCGGGGCGTGAAACGTGGACCCGGGGCGTCGAACGTGGACCCAGGGCCACGCACGGGCGCCCGGCGGTCGCGCCGCCCAGCGCGCGGCGAAGACCGGGGCGTGAAACGTGGCCCCGGGGCGTCGTACGTGGCCCCGGGGCCACGTACGAGCGACCATCTGCGGCAACCGAAGCGTGCGAGGCGCAGAGGACGCGGCATCCGGACCCATGTCATCGACACGGCGGGTCGCGCAAGTCCCGCGCGGCACGGAGCCGGGCGCGTTAGCCTCGCGACATGGGTGACCTCCTCGACCTGCTCGCCGTCTGGATGCCGCGTCAACGCTGGTATGGGACGAAGGGGCGCGATCCACAGCTCACGCTCGTGGCCGACTGGCCCCTCGACGACGCCGACGCGCGGCTGCTGCTCGTGCGCGACGACGCCGTGCAGCCCGCGATCGTGTACCAGGTTCCGGTCGCCGTGCGCGACGAAGGAACCGTGCTCCCGGGCAGTCTGATCGGCCCGGCCGCTGAGGGTCAGGTGTGGGCGGATGCCACGACCGACGACGCCTTCACCGCGGCGCTGTACTCGTGGGTAACCGTCGGCGGAGAAGTGGGTGAGGCGCAGAACGGCTTCATCGGCATCGCGCTGGCTTCCCCCGAGCAGCGCCCCGCGACGAAAGTCACCGCGCGCGTACTGAGCGGGGAGCAGTCGAACACGTCGCTGATCTTCCGGCCCGACGAGGGCGACGAGGGTGCTCCGGTGATCTGCAAGCTGTTCCGGCAGGTGAACCCGGGCATCAACCCCGACGTCGAGCTGCAGTCCGCCCTCGCTGCGGGAGGGGCCGCGTTCGTGCCGGCCGCGATCGGCGAGGTGCGCGGATCGTGGATCACGCCCGAGAATGTGCCGGTGAGCGGATCGCTCGCGTTCGCGCAGGAGTTCTTCGAGGGCGTCGAAGACGCGTGGCGCGTTGCCCTCGACGCCGCCGCCGCCGGTGAGGACTTCGCTGCGCGGGCCTACGCCCTCGGCGCGAGCGTCGCGGGCATGCACGTTTCGTTGGCCGAGCAGTTCCCGACCGTCGAGCCCGACGCGGCCGACCGCGCCGCCGTGGTCGGAGCGTGGGAGCGGCGTCTCGCGATCGCGCTGGCCGAGGTTCCGCAGCTGGAGCCGTACGCCGATCGCATCCGCGAGGTGTACGCCGCCGCCGCCGAGGCCGCGTGGCCGAAGCTGCAGCGCGTGCACGGCGACCTGCACCTCGGGCAGGTGCTCGACACTCCGCGCAACGGCTGGGTGCTGCTCGATTTCGAGGGCGAGCCGCTGCGTCCGATCCACGAGCGGCTCAAGCCCGACGTCGCCGTGCGCGATGTCGCCGGCATGCTGCGCTCGTTCGACTACGTCTCGGGCGCCGTGGCCGACGACGACGGAGCCGCCGTGCGCGCGTGGGTCATCGCCGCGCAGCAGGCCTTCCTGCAGGGATACGCCGAGACCGCGGGCCACGCTCCCGACGACCACGACCCGCTGCTCGCCGCGTTCGAGCTCGACAAGGCTGTCTACGAGGCGATCTACGAGACGCGCAATCGTCCGGATTGGGTGGGGATCCCGCTCGCCGCGATCGGGCGTCTGGCTCCGCTGGGCTGAGTCGCGAGGTGGCTGAGCCTGTCGAAGCCACCGGGGCCGGCTGTCACGCCAGGTGGCTGAGCCCGTCGAAGCCACCGGGGCCCGCTGTAACGCGAGGTGGCTGAGCCTGTCGAAGCCACCGGGGCCCGCTGTAACGCGAGGTGGCTGAGCCTGTCGAAGCCACCGGGGCCCTGCGGTCACGCGAGGTGGCTGAGCCTGTCGAAGCCACCGGGGCTGGCGGTGACGCCAGGTGGCTGAGCCCGTCGAAGC
This sequence comes from Microbacterium sp. JC 701, assembly GCF_021026215.1. Lineage (NCBI taxonomy): Bacteria > Bacillati > Actinomycetota > Actinomycetes > Micrococcales > Microbacteriaceae > Microbacterium > Microbacterium sp. JC 701. The sequence continues at coordinate 614,666 of NZ_JAJNCV010000002.1, forward strand.
CACCGGGGCGCCGCGGTCACGCGAGGTGGCTGAGCCTGTCGAAGCCACCGGGTCCATCTGTCACGCCAGGTGGCTGAGCCTGTCGAAACCACCGGGCCACCGCGGGTCCCGGGCCCTTCGACAAGCTCAGGGACCTCTGCTGCGCGAGGTGGCTGAGCCTGTCGAAGCCACCGGGGCCGGCTGTCACGCCAGGTGGCTGAGCCCGTCGAAGCCACCGGGGCCAGCTGCCACGCGAGGTGGCTGAGCCTGTCGAAGCCACCGGGGCCACCGCGGGTCCCGGGCCCTTCGACAAGCTCAGGCACCTGGGCTGCGCCAGGGACCTGCGGGTACCGGGCCCTTCGACAAGCTCAGGGACCTGGGCTGCGCGAGGTGGCTGAGCCCGTCGAAGCCACCGGGGCGCCGCGGGTACCGGGCCCTTCGACAAGCTCAGGGACCTGGGCTGCGCCAGGGACCTGCGGGTACCGAGCCCTTCGACAAGCTCAGGGACCTCTGCTGCGCCAGGTGGCTGAGCCTGTCGAAGCCACCGGGGCCACCGCGAGTACCGGGCCCTTCGACAAGCTCAGGGACCTCGGCTGCGCCAGGGACCTGCGGGTACCGGGCCCTTCGACAAGCTCAGGGACCTCTGCTGCGCGAGGTGGCTGAGCCTGTCGAAGCCACCGGGGCCACCGCGGGTCCCGGGCCCTTCGACAAGCTCAGGGACCTGGGCTGCGCCAGGGACCTGCGGGTACCGGGCCCTTCGACACGCTCAGGGACCTGGGCTGCGCCAGGGACCTGGGGGTACCGGGCCCTTCGACACGCTCAGGGACCTGTGTGGTGCCAGGTGTCCCAGCGCTGCATCAGCTCGGCGATCGCGGACTCGAAACGCTCCGTCGCGGCGCCCGGCGTCGTGTCGCCGAAGTAGTGCTGCACCCAATGCTCGAGGCGGCCAACCGCGTCGGGGTCGCCCAGCACGCGGTCGGCCTCAGCGACGATGGTTCCGGATGCCGCGGCATCCAGCCACTCGCACGCCGAGAGGTATCCGCTGTCGTCGACGAGGGCCTCGGGGTCGGTCGGCCGCGTGATCATCAGCGGCTTGCCCACGGCGAGCCGGTCGTAGACCATCGCCGAGATGTCGACGATCGCGAGGTCGGCCGCGGCGAGCTGCCAGCCGAGCTCCGCGCCGGTGTCGTGCACGTGATGGACGGCCGGGTCTGCGGTGTTGGCCGCCTTGAGCGCGGCGACGATGCGGGCGTTGGCGGCGCCGTAGGCGGCATCCACCACTCCCGAACGCGGGTGCGGTCGATAGATCACGCGATGACGCCCGGTGGCGAGCAGCGCCGTCACGAGGGCCTCACCGTGCGAGGCGATCGAGCCGTAGTGGGCCGAGGGGCGGTCGCCCTCCCAGGTCGGCGCGTACAGCACGACCGTGCGGTCGTCGGGCGCGTACGGCAACTCGCCCGAGTAGTGGTCGGCCTGCGGGCGGCCGATCGAGAACGTGCGGCGGTCGAGGTCGTAATCCCACAGCACGCGCGAAAGGCGATTTCGAGCGGCGTCACCGGCGACGAAGGCGTAGTCGTACGCCTTGTATTGGTTCGTCGACATGTACATCTTGTCGGACTCGCCGTGATTGATGAACACGTGCCAGCGCTGGCCGTAACGGAACATCTGGAAATTGCGGGTGTTCTGATTCACGTATAGAACAATGCGGATGTTCTGCTCGGCCAACACCTCTTCGACGGCATTGACGGTGGGCGCGTAGGCGATCGGCAGGGCATTGTCTTTCAGCAACGCGTCGGCTCCGCGAATAGCGCGGCTAATGACGACGACCGGCCATTTCTCGGCCAGCTTCTGCAATGGCGCGTACCACTGCCGCATTTGGTACATGTTGACCGCGCCGTCGGCGAAATACACCGCGATCTGGAACGTGCCGGTCGGCAACGGGCCACGCGCCTCGAGCGCACGGCGCAGGTCGCGGCGCGCATTGCGGGTGGCGAGGGCCTTTCGCAGCAGCCCCATGGCGAGTCGGGTATCGCGGACGAGGGGCATCGTTCCAGGGTACCGGCCAGGTGCCCCGTGAAAGGATCGACGGATGCCCCTCCCGACCCCCGGCGGAAGAGACGCGCCCGTACCTGCCGATGACGCCGGCGTGAGCTTCATCATGCCCGTGCTGAATGAGGCCCGATATCTGCGGCGTTCGGTGGCATCCACGTTGTCGCAGGAGGTCCCGGGACCGGTCGAGATCGTGCTCGCTCTCGGACCGTCGACGGATGCCACGAACGTCATCGCCCGCGAGCTCGCGGCATCCGATGATCGCATCGTGCTGATCGAGAATGCGGCAGCCGACATTCCGGTGGGACTGAATCTCGCCATTGGTGCGAGCAGGTATCCGACGATCGTGCGCGTGGATGCGCATTCCGAACTCGCACCCGGATACACGCGCCGCGCCCTCGACACCCTGCGCCGCACGCGCGCCGCCAACGTCGGCGGGGTGATGAGCGCCGACGGGCGCTCGCCCTTCCAGCGCGCTGTCGCGCGCGCCTACAACTCCCGCGTGGGCCTCGGCGGCGGCGCGTATCACGGCGGGTCGCATGAAGGTCCGGCCGAGTCGGCGTACCTCGGCGTGATGCGCCGGGCCGTGCTCGATGAGGTCGGCCTGTTCGACGAGAGCATCCGCCGCGGGGAGGACTGGGAGCTCAACCTGCGCATTCGCCGCGCCGGCTACCGCGTCTGGTTCGACCCGACCCTGTCGGTCGTCTACTGGCCGCGCGAGAGCTGGACGCGGCTCGTGCGGCAGTTCCGTGCCACGGGCGCGTGGCGGGGCGAGCTCGTGCGCCGGTACGGCCGCGGCAATTCGTTGCGTTACTTCGCGCCGCCGGCGTTGCTCGCGGCATCCGGGATCTCGGTCGTCACCGCCGTGGCCCAGGTCGCGCGCCGCCGGGGCGGGCCCGCATCGCTGCTGCACCTGCCCGTCGCCGCGTACGCCGCGCTGATCGCCGTCGTCGCGCTCGGCCGGGGCGGAGGCCGCGGGTGGCGGGACAAGGCGTGGACCGCCGCCGTGCTGCCCTCGATGCACGTGTCGTGGGGCGCGGGATTCGTGTGGGCGCTGTTCCACGGCGCGCGCGACACGGTCGACACCTCGCGCCTGCGCGGGCGGAATACCCCGCTGCCGTAAACCCCGGTCCCTGAGCCTGTCGAAGGGACCGGGGCCCCGCGTAACACAGGTCCCTGAGCCTGTCGAAGGGCCCGGGACCCGCAGTGACCCCGGTGGCTTCGACAGGCTCAGCCACCTCACGCAGCACAGGTCCCTGAGCTTGTCGAAGGGCCCGGGAGCCGCAGAATGCCCGGTGGCTTCGATAAATTCAGCCACCTCGCGTTGCGCAACCCGCTGTCCCGGCGGCTTCGACAGGCTCAGTCACCTCACGCAGCACAGGTCCCTGAGCTTGTCGAAGGGCCCGGGAGCCGCAGTGACCCCGGTGGCCTCGACAAGCTCAGCCACCTCGCGTTGCGCAACCCGCGGTGACCCCGGTGGCTTCGACAGGCTCAGCCACCTCGCGTTGCGCAACCCGCTGTCCCGGTGGCTTCGACAAGCTCAGCCACCTCGCGTTATCCACAGGCTCCCCCGCGTGAGGGGGCAGCCGTGACAGCATCGGCGGATGCCCTGGACCTACATCCTCGAGTGCCGCGGAGGCGCGTTCTACGTCGGAAGCACGGGCCGCGAACTCGAGAGTCGCGTCTGGGAGCACAACCACGACGATCAGATGGCCGCGAACTTCACGCGAAAGCGCAGGCCTGTGCGACTCGTGTATGCCGAGTGGTTCGACGCGGTCGAGCTGGCATTCGAGCGAGAGAAGCAACTGCAGGGCTGGCGGCGTGAGAAGAAGCTCGCGCTCATCGCCTCGCAGTGGGAAGACCTGCCGGGGCTCTCGCAATCAGGCAAGGGACCGGTGGCTTCGACACGCTCAGCCACCTCACGTGACGAAGGTCCCTGAGCTTGTCGAAGGGACCGGGACCCCGCAGTGACCCCGGTGGCTTCGTCAGGCTCAGCCACCTCGCCTTACGCACCCTCCCGGCGGCTTCGACGGCTCAGCCACCTCGCGTTGCGACGGGCTCAGCCGACGGGCACCACCGACACCGCGTAGATCGTCGGCGCTCCCTCCAGCGACAGCGAGACCTCGAGACCCGTCTGCGCGGTCTGCACGCCGAACGCGACGGTCGAGTTGTCGCACTCGAGAGGCCCTGCGGCGGGAGCGGCGTCGATCTCGCCGGCCGTCACGGTGATGGTTCCCTCACCGCGGCACGCGATCTGCGCCTGGTAGTCGCCCGGCGGCAGCGAGGTGAATGACGTGAGCATGTTCGGGGAGGTGTTCTGGCTCATCCAGCCCGAGAGCGTCCCAGCCCCCTCACCGGGCTCCGGCGCGGGCACGGCGGTGTTCGCCCAGTCGCTGATGCCCTCAGCGGGTATCGGCAGCGCCGCTTCGTCGCGCTCGATGTCGGCGTCGGCGGTCGAGGTCGGCGAGGCCGAGGGCAGGGCCGTCATCTCGACGGGAGTCGGAGTCGCGGCATCCGACTCCCCCGCGGTGCATCCCGCGAGCGATACCGCCGCAACGACGATGACGGCGATGCGTGCTTTTCTCGTCGTATCCATCGCTCCAGCCAATCAGACAGGGCAGCGAGGTCTCGGAACACTGCGCGGATACCCAGGGCGGGAGGTGCGGCCCCGGCGTCCATGGTGGAGGGGCGGATGCCGTGCGGCAGAGGTCCCTGAGCTTGTCGGTGGCAAGGTCCCTGAGCCTGTCGAAGGGCCCGGGACCCGCAGTGACAGAGGTCCCTGAGCCTGTCGAAGGGACCGGGACCCGTGGCGACAGAGGTCCCTGAGCCTGTCGAAGGGACCGGGAACCACGGTGACAGAGGTCCCTGAGCCTGTCGAAGGGACCGGGAGCCGTGGTAACAGAGGTCCCTGAGCCTGTCGAAGGGCCCGGGACCCGTGGTAACAGAGGTCCCTGAGCCTGTCGAAGGGACCGGGAACCACGGTGACAGAGGTCCCTGAGCCTGTCGAAGGGACCGGGAACCACGGTGACAGAGGTCCCTGAGCCTGTCGAAGGGACCGGGAACCACGGTGACAGAGGTCCCTGAGCCTGTCGAAGGGACCGGGAGCCGCAGTGGCCCCGGTGGCTTCGACAGGCTCAGCCACCTCGCGTCGCAGCCACCTCGCCTTACGCCCACCCCCGGTGGCTTCGACAGGCTCAGCCACCTCGCGTCGCAGCCACCTCGCCTTACGCCCACCCCCGGTGGCTTCGACAAACTCAGCCACCTCGCGTCGCAGCCACCTCGCCTTACGCCCACCCCCGGTGGCTTCGACAAACTCAGCCACCTCGCGTCGCAGCCACCTCGCCTTACGCCCACCCCCGGTGGCTTCGACAGGCTCAGCCACCTCACGTCCCGCAGTCCCCCGGTGGCTTCGACAAGCTCAGCCACCTCGCCTACCCGCCCGCCCCCGGTGGCTTCGACGGGCTCAGCCACCTCGCGTCGCAGCCACCTCGCCTTGCGCAAACCCCCGGTGGCTTCGACAAGCTCAGCCACCTCACGTCGCAGCCACCTCGCCGTACGCACTCCCCCGGTGGCTTCGACAAGCTCAGCCACCTCGCCTACCCGCCCGCCCCCGGTGGCTTCGACAGGCTCAGCCACCTCGCCTTACAGCCGGCCCCGGTGGCTTCGACAAGCTCAGCCACCTCGCGTCGCAGCCACCTCGCCTTGCGCACTCCCCCGGTGGCTTCGACAAGCTCAGCCACCTCGCGTCGCGGCCACCTCGCGTCACCCTCGCGACACGAACCCCTGGTCCAGCAACCGCGCAACCACACGCTCCGCCGCCCGCCCGTCGTCCCGCGGAGCGAACAACGCGCGAAAACGCGAGTACCGTTCGGCGAAGATCGCCGGGTCGACCTCGGCGAGCGCGCGCTCGAGGTCGGCCTGCGAGCGCACGACGGGTCCGGGGGCGAGGTCGAGCAGGTCGAAGTAGAAGCCGCGCAGTTCTCCGCGGTAGTGCTCGAGGTCGGGAACGAGGAAGTACATCGGCTTGCCGGTGATGGCGAAGTCGAACATGACCGACGAGTAGTCGGTGACGAGCGCGTCGGCCGCGGCGAGCAGGGCCGCGGTGTCGGGGAACCCGGTGACGTCGATGACGCGGGGGCCGGCGGCGTCGGTTCCGGGCAGCAGGGTGCGGGTGTGTCCGCGCACGAGCACGACGGCGTCGGCGGAGCGGGCAAGCGCTGCGGGGTCCACGAAGTCGACCATGCGTTCGCGGTCGTCGCGCCAGGTGGGGGCGTAGAGCAACACGCGCTCCTCGTCACCGATCCCGAGCCGGCGCCGGGTCTCCGGGCCCCAGGCCGAAGACGAAAGCGAATCATCGCGCGGATACCCCTCGACCCAGATCGGCCGCCCCACGAACGCGTACGCCTTCGACAACACCCGCGCGGCGTAGGGGCTCTGCGCGAGCAGCACGTCCCACCGGCGGCTCTCGCGCACCACGGCGAGCGCGCGGCGCGGGTCGAAGCCGGGCCGGTGCAGGGCGAGGCGCTTGAGCGGGGTGCCGTGCCAGGTCTGCAGCACGCGCTGTCCGCGGCGGCGCACGAACCGGCGCCGCAGCCAGTCGTTGACGACGAGCAGGCGCGAGACTCCGCGGGCGCGCCACCACTCGGGGCTGCCCTCGACGACGGCGATGGCGCCCTCGGGCACCTCGACCGAGAGGTCGACGACACTCCAGTACCGGGTGACGGCGGGGGCGATGCGGGCGAGCTCGCGGTCGATGGCGAGCGGGTTGCAGCCGGCGGTGCGGCCGTAGAAGCTCTCGAAGAACACGGCGTTCTCGAGCGGTTCGCGCTTTCCTCCCACGTACCGGCGCTCGATGGCGGCGCGACCCTCCCCCGTCACGTACACCGGGTCGACCGGGGCGGCGATGCTCACGACACCGTGGCTCAGCGCGGCACGCAAGCCGGGCACGGCGGTGTCGGCGAGCGTGAGGTCAGAGATATCGGCATCCGGGACCTCCAGGCGGTACTCCCCCGACGGCAGGGGCAGCGGTGCGCCACCCCACCGCGCGGCCTGCAGCGGAACCACGGCACGCCAGGTGCGACCGCGCCCGTGCAGGCGGGCGCTGACGCGGGCGCGGGATCCGACGAGGTCGACGGATGCCGGGCGGGCACCCGTTCCGCTCAGTTCGAGGGCGGGTGTGCCGGCGTCGTCGAACAGGCGCGCGTCGGTCATCGGGGATCAGTCCTCCCTAGGGAAACGAGCCGCGACCGGATCACCCGGTACACGCGCTCGGCGTTCCGCCCATCTCGGTGGGCGTGCACGGCGGCACTGCGGCGTTCGGAGGCCGCGATGGCATCCGTGGGATCGGTCAGCACCTCGGCGAGCAGCGACAGCGTCTCGTCCCACGTGCGACCGAACCGCTCCCCCGCGACATCCGCGTAGGTGCCGTACAGGCCTCGGCGGGCGGTGTAGGCCTCGAGGTCGGGGGCGAAGAACACCACCGGCAGCGGCACGAGAGCCGCATCGAACGCGAGCGAGGAGTAGTCGGTCACCAGCACGTCGAGTCCGGGCAGCAGGGGGGTGACGTCGGCGACCAGGTCGCTGCCGAGCAGGCGGATGCGGTCGCTCTCCCCCGGCGCGCGGTACTCCCCCGCCCCCAGCGGGTGCGAACGCACGAGCAGCATCGCGTCGTGGGTGTCGAGAAGATCCCGGATGCCGTTCCACTCGGCGATCGTCGGCACGGCGGGGTCGGCTGCTCCGTCTCTCCAGGTGGGGGCGTACAGCACGATGCGGCGGTGGCCGAGCGGCATCCGGAGCACTGTCGACAAGGCGGTGCGCGCACGCTCGCGACGTTCGGCGGGCGTTCCGGTCGAGAGCACGTCGACGCGCGGCTCCCCCGTGACGGGAACGCTGGCATCGCTCAGGCCGAAGGCGCTCTCGAGGCGTCCGCGCACGAGGTGCGAGGCGGCCGGCAGCACCGCGATGCGCCGCGTGGCCCGCCGGTACAGGTGCGCGAGCACGGGCTGCAGCAGCCGCGGAAGCACGGGGGCGCGCGTGGTCTCGGGTGAATCGAGGCCGATGCGCTTGAGGGGAATGCCGTGCCACAGCTGCACGAGCAGCGCTCCGTGTTCGGCGTAGCGCTGGGCGTCGCCGAAGCCGTGGGTCACGACGATCACGCGGGCCCGGGCCGTGCGCCAGAACCCGCGCAGCGAGTCATGGAACACGTACCGGATGCCAAGCCTCGAGGCCTCGCGCGCCTGGGTCTCCTCGGCGACGAGCCAGGTGGTCTTCTCGCCGTGGGCGTCGGCGACGCGGTGCAGGGCGAGGGCTCCGTCGGCGATGCCGACCGCGCAGCCGAACACCCATTCGTCGCGCGAGCGCGGCACGACCGCGGTCACGAGGCGACCGGCGAGGTAGAGCGGGATGCGGCGGAGTTTTCTCGCGTTTCCCGCACCGAACGAGAAAGACGCCACCCCTCGAGCCTATCGCGGGGTGGCGTCCGGCCCCGAAGGGGGCTGCCTGAAGAAGTGCCGGATCAGCTGGTGGGCATGGAGCCCAGAGTGACCTCGACGGTCTTCTCCTGACCGTTGCGGTTGTAGGTGACCTCGGCCTTGGAGCCCGCGGCCAGCGCGCGCACCTGGGCGGTGAGGTCGATCGAGTTGGTGATGGGCACACCGTTGAACTTGGTGATCACATCGCCCTTGGCAAGACCGGCGGATGCCGCGGCTCCACCGCTCTGCGCCTCGGCGACGTAGGCACCGGTCGTGGTCGCGCCCTGGATTGACGCGGCATCCTGAACCGACGCACCGAGCAGACCGTGGGTGGCGGAGCCGTTGTCGATGATCTCGGTCGAGATGCGCTTGGCGATGTCGGACGGGATCGAGAAGCCGACGCCGATGTTGCCCGACTGGCCACCCGACGACGAGCCGCCGGCGCTGGCGATGGCGACGTTGATGCCGATGAGCTTGCCGTCGCTGTCGACGAGGGCGCCACCGGAGTTTCCGGGGTTGATGGCGGCGTCGGTCTGGATGACGGCGATCTTGATCGTCTGGCTCGCCGACTGCTGCTGCTGGCCCTGGCCGAAGTCGAAGCGGAACGGGCTCTCGCCCTCGCCCTGACCCTGGTCTTGCTGCGAGTCGCTGCCATCGCTGGGAGCTGCCGACGAGGCGACCTGGATCGAGCGGTTGAGCGCGCTGACGATACCGGTGGTCACCGTGTTCGGCAGGTCGAGCGGAGCGCCGACGGCGATGGTGTTGTCGCCGACGTTGAGCTTCGAGGAGTCGGCCCACTCGATCGGGGTGAGGCCCGAGGCGCCCTCGAGCTTGATGACGGCGAGGTCGTAGGTGGGGTCGGTGCCGACGACGGTGGCCTTGTAGACCTTGCCGTCGGAGGTCGTGACCGAGATGGTCGCGTTGCCGGTCTGGCCGTCGAGGGTGACAACGTGCGTGTTGGTGAGCACGTAGCCGTCGCTGCTCAGCACGACACCCGAACCGGTGCCGCCCGACGAGCCGCCCGTGGCGCTGATGGTGACGACGCTCGGCACGACCTTCGCGGCGACCGCCGAGGTGTTGTTGACGTCGTCGGGGTTGTTGACGGTGATCGCCGAGGGGCCGGCGGCCGCCGTGGTGCTCGAGCCGCCCCAGAGGTTGAGGCCGGCGTAGGTTCCGCCGAGACCGGCCGCACCACCCACGAGGGCGGCGGCGACGAGCAGGGCGGCGACGCGGGGGGCCGCGCTCTTTTTGCGGGGAGCCGCGGGGACTCCGTCGTGCAGCGGCATCGTGGGGTGGGCGGCGGTCGCACCGGGGCCGAAGGCCTGACCGGTGGGGCTCGTCGCACCCGACGGGGCCGAGGCGTATGCGCCCTGCTGCTGCGGGGCCGCGGTGTTGGGCGCCGGCGGGGGCCAGGCGGCGGCCGCGGCGGCGGGCGAGCGGGTCGGCATCGGCGGGATGCCGGCGCTCTGGGTGCCGGGCGTCTGCGCGCCGGTGTTCTGCGGGTCGGTGTAGCGGCTGTTGTCGTTACCCTCGGGACGGTTGTCCGTGGTGTCGCTCATGGTGATGCTCCTTCTTCCAGGCGCTTCTACGATGACCACCGATCCTGTGGGCCACCTATGACGGGTGTGAGCCGCCTCTATGGGTCTAGCAGGAAGGGGGTGGGTGGCATTCCCGGGTTGCGCTGGGGGGTTGCTGCGATACGGCCGGGGCAACTGCGTCGGGCTTCGCTATATCGCTGCAGAGCGACTGGGTGCAGCTCCGTGCCGCAATTTAGGGCCACGGAGGGAGATTGGTCGACTTCCTCCGACAGCACATAGGGCGAGTCAAACGGCGACCAGAACGTCACCGGTGCGGCCTACCAGCCGACCACGACGGCGACATCATCGCCGTGCGCAGCATCATTGGCGTCGCGACGCCGCTCCTCATCGGCGACATGGGTTCCCGAGTATCTCTCGACGGGCACACGCCTCGGAATTAGCGCCGTCACTGCCTTGGCCCCCAGCTGACCGAGAATGTGGGATTCGTCCCGCCACCCATGGCTTTCAATCAGCGCGACGGGAATCACTTCAACCGACCCGGTGGGGCGCGATCGCTTCGAACATGGCCAGGCATTCGCAATACCCTGCGTCGGCCTTCCTTCGGTCTCGGGACACGAGCCGCCAACCGATCCGACGCCTGACGTTCCAGTCGCGAGCAGTTAGGTGTACCTTCTTCGAGAAGTCAATCGGCGGCACACGGGCCCAGCCCTTCGCGTTCGTCGATCGTCATACGACGCCTCGGCGGTCTTCCAGCTTGCAAGCAGAGCGCTCGACGCCCGGGGCCCGCTTCCTCACTACGGCTCGGAACTGGCTACGTCACGCGCTGGTACGACCAGCCGAGTGACGGGCAGAACATCGCGCAGGTGACCGCTGTGGCCCGGCCGCGCATTGTGACCGCCGGCGCGCTCGTTCTGTCCGTGTGGGAGCAAGTTTGCAGTGCAGTTCGACGGCTGCACGACGTTCTGTTTACGAGTCATCGAATGCGTCGCTCAGCGGGAGCGAACGGCACGGCAGTTATCATGCGAACGAACGCACGGCCTTCCAGCGGCATACTGATGCGTGTGGCAGCAGCTCGATATGACTGGATGGACGTTCTGCGCGGAACCGCGATAGGGCTGGTAATTATCAACCACTCGATTCTCTTCGCGGGACAACAGGGCGACCTGCCCGAACCCATCGAGGCATTCAACTCTGTCTTCGCGCCCGTTCGTATGCCCCTCATGGTGTTCCTGTCAGGCTTGCTGGTCGCTCCCTCCTTACGGAAAGGGTGGCGGCAGTACACGGTCGGAAAGCTGCGCCGCATCCTCTGGCCCTATCTCGTCTGGTCCGTAATCGTTGTCGGGATCGACTCCGCCACCGACCTCGCCACCGGGGGCGGCGTTCCGTGGGGCGACTGGCTCCGGGTGCTCTACTCGCCCCTAGCCCACCTCTGGTTCCTCTATTACCTCCTGGCCTACTACGCGATCGCCCTGATCACGCGAAAGATGAACGCTCTCGTCGTCGCCACGGTCGCCCTCGGTGCCTGCGTGTTCGCTCCGGATGACAGTTGGTCGCGCTTCCTCCTCCTACTCGCAGCCTTCATGGCCGGGAAGTGGGTGTCAGACCGCCCACAGCGTCTCGAGGCCGCCATCGCCCACCCGATTGTGGTAATCCTGGCGAGCGCGGTTTTCGCAGTCGGGGCTGCAGTCGCGGTTGCCGGCGTCGACCTGCGATACGAAGCCGTGTCCGCACCGCTCGTCGCTGGCGGCGTTATCGCTGCGATCGCAGCCTCTCAGAGGATCCAGCACGCGAGGGCGCTTCGGCCCGTCAGGTTCGTCGGCCGGTTCAGTCTCGTCTTCTACCTCTCCCACTGGTACGGCGTGATCGTCGCCGTGCAGCTTGCGGATCGAGTAATCGGTAATCCGCTGGCGACGTTTGCCGCGGGTGTCCTCGGTGGCACCGCGGCTGGGGTCGCACTCGCATGGGTTGTTCGACTCGTTCCGCCCGTAAACGCCCTGTTCGAGTTCCCTCGCCGAGCAGCGCTCCGTCGCAATAATGTCAACGCGGATCGGGTCTGACAGGGCAGCATCATTCGAGCAGATTGCGCTGGGGCAAGTGTCTGCGCTCGCAGCCCACCTAATCAGTTACCAGATTTGTCGTGCGTCGCGTAGCTAAATGTCTGCGGGGGCGCACAGGGGATTGATTCAGTAACTGCACTCGGCGTTGAGGATAAACCGCCGTAGGGGCCGGAGCCGTGCGGCATCCTTGATTCCATGCAGCACATCTCCGGCGCCTGGCAGCGCACCGCTCGCGGCGCGGGCCTTCTCTCCGCCGACGGCACGACCGTTCCCACGATCTTCGCTGGGATGAGCGCACTGGCAGCCTCGACCGGCGCCATCAACCTGGGCCAGGGATTCCCCGACGAAGACGGCCCGGCGCCGGTGCTCGACGCGGCGCGCAAGGCCATCGCCGACGGCGTCAACCAGTACGCACCTGGGCGTGGGTTCCCCGACTTGCTCGCCGCGGTCGCCGAGCACCAGAAACGCTTCTACGGCATCGAGCTCGACCCCACCCGCGAGGTGCTGATCACCGTCGGCGCGACCGAGGCGCTCGCCTCGACGCTGCTCGCGCTCATCGACGGTCCCGACGACGAAGTCGTCGTCTTCGAGCCGTACTACGACTCTTACGCCGCCTGCGTCGCGCTCGCCGGAGCCACCCTCGTGCCGGTGCCGCTGCGCTGGCCAGACTTCCAGCCCGACCTCGAACAGCTGGCAGAGGCCGTCACCGACCGCACACGCGTGATCCTCGTCAACGACCCCCACAACCCCACGGGCACCGTGTTCTCCCGCGAGGTACTCGACGAGGTCGTCCGCCTCGCCCATCAGCACGACGCGATCATCGTGACCGACGAGGTCTACGAGCACCTTGTGTTCAACGGACCGCACGTGCCGATTGCGACGCTCCCGGGTGCGGCCGGGCGCACGCTGACCATCTCATCGGCAGGCAAGACGTTCTCGCTCACGGGCTGGAAGACCGGATGGGTCACCGGCCCCGCCGACCTCGTCACCGCCGTGCTCGCCGTCAAGCAGTACCTGACCTATGTCGGCGGCTCGCCGTTCCAGCCGGCCATTGCCACCGGCCTGCGACTGCCCGACCAGTTCTTCGCCTCGGTCGCGTCTGAGATGGCAGCGAAGGCGGCATTGCTCGGCACGGGGCTCCGAGCGGCTGGCTTCGATGTGTCGACTCCTGCCGGGTCGTACTTCACGGTGGTGGATGCCGCTCCCCTCGGCGCCACCGACGCTGACGCGTTCTGCCGCGAGCTGCCCTCGCGCGCCGGGGTGGTGGGCATCCCCCTCACCGCGTTCGTCGCCCCCGCGCACCGCGACGACTTCGCCACGCTCGTGCGCTTCGCCGCCTGCAAACGCGTCGAGGTGCTGGCGGAGGCCGCGGAGCGTCTCGCGGGAATGTCGCGAGCCTGAATCTCACGGGTGAACGGGCGGGTGAACGAAAAAACCCGCATACGTGTTCGCAACGTCACAGACACCTGGGGCGCAACATCCGGGTGGTACTTTCAGCGCAAAACCGCCGGAAACTCGCCGGGCGGTTCGCCGAATAGCCGACGAATGTAGAACATGTCTCGTAAACGAAACGATCTCGCCGCTCGTTCTGTCCGCATCACCGAGCTGTATGGCAAAGACCTCCGCTGGACCAACGCCGAGCGTGGCCTTCGACTCACCCCTGAAGCCGTCGCGCGGCTCACCTCCGAGGGCTACACCATGGCCACCGTGCGCACCGGAATTTGGCGCACGCGCCGCGTCTCGCTGCTGCGTCTCGAGCAGAAGCAGCACTGACAGCAGCGGGGCACTCCCCGCCCCGCATCACCGCTCAGCGTGGCGTGACGCGGTACCGACGCAGCTCAAGAGCGGGGTTTACGCGCCGCACGCGCGCGATGACATCCGGATCCACGTGCGCGACCGCCACATCGGTGGCCGTGCCCACCTGAGCCAGCACGACACCCTGCGGGTCGACGACCATCGAGTACCCCACTCCGAGGGGCGGCGGGTGGTCGGCTGCAGCGACGAAGAACGTGTTCTCGATCGCGCGGGCCTGCAGCAGGGTTCGCCAATGGTGTTCCTTCAGCGGCCCGCGCACCCACTCCGCCGGTACGAGCGCGACGTCGACGCCGGCATCGGCGAGCGTTCTCGCTACCTCGGGGAACCTCAGGTCGTAACAGGTCATGAGCCCGAATCGCAGTCCGTCGAGCTCGAACGTCTGCGGCGGCGAGATTTCACCCGGCTCCACCCAGTCCGATTCGCGTTGCCCGAACGCGTCGTAGAGGTGCAGTTTGCGGTAAGCACTCCGGATGCCGTCGGCCCCCACCGCCACCACAGCGTTGCGCACCCGTTTGCCGTCGTCGGCCTTCTCGAGCAGCCCTGCGACCACGACGACTTCGAGCTCTGCCGCCAAGGCGGTGAGGTGACGAACGAAGGGCCCATCGAGGTCCTCGGCGTTGGCGGCGAGCGAGTCGTCGAAGGGGTCGACGAAGTAGCTCGAGTACTCGGGGAAGACGACCACTCGAGCACCGCGTGCAGCGGCTGTGCGCGTCGCCTCGTCGATGTCGGCCAGGTTCGCTTCGCGCGACGCGGCGGGAGCGAACTGCGCGACGGCGATGCCCACAGATTCGTGACTCATCGAATGCTCTCCCTCCCCCGGCGACGGACGAAGACCGGCACCACGATCCACAGTACGAGGATGACCACTCCCAGCACGACTCCGGCGATCACCCCCGCGACGAGACCGATGACCACGTCGAAGACAAACGCCACGACGCCGACGAGCAGCAGAGACACCAGCGCCAAGGCTGCACGCAACGCGTTGTGCCCCACGCGGACGAGAGCGGGCTTCACCTGCAGGTGGAAAACCGCACGGTGCAAAGCGACCGGAGCGAGCGCCACAACGGCGCTCAGGGCCGCCAGGCACACCAGCACGAGGTAGAACGACCGCTGCGCGGCATCGAGCTCAGTGAAAGCGGCCTGGAACGCCAGCGCCAAGAGGAAGCCCGTGAGGATCTGCGTACCCGTCTGCAGCACTCGAAGTTCCTGCAGAATCTCGCTCCAGTTGCGATCGGCGCGCTGCGCAGGCGTTTCTGGCCGTCCGTCGTCGAGATCGTCGAAACTGTTGCTCACCTGCCTATTCTCTCGCGACACTCCCGGGCGGTGCGCCCGGATTTGCCATGGTGTTCATCTGTGGGTAATGTTTTCTCTTGTGCCGCGGGGTGGAGCAGCTCGGTAGCTCGCTGGGCTCATAACCCAGAGGTCGTAGGTTCAAATCCTGCCCCCGCAACAGAAAGAAGGGCCCCGGATCGAAAGATCCGGGGCCCTTCTAAGTTGGTTCGCGAGTGCCTCGACTGGGTTTCTCGATGCTTCGTCACGACGCGGGCGCTCGCCCGCCACTACGGTCGCAGCGTGATGATTACGTGATGCGTCAGGGTGGCCGTGAGCCCCCGCTGCATGGTGTTTCGCAACCAATGCACACAGGTGTTAGGAGATGCCGCCGTGGCACCGCGCACCTTCAGCGCACCGGTAGGTACGCACGTTTCGGACGGGCACCGCGGACGCGAATCGGTTTGCTGCGTGAGCACCCACTAATGACTCAGTCGAACGTCAGGTTGGTTGGAGGCGGGCCCCGGTTCGCTGGCGCGTGAGGATCGACCCCATCCGCCGCGGATCTTCTCGCTAGCTACCAGCCAACCCAGCTTGTGGAAGCACCAGATCGTACACGTCGAACGTAGAGGCCCCGCTATGTTGACGAGGCCCACTCAAACAGGGATTCACGACCCGGCAAGGCCGACTCGCTGCTCGTCAGCCACCCACCAGCTGCGTTATTCGATCAGCCATCCGAACACTTGAGTGCGCCCGAGTCACGCGCTCCCGCGCGCGCAATCCCATCTCCGCTCGACGTGCGGGATCTCGAAGCAAGCTGAGCGCGCCAGCGGCGAGCTGCGCAGCGTCGCCCTGCTTAGTGATCAAGCCAGTCACACCGTCCTCCACGTAGTCAGCCATCCCGGGCGAACCAGTGATCACAACAGGCCGGCGCATCGCCCCCGATTCGAGTGAAACCGTCATTCCAGAAACGTGCAGGTTAGGGCGTGTTGCGACCATCACCAGCGACGATTGACTGTAAGCGGAGCGCAACTCAACATGCGTTAAGTAGCGGACGACTTCCACGCCTTCCGGCGGTTCAAGAGTGCTCGAAGTTTGAACACGGAGTCTGACTGACGGCATGGCCTCCCGGATCAGAGCGAGTGCACGAAACAATGTCTCCGTGTCGCGGTCTCTATCGCCTCCCACGCTGAAGATGCAGGGTTCTGAGTTCTCTTCCACCCCGGACCAGAAAGACGTATCTACCCCGAATGGCACGAAGTGAACTCGCTCGCCTTCCATATTCAACCAGGATTGAATTGGCGCAACCTGCGCCGAGCTGAGGCACCACACAGCGTCCATCTTCCGTAGAGCATGCCGTTTCACCGCAAGCTCGAGTGGGCTACTGCGGCTCGCAAGCTCATCGGTGGCCCACACGATGCCGCTGGCCATGTACTCTCGAGGCTCGCTGAGCGCCATGCGGTATCCGACATTCTCGTCCCAGGCGATGCCGGCACCCACGGACGGGCGTTTACGGGCGAGCAACCCCGAGAAGGTCTGTGCTCGAGATAATGGCTGCAGCTGCTCGTAGCGCACCCGTCCGTCGAACAGACGGTTCAGACCGTAAGGCCAGCGGTCGGGCGCCTCGCCGCCTTCAAAACGCTTCTCCCACGACTCAACGTCGCGCGACGACGAAAAAAATACATCCACCAATCCGCCGCTCACTCTCCACCCCCGGCTCCGGTGAGCCACCGCTGAGCGACAACTCGCCCGTCACTGCTCGGCAAGCTGGAGAGCACGTCCTCTACCTGGAGGGGAGCGGTCACAGCCTTCTCGATGATTTCGGCGGTGTGTTCCGCAGTCGAGTCCGGTGCGATGGTGTGGTGCCCAAGCGCAGCCAGTTCCTCGGCGATCCCCGACTCCGTCGTTGTGACGACAGTACAACCGGCCGCCAGGGCTTCGATGATCGGGAGTCCCACCTGTTCTCTCCAGCCCGGTACTGGCTGCGAAAGCAGAATGGCTACGCGCGCACGAGAGTGCGCATCGGCAATCTCTGCGCGGCTCGGGCTTTCCCTTAGACGCACTCCCGGATATTGTCCCGCCCAGTCCTTGACCGATTCGAGGAGAGGCCCCTTACCCAATATCTCGAGACGAAGCGCGGGGAGGCGACGCGAGAGGACGTCCCACGCGCCCATCAACTGGGCAATTCCTTTTCGATCATCCAGCGCTCCTACGAATACAGCATCCACGTCACGTCTGTCCCCCACATCGGAGCGCGGCGCGGGGAGAGACGTAAAAAGACGGACACGACTGCTAGCGAAGACGCCGTAGCGGGCGTAATGGCGCAGCGCGCCCTCCGTTCCGAAAGCCAGCCGGGAATACTGCGAAGCAAGTACCGTCACCAGGCGATCTCCTATCGGAGCGAGGAAAGAGAACCGCCCGCGGGCCACTGCTTCGATTTGACTGCGGACCGGAAGATTCTCAATGCAGTAGGCCACCACTCTCAGACCTCGACGGCGCAGTCCCCAGGTTGAAATCAATACGCTCACTAGTTGGGGCCAAGCTCGCACCATCGCGGGTTCATTCAATTCCAATGTCCTCACCCCGTGGGCCAAAAGGAGCCTCGACAGTTGGAACACGTTTGCCTTGCGAACATTGTCACGTTGCGACACGAAAGCCGCATCAAGATCATAATTTAGTTCCGTATAGATGGTCAGGGCGGAACCAGCGGAGTCTCTTTCAAGGTGAGCCGAACGCAGAGTTTTGTAGTAACGGGCCACCTCATATTGCTTCGCGCCATAGGATGGCGGCCCCCCGAACAGGCCGTCTGCCAGACCTTTCAACGACGCCATCGCCTTTTTTAGCGGTGCGACATTTTCGCGCAGTGGCCGAAGGCAAAGTCGCAGGGTCTCCTCGATCGCCCCCGGTCGTATCAGATGTGCAACCGATCCAAATTCACGCGCTATTCTCACGCGATTCCGCTGCATGAAGTAATAGTAGACATCACTGCGCCCTTCCGGCGCATTACCGCTTCCGCCGACATGGTGCCATATGTTTGCGTCGCGAACGACTGACAGCCGAAGTCCGCGCTGCCTGGCTCGAAGAGATAGATCTAGGTCCTCCCAGTACAAGAAAAAGTCAGCGCGGAAGCCATCCAACTGGATCCACGTCGACAAACGAGCCATCGGAGCTGCGCCCGTCATGAACTCGGTAGACCAAATCTCTTCGCGGTCTCCCACTGGTCCGAAATCGTGCTGCGACCGGTATTTCACCCGGTCAAAAGTGCCCCCACTGAACCAAACGGATCGAGAGGACTCCAACCCTGTGTAAATGACGGGCGACACCATATCTGCGCGCCCACCCGCGATGACATCAGCAAGCGCTTGGGCAGCACCGGCCGTCACCGTCGTGTCTGGGTTCAGGACCCACACGAAAATCTCGTCCTCGTCGCCGCGGCTTCGCGCTAAAACGGCGTCCAATCCCCGATTCACGCCAGCACCAAAGCCCACGTTCGACTCCAGATCGACCTGCTCCGCCCATCCAGCGTGCTCCCGGAGTGCTCGCTCGAGAGCCACTCTTTGCTCTGGCGTCGAAAAATTGTCGACGACGACCACGGAGTCGGCTTCCCCCTTCAGACTCGCGAGGCAGGCGCCCACGTGGTCGGCACTGGCAAAGTTTACAATGACCGCGACGACTTTGTGCCTCATTATCCTGCAGCCTGTCCGTCACCCGTCGGCTCGAATCGAGCGGTGGAGAACAGGTGCGTGTACTCCCTGTAGATGGCCCCGATCTTCCCGTATGAGTTGTCGTACACCGTATGAGGGATCCCCATAAGCGCTGCGAGCACGTGAGCATGAAGACGATCGGTCGTCACATGAGAAGCCGATGAAAAGAGCTTCACGCCGCTTCGCAGATTGAGATTAGTCATCCGAAGATAGCCCCAGCGGAGAATTGCGGAAGCTCCGCGCTGTCGACGAATGACAGGGAAAATCCGAGCTAGCCGACCCGGCAGACGAACAAAGCGCCACGCCATCGACGAACCAAGCCGCAGGCCCCAGTCCCTCTCGACAGCACCCTCCGATGTAGTTTGACCGGCAATCGCCGCAGCCCTCTCTCGATCCCTTCTAGCCAGGACAACCTCCCGATGACGACTCGAACGCACCTCCGGCGGGGTCCATCCGAGCGCCATGTCGGGGCAGAATTCGACCCTGACGTCCGGCAAAAGTCGCCTCCCCCGTGCAATCGATTCGCTCTCTCGAAGCAGCAGGGTGAAGTCCGGGTGCTGAGCCAGTAAATCGTTCGTTCGTTGAGCGTTGGCCTCCGAGTCGAACGACACGGATTGCGGCAGGTGAATAATCCGATGATGTGGGTTGGACTCGACCACATTCTCACGAAAAGCTTGGAACTCTGGCCAGATGTCACCAAAGTTTCCACCACCTTGGAGCAAGATAACCCCTGCCGGACCCAGCAGCCTATTGAGTTCGCTCTGGTCGAACCGGTGAATATCCGACATGTAGACGATATCAACCCCCATGCTCCGCAAGTACGTCAGTTCGCCTGCGAAAATCATCGAGTCGCCAACATTCTGATACGTGGGCACGTCAAGGAGAGCTACACGCGTCACTCCACCCAGATGCTCGAGCAGAATCTGACGCGTTTGGTCTCGGAGCGCCTGGAGCACTTCCCGATCCTTTTCGTTCATCTCAAAATCCTTTCAATCAGAGCTTCGACCGAAGCACCAAGCCAAATGCGGGTGGTATCTTCCATCCGTGATATATCAGAATTCCAAGTAGCGAAACTATTGCGAATAATCCGCCATACAGCCATCCGGGCAACGACGCGTCGAGTACGTACTCAGTCAAGGCCCTGAGCACTAGAACTAGTAGTGCAGCTCCTCCCGCAGCAATCGCGGCGGGGAGTATGCAATGCAAGAACCACTCACGCATGTCGAAGTGAAGAACTCGACGGGCGACGAGCAGATACACAGGCTCAACCAGGATCAAGGGCAGGGACATCGCGAGTGCGATTCCCGGGGCGCCAAGTGCCTGCGCTAGAGGGCCAGCACTGACGGCAAAAATGGTCAGCCAAAGGAGCTGCGGCCCCAGAAATACCCCCGGACGCCCGATGGAGTCCGCGGCTGGGACAAATGGCAAATGAATTGAGTTCGCAATGAGGCCGGTGAGCAGAATAATGACGCCGAGTTGCACGTCGTTGGTGGGCGCTGACTGACCCAGCCAGAGAGGAATTAGCCACCCGGAGGAGAAGATCAGTGCGCCACAGCCGACTGAGACGCAGAGGGCGATTACGGTCGACAGCGATGCGAGCAGTCGCGTTGACTCATTGCCGTCAGTTGCCGCGGCCCTGCTCATCGCAGCGCGGAATGGATCGATTAGCCACCCAATCAGTTGCCTGACACTGCTGTATACGCGGAAGGCCGCGTTGAAATATGACGCGCTTGCGGGGCCGATAAGCACGCCAGCGGCGAAGGTGCCACCCTGCAGAAGAAGGGCTCCGATCAGAGAAACCACAAACGATCTCGTGCTGAAGCTCAGCATGTGGCGCCCGACAGAGAAAGTCGACCGATCCCACCTCACTTTCGCCAGGCCTCTGCGCCAAACGGTGAGCATAGACAAAATACTGGGCAGGAGAGCGGCCGCCGCCTCGACCGTCGCCACGGCACCGACGGAAGGCACGTAGTAGCAGACTGCGAGCGTTCCGATGACCCGCACCACCGCCGCGACGGACGCATTTCGTCGCTCAAGCGGTAGCAGACCAGACCCGACTAAAGCCGAGCCAAAGGGGCGGATAAAGAGACCAGCCATGACGAAGGCACCGGCCACGACGAGCCAGTCCGTCTCACCGCCATCTATTGCTCCGGAATCTACCTGTCCTCGCGTGTAGCTAATCGCAAAGAGTACATATGTCGGTACGACAACGAGCGCAGCCGCAAAATTCCACATCAGCGCCGCGGAAAGAAGCTTACTGAGGTCATGATCGCCGCGGCCGCCGCGGTGCCTGGAAGCGAAGTGGACTACGGCAGCTCCGACGCCGAGATCGGAGTAGTTCAACACCATCGCGAGGGTGCTGAGGACGAGCCAGATACCGTAGGGCGTTGCGCCGACGGTGGCCAGCACGATCGGCAAAAGCACGATGCCTGCTGCGATTGACAGGATACCGGCTCCGGCGCTACTGAGAACGCCGCTGAGGCCTCGATGCGACTTCCGATCCACAGACGTTCCTCATCTTCTGAAACTTGGTTTCCCGGTGACCGTGTCATCGCACGGCCCCTCAGAGGAGCGCCTTCCCCTCGACGATTATGCACGCCCGCGCGTTACGTCCTCGTAAACACGGACGGTCGCGGCTCACGCAGAGGGTACGTTGAATAGGTGACCGCTCCGGGCCATCGAGCGATGGCCCCCACCGCAGCATTCGAATGAAGGGCGCATGTTCCCACCCTCAGGCAAGTTCCTCATGGTCGCCTCTACCGGTGGTCATCTCGCACAACTCCACCGAATGGCTGAGACGCTAGGAGCCTCGAAGGATTCTGTCTGGGTGACATTCAAGACGCCGCAATCGGTGTCGTTGCTGGCCGGCCAGAGGGTTCATTACGTCCCCTACGTCGCTCCTCGCGCGATCAGATCCGCATGGACAGCTCATCGATCGATCAATGGCCTGCTGAAGCGGGAACGGTTTGATGGCATCGTTAGCACCGGGGCCGCCATCGCCGTTTCGGCAATGTCCTGTCCTGCGAGCCGGTCAGTTCCTCGCCTCTACATCGAGAGTGTCAGCAGGACCGACGGCCCTTCCTTGTCCGGCAGGATTCTGGCCGCCACGCGACTCGCAGAGTTGCGTACTCAGCACAAGGCCTGGGCGAGCCGCAAATGGACCTACGCAGGAAACGTCTTGGATGAGTTCGACACGTTCGAAGCTGACGCCGCGTCAAGCCCGTCCCTTTTCGTGACCCTCGGGACGATCAGGCCGTACCGCTTCGACCGAGTCATTGATGCGGTGCTTGCCTCCGGGTTGCCTGACGAGCGCACCGTGTGGCAGCTCGGCACCACCGGCCGCTCAGATCTGCCGGGACGGGTGCTCGAGCAAATGTCTGCGACAGACTTCGCTCGCGCGGCCCGCAACGCAAGCATCGTGGTCACCCACGCGGGCGTCGGAACAATACTGCAGCTTCTCGATATGGGTGTGTATCCGGTCGTGGTGCCACGCCGCAAGAAGTTCGGCGAACACGTGGACGACCACCAACTTCAGATCGCGTCGTTGCTTGCGGATCGGGGTATCGCGTCTGTGGCAGACCCCGAAGAACTCAGACGGGAAACAATGTTGGCCGCCGCCGCCCGAGGGGTTCGCGCGAGATGATGAGTGGGTATTTCATAAGCTGGGCCGAGCAGAACGGCCGTACGACCGACCTGGCTGTCCTGCTTGGGTTGAAACCCATTTTTGTCGAACGTGGCAAGTATGCTCGAATTCTGCCGTTGCGCTATCTGCATCAGTATCGTCGCACCAGACGCATCGTACAATCATCGAACTCATCGCAGAATATCTTTTTCATGTTGCCCCCCGCGCCGATGCTCCTCGCCGCCAGAGGTCGCAAAAGGAACTCACGTTCGAGATTCGTCTTCGACCTTCATACGGGCTACTTCTATGACCCGAAGTGGAAATGGGCTGCCACTGCAGGCCTGAGGGCGATGAAATCCCATCACGCAATCGTGACAAACGAGCACCTAGCACAGAAGTGTCTGGTGGCGGGGGTGTCGTCCACCGTGCTTCATGACGTGATCAACGTCAGCGGTGAGCCTGTGCCAACCTCCAGAGGAACACACATACTTGTGCCCCTCAGCTACGCGAACGATGAACCTGTCGACGAACTGCTGAAAGCCGCTTCGCGGTACCCAGAACTGAGCTTCGTACTCACAGGGCGTCCTCCGGCGGAGGTTCAGAGTAAAGCTCCGGCGAATGTTCATTTTCCAGGATTTGTGTCCTCCTCTGAGTATGACGCGTTGCTGAGAGACTCGCTTGCGGTCATGGCCCTCACAACTCGCCCGCACACTATGCAGCGAGCTGGCTACGAAGCGATGAACTTTGGCGTACCTCTGATCACAAGCAATTTTCCTGAACTGTTCGAATTCTTCGAGTCTTCCGCAATCTATGCAAGTCCAGATGCGGATTCTCTCAGCGACGCGATCGGGCGCGCACAAGCGGAAAGTGAGCATCTGCGCGACTCTATGGTCAAAGTGCGCCGACGTCGTCAAACCGAGCAGTCGCTCGCCCTAGATAATCTCCGCAAGCTTCTTCGATGACATTGCATCTTCGCCTGAGGAACATACTCCTCGCCACAGCAGCCGGCCTCGGCGTAGCGGTGGGCGTCATCGTAATATTGAACATTGCTCGGTCGACGTCGGTCGGCGCGGCCGTGGCAATACCCCTCGGCGGCGCGGCGCTCATCGCTGTCCTGCTGTCGAAGTACCGCATCCCCATCCTCGTCGCCGCGATTAGTTTGCTCGGCCTTGCACCTATGCCGTCGGGACTCAACTTGCAGTTCTCGGTCGGAGGCGGAACACTTTTTCCGAACGATCTTCTCGCGCCCATACTGATTCTCTGCTGCCTGCGGTCGGCGTCATCGCTTCCGAGGCTCGTGAAAGTTTTACTTCTCCTGGGCGGCTTAGCCTGGGCCTTTGGCATTTTTTGGGGAATACTGAACTCCGCAGAAATCGGAGCATTGATCCGAGATGGCAGGGGGTTTCTGTACGCAGCGGCAGTCACACTGGGCGTTACCCTTACGCTCTTGAAATGGCCTGAGAGCGCCTATCGATGGTTGCTTTGGTTAGTTGCCGCGATTGTGGGGTTGACCTCCCTCGCCGTTGCTTTGGAAACGTTTACCGGCGCTGGCTTGTTCGCGATGCGAGCAGACGAGGCAGTTCTTTACGTCGGTGGACAGACATTCTTGTATGACTCCGCGCGCCTCGTGCCACCCGCCGCTCAAGTGTGTGTTGCCGTTCTGGCCGTTGTCATAGCAGTGTGGGCCAGTCAACGCGGGACCAGCCCCGTTCGGCCAACCATCCTAATAGTTACGCTCCTTTCTACCCTGTTCGTGGTAGCCGTCGGAGTTAGCCGCAACAACGTTGTCGCGATCGTCGTGATACTCGTAGCCTTCTTCATTCTTACGAAGCGCAAGCTGAGGTGGGTCACGCGGATGACTCTCCTACTCAGTGCTGCCGTCATGGTTTCCGCGTTTGTGAGCGTCGCGCTTGCTCAATACGTTCCGTCGGTCGCCGCTCGATTGAGTGGCGTCGGTGATGCGTTCTTCGGTCGCGCGCTCCAGGGCCTTGACCCGGACACTATTGCGAGCGACGCGAGCGCCAACTGGCGGACGAGGGAGACAGACGCAGCCTTGCAATTCGTGCGGGAACACCCCCTTACGGGTAGCGGGTTTGGAGTCCCGTATCGCGACAGACTGCTAGGAGACCCTTTCAGCGGCGACTATGGCTTCACTTACGTCCACAACTTCTTCGTTTGGATACTAGTAAAGCTGGGTGTTCCGCTCTTCATAGTGGTTTTCGGGGCATTTCTAGTGCTGGTCGTGAGACTTTGTGTCAGAGTCACTAAGGGGACCGACTCCGGGCGATCAGCTCAGCTTGGGTTGGCTCTGGCCGCCGGGTTCGGCATCGTTTCCGCAGTGGCGCCGCTCGCCATTTCTCGAACGAGCTCGATACTCATCGGCGCAATTTTCGCTCTGCTGCTGTACCCCCTCGCTGGCGAGAAGCAAGGCCGCAGCGCTTCAAGCGAGCCGTTGAGTGAAGGTGAGTCGACAGCGACTCCGAGATCAACGGCCTAGTGAATAGGCAGACTGTTGGCCTCAACCACGGCAAAAAGCTGACCTGCCCCGGTCCGCGCGGCGCCCTTTCCAAGCGGTCCGACTAATCGCTTGCGTGGAATCGGCTGGGAGAGACGGCGATCTGGGCTCTCGTCGTGAAAAGGCTGAAGCGAATCACGCCAGCACGAGGCCGAGCGCACCAAGAACAAAGAATGTCCCGTTGTAAGTGACATGCGCTAGGACTGCGGGCCACACGCGGCCCGTCAAGAAGACGAGGCCGCTGAGCGTGCAACCGAACAAGAACAGCTGCACGCTCCCGAGCAGACTCAACGGAGCGAAGACCACGTGAAGGATCACGAATAGACCTGCGGAAACGAGGGTCGCGGTGGCGGCAGCCGCCAATGAACCCGATCCCCGCCGAAGCAGCTGGTAGATGACGACAAGCAGCACAGCTCGGAAGTAGAGCTCCTCGACCACCGGGCCGATGAGCACCGGCGCCACAAGGTTGGAGAAGATCCAGCTGATGCTTTCGTGTTCCGGAAGAGGACCCAGCTGTGGGAACTCACTCGAGTTGGCGCGTGTCAGGACACCTTGGAGCAGGCGCAAGCCAAGGCCCACTGCGATCCCCCAGAGAACATCCTGCGTCCTAAAGGTAAAAAGTGCGGCCGGGCGCGCGCGGACGACGGCGAGCACAAACGCCGAAAGCAGGGCAATCCACAGCGCGAGTGACGACATGGGGGCGCCCCCTGAGTCGCTGAAACGTGAGATGACTAGGGACGTCAGGACTCCGACCACCCCAAGAAGGGCTGCAGGCGCGAGGACCCGAACATCCCAGCGCGCGACGGAGCGGCCTCCAAGCCGCCAATCAGCGCGTCTCGTGCGCCGACCGCGGCTTCTGGGCTCGTCGACCGTAGACTCGCCAGCATCCGTGATGTCTACGTTATGTCTGCTGTCTCTGGTCGCTCCCGGCGCCTCGGAACTGCGGAAGTCATTTCGCACGCGGCAACCTACCTAGGTCGAGAGGTGAGTGAAGCCCACTGTATAGAGGAGTGAGCGTCCTCGCTTACCGCCCACGTCAATCCCATCGCAGCTGGACGCGAGATTTCGGCCCAATCGCAATCGAACTGCGGGGTCCCTCCGGACGGACGCAAATCTTCGACCGGGCCGCCATACGTCGCCTCAAAATTATCAGCACCCGATCAGTGCAGCCACGGCGCGCCTCCAGTTGTAGTGGAGCGGCGAGTTTGCCCCGCCAAAACAGGCGCGAAACATTCCTTGTGACAGACTGATGAAGATTTCCGAGCGCGGCCGTTCTCAGCCGTGCGTCTTCGAGAGGCACCATGGAGCTCAGCGAATACGTCCGCATCCTCCGCAAGAACTTGCTGCTGATCCTGACCCTCACGGTACTAGGGCTTGGCGTTGCGACGACCTATACACTCACCCGTACGCCGGTGTACGAGTCGTCGAGTACGATATTCGTTTCGACTCAAGCGGGCGGCACCACCGCAGAGCTGCAACAGGGCTCGAATTTTGCGCAGGCTCGAATCAACACGTACGTCGGTCTGGTCACAGCTCCGATCGTCCTTGACCCGGTCATCTCCTCCCTCGGACTTCGGGAGTCTGCAAGCGTGTTGGCCAGCAACGTCAAGGCTACGGCTGCGTCCAACTCGACTCTCATTACCATCACCGTTACGGACGCGAACCCGACAGCAGCCGCTGACATCGCAAACGCGGTTGCCACGAGCATTGCGACGACCGTTCCGCAGCTCGAGCCGGCGTCCAACGATGGGTCTAGTCCGGTAAGACTGAGCCGGGTCAAAGACGCTGAACCGGCGCAAAACCCCGCCAGCCCCAACGTCGCTTTGAACCTCATCCTCGGCGCGATTGTCGGGCTGGCTGCTGGAGTCGGCGGCGCGATTCTTCGATCCAGCCTCGACACTCGCGTTCGCACTCCCCGCGATGCCGAGCAGATCACAGGCGCACCGGGAATCGGGGCGATTGCCTTCGACGCGAAGGCCAAAGAGCGTCCTCTCATAGTGCATGCGGATCCCCTCAGCCCGCGAGCTGAAAGTTTCCGCGCTCTCCGCACCAACCTGCAGTTCCTCGACATGGGCGGCCGCTCCAGCTTCGTTGTCACGAGCTCCATCCCGAGCGAAGGAAAGACTTCCACGACAATCAACCTTGCAATCGCGCTCGCGGACGCCGGCAAGCGGGTCGCGTTGCTCGACACAGATCTTCGCAAACCGAAAGTTGCGGAGTATCTAGGCATCGAGGGTGGCGCGGGCCTTACAGACGTGCTCATTGGTCGAGCCAACGTAAATGACGTCATGCTCTCGTGGGGTGGCCGCAGTTTGTTCGTCCTCCCTGCCGGAAAGATCCCCCCTAATCCGAGCGAGTTGCTCGGCTCGGCACAAATGAGCGCACTGCTGGACGCCCTTGAGCGAGAATTCGACGTTGTGCTATGCGATGCTCCTCCGCTCCTGCCCGTCACGGATGCCGCGATTCTGGCGCGTGCCACCAGCGGCGCCTTGATGGTCGTGTCCGTCACTCGTACGACGCGCCATCAATTGGCGGGGGCCACGGAAGCGCTGACCACTGTCGGAGCAAAGCTCGCGGGTTTCGTGATGTCGATGGTGCCTACACGTGGGCCCGACTCTTACTACGCCGCCTACGGGTACGGGTACGGATACGGCTACGGGGTTGAAACCACAAAGAGCGGCAAGCGCCTGGCTGCGGCTGAGGCGAAGCAACAAAAGCGTCGCAGGGGGCGCACCGCTCCCTCGAACTCCGAGGCAGACCTGACCGAAATAGGTCTTTTGTCGCGGCGAGACATGCGTGCCGACCAGCGAGATGAGTAGCTTTACGAAGGTCGCCTGCGGCCCGTGCTCGTATAGCGCCATCAACCTCGACACCCCGGAGTCCTCGCAATGTCGTTGATTGGTAAAACCTCCACCCGCAAGACGGTGGGACGCACCGCTTTGTGGATCGTGGCGATTCTCATTCTCTGCGCAGTCTTCGTGACGGTCTGGGTGGGAGTTCGGGGGGCACTGGCTGCGCAGCACCTTCTCTCCCTTCAACGGGAGGCGACAAGCGCAGGGGCAGAGCTGCTCACATCACCAACTCAAGCGAAGTCGCTCGTCGAAAAACTATCGCGCGATGCTTCTGCCGCAAGTGGCCTCACGTCGGATCCGATATGGGCGTTCGCAGAACTGACGCCATGGGCCGGTCCTCAGCTGACTGCATTCCGCCAGATCACAACCGCGGCGGACACCCTCATCGCGGGTGCTGTCACACCACTCGTCGACGCCATGCAAACCGCGTCCCTCGATTCGCTCAAGCCTGACAACGGTCGCATCGAAGCAACCGCACTTGCCCCGCTCGCAGAGCCCGCCGCTCAGGCGGCGCAAGCCTCTTCCCAGGCAGCCAACGAGATTCACGAGATCGACAGAACTCCCCTCGTCGGCATACTCGCTCGAGGAGTAGAAGACCTCGACAGCGTCTTTTCGCGGACCGCAGCGGGCATAGACGCCATCTCTAAAGCCGCACAACTACTGCCAGCAATGCTTGGAAACGATGGCCCGCAGGAGTATCTCATCCTCGTTCAGAACAACGCCGAATGGAGATCACTCGGGGGAATTGCAGGAACCACAATTCTCCTCCGAACGGACCAAGGCGCCATCTCGCTGGAGGCGACCGAATCAGGAACCGCCCTGTCCCGTGCTATCAAAGCTCCTCTTTTCGACCTGCCGGGCGACATTCAGGCTCTCTACGGAACAAAGCCGGCTCGCTACTTTCAGAACTTGACTCAGATCCCAGATTTCACAATCGATGGACCTCTCGCCCAGCAGATGTATGAAATCGTAACTGGGGTTCGGGTGAACGGCGTGATTGCGATCGACCCTGTTGTTTTGTCGTATTTACTCCAAGCCACCGGATCCGTCCGCTTGGAAGATGGCAGCAAGCTCAGTTCCGACAACGCCGTGGATCTCCTACTGAACGGCGTCTATAAAAAGTACCCCGAGCCATCGGATCAGGATGCATTTTTCGCCGCTTCCACTGGCGCAGTTTTTCAGGCTTTCCTTGGCGGCACCGCATCGACACCCAAGCTGCTGAGTGCGCTGTCGCGCGCAACGGAAGAACGCAGGATAAAAATCTGGAGTTCTGACCCGGACCAACAAGCGATTCTGCTCGACTCGTCATTGTCGGGTGTTCTGCCCACCTCCAGTCCGGACACCGCGACATTTGGTGTCTACCTGAACGAGAGTGGCGGCTCTAAGATGAGCTATTACGTCAGTCCGACGGTCACTCTTTCTTGGGGGGCGTGCAAGACGACCTCGCCGTCGAGCGCCAGCGAGATCACGCTCGCGATCGAGCTCACCAGCGACGCACCACTTGATGCTGCGACATCGCTGCCCTCCTACATGACCGCCAACGGAGCCTTCGGCGTTGCGCCGGGCAACGCTGCCACGGTGAGTAATGTCTTCATCCCCAGCGATTGGGAAGTCGTCTCGGCAGAATCATCGACCGGTATCGGCTTCTCACGTTCACAGTTCTCCGGCCAACAGGTGCTGACGTTCGAATCAAATCTCGCACCGCAGACTTCGGAGAGCGCGAAGATGGTTCTGCGATCTGTGTCCTCGTCAGCCACTTCCGCGGAGGTTGTCACGACCCCTACGGCGGATGCATCAAGGCCAACGGTTCTATCCGCCGACTGCAAACCTGCCTCCACTGCGGCTCTTCGATAGGTAAGCGGAAGCCGGGCGATTCACTCGGGGAAAGCCGGGTGCGGTGCGGCGGCCGAAGATCGTGCAGTCGATCGATGAGCGAGCTCCGTTGAACCTCAACCCACAGCTCAACATTGCGCGAATGGGACGATCCGTGCGCGTCGCGCCGGGCGCCAAGAATTTACGTACCGGAAACCCTCTCAGTTTGCTTCAAGCGATCACCTAAGCAATACTCAGGTACGACCTCAAAACAACCGCCGCATTGTTTTCGTCTCCATGTCTCACTGGGATCGTTTGCGTGCGGACCCTCATCTGACCGGTAGACCGGAATCTAAGGCAGGCATTCATGAAGCTCAAGACCACGAAGGTTGGTGCAGCTGTCGCCCTCGCCGGCGCGTTGCTGATCGCGGCGCCCGTCGCTGCGCAGGCCGATACCCAGGGATACGTTCCTACCGGGCCCAACACGATCACGATCACAATCACATCCGACGGGCCCGTCCCCGTTGACGGGTTCACGCCGGGCGCACCCGTCGAGTTCACTCTCGTCGGCAAGGGCATCACCGGGGCCAACATCGCTACGGCAAACCTGCCGGTAACTGCGGCGTCGGTCACCAAGACCGCGGACGCTGCGGGCACGGCCACCGCAGTGGTCACGCTTCCCGCGAGCCCGTCCGGAACGTACACCCTGTCCGCATCGGGCGATCGCTCCGGTTCGCCCGCTGGCGGCGGGTCGACGGGCGGCGGCTCCACCGGCGGCGGCGCCGAAGAAGGCGGCAGCACCGCTCTCCCCGCAACCGGTATGGACGCCAACTCGCTCCTCGGTGTCTGGGTCGGCGGCGGAGCCCTCGTGCTCGCCGGCGCTGTCGTCGTCGTCGCGACTAAGACGCGTCGTCGCAACGAAAGCGCGTAAGACACACCTCTACGAAGGGCCGTCATCGACTCAGGTCGGTGGCGGCCCTTCGTCGTTCCCACGGACGCTCCGCACGTTCCAAAACGGCGCCGACTTCACCCGCTCCCGGCACCCCCGCGGCAGCCAGACGCCCAAGCTAGCGTGATCCACGTGAACGACTGGATGTCATCTCCCAAGTGCGGCGAATGCCTCGTGTCACTCGAACCCTTCGGCTCCCTCATCGAGGCGTGCTGGCGGTGCCCCGAGTGCCTTGAGGTCACCGCACCGGAAGACATCGGCATCCGGTGGCAAGACGCCATCGACAACCGCGGACGAGAGACCGGCCTGCCCGAAGACCCCTTCGAGCCCGGCTGGGAGCCCATGTTCGAAGACGACTGACCCCACACCCACGAACTGCGTTGCGGCCCCCCGGCTCGCTCCCCCAGCCCACAGCACCACCCACCCCACAGACTGCGTTGCGGCCCCCCGGCTCGCACCCCCTCCCCCCACCGCGCACCTCGCGCCCCACAAATTGCGTTGCGGCCCCCCGGCTCGCCACACGCGGCGTCACGCCTCGCGCGTCAACCCACCTCGATGCGGCCCCCCGGCCCGCTTCACTGGGCACATGCTCTTCTCCCCCCGCCTCGATCGCGCGCGTCGCGACCGCCGCTCCCCCGCCCTCCCGGCGCCGTCGGCGGTGGGCGCGTGACCGACGTCGAGATGGCGCGCATCGCCGCCGGCAGCGTGCTGCGCGGCGATCTGCGGGGCGTCGAGCGACGCGAGATCGTGGTCGAAGCCTTCGAGATCGGCGTCTACCCGGTGACCGAAGAGCAAGTGGCCGACCTCATCGGCATTCCGGCGCGCAATCCGCGGCATCCGGCGACCGAGATCAGCTGGCTGCGGGCCATTCGCCTCTGCAACGCCCTGAGCGAGTGGGAGGGCCTTGACCCGGTCTACTCGTTCGACGGCGAGGTGGTGCGCCCCGATCCCGACTCCGACGGCTTCCGTCTGCCCACTGAAGACGAGTGGGAGTACGCCTGCCGCGCCGGCGCCACCGGGCCCGCCTACGGCCCCGTGCGCGACATCGCCTGGACGGCCGCAGACGGCCTGCGAGGCCCCGTCGACGTCGGGGGACGGATGCCGAATCTGCACGGCCTCTTCGACACCCTCGGCAACGTGTGGGAGTGGTGCAGCGACCTCTACGACCCCGAGGGCGAGAGCGACGCGCGCGTGTTCCGGGGCGGCGGCTGGTCGGATGCCCCGGCCGAGGTGCGGGCGGCAGCACGACGCGGAGGGCGACCGCGCGATGCCTTCGACGACGTCGGCGTGCGGGTCGCGCGGGGGCCGATCCCCGGTCTCGGGTGAGGTTGCGCCTCAGCGCGGGCGAAACCGAGTGCCCGCGAACGGGGTGCGGAGAGGGCCTCAGTCGTCCGTCGAAATGGCGGTGGTGAGTTCGTCCATGAAGCGGGTGATGGTCTCGAGCTGCTCGTCGTCGAACGCCGCCGCGGTCTCGCTCATGGCCATCAGATGACCGCCGAAGTGCCGGAAGAACTCGCGCCGCGACTTCTCGGTAAGTACCACCACGCGGGCACGGCCGTCGGAGGGGTGCGGCCGACGCTCGAGATGACCCGCCGCGACGAGACGATCGATGAGCTTCGTGGTCGACGCGGTCGAAATGCGCAGATGCGTCGCCACGTCGTGCGGGCTGACCATTTGCCCGCGACGTTCGCGAATGGTCAGCATGCGCAGCGTCGCGAGGTCGCTGGCATTCATATCCATATCGCCCTTCATGCCGCTGTGCATGCGGTCGAGAGCGTCACTGAGCGATTGCACCGCGGTGAGCGTTTGCATCACCGAAGGCCTTGTACCAGAGGTCGACACGGCATCCGTCACAGTGGACACCCCCTTTCACCCTAGGTATAGTCAGGCTCACATCGCTAGCTAAACTAGCAAACGGGAGGCACGATGAGCGAGACCGAATATGTCGTCCTCCTGGACGACTTCGGCAACGAGATTGGCACGGCGCCCAAGGCTAGCGTGCACGGCACCGACACCCAGCTTCACCTCGCATTCTCATGTCACGTTGTGAATGCAGCCGGAGAGGTTCTCGTCACGCGTCGCGCTTTGCACAAGAAGACCTGGCCGGGTGTCTGGACCAATTCTTTCTGCGGCCACCCCGGTCCCGCCGAGCCCGTGCTGTCGGCGGTTCACCGTCGCGCCGAGTTCGAAGTGGGTCTCGCCGTGCGCGACCTCGAGCTCGCACTCCCCCTATTCCGTTACCGCGCGGTCGACGCCAGCGGCATCGTCGAGCACGAAATCTGCCCCGTCTACGTCGCGCGCACCGACGCCGAGCCCCAGCCCAACCCCGACGAGGTCGCCGAGTACCGCTGGGTCGACCCGCTCGAGCTGGCCGCCTCGCTCGAGGCCACGCCGTGGGCGTTCAGCCCGTGGCTCGTTCTGCAGGCGCAGCAGCTTCACCTCTTCGAGACACCCCAAGCGGTGAGGCGCGCGTCATGATCGCCCTCGCCTCGACCTCCGTGGCCCGTCACGGCATCGACGCCGAGATCGACGCGGCGCTCTCTCGCCTCGAGGCGCGCTCGCAGCGACTCGGCGACGGCGCCCAGGCCCTGGCATCCGCCATCCGCCGCGCGACGGACGGTGGCAAGCGCTTCCGCCCGCTGCTGGTGGTGGCCGCGTTCGAGACGCTCGACGGCCCCGACATCGCACTGCCCGCGCTGTACCAGGTGGCCGCCGCGTTCGAACTGCTGCACACCGCCTTCGTCGTGCACGACGACGTGATCGACCACGACACCGAACGCCGTGGCGTGCCCAACGTCGGCGGGGAGTTCCGCCTGCGCGCCAGCGACAAGGGGGCGGATGCCGCGGGCGCTGCCCTGCTCGGAGACGCCGCCGCGATCCTCGCCGGTGACCTTCTGCTGCACGAGGCCGGACGCCTGATCGCCCTGGCCGAGATCCCCTCGACGCTGCGCGCCGAGCTGCTGGCCCTGTTCGACGAGGCCGTGCTCGTGTCGGCGGCCGGAGAGCTCGCCGACGTCGAGAACGCCGTGTCGCCCGGCGAAGCCGACCCCGACACGGTGCTGCGCACCACGCACGACAAGACCGCGGTGTACTCGTTCTCGGCCCCGCTCGAAGCCGGAGCCGTCATGGCCGAGGCCGACGCCCCCACACGCCACGCTCTGCAGCGCTTCGGCCAGCGCCTGGGTCTCGGCTACCAACTGATCGACGACCTCATCGGTGCGTTCGGTACGGCCGCAGCATCCGGCAAGGACGAGGGCTGCGACCTGCGCGAGGCGAAGAAGACCCACCTCATCTCGCTCGCGCGCGAGACCGAGAGCTGGCCTGAGGTCAGCGAGGCCCTCGCCCAGGCTCACACGGGTCCGGTGGCGATTCGCGCCGCACAGGTCGCGCTGTCGGCCTCGGGAGCCCGCGCCCGCCTCGAAGACCTCGTGTGCGAGACGCTCGACGAAGCGCGGGCCATCGTCACGGCATCCACGCTTCCGGCCGCGTGCCGCGCGATGCTGCTCGAACTCGTCGACGCGGTGCAGGAGCGCGTTCCGTGAGCACCGCGCCCACGGGCCTCAAACTGTATTCGCAAACCGCCGACGCGGCCGCAGCCGCCGTCATCCAGCGCTACTCCACCTCGTTCGGCATCGCCGCACGCCTGCTCGGGCCCCGCCCGCGCCCGCACGTGCGCAACATCTACGCCCTCGTGCGGGTGGCCGACGAGATCGTCGACGGCCCCGCGCGCGACGCCGGCCTCTCGCCCGAGCGCGAGCGCCAAGTGCTCGACGGCCTCGAGCAGGAGGTGCGGGATGCCATCGAGACCGGGTTCAGCGCGAACCTCGTCGTGCACGCCTTCGCCCGCACCGCGCGCGAGTGCGGCATCGGCGACGACCTGATCGCGCCGTTCTTCACCTCGATGCGCACCGACATCGACACCGCCGAGCACGACGACCTCTCGCACGACGCCTACGTCTACGGCTCGGCCGAGGTCGTCGGACTCATGTGCCTGCAGGTGTTCCTCAACGCCGGCATGTCGGCCCCCGCGCAGCCCGCGGCCGACCTCGTCGACGGCGCGCGGCGGCTGGGAGCGGCGTTCCAAGACGTCAACTTCCTCCGCGACCTCGCCGACGACGCCGACCGCCTCGGCCGCGACTACCTCGACGGCGCGGCCGACGACGAACGCCGCGTCGCGGTTCTCGACCGCATCGACGCCGACCTCGTCGCCGCGGCATCCGTCATCCCCCACCTGCCGCCCGACTGCCGCGCCGCGGTCACGACGGCCCACGACCTGTTCGCCGAGCTGTCTCGGCGACTCCGCTCCTCCCCCGCCGGCGCACCCCGCGTCCGCGTTCCCGACGGTGTCAAAGCCACCCTCGCCGCCCGCGCCCTGCTTGGTCGCCCCCCGAAAGGTTCACGCTCATGAGCGCCCAGCGCATCGTCGTCGTCGGAGGCGGAATCGCCGGTCTCGGAACCGCCGCCCTGCTCGCCGACCGCGGATACGACGTCCAGCTCTTCGAGGGCCGTGACGCCCTCGGCGGGCGCGCCGGCTCGTGGGAGAGCGACGGCTTCCGCTTCGACACCGGCCCCAGCTGGTACCTCATGCCCGAGGTGTTCGACCACTTCTTCCGCCTGCTCGGCACGAGCGCCGCGGAAGAGCTCGACCTCGTGCGCCTCGACCCCGCGTACCGCGTGTACGGCCCTCCCGGGCAAGGCGAGCCGATCGACATCGTGTCGGGCCGCGAAGCCGTGCGCGAACTGTTCGAGAAGCACGAGCCCGGCTCGGGCGACAAGATCGACGCCTACCTCGACTCCGCGAAAGACGCCTACGAGCTGTCGACGTCGAAGTTCCTCTACGACCCGTACTCGTCGACCAAGGGCCTGCGCGACCCCGCGTTGGTGAAGCGCCTCCCCACGCTCATCCCCCTGCTCACCCGCACCCTGTGGAAGCGTGTCACCACCGACTTCAGGAACACGCGGCTGCAGCAGATCCTCGCCTACCCCGCGGTGTTCCTCGGCGGATCGCCCTTCGAGGTGCCGAGCCTGTACCACCTGATGAGCCACCTCGACCTGGGCGACGGCGTGCTGTACCCCAAGGGCGGCATGACCGAGATCATCAAGGCCATCGAGAAGCTCGCGCGCGAACGCGGAGTGCGCATCGAGACCTCGTCGCCGGTCGAAGCGATCATCACCGAGTCGGGCCTCGCGCGCGGCGTGCGCCTCGCCGACGGTCGAGTGATCGCCGCGGATGCCGTGGTCTCGGGCGCCGACCTGCACCACACCGAGAACGAGCTGCTCGAAGAGAAGGACCGCCAGTACCCCGAGCGCTGGTGGAAGGACAAGGTGCCCAGCCCCGGTGCCCTGCTGCTGCTGCTCGGCGTGAAGGGCGAGCTGCCGCAGCTCACCCACCACACGCTGCTGTTCACCGACGACTGGCACACCAACTTCGACGCCATCTTCGGCGAGAACAAGATGATCCCCGACCCCGCGTCGATCTACATCTGCCGTCCCAGCGCCTCCGACGACTCCGTCGCGCCGGAAGGACACGAGAACCTGTTCGTGCTCGTTCCCGTGCCCGCCGACCCCGACAGCGGCCGCGGAGGCGTCTCGGGCGCCGGCGACGAGCGGATCGAGAAGGCCGCCGACCGCGTGATCGCGCAGATCGCCGAATGGACCGGCATCCCGGATCTCGCCGACCGCATCGTGGTGCGAAAGACCATCGCTCCCGAGGACTTCAAGGAAGACCTGCACGCCTGGCACGGCAACTCGCTGGGACTTGCGCACACGCTCAACCAGAGCGCGATCTTCCGCCCGAAGAACCGCTCGCGCAAGGTCGAGAACCTCTTCTACGCCGGCACCTCGGTGCTGCCCGGCATCGGCCTGCCGATGTGCCTCATCTCGGCCGAGCTCGTGGTCAAGCGCATGACCGGCGACACCACCGCCGGCCCCCTGGCGGAACCCGCGCACGCGGCGGTCTGAGGTGCCGGGGATCTACCTGGGCGCGATCCTCTTCTCGCTGATCGGCATGATGCTGATCGACTGGAAGTACTCGCTCGCGCTGCGGGTCGCTCCTCTCCGCACCGCGCTCGCGGTGCTGGGCGGCACGGTGTTCTTCCTCGCATGGGACCTCGTCGGCATCGCCACCGGCGTGTTCGTCAAGGGTGAGAGCCCGCTGTTCGTCGGCGTGATGCTCGCCCCGCACCTGCCGCTGGAGGAGCTGTTCTTCCTGCTGTTCCTGAGCTACCTGGCGATCGTGATGTTCGCGGTGTTCGAGCGGCGGTCTGCTGCTCGGTCTGCTGTGTCGGCGTCGGACGCGCGGGGTTCGGGCTCGGCGGGTTCGGACGCGCGGGGCTCGGGCTCCGCGGCCACGGACGCGCGGGGGGCGTCGTGACCTACCCGCTCATCGTCGTGCCGTTCGTGGTGATCACGCTGATCGTGACGCTGGCGACGGCGCGGCGTCCGCGGTTCCGCGAGCGCATGGCATCCGCCGCCCTCACCGCCCTCGTGCTGGTGGGCCTCACCCTCGTGTTCGACAACCTCATGATCGCCGTCGATCTGTTCTCGTACCCTCAAGAGCACCTCAGCGGACTCAAGCTCGGACTCGCGCCGATCGAGGACTTCGCCTACCCGCTGTGCGCGGCGTTCCTCGTGCCGTCGCTGTTCACCCTGCTCTCGCCTCGCCACGCCCCGAAGGACACCGCATGACCACCCCTGCCCTCACCCCCGGACGCGTGGTGCGCGAACTGTTCGTGTCGTCACGGCCCGTCAGCTGGATCAACACGGCCTTCCCCTTCGCTGCGGCCTACCTGCTGACCACGCGCCAGATCGACGCGCCGCTGATCGTCGGGATCATCTTCTTCCTCGTGCCGTACAACCTCGCGATGTACGGGGTGAACGACGTGTTCGACTACGAGTCGGACCTGCGCAACCCCCGCAAGGGCGGAACCCACGGCGCCGTGCTCGCCAAGCGCATGCACCCCATCACGCTGTGGGCCTCGGCACTGTCGTGCCTGCCGTTCGTGGTGTACCTCGTGATCATCGGGTCGCCGCTGTCGTGGCTCGTGCTCGCGCTGAGCCTGTTCTTCGTGGTGTTCTACTCCGCGCCGCCGCTGCGGTTGAAGGAACGCCCGTTCCTCGACTCGATGACCAGCAGCATCCACTTCTTCTCGCCCGCGATCTATGGCCTCGTGCTCGCGGGAGCTGTGTGGACCTGGCAGCTCGTGTTCGTGTTCATCGCGTTCGCGCTGTGGGGCATCGCCTCGCACGCGTTCGGCGCCGTGCAAGACGTCGAGGCCGACCGCGCCGCCGACATCTCATCGATCGCCACCGCCCGCGGGGCGCGATGGACCGTGCGCTTCGCGCTGGTTTGCTACGGGCTCGCGGGGGTGGCGATGCTGTTCACCGCGTGGCCGGGGCCGCTGGCCGCGCTGCTGGTGATTCCGTACCTCGTCGTGTGCTGGCCGTACCGGAACGTGACGGATGCCGAGAGCGACCGCGCCACCGCCGGCTGGAACCGCTTCTTGTGGCTCAATCAGATCGCGGGCTTCGGCACGACGATGCTGTTGATCTGGTGGTGGTTTATCAGCGCGTGAGCGCAGGTCGCTGAGCTTGTCGAAGGGACCGGGCAGCCAGGTTCTTGAGCTTGTCGAACGGACCGGGCAGCCAGGTCCCTGAGCTTGTCGAAGGGACCGGGACCCGCGGTGACCCAGGTGGCTGAGCTTGTCGAAGGGACCGGGACCCGCTGTGCACCGGCGCGTGACACAGGTCCCTGAGCTTGTCGAAGGGACCGGGACCCGCGGTGACCCAGGTCCCTGAGCTTGTCGAAGGGACCGGGACCCGCGGTGGGCAGCCAGGTCCCTGAGCTTGTCGAAGGGACCGGGACCCGCGGTGGGCAGCCAGGTCCCTGAGCTTGTCGAAGGGACCGGGACCCGCGGTGACCCAGGTCCCTGAGCTTGTCGAAGGGACCGGGACCCGCTGTGCCCCGGCGCGCGACACAGGTCCCTGAGCTTGTCGAAGGGACCGGGACCCGCGGTGGCCCGGTGGCTTCGACAAGCTCAGCCACCTTGATTCGACAGGCTCAGCCAACTTGCCAGGTCCCTGAGCTTGTCGAAGGGACCGGGACCCGCGGTGGCCCGGTGGCTTCGACAGGCTCAGCCACCTTGCTAGATCCCTGAGCTTGTCGAAGGGACCGGGACCCGCTGTGCACCGGTGGCTTCGACAGGCTCAGCCACCTCTACCGCCGCGCGACTTGGGGGCTTCGACAAGCTCAGCCACCTTGATTCGACAGGCTCAGCCACCTTGCCAGGAACGACGACGCCGGCGCCCCGCTGGAGCGGGACGCCGGCGATCGGTCGAGCGGGGGTCAGCCCGCGGGGGTCTCCGACGGAGCCGGGGTGGGCGACGTGGTCGCCGTGCCGCCCTGGCCGTTCGTCTCGAGGTCGAGCAGGCGCTGGACGGCCGCGGTCAGGCGGGCATCCTGCGTGGCGAAGGCCGCGAGGTCACCGCTGGTCAGCGCCGCTTGGCGAGCGTTCAACGCGTCACGCGCCTCCTGCAGGGCCGCGGCGTAGTCGCCCGTCGGAACGGTCGTGCCGCCACCTGTGCCACCCGTCGTGCCCGAACCCTGGTCGGTCGGGGTGACGGTCTCGTCGCCCGTATTCGCTCCGGAGTCACCGCCGAACAGCGAGTCGAGCGCTTCGCTCAGCGTGTTCTCGAACGCGATCTTGTTGCCGAACGCGACGAGCACGCGCCGCAGCTGCGGCAGCTTGGTGTCACCCGACGACTGGACGAAGACCGGCTGCACGTACAGCAGACCGCCACCCACCGGCAGGGTCAGCAGGTTGCCGTTGAGCACCTGCGACTGTCCCTGTTTCAGGATGTTGATCTGCGACGACACGTTGGTATCGGAGTCGAAGGTGTTCTGCACCTGGCCGGGTCCGGGGACCGTGGTCGACGAATCGATCACGAGCATTCGGAGCTTGCCGTAGTCGTCGCGTTTGGTGCCCTGCTGGTCGCCCGCGTTGGAGTCGACGGCCATATAGCCCGTCAGCACGTTTCGCGCCTGACCGCCCTGCGACGCCGGGATGAAGCTGGTGAACATCGAGTACGACGGGTCGTCCTGGTTCGGCATCTTCATCGTCAGGTAGTACGGCGGCTGGAAGGTCGCCGGGTCCTGCGGGTCGTTCGGAGTGGTCCACCGGTTGTCCTGGCGGTAGAAGGAGAGCGCGTCGTCGACGTGGTAGACGCCGAGCATCGAGCGCTGCACCTTCATCAGGTCGGTCGGGTACCGCACGTGGCTCATCAGGTCGGCCGACATGTCGGTCCACGGCTTGAGGGTCGTGGGGTAGATGTTCTGCCACGCCTTGAGCAGCGGGTCTTGGTCGTCCCACGCGTACAGGCTCACCGAGCCGTCGTAGGCGTCGACCGTGGCCTTGACCGAGTTGCGGATGTAGTTGATGTCATCGAGCGCGTAGGTCGGAGCCGGGTTGTTCGAGTCGGCGATCGCCCGCGAGAGCGACACGCTCGACGAGTACGGGTAGTTCGCGCTCGTCGTGTAGCCGTCGATGACCCACTTGATGCGACCGTCGACGACCGTGGGGTACGGGTCGCTATCGAGCGTCAGGTAGGGCGCGAGCTTCTGCACGCGCTCCTTCGGGTTGCGGTCGTAGAGGATCTGCGAGTCGGGGTTCACGTTGTCGGAGAACAGGATCTGCTCCGACTGGAACTTCAGCGCGTAGATGAGGCGGTTGAAGACGTTGCCGACACTGGGTCCACCGTTGCCGGTGAAGGTCGTGCGCGTCTCGGTGCCGCCGTCGGCGCCCAGCGGGTAG
This sequence comes from Microbacterium sp. JC 701, assembly GCF_021026215.1. NCBI lineage: Bacteria > Bacillati > Actinomycetota > Actinomycetes > Micrococcales > Microbacteriaceae > Microbacterium > Microbacterium sp. JC 701. The sequence goes on from NZ_JAJNCV010000002.1 coordinate 655,106, forward strand.
TCGAGCTCGATCGGCTCGCCGCCCTCGGGGCCGCCCACGATCGAGTACGGCGGCGACTGCTCGCCGAAGTAGATGCGCGGCTCGTACTTGCGGTCGGTGAGGAAGCCGGTGCCCGGGATCGCCTGCTCGAGGAAGACGGGGTCGCCGTCGGCGGTGCGCTCGTTACCGGCGGCCGCGACCATGCCGTAGCCGTGCGTGTAGACGAGGGTCGTGTTCTGCCACGAGGCCGCGTCGCCGAGCTGACCGATGTTGAGCTCGCGCAGCGACACCACGGTGTCTTGCGTCTGTCCGTTGATCGTATAGCGGTCGACGTCGAGCGGGGTGTTGAACTGGTAGTACGCGCGGTACTGCTCGAGCTGACGGACGGTCGGGCCGATGATGGCCGGGTCCATGATGCGCAGCTGCGCGGTGGAGTCGGCGTCGTTGCGCAGCTGGCCCGCCTGGGCCTGCGTCTCGGCTTGGAAGTTCTCTTTCTCGATGTTGTCGATGCCGTAGGCGGCCTTCGTGCCATCGAGGTTGCGCTGGTAGTACTGGCTTTCGAGCGTGAGCTCGTTGGGGCGCACCTGGAAGGTGGTGACGGCCCACGGGATGGCCGCACCCACGACGATCGCCGAGACGACGAGCAGCGCGGTACCGATCAGCGGGTAGCGCCAGCGGCCGATGAAGGCCGTGACGAAGAACGCCAGCGCCACGATGACGGCGGCGATCGCGAGGATCGTCTGGCCGGGGATCACGGCGTTGGTGCCGACGTAGCCGGGACCGGTGATGCGCTCGGACGGCTCGACGAGCGTGCGGAAGCGGTCGAGCCACAGGCTCGCACCCTGCAGCAGCAGGTAGACGCCGGCGAGGATCGCGAGCTGGATGCGCGCGGCCTTGGAGATGCGCAGCTCGCGTTGTCCGACGCGGACCGAGCCGTAGAGGTACGACACGACGGCCGTCAGCAGCAGGCACACCAGCACCACGGCCGAGGCGAAACCGAGCGCTGCCGCGTAGAACGGCATCCCGAACAGATAGAAGCCCGTGTCGAGCCCGAACTGGGGGTCGGTCACCGAGGTGCTGACGCCGTTGAACCACAGCCAGGTGGTCTCCCACTGCGCGGAGGCGGCGAAGCCGGCGAAGAAGCCGAAGAAGATCGGGATTCCCCACATCGCGAGGCGCCGCAGCGGCTCGACGACCTCTTGGTAGCGGTCGAGCTGCGAGCTCAGACGCGCGTACACGGGACGCAGGCGGTAGGCGAGCTGGATGACGCCCCAGACCGGCACGGCCATCGCGAGGAAGCCGACGACGAACATCACCGTGCGACCGATCCACTGGGTGGTCAGAACGGTGGTGAAGCCCAGCTGCGAGAACCACAGCCAGTCGGAATAGAGGTTCGCGAAGACGAAGAACGCGACGACGAGCGCTGCGATCACCGCCAAAGTGATCGAGATGATCCGTCGGGAGCGGTTCGGCGGCGTGGCCTGGTTCGGCGCTGAGGTCGTGGTCACCCCTTCATCCTAGGCGCGGGGTTCTCGGGGTTCGCCGTGAAAGCTACGATCCCGAACCACACGTCGGAAGCGCGTCGAGATCGCCGTTGTCGCGGATCGTCTCGAGCACCGTCATCGACTGGTCGAGCGTCGAGGTCGAGAAAACGCGGATGCCGTCGGGCACGTGCCCCACGACCTCGTTGCAGTTCGACTCCGGGGCCAGGAAGTAGGTGGCTCCGGCATCGAGCGCGCCGTAGAGCTTCTGACGGATGCCGCCGATCGGGCCCACGTTGCCGTCGGCGTCGATCGTGCCGGTGCCGGCGATGTGCTGGCCTCCGGTGAGGTCGCCGGGCGACATCTTGTCGATGATGCCGAGCGCGAACATCATGCCGGCGCTCGGACCGCCGACGTCGTTCAGCTGGATCTTGACGTCGACGGGGAGGTCGAACGACTGCATGAGTCCGACGCCCAGCAGGTACTGCTGCTGGCCGTTGACCGTCGTCTGCTGCGGCGTGATCTGCACCGTGGCGTCGGCGCCGTCGCGCTGGTAGGCCACGGTGACCGGTGCGCCCGCGGCCTTCTGGACGGCCGAGCGCACGGCATCCACGTTCGAAGCCGGAGCGCCGTCGACCGACAGCAGCACGTCGCCCTGCTGCAGCAGACCCGCCGCCGCGCCCTGGTCGTCGATCGTGCCGACCGCGATCTCGGCGGGCACGTCGTAGCCGAGCTGTCGCAGGGCGGCCGCGCTGGCCTCGAGCTGCGAGTCGCTCATGAGGGCGGCGTTCTCGCTCGTGCGCTGCTCGGTGGTCTGGCCCGCGGGGAAGATGCGGTCGATCGGCACCACGGCGCGCGAGCGGTCGAACCACGCCATCGCGAGCTCGATCCACGACGGGGTGCGCTCGCGGTTGCCGCTGACCTGCACCGTGAGCAGGTCGAGCTGGCCGGTGGTGGTGTCGTCCTGCTCGTTCGGGACGGTGATCAGCGGCACCTGCTCGCCGTCGGCGTTCGGCGAGGTGCCGAGGGTGTTGTACACCGGACCCGGCTGCTGAATGACGTACGCCGAGGGCACGAAGGTGAGCACGAAGAGCACGATCACGGCCACCGTCAGCGACCACACGCCGATGACGGTGCCGCGACGCCACGGCTGTCGGGGCGCGGGCTCGAGGCGGACGTTCTCGTCGAAAAGGGACACGAAGCTCAATCCTTGACCGGGGTCGTTCGCGCGGGGCGTAAGCGCCGCGGGGCCCGGCCGGTAGATGCGGGGAAACCTGCGACTAGCGTAGAGAACCATTCCCCAGACCTGGCTGAAAGGCGGCTGAAGTGGCAGACGACGACCGTGGCGGCGAGCAGAGCCCCGAGGAAGAGTTCCAGGAGCTCATGCGCCGCCTGATGTCGGGCGACACCAGCGGCATCGACCCCGAGATGCTCTCGCGCCTGTCGGGCATGCAGATCGACCCCGCCATGCTGCAGGCCGTCATGAACCAGCTGCAGGGCGCCTTCGCCGGCACGCAGGAAGGCGTCGACTGGAGCCTCACCGAGCGTCAGGCCCTGCACATCGCCAACCAGGACGGCCTGGGCGTCACGACCGGTCAGAAGACCGACCTCGACCAGGCGTTCACGCTCGCCGCCCTCTGGCTGGGCGCGGCGACCACCATCTCGGACCTGCCCCGCCCTCCCCGCGCCGTCACGCGCGGTGCGTGGGTCACCGCCACGCTGCCCGTCTGGCAGGAGCTCGCCGAGCCCGTCGCCACGAGCATCGCCGACGCGCTGACCACCGCCCTCGGCCAGCAGGCCCCCGAAGACATGCAGGAGATGATCGCCGGCGCCGGACGCCTCATGCGCACCGTCGGCGGCTCGCTCTTCGCCACGCAGCTCGGCCACGTCGTCGGCCGCCTGTCGACCGAGGTCGTGGGTGGCGGAGACGTCGGCATCCCGATCATGCCCGAGGGTGACGCCGCGATCCTGCCGCAGAACTTCGCCGACTTCGGCCGCGACCTCGAGATCCCCGACGACCAGCTCGCGCTGTACCTCGCGACGCGCGAGCTCGCGCACGCACGCCTGTTCCGCCACGCGCGGTGGCTGCGCCTGCACGTCATCTCGCAGGTGCGCGACTTCGCCCACGGCATCCGCGTCGACACCGACGCCCTCGAGGAACTCGCCTCGCGCTTCGACCCCTCGCAGCCCGACGAACTGCGCGGGGCGCTCGAGAGCGGAGCCCTGCTGCCCGAGCGCAGCCCCGAGCAGACCGCGGCGCTGACGCGGCTGGAGAACCTGTTGGCCACGATCGAGGGCTGGGTCGACGTCGTGACTGAAGACGCCACCTCGCGGCTTCCGTCGGCGGGACGCATCGCCGAGGCTGTGCGCCGACGCCGCGCCGTCGGTGGACCCGCCGAGCAGGCGCTGGGCGCGCTGGTCGGCCTCGAACTGCGCCCGCGCCGCATGCGCGAAGCCGCCGCGATGTGGCGCGCTGTCACCGACGCCGTGGGCGTCGAGGGCCGTGATGCACTGTGGGACTACCCCGACCTCATGCCGTCGTCGGAAGACATCGACGACCCCGCCGCACTCATCGCGCGGGTGACGGCCGCGTCGCGCGGTGAAGCGGCGCCCTCGGACGAGATGGACGACGCGCTCGCGCAGCTGCTGGCGGAAGAGGCCGAAGGTGGGCGGGATTCGGGTGCGGATGCCGAGGAGACGGGCGAGACGCCTGGTTCGGGCGATGCTTCGGGTGAGGGCCTCTTACGGCGAGACCTGCGAGAAGGTCGCTCCGACGACGCGTCCGGCGACGGCGCAGGTGAGGGCGACGAGGACGGCGCTCCGGGAGACCAGCGGCCCGTGTGACCGCTGCGGCGGTGTCCGCGGCGTTGGGGTCGCGTGGCGGGGTGCTGTTCGCGCCGAGACTGCAACTCGCTGACAACGTCGTTGCAGCCTGACGCGGGTTTGTCAGCGAGGTGCAGTTTCGCGGACCTTTTGCCGTCGATCGACCCGAGCGCAGGCGTGGCGGCCCGCCGTTCACTCCGAGACTGCAACTCGCTGACAACGTCGTTGCAGCCTGACGCGGGTTTGTCAGCGAGGTGCAGTCTCGCGGGTCGCTCGCCGGTCGACGGGCGGTCGCACGCCCGTGTGAGGGTCGCGCGCGCGGCGGAGTGCACTTCTCCCCAGGGGCGTGATCGACGTCGGTTGCTGTGGACAACGGCATCCGGAGTCTTTCGGCCCGTCAGGATCGGGGCATGCTTCGACTCGACCCCGCCTCTCCCCCGCTCTGGCGTGACGACGGCAGCGTGCAGTTCGGCCCGCGCGCGATCGCGACCCTGCCGATCTCGGATCGGTGGACGGATGCCGCTGTCGCCGCCCTTGTGAACGGCACGACCCGCGAGGAGTTGCGGGCGCTCGCGCGGGTGCACGGGGTGTCGGATGCCGCGACCGATGCGGTGCTCGACGCTGTCACGCCGGCGCTCGTGCCGCACCGCGACGAGCCTCCGCTCGTGCTGCAGATCGCCGACGACCTTCACCCGCGCGTCGGCCGCGCCGTGCTCGCGGGACTGCCGCCGCTCACCCGCATCGTCGCGTGGGCGGGGGCATCCAGCGAGCGAGCGTCACCGGGGTCGTGCGTGATCCTGCTCGCGGCGCATCGCGTGGATCCGCGGCGGGCCGCGGCGTACACGCGTGACGGCGTGACCCACCTGCCGCTGGTGCTCGACGGAGCCTCGGCGACGGTCGGGCCAGTCGTCGCGCCCGGGCGCACGGCCTGCCTGTCGTGCCTCGATGCCGAGAGCCAGCGCGGCGATCCGCACTGGCCGGCGGTGTCGTCGCAACTGCTCGGCCGGCCGCGGCCCGCGATCGACCCGGCGCTGGCCGCCGAAGCGGCGCGGGCGGCGCGCTTCTTGCTCAGCGCGCCGATCGAGCAGACGACGAGGTCGCTGCACCTGCGCGTCGATTCGTTCCGGCGGGCCTGGGGGCTGCATCGGCCGAGCGCAGACTGCCGCTGCCGATCTCTCGAAGAAAGCGCGACGGCGAGCGTTCCATCCGGCCCCGACCGCGCGCCCAGCTCAGCGACAGCGTCCGCGCCGCACGTGTGACCCCGACGTACGCAAGACGCCGCTCTTCGTCGACCGCCTCGAAGGTGGTCGCGTACGAGATCGGCAGCAGACCCTCACTGACCCCGACGAGGTAGACGTGATCCCACTCCAGACCCTTCGCCGCGTGCAGCGTGGCCAGCGTCACCGTGCGCGTCGTCGGCTCGTGCTGGTCGCGCGCTCGGGCCTGCAGGTCGTCGGTGAACGAGCGCAGGTCGGTTCCGGCTGGGGCCTCTTCGGCCAGGCGCAGCAGGGCGGCCCGCGCCTCCCACGCTTCGCGCAGGGCTCCGCCCGCGGCGGGCGGGTCGTCGGTCAGACCGACGCTGCGCAGCACGTCGCGGACCGTGGCGAGAAAGCCGGTCTCCATCGGCGCGACCGACGCGGCCCGCAGCGCCATGAGCGCCTGCCGTACCTCGGGCATATCGAAGAACTTGCGCCCACCCAGCACGGAGGCCGCGACCCCCACCGCCGACAGCGCGCTCAGCAGTGCGGCCGACTGGGCGTGCGAGCGGTACAGCACCGCGACGTCGTGCGGATCGACGCCGCGCGACAGCGAGTCGGCGATCGATCGCGCGACCGCCGTGGCTTCGGCCTCGTCGTCGTCGAAGCCGCGCACCGTCGGCACCGGCGTGTCGGCGTCGGTCGCGGCCACGAGCTCGAGCGCGCCGGCCCGCCCGCGCATGAGGTCGTTGGCCACCGCCAGCACGGGTGCCGTCGAGCGGTAGTTGCGCTCGAGCCGCACGACGCGGGCGTTTTCGTGCGTGCGCTCGAAGTCGAGCAGGTAGCGCGCATCGGCGCCGGTGAACGAGTACACGGTCTGGCTGGCGTCGCCGACCACGCACAGGTCGCGACGATCGCCCAGCCACAGCTCGAGCACGCGGTTCTGCAACGGCGAGACGTCCTGGTACTCGTCGACCGTGAAGTGCCGGTACTGCTCGCGCACGGCGGCGGCCACGCGCGGCTCGGCCTCGATCATGCCGGCGCAGGTGAGGAGCACGTCTTCGAAGTCCATCTGCCGACGCTCGTCTTTGAGCTTCTCGTACGCCCGCTGCAGGGCGACGACCTGGTCGACGTTGAGACGCCCCACGCCGTCGGGGCGGTCGGCGGCGTACTGCTCGATCGAGCGCAGCGTGACCTTGCGCCACTCGATCGAAGACGCGATATCGCGCAGTGTCGCCGTGTCGGGACTCAGTCCGACGCCGTCGGCCGCGTGCGCGAGCATGCGCACCTTGTTGTCGATGATCGACGGCGCCTGATCGCCCGCGAGCGTGGGCCAGAAGAAGTTCACCTGGGCGAGGGCCGCGGCGTGGAACGTGCGCGCCGACACCCCCGACACGCCGAGCGCGCGCAGGCGTCCCCGCATCTCACCCGCGGCCTTCGCGGTGAAGGTCACCGCCATCACGCGCTGCGGCGAGTACGCGCCCGTGTCGACGCCGTGGGCGATGCGCCGCGTGATCACGCGCGTCTTGCCGGTGCCGGCGCCCGCGAGTACGCACACCGGACCCCGCAGCGCCCGCGCCGCCTCGAGCTGATGCTCGTCGAGTCCGTCGAGAGGTCCGGTCACGCGGTCTCTCCGTACCAGTCCTCGATCAACCGGCGGGCGATCGACGCGGCCCCCGGCAGGTGCACCGCGCTCTCACCCCGGAGCGCCGACCCGATCTCCTCCCGGGTGAACCAGCGCACCTCGACGATCTCCTCGCCGTCGGCCAGGGCCTCGACCTCGTCGACCACGACCGCGCGGAACCCGAGCATGAGCGACCGCGGATACGGCCACGCCTGCGACCCGCGGTACACGATCTCGCGCAGACGCACGCCCGACTCCTCGTTCACCTCGCGCGCGACGGCGTCTTCGAGCGACTCCCCCGCCTCGGCGAACCCGGCGAAGCACGAGTACCGGTCGCCGCCCCACGCGGCGTTGGCGCCCAGAAGCACGCGGTCGCCCTCGGCAGCGGTCAGCAGCACGATGACCGCGGGGTCGGTGCGCGGGAAGTGCTCGCGCCCGCACACCGGGCAGTGCCGCGACCAGCCGGCCTGGCGCAGTTCGGTGAGCGCGCCGCACGCGGGGCAGAACGCGGCATCGCGCAGCCACCCCGACAGGGCGACCGCGGTGGTCAGCAGTTCGGCCTCGCCGGCCGGCAGGTCGCCGCCCGCGGCGCGGAGGGGCGCCCAGTCGGCATCCGGAACCAGTTCATCACCCGCGCCGTCGGCCACGACCGCGAGCAGGACCGCGCGGTGGTCGGGCGTGCGGCCGAGGAACGCCCAGTGGGTGATGCCGGGGATGTCGTGGGGGGCTGCTGCGTCGGGTGCGGCAGGGCGCGCCGACGGGGCGGGGGCGGATGCCGTGGGCTCGGCGGGGTGCGCTGACTCGGCCGATGCCGTGGACTCGGCGGGGCGCGCTGATTCGGCCGATGCCGTGGACTCGGCGGGGCGCGCTAATTCGGCCGAAGCGGAGGGCTCGGCGAGCTGCAGCGACGGCGCGGATGCCGCGTGCTCGGCGGGCTGCTGCGGTCCGGCCGAGGCAGCTGCCTCGGGCCCGGCAGTCTTCTGCGACCCGGCGGCCGACGAGGCGAGGTCGGCGAACGAGACGAGCGCGAGACGGCCATCGATCAGCGGAGCAGCGTCGCGGCGCACGGCGAGCACGAGCGTGCGGGGATCCGCGGCGAGGTTCCCGAGCAGGCCGGGCTGGTGACGCTCGGCGCCGGCGCGGTCGACGGCAAGGTCAGCGGCATCCGCGGACCTGTCCTGCGGCCCGCTGTCAGCCGCACTCGACGAGGGCGGGTTCTGCGACGACGAAGACGCGGGAAGCGACATCGAACACTTCTTTCCGGTGCGAGCACGAGCAGAAGCCCGAACGGTTGGGGTGAGCGGAGGGTCGAGGGCTCGACCTCCCCCCATCAAGGGCGTGGCGCGGGCCGGTGAGCACGGGCCCGACCTACCCTGGGGGCATGGCACGCTCGCCCCTCATTTTAGCCGCGTCGGCGACGGCGGCCCTTCCCGGCACCGCCTTCACGAGCGTCAGCGCGCTGACCGAGAACACGGCCGGTCGCTTCGACGCCGCGCTCGCTCGGACGGCCGACGGGCGCGAGCTCATCGTGCGCATGCCCGCCGACGACGACACCGCCGGCGAGCTCGCCGCCGAGGCGCGAGCCCTGCACGCCCTGACCGCCGGAGTGCGCGCCCTGCTGCCGTTCGCCGTGCCCGAGGTCGTCGGCGAAAGCGGCTCGGGGGCCCAGCGCGTGCTGGTCGTCGACCGGATTCGCGGTTACCGCATCGACCCGGCTCACCTGCCCAAGGGACCGGGCTACGCGCCCGCGATCGGTGGCGCCCTCGCCGCCGTGCACGCGCTGCCCGTCTCGATCGTGCGGACCGACGGACTGCCGGTGCGCTCGCCGGAGCAGGTGCGCGACGACGTCAAGCGCCTGCTCGACCGTGCCGACTCGACCGGACGCGTCAGCGACGACCTCATGATGCGCTGGCGCCGTGCGCTCGACGTCGACGACCTGTGGCGCTTCGAATCCGCCGTCGTGCTCGGCGGTGCCACGAGCACCTCGATCGTGCTCGCCGACGACGCCGACGAGATTCCGCACGTGGTCGGCATTCTCGACTGGGCCGGCCTCAGCGTCGGCGACCCCGCCGTCGACCTGCGCTGGTTGGCATCCGCTCCGCTCGCCGCCGACGACGTGCACGCCGGATACGCCGCCGCGGGCGACCGCTCCCCCGACCCCCTGTTGCGCGAACGCGCCCGCCTTTACGCCGAGCTCGAGTTCGCGCGCTGGCTCGTGCACGGACACGACGCCGGCGAGACCGACGTCATCGACGACGCCGTGGCCCTGCTGACGGCGCTGGCCGACGGTGTGCGCGGCGACCAGATCGTGCCCGACACCCGCAGCGACATCGACGACGCGATGGCCCTCGTCGAGAGTTCGCCCGCGGTCGCTCCCGCCGACGGCGTCGACACGTCGATGCAGACCGACGCCTACGACCCGGAGGCGCTGTCGCTGTACCTGTCTGCCGAGCGCGACCGCGCGGCCGCCGCAGACGCCCTGGCGAACGCCGAAGAATCGGATGACGATTCCGGCCCGATCCGCATCGACGACCTCCCCGCACGCGAGGACGACCCCGAAGCCACGGCCCCGCTCGAACTGAACGGGTGGGACGGCCGCTACGACCCCGTCCACGGACCGGCACTCCGCGGCGATACCGCCGCGACGTCGCTCTGGGGCAAGCCCGAAGAAGCTCGACCGGCCGTATCGGACGCCACCTCGTTCGCCGCGCGCGATGACGAGAACGCCGCCTCCGTCGATGCGCACGACGAGTCGTCGACCGACCGTCTCGACGGCCTGCCGCTCGATGGCGCCACCAACGGGCGGAACGAGCGGGCGGATGCCGCGCACGACGACTCCCACGTGGACGACGAGGCCGATGCCGCCCGCGCGAGCCGCGCCGCGCTGCGCCGCTGGGGTGTGTCGGGCGACAACGCCTGACAGCGGCGTGCTCGTCCGCACCACGAACGCACCGCTTCATCCGCTCCGCGGGGCCGAGGAGTGGTCGCGGCGACGTCACCCGGTGAGCGCTGAACCGTCGGGCGTCTCGTGCGCGCGCGTTTGAGCGTCGTGCCTCGTCGCCCTTCGCGCGACACCGTTCCAGGCTGATGATTCACCCGGTCACCGGGCACCACGGCCCGAAGCGACGTCGTGATAGTGCACCGACCATCGCCGGAGCACCTCAGCCGCGCAGCACCAACTCGTCGCCGACGTAGAACAGCGCGACGTCGATCAGGTCGATGTCGATCCCGTGCTTCGCGTGGTACGCGTCGCGGTACAGCTCGAGCTGCAGCATGCGCGACCGACGCTCGGCCTCGGACGACGGCGGTCGACCGGTCTTCCAGTCGACGATCTCGTAGCGATCGCCGCGTCGGTAGACGGCGTCGAGCTTGCAGATGACGACATGCTCGCGTCCGTCGAGACGCGTGGTGACGAAGTCGATCTCGGTCTCGACCTCGAGCGGCCGGAGGCCGGCCCATTCCGACCGTTCGAAGCACTCGCGCAGTCGCTGGAGTTCCACGGCATCCGCCGCCGATGCCCCCACGACGTCGTCGTCATCCCACAGGCCGTCGTCGTCGAGCCCGGCGCCCGCCCCCACTAGGCCCGAGCGCTGCTCGACCCACGCGTGGAAGAGGGTGCCGAGGCGCGTCTGCCGGTAGGGGCGCTCGGGCATGGGGCGTCGCAGGTCTTCGACCGTGCCGCTGTAGTCGGCGACGAAGTCTTTGAACCGCGACGCCGGGATGCGCGTCGGGGCGGGCGCGTGCGTCGGACGCAGCCGATCGGCCCGCTCGGCGAGCAGCAGTTCGAGGTCATCATCGGGTGCCGCCGCCGGTTCGTCCCGCGCGGCGGCGACGGCGGACGCCGCGGCCGACACCGCGGTGCGTCGCGCCCCCAGCGGATCGAGCGGCCAGTGCAGCAGCCGACGTTCGCCGTCGTAGGGGTCGTCTCCGGGCTCGGACACCTCGAGATCGATCGCGAGCGCCTCGGCCGCTTCGTCGAGGAACACGCTGGGGCGTCGAGGCTTCTTGGTCCCCGACCAGCTGGACCCCGACAGCATCAGCAGATCGCGCGCGCGGGTGAAGGCGACGTAGGCGAGACGGCGGTCTTCGTCGAGCTGGCGGGCGCGGTTGTCGGCGACGAAGGCGTCGATCGCCGCCTTCAGGTCTTGCTGCGTCTCGGCTCCGCGCCAGCCGAAGACCGGCAGCCAGGCGGAATCGCCGCGGAACTCCGAGGGCAGGATGCCGAAGCCCAACCACCCCTTGGTGTCACGCGGGAGCGACGGCAACTCATCGGTGACGAGGCGGACCACGGCCACCGCGTCCCACTCGAGGCCCTTGGACCCGTGGATCGTCAGCAGCTGAACGACGTCGTCTTCGGGCGGCTCGGTGCGCGGGGCGAACTCGTCGGCCTGTTCGGCGTGGTCGAGCCAGGCGAGCAGGCTCGCGACCGACCCCGACTCATCGGCGGCGAGGAACCCGCGGATCTCGTCGACGAACGCGCGCAACTGGGCCGACGCGATGCGCGCGGGGCCGCGCGACTCGTTCGCCGCGAGCTCGATGTCGAGACGCAGCTCAGCCTCGATCAGGCGGATCAACTCGGGGATCGGCGCCCCCACGCTGCGCCGCAGCGACGCGAACACCGCACCGGCCTCGCGCAACCGCGCGCGCCCCTCGGGGGTGAAGTCGGTGAGCCAGCCGTGGCCGTCGGTCTGCCGGGCGATGAAGTCGAGGGCGTCGACGAGCGAGGCACGGTCGGCCCCGGGTGTCGAGCGGAGGCGGTCGACGACCTCGGCCCCCAACGGCTGCAGCGCCACGTCGTGGGTGGCGAGCCGACGGGCGAGCTGCGCGAGGGCACGCAGGTCGGCGAGTCCGACGGCCCAGCGTGGCCCGGACAGCAGGCGGATCAGGGCTGACCCGGCCTCGGGATCGCTGATCACCCGCAGGGTCGACACCACGTCGACAACCTCGGGGGTGGTGAGCAGACCGCCGAGTCCGAGGATGCGGTGCGGGATGCCGCGGCGTCCGAGCGCATCGCCGAAGCGGACCATGTGCTTCTTGCTGCGGAACAGCACGGCTCCGGTGGTCGCCTTGCCCTGGGCGGCGCGCGCGGCGCGGACTCCGGCGAACCACGACGCCACGCGATCGGCCTCGGCATCGAGCTCGTTCTCGAACACGATCTCGACCACGCCCTGGGGCGCACCGGGACGGGAGCGCAGCTCTTCGACCGCGACGGCCGCCCGATCGGCGAGCGGGGCGAGCACCGCGTTGGCGGCGTCGAGCACCCGGTCGCTGTTGCGCCAGCTGGTCAGCAGGGCGAACTGGCGGCATCCGCCCTCGGGAGCGAACGCGGCGGGGAAGCCGCCGAGGTTGCCGGCGCTCGCCCCGCGCCAGGCGTAGATGGCCTGGTGGGGGTCGCCCACCGCCATGACGCCCGTGCCGCCGAACAGCGTGGAGAGCAGGTCGGTCTGCACGACCGAGGTGTCTTGGTATTCGTCGAGCAGCACCACGCGGTACCGCGCGCGCAGCTCGGCGACGACGGCCGGGTGCTCGGTCGCGATCTGCAGGGCTCCCGCGACCTGGTCGGCGAAGTCCATGACGCCCAAGCGCGCCTTCTCGCGGTTGTAGTCGGCCGCGAGGGCCGAGAGCAGCGACAGCGCCGAGACCTTCGCCGCGGCGTCGCCGACCTCTTTGTAGACGCTCACCCGCGCGGTGGTCGAGGGGCGTTCGGTGATGCGCGCGAACTCCTCGGGGAAGGCGGCGAGTCGATCGAGGTCGACGAGGTTGTCGACACCGTCGCGTGCGATCCGCAGCGCGGCGTCGATGAGCGTCCGCGGGGACTCCTGGCGTTCTTCGAGACGCGGGTCGTCGGAGGCGAACACCACGCGCCGCATCAACAGCCACGCTGCCGATTCGGACAGCACCGCCGATTCGGCGTCGCGCCCGATGCGCAGGCCGTGCTCGCGCACGATGGCGTCGGCGAAGCTGTTGTAAGTCGACACCGTCGGGCGGTGCAACAACTGGTCGCCGTCGTCGGGCGTGCTCTCTCCTGCGCCGACCTCGGCGGTCAGCATGTCGAGGGCTTCGCGACGCGCGGCGTCGGCGCTCGCGCCCTCGAGCTGCGCGAGCTCGGCGAACACCGCGAGGCGTCCCGCCTCGTGCAGGGCGGGAAGTGCGGGCAGGAGCCCCCGGGCTTCGAACTCCGACAGACGCTGCAGACGCCGATGGATGCGCTCGGCCAGTTCACCGGCGGCCTTGCGCGTGAAGGTCAGGCCCAGCACCTCGTCGCGGCGGACCAGCCCGTTGGCGACCAGCCACACCACGCGGCCGGCCATGGTCTCGGTCTTGCCGCTGCCGGCACCGGCGACGACGAGGGCAGGCTCCAGCGGCGCCTCGATGACGGCCGTCTGCTCGAGGGTCGGGGGGAACTGGCCGAGGGCGGCCGCGATCGTCGCGGCGGACAACGTGGTCACGACGCGCTCACCGCCGAGACCGTGTGGATGCGGCAGAGCCCGTACGAGAACTCGTCGCGGCAGTGCACCTCGTACGGTGCCGCGAAGCTCGTGCCGCGCATGACGTCGACCGCGCGCTGCACGCGCCCGACGAACTCCTCGCGCTGGGTGTCGTCGAACGGCGGCTGCGTCGGCTCGGCGTAGTCCTTCTTCGCCGCGCTCGGGCGCAGCACGAGGAGCTTGGCCCCGCCGGAGGGAAGCCCCTCGACCTGCTCGATCGCCCCCGACGAGAACGCCAACTGGTAGGCGGCTAGCTGCGGGTTGTCGGCGACCTTGAGGTCGGTCTGCGGCTCGTTCTTGCCCGTCTTGAGGTCGACGATCACGACCTCTCCGGCCGGGGTCACCTCGACGCGGTCGATGTCACCGCTGAGCACGGCGCCGTGCACGGTGGCGCCGTCGGGCACGGCCGCGCCGTCGTCGACGCCGTCGGGGTGCTGCCCGCCGGCATCCGGGATCGGGATCGGCACCTCGAAGTGCCGCTCGGCGCCCACGAGTCGACCGCCGGCATCGTCGAAGCGCCGCAGGTAGGTCGCGAGGCGTCGCACGAGGTCGCGGGCGCGCGTGCGCTCGGCCTTCTCGCGCCACGCGGCGTCGAACACCAGCTCGCCCCAGCGCTCGTCGACGACGGCCCACAGGTCTTCTTCGGACGACGAGGCCGCGGTCTCGAGCGCCGCGTGGATGATCGTGCCGATGCCGGCGGTCGTGCCACCACGGTCGCCGCCGAGGTCGGCGATCACCCAGTCGAGCTGGCACTCTTCGAGCGCGTGGAGGCGCGAAGGCGAAACGCGGACGTCTTCGCGCGTGAGGTCGCGCAGCGGGGCCGACGAGCTCGGTGCCACGACGCCGTACCACTGCTCGGGGGCGGCACCGGCGACTCCGGCGGCGGCCAGCAGCGCCAGCTGACCGGCGGCGTGCGTGCGCTCGGGCGCTGGAACGCGCGCGGTAGTCAGCGAGCGGCGGTGGCGCGCGACGAGTCCGCGCAGCGATAGCGGGTGCTCGGGGATGGATGCCGCGGGCTCGGGCGCCGGCAACATCTCGAACAACACGCTGGGGCCGGTGTCGTCGTCGTCGACCGCGGTGACGATGAGCCGAGCGTCGGCGCGACTGATCGCGCGGACGAACAGCCGCAGCTCGTCGTGCATCGCGGCGCGGCGCCGATCGAGCATACCGGCGGCCGGCAGATCGGGGTTCTGCACGGCGTCGGCCAGACGCCAGGTCTCGAGCAGCCCGCCGCGCAGGCGTGTGTTGGGCCACACACCCTCTTGGACACCGGCGACCACGACGGTGTCGAAGTCGGTTCCCGCGGCAGCGGCCGGCGTCAGCACGCGCACGGTGTCGACGACCGCGGGCTGTTCGATGCGGTCTTCGGCCACGTCGCTGTCGAGCACCCCGCGAAGGAACACCGACGCCTCGCCGTCGGGCTCGCGCTCGGTGAAGCGCTTGGCCGCCTGGAACAGCGCCACGATCGCATCGAGGTCGCGGTCGGCCTGCTCGGCCACGGGCCCGTGACCGCGGGCTGCCTCGCGCCAGGTGCGGGCGAGCGCGCTGCGCTCCCAGGCCGTCCAGAGCAGTTCGTGCGCCGTCGCGCGCTGCAGGGCCTGGGCCCGGAGCGCGGTCAGCGTCTCGCCCAGCCGCATCGCCCGCCGCGCCTCGCGCGAGTCGATGGTCTCGAGCTCGAGCGGGAATCGCACTCCCGAGACCAGCAGTTCGGTGGCGGAGCGGACTCCCCCGGCCCCGACCTCGTCGTGACGCAGCGCCGTGCGCAGGCGCCGGAGCTCGATGGGGTCGAGCCCGCCGAACGTGCCGAGGAGTGCGTCGACCACCTGCTCGGGAGCCCACTCGTCGGGGTCGCGCATGCCGAGCTCGACCAGAGCGACCAAATCGCGCACGGGACGCTGCACGCCGAGTGCGAGACCCGGACCGCTGGCCCGAGCCGGCACCTCGCGCGCCGACAGCTCGGCCTCGAGCGTGGCGACCTGTCGCGAATCGTGGGCGATCACGGCGCAGCGACCCCACGGCACGCCGTCGAGCACGTGACGCTCGCGCAGCAGACGGGCGATGGCGTCGGCCTCTTCGGCGGGCGAACGCAACAGGTAGGTGCGCACCGAGCCCTCGACCGGCGCGCCGAGCGGCGCCCGGCGATGCGCGACGACCCCGGCCGCGCCGATGCGCGACGCGACCTGGCGCACGAGGTCGACCTGTTCGGCGGTGCCGCGATGCGGAGTGCCGAGCGCCGCCGTGGTGCCGAGTTCGCGCGCCAGCCGGGCGAAGTTCTCGGGGGTCGCGCCCCGGAACGCCCCCGACCCCACGTCAGGGTCGCCGAAGGCCACGACTCCGATGCCGAGGGCCCGACAGGCCCGCAGCAGGTCGATTCCGCCGGAGGTGAGCTCTTGCGCGTCGTCGACCAGCACGCACTTCAGCGAGGCGAAACGGCCGAGCAGGTCGCGATCGACGAGCGCTTCGTCGAGCACCGCGACGGCCTCGCGCGCCAGGTCGGCCGCGTCGCGATGCGCACCGCGCATGGCCGCGCGCACCGCGCGGTACTCGTCGGCGAAAGACGCGAGCGAGGCCCAGACGGGGAGCTCGTGCTGCCTGGCGAGCTCGGCGAGGTCGGCCGAGGTGACGCCGAGATCGGTGCACTCCGCGAGGAACGCGCGCAGGTCGCCGCGGAAGCCGCGAGTCGCGCGGATCGCCGACCCGAGCCAGGCGGGCCAGCGCGAGTGCCCCTCGGCCTCGTCGAGGGCGTCGCCGTCGAGCAGGTCGCGGATGATCTGGTCTTCGTCGCCGCCGGTGAGCAACTGCGGCGGCTCGCCCCCGCGGCGCACCTCGGCTCCGCGCACGAGCTGGAAGGCGAACGACGCCAGCGACCGCGCGAGCGCACCGGCGGTGGCCTGGCCGACCGCGAGCGCGAGCCGGTCGCGCAGGGCCGTCGCCGCCGGTCGCGTGGGCGTGAGCACGAGCAGGTGGTCGGGGTCGATTCCGGATGCCACGAGCCCGCGCGCCCGCGCCAGTAGAGCCGTCGTCTTGCCCGACCCCGGCGCCCCCACCACGACGCCGCTCGTCTCGGGGGCCCACCCCGCGACTGCCCGCTGATCGTCGTCGAGCGCGTGCCCGTCGACGGCGGAGGCGTCGAGCTCAGCGGCATCCGGGATCTGCATGTCTCCACGCTAAACGCGACCTCCGACATCGGGTCGCGTGACGCCCGGACGCCGCCGAGAACGGCCCCGGGCATCCGCGCGTTCGCCGTCCGCGAAGCGGGGCCCGCTCCGGGACGCGGTGTCGGAACCCTGCCCTAGAGTCGAATCACGCGCCGGGCCGACCGCGGCCCGCGGGGAAAGGACGCATCGTGGAGATCCGCATCGGCATCACCAACACCGGCCGCGAGCTCAACTTCGAGACGAACGAGAGCTCCGACGCCGTCAAGTCGGCCGTGGCCGCCGCTCTCGACAACTCGGCCAGCCACGTCTCCTTCACTGACGTGAAGGGCAACTCCTACCTCGTTCCCACCGCCAACCTGGCCTTCGTCGAGCTCGGCACCGAAGAGTCGCGCCGCGTCGGCTTCGTCGCCTGATCCCACGACCGTGCAGATCCTGCTCGGTGTGATCCTCGGAGCGGTCGTCGGCCTCGCGGCGCACATCGCGTTGCCGCACCGCTCCTTGCGTGGAGTTGCGCTCGCGCCCCTCGCCGGGGCCGCCGCCGCGGCCGTCGTCTGGACGGCGCTCACCTGGGCGGGTCTGGGCGTCGACTCCCCGGTCCTGTGGATCGTCGCCGTGCTCGCGCCGGCGCTCACGAGCTTCGTGCTCGTCACCCTCGTCAGCCGCGCTCGCCTCGCCCGCGACGAGGCCGACCGCGTGCGCCTGGGCGCCTGACCTGACGCAAGCCCCCGCCGGCGGGGCCTGAGCGACCGGCTACGAGACCGGTGCCCGAACGGCGCCGAACCTGCTGCGAGGTTGGCGCCCTGCCGTCACGGGAAGTGTTCCCGAGCCGCTATACGGGTTCACACCCCCGCCCAACAGAGCCACCCAGCTCTCAGGCCGCGAGCCCCATGGCATCCATTCGCCGTGCGTGTGCACCCATCAGTTCGCTGAAGACGGGCTCGACCTTGGCTTCTTCGGCGCTGTCGAGGTGGCCGTGGCGCAGCGCGGCGCGGGCGACGAGCAGCGTGTCTCCGACGAGTCGACGGCCCCACAGCGCGAGCAGCCAGCGCCACTCCTCGTCGCTCTCGATCGTCTGGCCGAGGATGTCGACGATCGCCTGACGGTCGTCGTCGGCCTGCAGGATGCGCGCGACGCGACGGCCGGTGTCCCCATAGCTCGACGACAGTGCGAGGTAGAAGTCGTCGAGCATGCCCGCCGTGATGTGCACGGTGAGCATGGTCTCCTGCGGGCGGATGCCGTGCGTGTTGCGGCGGAACGCGTCGAGCGACTCGCGGAAGGGCAGCATCAGCTGCGTCGGGTCGGCCCCGCGCTCGCGGATCACAGCGACGAGCTCCTGATGCTTGATCAGCGCCGCGCCGGCCGCGCGCGACAGCGACTCCTTCTCGGCGAGCTCGGGCGTCAGAGCGATCAGCTCGCTCAGCGTCTCGAAGAAACCGAGCTGCAGATAGGCCGCCTGTCCGAGGAAGGTCTCGACCTCGGGAGCGAGCTCCGCGAAGTCGACCCGCATGGCCTCGCCGAGGTCTCCGCGCGAGCGCAACTGCAGCGTGCGGCCCACCGGGCGCTGACGACGACGGAACCACTCGAACACAGACCACAGCCTAGGCGTCGGGGGCCCGCGAGACACGCCGGGTAGAGTGGAGGAGTCCCGGCGATGGATCGGGACCCCGCGCCTGTGGACGAGTGACGGCGTGGATACGACTCCCCCAGGCGGTCTCTCGCCGCCGGAACAGGCACGCACTATGACGACTTTCGCCGATCTCGGCGTCGACCAGGACATCGTCGACGCCCTCGCGACCAAGGGCATCATCGATGCCTTCCCCATCCAGGAGCAGACGATCCCCCTCGGCCTTCCCGGCCAGGACATCATCGGCCAGGCCAAGACGGGTACCGGAAAGACCTTCGGCTTCGGCATCCCCGTCGTGCAGCGCCTCGGACCGAACCCCGAGCCCGGCGTGAAGGCCCTCATCGTGGTCCCCACCCGCGAGCTCGCGGTGCAGGTGTACGAAGACATGGACATGCTGACCTCGAACCGCCCCACCAGCGTCGTCGCCATCTACGGCGGCAAGGCGTACGAGGGCCAGATCGACCAGCTCAAGGCCGGCGCGCAGATCGTCGTCGGAACCCCCGGTCGCCTCATCGACCTCGCCAACCAGCGCCTGCTCGACCTGTCGCACGCGACCGAGGTCGTGCTCGACGAGGCCGACAAGATGCTCGACCTCGGCTTCCTCGCCGACATCGAGAAGATCTTCTCGAAGGTGCCGCCGGTGCGTCACACGCAGCTGTTCTCGGCGACGATGCCCGGACCGATCGTCGCGCTCGCCCGCCGCTTCATGTCGAACCCCATCCACATGCGCGCCAACGACCCCGACGAGGGCCTCACCCAGGCGAATATCAAGCACCTCGTCTACCGCGCGCACTCGCTCGACAAAGACGAGGTCATCGCCCGCATCCTCCAGTCGGAGGGTCGCGAGAAGGCCGTCATCTTCACGCGCACCAAGCGCGCCGCCCAGAAGCTCGTGGATGAGCTCGGCGACCGCGGCTTCAACGCCGCCGCCGTGCACGGCGACATGAGCCAGGAGGCGCGCGAGCGCTCGATGGCCGCGTTCAAGGCCGGCAAGAAGGACGTGCTGATCGCGACCGATGTCGCCGCCCGCGGTATCGACGTCAACGACGTCACCCACGTGATCAACCACACGATCCCCGACGACGAGAAGACGTACCTGCACCGCGCGGGTCGCACCGGCCGTGCCGGCAAGACCGGGATCGCGGTCACGTTCGTCGACTGGGACGACCTGCACAAGTGGGCGCTCATCAACCGCGCCCTCGAGTTCGGCCAGCCCGAGCCCACCGAGACCTACTCGTCGAGCCCGCACCTGTACACCGACCTCGACATCCCCGAGGGCACGAAGGGTCGCCTCGTGACCGCGCCGAAGGCCGTCGCGCCCAAGCAGGCCGAGAAGAAGAACGAGACTCCGGATGCCGAGGGCTCCCGCGGTCCGCGTCGTCGCCGCCGTGGCGACTCGGCGACGGGCGGCGCGACCTCGACCGACGCCGGTGCAGCCGACCGCTCCGAGGGCGGCGGCGGCACGCACGACGGTGCGGGCAAGGAGCACCACGACGGCAACACGGCTCCGCGTCGTCGCCGTCGCCGCCGCAGCGGCGGTTCGTCGGGCGCCCCGACGGCCCCCGTCTCCTGAGCGACCCACGCTGACACGGCGCCGATCCCCCTCGCGGGGGTCGGCGCCGTGTCAGCGTGGCGCCGGGGTCCCGGCATCCGGGATCTCGATCACGCCGGGATCGCCGCCGCCTAGGGGAAGACCGGCGCCGTGCCGCGGCCGAGGGCGAAGATGCGCGCGACCATGTCGTCGGCCGTGGTGTTCTCGCCCGGCATGTTGGGCTTGCCGAGACCGTGGTAGTCGCTCGACCCCGTCACGATGAGGTCGCGCTCGGCGGCGAGGTCGGCGAGCAGCGCCGTGGGCTCGGGGAGGTTCTCGCGGTGGTGCAGCTCGAAGCCGGCGAGGCCCGCATCGAGCATCGCCGTCAGCACGCTGTCGGGGAGCAGGGCGCGGCCGGCCGGGTGGGCGATGATCGGCACCCCGCCCGCGCCGACGACGAGCTCCACTGCCGTGACGGGATCGGGTGCGTACAACGCAACGTAGTAGTCGCCCGACGGGTGGAGGATGCTCGCGAACGCCTCGGTCCGATCCACCACGATGCCCCGAGCGACGAGCGCGTCGGCGATGTGCGGGCGGCCGACCGTGGCGCCGTCGGTGGTCTGGGCGACGATGTCGTCCCACGCGATGTCGTAGTCGTGCGAGATGCGCTCGGCCATGATCTGCGCGCGGTCCAGGCGCGACGAACGGATGCGATCGGTCATCGCCCGCAGGTCGGCGTCGTCGGGATCGACGAGGTACGCGAGCAGGTGCACGCTGCGCCAGCGGTGTCGGGCCGACAGTTCCATGCCCGGCACGAACGTCATGCCGAGAGAGGTCGCAGCCTCGGCCGCCTCGGCCCAGCCCGACGTCGTGTCGTGGTCGGTGAGCGCCGCGGTGTGAAGACCGTGCCGGTGCGCCGCGGCCATGACCTCGGCCGGGGGCTCGGTGCCGTCGGAGTGCGACGAGTGCAGGTGCAGGTCGGTCGGTCCTTCGAATCGACGATGCTGCGGCACCCGTCGAGCGTATCGCGCCGGCCCTCCGTGCGCGGGACAAGCGAGCGGCGCGGGACGGGCGAGCGGCGCGGTTTGGGGCAGGTTCTGCAGGTCGGGGCGGATATGTCGCGCCCCACCCTGCGGAATTCGCCCCAAACCCTCCGAAGCACACCGCACAGCGCCCCGCGCGCAGGTGCCACCCGGGCGGCATCCGCCGATCTCCCAGACGGCTCACCTATGGTCGGGGGCGTGCGTCGATTGCTCGGTCTCCTGGTCGCGCTCGCCTTCGCGGCGGGCGCCGCTGTGCTGACGTGGCCCTCCGCGTTCGGGCTCGAGCGCACCTTTCCGCTTGCGCAGATCATCTCTTTCCGCGCCCCGATCGCGGCCGCGCTGCTGGCTGCGACCCTGCTGATGCTGCTGTTCGCGCTCATCCGGCCGATCCGCGCCCTCGCGCTCGTGCTGGCGCTGATCTTCGGCATCTCGGGCGGCGTCAACGTCGCCCTGCTGAACCAGCGCGGTCTCGGCACCGAGGCCCTGCCGGCGAAGACCGACACGAGCCTGCGCGTCATGACCTGGAACACCGCGGGCTCGGCGACCTCGGCCGAGTCGATCGCGCAGTTCGCCGTCGGCATGCAGGCCGACGTGGTGACCCTGCCCGAGACGACCATCGACACCGGCGCCGAGGTCGCGAAGCTGATGCGCGACATGGGGCAGCCGATGTGGGCGCACCACGCCGAGTACGGCGAGTACGGCATCACCGGGTGGGATGCCACCTCGACCACGGTGCTCATCAAGCCCGAGCTGGGCGACTATTCGGTGATCCAGTCGTCGCTCGACGGCTCGAGCAACACCTCGACCGTGCCGAGTGCGGTCGCCATGCCCGTCTCGGGCAACGGACCGATCATCGTCGCCGCCCACGCCGTCGCTCCCCGCGAGGAGTACATGACGCAGTGGCGCAGCGACCTGCAGTGGCTGGCGGATCAGTGCGCGAGCGACAACGTCATCCTCGCCGGTGACTTCAACGCCACGCTCGACCACATGACCGGAATGGGCGTCGACGGCGGCACCCTCGGTCGCTGCCACGACACGGCATCCGACAGCGGAAACGGCGGCGTCGGCACCTGGCCCACGAACGCCCCGGCCCTGCTGGGCGCGCCCATCGACCACGTGATGGCCACCCCCGATTGGACCGTGTCGGGCTCCGTCGTCATGCGGACTCTCGACGGCTCGGGCAGCGATCACCGGCCGATCGTCGTGCAGCTCGAGCGCACCGGCGGCTGAAGCGACCCGCCCTCGCACGAGGCTCCGGATGCCACCCGCCCGGCGCCGCGTTCTCACCACGGCCGCGCATCCGTGCACAACGCGCGCGGCGGTGCGAGACTGGAACGATGGACGCCCCCTCCTCCACCGACACCGCCACGCAGACCGCCGACGCCACGACCGCCGAGCCCCAGGCCGAAGAGCAGAAGCTCGACGCCCCCAGCAATCGCAAGGCGCCGTTCCCCCGCGGCTTCCTCGACACGATCTCGACCGGCTGGGCCGAGCACCCCGCCGCCCTCTCGGAGCCGCGCGAGCAGGCGTCGTGGACGGCGCGCCGACGCGCGAAGGTCTCGGCGGCTTTCCCCGGCCAGCGTCTCGTGATCCCCGCGGGCGGCCTGAAGCAGCGCAGCAACGACTGCGACTACCCCTTCCGCGCCCACTCGGCCTTCTCGCACCTCACCGGCTGGGGCAGTGACGCCGAGCCCGACGCCCTGCTCGTCTTCGAGCCGCGCGACGAGGGACACGAGGCCGTGCTGTACTTCCGCGAGCGTGCCGACCGCACGACGTCGGAGTTCTACTCGGATGCCTCGATCGGCGAGTTCTGGATCGGTCCGCGCCCCGCGCTCGACGGCGTGGCCGCCGACCTGGGCCTGGCCACCGCACACCTGTCGGACTTCACCGCCGGCGACGACGACCGCACCGTCGGCGAAGACGACCAGCTGACGCGCTTCGTCTCGGAGCTGCGCCTGGTGAAGGACGAGTACGAGCTGGCTCAGATGGCCCTCGCCGTCGAGGTCACCGGCCGTGGATTCGACGACGTGATCGCCGAGCTCCCCCGCATCATCGAGCACCCGCGCGGTGAGCGCATCGTCGAGGGCGTGTTCCACCAGCGCGCGCGCAGCGACGGCAACAGCGTCGGCTACGACACCATCGCCGCCTCGGGCCCGCACGCCTGCTACCTGCACTGGACGCGCAACGACGGACCCGTCAAGCCGGGCGATCTGATCCTGCTCGACGCGGGCGTCGAGGTCGACAGCCTCTACACCGCCGACATCACCCGCACGCTGCCGGTGTCGGGCACCTTCACCGACATCCAGCGCCGCATCTACGAGACCGTGCGCGAGGCGGCCGACGCCTCGTTCGCCGCGGCAAAGGTGGGCGTGCCGTTCCGCCGCCTGCACGAGGCCGCGATGGAGGTCATCGCCGCGCGCGTCGCCGAGTGGGGTCTGCTGCCCGTCACCGCCGAAGAGGCGCTCGACGCCGACAACGGCGGCCAGCACCGCCGCTACATGGTGCACGGCACGAGCCACCACCTCGGCATCGACGTGCACGACTGCGCACAGGCGCGGCGAGACATGTACTACGACGGACTGCTCGAGCCCGGCATGGTCTTCACGATCGAGCCCGGCCTGTACTTCCAGATCGACGACCTCACGGTTCCCGAGGAGTACCGCGGCATCGGTGCGCGCATCGAGGACGACATCGTGATGACCGCCGACGGACCCGTCAACCTCTCGGCCGGCATTCCGCGCACGGCCGACGAGGTCGAGGAGTGGATCGCCCGGCTCAAGCGATGACGTTCGCGCCGGCGGCATCGTTCACCACCCGGCCGACCCTGCGGGGCACGTTCGGCATGTCGGCCTCGACGCACTGGACGGCGACCGCCACGGCGCAGTCCGTGCTCGAGCGCGGCGGCAACGCGTTCGATGCGGCGGTCGCCGCGGCGTTCGTGCTGCACGTCATCGAGCCGCACCTGAACGGCCCCGGGGGCGACCTCGTCGCCCTCATCCGGCCCGCGGGCGCGGCGGAACCCGTCGTGCTCATGGGCCAGGGCCCGGCGCCGGCGCGCGCGACGATCGAGCACTTCCGCGGCCGTGGCCTCGACCTCGTGCCCGGAGCGGGAGGTCTCGCCGCCGCCGTGCCGGGAGCCGTCGACGCGTGGCTCCTGCTGCTCCGCGATCACGGCACCTGGGAGCTCGCCGACGTGCTCGCCTACGCGACCGGATACGCCCGCGACGGGCACCCGCTCGTGGCGGGGGCGGCGGCGACGATCGCCCGGGTCGCCGAGCTGTTCCGCGACCACTGGCCGACCTCGGCAGAGCGATGGATGCCGGAAGGCATGCCTCCCGCCACGGACTCGCTGGTGCGCAACCCGGCGTACGCCGACGTGCTCGACGGACTCGTCGCGGCGGGGGCGCGGGGCGAGTGGGCGCGGGCGGATCACGCGCAGGCGGATGATTCGCCGGCGGGCCGGGCACGGGGCGGCGACGCGCAGGCGGACTGGGCGCGGGGCGGCGACGCGCAGGCGGACCGAGCGCAATGGGACCGGGAGCAGGCGGAGCGGGCGCGGGGCGACGACCGAGCGCAGACGGATCACGCGCCGACGGACCGGGTGCTGGGCAGCGACGCGCAGGCGGACCGGGGGCAGGCGGACCGGGCGCTGGCGGATCGCGCGCAGACGGAACCCGCGCAGCGCGAGCGCGCGCTACGCGACGACCGTGCCGCGCGGATCGACGCGGCCCGTGAGCACTGGATGACGACGGTGCTGCCGGAGGCCGCGGCCTTCACCGCGCAGCCGCACCGGCACGCCGACGGCGCCGATCATCCCGGCATCCTGAATGCCGACGATCTGGCTACCTGGCGGGCGTCGTTCGAGCCCGCCGTGTCGACGAGTTTCCGCGGATGGGACGTCTTCAAGGCCGGAACCTGGACCCAGGGACCCGCTCTGCTGCACACTCTTCGGCTGATCGAGGACGCCGACGACCTCGACCCGTCGTCGGTCGAGGGCGCGCACCTGCTGCTCGAGGCGCAGAAGCTCGCCTACGCCGATCGCGACGCGTGGTTCGGCGACGCGGGCGGAGCCGTCGACATCGACGCGCTGCTCGCCGACGACTACATCGCCGCCCGGCGGACCTTGATCGGGCGCGAGGCTTCGGCCGGGTGGCATCCGGGATCCCCCGAAGGCCGCGACCCGGTGCTCCCGCCGCTGCGCACCGACCACGCCAGCACCGACGGCTCGACCGGAGAGCCCACGGTCGACCGATCAGGGCAGACCCGCGGCGACACGTGCCACCTCGACGTGATCGACCGCTGGGGCAACGTCGTGTCGGCGACCCCGTCGGGCGGCTGGCTGCAGTCGTCGCCGACCGTGCCGTCACTGGGCTTCTGCCTGGGAACGCGCCTGCAGGCCACGTGGCTCGTGCCGGGGCACCCGGCATCGCTCACTCCCGGCAGCCGCCCGCGCACCACGCTGACCCCGACGCTGGTGT
Source organism: Microbacterium sp. JC 701 (assembly GCF_021026215.1). Taxonomy (NCBI): domain Bacteria; kingdom Bacillati; phylum Actinomycetota; class Actinomycetes; order Micrococcales; family Microbacteriaceae; genus Microbacterium; species Microbacterium sp. JC 701. The sequence goes on from NZ_JAJNCV010000002.1 coordinate 680,531, forward strand.
CGCGCGGCGACGAGGTGATCGCGATCGGCTCCCCCGGCGGCGACCAGCAGGACCAGTGGCAGCTGACGGTGCTGCTGCGCATGCTCGTCGGCGAATACAGCGCGCAGCAGGCTATCGACGCGCCGAACCTCAACATCACCGCGCTCATCGACTCGTTCTGGCCGCGCACGTGGGTGCCCGCCGGGGTGGCCGTCGAGGACCGGCTGGGCGAGCAGGTCATCGAGGCTCTCGAGGAGCGCGGGCATCGCGTGCGCCGGGCGGGCGACTGGGCCCTCGGCCGTGTCACCGCCGTAGGACGCGGAGCCGACGGCGCGCTGTGGGCCGCGGCGAACCCCCGCGGGGCGCAGGGCTACGCGGCCGGCCGCTGACGCGGCGGGGCGCGGACGCGGCGGGGGGACTCTGCGGCGGAGGGGCGCGACGCGACGCGGCGCCGGACGGGGGCGACGCGGCGCGGCGCCGGACGGCGTCAGTGGCAGAGCCGGGCGGACGGGGCGACGCGGCCCACAGGGGCGACGCTCCCCGGACACAACTCCGGAGATTCCGGCGCACCAGCGGCGTCCGCGCCTTCTCCGCCACGGAATTGCAGGAGTTGTGCACCGCGCCGGCGCCGAATCTCCTGCGTTGCGTTCACGCCGGCGAGACTTCCGCGGGGCGCTCGGCTACGCGGCGGGGCACTGACGCCTGCAGCTGCGATCCTCCCCGGCACCCGGCAGGGACGCCGCGACCCGGACACAACTCCGGAGATTTCGACGCACCCGCGGCCTCCGCGGCCTCCCCGGCGCGGAACTGCAGGAGTCGTGCACCGCACCGACGCCGAAACTCCTGCGTTACGCCCGCCGCGGCGGCTCCCCGACGCCCACAGCGTCAGAGCGAGCGCGCGAACTCCGCGACCACCGGAGCGAGCGCCGCGCCGATCTCGTCGGCGGGCCGCCGCGCACCCTTCACCTCGAACGAGTGGTTGCCGCCGGCGATCCAGTGCACCGTCGCGTTCTGGCACGAGGTCACGACCTCATCGAACTGCGCGCGCGGATCGATGAACGGGTCGTTCTCGCCCTCGACGAACAGCTGCGGAACGGCGATGGCGGGCAGATGCTCGCGGCGCGGCTTGTCGGGCCGCCCGGGCGGGTGAAGCGGGTACCCGAGGTAGGCGAGACCGGCGGGGGCGATCACGCCCTCCGCCGCGGCGACGGACGCCATGCGCCCGCCGTACGACTTGCCCACGGCCGCGTACGGCCCCGGGGCGGTCGAGGCGAGCCAGGCCTCGACGCCGGCCCACGTCGCCACGGCGTGCGGCGCGGGGCCGGGCATGCGTCTCCCCGCCTCGACGTAGGGGAAGACGAAGCGCAGCACCGAGACTCCCGAGGCGGCCAGCGCATCGGCGAGCCCCGCGAGGAACGGGTGGTTCATGCCCGCACCGGCACCGTGGGCGAGGGCGACCACGGCATCGGTTCCGGATGCCACTGACCACAGGCCCGACACCTCCGTCGCCCCGGCGGGCAGGGCGACGGGGATGCGGACAGGCTCTGTGACCGGAGCGGCCTCGGAACTCACCGCTCGGTCGGGTGGGAGCCGTCGGGTGCGGCCTCACGGAGCTGCTCGCCGTGCGACTCATCGGCCCGCGGCTCTTCGGCCCGCGGCTCATCCGCACGCGGCTCATCAGCCCGCGGCTCGCTCGGGCGCGACTGCGTCACCGGGGGCTTGGGCGAGATCCGCTCGCCGTAGCGCGGGGGCTCGTCGTCGCGCGCGGGCGTCGACGAGGGCACGGGTGTCGACGAGGGCACGGGCGGACGCGGAGGAGCCGACGGGGCATGCGAGCCGGGGGTCACGCGCTCGCCGTACTGGGGCGGAGCGGCATCCGTCGACGTCGGACGCGAGACCACGGTGCGCTGACCCGCGCCGGTCGGCCCGACGATCCCGCGGGCCTTCTGCGCGCTGCTGGACGCGACGCACACGTCGTAGTGGTCGGCGGCGACCTGCATGACCGAAGCGAAGTCGCGGCGGCGGCGCACGATCGAGTACGTACCGAGGCTCAGCAGCATGCCGAGCGCCATGCCGACGAGCAGCACGCCGATGAAGGCCGAGATCTGCACCGTGGGCGTGCCCAGCACGAAGATGAAGGCGAAGAGCAGACCGAGCATGAGGCCGTTGAGCGCACCCGAGCGGGCGGCGGTGGCGTAGCCGAGCTTGCCGGTGATGCGTTCGATCGAGCGCAGGCCCGATCCGACGATCACGATGTCGCGCGCGGGCACCTCGCCGGCGATCAGCGACGAGACCGCCTTCTGCGCCTGCTCGTAGGTGGGGAACGAGGCGATCTTGTCGCCGACCTCGTCGCGTCCGGCACCCGGACGCTGCGCGAACATACTCATTTCACCATCCTGTCACGCGCGCCTGACCGTTCCCGAGGTGTTGCGGACGAGGCGCGGACTACGCTGTACCGGTGAGCACGCAGAGGGTTTTCGTCGCCCGCTTGGCGGGCTGCACGGTGTTCGACCCAGCGGGAGACCGTCTGGGCAAGGTGCGCGACGTCGTGGTGATCTACCGCGCGTCGGCGGCGCCGCGCGTCGTGGGCCTCGTCGTCGAGATCCCCGGCCGTCGACATGTGTTCGTGTCCATCGGACGCGTCACCTCGATCCAGTCGGGCCAAGTCATCACGACGGGCCTCATCAACGTGCGCCGCTTCCAGCAGCGCGGCGGTGAGGTGCGGGTGATGGCCGAGATGCTCGGTCGCCGCGTGCGCCTCGTCGACGGCTCGGGCACCGCGGTCATCGAAGACGTCGCGATCGAGCGCAACCGCCTCGGCGAGTGGGACGTGGGGCAGCTGTTCCTGCGCCGCCCCCGCACGAGCGCGTCGCCCTTCGCCAAGGGCGCGACGACCTTCGCCGCGTGGACCGAGGTGCGCGAGAACCAGGCCCCCGGTGAGGCCCAGTCGGCCGAGCAGCTGGTGGCGACCTACTCCGAGCTCAAGCCGGCCGACCTCGCGAACACCCTGCTCGATCTACCCGAAGAGCGCCTCATCGAGGTCGCCGAAGAGCTCAGCGACGACCGCCTCGCCGACGCCCTCGAAGAGATGCCCGAAGACGAGCAGGTGCACATCCTCGAGCAGCTCGGCGACGAGCGCGCCGCCGACATCCTCGACGCCATGGAGCCCGACGACGCGGCCGACCTTCTCGGTCAGCTGCCCGAGTCGCGTTCCGAGCAACTGCTCGAGCTCATGGAGCCCGAAGAGGCCGACGACGTGCGCGCCCTGCTGCAGTACGGCCCCGACACCGCCGGTGGCCTCATGACGCCGGAGCCCATCGTGCTGTCGGCCGATGCCACGGTGGCCGAGGCCCTCGCGCTGATCCGCCGGCACGAGCTGCACCCCGCGCTCGCGGCATCCGTGTTCATCACCCTCCCGCCGTACGAGACGCCCACCGGGCGCCTGCTGGGCACCGTGCACTTCCAGCGGATGCTGCGCTATCCCCCGCACGAGCGTCTCGGCGCGATCATCGACGACACCCTCGAGCCCGTGCCCGCCGACGCCACCGCGGCCGAGGTCGCGCGCCTGCTCGCGAGCTACAACCTCGTGTCGCTGCCGGTCGTCGATCAGGCGCACCGCCTCGTCGGCTGCGTGAGCGTCGACGACGTGCTCGACTACCTGCTGCCCGACGACTGGCGCACGCACGACAGCGATGATCCGAAACCCAAGGCGACGATCAGACCCACGCACACGTCGAGCATTCCGACCCAGATCCCCCAGACCCCGAGGAGGCGCTGATGGCACGCAACAACCGCACCCCCGCCCTCGATGCGCCCCGCGGCCGCACCGGCGTGCTCGCCCCGCGGGCGCCGCAGCCCTCTCGTGACCGCTTCGGCCGCTTCACCGAGTGGGTGGCCCGCGCGATGGGCACGCCCACCTTCCTGCTGTCGCTGACGCTGTTCTGCGTGGTGTGGATGGGGTGGAACTCGCTGGCCCCCGACGAGTTGCGCTTCGACTCCGCCGCGATCGGCTTCACCGCCCTGACCCTCGTGCTCTCTCTGCAGGCGTCGTATGCCGCTCCCCTGATCCTGCTCGCGCAGAACCGTCAGGACGACCGCGACCGCGTGCAGATCGAGCAGGACCGTCAGCGCGCCGAGCGCAACCTCGCCGACACCGAGTACCTGGCCCGCGAGATCGTGGCGCTGCGCATGGCCGTGCGCGATCTGACCGACGAGGTCATCACGAAGGACTCGCTGCGCGCCGAACTCCGGGCCGCGCTCGAGCGTCTCGACGCCGACGACGACGCCCCGCGGGCGGAGTCCGGACGCGCGGAAGCCGGGCGCGGAGACCTCCGCCGGGGCACGCACTCCGAGCCCGCGCGGCCCGGCTCGTGAGCATCGACCTCACCGAGCGGGTGCGTTCCGCCGTCGCGGCGGTCACCGATCCGGAGCTGCGGCGTCCGCTCGGCGAGCTCGACATGTTGCGCGAGATCACCGTCTCGGGCACCACGGCCGAGGTGGGCATCGCCCTGACGATCGTCGGATGCCCGGCCGCCGACCGCATCGAAAGAGACGTGGCGGATGCCGCGGCGTCGGTCGACGGCATCGACGCGGTCGACGTACGGGTCGGTGTGATGTCACCCGACGAGCGCAAGGCGCTGACCGAGAAGCTCCGCGGCGGACGGGCGAAGCGCGAGATGCCCTTCGGCCCCGACTCGCTCACCCGCGTGATCGCCGTGACCAGCGGCAAGGGCGGGGTCGGCAAGTCGACCGTCACCGCGAACCTCGCCGTCGCCCTCGCCGCCCGCGGGCTGCGCGTGGGTCTGATCGACGCCGACGTGCACGGGTTCTCGATCCCGGGTCTGCTCGGCCTCGTCGACGCCGACGGGCTGCCGCCCGCGCCGACCAAGCTAGACGACCTGATCCTCCCGCCGGTCGCCTACGGCGTGAAGGTCATCTCGATCGGGATGTTCCTGCGCCGACCCGGTGAAGAAGCGGCCGGAGCGGTCGCGTGGCGCGGACCCATGCTGCACCGCACCGTGCAGCAGTTCCTCACCGACGTGTTCTTCGGCGACCTCGACGTGCTGCTGCTCGACATGCCGCCCGGCACCGGGGACGTCGCGATCTCGGTGGGCCAGCTGCTCCCCCACGCCGATGTGCTCGTCGTCACCACGCCCCAGGCCGCGGCGGCCGAGGTCGCCGTGCGCTCGGGACTCGTCGCCCGTCAGACCGGGCAGCGCCCCATCGGCGTCATCGAGAACATGGCCGCGCTGACCCTCCCGGACGGGACCGTCCTCGACCTGTTCGGCTCCGGCGGCGGAGCAGAGGTGGCCCGCGCGCTCTCGAGCGAAGGCGTCGAGGTGCCGCTGCTGGCATCCGTGCCCCTCAGCACCGCGCTGCGCACCGGTGGCGACGACGGCCGCCCGGTCGTGCTCGCCGATCCCGACGACCCGGCCGCCCGCGCGATCGACGCCGCCGCGGCCGCGCTGGCCGTGCGTCCCCGCGGTCTTTCGGGCAAGCCGCTTCGTCTGAACGTCTGACGCGCCGCCCGAAAGGCTGGGTCGTCAGGTGGCTGAGCCTGTCGAAGTCACCGGAGCTCCGCGCAGCCCCGGCATAAGGTGGCTGAGCCTGTCGAAGCCACCGCAACCCGCGCAGGCCCGGCACAAGGCGGCTGAGCTTGTCGAAGCCGTCGACGCCCCGCGCACGCCCGGTCCCTTCGACAAGCTCAGGGACCTCCGCAACCCAGGTGACTGAGCCTGTCGAAGCCACCGCAACCCGCGCGCAGGCCCGGCATAAGGTGGCTGAGCCTGTCGAAGCCACCGCAACCCGCGCGCAGACCCGGCACAAGGTGGCTGAGCTTGTCGAAGCCACCGCAACCCGCGCAGACCCGGCACAAGGTGGCTGAGCCTGTCGAAGCCACCGACGCCCCGCGCACGCCCGGTCCCTTCGACAAGCTCAGGGACCTCCGCAACCCAGGTGGCTGAGCCTGTCGAAGCCACCGCAACCCGCGCGCAGGCCCGGTCCCTTCGACAGGCTCAGGGACCTCCTCCACCGGAGCCCCCCGCAGGCCCGGTCCCTTCGACAAGCTCAGGGACCTCCGCCACCGCAACCCCCCCGCGTCAGGTGGCTTCGTCGTCGAACGGGGGGCGCTCGCCGGCCACGAACGGCGTCGTGTCGGGCTTCTCGCGGGCCGCGAGGGCGGCGGCACCGGCCGCGCGCATGGTCGCGGTGGGGGTGTCGTCGAGCAGCGCCTCGCGGATGATGCGGCGCGGGTCGTACTGGCGCGGGTCGAGCTTCTTCCAGTCGACGTCGTCGAACTCGGGGCCCATCTCGTCGCGCATGCGCGTGCGGGCACCCTGCAGGGTCTCTTTCGCGCGCTTGGTGAACTTCGCGAGCGCCTCGGCGTACCGCGGAAGTCGCTCGGGGCCGACGAGCAGGGCGGCGATCACGCCGATCAGCATCAGCTTCTCGATCGTGAGGCCGAAGAACATGCGTCCAGATTACCGGCCGCGCCTGGAGGTCGAGGCACCCCCGGCCGTCTAGCCTGAGAGAAGGAGGTCCACGTGAGCGGTCATGAGGCGAACGAGCGGTTCGTGCAAGAGTCGACGGTCGAGCCCGAGCACATCGCTCGCGCCCGGGCCCACGCACTCGAGCTCGGCGCTGCGCCCATCAGCCCCGCGATCGGCGCGCAGACGGCCGTGCTGTCGGCGGCATCGCGTGCCCTCAACATCGTCGAGGTCGGCACCGGCGGCGGTGTCTCGGGCCTGTGGCTCATGCACGGCTCGCCGCGCGCCACGATCACGACGATCGACAGCGAGCCCGAGCACCTCGGCGCCGCCCGTCAGGCTTTCGCCGATGCGCGCATCGCCCCTGCTCGCGCACGATTCATCACCGGCCGGGCATCCGATGTCCTCCCTCGCATGAACGAGGCGTCGTACGACATCGTCTTCATCGACGCCGACCCCGAGGGCGTCATCGAGTACGTCGAGCACGGCCTGCGTCTCGTGCGCGCCGGCGGAACCGTGCTCATCCCGCGCGTCCTGTCGCACGGCGCGGTCGCCGACCCGGTGCGTCGCGACGCGATCACCACGGCCTACCGCTCGCTCATCCAAGAGGTGCAGTCCTCCCCCGCGGTCATCGGCGCCCTGTCGACCACCGGCGAAGGCCTCTTGCAGCTCACCACGCGCCCCAGCGAGGTGTGATGGTTCCGGATGCCATGGCATCCGGATTTTGCGTCTTCCGACCCCCGGCCCGGCCGAGGCGTCCCGTCGGGTACCGGGCCCTTCGACAGGCTCAGGGACCTGGGTTGCGTCGGGTACCGGGCCCTTCGACAGGCTCAGGGACCTGGGTTGCGCCGGGCCCTTCGACAAGCTCAGGGACCTGGGTTGCGCCGGGCCCTTCGACAAGCTCAGGGACCTGGGTTGCGCCGGGCCCTTCGACAAGCTCAGGGATCTGGGTTGCGCCGGGAACGACGAAGGCCGGCCCCCGAGGGGACCGGCCTTGGCGAACGGATGATCGTCAGGCGGAGACGACACCACCGAGCACGTCGTAGAGCTCTTTCGCTTCGGCGTCATTCACCGAGACGACGAGTCGCCCACCGCCCTCGAGCGGCACGCGCACGATGATCAACCGGCCCTCCTTCACGGCCTCCATCGGTCCGTCGCCGGTACGCGGCTTCATGGCTGCCATCGCGGCCCCCTTTTCCTCGTTGGTCTTGCACTCAGTTTATCGGGTAACGCACAGGGCGATGCGCGTCAGGGGATCTGCCAGTACGTGTTGCCCAAGGCGTACATGTTGTAGATCCACCACCACTGCCCCAGCAGCGCCGCCGCGAGCACGCCGACGCGCCACGCGCGGGAGCGCGGAACGGCGAGGGCTCCGACCAGCGGTGACACCGGCAGTAGCAGGCGGAAGATGCTCGACTGCGGGAAGAACACCAGCAGGAGGTAGACGAGGTAGCTCGCCGACCACAGCCGCACCTCGATGCCGAGGGCCTTCACCTGCGGCAGCGTGACGAGCGCGAGGACGACCGCGGTCACCAGCAGCGCGAGGAAGACGTAGCCCGCCACGGGGCCGAGTCCCCACTGCGTGAACCAGAAGCCGGCCGCCTGCACCCACCCCTCGACGGGGACGAAGGTGCCGCTGTCGCCGGGGATCCAGTTGCGGCGCCACGCCAGCTCAGTCGAGAGGTACGCCCCCGGCTGTCCGGTAACGACCGCCGCGATCGTCTGCCACGCGAAACCGACGACCGTCGCGACGGCGCCCAGAGCCACGATGTGCGCGATCTCGCGCGTCGGCAGGACATCAGTACGGCGGCGGAGGAAGCGGTGGATGCCGTAGAGCCCGAGGAACAGCGCGAACGCGAGGATCCCGGGGCGGGTGAATCCCATCGCGGGAACGAGAAGGTACAGCCAGCCCCAGCGGCGCCGCTGGACGCACCACAGAGCCGCGAAGAGAAGGAAGAGGAACAGCGCCTCGGCGTAGCCCACCTGGAACATCGCCGCCAGCGGCCCGCAGGCGAAGAACACCACGGCCCACATCGCCGCCGCCCCGCCGATGCGATCGCGCAGCAACGCGTGCAGCACGACGCACGCGCCGTAGCCCGAGGCGAGCGAGATGGCGACGGCGCCCGCGCCCCACGACCCGAGCAGGGTTCCGAGGCCCGCCGCGAGGTAGGCGTACAGCGGCATGAACGCCCAGGCGTTCTCGGCGACGTGGCCGGTCGTGGTGATGGGCAGGTCGGACGGATATCCCGACACCGCAGCCAGCCAATACCACTGCGCGTCCCAGCCGAGCGAGAGCTCACCGAGAGAAGGCGCGATGCCGTACCGCGAGCCCGGACCCGACAGCGCCGAGGCGAGCACGAAGAAGCCGGTGGTCACCAGGCGCGCCGCGACGTAGACGATCGCGATGCGCGCCGCCACGGGCAGTCGCTCCCATCGACGGACGGGAGCGGATGCCGTGGCCTCGGCGGTCACGACCCGCTCAGCCAGGCGCGGAGGCCGCTCTCGACGGCGTCGATCTGGGCGAGCGGAACGCGCTCCTCGTCGTGGTGGGCGAGGTGCGGGTCGCCGGGGCCGTAATTGACGGCCGGGATGCCGAGGGCCGAGAACCGGGCCACGTCGGTCCAGCCGTATTTCGGTTTGGGCGTGGCGCCCACGGCATCCACGAACTCCTTCGCCAGAGCCGCGTCGAGCCCCGGACGCGCGCCCTCGGCCACATCGACGATCTCGACCTCGAAGCCGGTGAACACATCGCGCACGACCCGTTCGGCGCCCGCGGCGTCGCGGCTGGGCGCGAAGCGGTAGTTGACCTCGACCTCGCACGCGTCGGGGATGACGTTGCCCGCGACCCCGCCCGAGATGCGCACGGCATTGAGTCCCTCGCGGTAGACCAGGCCTTCGACCTCGATCTCGCGCGCGCGGTACTCGGCCAGGCGGGCGAGGATGGGCGCTGCCTTGTGGATCGCGTTCTCGCCGATCCACGAACGGGCGCTGTGCGCGCGCACGCCGTCGGTGCGCACGAGCGCGCGCAGGGTGCCGTTGCAGCCGCCCTCGACCTCGCCGTTGCTCGGCTCGCCGAGGATCGCGAAGTCTCCGACGAACAGGTCGGGACGGTTGCGCGAGAGGCGACCGAGGCCGTTGAGCGAGGAGTCGACCTCTTCGTGGTCGTACCACATCCACGTGATGTCGACCGGGGGTGCCGAGAGCTCGGCCGCGAGCTTGAGCTGCACGGCCACACCGGCCTTCATGTCGACGGTGCCGCGACCCCAGAGGAACGCCTCGCCGTCGATCTCGCGGTCTTGCACGGGCAGGTTGGCGTTGATCGGAACGGTGTCGATGTGCCCGGCGATCACGACGCGGCGCTCGCGCCCGAGGTTCGTGCGGGCGACGATCGTGTCGCCGTCGCGGAGGACCTCGAGGTGGGGATACGCCGACACCGCGGCCTCGATCGCGTCGGCCAGGGTCGTCTCGTCGCCCGACTCGCTGTGGACGTCGCAGATGGCCCGCGTGAGGGCGACGGAGGAGGAGGTCAGATCGAGCGCGGCCATGCCCCGATCCTTTCACACGCGATGCCGCCGGTAGCCTGGAGCGGTGAGCAACGAACGACGCATCAGTGCTGCCGGACTCTCGACGCGGACCACCGCCGGAACGGTGCTCGACGCCTGGTTCCCGAGCCCCCGCCTGGGCGCCGTGGGCGACCTCGCCGCCGAGGCTGCGGCGCTGGAGTCGTCGGCCGGTCCGGACGAGCGTCGCGGCGTCGTGGTCGAGACCGTCACCCTCGAGATCGACGCGGATGCCGCGCCCACCTCGACCGTCGATGCCTACCTGCGCCTGCACGCGCTGTCGCACCTGCTCGTGCGTCCCAACGAGATCAACCTCGACGGCATCTTCGGTCACCTCCCCAACGTCGCGTGGACCAACGCCGGCCCCGTGCACCCCGACGACGCCGCTCGCCTGCTGCCGCAGCTGAAGCGCCACGGCATCCAGCTGCAGGGTCTCGACAAGTTCCCGCGCCTCACCGACTACGTGCTGCCCGCGGGCGTGCGCATCGCCGACGCCTCGCGCGTGCGCCTGGGCGCGCACCTCTCCCCCGGCACGACCGTCATGCACGAGGGCTTCGTCAACTTCAACGCCGGCACCCTCGGCTCCTCGATGATCGAGGGCCGCGTGTCGCAGGGCGTCGTGATCGGCGACGGCACCGACATCGGCGGCGGCGCCTCGATCATGGGCACCCTCTCGGGCGGCGGCACGCACCGCGTCTCGATCGGCTCCCGCACCCTGCTGGGCGCGAACGCCGGCATCGGCATCTCGCTCGGCGACGACTGCGTCGTCGAGGCCGGCCTCTACGTCACCGCCGGCACGAAGGTGCGCGTCGGCGACGAGACGGTCAAGGCGGGCGAGCTGTCGGGTCGCGACGGCATCCTGTTCCGCCGCAACTCGCTCACCGGCGCCGTCGAGGCCTCGGCTCGCGCCGGCGTCGGCGTGACGCTGAACGAGGCGCTGCACGCCTGAGGCCGGGCTCCGATTCACGCATGAACGCTTTTCGCGCGGATCGCGTTTATGCGCGCGGATCGCGCGTGGGGGTGAGCGGTCTCCGCGAGCCTCAGTCGCGCACCCGCACCGACAGGCAGGTCACGCAGCCCTCGAGCTTCTCGAACTCGCTGACGTCGACCGTCACCACGTCGAGGCCGCGGAACCGGTGCTCCTCGGCCGTCGCCGGGGCGTCCGCCGACATCAGCACCGTGTCGTCGTCGAGCACCACCACGGCGGTGCCGTGCTCTTCGGGGACGCCCGCGAACGCCGGGAACAGCGACGGATCGTCGACGAGCGGCTCGAACCCGACCACCGTGCCGTCGGGAAGCGCCGTCACCCCCGACTTCAGGTGCAGCACCTTGGTGACCGGGATCTCGCGCACCTCCCACCCGCGCGGCTCGAGCAGAGCCCGCAGCTGGGCGATGCCCTCGGCGTTCGTCCGCGACGACGCGCCCACGTAGACGGTCCGGCCCACCTTGAGCACGTCGCCCCCGTCGAGGGTTCCGGGCTCCGCGATCTCTTCGAGGGCGATCCCGGATGCCGAGACCCCGGCCCGCACGCTCTCCGCCTCGCCCCGCCGCGAGACCGCGCCGGCCCGACACAGCACGGCGAGGTCGCCGAACATCACCACCGCATCCTCGACGAACACGCCGTCGGGTTGATCGTCGGCCGGATCGATCTCGACGATCTCCCATCCGCGCGTGCGGAACGCCTCGACGTACCCGCGCCACTGCGCGAGGGCCAGATCGGCATCGACCGGCACGCGGTCGAGGTGGGTGAGCTCGCCCTCGGCGAGGCGGGGCGACGGACGACGGACCAACAGACGCGGCATGCCCCGACCCTACTGGTCGCGTCATCGGCGTCGGCGGGGCCACGTGGCATCCGTTCTCTTCGGCGCTCCCCCTGTCCCCATCTGCGCAGACCATGTCCCACAAACGGCTGCCTGGCAGCGCCCCGGGCAGCACGAAGTGGGACATGGGTGAAGGTCCAACCGCCCTCGCCCACCATGTCCCCATATGCGCAGACCATGTCCCACAAACGGCTACCTGGCAGCGCCCCAGGCAGCACAAAGTGGGACATGGATGCAGGGCGAACCGCCCTCGCCGACCATGTCCCGATGTGCGCAGACCATGTCCCAAAAACGGCTCCCTGGCGGCACCCCAGACAGCACAAAGTGGGACATGGGGAGAATCAGCGACACATCCCCGCCGCACACGGCGAAACGCCCCGCCCCTCGCAAGAGGGACGGGGCGTTTCCGGCCGGATCAGACTCCGGGGTAGTTGCGCTCGGCGGCACCCGTGTACAGCTGCTGCGGGCGGCCGATCTTCGTCTGGGGGTCGTTGATCGCCTCGCGCCACTGGGCGAGCCAGCCGGGCAGGCGGCCGATCGCGAACAGCACCGTGAACATGCGCGTGGGGAAGCCCATCGCCTTGTAGATCACGCCGGTGTAGAAGTCGACGTTCGGATAGAGGCGACGCTCCTTGAAGTAGTCGTCCTCGAGGGCGATCTGCTCGAGCTCCTTGGCGAGGTCGAGAAGCGGGTCGCTGACTCCGAGCGCGGTGAGCACCTCGTCGGCCGACTCCTTGACGAGCTTCGCGCGCGGGTCGTAGTTCTTGTAGACGCGGTGACCGAAGCCCATGAGCTTGACGCCCTGCTCCTTGTTCTTCACCCGCTCGACGAACCGTTCGACGCTCTCGCCCGAGTCGCGGATGCGCGCGAGCATCTGCAGCACGGCTTCGTTCGCGCCACCGTGCAGGGGGCCGGACAGCGCCTGGATGCCGGCGGAGATCGACGCGAACTGGTTCGCTCCGGTCGAGCCGACCAGGCGCACGGTCGAGGTCGAGGCGTTCTGCTCGTGGTCCTCGTGCAGCATCAGCAGCAGGTCGAGGGCCTTCGTCATGACCGGGTTGGCCTCGAAGGGCTCGCTGTGCACGCCGAAGTTGAGCTTGAGGAAGTTGTCGACGAACGACAGCGAGTTGTCGGGGTACAGGAACGCCTGACCGATGCTCTTCTTGTGCGCGTACGCCGCGATCACGGGGAGCTTGGCGAGCATGCGGACGGTGTTGAGCTCGACGTGCTCGGGGTTGTGCGGGTCGGACTCCGACTCGTAATACGTCGAGAGGGCGGCGGTCGCGGCCGAGAGCACCGACATGGGGTGAGCCGTCGGCGGCAGTGCCGAGAAGAGGCTCTTGAGGTCTTCGTGCAGCAGCGTGTGACGGCGGATGCGCTCGTCGAACGACGCCAGCTCGGATGCCGAGGGAAGCTCGCCGTAGATGAGCAGCCAGGCGACCTCGAGGTAGGTGCTGTTCTTCGCCAGCTGCTCGATGGGGTACCCGCGGTAGCGGAGGATGCCCTGGTCGCCGTCGATGTAGGTGATGTCGGACTTCGTCGACGCCGTGTTGACGAAGCCGTAGTCGAGCGTGGTGTGCCCGGTCTGCTTGGTCAGCGACGCGATGTCGATGCTCGGGACGCCGTCGGTGCCTCGCAGGACCGGGAATTCGGCGGTGGAGCCCCCTACCGTCAGAGTGGCCTTGTCCTGCTGCGTGCCCGCGTCGCTCACCGCGCCTCCTTGCGATTTCTGGTCGCCCGTGTGGTCGAACGCGGGGGGTTGCGGCACCCCGCGATCTTCTCGCCCTCTGGATGCCACGGGAATGGCATCCGGGTCGGCGGGGCGCGCGGAGGATGACCCCGAACGACCTGCCTTTACAGCCTAGTAGGCACTCCGGCGTACAGATGACACCGCCAAAGGTCGCCCCCATCGAATGGAGGGAACCTCCTGGTCAGGCCCGCAGACGCTCCGCCGCGGCGGCGACGCGCTCGTCGGTCGCGGTGAGCGAGAAGCGCACATGCTGCGGGAAGTGCGTGCCGTAGAAGTGCCCCGGCCCCACCAGGATGCCGAGATCGGCCAGACGGTCGAGGCTCTCCCAGGCGTCGCGCCCCTCGGTGGCCCAGAGGTACAGGCCGCCCTCGCTGCGGTCGATCGTGAAGCCGGCGGCCTCGATCGCGGGCTTGAGCACCGCACGACGGCGGGCGTAGCGCTCGCGCTGCGCAGCCACGTGCTCGTCATCGCCGAGCGCGACGGTCATCGCTCGCTGCACGGGGGCGGGAGGCATGAGGCCGAGGTGCTTGCGCCCGGTCAGCAGGCGCTCGACGATCGCGGGGTCGCCGGCCAGAAAAGCTGCGCGGTACCCGGCGAGGTTCGACTGCTTGCTGAGCGAGTACACCGACAGCACGCCGGTGAGGTCGTCGCCGACGACGGCGGGATCCAGCACGCTCGGCACGGGCTGCTGGTCCCACGGGGCGTCCCACCCGAGCTCCGCGTAGCACTCGTCGGAAGCCAGGACCGCGCCGATCTCGCGGGCTCGCGCCACGGCATCCGCCAACTCGTCCGTCGAGAGCACGCGTCCGTCGGGGTTGCCCGGGGAGTTGATCCAGATCAGCCGAGCGTGCGCGGGCCACGAGGAAGGGTCGTCGGATGCCACCGGCTCGGCGCCGACGAGACGCGCGCCGACCTCGTAGGTGGGGTACGCGGCCCGCGGGTGCACAACGGCGTCACCCGGTCCGAGGCCGAGCAGCAGCGGGAGCAGAGCCACCAGCTCTTTCGAGCCGACAGTCGGCAGCACGTTCGCCGCGCTCAGGCCGGGAACCCCGCGACGGCGGTGGTACCACTCGGCGATCGCCTCGCGCAGCGCCGGGGTGCCCGCGGTCTGCGGGTAAGCGTGCGCATCGGTCGCGTCGGCCAGAGCCTCGGCGATGACCTGCGGCGTGGGATCGACGGGCGATCCGATCGACAGGTCGACGATGCCGTCAGGGTGGCGTCGGGCGCGCTCCGCGTAGGGGGCGACCGCGTCCCACGGGTAGTCGGCGAGGTCGGCGACGCCCACGGGTCAGTGCGCCTGCGGAGGCAGAGCGGTGATGACCGGGTGGTCCTTGGCGATCACGCCGACCTTGGCGGCACCACCGGGCGAGCCGATGTCGTCGAAGAACTCGACGTTGGCCTTGTAGTAGTCGGACCACTCTTCGGGAAGGTCGTCTTCGTAGTAGATGGCCTCGACGGGGCAGACCGGCTCGCACGCACCGCAGTCGACGCACTCGTCGGGGTGGATGTAGAGCGATCGTTCACCCTCGTAGATGCAGTCGACAGGACACTCATCGATGCAGGCGCGGTCTTTGACATCGACACACGGGAGGGCGATCACGTAAGTCACCCGCTCAGTCTAATCGCGCCCGGGCACCCGGCCTCGCCGCCGAGCCGCTGACCTATGATCCGCGGCCCAGGTCCCTGAGCTTGTCGAAGGGACCGGAACCCCACAGACGCCCGCCCACCTAGGTCCCTGAGCCTGTCGAAGGGACCGGAACCCGGCGCACGCCCGCCCACCCAGGTCCCTGAGCCCGTCGAAGGGACCGGACCCCCGCGCACGCCCGCCCACCCAGGTCCCTGAGCCTGTCGAAGGGACCGGACTCCACGCACGCCCGCCCACCCAGGTCCCTGAGCCCGTCGAAGGGACCGGAACCCCCGCGCACGCCCGGGGGCTTCGACAGGCTCAGCCACCTCCCCGACCGAAGGGACGCACGCCCGCCCAGGTCCCTGAGCCTGTCGAAGGGACCGGACCCCCGCGCACGCCCGGGGGCTTCGACAGGCTCAGCCACCTCCCCGGCCGGAACCCCCCGCGCACGCCCGGGGGCTTCGACAGGCTCAGCCACCTCCCCGGCCGGAACCCCACGCACACGCGCCCGGGGGCTTCGACTGGCTCAGCCACCTCCCCGACCGGAACCGCGCGCACGCACGTCCGGTGGCTTCGACAAGCTCAGCCACCTCCCCGGCCGTCAGGACTGGGCGGATGCCGCCGGCGCACGCAGGTGCGAGAGGTCGGGCCAGAACGCCACCAGCGCCATCAGCGCGGGGCCGACGATCGTCCACAGCAGCGGCACCCACTCGGTACCCGGGGTCGGTGCGGCCACGATCGCGGAGCCTCCGGGTCCCACCTGCGAGAACAGGAAGGTCGCCGCCGTGATGCCGAGGCCCCCGAACAGCGCGTTGACGCGGTCGCCCGTGAGCGTGCGCAGAGCGATCAGCAACGCGGCACTGCCGATCGTGGCGAGCACCAGGCCGACCGGCACGGGGCCGAGCATGAACGCCTGCCCGACGGTTCCGGCCGCGCCGTAGAAGGCGCCGACGAGGAGAGCGACCGCCCAGCCGACGATCCGAAGCACAGTGGAACCCATCGGATCAGTCTAGGAGTGCGGGCTATGCGCCACCCGAGGCTCAGGTCGCCCAGCCCCACAGGCGCAGCAGCGCCGCCGTCACCGCCGCACCGACGACGACCACGAGGAACGGGGCGCGCAGCCACAGCAGCAGGGCCGCGACGCCGACCGCGGGCAGCCGCGCGTCGACGACGATCGCCTGGCCCACGCCGAGGGTCTGCACCACGACGAGGGCCGAGAGGAGGGCCACGGTCAGCAGATCGGCGATGCGGGCGGGGCGGGGCTTGTCGAGCCAGTGCGCGGGCAGCAGATAGCCGGTGGCCTTGAGGGCGACGCAGATGACGGATGCCGCGAGCACGGCGGTCCACAGGGTCATGGCATCCGCCCCTCTGACGACACCGCTGCGGGGCGCCGGTCGAACAGTCCGACCGCGATCGCGACGCCGGCTGCGGCGATGACCGGGATGCCGGGCATGAGCCACGGCGTGAGCAGCGCCGCCACGGCAGCGGCGCCTGCGGCGACGGCGAGGGGCTGACGCCCGCGCAGGCGCGGCCAGAGCAGGGCGAGGAAGGCCGCGGCGGCTGCGGCGTCGAGGCCGTACGTGCGCGGATCGCCCAACACGTCCCCCAGTAGCGCGCCGAGGAGAGTCGAGAGGTTCCAGCCGACCCAGATCGCGATGCCGGTGACCCAGAACCCGGTCTGACGCGCACGCGGCTCGGTCTGGGCGAGCGCGACCGCCGTCGACTCGTCGATCGTGAATTGCGTCGCGGCGGCCTTGCGCCACCCTCCCCCACCGACGATCGGCGCCATGCGCATCGCGTACGCGGCGTTTCGCACACCGAGCAGCACCGACGACGCGATAGCCGCGGGGGCGGCTGCTAGTCCTCCCGCCGCGATCACCCCGACGAACGCGAACTGCGAGCCGCCGGTGAACATGAGCAGGCTGAGCACGCACGTCTGCCACACGTCGAGTCCGGATGCCACCGACACGGCGCCGAACGAGACACCGTAGGCGCTCGTGGCGAGGGCTACGGCGAGACCTTGCCGGGCGGCCACCCCCTCGGGTGTTCGGTGGATCGAACGCATGGACATCATCGTGAACGATCGGGCGGTCGTTCGTCAAGTCGAACGAACGGTGAGCATAATGAACGCATGACCGAGCTCGGCGACCGCATCGCGACCACCCTCCGGCGCGAGCGCGAGAGGCGCGATCTCAGCGTCAGCGAGCTCGCGCGGCGCGCGGGCGTGGCGAAGGCGACCGTGTCGCAGCTGGAGAACGGCGGCGGCAATCCCAGTGTCGAGACGCTGTGGGCTCTCGCGTCGACCCTCGAGATCCCGTTCGCCGACTTCGTCGACGAGGGGGTGCACTCCCCCACCCTGATCCGCGCGGGCGAAGCCGGAACGGCCGTGGCGTCGTCGGCATCCGACTACATCGCCGTCCTGCTCTCGGCAAGCCCGCCGCACGCCCGCCGCGACATCTACCTGCTGTCGGCCGAGCCCGGCACGCCGCGACGGTCCGACCCGCACCCGCGCGGCACGATCGAGCACCTCGTCATGGTGTCGGGGCGCGGAATGGTCGGCCCGGTCGACGACCCCTTCGAGCTCTCGCCCGGCGATTACCTGTCGTATCCGGGCGATGCCCCGCACGTGTTCGAGGCGCTCACGCCCGGCATGAGCGCGGTGTGCGTGGTCGAGTCGCGCTGACGCCCCGGGCTGGCGCCCCGCCCCCTCGTTGAGTGTTCAGAACACGCCGCACCCTTTTTGTGGTCAGCGGTGTGTCCGGGACGCTCAACAGGTCTGCGCCGCGCGACACCCGGTCGAGTGTCCACGACACGCCGGATCTGTCGACGGCCAGCGGAGTGTTGTGGACACTCGAGATGTCTCGAACCCGCCGCCAGCGAGCGAGGGCGCGCGTCGACAGCTGCCGGCGGCGAAGCTATCGTGCAGGCATGTCCCGCGTCTTCGACATGCCCTTCTCGTCGGTCTACCCGTTGTACGTCGCGAAGGTCGAGCGCAAAGGGCGCACCGTCGACGAGCTCGACGCCGTGATCCGCTGGCTCACCGGGTTCAGTGAGGCGGAGCTCGCCCGCCATGCCCGGGGGACGACCACGTTCCGCGAGTTCTTCGACGACGCGCGACTCACCCCGCAGGCGTCGGAGATCACCGGCGTGGTGTGTGGAGTGCGGGTCGAGCAGATCGACGACCCGCTGATGTACCGGATCCGCCTGCTCGACAAGGTCGTCGACGAACTGGCGAAGGGTAAGGCGCTCGCGAAGGTCATGCGCACTCCTGCCCCTGCCGCCCAGGGCTGAGGTCGCAGCGCGCGACCGGCGAAGGTCCCTGAGCCTGTCGAAGGGACCGGGGGCTGCGACAGGATCGGCCACCTACGCGGGGAACCGGAGGCTTCGACAGGCTCAGCCACCTACGCCGGGACCGGAGGCTTCGCCAGGCTCAGCCACCTGCGCCGGGACGGGGGGCTTCGACGGGCTCAGCCACCTGCGCCGGGACCGGGGGCTTCGACGGGCTCAGCCACCTCCGCGGCGAAACCGAGGGCTTCGCCAGGCTCAGCCACCTGGCCACGCATCCCGGAACGCGAACGGCCCCGCCGAGCACGAGGCTGGGCGGGGCCGTTCGGGACGGGATGCTTACGCGTTGGCGTCCTGACGCTTCAGGCGCGAAGCGGAGCGACCGCGCGCGGTCGCGTCGAGCTCGACCTTGCGGATGCGCACCTTCTCGGGCGTGACCTCGACGCATTCGTCGTCGCGAGCGAACTCCAGCGACTCCTCGAGCGTGAGGATGCGCGGGGGCGTCATCGACTCGAAGGAGTCGGAGGTCGACGAACGCATGTTCGTGAGCTTCTTCTCCTTGGTGATGTTGACGTCCATGTCGTCGGCGCGCGAGTTCTCGCCGATGACCATGCCCTCGTAGACCTCTTCGGTGGGCTGCACGAAGAAGCTCATGCGCTCCTGCAGGGCGATCATGGCGAACGGGGTGACGACACCCATGCGGTCGGCGACGATCGAGCCGTTCTGACGGGTCGTGATCGAGCCGGCCCAGTCGTCGTAGCCGTGCGAGATCGCGTTCGCGATGCCGGTGCCGCGCGTGATCGTGAGGAACTCGCTGCGGAAACCGATCAGACCGCGCGAGGGCACGACGAACTCCATGCGCACCCAGCCGGTGCCGTGGTTCGTCATGTTGTCCATGCGGCCCTTGCGGGCGGCCATCAGCTGCGTGATCGCACCGAGGTGCTCTTCGGGCGCGTCGATGGTGAGGTGCTCGAAGGGCTCCTTGAGCTTGCCGTCTTCGCCGCGCTTGGTGACCACCTGAGGCTTGCCGACAGTGAGCTCGAAGCCCTCGCGACGCATGTTCTCGACCAGGATGGCCAGCGCCAGCTCGCCGCGGCCCTGGACCTCCCACGCGTCGGGGCGTCCGATGTCGACGACCTTGAGCGAGACGTTACCGATGAGCTCGCGGTCGAGGCGGTCCTTCACCATGCGGGCGGTGAGCTTGTGGCCCTTGACCTTGCCCATGAGGGGCGAGGTGTTGGTGCCGATGGTCATCGAGATGGCCGGGTCGTCGACGGTGATCGCCTTGAGCGGGCGCACGTCGTCGGGGTCGGCAATGGTCTCGCCGATGGTGATGTCGGGGAAACCGGCGATGGCGACGATGTCACCGGGGCCGGCGTCTTCGGCGGGGTAGCGCTCGAGGGCGCGGGTCTTCAGCAGCTCGGTGATGCGGGCGTTGCTGGTGGTGCCGTCGGCGCGCACCCAGGCCACGGTCTGGCCCTTCTTCAGCGTGCCGTTGAACACGCGCAGCAGCGCGAGGCGACCGAGGAACGGCGAGGAGTCGAGGTTGGTGACCCAGGCCTGCAGCGGAGCCTCGTCGTCGTAGGCGGGAGCCGGGACGTGCTCGAGGATCGCACCGAAGAGCGGCTCGAGGTCTTCGTTGTCGGGCAGCGAGCCGTTGTCGGGACGGTTGAGCGACGCGGCACCCGCGCGGCCCGAGGCGTACACGACGGGGACGTCGAGCAGCGCGTCGACGTCGAGGTCGGGCACGTCGTCGACGAGGTCGGACGCGAGGCCCAGCAGCAGGTCGTGCGCCTCTTCTTCGACCTCGGCGATGCGCGCGTCGGGGCGGTCGGTCTTGTTGACCAGCAGGATGACGGGGAGCTTGGCCTCGAGGGCCTTGCGCAGCACGAAGCGCGTCTGGGGCAGCGGGCCCTCGGACGCGTCGACGAGCAGCACGACGCCGTCGACCATCGACAGGCCGCGCTCGACCTCTCCACCGAAGTCGGCGTGGCCGGGGGTGTCGATCACGTTGATCGTGACCGGAACCTCGGTGTGCACACCGTTGTAGGTGATCGCCGTGTTCTTGGCGAGGATCGTGATGCCCTTTTCGCGCTCGAGGTCGTTCGAGTCCATCGCGCGCTCTTCGACGTGCGCGTGGTCGCCGAACGAGCCGGTCTGGCGGAGCATGGCGTCGACGAGAGTCGTCTTGCCGTGGTCGACGTGCGCGACGATCGCGACGTTACGGAGGTCAGGACGAAGGGCGTGCGCCATGGAGGGTCTCCAGGAAAATTCGGGGTGGTGCCCGGAATCGGGCGTCTCTAGTCTACCGGCCCGCGCCGATACTCCCGGCAGCGGACGTTCAGGAACGGTCCGGACGCACGAAAGGGGCGGGATCCCGCAGGACCCCGCCCCCCTTTTCACGAGGTGCGTCAGCTGTTCTGGAAGCCCACGATCGTCCAGTCGACGGTCTCGAACTGGGTGGCGCCCCAGTTCACGAGACCCTGCTTGACGGCGTAGACGTTGGGCAGCGGCGCGATCGGGATGATCGGCACGTACGACCACAGCACCTTGTCGATCTCCTCGGCCGTCTTCAGGCGCGAGTCGGGGTCGAGGTCGGTGTTGGCCTTCTGCCACAGGTCCGCGAGCTGCGGGTCGGCGATGCCGGTGTAGTTCTGCGCCGAGTCGACGGGCGAGAACAGCGACTCGCTCGACGAGATCGGGTACGCGGTACCGCGCCACGAGAACGTCACCATCTCGAAGTCACCGGGGATGATGTAGTCGCTGAAGTAGCCGCCCACGGGCACGGTGTTCAGATCGACCGGGATGCCGAACTCGCTGAGGTCGGCCTGGATCTGCTCGGCACGCTGGATGTTCGTGGCGGTGTCGGCGGGGACGGTGACCGAGAACTTCAGCGGGGTGCCGTCCTTGACCCAGGAGTCGCCGTCCTTGGTGTAACCGGCGTCTTCGAGGTACTTGGCACCGGCGTCGGTGTCGTAGGGCAGCGCCTCGTCGGTGTAGCCGTCCTGACCGGGCATGAACACGTAGCTGCCCTGCGTGATGGCGGGGACGCCGACGGGCGAGTTCGCCGTGTTGGCGATCTGCTCGCGGTTGACGATGGATGCCACGGCCTTGCGGACGTTGACGTCGGCCAGCGGACCGTCGGAGGCGCGCATGGTGATGTGCGTCCAGGTCAGACCGTTGGAGGCCTGGATCTCGGCGCCCTGCACGTTCTGAGCGGTCTGGTAGAGGTCGGCGTTGGCGCTGATGTTCAGCGCGTCGATCTCACCGTTGCTGAACGAGGTGCCCTGCTGGTCCTGGCTCACCGCGCGGTAGACGATCGTCTCGAGCTTGGGCGCCTGGCCCCACCACTTGGGGTTGCGCTCGAGGGTGGCGATGCCGGCCGTCGAGTCGAACGAGCCCAGGAGGAAGGGACCCGAAGAGGGAAGGGCCGTGGTGAGGTAGCCCGTGTTGAAGGTGTTCGGGTCGCTCGCGGCCGAGGCGGGGAGGATCTGACCGAGCAGACCCTGCCAGTCGGCGTACACCGACGAGAACGTGATGATGACGTCGAACTCGTCCGTGCCCTGCTCGACCGATTCGATCTGGTCCCAGCCGGTGGTGGAGATGACGACGTACTCGGGGTTCGAGCCGTTGTTGGCCTTCCAGGTCGCCTGGTAGTCGGCGACGGTGATGGGCGTCCCGTCCTCCCACACGGCATCCGGGTTCAGCTTGATCTCGACCGTCTGGGGGCTCTCGTTGGTCAGCTCGACCGACGAGGCGTAGTCCTCGTTGACGACCGGCTTGCCCGACTCGTCGATCTTGATGGGGCCACCCTGCATCGCCGAGATGATGTCGTTGGTGTTGGCCTCATTGCCGTCGATCTGGAAGTTGTTCCAGTTGACAGGCATCGAGTCGACGGCCAGCGTGAGGGTTCCGCCGTCCTGCACGTCGGCGGCGTCGGCGCGGACCCACGCGGTCGAGGGCAGCGAGTTCTGGTCCTCGGGGTTGGCGGACGGAGCCGCCGTGTTGCCCGGCGCGCAGCCGGCGATCGCCAGGGCGGCGACGCTCAGCAGCGTGAGGGCGCCGAGCCCCTTCGCTTTGCGGATCTTCATGTGATCAGTCCTCTCGTTGGTGATCGGGGAGGGTCTCCGACGCCGTGGTGCCGTCGATCGAAGACGTTCGGGGGGACGCGACCGACGCCGTCTCGAGGACGAGGTCGGAGCGTTCGGCGTAGTGGCACGCCACCTCGGAGCGCGCCGAAGAGCGCAGACCGGGGTCGTCGGAGTCGCACCGGCGCCGGTCGGCGTCGGGCAGCAGGCGGTACAGCGGGCAGCGCGTGCGGAAGCGGCATCCGGAGATCTCCTGCGTCGGGCTCGGCAGGTCGCCGTCGAGCAGGATGCGGGTGCGCGCGCGCTCGATGCGCGGATCCGGGATGGGCGCGGCCGAGATGAGGGCCTTGGTGTAGGGATGCCGGGGGTTGTCGAACACCGCGTCGACGGGACCCTGCTCGACGATGCGCCCGAGGTACATGACCGAGACGTCGTCGGCGATCTGACGGACCACGGCGAGGTCGTGCGCGACGAAGAGGAACGACAGGCCGAGGCGTTCCTTGAGGTCTTCGAGCAGGTTGATGACACCGGCCTGGATCGAGACGTCGAGGGCCGAGACCGGCTCGTCGAGCACGACGACGGCGGGGTCGGTCGCGAGGGCGCGGGCGATGCCGATGCGCTGACGCTGACCGCCCGAGAACTCGTGCGGGTAGCGGTCCGACATGTTGGGGTCGAGGCCGACGAGCTCGAGCAGCTCGGTCATCTTGCGGTCGCGTTCGGCACGGGGCACGCCCTGCACCAGCAGCGGCTCGGTGATGACCTCGCCGACCGGCAGGCGCGGGTCGATCGCGCCCATCGGGTCTTGGAAGACGATCTGGATGCCCTTGCGCAGCGTCGCCTTGTCTGTGCGGCTCACGGTGGCCACGTCGGTGCCGTTGATGCGGATGCTGCCGCTCTGGGGGGCGACCATCTCCATGATCTCGAGGATCGTCGTCGTCTTCCCGCACCCCGACTCCCCCACCAGGCCCATGGTGCGACCGGGCTGGATCGAGAACGAGATGCCGTCGACGGCGCGCACCGTGCCGATGCGGCGCGGGAAGACCGAGCCCTTCATCAGCGGGAAGTGCTTGGTCAGATCGGTGACCTCGACGGCCGGGGTGACGTCGGGACGCAGCGGCGGGATCTCGCCCAGCGCCTCGGGGCGGGGGAAGATGTCGGGGCGGGCGAGGGCACCGGATGCGATCTCGTCGGCGCGGATGCAGGCCGAGACGTGATCGGGGTCGGTGCCGTGCATCGCGAGCTCGGGCTCGATGTCGTGGCACGCGTCGATCGCGATCGGGCAGCGCGCCGCGAAGGGGCACCCCTTGGGCAGGCTCGCGAGGGACGGCGGGCGTCCCTCCAACGGCACCAGACGCTGCGAGCCGGCGGTCTGCATGTTCGGCACCGAGCGCAGCAGACCCACCGTGTAGGGCATGTGCGGGTCGTGGAAGATCTCGTCGACCGAGCCGCGCTCGACGAGCTTGCCCGCGTACATCACCGCGACGCGGTCGGCGTGACCGGCCACGACGCCGAGGTCGTGCGTGATGAGCACGACGGCGGCGCCCGTGACCTCGCGGGCCTTCTGCAGCACCTCGAGGATCTGCGCCTGGATCGTCACGTCGAGCGCCGTGGTGGGCTCGTCGGCGATGATGACCCGCGGATCGTTGGCGATGGCCATGGCGATCATCGCGCGCTGACGCATACCGCCCGAGAACTCGTGCGGGTACGCGCGGGCCCGACGCTCGGCATCCGGGATGCCGACGAGCTTGAGCAGCTCGACCGAGCGGGCGTGCGCGGCCTGGGCCGACAGTGCCTTGTCGTGCAGGCGCAGGCCCTCGGAGATCTGGTCGCCCACCGTGTAGACCGGGGTGAGCGCCGACAGCGGGTCTTGGAAGACCATCGCGAGCTCGGCGCCGCGGATCTTCGACAGCTGGGCATCGTTCATCGCCAGCAGCGACCGACCGTCGTAGACGATGTCGCCCTCGACGCGGGCGTTCGAGGGCAGCAGCCCCATCACCGCGAGCGACGACACGCTCTTACCGGAACCGGACTCTCCGACGATGCCGAGGAACTCGCCCTCGTGCACGTCGTAGGAGATGCCGCGGACGGCGCGGACGGCGTTGCCCTCGCGCTGGGGGAAGGTCACGCTGAGGTCGCGGACCGACAGCAGCGGCTGGCGTCCGGTCGATGACAGCAAGGTGGCGGAACGGGGGTCAGTCACGGTTCGCTCCCGAAGTGGGGTCGATGGCGTCGCGCAGCGCGTCGCCGATGAGGCTGATGGCCAGGAGCAGCACGATCAGCACGCCGGCGGGGTACACGAACAGCCACGGGCGGGTCACGGCGGCCGAGGTGCCCGCCGACAGCAGGGTGCCGAGCGAGACGTCGGGCGCCTGCACGCCGAAGCCGAAGTAGCTGAGCGAGGTCTCGGCCATGATGGCCGCGACGATGCCGAGGGTCGCGTCGATGATCAGCAGCGACGCGATGTTGGGGATGATGTGGCGGCCGAGGATCTGCCGGGTCGGCATGCCCATGTAGCGCGCCGCCCGCACGAAGTCGCGGTTGCGCAGCGACCGGGTCTGGTTGCGCACCACCTGGGCGAGGATCATCCAGCTGAACACCGCCAGGAAGAAGGTCAGCGCCAGCCACGACAGGCCGCGCGTCAGCGGGCTCAGCAGCACGAGGATGAAGAACGAGGGCACCACCAGCAGCAGGTGGATGATCCAGCCGATGACGGCGTCGATCTTGCCGCCGAGGTAGCCGGCGACCGAGCCCACCGCCGCGGCGATCAGGGTCGCGCCGACACCCGCGAGGGCGCCGATGATGAGCGACTTCTGCAGGCCGACGAGCGTCTGGGCGTAGATGTCCTGCCCGATGCCGTTGGTGCCGAACCAGTGCAACTGCGTCGGGCCGAGGCCGACGTTGAGGAAGTCGCGCTGAGTGGCGTCCCACGGCGAGAGCAGGGGTCCGATGAAGGCCCAGAGCACGATGAACACGAGCACGCTCGCGCCGACCCAGAACCGGGGCATCTTGCGCAGGCGTGCGCGCACCAGTGCACCGCGCGAGAGCGGCTTGCGGGCGCGGGTGACCGGGCTGGTGGCGACGAGGGTGCCGTCGAGGGCGTCTTCCTGCATTGTCATGTCAGCTCCTCACTCTCGGGTCGAGGGCTGCGTAGAGCACTTCGGACAGGGTCGAAGAAAGCAGGACGAGCACGGCGACGAAAAGCGTCGAGCCCGCCACCGCATTGATGTCCTGCTGCGTCACGGCGTTGAGCTGGAATTGCCCCATCCCGCGCCACGAGAAGACGATCTCGAGCATCGCCGAACCGGCGATCAAGGTGCCGAAGCTGTAGGCGAAGAACGTCGACATCGGAATGAGGGCGATGCGCACGCCGTGACGGAACAATGCCTGCGTGCGCGGCAGCCCTTTCGCGCGGGCGGTGCGGATGTAGTCGGCCCCCAGCACGTCGAGCATCATGCTGCGCTGGTAGCGCGAGAACGACGCGGCGCTGATGAGCACGAGCGCGATCGTCGGCAGCAGCAGGTGCACGGCACGGTCGGCCAGCATCGGGCCGAAGCCCTCGACCCCCGCGGTGTACTCGCCGGTGAAGCGGATCACCTGGTTGCCCAGGGCGTTGTTGAAGGCGGTGGCCGCGATCATCAGCAGCACGCCGATCACGAAGGTCGGGGTCGCGAACACGAGGTACGACGCGTAGGTCGTGACCTGGTCGCTCGCGCGGTACTGGCGCACCGCGCCCCACACGCCGATGAGTACGCCGACGATGGCGCCGAGGATCGAGCCGATGAGCAGCAGGCGCAGGCTCGTGCCGGCGCGCGTGGCGATCTCGGTCATGACGTCCTGGCCGCCGATCGTGGTGCCGAGGGAGAAGTTGGTGAACAGGTTCACCAACCAGTTCCACAGGCGCACGATGATCGGCACGTCGGGGTTGGCACCGAGAGCGTCGAGGCTCGCGATGATCGACTCCTGGGGCGGCCGCGGGTTCATGCCGTAGAAGCGGTCCTGAGGCCGCAGCAGCGCACTTCCCAGCACGTACGCGAGGCACGTGGCGAGCAGGCTGAGAACGGCGTAGTTCAGGAACCGGCGCAGAACGTAGAACGTCATGACGCGCGAATGCCCGTCCGGAACGTCTCGGGGGTCTGCATCATGGGGGGTCCTCTCGCCTTCGAGATCCCCGCCGATTGTTTCGCCTGGCTAAGGATCTTCAGCGACCCTACGTCGGCTTTTCGCGGAATGTGCGCGGGGGGAACACACTTTTCACGAATGTAACAAAGCGCTTACATGGCGCTTTGTCACGAACGGTCAGCTCGAGCGCAGCACTGCGCTCAGCGGAGACCGCCGGAAATGAACAAAGCGATAATAACCCAGACGATCAGAACCAGGAGGGAAATCGCCGAGGGAATGTCCCAGAAACGACGGACGGAGCCGTTCTTCGGGGCCGTCGGTCGAGCCGACTCCCACGCGTCCTGGATGACCTGGAGGTCGCGGATGGCGGGCGGCTCGCGCCGCGCACGGTCGTCGTCGCCACGGCGCAGGGGCGGTCGACCGGGGCGGCCGGCGACGGGCCCGCCGAAGGCCTTGTAGACCCGCGGTTCGTCGGTCTTCACCTCGAGCTGCCAGCGCATGTCGATGTCGCTGACACGCGCCCAGGCGATGTCGCTGACGCGCAGCGGGTTGTGGATCCGGATGCCGTTCGCGTCGATCCGCACGTGCGGGGCGAACAGCAGGGCGTACACGCCCCAGAGCGCCAACAGCACCCGCGGGGCGATGAGCAGCATCTCGCCGATCCCCGCCCGGATCGCGGCGTCGCCGAGGAGGACGACTGCCAGCGCGGCCCCGAGCACGAGCCCGACGACCGCGGACGGGGCACGGAACACCCGCGGGTGTTCCGTGCCCCGGAATCGATCGTCGCGCGTCACGCGCCACCCAGCGACAGCGAAGCGCCGGGGATCGCGTCGAGCAGACGCTGCGTGTACTCCTGCGAGGGCTGCGCGAAGATCTCGTCGACCGTGCCCTGTTCGACGAGCTTGCCGCGCTCCATGACGCACACCAGGTCGGCGGCGACACGGACGACGGCGAGGTCGTGCGTGATGAACAGGTAGGTCAGACCGAGCTCGGACTGCAGCTCCGCCAGCAGCTGGAGGACCTGCGCCTGCACCAGCACGTCGAGGGCCGACACGGCCTCGTCGAGCACGAGGATGTCGGGCTTGAGCGCCAGTGCGCGCGCGATGGCGACACGCTGACGCTGTCCGCCGGACAGCTCGTTGGGGTAGCGCGAGGCGAGCTCCTGCGGCAGGGCGACCTGCTCGAGCAGCTCCTCCACGCGGGCGCGCCGCGAGGCGTTGTCGCCCACCTTGTGGATGTTCAACGGCTCGGCGATCAGGTTGCCGATGCTCCGCAGAGGGTCGAGCGAACCGTACGGGTCCTGGAACACCGGCTGCATGCGGCGGCGGAGGTTGAAGGTGTCCTTCGCGTTCAGCTTGCCGGTGTTGACCCCGTCGACCTCGATCGAGCCCGACGTGGGCTCCTCGAGCTTGAGCACCATCTTGGCGATCGTCGACTTGCCCGAGCCCGACTCCCCCACCAGCGCCAGCGTCTTGCCGCGCGGGATCTCGAACGAGACCCCGTCGACGGCGCGGAACTGCTCGCTGCGGAACCCGCCCTGGCGGATCTTGTACTCCTTGACCAGGTCGGTGACCTTGACGGTCGCCGGGGCGTCGATGTCGGATTCGCGCAGGATGCCGCGGTCTTCGACCTTCGCCTGGATGCGCTGCGAGGCGATGCTGGGCGCAGCGGCGACGAGGCGCTGGGTGTACGGGTGCTGCGGGTTCTCGAGGATCTCGCGGCTGGGACCCGACTCGACGATCTCGCCCTGGTTCATCACGACAATGGTGTCGGCGCGCTCGGCGGCGAGTCCCAGGTCGTGCGTGATGAGCAGCACCGAGGTGCCGCGCTCACGCGTCAACGAGGCCATGTGATCGAGGATCACGCGCTGCACGGTCACGTCGAGGGCCGAGGTCGGCTCGTCGGCGATCAGGAGCTTCGGGTCGGCCGCGAGGCCGATGCCGATGAGCGCGCGCTGGCGCATACCGCCCGAGAACTGGTGCGGGTACTGGTGCAGGCGACGCTCGGCGTCGGCGAGGCCGGCCTGCTTCAGCACCTCGATCGCGCGCTTCTCGACCTCCTTGCGACCGGTGGCGATGCCGTTCGCACGGATCGCCTCCTTCACCTGGAAGCCGATGCTCCACACCGGGTTGAGGTTCGACATCGGGTCCTGAGGGACGTAGCCGATGTCCTTGCCGCGCACCGACTCGAACTGCGTCGCGCTCAGGTCGGTCAGCTCGCGCCCGTCGAGCGTGATGCTGCCGCCGGTGACGTGACCGGTGCCGGGGAGCAGGCCGATCACCGCGGAGGCGGTGGTCGACTTTCCCGAGCCCGACTCGCCGACGATGGCGACGGTCTGGCCGGGGAAGACGTCGAGGCTCACGCCGTGGAGCACCTGGCGGGATCCGCCCTCGCCCTCGAAGGCGACCTTGAGGTCGCGAATGGACAGCAGAGGCGTCATGGTGGCGTCGCTCATCGGCGGGCCCTCGCTCTCGGGTCGATGGCGTCTCGGATGAGCTCGCCCAGCAGGATGAACGCCAGCACCGTGACCGTCAGGGCGACCGAGGGCCAGATGAGCGCCGCGGGCGCGACGCGCAGCGACTGCTGCGCCTGGCTGATGTCGTTGCCCCACGACATGGTGCTGCCGCCGAGGCCGACACCGAGGAACGACAGGGTCGCCTCGGCGACGATCGCCGCGGCGAGGCTGATCGTGGTGACCACCAGCAGCGGCGCGATGGCGTTCGGGATGACGTGGGTGAGCAGCGTCTTGAACTTCGTCTGCCCCAGCGCCTGCGAGGCCGCGACGTAGTCGGCCTGTCGCACGCGCAGCACCTCGGCGCGCACCACGCGAGCCGTGGAGGCCCACGCGAACCCGCCGATGGCGAAGGCGAGGGTCAGCACGTTGCGGTACTGCGAGAACACGCTCATCACGACGATGGCCGCGAGGATGTAGGGGATCGAGAAGAAGATGTCGCCGACGCGCGAGATCACCGCGTCGAGCCATCCGCCGTAGAAGCCCGACAGCGCGCCCATGATGAGGCCGATGATCGTGCCGATCGCGGTGGCCAGCAGACCCACCGACAGCGAGGTGCGGGCACCCCAGACGATGCGCGAGAACGTGTCGCAGCCCTGGAACGTGAAGCCCAGGATGTGGCCCGCCTGCGGTCCGCCGTTGCTGTTGGACAGCTGGCAGTCGTTGTTCGGGGGGACCTGGGTGAACAGCGTTGGAGCGATCGCCATGAGGATCACGACGAACATGACGGCGAGGGCGATCCAGAAGGTGGGACGACGACGGAGGTCGCGCCACGCGTCGAGCCACAGGTTGCTCTTGCGCGCCGCCACGCGGACGGCGTCGACGGAGATCGTTTCGGTCTTGATCGGCGCGACGTAGTGCGGCGCCGGGAACTGACTACTTGACATAGCGGATCCTCGGGTCGAGAAGGCCGTACAGGAGGTCGACGACCAGGTTGACCAGCACGTAGATGATGACGAAGACGGTCACGAACGACACGACCGTGGGGCCCTCTCCGCGGATGGTGGCCTGGTACAGCGTGTTACCGACACCGGGGATGTTGAAGATGCCCTCGGTGACGGTCGCGCCGACCAGCAGCACGCCGAAGTTGGTCGCGGAGTTGGTGATGACCGGGATGAGCGAGTTTCGCAGCACGTGCACGGGGATCACGCGGCGACGCGAGAGGCCCTTGCTGTAGGCGGTGCGCACCCAGTCCTGGTTGAGCGTGTCGATGACCGACCCGCGCATCAGGCGCATGCTCGTGGCGAAGAGGCTGAAGCCGAGCACGATGGCCGGCAGGATCAGATCGCCCCAGTTGTTCTGCGCACCGACCGTGGGGCGGAACCAGCCGAGTTGGACCGCGAGGAAGTACTGCGCGAGGAAGCAGGCCACGAAGATCGGCAGCGCCACGAACAGCAGCGCGATGATCAGCGCGACGTTGTCGAACAGCTTGCCCTTGCGGATGGCCGAGATCGTGCCGACCACGACGGCGAGCACGAACTCGATGGCCAGGGCCATGATCGCCAGACGCGCCGTCACGGGGAGCGTGCGCGCGAGGACCTCGTTGACGGACTGACCCGAGAACGTGGTTCCGAGATCACCCTGGAAGATGCCGCCGATGTAGAGGAAGTACTGGACGATGAAGGGCTGGTCCAGGTGGTATTGGGCCCGCAAGGCTTCGACGACCTGCGGGGCGGGGGTCTTGTCGCCGAAGAGCCCGAGGATCGGGTCTCCCGGCATGGCGAAGACCATGAAGTAGATCAGCAGGGTGGCCCCGAAGAACACGGGGAGCACCTGCAGCAGACGTCTGAGGATGTAGCCGAGCATCCGCTCTCTTTTCGAACGTGGGAAACGCCTCATCCGACGTTTTCGTGGGGCGACGGCCCCGAAAGGGCCCGTGCCGTTTTATCACACGTCGTGATGAGGCCTGGCTGGCAGACCGCGAGGCGGTGACGAATCCGTCACCGCCTCGCGGCCAGAGATCGGAAGGGTTACTTCGTGATCTCGTAGTACAGCGGAACCGAGTTCCAGCCGAACTTGACGTTGTTCACGCCTTCGGCGAAGCCACCGGTCACGTTGGAGTACCAGAGCGGGATGGCCGGGAGGTCCTGCAGGAGGATCTCCTGGGCCTTCTGGAAGTCCTGGTTCTGGGTGTCGACGTCGGTCTCGGCGATGCCGTCGCTCAGGAGCTGGTCGAACTGGGGGTTCGAGTAGTCACCGTCGTTGGACGAGGCGTCGGTCGCGTACAGCGGTCCGAGGAAGTTGTACAGACCGGGGTAGTCGGCCTGCCAACCGGTGCGGAACGCGGTCTGGATGCTGCGGTCGGTGATGGCCGAGCGGGCTTCCTTGAACGTCGGGTACGGCGCGCCGGACGCGTCGATGCCGAGGGTGTTCTTGATCGAGTTGGTCACCGCGTCGACCCAGGTCTGGTGTCCACCGTCGGCGTTGTACGCGATCTGGAAGGTGCCGGTCCACGGCGAGATGGCGTCGGCCTGAGCCCACAGGTCCTTCGCCTTGGCCTCGTCGTACTTGAGCACGTCGGAGCCGGCGAGCGAGTCGGACCAGCCGTTGATGACCGGCGAGGTGAAGTCGCTGGCGGGCGTACGGGTGCCCTGGAAGATCGTCTTGGTGATCTCGTCGCGGTTGATGGCCATCGACAGCGCCTGACGACGCAGCTTGCCCTCTTCACCGCTGAAGTGCGCGAGGCGCTCGGGGATCGTGAACGACTGGAACACAGCCGCCGGCTGGTTGACCGCGCGGTCGCCCAGGTCGGAGGTGAAGGTCGCCTGCGATGCCGGCGGGATCGCGTCGATCACGTCGACGTTGCCACCGAGGAGGTCGGCGTAGGCCGCGTCCTGCGAGGCGTAGAAGACGACGGTCAGACCACCGTTGGCGACGGTGCGGCCGCCCTGGTAGTCCTCGTTCTTGACGAGGTCGATCTGCACGTTGTGCTGCCATGCGCTGTCGCTGGCGAGCTTGTACGGGCCGTTGCCGATCGGGTTCTCACCGAACGCGGCCATGTCGGCGAAGGCCGAGTCGGGCAGCGGGAAGAACGCCGAGTAGCCGAGGCGCAGCGCGAAGTCGGCGGCGGGCTTGGAGAGCTCGATCGTGAAGGTGTAGTCGTCGACCTTCTTCAGACCCGTGAGCTCGGAGTCAGCGTCGTAGCTGAAACCGACGATGTCCTCGAAGAAGTAGCTGTTGAGCTGGTTGTTCGACAGCTGCGCGCCGTAGTTCCAGGCCTTGATGAAGTTGTCGGCCTTGACCTCGGTGCCGTCCGTGAACTTCTGGCCCTTCTTCAGGGTGACCGTGAGGTTCTGGGGGTCGTTGGTGACGATGGACTCGGCCATGTCGTTCACCGGGGCGCCGTCTGCGTCGTAGTAGACCAGGCCCGCGAAGATCGAGTCGAGGATCTTTCCGCCACCGACCTCGTTCGTGTTGGTGGGGATCAACGGGTTCTGCGGCTCGGAGCCGTTGGTCCGGATGATCGCCGACGCGTCGCCGCTGCCGGATGCAGAGCCGCTGTCCGAGTCTCCGCCTGCGCAGCCGGCGAGCATAAGCCCGACGGCTCCCAGCAGGGCGAGACCGGAAAGGGCAATCTTGTTGCGCTTCACAGTTCCTCCAGGGAAGGGATGATCGTCGCCCGGGTAGGTTTTCACGCAGCACAAGATGCATGGAAGATCCGTCGGGCAGGATGAGAACACACTAGGCACGTTTACCCAGGTGCCCCAAACTCCTCTGAAAAACGTTACAGAGGATTTACTCGGAAGGGTTCAGATGTGGCAATCTGACAAGTCGGGCGCCCTTCGGGGTCCAGCCGACTGGACCTATCCTCCGACCCTCTCCCCCGCCGACCGGTACGACCGTCGGCGTCTGGGCTGGGAGATCGCGATCGTGCTGCTCGTCAGCGTGGGTCAATCGGCCATCTACTCGGTCGTGTCGTTCGTGCGCGCAGCCACCCGCGCCCCGATCTCGCAGCAGCAGACGCAGCTGAACCCCTCGCGCAGCGCCGAGCCGCTGTGGGATGCGATCTACCAGTTTCTCGACATCTTCTTCTCGCTCGCCCTGGTCGCCCTCGCGGTCTACCTGCTGTGGGAGCCGGCGAACAACGCGCTGCGCCGGATCGGGCTCGACTTCCGCCGCTTCGGCGGCGACCTCCTCCGCGGCGTCCTGCTCGTCGTGCTCATCGGAGCGCCGGGCATCGGCGTCTACGCGATCGGCCGCTCCATCGGGCAGAGCATCACGGTGATTCCCGCCCCGCTCGACTCGTCGTGGTGGGTCATCGCGCTCCTCGTACTGGCGGCGCTGCGCGCCGGCCTCACCGAGGAGGTCATCTTCCTCGGCTTCCTCTTCGATCGCCTGCGCCGCCTCGGCTGGTCGTGGACCGGCATCATCGTCTCGACCGCGCTGCTGCGCGGCAGCTACCACCTCTACCAGGGGTGGCCGTCGGCGCTCGGCAACGTCGTGATGGGCCTCGTGTTCGGCTGGTGCTACAAGCGCTGGGGCAGGGTGATGCCCTTGGTGATCGCGCACACGATCATCGACATCGTCGCCTTCGTGGGCTACCCGCTCGCCGCGGCCTGGTGGCCCGCGATCTTCGCGCCGCCCGCGCCGGCGTCGACGCCGACCCCGACCCCCTGAGGCGCCGCGCGCAACGAGAGCGCCGGGGTCTCGGCATCCGGAACATTCGTCCGCAGCGATGGCGAGGCGAAGTCAGGGCTCCCGGCATGCGGAACGTCGCTCAGCTCTGCGGCGGCGACCAGATCCAGAACGACGGGGGCACGCCGTTGGGCTCGGAGGTGTAGGTCACTCCTCCGACTCCGGCCGCGGCGACCACGGCGCCCGTGCGCTCGAGCAGGGGCACGCCCGCGTACGCGGTGAAGAGCGAGCGGTCGATCTCCTTGGCCTCCGACAGGACGTCGACCGGGTCGGTGTGCACGGTCAGCTCGTCGAAGAGCTCCTCGGTGTTCTCGCCATCGACCCCCTCCGCGATGCGGTCGCGCGCCGAGCGGTAGAGGCTCTCGTCTTCGCCCACCCAGGCCAGGGTGGCATCCGGAACGTCGTCGGCCGTCGCCGCGCGCACCGCGATGCCCGCCTTGGCCGCCATCGTCACGAGACGCGCGAACACCGTCGACGACACCTCGTCGGTGCTGTCGTAGGCGACGCGCAGCACGGCCGCGCGATCGTCGAGGGCCGAGCGGGCTCCGTCGACGTCGCTCCCGGTTCCGGGGGCTCCGTTGCCCGACACGAGGTCGTTGTAGAGCTGACCGGTCGCCGGCGACGAGAGGAACGACTGCAGCGGCTGCGCGTCGGGGCGCACGTCGCCCAGCACGTCCTTCACCAGCGCGGAGCGATCGAGCGAGAGAGTCGTGGCCTGACGGAGGGCGGATGCCGTGCCGTCGGCGAACCGCAGCTGCAGGGTCTGGGTGGTCGGTCCGGTGCTGACCTGCAGCCCGGCATCGGTGAGCGTCTTCAGCTCGGTGGCGTCGATGTCGCCGACGTTCGCGACGTCGACCACCCCCGCCTCGACGGCGGACAGCTGCGCCGAACGGTCGGCGAAGAAGCGCACCTTCAGGCTCTCGAGACCCGGGAAGTGTCCGCCCTGGTAGCTGTCGCGCCGCGCGAGCTCGAGGGTGTCGTCGGTGATGGCGCTGACCTTCCACGGTCCCGACGACACGACGCCGGCGGGATCGGGCGTCGTACCGGGGGCCACGTCGAAGCCGGTGTTCCAGACCTTCGCGGCCGCCGCGAGCACCGGATTCGGCTCGCGCGGCGCCGCCGGGTCGCCCGCGGGTGTCGTCATGATCGCCGTCACGAGGTCTTTCACGCTCACGCCCGCGCGTTGCGCGACCACGTGGATCGGCCGGTCGAGCAGCCACTGCCGGTTCCAGTCGGCGAAGGGCTGGGCGTAGGTGAGGGTCAGGGTGTCGTTGGCGCGGTCGAGGCTCGGTCGCGTCGTCGCGGCGTTGGGGTCGGCCGGTGCCGCGGTGTCGAAGTAGCGGGTGCCCGACACCAGCTGGCCCGAGGCGTCGTAGGTGGCGTCGTCGAAGTAGTGCGACGACACGGCCCACCCGAACAGCAGGTCGTCGAGGCTGACCTCGGTGCCGTCCGACCAGACGCGGTCGCTGAAGAGTTCGTAGCTGACCTTCAACGGATCGCCCTGCACGCGGGTGATGCGGCCGAGGCCGTCGTTCGGAACGACCTGCAGGTTGCCATCGAGAGAGCCGAGCTTCTCGTCGAGCAGGGCCGCGACGGCCCGGTTCGCGTCGGTGTCGCCGGTGGCGCTGGCGGCGTTGAAGCTCGTGAGCGAGCCGACCACACCGAGGGTCAGGGTGGTGGGTTCTTCTTCACGCGGCGCGGGGCTCGTCTCGGGCGCGGAGCACCCGGCGAGCACGACGGCGGCGGCTGCGGCCATCGCGAGCAGGCCGCCGACTCCGCGGCGTCGTCGATTCGGTCGAGGAACGTCGTTCAGCCCGTGGTGCACAGGGGCACTTTACTAAAGGCCTCCTGGGGATCACCCTGGGCCCGCCGGGGCCCGCCGGGCGGGGTTCGGCCCTGTTCGCGGGGCGCGTCCGGGTCTCGTTTGCCGCGAGACTGCAACTCGCTGACGAACCCGCGTCACGCTGCAACGGAGTTGTCAGCGAGATGCAGTCTCGGCGGGTCTTCGCGCGAGCGTGCCGCTGTCGCGGTCGCCGGGCGTGACCGCGACAGGGTGGCCGATTTCCTGGCGAGACTGCAACTCGCTGACAAACCGGCATCACGCTGCAATCGAGTCGTCAGCGAGATGCAGTCTCGGCGGGTGTGGGGCGAGGCCGCGCGGGCCACACGCCCTCGGCGCGCGAGGCGAGGCCCGGCAGCGGGCGTCTCAGACGTCCAGCCAGCGAAGTCGATCGTTTGCGCCTTCTGCACCGGATGCCGGTGCGCGGCGTTCTCCACGGATTGAGTGTCGCGCGCCCCGGGGACGGCGTCGCTCGACCACGGTGGACCGCATGTCTTCTCTCGAGCTTCCCGCGACGTTGCTCCCTGCCGGCACTCTCGTGCACTCGACGCGGAGCCGACGAAGGGGCGAGGTGCTCCGTCTCAATCGGGGTGTGTACGCCCGGCGCGATGAATGGAACGCCCTCGCGCCGTGGCAGCGGTACGGGCTCCGAGTGCAGGCGCACGCGATGTGGCATCCGGATGATGTCTTGTGTCTCGAGTCGGCCGCCGTCCTTCTGGGGCTTCCGCTGGTGGGTGGCGATCATGACATCCATGTCCTCTCCGAGCACGGCGCCACCTCCCGGCGCTCGGGCGGAGTGCGTGTGCACACGACGGCAGCCTCAGATCGTACGTTCGCGGAGGTCGACGGCATCCGGGTGACATCGCTCGCCGACACCTGCATCGACATCGCCCGGTCTCGGCACCCCGCTCTGGCGCTCGCCGTCGCCGACGCCACGATTCGTCGCGACCCCTCCCTGGGCGACCTCGCGCTCGTGGTGCTGAACGAGGAGCGTTCATCCGCCCGCGGAAGGAGACAGGCGAGGTGGGCGCTGCATCGCGCCGATCGGGCCGCCGAGTCCCCTCTCGAATCGATCAGCAGAGCCTCGATCGAGTGGCTGGGGTTCCCGGCTCCCGAACTGCAGGAGCGCTTTCCGGGAACGGACGAGCGAGAGGACCGTGTGGATCTCTGGTGGCCCGCACAGAGGATCGCCGGAGAAGCCGACGGTCACCACAAGTACGACGGCCGTTTCGGCGACCCCCTCGAGGCGCTTCGCGCGCGGGAGAAACGCGATCGGCGACTTCTGGCCGCGGGGGTCCGCACCGTGGTGCACTGGGCATGGGACGACGTCGCCGAGGCCACTTCCCTGCGGGCGATGCTGCTGGGCGTCGGGATGCCGATCGTCCACACCCCCGATCCGGGCCGTTTGGCCTCGCTTCGGGGTGTCCTTCGGGGGTCATTGGCGCGCGAGACTGCATCTCGCTGACAAACCCGCGTCAGGCTGCAACGGAGTTGTCAGCGACATGCAGTCTCGACGTCCGGTGGGGCGCAAGCGTGGCCGGCAGCGCGGCGCGGTACCTCGCGGGGCGGTACCTCGCGGCGCGGTACCTCGCGGGGCGGTACCTCGCGGCCGACAGCCTCGCCGCCAGCACGCGCGAAACTGCAAGTCGCTGACAAACCCCCGTCAAGCTGCAACAGAGTTGTCAGCGAGATGCAGTCTCGC
This sequence comes from Microbacterium sp. JC 701, assembly GCF_021026215.1. NCBI lineage: Bacteria > Bacillati > Actinomycetota > Actinomycetes > Micrococcales > Microbacteriaceae > Microbacterium > Microbacterium sp. JC 701. Next base: position 717,933 of record NZ_JAJNCV010000002.1, read on the forward strand.
GAAATGAACGGGCCCGCCGAGCCCTGCCGACCCCGCGCCGCGCCGACCCCGGATGCCGGGAGCCGACGCCGCGCGCGGGTCAGGCGAACGCCTCCGGAGGCGGGCACGAGCAGACCAGGTTGCGGTCTCCGTAGGCCTGGTCGATGCGGCGCACCGGGGGCCAGTACTTGCCGCGGATCAGCGAGCGCACCGGGTACACCGCGGTCTCGCGCGAGTACGGGTGCTCCCACTCGCCCACCACGACCGTCTCGGCGGTGTGCGGGGCGTTGACCAGCGGGTTGTCGTCGGCGGGCCACTCCCCCGCCGCGACCGCGAGGGCCTCAAGCTTGATCGCGATCATGGCATCCACGAAGCGGTCGAGCTCGGCGAGGTCTTCGCTCTCGGTCGGCTCCACCATCAGGGTGCCGGCGACCGGGAACGACATCGTCGGGGCGTGGAAGCCGTAGTCGATGAGGCGCTTCGCGACGTCGTCGACGGTGACGCCGGTCTGCTCCTTGAGCGGACGCAGGTCGAGGATGCACTCGTGCGCGACGAGTCCGCCCTCACCGGCGTACAGCACCGGGTAGTGCTCGCGCAGGCGCGTGGCGATGTAGTTGGCCGAGAGCACCGCCGCGGCGGTGGCCTGCCGCAGCCCCTCGGCGCCCATCATGCGTACGTACGCCCACGAGATCGGCAGGATGCCGGCGGAGCCGTGCGGAGCGGCCGAGACCGGTCCCCCGTCGAACACGCCACCGGCGTGATCCGCGCGCTGCGAGAACGGGTGCGAGGGCAGGTACGGCGCGAGGTGCGCCTTCGCCGCGACCGGACCCACACCGGGTCCGCCGCCGCCGTGCGGGATCGCGAACGTCTTGTGCAGGTTGAGGTGCGAGACGTCGCCGCCCAGGTCGCCGAAGCGGGCGAAGCCGAGCAGCGCGTTGAGGTTGGCGCCGTCGACGTACACCTGTCCGCCGGCGTCGTGCACGGCCTGCGTGATCTCGAGCACGTCGTGCTCGTACACCCCGTGGGTCGAGGGGTACGTGATCATCAGGGCCGACAGCTCGGCCGCGTGCTGCGCGATCTTCGCGCGCAGGTCGCCGAGGTCGACGTTGCCGGCCTCGTCGCACGCGACGACGACGACCTTCATGCCCGCGAGGATCGCCGAGGCGGCGTTCGTGCCGTGCGCCGACGACGGAATGAGGCACACGGTACGCTCGGTGTCGCCGTTGGCGAGGTGGTAGCCGCGGATCGCGAGGAGCCCCGCGAGCTCGCCCTGTGAACCCGCGTTCGGCTGCAGCGAGACGGCGTCGTAGCCGGTCACCTCGGCCAGCCAGCGCTCGAGCTGCTCGATCATCTCGAGGTAGCCGTGCACGTCGGCCTCAGGGGCGAAGGGGTGCACGCGCGAGAACTCCGGCCACGACACCGCCGCCATCTCGGTGGCCGCGTTGAGCTTCATCGTGCACGAGCCCAGCGGGATCATGCCGCGGTCGAGCGCGTAGTCGCGGTCGGCGAGGGTCTTGAGGTACCGCATCATCGCCGTCTCGCTGCGGTGCGCGTGGAAGACGGGGTGCGTGAGGAACTCGTCGTCGCGGTGCAGGGCCGCATCGATCCCGCGCAGCGCCTCGCCTTCGGGGAGCGTCTCCGTTGCGAGGCCGAAGGCGTCGAGGATGGCCGAGACATCGGCATCCGTCGTCGTCTCATCGACCGAGACGCCCACCGTCGCGTCGTCGACCCAGAGCAGCTGGTAGCCGCGCTCGCGGGCGCGGTCGATCACGTCTTGCGCGCGCCCGGGCACGTGCACGCGCACGGTGTCGAAGAAGGCGTCGCTCGCGAGCGTCAGATCGGAGGAGCGCAGGGCGGATGCCAGGGCGTCGGCCTTGCGCGCGACCTGCGTCGCGATCGCGCGGAGCCCGTCGGGCCCGTGGTACACCGCGTACATCGCCGCCATCACGGCCAGCAGCACCTGGGCGGTGCAGATGTTCGAGGTCGCCTTCTCGCGACGGATGTGCTGCTCGCGCGTCTGCAACGACAGCCGGTACGCGGGGGCGCCGACGGCATCCTGCGACACGCCGACCAAGCGGCCGGGCAGCTGACGCTCGAGGCCCGCACGCACGGCCATGTAGCCGGCGTGGGGTCCGCCGAAGCCGAGGGGCACGCCGAAGCGCTGGGTCGTGCCCACCGCGACGTCGGCGCCGAGCGAGCCGGGCGAGCGCAGCAGGGTCAACGCGAGCAGGTCGGCGGCGGCCACGACGAGACCACCCGCGGCGTGCACCGCCTCGGCGACCGCCGAGAAGTCCCAGATGCGACCGGTCGCGCCGGGGTACTGCACGAACGCGCCGAACGCCTCGGGCACCTCCCCCTCGAACGAGGTCTCGAGAATGCGGATGCCGACGGCCGCGGCGCGGTGGTGCAGCAGCGCCTTGGTCTGCGGCAGCGCGTCGACATCGACCAGGAAGAGGGCGGTCTTCGCCTTCGACGCGCGGCGGGCGACGAGCATGCCCTCGACGACCGCGGTGGACTCGTCGAGCATCGACGCGTTCGCCGTGGCGAGGCCGGTCAGGTCGGTCACCATCGTCTGAAAGTTGATGAGCGCCTCGAGCCGGCCCTGCGAGATTTCGGGCTGGTACGGCGTGTACGCGGTGTACCACGACGGGTTCTCGAGGACGTTGCGCGCGATCACCGACGGCGTGAAGGTGTCGTAGTAGCCGAGACCGATCATCGGGCGGGCGGAGCGGTTGGCGGATGCCAGCTCGCGCAGTTCCGCCAGGGCCTCGGCCTCGGTGGCCGCGGTCGGGATCGCGCTGGTGGCGCGGGCCTGCACGTGGATCGAGGCCGGGACGGCCGTCTCGACGAGTGCCTCGACACTGTCGTAGCCGACGACCTCGAGCATGTGCGCCTGGGCGTCGGGGCCGATGCCGATGTGGCGGTCCGTGAAGGCGGCGGGGGTGCCCGCGTCCGTGCGGGGAGGAAGGAGAGTGCTCATGCGGTGAGGTCCTCGTAGGCGGCGCGGTCGAGCAGGTCGGAGGGAAGGTCGCCCTCGACGCGGATTTTGATGAGCCACCCGCCGGCGAACGGCTCGGCGTTCACCAGCGAGGGGTCGTCGACCACGGCGTCGTTGACCTCGACGACCGTGCCGTTGAGCGGCGCGTAGAGCTCGCCGACCGACTTGGTCGACTCGATCTCGCCGCAGACGTCGCCGGCCGAGACGGCCGAGTCGGCGCCGGGCAGCTCGATGAAGACGACGTCGCCGAGCTTGTCAGCGGCGAAGTCGGTGATGCCGACGGTGGCGATGTCGCCCTCGAGGGCGATCCACTCGTGCTCGGAGGTGTAGCTGAGGGCGGTGAGGTCGGTCATGCGTTTCTCCGATAAAAGGGAAGGGCGGTGACGGTCGCGGGGATGCGGGTTCCGCGCACGTCGATGGACAGTTCGGTTCCGATGGCGGATGCCGCGGGCGCGACGAACGCCATGGCCACGGGGTGGCCGAGAGTGGGGCTGAGGGCGCCGCTGGTGATCTCGCCGACGGTGTCGTCGCCATGCAGCACGGCATAGCCGGCGCGGCCCGCGCGGCGGCCCTCCGAGACGAGACCGACGAGCACGGGGGCGTCGGCGGGACCGGACGACAGGCCGTCCTTTCCGACGAACGCCTCTTTGTCGACGGCGACGACGCGGCCGAGACCCGCCTGCGCGGGGACGATGTCGCGCGAGAGCTCGTGGCCGTACAGCGGCATGCCGGCCTCGAGGCGCAGGGTGTCGCGCGCGGCGAGACCGCACGGAACGAGGCCGCGGTCGGCGCCGGCGGCGAGCGCGGCGTCCCACAGGTCCGCCGCCTGCGCGGTGGGGATCATGAGCTCGTAGCCGTCTTCGCCGGTGTACCCGGTGCGGGCGACGAACAGGGGCGCGCCGTCGAAAGTGCCGTCGGTCCAGGCGTAGTAGCCGAGCTCATCGAGAGCGGTGCCGGTGATCTCGACGCCCGGGGTGGAGCTCAGGATGCCGCGGGCTTCGGGGCCCTGCAGGGCGATGAGGGCGTAATCGTCGGTGACGTCGGCGACCGCGAGGGTTCCGCGAGCGCCGGTCGCTGAGCCTGTCGAAGCGTCCGACGCGGGGACAGCGGTCGCGAGGGTTCCGCGAGCGCCGGTCGCTGAGCCTGTCGAAGCGTCCGACGCGGGGACAGCTGTTGCGAGGGTTCCGCCAGCGCCGGTCGCTGAGCCTATCGAAGCGTCCGACGCGGGGACCCACGTGCGCTGCGCCAGGTCGAACGCCGCCGCCACGGCATCCCGATTGCCGGCATTGGAGATGACGAGGAAGCTCTGCTCCCCCAAGCGGTAGACGATGACGTCGTCGACGATGCCGCCGCTCTCGGCGAGCACGAGCGAGTACTTCGCCTTGCCGATCTTCATGGTCGACAGGCGCCCGGCGAGCACGTAGTCGAGGAACGCGGCCGCCGCGTCGCCCTCGACGTGGAACTCGGCCATGTGCGAGATGTCGAACAGCCCCGCGGCTTCGCGCACGGCGCGGTGCTCGGCGAGGTCGGAGGTGTAGCGCACGGGCATGTTCCAGCCGCCGAAGTCGGTGAACGAGGCGCCGAGGGCCTCGTGCCGATCGTTCAGCGGGGACGTGCGCGGTGGAGCGGGGGTTTCGGTCATGAGTTCTGCCGTTCGCGATGACGGACAGACGCCGGGCGGCGCCTGAAGAACTCCCCCTCTGTCATGGGCCTGAGAGTTTCACCGCGCGATTCGCGCGGCTTTCACCGTCGGCGGGCTCGGGGACGTGGCATCCCGAACCTCTTTCCAGAGTGGCCCGATCGACGCGGTACGCGTACCTGAGAGATTGGCGGGGAGGCTTGCTCCTTCGGTGCCCGGCTGCGTTCGCCGGAGCTCTCCCGCATCGATCATGGGGCCGGTGTGGACTTGTGGGGTCAGCCTAGCGGAGCACCGGCGCACCGCGGGAGACGCACAGAGGTTGCCCTGGTCGGCGGGCCGCCGGACTCGTGCGCGATCAGTCCCGCGTGCAGGTGCCGGATGCCACGGGCGTCGACAACGCGTCGATCTGGGCCATCACCGGCTCGAGCTCGGCGGGGGTCATGGCGTAGCCGACGTTGTCGTCGGTGTCGGAGCGGGCGAACACGATGCCCGCGACCTGGCCGTCGGTGGTGAGCAGCGGGCCGCCGGAGTTGCCGGGTCGCACGATGCCGGCGATCGCGTAGATGTCGCGGGGTGCGGAGCTGTCGTCGTAGATGTCGGGGACCGGCACGGTTCCCTCCGAGATCACCTGCGCGCTGCCCGAGGTGAACGGACCGCCACCGGGGTAGCCCTGCACGACGGCAGGAGAACCGACGGCGAGCGCCGACGAGATCGGCAGGGCCCGCGCATCGAGCTGGTCGACCGAGACCACGGCGATGTCGTCGATGGGGTCGAAGTAGACCACGCGGCCTTCGCGCGCCGGCTGGCCGGGCAGTTCGACCAGGGGCGCGTCGACGCCTGCGACCACGTGCGCGTTGGTGACCACGCGGTCGTCGGCCACGACGAAACCGGAGCCGCTCGAGGTGACACCGCAGGCGTAAGCCGTGCCCGAGACGCGGGCGACCGACTGCGCGGCCTGCGTGAGCGCGGGGTCGTCGAGCGCGATCGAGGGCGTGGTGGGGACGGGGCCGATCTGGATGAGGTCGGGGAAGCGCGGGATCCCCCCGGCGAACACCTGACCGCGCAGGTCGCCGAGAGCGGTGCGCACCGGCGGCGGGGTGAGGTCGTCGATCGTGCGGACGACGACAGAGGAGCCGAGGGCCGCCGACACGACCGGCAAGCCCACGGGGGTGAGCGCGCCGGCGACGAACGAGATGACCAGACTGGCCGCGGCGACGTTGACCACCCCGCCGAGCAGCCGCTCGGGAACACGCAGCTTGATGCGATCCGCGCCCCGGCGGAAGAAGCTGCCGACGCTGCCGCCGAGGAAGGCTCCGAGGAACAGCAGGAGGGTGCCCGCGGCGATCATCGCCGGCCCACGCCACGAGGGATCGGTGACCCATTGCCCGACGAACGGCGTCGCCCAGTACGCGGCGAGCGCGCCGAGCGCGAGGCCGGCGAAGAAGCCGATGGTGGCGAGGAAGCCCCGCGAGAGGCCTGAAACGAGCGCGATCGCCAGAAGGACGATCAGGGCGATGTCGACGATCGGCATCCGGACCTCCTGAATCCCTTCGAGGCTAGGACGCGCATCTGAGAGAACCCTTTCGACGCGCGGGGCCGGCGCGGCCGGGCGGTGCGGCCGGGCGGAGCTGCTGTGTCCCCCTCTCGCCGTTCGGGGCGGATCCCGCCGTTCGGGGCGGCAATTTCGCGCCCCGAACGACGGGGTGCGCCCCAAACCGTATGCGTCCGCCGCGCGATTCGCCCTTCGAGTCGGAATGACACTAAGATCGTTCCCGGAGATATGGTCACCATGACACGAACCCCTCAGTCCGAGTCCCGCGACGCCGATGTGCGCGTCGCGGTGTCGACCGTGATCTTCAGCGTGCGCCGTGACGCCGACGACGAACCGGTCCTCTCACTCCCCCTGGTGCGCCGCACGCGCGACCCCTTCGACAGGCGGTGGGCGCTGCCCGGCGGCTGGCTCGACGCGACCGAAGAGCTCGATGCCGCGGCATCCCGAACCCTCGCTGAAACCACCGGCCTCACCCCCAGCTACCTCGAGCAGCTGTATGCGTTCGGGGCCGTGGACCGCTCCCCCACCCGGGTGGTGTCGATCGTGTACTGGGCGCTGCTGCGCTCCGACGAAGTCGACGCCCAGGTGGCCGCGCACGCCCGCGAGGGCGACGCCCCCGAGAACGTCGAGTGGTTCGACGCGACCGACCTGCCGACCCTCGCCTTCGACCACAACGACATCGTCGAGTACACGCTGTGGCGCCTGCGCAACAAGGTCGGCTACAGCCGCATTGCTCACGGCCTGCTGCCCGATGAGTTCACGCTCGCCGACCTGCGCGAAGTGACCGAGTCGATCCTCGGCAAGCGCCTCGACCCGGCGAACTTCCGCCGCCAGGTCGACACGTCCGACACCCTCATCCCGACCGAGCGCTTCCGCACCGGAAGCCACCGACCCGCCCGCCTCTACCGCTACAACCGCGACGTGGAGCTCGCCGACCGCGGCCCGCTCCCGTCCCGTCACTGATCGGAAACGCCCATGTCCGCCACGCCTCTCACCCTGCAGCCCCGCCCCGCGATCGACCCCAGCGTCGATCACGCGATCCAGGCGATCGTCTCGGGCGCCTCGACCGATGCGACCTGCACGACCGACCTCGCCGTCGGCCCCTGGGACTTCGACACGCGCCCCGGGTACGGCCCGGGCTCGTCGATGGGCGATGTCATCCCCACGGGGGCGCCGCGACAAGGCGAGTTGCCGCAGGAGTACCGCGACGCGTCCGACGACGAGCTCGACGCCCGCGTCCGCGCAGCGAAGCAGACGCTCGGCGACCGGGTGGTCGTGCTCGGGCACTTCTACCAGCGCGAAGAGGTCGTGCGTCACGCCGACTACGTGGGCGACTCGTTCCAGCTCGCGAACGCCGCGAAGGAGCGCCCCGAGGCCGAGGCGATCGTGTTCTGCGGCGTGCACTTCATGGCCGAGACCGCCGACCTGCTGTCGCGCCCCGACCAGGCCGTGATCCTGCCGAACCTGGCCGCGGGCTGCTCGATGGCCGACATGGCCGACATCGACCAGGTCGAGGAGTGCTGGGAGCAGCTCGAAGACGTGCTCGGCGACCTCGAGAACCCGGATTCCGAGGGCCTGGTCCCCGTGATCCCGGTGACCTACATGAACTCCTCCGCCGCCATCAAGGGTTTCGTCGGGCGTCACGGCGGCATCGTCTGCACCTCGTCGAACGCGCGGACGGTGCTGGAGTGGGCGTTCGCGCGCGGTCGTCGCGTGCTGTTCTTCCCCGATCAGCACCTGGGCCGCAACACCGCCAAAGCGATGGGCGTGCCCCTCGAGCAGATGCCGATGTGGAACCCGCGCAAGCCGCTCGGCGGCTCGACGGCCGATGTGATCGAAGACAGCCGCGTGATCCTCTGGCACGGATTCTGCTCGGTGCACCGCCGTTTCACCGTCGACCAGATCGACAAGGCCCGCGCCGAGCACCCCGGCGTGCGCGTGATCGTGCACCCCGAGTGCCCGATGGACGTGGTCGACGCCGCCGACGAAGCGGGATCGACCGACATCATCCGCAAGGCCATCGCCGCGGCGACCGAGCCCACGACTTTCGCGATCGGCACCGAGATCAACCTCGTGCAGCGCCTGGCCGCACAGTACCCGCAGCACGAGATCTTCTGCCTCGACCCGGTGGTGTGCCCCTGCTCGACGATGTATCGCATCCACCCCGGCTACCTGGCCTGGGTGCTCGAGTCGCTCGTCGCGGGCGAGGTCGTCAACCGCATCACGGTACCGGCGGACGTCGCAGCGCCTGCGACCGTCGCCCTCGAGCGCATGCTCGCGGCCAAGCCGAACGGCGCGGTGAAATGACCACCGTCGTCGTGGTGGGCAGCGGCATCGCCGGTCTCACGGCGGCGCTGCACGCGGCCGAGAGCGGATGCCACGTCACGGTCGTGACCAAGGGCGCACTGCCCGACACCAACACGCGGTGGGCGCAGGGCGGGATCGCGGCGGTCACCTCCCCCGCTGACACCGTGGCCTCGCACGCCGCCGACACGCTGACCGCCGGCGCGGGACTGAATGATCCGGATGCCGTGGACGTGCTCGTCGGCGAGGGTCCGGCCCGTATCTCGGAGCTCGTCGAGCGCGGCGTGGACTTCGATCGCGCCGCCGACGGCGACTTCTCGCGGGGGCTGGAGGCGGCTCACGCCGTGGCACGCGTCCTGCACGCGGGCGGCGACGCGACGGGAGCGGCGATCCAGGCCGCTCTCGGCGATGCGGTCCGGGACTCGGGGATCGAGCTGCGCGAACACGCGCTGCTGCGCGACCTGGTCATCGCCGACGGCCGCGTCGTCGGCATCCAGCTCGACGGCGGCGAGCGCCTCGCCGCCGACGCGGTGATCCTCGCCACCGGCGGGGCGGGTCAGCTCTACGCCCACACCACCAACCCGTTGGGCGCGACCGCCGACGGCATCGCCGCGGCGATCCGCGCCGGCGCGGCCGTGGCTGACCTCGAGTTCGTGCAATTCCACCCGACGGCCCTCGCCGTGGGCGCGCCGTTCCTCGTATCGGAGGCCGTGCGCGGAGAGGGCGCGACCCTCGTCGACGACGCCGGCCGCCGCTTCGCGTTCGACGCCCACCCCGACGGCGAGCTCGCCCCGCGCGACGTCGTGGCCCGCGCCAACGCGCGCGCGATGGCCGCGCAGGGCGGTCGCCCCGTTCGGCTCGATGCCACCGCGATCGGCGGCGAGCGCCTCGCGCAGCGCTTCCCCACGATCGACGCCGCGGTGCGCGAGCGGGGTCTCGACTGGGGCCGCGAGCCGATCCCGGTGACCCCCGCCGCGCACTACCTGATGGGCGGGGTCGTCACCGACCTCGACGGGCGCACGACGGTGCCCGGGCTCTACGCGGTCGGCGAGACCGCCCGCACGGGCGTGCACGGAGCCAACCGCCTGGCCTCGAACTCCCTGCTCGAGGGCGCCGTGTTCGGTGCGCGCGCCGGCGAGGCGGTGGCCCGCGACGTGGCTTGGCCCGTTGCACCCGTCGCGCCCGTCCCCCTTCGGGAGGTTCCGGATGCCGCGGCCCCGCCCTTCACGCGTGCAGCACTTCAGCAGCTGATGTGGACCGATGCGGGGCTCATGCGCGATGCCGCGGGACTCACCCGGGCCGCCGGCATCCTGGCCGCGTGGCGCGGAGGCTCCGAAGCCCTGGACGTCGAAGACGCCAACCTCCTCCTCGTCGCCTCGCACGTGGTCGACGCGGCGCTGCGGCGCACGGCATCCGTGGGTGCGCACTTCCGTTCCGACGCCGCCACGCCCACCCCCGCCGTCGATGCCCCCGCGGCCGACGCCGCGGCATCCGCCCCCTCCCCCTCGAAGGTCCTCGCATGCTGAGCCGCTCCGCCATCGACCGTGTCGTCACCGCCGCTCTCGAAGAAGATGCCCCGTGGGGCGACCTCACGAGCGAGACGCTCATCCCCGAGAACGCCGTCGCCCGCGCGGAGCTCGTCGCGCGCGTCGAGGGCGTCTTCAGCGGCGCCGCGGTGTTCGCCGCCGCCTTCACCCTGACCGACCCCTCGACCTCCGTCGAGCAGCTCGTCGTCGACGGCGAGCGCTTCGCCCCCGGTGACACACTCGCGGTGGTCACCGGTCCCGCCCGCGCGGTGCTGACCGCCGAGCGCATCGGGCTCAACTTCGTGCAGCGCATGTCGGGCATCGCGACCCTCACCGCCCGCTACGTCGCCAAGGTCGCGCACACCGGCGCGCGCATCGTCGACACGCGCAAGACCACGCCCGGCCTCCGCGCGATCGAGCGACAGGCCGTGCGCGACGGCGGCGGTCACAACCACCGTTTCTCACTGTCGGATGCCGTGATGGCCAAAGACAACCACCTCGCCGTGCTCACCGCTCAGGGACTGTCGGTGACGCAGGCCCTCGAGAGCGCGATCGCGCGGCTCCCCCACACCACTCACGTCGAGGTCGAGGTCGACCGCCTCGAGCAGATCGACGCGGTGCTCGCGGCCGGGGTCGGCACGATCATGCTCGACAACTTCTCGCTCGACGACCTGCGCACCGGGGTCGCCCGCATCGCCGGCGCCGCGCAGGTCGAGGCCTCCGGGGGCGTCACACTCGAGACCGTCCGCGCGATCGCCGAGACCGGCGTCGACGTCATCTCGGTCGGAGCGCTCACGCACTCGGCATCCGCCCTCGACCTCGGGCTCGACATCCGCATCGAGACGGCGTGAGCCTCTACCTCGACAACGCCGCCACCACCCCCGTGCGCCCCGAGGTGCTCGAGGCCATGACCCCGTACCTCACCCGCTACTTCGGCAACCCGTCGAGCCATCACGAGGTGGGTGAGGCCGCGGCATCCGCCCTCGACGACGCCCGCCGTCGCGTCGCCGCCGTGCTGGGCATGCGTCCCGGAGACGTGCTGTTCACCTCGGGCGGCACCGAGTCGAACAACGCCGCGATCAAGGGGATCGTGCTCGGCTCGGGGCGCCGGCATCTCGTGACCACGGCGATCGAGCACGAATCGGTGCTCGCCTCGGCCGACTACCTGCAGCGCCTGCACGGCGTCGAGGTCACCCACGCGCCCGTCGACGACACCGGAACCCTGACCCCCGAGGCGCTCGCCGCAGCGCTGCGCGACGATACGGCCCTCGTGTCGGTCGGCTACGCCAACAACGAGATCGGCACGGTGCAAAACGTCGCGGCGCTCGCCGCCGTCGCACACGCCCGCGGAATGCCCCTGCACCTCGACGCCGTACAGGCCGCGGGGTGGTTGCCGCTGTCGGGGACGGGGGCGGATGCCGTGACCATCGCCGGACACAAGATCGGCGCCCCGAAGGGCACGGGGATCCTCGCCGTGCGCGGACGCCTCCCGTTCGAGCCCCTGCTGCACGGCGGAGGGCAGGAGCGCGGACGCCGCGCGGGCACCCCCGACGTCGCGGGAGCCGTGGGTATCGCGACCGCCCTCACCCTCGCCGAGGCCGAGAGGGCCGAGGAGGCCGCCCGGGTCGGCGCCCTGCGCGACGCCTTCATCGCCCGCGTGCTCGCTCTCGTGCCGACCGCCCGTGTGACGGGTCACCCCACGCATCGCCTCCCCGGCACGGCGAGCTTCGTGTTCCCCGGCACCAACGGCGAGACCGTGCTGCTCGAGTTGGAACGGCACGGCATCGTGTCATCGAGTGGATCCGCGTGCGCGGCGGGCAGCGACGAGGCCTCGCACGTGCTGCTCGCGATCGGCGTCGACCACGACGAGGCCCGCACCGCCGTGCGGTTCACGCTTCCGCACGGCCTCACCGCTTCTCTCGACGACGTGGCGGATGCCGTCGCCGCCGCCGTCACCGCCGTAGGATCGCGCGGGTGAGTTCCACCGCCGTCACCGTCATCGTCCCCGGGTTCGACGTCGCCGAGTACGCGGAGGAGGCCCTCGACTCCCTCCGCGCGCAGACGCACCCGCACTGGACGGCCGTGCTCGTCGACGACGGCTCGACCGACGACACCACCCGCCTGTTCGCCGACGCCGAGGCGGACGACCCGCGCTTCCGCTTCGTGCGCCACGACGAGCAGCGCGGACTCGGCGCCGCCCGCAACTCCGGCCTCGCGCTCGTCGAGACGCCCTACACCGCGTTCCTCGACGCCGACGACGTGATGCGCCCCGACGCCCTCTCGCGCCTGGCCGACACGCTCGACCGCTCCGGCAGCGCCTTCGTCGTGGGGGCGTACGTGCGTCTGCGTCCGGATGCCGAGGGCCCCGGCTACACCGCAGGCGACGTGCAACCGTGGGTGACGGCCGCCACCGACCCGGCGCGCGAGGGCGTCTCGCTGGAGCAGCACCCCGCGGCATCCGGGAACATCGTCGCGTGGTCGAAGCTCAGCCGCACCGACTTCTGGCGCGAGCACGACCTGCGCTTTCCCGAGGGCCGCTACTACGAAGACCAGGTGCTCGCGCAGCGCATGTACACCCTGGCGCCCGCCTTCGACACGATCCCCGACGTGGTGGTCGAGTGGCGCCAGCGGCGCGACGGCGGCTCGATCACGCAACGCCTCGGCGAGGTCGACGTGCTGCGCGACTACCTCGAAGCCCTCGGCGAGGGGATTGCCGTGCTTCGTGCCGCGGGAGCCGATGCGGCCGTGCGCGAACGCGGGGCCCTGATCCGCACGCTGGACCTGCCGCCGCTCGAGCGCCTCGCCGAGACGCACCCCGACCCGGCGTACCGCATCGCGCTCGAGTCGTTCACAGCGATGCTGCCCGGCTGACGCGCGGGCGCAGCGCGGCGGGCGCTGCGGCGCTGCGGGTGCCGCGGCCGCCGGGGTGCCGCGGCCGCCGGGGGTGCCACGGCCGCCGGGGTGCCGCGGCGCTGGGGGTGCCGCGGCCGCCGGGATCGCGAGACTGCATCTCGCTGACATATCCGTTGCAGCCTGACGTCGGGTTGTCAGCGAGATGCAGTCTCACGCGGTCCCCATGAGTGCAGGCACCCGCGGGGGCCCGGCCCCTTCGACAGGCTCAGGGTCCTCCGACGGAACTTCGCGTCAGGCCGGAGCCTCGTCGGCGCGACGCGAGGGAAGGGCCGCGCGGGCGAGACCCGCTGCGTCGAGCTGTTCCTCGGCGAGCACGAACGACGAGGCCAGCTGCTCGGCGGCGAGGCTCGCGTACAGGCCGCCTCGGGCCAGAAGTTCGCTGTGGGTTCCCGATTCGACGATGCGGCCGGCATCCACCACGTGGATCTGATCCGCGCCGATCACCGTCGACAGGCGGTGCGCGATCGACAGGGTCGTACGGCCGCGCGACGCCGTCTCGAGGGCCTCTTGCACGATGCGCTCGGACACGGTGTCGAGGGCGCTCGTGGCCTCGTCGAGCAGCAGCACCGGCGGGTCTTTCAGCAGCACGCGCGCGATGGCGATGCGCTGCTTCTCGCCGCCCGAGAGGCGATAGCCGCGCTCGCCCACGACCGTGTCGTACCCGGCCTCGAACGACGAGATGACGTGGTGGATGTTCGCCGCCCGGCACGCGGCCTCGATCTCGTCGTCGGTCGCGTCGGGGCGGGCGTAGCGGAGGTTTTCGCGAACAGTTGCGTGGAAGAGGTAGGTCTCCTGCGAGACGATGCCGATCTCGTCGATGATCGACGCGCGGTCGAGGGTGCGCACGTCGGCGCCCGAGAACATCACGGCCCCGCCGCTGGCCTCGTACATGCGCGGCGTGAGGTACAGGATCGTCGTCTTACCCGCGCCGGACGGTCCGACGAAGGCGACGTGCTGACCGGGCTCGACCGTGAACGAGACGCCGTCGAGCGTCGGACGCGCCTGTTCGGGGGCGTCGGGGTAGCGGAACTCGACGTCGCGGAACTCGATCCGCCCGACCGGCCCGGGCGCCGCCGACACCGGCTTCGCGTCGGGCACGTCGACGATCGCGGGACGTAGATCGAGGTACTCGAAGATGCGGGCGAACAGCGCCGACGAGGTCTGCACATCGAGGGCCACGCGCATGAGGCCCATGAGGGGCATGAGCAGGCGCGCCTGGACTGTGGTGAACGCCACGATCGTGCCGGCGGTGATCGCTCCGGCGCCTCCGCCGATGAGGTAGCCCGAGACGAGGTAGATGATCGCCGGGACGCTCGACATGATGACCTGGACGACGGCGAAGAAGCCCTGACCGCTCATGGCCCGCCGCACCTGCAGGTGCACCTGGTTGTCGTTCTCGGCGTCGAAGCGCGCCGATTCGGTGCGCTGGCGGTTGAACGACTTCGACAACAGGATGCCGCTGACACTCAGCGTCTCTTGCGTGATCGCCGACAGCTCCGACAGCGACTCCTGCGTCTCGCCGGCGATGCGCGCGCGCACCTGCCCGACGCGGCGCTGCACGAAGATGAGGAACGGCATGAGCGCGATGGCGATGAGGGTCAGGCGCCAATCGATCAGGATCATCGCCACCAGCGAGGCGATCACCGTCACCGCGTTGCCGAGGATGCTCGTGACCGTGTTGGTCAGCACGCCCGAGACCCCGCCGACGTCGTTCTGCAGACGCGACTGGATGACGCCGGTCTTGGTGCGGGTGAAGAAGCCGAGCTCCATCGACTGCAGGTGGTCGAACAGACGGGTGCGCAGGTCGCCGGTCACCCGGTTGCCGACCGTGGCGGTGAGCCACGTCTGGGCGACGTTGAGCCCCGCCGAGAAGAGGAACAGCACGATCATGATGCTGACCAGCGTCGCGAGCAGCCGCAGATCAGGACTCGAGCCGTCGACGGGGAAGAGCGCGTCGTCGAAGATGCGCTGCACGAGCAGCGGAGGGATCACGGCCACGGCGGCGCCGACGACCACCAGCACGGCGGTCCAGACGATGCGCCACCGGTAGGGACGGAAGAGCTCGACCACGCGCCGACCGAGGTTCGCGACCCGCGGCGCCTGCGCGTTGCGGCGCCGCTGCGACTCGGCGTCCACGCCGCGGAACATGCTCCCGCCCATCCCGCCCATGCTCATGCGGGCCAGCCTACGTCCGACCACCGACACCGGCTCGCGAGGCCTCGATGTCGGGGCCTCTCGATAGACTCGGCGCGCCCGCCGCGGCATCCGGAACGAGAAATGTCTCGATGCCGGAATATCCCGCCGGCGGCCGCCGTTGCCTTCCCTGCAGTCGCCCGCGTGGCGCCACGAAGCCCCCCGTCTCGAAAAGGACCTCGTCATGGCCACCACCGGCACCGTCCCCGTCTCCCGGCCGAACTCCGCGCCCGCTTCGGAGGCCCCGTCACACCGCTCCGGCCCGGTGATCGCCCTGCTGGTCGTCGCCGCATTCGTCGTCATCCTCAACGAGACGACGATGTCGGTGGCGCTCCCCGCGATCATGGCCGACTTCGGCGTGAGCGCCGCGACCGGTCAGTGGTTGACCTCGGCGTTCCTGCTGACGATGGCCGTCGTCATCCCCCTGACCGGCTTCCTCCTCGAGCGCTTCCCGATCCGCAACGTCTTCTTCGCCGCGATGGGAGTGTTCGCGGTGGGCACGCTCGTGGCCGCGATCGCACCGGCGTTCGGGGTGCTGCTGGTGGGTCGCATCATCCAGGCGATGGGCACGGGCGTGATGATGCCTCTGCTGTTCACCACCGTGTTGAACCTGGTCCCCGCGAACAAGCGCGGCCGCGTCATGGGCGTCGTCACGATCGTCATCGCCGTCGCACCCGCGGTCGGTCCGACCGTCTCCGGCCTCATCCTGTCCGCGCTCACCTGGCACGCGATCTTCTGGCTCATCCTGCCTATCGCCCTCGTGGCCATCGCGCTCGGCGCTCGGTGGGTCCGCAACGTCACCCAGACCCGCCCCGACGCACGATTCGACGTGCTCTCCGTGATCCTGTCGGCGATCGGCTTCGGCGGTCTGGTCTACGGCCTCAGCGCGATCGGAGAATCGGCATCCGGACATGCGTCCGTTCCGGTGTGGATCCCCCTCGCCGTCGGGGCGGTCTTCGTCACCGTCTTCGTGATCCGTCAGCTGCGCCTGCAGCGCTCGGATGCCGCCCTGCTCGACCTCCGCGTGTTCCAGAGCCCGTCGTTCCGGCTCGCGGTCCCGCTGGTCGCGATCGTCATGGCCGCGCTGTTCGGCTCGCTCATCCTGCTGCCCATCTTCCTGCAGCAGGCGCTCGGCCTCTCCAGCCTCACCGTCGGCCTCATGCTGCTTCCGGGCGGCGTGCTCATGGGTGTCATGGCGCCGATCGTCGGCCGCCTCTTCGACCGTTTCGGGCCGACCCCCCTCGTCATCCCCGGAATGGTCATCGCGGCCGCGGTGTTGTGGACGATGGCACTCACCTTCGACCAGAGCACTCCCATCTGGTGGATCGTCACCGTGTACCTCGGGCTGAATCTCGGACTGGGCCTCGTCTTCACCCCGCTGATGACCTCGGCGCTGGGCTCACTCCCCCGCCGGCTCTACTCGCACGGCAGTGCCGTGGTGGGCACCGCGCAGCAGGTCGCAGGAGCCGCAGGCACCGCTGGCTTCGTCGCGATCATGACCGTGTTCTCGAGCACCGCCCTCGCCGGCGGCGCCGATCAGCCCGGCGCCGTCGCGTCGGGTGTGCACGTGTCGTTCCTCGTCGGCGCGGTCATCGCCACCGCAGCGGTCGTCCTCGCGTGCTTCGTCCGCAAGCCCGCGGAGGCGGAGGAAGCAGGCGCTCCGGTCATCGCGCACTGAGGCGGAACCGAGGCCGCGGCGGAAGAGGCCGGTGAGCGGCTCAGCGCGCAGGGAAGCGGAGCCAGACCGGGCCAGCGCGCTGCTCACCTCGCAGTGAGGCGTATACGAGGCGGGCACAGACCCGTCTCGATGTCGCCCCTGGGATGCGGAAGCGGCGCCGCCAGTACGACGAAAGCGACGCGGGTCGAATAAGGCGTCGCCGCGCGCACGCGAAAGCCGCACCGTCCGCACGAGGGAGCGCGACCCTCCGCGGCTCCGCCGGCGCGTCAGCGCCGGATCAGATCGAGCAGGAACCGCCGCCGCAGCACTGCGAAGCGGAGGGCTTGTCGTCGTCGGTCTCGACAGCGGGTGCATTCAGCAGCGTGATGAGCGGCTTGGATGCGAGGGCCGTGTCGGACGTGGGTTCACCGGACATGCGCTCGATCCTACGCCTGCGCGAGAGCGCGAGGGCCGCCGCGCGGGACTACCGCCGCCCCGCGGCATCCGCAACCCCCGTCTCGCCCACGGCGGCCGTTCCTAGCGTGGTATCACCCCCGATCGACAACAAGAGAGGCGTTCGACATGACCGATCTGAGCGGAAAGCGCATCGCGTTCCTGGCCACCGACGGATTCGAAGACAGCGAGCTCACCAGCCCGTGGGAGGCCGTGACCTCCGCCGGCGCGGAGGCCGTGCTCGTCTCGCCGAACGACGGCAGCATCAGCGGCGAGAAGGGTCACGAGCAGAAGGTCGACCTCTCGGTCTCCGGTGCCTCTGCGGGCGACTTCGATGCCCTCGTGCTCCCCGGCGGCGTGCAGAACGCCGACGACATCCGCATCGTGAAGGACGCCGTGTCGTTCACCCGCGGCTTCTTCGACCAGCACAAGCCGGTCGCTGTCATCTGCCACGGCGGATGGATCCTCACCGAGGCCGACGTGCTGAAGGGCCGCACGCTCACCAGCTACCCGACGCTGCAGACCGACCTGCGCAACGCCGGCGCCACGTGGGTCGACGAAGAGGTGCACGTCGACCAGGGCCTGGTCTCGAGCCGCAACCCCGACGACCTGCCCGCGTTCAACGCGAAGCTCGTCGAAGAGGTCGCCGAGGGGAAGCACTCCGGCCAGACGGCCTGAGCTCCCCCGTTGACGAGGGCCCCGGACTCCGGTCCGGGGCCCTCACTCGCGTGAGGGGTCAAAAAGTGTCGCCGAGGAGTGCGCCAGGCGACACCTTTCGACCCCTCACGCGCGGGAAGACGGGCAGGGGGGGGGGGGGGGGGGGGGGGGGGGGGGGGCGTGCGCCAGGCGACAGTTGTCGACCCCCTCACGCGCGGGAAGACGGGCAGGCGGGGCCGAGGCACGCGCCAGGCGACAGTTCTCCACCCCTCACGCAGAGGAAGACTGGCACGCGGGGCACCACTGCCCGCCGCCCTTGGTGCCGGGGATGTCCTCGACCACGCCGGCGCACCCGGGGCACGGCTCGCCCGTGCGCCCGTGCACCTGCATCGCGGCAACCTTCGCGGCCTTCTGCTCGGCGATCGGCACTCCTCGTCGCGCGAGCACGGCCGCGGTCAGGGTGTCGTGAAGGGCTGCGTGCAGCCGGGTGATCTCGTCGGCGCTCAGGCTCGCCGCATGCGCCGTCGGGTCCAGCCGCGCCGCGAACAGGATCTCGTCGGAGTACGCGTTGCCGATCCCGGCCAGCGTCTCCTGCTCCTGCAGCAGGGCCTTCAGCTGCTTGCGCCGACCGCCGAGCGCGGTCACGAGCATCTCGCGCGAGAACGCCGGGTCCGCGGCATCCGGACCCAGCTTCGCCACCGCGGGCACCTCATCGGCGGCGTCGACCACGTGCAATTGCACCGAGAGCCATTCACCGGCGTCGGTGATGCCCAGGATGCCGTGATCGAACGCGATCCGCGCGATCACCGCGGCCGTGGAGTCGACCGCTGCGGCCCCCGCGTCCTGCCAGGTCGCCCATCCCGCCCGGCCGAAGCCGAGCGCGAGGTGCACCCCGTCGAGGTCGAGGTCGATGTGCTTGCCGAACCGCGTGACTGCGGTCACGCGCCGGCCGATCAGTTCGTCGAGGGGACGGGCACGCGTCTTGAGCGCCCGCCCTTCGACGAGGTCGACCCCGACGACCTCGTGACCGCGGAGGCGCTCGCGCAGGAACGGCGCGAGCGCCTCGACCTCGGGTGCCTCGGGCATGTCGGCGCTGCTCTCAGGCTCCGGGCTCGGATGCCGTGGGGGCGGTCGACGGCGCCGGAGACGCGGGCGTGGTGCCGGTGGCGGCGGGCCGCTGCGTCGACTCGGCGAAGGCGTCGGCCATCGCGCGGCCCTGGATGATCTGCGTCAGGTCGATGCCGGTGGCGGCCTTCACGGCCTCGAACGACGAACGCAGGCCCGTCGCCGACTCGGTCGCGAGGTGACCGCTGGCCCCCTCGCCGCCGAGCACGGTGATGTTCCCGACGCGGTCGTAGCCCTTGGCGAACTCCGCCATCATCGGCACCAGCGACTCGAGGGCGCGCTGGGCCAGCAGGGCCTCCTGGTTGTGCGAGAGGGCCTCGGCCTCGGCGCGGATCGCCTCGGCACGGGCCTCACCGGCGAGGCGCACCGACTGCGCGTCGGCTTCGGCGCGCACGCGCACGGCGGCGGCTTCCTGCTCGGCGATCTGCGCGCGGGCCTGGGCGGCCTTGATCTGCGCGTACGAGTCGGCGTCGGCGTCCTTCTGGCGCTGGTACAGGTCGGCGTCGGCGACGCGGTTGACCTCGGACTCGAGGCGCGCCTGCGTGTTCTGGGCCTCCTGCTCGAGCACCGCCTGGCGGCGCTCGGCGCGGGCGAGGGCTTCGGCCTGCTCGGCCTCGGCGTTGGCGCGGCCGACCTCGGCCTTGGCCGCGGCGCTGTTCTTGTCGAGCTTGGTCTGCTCGATCAGGTTGGCCTCGTCGGTGGCGATCTGGCGGGCGCGGATCTCGCGCACGGCGTTGATGCGGGCGACCTCGGCCTCGCGCTTCACGCGCTCGACCTCGGTGGCACCGAGCGCCGAGATGTAGCCGTTGCTGTCGGTGACGCCCTGGATCTGGAACGAGTCGAGGATGAGGCCCTGCGACGACAGGTCGCCCTTGATGCCCTCGGCGATCTGGTCCGACAGGCGCTGACGATCGCGCATCAGCTCCTCGACGGTCAGCGTCGCGACGACGCCCCGCAGCGCACCCTCGAGCTGCTCGGTCGTGAACTGCTCGATCGCCTTGTCCTGCGAGGCGAAACGCTCGGCCGCGCGACGCACCTGTTCCGGGTCGGACCCGATCTTCACCAGGGCCACACCGCTGACGTTGACCGTGACGCCGTTCGACGACTGCGCGGTGGGCTCCATCTTGATCTGACGGGCCCGCAGCGAGATCATCTCGCCGCGCTGGGTGAGCGGGTTGACGATCGCTCCCCCGCCGGTGATCACCGTGATGCGCGACGACTCACCGTCGGCGCCCTTCTGCCGCTTTCCGACGATGACCAGGGCTTCGTCGGCCTTGGCGACGCGGTACCAGCCGCGGACGACGAGGGCCAGGACCAGGATCACGACGATCGCGACCACCACGACGACGACGGCGATCAGTCCGACTGCTCCGAGAGCGGCGAGTTCCATGCTTCTCCTTCGACGGGTGCCGCCGACGGCAGCACGGGGGAATTGCCTCCAACCTATCCGGGGGGCTCCGGCCGCTGTCCACCCCATCCGCGCACGATCGCGTCCCCCGACGGGCGGCCGGGAGCGTACCGTTGAAGGTGAGGCGGCCCGAACCGCCCGAAGAAGGGTCCCCCATGAAGATCGTCTCGTCGCAGGACTGGCGCGATGCCATCCGCTTCGATGTCCCCGTGCTGGTCGCCGACGTCGTTCCGGGCGAAGCCACCCGCTGCGTCGCGTGCGGTGCCGACGGCCCCCTGTACGACCGCACCGAGCTGTGGGCGGTGAAGCACCAGCACCCCAAGCACCACGGCGGCTTCGTCCGCTTCTACTGTGAGGCGCACAAGCCGGCCGCTCCCCCGCCGCCGCCCGCGCCGACCATCGAGGCCCGACGCGCGCGTGCCGCGTCCGCCCCGAAGGAGCGTCGCACCCCGAGCTCGAAGCCGATGCTGATCACCGACCGCCCGACGCGCACGATGTGCCCCGACTGCTTCGTCGAGGTTTCGGTCGGCGGCGACTGCGGCATGTGCGGCGCCCAGGTCGTCTGACCGCCTGAACGACAGAACCGCCTCGGATCACTCCGGGGCGGTTCTGTCGTTCGGGGGCTCAGCGGGCCGAGACGGTCCAGCCGGCCTCGTGCGAGGCACCAGGGTCGAGCGAGACGACACCGGTGGCGAAGTCGTACGCGTCGTCGTTGAACGCATCGGGCGCGCACGTCATCGGTTCCACGGCGAGACCGGCGCGGTGTCCGGGCGTGCCGGGACCGGCCGGGAGGTCTGCGGTGTGGATCTGCACCCACGGGCAGTCCGTGCCCCAGTTCATGGCCACGCCCGTGCCCGACGGGTCGGTGAGCGTGACGGTCGTGCGGGCGCCGGCATCCGGGATCAGGCCCGTGTAGGCGTGGTCGATCTCGACGGCGCCGAGCACTCGCGGTTCGCGGAAGTCGAATCGCTCGGCGTCGGAGGTGACGGATGCCAGTGCCACCGGCGCCAGACGGTCGGGCGTCACCTCGAGCACGGTGTCGGCCGGCAGACCGAGCGTCCACTCGTCGAGGGTCGCCGGTCCCGCGACGAGGTATGGGTGCGGTCCGGTGCCCCACGGGGCGGGGGTGTCCGACAGGTTCGTGGCTCGCACGGTCTGCGTGAGGCCGTCGGCATCCAGCGAGAACGTCGTCGAGACGACGACCCACCACGGGTAGCCGGCCTGCGCGGTGATCGTGGCGACGAGGGTGACGGAGTCATCGGTCGCCTCGCGCACGTTCCAGTCGACCCACGACAGCAGTCCGTGCAGGGCGTGGCCGCGGTTCGGCTCGGTGAGGGGCAGCTGGTGCTCGACGCCGTCGAAGTGGTGGATGCCGTCGACCACGCGGTTCGGCCACGGCGCGAGCGTCGTGCCGCGGTAGGCGGGACGCAGTTCGTCGGCGGCGAAGGGAACGACCAGGTCGCGCCCCTCGAAGGTGAGGGAGCGGAGGGAAGCGCCCACGCTCGCGATTGCGGCTTCGTAGCCGTGGGCGCGGAGGACGACGGGGGTGCCCGAGACGAGCGTAGGCGTCTCGATGGGAACGACAGCGGTCATGTCGCCATTATCCCGGTCGGTCCCGCTGCGGCCCGCCACGCGGCCACGCCGTGGCGAGAGCCGACATCGTCGGCGCGATGTCGTCCGAAAAGACGAAGTGCCCCCATCCGCGAGGGATGAGGGCACTTCGGGGAGGGCGACTTACTTGAAGGCGTCCTTGACGTTCTCGCCGGCCTGCTTGGCGTGGGCCTTGGTCTGGTCAGCCTGACCTTCGGCCTCGAGGCGCTCGTTGTCCGTCGCCTTGCCAGTGGCTTCCTTCGCCTTGCCAGCGATGTTTTCCGCGGCGTTCTTGATCTTGTCGTCGAGTCCCATGTCGGCTCCTCCCTGTGGTCTTCGGGAATCTCCCGATGTGCGTACACAGTAAGTCGCCGACCTTCACCCGCGAGGGGGGCTTGATATTCATCTCGCCGTGAGGCACTGCGGCGGGTTAGGTTCAGAGAATGCACCGGGGGGAAGCAGCCATCACGATCGTCCGTGACCGCTCATGACCACGTCTCACACGCTCTCGGATTTCGCCGACCTCCTCGATGACGCTCCCCCGGAGCCGACGCCTCCCGGCCCCGCGGGCAAGATCGTCGCCCTGTCGTTCCTCGGGGTGATCCTGCTGCTCCTCGCCGGCTCCGGCGGGTACGTGTGGTGGGCCTCGACGGCGGCGCTGCCCGCTCCCACCGTCACCTCGCAGGCTCCCGCGGTGACCCCCGGGGCAGCCGCGTCCGTGCCCATGCCCGCGGCCGGTGCCGCTCTGCTGCGGGTCGAGGGCGGCGACGCCTTCCTCGGGCCCGACGCCGCGAACGTCTTCGCCTCGACCGGTGGCGACGACTCCCGCTCCATCGCCAGCGTCGCGAAGCTGATCACGGCGCTGGTCGTGCTCGATGCGCACCCGCTCGCGAGCGCTGACGACCCCGGTCCCACGATCTCGTTCACCAAGGCCGACACCGATCTGTACGACCAGTTCTACGTGCAGGACGCCGTCGTCGCCCGCATGCCCGACGGCACGCGCATGTCGCAGCACGACGCGCTGGCGACGATGCTGCTCCCCTCGGCCGCCAACTACGCCGTCGCCCTCGCGCGGTGGGGCTTCGGCTCGGAGGGCGCCTACGTGCAGGCCGCCCGCACGTGGTTGAGCGCGAACGGGTTGACCAACACCCGCATCGTGGATGCCACGGGGCTCGACTCCCGCAACACCAGCACGCCGAGCGATCTGCTCGCCCTCGCGCGTCTCGCCGCGGCGAATCCCGCCGTCGCCGCCATCGCCGCCACCGGCTCGATCGACGTGCCCGGTCCCGGATACGTCACCAACACCAACGACCTGCTCGGCACCCTCGGAGTCACGGGGCTCAAGACCGGCAATCTCGGCGACGGCACGTTCAATCTGCTCTTCACCTCCCGCCTCGACGTCGGCGTCGGCACGCCCCTGCAGATCACCGGAGTGCGCATGGGCGGCGAGACGCACGACAGCACCGACGACGACGTCCGACGCATGCTGGAGGGGGTCGCGGACGGGTTCCACGACGTCACCGTCGGCACGGTCGGCGACACCATCGGCTCGATCTCGACGCCGTGGGGAGCGAAGGCCTCGCTCGTCCTCGCCCAGACGAGCGAGGTGCGCACGTGGTCGGACACCCCGATCGCGGTCGACCTGAAGACCACGACACCGCAGAACTACGCCGACGGCGAGGTCGTGGGCAGCGTCTCGTGGACCGCCGGACCCCGATCGACCTCGTCGAGCGTGAAGATCTCGGGCGCGATCGAGGAGCCGACACTGTGGTGGCGCCTCACCCACCCCGGAGAGCTGGGCTGAGGCGCACGACCCGCGACATCACGGGTCAGACGGCGGGAAGTTCCGCGTGCGCGATGACCGCGTCGCCCGTGTCGCGGAGTTCCATCCGCGCCGCGTCGCCGCGGAGCACCGCCGCATTCATGCGGCACACGATGGGCACGTCCGAACCGAGCACCTCTCCGGCGCTGAACTCCGTGCCGTCGACGCCCACGAACACCAGTTCGTAGGTCGCTCCGACGTCGAGTCCGGACGCCTCGAGGTACGCCTCGGTGCCCTACGTGTGCGCCACGACCTCCGCCGAGACGTCGACGCCGCCGACGTCGTCGCTCACCGCGATCTGCTCGACCGCCCCAGGGTCCCGGGCGGACCGGACGGCACTGTCGAGGTGAACGCACCGGCTCCGCTGACCCCGATGACCACCCCGACGACGAGACACGCCGCGGCGGTCAGCGGCGTGACCCATCGCCGGCGTCGGCGTGCCGCCGCGGCATCCGGAACGAGGTCGACCTTGGGCGAGACCTCGCCGTCGACCGCACCCTGGATCCCCTCCCACAGGTCGTCGGCGTCGCGCGGAGCCGTCCAGGTGAGATCGCCCTGACGCAGGCGCCCGGCGAGCGCCTGCAGCGAGGCGTATTCCTCCGCGCGAGCAGGATCGGCTCGGCGGAGATCGTCGAACTCGGCGCTCTCCGCCGCGGTCAGCTCGCCAGCGAGCGCGGCCGCGGCCAGTTCGGCCCAGTGGTCATCGGGAGTGCGCATCGGGCTCCTCCATCTCTTCGAGGTGCGTCCTGAGGGCGCGGAGTGCGTGGAACGTGCGGGTGCGCCAGGTCGCGACGGGCACGCCCGTGGCATCCGAGAGCTCCTGATAGGTGCGACCGTGCAGGTGGACGGCGACGACGGCGGTGCGGTGCGCCTCCGTGAGGACCGACAGCGCCTCCAGCATGCGCAGACGCTCGAGGGGATCGATCGCCTCCGCCGCGCGGCTCTCGAGCTCGGCGTGATCGCCGATCAGCGGGAGGCGGGCGCGAGCGCGGAGCGCATCGACGATGACGTTGCGCGCGATCGCGAACAACCAGGTGCGCTCGGAGGCGCCCTGGGCGTCGAACCGATCGCGCGCTCGCCACGCGCGGAGAAACGTCTCCTGCACGCAGTCCTCCGCAAGCGGACGGTCTCGGAGGGCGTTGACGGCGAAGCCGAGCAGGGCGTTGGCGTTGTCGTCGAAGGCCCGGCGCAGGTCGAATCCCGCTCCCGCCGGACGTGGCCGAGATGCGTGCATGCGCCTCTCCCTGCTTCGCCCGGTCGACCCCGTCATGCGCGCCGCCCCTCCGAGATTAACGGTCGCCGAAGCGGCGGCCCTGTGAGGTATACGTCGGCGCGGCGGCCCGCGTTCATCGCCGGACGAATTCTCGGCCCCAATGAACGCCGAAGCACTCGCGGTCGTACACCTCTGCCACCGGACGTTCCGCGTCCCGATCGAAAGGCACGACGATGACGAAGAAGACGTACGCCCGCCCACTGACGATCGGCGCCCTGGCCGGTGTCGCTCTGCTGGCCGTCGGTTCCCCCGCGTTCGCCGAGACGGAGGTGTCGGAACCGGCCGAATTCACGAGTGCGTTCACGGTCATGGCGACCCCCGATCAGGTGATCAACAACGACGGGGTCGCCGCACCGGGGCAGAGCGGCGCGACCGGCACCTTCACGTTCCGCATCAATTCGGACGAGGAGATCATCTGCTACGACATCCGCCTCGAGGGCGTCAGCGGCGACTACCAGAGCCCCGCCAAGACGGCGACGCACATCCACGAAGCCGCCGTCGGCAAGCCCGGCCCGCCGCGAATCGCCTTCCCGAATCCGGAGCCGGTCGGCGACGGACCGCGCACCTCGTCGGGATGCCTGCAGGGGCCCTTCACCACCGGTGTCGTCACGAACGGCGCCGACACCGGCACGGGCTTCTCGCTCAAGCAGATCGAAGCGAACCCCGCCGGGTTCACGGGCGATTCGCACACGGTCGACTTCGCAGCCGGAGTGGTCCGCGGCCAGCTGACGTCGATCCCCGTCGGCGGAGTCGACACCGGGGCCGGAGGCGCTGCGGCGACCGACGCCAGCGGTTGGGGCATCGCGGCCGCCGCCGGCGGACTCGGCCTCGTCGCCGCATCCGTCTTCGTCGTCCAGCGTCGACGCGCGGCCGACGCGAAGTGACCGACGCACGGCGCGGCGCGCGGCGGATCGCCCGGACAGGGCGGACCCTGCGTGCCGCGTGCGTGCTCGCGCTCGTCGGCGTGCTGGCCTACGCGGGATGCACCGCCGCATCCCCGGCAGCCGCCCCGGCATCTCCCGCATCCATCGTCCCACCGGCGTCCCCCGCCCCACCGGCGTCCACGCCCGAAGCCGCAGCGGCCGCACCCGCGGCTCCGGCTCCCCCTGCGCCCTCCCGCGTCGTCATCCCAGCGCTCTCCCTCGACGAAGAGCTGATCGACCTCGGGATCGCCGCGGACGGGAGCATGGAGGTCCCGGCCGACTACGACGAGGTGGGATGGTTCACCAGCGGCGGACGTCCCGGCGGAACCGGCCCGACCGTCATCGCCGCCCACGTCGACTCGCCCACCGGTCCTGCGGTGTTCGTGGACCTCGAGAACGTGGTCGTGGGCGACGTCATCGAGGTATACGACGACGGCGGCACCGCCCACGTCTACCGCGTCACCGAAACGGCCGACTACCCCAAGTCGGCTTTCCCCACCGCCCGTGCCTTCGGCGCCACCGCGAAAGACGAGCTGAGGCTCATCACCTGCGGCGGGGTGTTCGATCGCGATGCGGGTTCGTACGTCGACAACCGGGTGGTCTACGCCGAGCGCGCGTGATCGTCGCTCACGACCTCAGGTGATCCCGCGCCCACAGAGCGGCGCTCGTGCGGTCGGCGACGCCGATCTGCCGGAAGACGTTGCCCAGATGCGCCTTCACGGTCCGCTCCGAGATGCCGAGCGCCGTGGCCACCTGCTTGTTCGCGAGGCCGTTCGCGACGAGCCGCAGCACCTCCTCCTCGCGCGCGCTGAGGCCGTTGCCCGGTGCCGCGGCATCCGGAAGCAGAGCGCCGGCGACGCGGGCGTCGAGCGGCGTGTGGCCCTCCGCGACGGATCGCACGGCGGAGCGCAGGTCGGCGGGCTCGGCGTCCTTGAGCTGATACCCCGTGGCGCCGGCGGCGATCGCCCGACGGACCTGGTCGCGGTCGCCGAACGAGGTCAGCACCAGCACGCGGATGCTGGGATGCTCCGCCCGCACGGCACGCGTCGCCGCGATCCCGTCCATGACCGGCATCGACACGTCCATGACGACGACGTCGACCTCGGTCGTGCCGACGAGCGCGACGGCCTCCGCGCCGTTCGCCGCGGTGGCGGACACCACGATGTCACCGTCCGCGGCGAGCACCGAGGCGAGTCCCTCCCGCACCATCGAGTGGTCGTCGACGACGAGGACGCGGATCATTCGGACTCCCGGGGGCGATCGTGCGGGGGAAGGGTCACGCGCCACGCCGTGCCGTGACCGGGAGCGGTGGCGAGGGCGAGCTCGGCGCCGGCATCGGTGGCGAGGTCGCGCAGAACGCGCGTGCCGAGGTGCCCCTCGACGGGTGAGCGGTGCAGGGTCGCCATGTCGAACCCCCGGCCGTCGTCGGCGACCGTCAGCACGGTGCCGGCGTCCTCCGCGGCCACGGTGATCACGACGCGGCAGGGAGCCGCGTGGGTCACGGCGTTGCGCAATGCCTCCTGCACGACCCGGTACAGCAGGCGCTCGTGCTCCTCCGGCAGTTCGTCCACGGGCATCCGCAGGTCGAGCACGACGTCGGCTCCTCGCGTGCGGGCCGTCGCCGCGAGGTCGTGCAGGGCGGAGGCGAGACCGGACGCGCCCAGGCTCTCGGGGTAGATGTCGACCAGCAGCGAGCGCAGCACGCGCACGTTCCCGCGGACCGCCGCCGCCACCTCGCGCAGGCGCGACGCCCCGGCCTCCTCGCCGCGGCGGTCGGCCTCGACGGCCGCGCTCTCGGCGCCGTAGCTGGTGGCGACGAGTTCCTGCACCGGGCCGTCGTGCAGGCTGCCCGCGATGCGTCGGCGTTCGGCATCCGACGCATCCACCGCCCGCTGCAGCAGTTCGCTGCGTCGCGTCTCGGCCCGGCGGAGTTGCCGCAGAAGCGTCCAGACGATCGGGGCGGTGAGCACCGCGAGCAGCAGCAGACTGCTCGTCGTCACGCCGGTGAATCCGCGCCACAGCTCCGCTGAGCGCGCCGCGACGGGCTCATAGGGGTAGTAGACCTCGAACAGCAGCTGCTGCCCGCTCGCCGACCACACCGGACGGTAGACCTCGAGCAGGCGCGACCCGCTCTCGAACTCGTTCTCGTCCTCCGACAGGTCCGACACCGCCGCACGGGTCGAGGGGGTCGTGAGGGCCGCGCGCTGGGCCTCGTCGAGCTCGAAGGTGCGGCCGATCAACTGCGGCTCGTCGGCGTAGAGCACGCGCCCCTCGGGGCTCCAGATCTTCACCCGGATGACGTCGTCGCCGAGGATCTGCGACCGCACGGTCACGTCGAAGGCAGCGACGGCGGCCGGGTCTCCCGCGGCGAGCGCGTCACTGAGCGCGGGCCGCACGACGGCGTCCGCGAGCACGTTGGTCACCTGCGCGGCATCGTTGACCGCCTCGCGCTCCGCCAGCCACTGCGCGCCGAACCCGGCGAGCGCTGCGACGGCCACCAGCACGGCGGCCAGCCCCGCGGCGAGGCGCAGCAGCACGGCACGGGTCGACAGGGTGCGCGGGAGTGTCCGAGAGGGGCGCGCCGTGACGAGCACCTCCCACGACGGAGCGGAGGGGTCGGATGCCACTCAGTCGTCTCCCCCGTGGCGGTCGCCGCCGTGTCCGCTTGTGCCGCCATCGTCCGTGCCGCCGCTCCCAGCGCGGCCGCTGTCGTCGGTGCGGGATTGCGTCGAATCACCCGTGCCCTGCACGGCTCTGTCATCGCCGGGTTCGACGCGCGTGTCGCGCGGGGCGTCGCCACCGGCGTCTTCGGGAGTCGTCACCGCCGCACCGTCGTCGCTGCCGTGAGAGCCGTCGCCGCCGGGAGCGGAGTCATCGGTCGAGGTGGCGCCGCCATCGCGGTCGTCGCCGGGCTCGACCCGCTGGTCGCGCGGAACGTCTCCGCCATGATCGTCGACGGATGCCGAGGGCGAGGGCGTCGGCGCGAGCACCTGGGCGAGCGAGGGCACCGGCACGGGCACCGATTCGGCGAACGACGCATTGCCCCACAACCCGATCGCCGCGGGTGCGGCGGCTATCAGCAGAGCTCCCGCTCCGACAAGGATCCGCTTCTTCATGTCATCCGTCCTTTCGCCCATTTTCACCCGCAGTGCGGGGAACGCTGTCCACTGTTCGCGAAAGCGCACGGCCGGGCCATCGGACGATGGTCGTACTACCAAGGTCGCATTGCCCGGTCCGGGCGCCGGCCGCGACGGTGGGAGCAGCTCAACCGACGAAACGAGGCCCTCATGAGCAGCAGCACCTCCCCCCGTTCGACCCTGACCCGTACCACCGCGATCGTCGCGGCCGCCCTGGTCGCGGCATCCGGTCTCCTCTTCCCCGCCGCCGCGCAGGCGAAGACGACCTCGGTCGGCGGCGACTACGCCGTCACCGTGAACGGCACCACCTACAACCCCGCACCCGGCAAGGACGCGAAGCTCAAGGACGTCGCCGTCTCGGGCCGCATCACCGTCAGCGGCACGAACAACCGCTTCACGATCGACCCCGCCACGCTCGGCGTCTACGACTACACCCTCACGGGCGCTCCCGACACGCAGCGCATGGTCACGAGCCCCACCGTCGTGTTCGCCTCGAAGGTCCCGACCCTCACGGCCGCCCAGCGCAGCGGCGCCCGGCTGTCGAGCCTCGAGGTGCGCGACGACTCCCTGGTGGCGATCTTCACCACCGCCGGCGGCAAGCTGAAGATCCAGGCGAAGGACGGCGCGCAGGGCGGCATCTTCCAGATGGAGCCCGAGTTCGCCGCCCCGGTCGAACTCGTGCACACACTCGGCCCCGGACTCTTCTACTTCGTCAACCAGTACACCGGCAAGATCAACTTCGGAAACGGGGTGGATGCCGTGACCTCCGGCCCGGGCGCGCACCAGATGCTGCTGGGCAAGGACAGCCCGCAGGTCGCCACGAAGACCTACCAGGATGCGACCGTCACGAAGTGGACCGTCGCCTCGGGCGGCCGCATGGGCGGCGTGCTGGGCGAGGATGCGATCGAGCTCTCCGCGGGTGCGACCAACTGCACCAGCCAGTGCCAGGCGCAGAACCGCATCAACGGGTCGCTCCCCGTCCCCCCGAACCCGACGAACCCCACCCCCATCGGGGGCTGATCCACGACGCGAACGCCCCCGGCCGAAAGGTCGGGGGCGTTCGCGCGTGTCCGCCGGGCGCGGCTGAAAGGTCGGGGGCATTCGCTCGTGCCCGCCGAGCCCTCGGCTGACGGCGGGGTTCAGCCGACCGTCGTCGGTGCGAATCCCGCGAAACCGTCGATGCGCTGCTGCGCCACGGTCGTTCCCAGTTCGCCGCGGGCCGACGGATGCGTCCAGTAGTAGTGCAGAGCCGCATAGGTGGCCCGGGGCGCGGCATCCAGGGCGAACGTCGCGATCTTCCAGTCCCCGACGACGCCCCGCGTGCCGTCGCCGGTGTCGCGCTCGATGCGCAGGATCGGGATCTTGACCGGTCGCGCCTGCTGCACGCCCCTGTCGTTGGTCGTCGTGGCGCGGATCGCCGTCACCTCAGCCCAAGGAATGTCGACCGACGCGCCCTGGAAACGCACGGCCACTCCGCTGCGGCCCACGGCGACGCACTGACGGTTGCCCCACGACGAGCGGCTACGCGCGGCGAAGACGAGGTTGACGAACGACAGCAGGAAGAACAGACCCAGGATGCCGAAGACCACCGCGATCACGTACGGAATCGGTCCCTGCATCGAGGGGGTCGTGCCCGCCTGCGCGAGCACGGCCCAGGTCACCCAGCCCGCCCCGGCGGCGATCAGCCCGCACACGACGGTCAGGAAGAGCGGTGGGCGCTTGAGCGGGGCGACGTGCAGCCACTCGTCGGGTGCGCGGTCGAAGGTGCGGTTGAACATCTCGGCCGGCAGGAGCTGCAGCCGCTTCTTCGAGGCGAGCGGAAGCACCCACCCGGACGGGACGTTCGCGACGCGGGCGTCGATCTGGGCCATGCCAGCAGTGTAGGCAGGGGCACCGACATCACCGTCGTACTCTTCCCGGACGGCCGGGCGGCGTGGCATGGCTCCGACATCGCCGTCGGACCCTTGCTCGATGGGCGCGCGGCGTGGCACGACCGAGAGCCAAGTGGTACCATATCCTGTACCACTTGGAGGACTGATGGCGATCACCACGAGCGAGGCGCGACGCGACCTCTTCGGCCTCATCGAGCGGGTGAACCTCGACCACTCGGAAATCGAGATCACCTCGAAGCGAGGCTCGGCGGTGCTGATGTCGAAAGACGAATACGACTCTCTCATCGAGACGAGCTACCTTCTCCGATCCCCCGAGAACGCTCGTCGACTTCTGAGCGCGCTCCAGGACGCGCGCGCCGGAGACGTCGAGTCGCACGAGCTCGTCGAACCGTGAGCGAACGTCTCCTCGCGTGGACCAGCGGCGCGTGGGAGGACTACCTCTACTGGCAGACCCAGGACCGCAAAACCCTTCGCCGGATCAACCTGCTCATCGCCGACGTTCTGCGTGACGATCCCTTCGACGGGATCGGCAAACCCGAGCCGTTGAAGCACGCGCTGGCGGGAGCGTGGTCACGACGCATCGATGAGGCGAACCGGCTCGTCTACGTCGCTGACGACGCTCGAGTGACGATCCTGCAGGCTCGCTACCACTACTGATCGCCGCGGCGCCGGCCGCGCAGGGGATCAGCGGCGAGCCACATGGCGCGCCAGAACGCGACGAAGAACACGATCGCCGCGATGATCCACAGAACGAGCCAGATCAACCGCCCCTCAGCGGGTGCGGCGAACACGGCGAACATTGCGCCAATCCACACGGGGAGGCACACGAACTGCGCGATCTTCAACGTGCGAATATCGTTCACGAATTCACCGGATCTCCGCGCCGCCGCGGCCCTGCCGCAGGGCTCATAGACGGCGCCGTGTCCATATTCGAGTTGGCCTCCCGCCACCATCGGACGAGCGAAGAAGCGAACGGCGACGCCGCATCTTTGTGCGGAATGTCGAGACCATAATCGTCGCGCAAGAGAGTCACGATGCGCGCACTGAGGAGAGGGGCATCGTCACCAGCCCCGAGCCAACGCATAATCGGCGCGATCAGATCGTCGTACTCGTTCTCATCACCCGGTCCGTCGTCGTCGGCATAGACCCCGAGAACGTCCCACTCGATGAGCCGAGCCCGAAGCTCTGCGACGCGTCGCTCCGCGTCCCGTCGGATCCCGTCGCAACTCACCCGACCGTTCCTCTCGACCCGCTCAGTTGTTGAAGCGGAACTCCACCACGTCGCCGTCCTGCATGACGTAGTCCTTGCCTTCGAGGCGGGCCTTGCCCTTCGCACGGGCCTCGGCGACCGAGCCGAGCTCGACGAGGTCGTCGAACGAGATGACCTCGGCCTTGATGAAGCCCTTCTCGAAGTCGGTGTGGATCACACCGGCCGCCTGCGGCGCCTTCGCGCCCTGCGGGATCGTCCACGCGCGCGCTTCCTTGGGACCCGCGGTGAGGTAGGTCTGCAGGCCCAGCGTGGCGAACCCGATGCGGGCGAGCTGGTCGAGGCCCGACTCGTCCTGACCGGTCGACGCGAGCAGCTCGGCGGCGTCCTCGGGGTCGAGGTCGATCAGTTCCGACTCGATCTTCGCGTCGAGGAACACGGCCTTCGCGGGGGCGACCAGCGCGGCGAGTTCGTCCTTCCGAGACGGGTCGGTGAGCACGGCCTCGTCGACGTTGAAGACGAAGATGAACGGCTTGGCGGTGAGCAACCCGAGCTCGCGGATCGGCGAGAGGTCAATTCCGGATGCCGACAGCAGCACGCCACGCTGAAGGGCGTCCTGCGCGGCCTTGGCGGCCTCGAGCACCGAGGGGTCGAGCTTTTTGCCCTTGACCTCCTTCTCGTACCGGGTGATCGCCTTCTCGAGCGTCTGGAGGTCGGCGAGCTGCAGTTCGGCGTTGATGGTCTCCATGTCGTTCGCCGGGTTGACCGAACCGTCGACGTGCACGACGTCGTCGTCGGCGAATCCGCGCACGACCTGCGCGATGGCATCCGCTTCACGGATGTTCGCGAGGAACTGGTTGCCGAGGCCCTCGCCCTCGCTCGCGCCGCGGACGATGCCGGCGATATCGACGAACGACACCGCAGCGGGCACGAGCCGCTCGCTGCCGAACACATCGGCGAGCTTCTGCAGGCGCACATCGGGAAGGTTCACGACCCCGACGTTGGGCTCGATGGTGGCGAACGGGTAGTTCGCCGCGAGCACCGAGTTCTTGGTCAGAGCGTTGAAGAGGGTCGACTTTCCGACATTGGGAAGGCCGACGATTCCGATGGTAAGAGCCACGGGAGTCCAGGTTACCCGGCTGAGAGACTCCTCACCGCGTCAGTGTCGCCGCGTGCGGAACGCGTGGGTGACGTACGGCAGCGCGACCGCCCCGCCGTCGGCGAGTCCCGGCACGGATGCCACGACCCCGTCGACCGCGGCGTCGATTCCCGCCCGCTTCTCGGGGCTGGCCGTGATGACGTCGCTGCGCGAGCCGACGAGGTCGCGCAACTGCGGCAGGGTGATCTGCCGGTCCCAGCGCCACTCGCGGTGCTCCAGCCCCTCGAAGGGCTCGGCCACGCGCGGTCCAGTCGTCGCCAGGAGCACCTCGGCGTTCGAACCGCCCATCGCCGCCGTCAGCCGTTTCACCCAGTCGACGCTGTCGTCGCGGATGTTCCAGATGAGCCCCAGCTCTCCCCCGCTGCGCAGCACACGCGCGACCTCGCGGGAGGCCGGCTCGACGTCGACCCAGTGCCACGCCTGCCCCATGACGACGGCGTCGAGGGCGGAATCGGGCAGCGGCAGGCTCTCGGCCGTTCCGACGAAGGTGGGCACTCCTCGTGCGTTCTCCCGCAGGGTCGCGAGCATGTCGGCATCCGGATCGACGGCCACGACGTCGGCACCGAGCTCGACGACGGAGCGCGTCAGCTTGCCCGTTCCGGCACCGACGTCGGCCACGCGCAGACCGCGCCCCGGTTCGCGCACCCGTTCCAGCAGCCACGCGACCGCCTCGGCGGGGTAGCCCGGGCGCCCCGACTCATAGGCGGAGGCCGCCTGTCCGAACGAGGTCGATTTCGCCTGATCGCTCATGGCCCCGACCCTACGCCGACCCTCCGACATGGCATCCGGAGTCTTTTCGAGCGATCCCGGATGCCGCCGACCCCGGCGCGCCTCCTCGGCTCGACGCCGGGCCGGGTGAGGGTGGAGGCGTGGCTCTGGACTTCACCGCGATCGATTTCGAAACGGCGAACTCCAGTGGTGCGTCCGCGTGTGCCGTGGGTCTCACCCGGGTCCGGGGCGGCCGCGTCGTCGCCACCGCCGCCTGGCTGATCAAGCCTCCCGCCGGTCACGACCACTTCGCGCCGATCAACATCGGCATCCACGGCATCCAGCCCGCCGACGTGATGCACGCGCCGGGGTGGTCGGAGCAGCTGGAGCGCCTCACCGCGTTCGCCGGTTCCGACGTGCTCGTGGCCCACAACGCCGGTTTCGACATGTCGGTGCTGCGTCGCGCGTGCGCGGCGACGGGCGACGAGTGCCCGCCGTACCGCTACCTGTGCAGCGTGCAGATGTCGCGCAAGACCTACTCGCTCGCGTCGTACCGCCTCCCGCTCGTGGCCGCCGAGGCCGGCTGCTCGCCGTTCGCCCACCACGACGCCCTCGCCGATGCGGTCGCGTGCGCGGAGATCACGATCGACTGCGCCCGGCGCGCGGGTGCGGACGACGTCTTCGCCCTCGCCGCGCATCTCGGCGTGCGGGTGTCGCAGATCGCCGTCGAGCCGGCCGAGCGCGCGGTCGCCTGAGCCGTTTCGGCCCGTCTTTCCGGCGATGTCGGAGGTCTGGTGCATGCTGACCCTATGGACGCCATCGCCCTCATCCTCGTGATCATCGCCCTCGCCGTCGGCGCCGCGGGCGGCTGGTTCGTCGCGACCTCGCGCGCGGCGGCTCGCGACGCGACCGCGCAGCAGGCGCTGTCGGCGCGGGTGGCCGCCGCAGAGGCCGAGGGTGCCGGCCTGAGGGCGCAGCTCGACCACCAGGTGATTCTGTACCGCGAGCTGGCGGGGCAATCCCGGGCCGACCAGGCCGCGCGAGAAGAGCGCGAACGGCGCGAGCAGACGGTGCTGCGCGCCCTCGACCCCGTGCGCGAGACCCTCGACGCGATGCAGCGCAAGGTTGACGGTCTCGAGCGCGACCGCGTCGAGCAGTACACCGCGCTCGGCGAGCAGCTGCGCCTCTCGCGCGAGGCCGACGAGGCCCTGCGCGCGACGACGGAGTCCCTCGCCTCCGCCATGCGCTCGGGAACGACCCGCGGAGTGTGGGGCGAGACACAGCTGCGCCGCGTCGTCGAGGCCGCCGGTCTCACCCGCTACGTCGATTTCGACCTGCAGTCCTCGATCTCGAGCGACGCGGGCGCCGGTCGACCCGACATGGTCGTGCGACTGCCCGGGGGCAAGGCGCTGGCGGTGGATGCCAAGGTGCCCCTCGACGCGTACCTGCAGGCGAGCGCGATCCCGGTCACGGCGAACGGCGACGAGGGCATCCGCCGTTCCGGTCTGCTCGCGAAGCACGCGAAGGCCGTGCGCGCGCACGTCGACGCCCTCGCGAAGAAGGCGTACTGGTCGGGGCTGACGACGAGCCCCGAGTTCGTGGTCTGCTTCCTGCCGAGCGAGTCGCTGCTCGCCTCCGCGCTCGACGAAGACCCGACGCTGCTCGACTACGCCTTCACGCGGCGCGTCGCCCTCGCCTCCCCGGTGAACTTGTGGGCGGTGCTCAAGACGGTGGCGTTCACGTGGACGCAGCAAGACGTCTCCGACGAGGCCCGCACGCTCTTCACCCTCGGCACCGAACTGTACGAGCGGGTGGGGGTGCTGGCGGGTCACGCGAACGATCTCCGTCGCGCGATCGAGAAGACGGTCGACAGCTACAACCGTTTCGCCGGATCCCTCGAGTCGCGCGTGCTCGTCACGGCGCGCAAGTTCCCCGGCATCGACGAGACGAAGCTCGACGCGGTGGCGGCCCCGGCCGCGCTCGATGCGACGCCGCGGCGATGGACGGCCCCCGAGATGATCGATCTCGACGACGACCAACCGTCAGCGCGGTTCGCGGATGACCGAGACCGTCGCGCCGGTGTCCGCGCAGACCTCGGGTCGGTGCGGGAGCGCGCCGGACTGGAAGGAGACCAGTGAGGGTCGCGGTGACGCAGAGGGGCGAGCCGCAGTGCTCACCCACGGTGAGGCTCAAGACCCGCCGGGAACCCAGCTCAGCAGGCTGACCACGGCCGCGGACACACCGACGAAGGCGCCGACCATCCACCACGCGCTGACCTCGTGGCCCTCGTCGCGGCGAACGCGGAGAAGCACATCGGGGCGACGCGCAGGGTCGACTGCGCTGGCGATGACCGCCTGTGCACCTGTCTGAGGTGCGGCCTGATTCGTCGGAGCTGCTGCCATGGACGATCCCCCTTCGGGTCTCGGAAGAACACAGCGTCGCCGTTGACACTCCTTGAGATTCTGCCAGACGAGCCCTTTGACCCCGGTCACACTTGCGTCACGACACGCCCGGCTGTATCTGCACGTCGAGGCGACGACCGCGCGCCTCGCCCGGCTTCGTGTCGAGGCCCGCCCCCGCACCCCTCAAACCACGAGACTGCATCTCGCTGACGAGACCGGTGCAGCGTGCAACCGACTTGTCAGCGAGATGCAGTCTCGCGAGGGAACGCCGCAACCCTGAGCGGCGCACGTGCGCCCGCGTTCAGCCGCGCGGCGTCACAGCCACTTCGAGGTCAGGTGCTCCGACGAGATGCGGCGGAGGGTTCCCGAGGCACCGCGCAGCACGACGCTCTCGGTGTAGATGAAGTCGCCATCGCGACGGACTCCCTGCACGAGCTGACCGTCGGTCACGCCCGTGGCGACGAAGATCGTGTTCTTGCCCTTCACCAGGCCATCGGCCTCATACACCTGGCCGTCGACGTCGAGGCCGGCATCCCGACCCTTCTCCTTCTCGTCGTCGGTCCGCGGGGCGAGCACACCCTGGATGTGGCCACCCAGCGCCTTGATCGCGCACGCGGTGACGATGCCCTCGGGGCTTCCGCCGATGCCGACGCACATGTCGGTGCGGGCGTTGTGGCGGGCGGCGTTGATGCCACCGGCGACGTCGCCGTCGCTCATCAGGCGCGTACCGGCCCCGGCTTCACGGATGTCGGCGATCAGCTTCTCGTGGCGCGGGCGGTTCAGCACCGAGACGACCAGCTCGTCGACCGGCTTACCGAGGGCCTTCGCGAGCAGGCGGATGTTCTCCCCGATCGGGAGGCGGATGTCGACGACGCCCACACCCGCGGGACCGGTGACGAGCTTGTCCATGTAGAAGACGCTCGAGGCGTCGAGCATCGTGCCCTGGTCCGACACGGCGATGACCGAAAGGGCGTTCTGGCGGCCCGCGGCCGTGAGCGAGGTGCCGTCGATCGGGTCGACGGCCACGTCGCACTGGGGTCCGCGACCGCTGCCGACGCGCTCCCCGTTGTAGAGCATGGGGGCGTTGTCCTTCTCGCCCTCTCCAATGACGATCGTGCCGTCGAAGTTGACGGTGCTGAAGAACGCGCGCATCGCGTCGACGGCCGCACCGTCGGCGGCCTCCTTGTCGCCTCGACCGATGAAGGGGACGGCACGGATGGATGCAGCCTCCGTCGCCCTCACCAACTCCAGAGCCAGGTTGCGGTCGGGGTGCAAAGGGCTCATGTCGGCAGTCAGGCTCACCATGGGGTCACTGTATCCAGCCGAGGGAGGACAATCCCCGGTTTTGAGCGCATGTGCAACGAAGGAATCGCGGTTCTTAACGAAACAGCAGAAGTGCCGCGTTCCTGCCGCGCCCGCACCGTCACGATCGGGCGGCTTCGCTAGAGTGACCGTTGTCCCGACAACGACCAAGGAGCACCTCCATGCCCGTCGCTTCCCCTGAGCAGTACGCCGACATGCTGGACCGCGCGAAGGCCGGCGGCTTCGCGTATCCCGCGATCAACGTCTCGAGCTCGCAGACCATCAACTCGGTGCTCCAGGGCCTGACCGAGGCCGGCTCCGACGGCATCCTGCAGGTCACCACCGGCGGTGCCGACTACTTCGCCGGCCACACCGTCAAGGCCCGCGCCACCGGCGCCCTCGCCTTCGCCAAGTACGTGACCGAGGTCGCGAAGAACTACCCGATCACGGTCGCGCTGCACACCGACCACTGCCCCAAGGACGCCCTGCCCGGCTTCGTCCTGCCGCTGCTCGAGGCCTCCGAAGAAGAGGTCAAGGCGGGCCGCAACCCGATCTTCCAGTCGCACATGTGGGACGGCTCGGCCGTTCCCCTCGACGAGAACATCGACATCGCCGCAGAGCTCCTCCCCCGCATGAAGAACATCAACGCCATCCTCGAAATCGAGGTCGGCGTGGTCGGCGGCGAAGAAGACGGCGTGCAGCACGAGGGCTCGAACGAGGCCCTGTACACCACGGTCGCCGACGTGACCAAGGCCGTCGAGCGCCTCGGCCTCGGCGAGAACGGCCGCTACATCTCGGCCCTCACCTTCGGCAACGTGCACGGCGTGTACAAGCCCGGTGGCGTCAAGCTCCGCCCCGAGCTGCTCGGCGAGATCCAGGAGGGCATCGCCGCCAAGTTCGGCACCGGCCCCAAGCCCCTCGACCTCGTCTTCCACGGCGGCAGCGGCTCGACCGACGAAGAGATCGCCCTCGCGGTCGCCAACGGCGTCGTGAAGATGAACATCGACACCGACACCCAGTACGCCTTCACGCGCTCGATCGCGGGCTACATGTTCTCGAACTACGAGGGCGTGCTCAAGCTCGACGGCGAGGTCGGCAACAAGAAGCAGTACGACCCGCGCGCGTGGGGCAAGGTCGCCGAGTCGGCTATGGCCGTCCGCGTCGTCGAGGCCACGAAGCAGCTCGGCTCGTACGGCCAGTCCAAGAGCTGACGCCTCGTCATCCCTCGAACGCCCCGGCTCTCACGCCGGGGCGTTCGTCGTTTCCGGATGCCGCGCCCCGGTCCCCCGCCGCACGCGTCGGCGTCCACCATACGAGCGCCCCTCGAGCATCGAGACTGCATCTCGCTGACAATCCGGCGTCAGCCTGCAGCGGACTCGTCAGCGAGTTGCAGTCTCGCGCCACCGGCGAGGCGGAACGGCCCGCGATCACACAGCCAGCCCAGGGTGTGCCGGCAAAAAGCCCCGCCGTCGCGCACAGCGCATGATCGGCAGGGCAGCCCTCAGCTGCGGTAGACCTCGAGCACCGTCGGCGCATCCGCGGGAGATGACAGCACCTCGATGGCATCCCCCGCCCGCACCTCGCCGGCGCGGCGCACGCGCAGGTAGGCGCCGAGGCGTCCCTCGTCGGAGAAGCGTCTGACCCATCCCCGCGAGGCGGATCCGCCCACCCAGCGCGCGAAGGTCGCGCACGGCGTGCGGGGCATCGTCACCTCCACCTCGACGGTGTCGCCGATGCGCCAGATCTCCCCGATACGGGCGCCGTTGACGTCGAGCCCCTCGACCCGCAGGTTCTCGCCGAACCACCCGGGGTGCAGTTCGCGGCCGAGCTCGCCCTCCCAGAACGACGCGTCGTCCTGCGCGTAGGCGTACACGGCCTTGTCGGGTCCGCCGTGGTGCTTACGGCTGGCCTGCACGTCTGCGCGGACGCCGAGCTTGCCGACGCGTACGGCTCCGTCGACGGGACGCTTGTCGATCGCGGTGACGCCGATCGATCCGGCATCCGGATGCAATTCATGGACGGCGCAGACGGCGACGAGACGGGGCATGCGTCGATGCTAAACCGTCCGCTCAAGGCCGCCGTCACGCCCCCGCCACGCCGCGGCACGTGTCAGGGCGTGGCGAACTCGTGCCGCATGACCACGCGGTCGCCGTCGAGGGTGCGGATCTCGACGGCGCCGATGTCGGTGGTCGCCAGATCGGTGCCCGCGCTCAGCTCGGTCGTCGAGCCGGGGTCGGCCCTCCAGGTCGAGAGCACGCTGGTCGCGCCCGACCCGTCGGTGATCGCCAAGGCGTAGGGCCATCCTCCGGGCGGGGCGTCGAGCACCTCTCCGGTGTACTCGCACACGAGGTCGATCCGCGTGCCCCAGGGCGCCGAGGTCAGCCGCACCGATGCCTCGAGCGGCGCTCCCGCGATGTCGTCCAGCGCGTAGACGGTGCCCGCCGACTGCTGCGCCGAGCTCGTGATCGCCACCACGCTCGGCACGGCCACGCCGATGAGGGCGACGGATGCCGCGAGCACCCACACCGTCCTCCGCCGCGCCCTGCGTCGCTTGGCCGTCTCGACGACGCGTCCGCGCAGCGCGGGGTTGGGGGTCGCGAGCGGCACCGGACCGGTCGAGGCGTCGAGGGCGCGGGCGCGGTCGGCCGACAGGCGCGACAGCAGTCCTGCCGTCGGTGCGAGCTCTCCGACGGCGGCGCGGCACTCCGCGCACTCCGCGAGATGGGCTTCGTACTCGGCTCGGTCGCTCGCCGACAGCGCGCCCAGAACGTAGGCGCCGTCCCACGACGACAGTCGATCGTGTTCGTGGCTCATCGGGTCACCCCTCTCTCCTGCAGGGCGAGCCTCAGTGCTCGCACCGCGTAATGCAATCGCGACTTGACGGTGCCGGCCGGGATGCCGAGTTCTTCCGCCGCTTGCGCGACGCTGCGCCCGCCGTAGTAGGCGCTGACGATGACCGCGCGGTGATCCGGGGTCAGGGTCGCGAGGGCCTCCTCGACCAGGAGCGCATCGAACATGGCATCCGTGTCGTCGTCACGCACCCTTTCGGGCAGCTCGTCGACCGAGTGCTCGTGGCGCCGACGGGCGCTGCGGGCCTCGTCGATGACGATGTTGCGCGCGACGGTGTACATCCACGACCGCAGCGACGCGGGGTCGTCCGCCATCACCTTGGGTGTGCGCCACGCGCGCAGGAGGGTCTCCTGAACCACGTCGTCGGCTCCCGCGTGGTCACCGGTCAGGCTGACGACGTAGCGCCAGACGGGCGTCGCGTGCGCGTCGTAGAGCGCTGTCAACTGCGCGTGTTCGTCTCGCATCGCGGCATCCCCTCTCCCTCGTCCACAGGGGACACGGAATGCCGGGCCCGACGGTTCAGCTCGGGACGGTGTTCACGATCGCCGACATGAACTGCGGGTCGCCGACGAGGGCGATGGTGACGCAGATGCCGGCGATGAGTGCGGTCACGACGAATCCGACCAGCGGGATCCAGAAGGCGAGGCGGCCGCGCTTCATGCGGCGCCAGGTGAGCACCGCGGTGGCGAGCCACCCGATGCCGTACACGGCCGCTGCCGCGGCGCCCCAGACGTAACCGGCCGACAGGTTGGTGAAGGTCGCCTCGACGCCCAGCATGCGCGCGCCGGTCTCGGCGTACTCGGGGAAGTTCAGCAATTGGATGATCGTCGTGACCACCGAGAACAGGCCGTAGAAGAGCAGACCGAACGTGACGATGCGATCGACGCGGGCCCCGCGCGTGGTCGGAACGGGGAAGCCCGCGGCGGCCGGTTGCGCCGCGCGCGCGGGCTCGGGGGTGGGGGCGGGCTGCGGGGCGACGCCGGCGTCGAGCGCCTCGGTCACCTCGGGTCGCTGGATGCGGGCGCGCTGTTCCTCGGGTGTGGCGTACTCACCGAACTGCGGACGCGGGCGCGATCCGACCTCGGCCGGGCGTGCATCGCCGCGCGAGGAGTCGTCGCTCACGCGTGCCCCCGACCGCCGAGCGCGCGGCTGTCGCGCTTGCCCGAGGCATCCTGACGCAGCTCCTTGGGCAGCGAGAAGATCAAGTCCTCCTCGGCCGTGCGCACCTCTTCGACGTCGCGGTAACCGGCGCCGGCGAGCTCTTCGAGCACCTCGGTCACGAGCACCTCGGGCACCGACGCGCCGCTGGTGACGCCGACGGTCTCGACGCCCTCGAGCCACTCCTGCTTGACCTCGTCGACGTAGTCGACGCGGTAGGCGGCCTTCGCGCCGTGCTCGAGGGCGACCTCGACCAGGCGCACGCTGTTCGAACTGTTCGCCGAACCCACCACGATCACGAGGTCGGCGCCGACGGCCACCTTTTTGATCGCGACCTGGCGGTTCTGGGTGGCGTAGCAGATGTCGTCGGAGGGCGGATCCTGCAGCTCGGGGAAGCGCTCGCGCAGGCGCCGCACGGTCTCCATCGTCTCGTCGACCGACAGCGTGGTCTGAGAGAGCCACACGACCTTCGACGGGTCGCGCACCTCGATGGTGTCGGCGTGGGCGGGCGAGTTCACGACGGTGACGTGCTCGGGAGCCTCGCCGGCGGTGCCCTCGACCTCTTCGTGGCCCTCGTGGCCGATCAGCAGGATCTCGAAGTCATCACGGGCGAAGCGCACGGCCTCGCGGTGCACCTTGGTCACGAGGGGGCACGTGGCGTCGATCGCCTGCAGGCCGCGGTCGGAGGCGGCGGAAACGACGGCCGGCGACACCCCGTGGGCGCTGAAGACGACGTGGGCGCCCGAGGGGACCTCGTCGACCTCCTCGACGAAGATCGCGCCCTTCTTCTCGAGCTCGGTCACAACGTGGATGTTGTGCACGATCTGCTTGCGCACGTAGACCGGGGCGCCGTAGCGTTCGAGCGCCTTCTCGACGGCGATGACGGCACGGTCGACGCCGGCGCAGTAGCCGCGGGGTGCTGCGAGCAGCACCTTCTTCTTGCCCTGGACGGGGACGTCCTGAAGCCGTCCGCGTCGACCCGGGATGCGGGGAACGGGCAGGTGCACGGCAGGTGAGCTCACCCCTCGATTCTACGGGGGCGCCCCTGGGCACCGGCCGAACCCGCCCGGCGCGACCGGTCCGGATAGCATGGGACCTTCCCCTCCCGAGAGACGTCCGGCTCTCGCGGCCCCCGCCGACGGCGTGCATCCCAGCGAGTGACATGACCTCTTTCCAGCCCGAGACCGTTCCGGGTCAGGCGCCGCCCGCCGACAGCGTGCACCCGCGCGACTCCTCCACCGACGCCCCCACCTCGGTGTCGCGGCTGAACGACACGATCCGCGGTTTCATCGAGCGCTGGGGATCGGTCTGGGTCGAGGGCGAGATCACCTCGTTCAACCGCCGCGGCGGCAACGTGTTCGGGCGATTGAAAGACCTCGGC
Organism: Microbacterium sp. JC 701; assembly: GCF_021026215.1. NCBI lineage: Bacteria > Bacillati > Actinomycetota > Actinomycetes > Micrococcales > Microbacteriaceae > Microbacterium > Microbacterium sp. JC 701. The sequence goes on from NZ_JAJNCV010000002.1 coordinate 761,141, forward strand.
ACCGAGTCGACGGTGGCGTTCCGCATCTGGTCGAGCACCCTCAACCGGCTGCCGAGAGACCTCAAGGTCGGCGACCACGTCGTCGCGTGCGTGAAGGCCGACTACTTCCCGCGCACCGGCGACTTCTCGTTCGCGATCTCGGCGATGCGGCACGTGGGCCTTGGCGAACAGCTCGAGCGCCTCGAGCGCCTGCGCGTGCAGCTGCGTTCGGAGGGCCTGTTCGACCCCGTGCGCAAGAAGAAGCTGCCGTTCCTCCCCCACTGCATCGGTCTCATCACGGGCGAGAACTCGGATGCCGAGAAAGACGTGCACCGCAACGCCGAGCTGCGGTGGCCCCGGGTGAGCTTCCGCACGCGGCACGCCGCCGTGCAGGGTGATCGCTGCGTTCCCGAGACGATCGCGGCATTGAAGGCGCTGGATGCCGACCCCGAGGTCGACGTCATCATCATCGCCCGCGGCGGCGGCGACCCGCAGACCCTGCTCGGCTTCAGCGACGAGCGACTGCTGCGAGCGGTGGCCGCGGCATCCACCCCGATCGTCAGCGCCATCGGCCACGAGAACGACCGCCCCCTGCTCGACGAGGTCGCCGACGTGCGCGCGTCCACCCCCACCGACGCGGCCAAGCGCGTGGTCCCCGACGTCAGCGAGCAGCGCGCTCTCGTGTCGCAGCTGCGCGCGCGCCTGACCGGCCGCCTCACCCAGCGGGTGCTGCACGACATCGCCCAGCTCGAGCAGGTCCGCTCCCGCCCGGCGCTGCGCACCCCGCACACCATGCTCACCTCTCGCGCGCAGGAGCTGTGGATGCTCTCGAACCGCGGTCGCGACATCGTCGACCGTCGCATCGAGACCGGGCAGCGCCGCACGAGCGAGCTCGGCGCGGCCCTGCGCGCGCTCTCGCCCGTGGCCACGCTGGCTCGCGGCTACGCGATCGCGCAGCTCGACGACGGCTCGGTCGTGCGCGACGCCGCCCAGGCTCCCGCCGGTGCGGCCCTGCGCCTCACGGTCGAGAACGGCACGCTCGCCGCCCGGTCCGAGGGAGCGGTGCCCGACGTGGTGCCGCACGGGACGACGGATGCCGCACCCCGGTCGAACGCCGAGGGCACGGCATCCGGAAACACTCCCCTCGACGCCGAGTCAATCGGCGACGGCCCGTCGGAGGGTCGCGCCTAGAATGGACGACATGACCGCGACGACCCCCGGCTCCGCCGCCGACGTCGCCACCCTCTCGTTCGAGCAGGCCCGCGACGAACTCGTGCGCGTCGTCGCCGAGCTCGAACAGGGCGCACCCACGCTCGAGGAGTCCCTGGCTCTGTGGGAGCGCGGCGAGAAGCTCTACGCCCGCTGCGAAGAGTGGCTGCTCGGCGCCAAGCGGCGGCTCGACGCCGCGCGCGGCGAGGGAGACGACTGATGGCCCGCATCGTCGCGCACCTCGGCCGCCCCGAGACCCCGCAAGAGACCGCCGACCGCAAGGCGGAGTTCTCGGCGCGCTACCGCAACAGCAAGACGTTCAAGAACCTCATCGCCGCGATCCTCGTGACCGTCGCGGTGGTCTTCGTCGTGGTGGCCGGCGTGCCCCGCGGCGAGCCGGTGGCCCAGCCCCAGCCCGATGTTCCCGCTCTCGCGGCCGGCATCGAGAGCGACCTCGGTCGTCCCGTCCTGACCCCGTCGCTCGGCGACGGCTGGCGCGTCAACCAGGCGAGCACCGAGGGCGTCGGCGGCACCGAGGCGTGGACCATGGTCTACGTGCGCGAGGGCGAGTCGGGCTTCCTCCGCGTCGCCCAGGGCTTCGACGCCGACGAGGCATGGGTCGGCCAGGTGCTCGACGGCACCCGCAGCACCGAGACCACCGAAGTCGGCGGCATCACCTGGAACGTCTACCGCCCGTCCAACCCCTCGGGCACGGGCAACATCGACTACGCGCTCGCCACCCCCGCCGGGCCCGACTACGTGCTCGTCTACGGCGACGCCGCACCCGAAACGGCCGCCCTCGCGGCGGCATCCGTCACATCCCAGATCGAGCAGTTGAGAGAGGTCCCGTGAGCGAGCGCATGACCCCCCGTCAGGTGTGGCAGCAGATGGTGGAGGGCAACAAGCGCTTCATCGCGGGCGAACCCGCCCACCCCCGCCAAGACGTCGAGCGCCGCGCCGAGCTGGCCTCCTCGCAGCACCCGAGCGCCGCCCTCTTCGGCTGCGCCGACTCGCGCCTGGCCGCGGAGATCATCTTCGACGAGGGTCTGGGCGACCTCTTCGTCGTGCGCAACGCCGGCCAGGTCATCTCCGACTCGGTGATCGGCAGCCTCGAGTACGCCGTCGGCGTGCTCGAAGTCCCGCTCATCGTCGTGCTCGCGCACGACGCGTGCGGAGCGGTCGGCGCGGCGATCGAGAGCACCGGCGCCGACGCCCCCACGCTCCCGCCGTACATCTGGCGGCAGATCGCGCCCATCGTGCCCGCCGTGCGCCGCGTGCAGCGAGAGAACGTCGTCGACGGCCACCTGCCCGAGCACGTCGACCCCGAGCTCGTCGGCCGTGAGCACCTGCGCCACACCGTGGCCGACCTGCTGCGCGCCTCCGAACTGATCAGCGAAGCCGTGGCCGAGGGCCGCACCGCCGTGGTCGGAGCGAACTACCGCCTCGACGAGGGTGAAGCCGTCCCCGTCGTCATCGTGGGCGACGTAGAAGACCCCCGCATCTGAGAACCGAACGAACGACCTGGAGGAACGACGACGTGACCGACATCGAGTACCGCATCGAACACGACACCATGGGTGAGGTGCGGGTGCCCAAAGACGCGCTCTACGCCGCGCAGACCCAGCGCGCGGTGGAGAACTTCCCGATCTCGGGGAAGGGGCTCGAGTCGACGCAGATCGCCGCCCTCGCGCGCATCAAGAAGGCCGCGGCCCTCGCCAACAAGGAGCTCGGCACGCTCGACGGTGCGATCGCGGATGCCATCGCCCAAGCCGCCGACGAGGTCGTCGCCGGAACGCACGACGCGCACTTCCCGGTCGACACCTACCAGACCGGTAGCGGCACCTCGTCGAACATGAACATGAACGAGGTGCTCGCGACCCTCGCCACCCGCATCCTCGGCGACACCGTTCACCCCAACGACCACGTCAACGCCTCGCAGTCGTCGAACGACGTCTTCCCGACCTCGGTGCACATCGCCGTCACCCAGGCGCTGATCACCGACCTCATCCCGGCGCTGCAGCACCTCTCGACCGCCCTCGAGACCAAGGCCGACGCCTGGAAGGGCATCGTGAAGTCGGGTCGCACCCACCTCATGGACGCCACCCCCGTCACCCTCGGCCAGGAGTTCGGCGGCTACGCCCGCCAGATGCGCCTCGGCATCGAGCGCGTCGAGGCCGTCCTCCCCCGCGTCGGAGAGGTCCCCCTCGGCGGCACGGCCGTGGGTACCGGCATCAACACCCCGCTCGGCTTCCCGCAGAAGGTCATCGAGCTGCTCGCGGCCGAGACCCAGCTACCGATCACCGAGGCGAAGGACCACTTCGAGGCCCAGGCCAACCGCGACGGCCTCGTCGAGGCATCCGGAGCCCTCCGCACCATCGCGGTGTCGCTGACCAAGATCAACAACGACATCCGTTGGATGGGCTCGGGGCCCAACACCGGTCTCGGCGAGCTGCACATCCCCGACCTGCAGCCCGGCTCCTCGATCATGCCCGGCAAGGTCAACCCGGTCGTCCCCGAGGCCACGCTCATGGTGTGCGCCCGCGTGATCGGCAACGACGCCACCGTCGCCTGGGCCGGCGCCTCGGGGTCGTTCGAGCTCAACGTCGCGATCCCCGTCATGGGCACCGCGCTGCTCGAGTCGATCCGCCTGCTCTCCAACGCCATGCGCGTGCTCGCCGACAAGACCATCGACGGCCTCGAGGCCAACGTGGCGCGCGCCGAGGCGTTCGCCGGCATGTCGCCCTCGATCGTCACCCCGCTCAACAAGGTCATCGGTTACGAGGCCGCGGCGAAGATCGCGAAGCACTCCGTCGCCAAGGGCATCACGGTGCGCGAGGCCGTCATCGACCTCGGCTACGTCGAGCGCGGCGAGATCACCGAAGAGGTGCTCGACGCCAAGCTCGACCTGCTGTCGATGACGCACCCGGGCTGAGCCGCCCCCGCACGATCACGACGCCGAGGCGCGCCATAATCGAAGGATGAGCCCCGCGACGAGACCTCTCTCGACGCGGGTGCGACTCCTCGGCGCGATCCTCGGCGTCGTGCTGCTCGGGCTGATCCTGGCGGGCGGGGCGACCTTCCTCGTGCAGAGCGAACGCGTCGTCCAGAACGCCCAACGCCAGCTCGACGGGTTCGTCGCGACGGTGTCGTCGAGCGGAGGCAGCGCGGTCGCGCTCGCCTCGGCGGCGATCCCCGGTCGCAGCGACGGCACGGTCGCCCTCGTCGGCGGACGGGTGCTGGCCTCGACGCCCTCACCTCCCGGTCTCGACGTCGCGGGCGACGCCGCCCTGGTCTCGTCGCTGTCCGCGGCCATCGCCGACGGAGAGCTCTCGGGGCGGGTCGACAGCAGCCACGGTCCGATGATGTACGCCGCGGTGCCCGTGACCGACGGCGTGGTCGTGCAGCTGATCTCGGTCGACCAGCGCATGGAGCTCGTGACCCTCTCCACCGCCAGCTACGCCGTGACGGGCGCCGTCGTCCTCGTGCTCGTGGCCGTCGCCGGGTGGTTCGTCATCGGGCGGTTGTTCTCGCCCTTGAAGCGCCTGCGCGACACCGCCGACGCCATCACGATCGACCGCATGGGCGACCGCCTGCGCGCCCACGGCAACGACGAGATCTCCGACCTCGCCACCTCCGTCAACTCGATGCTCGACCGCCTCGCGATGTCGGTCGATGCGCAACGCCAGCTGCTCGACGACGTGCGGCACGAGCTGAAGACCCCCATCACCATCGTGCGCGGTCACCTCGAGATGATGGATCCCGCCGATCCGCACGACGCGGCCGAGACGCGAGAGCTCGGCATCGCCGAGCTCGACCGGCTGACGCGCCTCGTCGACGACATCGACGCGCTGGCCGACGTCGAGACCGACGCTCTGGCGGCCGAGGTCATCGACGTCTCCGCGCTGACCGACCGCGTCGCCGAGCTCGCGGGCGCGATCCCCCATCACCCCTGGTCCGTCGCGCACCGTGCGCGCGTGCGCATCCTCGGCGACACCGACCGCATCGTGCAGGCGTGGCTGCAGCTCGCCGACAACGCGGCCAAGTACACCCCCGCCGGCTCCCCCGTCGAGATCGGCAGCACCGCCGACGACACCACGGCCTATCTCTGGGTGCGCGACCACGGCCCCGGCATCCCCCCCGCCGCCCGCCACCGCGTGTTCCGCCGGTTCGACCGGTTGTCGACGCGCCGCGGTGTCGACGGCTCGGGCCTCGGCCTGTCGATCGTGGACGCCATCGCGAAAGCTCACGACGGCCGCTGCTCCGTCTCCGACACCCCCGGCGGCGGCGCGACGGTCACGCTCCACATCCCCGTCACCGGCGTCCGCGCCTCGGCCGCCCTGCCGACCCCGGTGCGCGCGGGCGACGTCGTGCTGCAGAGAGAGGCCACCGGATGACCCGCATCCTCATCGCCGAAGACGAAGAGCGCATCTCGGCCTTCGTCGCGAAGGGACTCGAGGCGGCCGGCTACCAGACCCTGATCGTCGACGACGGCGCCGAAGCCCTCGACACCGCCCTGTCGGGATCGTGCGACCTCGTGCTCCTCGACGTGGGACTGCCGACGATGGACGGCTTCGAGGTCTTGCGGAGCCTGCGCGGGCAGGGGGCGACGATCCCCGTCATCATGCTGACCGCGCGTACGAGTACCCGTGACACCGTGGACGGGCTCGATGCGGGGGCCAACGACTACGTGGCGAAGCCCTTCAAGTTCGACGAGCTGCTGGCGCGCGTGCGCCTGCGGTTGCGCGAGCCGGTGACGGTCGGGGTCGCGACCCTCGCCCACGGCGAGGTCACGCTCGACGTGCTCGGTCGGCGCGCGACCGTCGGCTCGCGCGAGGTCGATCTGAGTGCCCGCGAGTTCGCCCTCGCCGAGGAGTTCGTGCGTCACGCGGGGCAGGTGCTCAGCCGGGAGCAGTTGCTGAGTCGCGTGTGGAGCATGGACTTCGACCCCAACTCCAACGTCGTCGACGTCTACGTGCGCTACCTGCGGGCAAAGATCGGCGCGGCCCACATCGTCACCGTCCGCGGGGCCGGCTACCGCTGGGAGTGACGGCGGAAACCCGAAAACCCCCGGTGGGGGAACCGGGGGCTCAGGGAGATGCGTCCGGTGGTCTTCCGACTCACCCGAAGAGCGGTGACCTGCGCGTGACGCTCTCGTTCCAGGGGATCCGCCGAGGCGGCGGCGGGGTGTTCCCCGCCTGTGCTTCCACCCTGACGGGCGTTCGTGAGATCGCGGGGAGTCGCAGATGAGAACCCTCTCATCTACGGACATCGGCACCGGCCGGCGCACCGCGGGGTGACGAGGGAGTTCCCGGATGCCGCGGCGCCCGACATCAGCTCCCCGTCGGCCCCCGCACGACGAAGGGCCGGGACACCGCGGCATCCCGGCCCTCCTCGATCTCGTCAGGACAGCTCGCCGGCCTCCAGCAGCTCGGTCACGAGCGCGGCGATGGCCGAGCGCTCCGAGCGCGTGAGGGTGACGTGCCCGAACAGGCCGTGGCCCTTCAGCGTCTCGATCACCGAGGCGACGCCGTCGTGCCGACCGACCCGCAGGTTGTCGCGCTGGCCCACGTCGTGCGTCAGCACCACGCGGGAGTTCTGGCCGATGCGGCTCAGCACGGTCAGCAGCACGTTGCGCTCGAGGGACTGCGCCTCGTCGACGATCACGAACGCGTCGTGCAGCGATCGGCCGCGGATGTGGGTCAGAGGCAGCACCTCGAGCAGGCCGCGAGCCAGCACCTCCTCGAGGACGTTGCCCGACACCACCGAGCCGAGCGTGTCGAAGACGGCCTGTCCCCAGGGCCCCATCTTCTCGGCCTGGTCGCCGGGGAGGTAGCCGAGCTCCTGACCGCCCACGGCGAACAGGGGGCGGAACACGATGATCTTCTTCTGCTGCTGGCGCTCGAGCACGGCCTCGAGCGCCGCGCAGAGGGCGAGGGCCGACTTGCCGGTGCCGGCGCGCCCGCCGAGCGACACGATCCCGACCTCGGGGTCGAGGAGCAGGTCGAGCGCGATGCGCTGCTCAGCGGAGCGGCCGTGCAGCCCGAAGGCGTCGCGGTCGCCGCGCACGAGGCGGTACTCCCCCTTGCCGGTCACGCGGCCCAGCGCCGATCCCCGCTCGGAGTGGATGACGAGGCCGGTGTTCACGGGCAGACCCGCCACGGCGGGGCTCACCCCGACCTCGGTCTCGTACAGGTCCGAGATTTCGTCGCCCGAGAGGTCGATCGTGGTGATGCCGGTCCAGCCCGAATCCATCGCCTGCTCGGCGAGGTACTCCTCGGTGCTGAGACCGAGCGAGGCCGCCTTGACGCGCATCGGCAGGTCTTTCGACACGACCGTGACCTCGGCGCCGTCCTTGGCGATGTTCATCGCGACCGCGAGGATGCGGCTGTCGTTGCCGCCGGTGCGCATGCCCGAGGGCAGCACGGAGGGGTCGGTGTTGTTCAGCTCGACGCGCAGCGTGCCGTCGTCTCCGACGGGCACGGGGAAGTCGAGGCGGCCGTGCTCGATGCGGAGCTCGTCGAGGTGGCGCAGGGCCTGCCGCGCGAAATAGCCGATCTCGGGGTCGTGACGTTTGCCCTCGAGTTCTATGATCACCACGACGGGGATCACCACGGAGTTCTCCGCGAAGCGGAAGAACGCCCGGGGGTCGCTCAGCAGGACGGAGGTGTCCAGGACGTACGTGCGCAGGGCCTGATCGGCTCCGGCTTCGGACTCGGTGCTCTCGACGACGTGACGCTGGTCGTACGGTGCTCGTGCAGTCACAACCCACTCCCGACCCGGGTGTTTCACCCGGTTTTCACGAGTCGACCTGTGGGTCACGAGTCGCGATCCGAAGGTCGACTCGACCGGACTCCGTGTCCGATGTGATCACCGTACGACTCCGCGACACCCTCGAGGGTCGTTAACACGCCGCGAATGTGACGAGTTCGTGAACAGCGCGTTCACGCGTCTCGCAGCCGTGAAGTAGTTCACCGGATGCCGCTCGGGCACCCGTGCGCGCGACCGGGCGGCCGGCCGGGTGGGTGCTACTGACCGAACCGGCGGTCGCGCGCCGCGAAGTCGCGGATGGCGCGGAGGAAGTCCACCTCGCGCAGGTCGGGGCCGAGAGCCTCGACGAAGTAGAACTCCGAGTGGGCCGACTGCCACAGCAGGAAGTCGCTGAGCCGCTGCTCCCCCGACGTACGGATCACGAGGTCGGGGTCCGCCTGGCCACCGGTGTAGAGGTGCTCGCCGATCTGCTCGGGGGTGAGACTCGCGGCGAGCTCTTCGAGCGACCCGCCCGACTCGTCGTGCTTGACGATGATCGAGCGCACGGCATCCACGATCTCGCTCCGCCCGCCGTAGCCGACGGCGAGGTTGACGTGCAGACCCTTGTGGCCGCGGGTGCGCTCCGTCGCCTCGTGCAGCACTTCGGCGAGCTCGGGCGGCAGGCCCTCGGCGCGACCGACGTGCTGGACCCGCCAGTTCGGCTCGCGCGAAAGCTCTCCCGCGAGCTGCGCGATGATCTCGAGCAGCTCCTGCAGTTCTTTGCTGTCGCGCTTGACGAGGTTGTCGTTGGAGAGCAGGTAGAGCGACACGACCTCGATGCCGAGGTCGTCGCACCAGCGCAGGAACTCGTGCATCTTCGCGGCACCCGCGCGGTGACCGTGCGCGGCGCTGTCGTAGCCGAGCTGGCGCGCCCAACGACGATTGCCGTCGATCATCATCGCGACGTGGTGCGGCACGGTGGTCGGCATGCGCCGGCGCAGGCGCGAGATGTAGAGACGGTAGAGGGGACCCCGCCCCTCGTTCTTCCGCTCGCGCGCCACCCGCCTACGCTACCGCGTCGAGGCCTTCCCCTCGTATCCCGGGTGGTCGATTCCTGGGGGAAGGGTGAGCATCGGTTCATGTTCCCTGCGGCGCATGGGAGCAGACGTAATCTCGGAAGGGTGACGAGTTCCACCCCGGCCGACGGCCCCGACATGCCCCAGCTCCCCCTCCTCGAAGCGGGGGCCCTCGGCGCGCAGAAGGACATGAAGCCGACCTGGCGCGGATGGATCCACGCCGGCACGTTCCCCGTCGCGATCGTCGCCGGCATCGTCCTGATCGCCCTCGCCCAGGGCACGCCCGCCAAGTGGGCCGCAGCAGTGTTCATGGTGACGTCGATGCTGCTGTTCGGCAACTCGGCGCTCTACCACCGCTTCACCTGGAAGCCGAAGATGCTGGCCGTGCTCAAGCGCATCGACCACGCCAACATCTTCCTGCTGATCGCCGGCACGTACACCCCGCTGGCGGTCCTGGCCCTACCGACCCCCAAGACCACGCTGCTGCTGTCGATCGTGTGGGGTGGGGCGATCCTCGGCATCCTGTTCCGCGTCTTCTGGATCAACGCGCCGCGCTGGCTCTACGTCGCGCTGTACCTCGCGCTCGGCTGGGCCGCTGTGATGTACCTCGGCGACCTGCTCGCGGCGAACGTGGCGATGATGGTGCTGGTCGTCGTCGGCGGCCTGCTCTACACGGCCGGGGCGATCGTCTACGCCCTCAAGAAGCCCAACCCATGGCCGGGGCACTTCGGGTTCCACGAGATCTTCCACGTGTGCACCGTGCTGGCGTTCCTCTGCCACTGGACGGCGTGCCTGCTCATCTCGCTCGCCCCCGCGTACCACGGGGGCTGATCCCGCCCCGCGTCGCGCGTGAGTTCGTCGCGTGCGGGCCACCCGAGCGGCGCGCCGCGGCGACTCGTACGGCGACAGAGGTTCCGGATGCCGGGGACCCCGGCAACGACTCAGCTGCGAGGAGCGGCCGGGTCGATGTCCTGGTCGTCGACCGTGCTGGCATTCTCGGCGGCGCGGGCCTGCTCTTCCGCATCCAGCTCGGCGTTCACTTCCTCGCGGTAACGGCCGCGGCGGATGCGGCGCAGCATGTCCCACACGAGCAGGAAGACCGCGACGCCGATGAAGGCGATCGCGGCGAAGCCGAGCGGCCCGGGCGTGACGATCGACTCGTCGGGGGTGACGACCGGGGAGGGTGTGGTCGCGAGAGCGACGATCACGGGAAGCATGGAGTCCTTCGGTCCGGGCGGAAGCGCGTAGCCTGGAACTCCAGCCTAAAGCCCGGAGAGACCATGACGACGCAAGCCCTGCTCGATGACCGCTACGGGCGCACGCGCTCCCCGCGGCGCCGCATCCTGGGCTGGACGATCGTCGCGGTCCTGGCACTGAGCGCGATCGGCTACCTCGGGTGGACGACCTTCGCCAGCAGCGCCGCTTCGGTCACCGCGACCGACACCGGGTTCACCGTCGAGAACGACAAGTCCGTGTCGGCCACGTTCCAGATCACCGGCCCCACCGGACAACCTGTCGCCTGCGCCCTCGAAGCCCGCGACGAAGACCACGGCACCGTGGGCTGGCGGGTCGTGGAGTACCCGGCATCCGAGGATCACACCCGCGCCTTCACCGAGACGATTCCCACGCTTTCCCTGGCGACGACAGGTTTTGTCAACGCTTGCTGGGTACCGTAAACTCGTAGGTCAGGAAGCGCCCCGGCTCGATGCCGGGGCGTTCGACATATCCCCCGCCGACGGCCCGAAAACGCATCGCCGTCTGCGCCTCGACGAAGGAGTACCCGTGTCCAACGACGCTCAGGTGACGTTCCTCACGCAAGACGCCTACGACCGCCTCCACAACGAGCTCGAGCACCTCTCTACGACGGGTCGCGAAGAGATCGCCAAGCGCATCGAGGTCGCACGCGAAGAGGGAGACCTCAAGGAGAACGGCGGCTACCACGCCGCCAAAGACGAGCAGGGCAAGCAGGAAGCCCGCATCCGCACCCTCCAGCAGCTGCTCAAAGACGCCAAGGTCGGCGAGGCCCCCGAGAGCCACGGCGTGGTCGAGTCGGGCACCGTCGTGACGGCGATCGTCGCCGGCGGCGAAGAGAAGTTCCTTCTCGGCAACCGCGAGATCGCCGCGAATTCCGAGCTCGACGTCTACAGCGAGGCGTCCCCCCTCGGTGCCGCCATCATGGGGCTCAAAGAGGGCGACAAGGGTTCGTACACCGCGCCCAACGGCAAAGAGATCTCGGTCGAGGTCGTGAAGGTCGAGACCTACTCGGGTCAGTGACCCGCTGACTCCTCGCGAGCCGCTCCCCCGTCGTCGGGTGGGCGGCTCGCGACGTTTCCGCGGACTCTACGGTTTGGGGCGGATTCCGCCGCTCGGGGCGGATGATGCTCGCCCCGAACGGAGAAATGCGCCCCAAACCTCGCGCAACGCGCGACAACGACCGCGCCCTCCAGCGCACGCCCGCCACGTGCCCGCACAGCCCGCGAAGCGCGCCCGCGTCAGAACCGGACCCGACCGGCCCGGCGCCGGACACTCAGTTCGGAACGACGGTCGCGATGAACCCGGCGTCTTCGAGCGTCTGGATCACGAGGGCGCGGTGCTCCTCGCCGCGCGTCTCGACGCTCAGCTGCAGGATGACCTCGCTGATCTGCAGGCCCTGCCCGTGGCGCGTGTGCAGCACCTCGATGACGTTCGCGCCGACGCCGGCGAGCAGCTCCGACACGCGGGCCAGCTGCCCGGGGCGGTCGGGAAGCGGGATGCGCAGCGACATGTAGCGACCAGATGCCGAGAGCCCGTGCGCCACGACGCGCTGCAGCAGCAGCGGGTCGATGTTGCCGCCCGAGAGGATCGTGACCGTGGGGCCACTGGCGTTCACCTTGCCCGCGAGGATCGCGGCCACACCGACGGCTCCCGCGGGTTCGACGACCTGCTTTGCGCGCTCGAGCAGAACGAGCAGCGCGCGCGCGATATCGTCCTCGGTCACGGTGACGACCTCGTCGACGTACTGGCGGATGAGTTCGAACGGCAGGTCGCCCGGGCGGGCGACGGCGATGCCGTCGGCGATCGTCGGCGTCGTCTCGACCTGCATCGGATACCCCGCGGCGAGCGATGACGGGTAGGCCGCGGAATTGTGCGCCTGCACGCCGATCACGCGCACCGTCCGCCCCTCGGCGGCTGCGCGGGCCTTGACCGCCGCAGCGACGCCCGCGGCGAGGCCTCCCCCGCCGATCCCGACGATCACGGTCTCGAGGTCGGGCATGTCTTCGACGAGCTCGAGTCCGAGCGTTCCCTGGCCCACGATGATGTCGCGGTGGTCGAAGGGGTGGATCAGCACGGCGCCCGTGCGCTCGGCGAACTCCGCCGCGAGGCGCAGGGGCGTCTCGACGGTCGCGCCCTCGAGGATGACCTCGGCGCCGTACCCCCGCGTCGCCAGCAGCTTGGGCACGGGAACGCCCAACGGCATGAAGATCGTCGCCGAGATGCCCAGCTGCTGCGCGGCCAGGGCGACCCCCTGGGCGTGATTGCCGGCGGATGCCGCGACCACGCCGCGCGCGCGCTCCTCGGTGGACAGCCGCGAAAGGCGGTAGCTCGCCCCGCGGATCTTGAACGACCCCGTGCGCTGCAGGTTCTCGAGCTTGAGGTTGACCGGCACGCCGAGGAGCTCGGTCAGGTGCAGGGACTCGTCGAGCGGCGTGCGCGTGATGATGCCGCGCAGATTCTGCGCGGCATCTTCGAACTCGGCCAGAGTGGGAGTGTCGTTCATGATCTCCTTCCGCGCTCACGCGGGACGGTCCGCCAGATGAGATCCGGGGAAGCGAGGGGGTCGCCGGTGCGCTGCCAGGCCTTGGTGCTGAGGTACACGGCCACGACGTTGACGAACGCCGCCAGGGGCACCGCGAACAGGGCGCCGGCGATCCCGCCGACCATCGCCCCACCGGCGACGACGAGCACGACGGCGAGGGGGTGCACCTTCACGGCGGAGCCCATGAGGATCGGCTGCAGGATGTGGCTCTCGATCTGCTGCACGGCCAGCACGACGATGAGCATGAACAGGGCGATCAGCGGGCCGTTATAGACCAGGGCGATGAAGACGGCGAGGGCCCCGGTGGCGACGGCACCCACGAACGGGATGAACGCGCCGAGGAACACCAGGACGGCGATGGGGATCGACAGCGGCACGCCGAGCAGGAAGGCGCCGAGGCCGATGCCGATCGCGTCGATCGTGGCGACGAGGAGCTGCGTGCGCGCGTAGCTCTTCACGGTGCGCCAGCCCGCGCGACCGGCGCCGTCGACGGCGGGACGCGCGACACGGGGGAACAACCGGGTCGTCCAGCGCCAGATGCCGCCGCCGTCGGCAAGAAGGCAGAGCAGGATGAACAGCGTCAGCAGCACGCCCGTGCCGACGTGGCCGATCGTCGTGCCGATGGCCAGCGCGCCGGTCCAGAGCACTTCGGCCTGTTGCTGCAGGAACGTGCCCGCCTGTCGCAGGCCGTCGTCGATCTGCTGGGCGCTCAAGTGCAGCGGGCCGTCGATGAGGTACTGGCGGAACTGCGTGACGGCCTCGACGGTGCGCTGACGGACCGAGCCGAACTCGCGGGTGATCTGCCAGACGGCCAGCCACACGAGGCCCGAGATCACGGCGATCGTGCCCAGGACCGTGACGACGATGGCCAGCCACTTCGGCCACCGATGGCGCAGCAGGAACGAGAAGGCCGGCCACACCAGCGCGGTGATGAGCACCGCGATGAGAAGCGGCACGACCAGCAGCTTCAGCTGGATGACCACGAACACCACGACGGCGAGAGCGGCGGCGATGACGAGCAGGCGCCACGCGTAAGCGGTCGCTTGGCGCAGCGCGGGCGGCACCGGAGGTTGCAGGTCGCTCGAGACGGTGCGCCGCTTGAGGGCGTCGAGGAACGATCCGCGAGGTTCGGGATCGGTGCCGCTCATCCCGTCAGCCTACCGCCGCCCTCCGACGTGGATCGCCGAGCATGTCGGAGGTCGCCGATACGGTGACAGACATGACCACGACGCTCCGCCGCGCCGATGCGCGCCGCATCGCCCTGGCCGCTCAAGGCTTCGCCCGCCCCCGGCCCGACGCCGTCGGCACGCGCCAGATCACCGGCGCCCTGCATCGCATGCGCATCCTGCAGATCGACTCGGTCAACGTCTTCTCGCGCTCGCACTACATGCCGTTGTTCGCACGCCTCGGGGCGTACGACACCGCTCTGCTCGACAAGCTCGCCTTCGCCCGTCGTCCGTCGTGGGTGGAGTCATGGGCGCACGTCGCCTCGCTGGTGTCGGTCGACGACTGGCCGCTGCTGCAATTCCGGCGCGACGACCTCCGGGCCAAGTACGGGCACGACGCCTGGGCCGAGGCCAACCAGCCCCTGCTGCAGTGGCTGCGCGACGAACTGGCCGATCGCGGGCCCCTGCGTCCGGCCGAGATCGATCACGACGCGCGCAGCGGATCACGTGGCTCCTGGTGGGGCTGGGACGACGTCAAGAACGGCTTGGAACGCCTGTGGCTGTTCGGCGAGGTCGCCATCGCGGGGCGCCGCGGCTTCGAGCGGCGCTACGCCCTGGCATCCGACGTCCTCCCTGCCTCCGTCCTCGACACGGCGGTCCCTCGCGCCGAGGCCATCCGCGAGCTCGTCCGGCGCGCCGCCGTGGCGTACGGCGTGGCCACGGCATCCGACCTCGCCGACTACTGGCGCATCCGAGACCGTCCCGCGGTTCTCGCCGGCATCCGCGATCTCGTCGACAGCGGCGAGCTCCTGCCTGTCGAGGTCGACGGCTGGCGCATCGCCGGGCGTCCGGCGAAGGCGTGGCTGCACCGCGACGCCGCCCGCCCGCGACGCATCGATGCGGCGGCGATCCTCACCCCCTTCGACCCGGTGGTGTGGTTCCGCGATCGCGCCGAGAGGCTGTTCGACTTCGACTACCGCATCGAGATCTACACGCCCGCGCCCCAGCGCCGGTTCGGCTACTATTCGCTGCCCGTGCTCGTCGGCGACGACGTCGTGGGCCGTATCGATCTGAAGGCCGATCGCGCCGACAGCGCCTTGCGCGTGCAGTCGGCCTGGTGGGAGCCCGGAGCACCGCCCGAGGCCGCGGATCGCGTCGCGGCCGAACTGCGCACGGCCGCCCGTTGGCAGGGCCTCGAACGCGTCACCGTGTCGCGCTGGGGCGACGCGGCCGACCAGATCGCCGTGGCACTGAGGGCCGACCGGCACGATCACCCCGACGGGCGCACCAACTGAAACGCGCCCCCTCTGCCGAAGCGGAGGGGGCGCTCAAGGTCAGAACTGCACGCGTGGCGGTTCCGAGATGGCGGCGCCGTCGACCACCTCGAAGAACTCGCGCTCGTGGAAGCCGAGCTGGCGCGCGAAGAGATTGTTGGGGAACACCTTGATCTTGGTGTTCAGCTCGCGGACACCGCCGTTGTAGAACCGGCGCGACGCCTGGATCTTGTCTTCGGTGTCGACGATCGAGTGCTGCAGCTGCAGGAAGTTCTGGCTGGCCTGCAGCTGCGGGTACGCCTCGGCGACCGCGAACAGCGACTTCAGCGCCTGCTGCATGTGCCCCTCGGCGACACCGGCCTCGGCGGGGCTCTGCGCCGAGAGCGTCTCGGCGCGCGCTCGCGTGACGTTCTCGAAGACGGCCTTCTCGTGGGCGGCGTAGCCCTTCACCGTCTCGATGAGGTTGGGCAGCAGGTCGGCGCGCCGCTTCAGCTGGACGGTGATGTCGCTCCACGCTTCGTCCACGCGCACGTTGAGCGCGACGAGGGCGTTGTAGGTGGCCCACAGGTAGATGCCGGCGATCACCAGAATGCCGACGATCACGATGACCGGTACGAGCCACTCCCACATAAGTCCCCACACTCCGTTCGAGAGATTGCCCTTCAGTGTAACCGCGGGGTGACGACGGTTACGGAGCAGGGTGAGGACTCCCAGGCGATGCGGAGAGCGCTGTATCGTTCGCGTACCCCCGGTGGGACTCGAACCCACACTGAAGCGGTATGGGGCGGGGTTTACGCTTGACTACTTATGCCTACTTCACCAGGCCTTTTCCCTGGCCAGTAGTCCCAAGTAAACGCTCGTAACGTCGGCAAAACCGCGAGTAAATAGCGGCTCAGGCGGCGCTCTGCCTGTCGAGCACGCGACGGCACAGCATCGGGTCCGACGCCCACGCCTCCCACGTCCGCGCGGCGCGACGCAGCAATTGGTAATACCGGGCCGGCCTGAGCCCGAGCTCGTCAAGGATGAGCAGTTCCTTCTTGCCGGTGTGCCGCTCGTGGCGGCGCTCGAAGTCGAGCAGTTCACTGTCGGTGGGCATGGTCCGAGTGCCTCTCGGACCTCCGACATCACTTCCAGTTCGACGACAGGGGCACGGCGGCGTTGGGGTTCCACGTGTACAGCTGGAACTCCGTCGTCACCGCCTCCCCCTTCGTGAGCGTCGCGCCCCCGGGCGACCAGCCGGAGATGACGAGGGACGTGACGGTCTCGCCGGCGGGGGTCTGCGACAGGGGCACGGCGATCGCGTTGCCGACCTCGATCAGAGCGTCCTCGCTGAGCGGTGCGCTGCACACGCGGACGACAGCCTCGAAGGTGCCGGGCTCGTCGACGGACGTGATGGTCTGCACCCCCGGGTTGAGGGTGACACCGTCGGGCAGGGCGATCGCCCCGACCTGCGCCTCGACCGCTCCCCCATCCGCCTGCTCGGAGGCGAGGGGCGGGTAGCTGTCGCAGGTGGCCGCGGCGATCGGGGTGGCGGTGGGTGTGGGTGATGCCGCGGGCGGCGCGGACGATGCTGCGGGGGCGTTTGTCTCGGCTGGTGCGGCCTCGGGTGCCGGGGCGGAGCAACCGGCGAGCAGGATGACGGACAGCGCGGCGATGGCCGCTCCCCCAAGCTTCTTCATGGGGTGAGCCTAGACGGCGCCGATGTCGGCAGTGCGGCGTAGCATCCCCGCCATGTCCCGCCCCTTGCACCCCGACGTGCTTCTCGGCATCCACCTGTCGGCGATCTGCTCCCGCCACCGGTACGACCGCAACACGGTCCCGGTGATCGCCGAGCTGCTCGAAATGGCCGGCGACCGCGTGGACATCCTGGCGATGGAGGCGGGCCGGTGGGCGGGGTACTACGACGACGAGCACTCCGCCGCCCTGGTCGCCGCGATCGTCACCGAGATCCCCGGCGCGGCTGCGTGGACTGCCGACGGCGCACGCCGTCGCGCGGCACCCGCGCACGGGACCACCGGCTTCGGATCCCTAGGTGGCGCATTCACCCCTCAACGAGCCGATGCACCTGGTCGTGCAAGTTGTCGAGGACAGGCCTGATTCTCGCCTCGTAAGCCGAGCCTGTGCCCTGCACGGAGTCGTCAAAAGCGAGGGTCGCCAGTCGAACGACCTCTGCGAGATCCTCGACCGATACTCGTAAGGAAATCTGGGTCACGTGATCAGTATCCTTCAGCGGCTCGCCGAGGTAGGTCAACCTCGAAAAGAATTCAGCGACGCGAACTATTAGGCTAGGACCGTGCCAGAAGACGCCATCGCGGACTCACCCCCGCGCCGCAGCAGATCAATGCTTCAGGAGTGGGTGCGGGAGTTCATCGACCAGGGTCACCTTGTTGCGAGCGATGTGCGTGTCGTGGAGCGAGAGGATACGGCCGAGCGTGACACCGGCCTGGTCACCGTCGGCCTCGTCCACGCCAAGGGGTCGATTCACCTCGAGCCCGTCGGGTACGACGAACCACTCTGGCATGCGACCGTCGAGCTCGACGATGGCGCTCTGAGCATCCCGCCCTACGTCCTCGCCAGCCTCGCCGCCGAACTCGTCGTCGCCGGTAACCTCTGCACATTCCTGCAGTGGAAATCGCTCGAGTGGGACCGCGACAGCGGACGCCACGACACAACCGAAAGCGCCTGACCCCGTGGGCCGTCGGATCTATCAGGAGCGTCACGTCCTCGACATCGAGG
Source organism: Microbacterium sp. JC 701 (assembly GCF_021026215.1). Lineage (NCBI taxonomy): Bacteria > Bacillati > Actinomycetota > Actinomycetes > Micrococcales > Microbacteriaceae > Microbacterium > Microbacterium sp. JC 701. The sequence continues at coordinate 779,124 of NZ_JAJNCV010000002.1, forward strand.
ACCGCCTCCTCTCCCACCTTCGTGTCGTCATCATGAATAAGCTGCGCCGGCAAGAACCGTTCATGCTGATGGCCCCGCACCCCGAGCAGGGAACGCTGAGCCTGTGGCTGCACCCTGCGACACCGATCGTGATGCAATTCTTCGGTAGCCGTGCACCGAAGCTCGATGGTCAGCTCATCGAGCAGATGATGCAGGACGCCAGCGGACCGAACGGCCTCGTTCTCGACACAACGATGTGACGACGACTCATCGGCGCCGGAGACGGGCGCGATCTGCACCTAGGGAGCGGTGTCGCGTGCCCCGCACTCAGCTCCGAGAGCGCCGCCCTACTTTCGCCATATAGGCGGCTCGGAAGCGGTCTTGGTACTTGGCATACGCGGCGTCATGCTGGCGCCGCTCGAGCGGGGTGGTGGCTTCGGCCGACAACTATCTCGAGCCGAGGAATATGTCGTCCAAGACGTCGGTCAGTGGGTAGCCGAACGCGTCCCTTTGCCTCTTTCAACGGTGCGTGCAATGCCCGTGGACGCGACCGGGATGTCTCTGATGGCCGTATCGTGGCTCACCTCCCCCCAACACACGGAGCAGCCGATGGCTCAACGACGCACAATCACGCACGCATACCGCATTCCAGGCGGTTGGCAGAAGCACCCTCGACAGTTGCTGACACCCGATACGGCTCGAGAGCTGAAGACACTCGGCTTCACCCTCGTGCGCACGAAGCAGCGTTGGCGTGGAGCGACCGAACTCTCAATCGCTGAGTATCTCCGACACCACCAATAGTCATCAGTGTGTCCGACGGTGCAGCCTAGGCGGGCCCCGCCGTTTTAGGTGGGCACTCGCGCGCCTGATCCCGCGCGATCAGGCGATGAAGACCGGGTTGTTCGCGAGATTCCCGCGTAGCAGTGTGAGTGCCCTCCGCATTCGGGACTTGACCGTACCAAGGGGCACTCCGGTGTGAGCCGCGATTTCGGCCTGGCTGAGGCCGGCACCGTACGCAAGATCCAGATACCGCCGATGCTCGTGCGACAATTGCGCAAGCGCCTCGCAGAGGTATCGACGCTCTTCTTGGCTGTCTATCGACTCGTGTGGGTTGACGACGTTGTCGCGAGCTAAGCGTGTGCCCTCGCGCCAGTCGCGCTCGCGCGACGATTGAGTCGCCCGGACACAGTCCACTGCACGTCGGTGCGCGATGATGCATATCCAGGCACCAACGGTGCCTCTCGCGGCTACGAATCTCGATGCGTTCTGCCAGACGTGAAGGTAGACGTCCTGCAGAACCTCCTCTGCCAGTGCACGGTTCTTGACGACTCGGACGATCACCCCGAAAACCTGAGCGGCGGTGAGGTCGTAAATTCGTGCGAAGGCCGCGGCGTCTCCCGCTACTACTGTCTGCATCAGCTCTTCGAGCTGGGTGGAGCGGGCGTCGCGATATTGGTCTCCGCTCCGGACGGCTCCGGTCATGGTTCGATATTGACAGACGCGGCCTCCCGTTACGACGACTTGCCTCGCGGGCTGCCGGTATGGTCGCGTGATCTGTCTCTGAGACGCCAGATCACCTCAAGGCGCGTCTGCGCGGTTGCCCGCGACTAAACTCCTATCCTCGTGTCACCAATTCTGATGCCGGTGGTCCGCATAGTTCTGTGGTCCCTTGTCGTCGCATGCGGCGTGATCGGTGTGGCCCTGATGCCATCCGACATCGGCGGTTGGTTCATTCTCGGGGCGTTGATTCTGGCGGCTCCGGCGCACTACGCGAGCAGGGGGCTTGGCCGCGACGAGGACTCCTTAGTCCTGCTCCCTCGTTAGCCGCTGCCTTCCTCTCTCGGGCTACTGTTTTCCTATGTCTGAGCAGAACACCACGGACGGGACTGTCGCTCTGCCCCGCCCCAAGATCGCCCAACTCGAAGAGTGGGTGCGCGATTTTCAAGACCAGGGTCACGTCATCGCGGGCAGCATCCGGGTACTGCAACAGGACACCGAAGAGTCCGACGACGTCGGCCTGGTCGTGATAACCATGCAGAACACTTCCGCGTCGATCTATCTCGAGTCGACCGGTCCGGCGGAGGTCATGTGGCAGGCAACGCTTACCGAGCGACACGAAGAGGAAACCGTGCGGCCGGTCAACCTCATCAATCTCGGCGCGGAGATCGTCGTAGCTGGCAACCTGTGCGCCTACCTGCAGGAACGCACTTTCGGTGAGGCCACCTCCGGCGAGGCGTAGGAGCGGGTCACGCGACGAAACGCCCCCGGCGTCACCTCGAGATGAGGGACGCCGGGGGCGTTGTCGTATAAAGGGGTGCCCCGCGAGGGTGCCACTGGCAGCCTGTCGCGTGACGCAACGGCGTTACCGTTCGTCGGATGCAAATCAACGCCGCGGCGGCTCGCGGGTGAGAAATTTGGCTACGCTGATGCGCCAGAGGAGAGGACGCACGCGGATGCTCGACGACGAGTTCATTGATCGGCTAGGTAGAGAGCACGTGGACGCAGGTTTCGTCCGTAACGTGGATCGCATCCGCAGTCTGTCACGAGGGCGCGCCGCTCTCGACGACGGCGAGCTGTCCGAGCTCGGTCAGTTGCTGCGTCAGATGTTGGTCGATTGGGACAGCCCTGTTGATGACCTCGCGGCGCGCGAAGGCATCACACCAGTCTTCACAGTGCGGCAGATCCTTCTCAACGCGCACCCCTCGGACGCCGAGATAGACCGTGCTACGCACATACCTTTGGAGACGAGAGAGCAGATGAAGGCCCATTTCGCGAAGGGTCGCGACGACCTGCACGACATGTGGCAGGGCGTAGCTATGCTCCCTCGCCACCACGACCCTGGCCTCCCTGCACCGCTTCTTCGACTCTCACGGAAAGAGTGGGCCGAGAACGTCATCGGGATTGCGCGTGGAAATGATGTGACCGTCGCGGATCTGATCCGTTATTCGCAGACCATGTCGGGTCGCAACCACCTCCGTGCTCCGAAGGAGAAAGAGAAAGGCATTTTCGGCTTCGAATCCGTCGCCCGGATGCTGAAAGATCCGATGATTCATCCCCCTCTCATGCACCTGAGATGGATCGGAGACATCACATCGCAGGGCCTCGGCAAGTTGCAGCGGTCTGTTGCCGCAGGACTCGCGAACTAAGCCCCCCCCCCCCCCCCCCGCGCGCGAACAAAAACGCCCCCGGCGTCCACCCACCAGAAGGTGAGGGGCGCCGGGGGCGTAGTTGTTCAGGCGTAGATCCCGCCGGTGGCGAGAACCTCGTTGTAGTGCGCGAGCATAAGAGTCGCCCACGCGACAGGACCGATGTTCGCGGCGGTCAAGTCACACATGCCGGCGAACAACACGTCTAATGACATGCCGGGTGCGCCGGCGCCGCCGTTGTTGAGCCCGAGCAACGTGGGGCTGGAGGATGCCGCGCCCGTGTACCCGTCGTGCACGGTGATGACAATGTCGCGGCCGCCAGCGGTGGATCCCGTCTTGTTGTACAGGCGGGTCGCGCCGGTCGGGTACCCGGTGAGAAGGGTGCGGTCCGAGCTGAGCGCGATCGCGGCCCTGTAGTTCGTCGCGTCGACCAGACCCATCACCCGCTGACTGACAGACGGTGTGTACGCCTCCGGCTTCTGCGTCACGTTGTAGGCGAGCACCTGCCCGATGCGACGCGACCGGTTGCCGTCGATGTGGTCGCGAACGCGCTGATTCTCGAGCGTGATGCTCTCCGCCTGCGTCGCCGCGCCGCGACCGTGGGTCACTCGGAACTCGCCGTTCGGCTGCAGCCGTGACGCGGCCCCGGTGAGGAGCGAGCTCTTGTAGGTCAGCCATCGTGCCTGCTCGCCGAGCAGGTCGATCGCCCACCCAGACTGGTTCTCGATGAGATCCCCGTTGGCCGGCACCAGGGTACGGCTGGCCATCGTGCCCGGCTCCCACCAGAACAACGTCCCGGGGATGACCGCGGGGTTCGGCGGGGTGATGCGCTGCAGCCCGGTCGGGTCGAACAGCGCGGACGGGGGTGCTCCGAGACCGGCGCCCATGTCAGGCTCCCTTCTTGATCGCGAGGAGGTTCACGTCGGACCACGCCCGGTAGTCCGTGTAGGAGCCGTTGATGTCTCCGGTGAGCACGTCGGCGAACGGCTCGCCCGTCTGCTTGACGATGGGCGTCACGGTCAGCACGCGGAGCATGCCCTTAGACGACTTGCGAACCGACACGCCCTCCTGCGAGAGCGTGTAGATGTTGCCGGACTCGTTGATGTGCCAGACCTTGCCGTTGCGGTCGAACTGCGCACCGCCGGGGTACCGCTCGAAGTGACGACCTGTCGCACCGAACGTGCGCGGGTTACCGACGAGCTGCATCGCGTCGACATCGAAGGTGTACTCCGTGATGATCCCGTCGGGGCCGACGGCGCCGGCGTACTCGACGGTGAGCAGCTTCCACAGCTTGCCGCCGTTGTCGCAGTACAGGCCGAGCACCCGGCGCGTGCCGGAGGCCTTGTCGGGCAGCACCGCGGTGAGCGCCGAGGACTTCAGCGGCTCGGTCGCTGAGTTGATGTCCTGGGTAACGTCCGGGTTCTTCTTGTCGTGCATCTTGCCGGTCTTCAGATCCAGCTCGAGCACGTAGACGGCGCTGCGGGTGACGGCAGGGTTGAAGCCCGCGATGATGCCGAGCTTCGTCGGGTTGCCGAATGCGTCGACAGCTGCGACGGAAGCGTGCAGGTACGCCTGGTCGGGGAATTCCACGAGCTGCTTGATGCCCGCCGTTGCGGTGACCGTGCTGGTGGGCCAATCGGCGACGTTCTCCCGGATGCACCACTTCAGCGCCACGCGGACAAGCGTCCAGAACGTGTCGGTAGTGGCGGTCCTTGCGTGCGCGAGGTTCCACGGTGCCGCGTACGACGCCGCGCCGCCCATGTTGAACGAGCTGACGGTCTTGCCGGTGAGGCAGTCGGCGCGTCCGCTGCCGCCGCCGACCACGACGCGCAGCTGGCTGTCGCCTTCGAGGCCGTGGTGCGTGTAGGCGAGGAACGTGCCACGACCTGGGACGGTCGCGCGGCCCGGGACGTTGTGGTCGTCGACGGGCGCGGTGGCGACTTGGACGGCCATGGGGCCGGTACGCGCGTTGAAGTCAGCGGCCAGCACCTCGCCCTTGCTCCCGAGGGCGGTGGCGTAGATGGTGTCGAGGTGCCACTGCGGCAGACCGACCCACCACTCAGGGATGGCGTCGGGAATCTTCATCCGCGAGAGGGATCCGCTGGTGTCGCCCGCGTCGCCGCGGAACTTCCAGGAGCCGTCGAGGGTGATGCCGGCGAGAATCCACGCGTCACGCTTCGTGATCGCCTGCAGGGCGATCATGTAGCCCGACGACTCCGGCATCACGTACCAGCCGACCTTGGCCTCGGCGGGGATCACGCGCTTGTCGGTGCCGATGATGACGTCGGCTGCTGCGAGCTGCGCGGCGATGGCGGCTGCGGCGCCGGCGACGAGGGTGGGGTTTTTCGCCAGCTCGGCGACGACGATCTCGGGCACGTTCGTCTGGAACAGTGCCTCGAGAACGGCGCGCGCCTGCGTCGGGTTGCGCAGGAGGCTGGCCAGCATCGCGTCGGGGACGGCGGGCAGGTCGCCGACGTACGCCATGCCGGTGACCACTGAGAGATCGGTCATCAGATTCCTACCGTTCCTGTTGGGATGTACAGCCCGCCGACCATTCCGAGGAGGTCGACGTAGATCGCGTTGATGGCTTTGGGGGGCGGGCCGAAGCCCCAGATGTAGGCCCCGGGCGGGGGCGTCGAGGCGAGCAGTTCGCCGAGGTCTCCGCCCTGGGACGGCACGCGAAGCTCCGTGGCAACGTCGGACCAGCCGCGCTTGATCCACCGGTCCTCCACGGGGTGGCGGTAGAACCACTCGAATCGCACGCGGTAGTAGACCTCCGGACTGAGGCCGAGGGTGGGGGCGAGGTTGACTCGCACGAAGCCGTCGGCTTCGGGTTCGGCGTAGACCGTGCGCTGCGGGAAGGACGACAACGCGGTGAACCCAGGCCCCGAGGGCTCGAAAGCGACGATGAGCTTCTCGTCTGCGGGGAAGGCGCCCATCCCATAGGTGCGGACGCTGAACGTGACATCGCCCATGCGCGGCTACTCCGTTCGATGTGATGTGGTCGGGGTGCCGCGTCGCGGCAGAGGAAGCAGCTGCAGGGTGAGCGCGAGGTAGGCGGCGGCCAGCGTGATGCCGACCGCCGCCAGGAGCCGTGTCACTCGACGGGTGCGTAGTCGCCGGGAATGCCGCGCGACAGGATCGAGAAGTAGGACGCGGCGCCGGCGATCACGGGCGACACGAGGGTGACGCCTGCCGTGATCAGCAGCGGCACCAGCGGCGCTTCGCCTGTGACGACGCCGAGGATGACGGCCGTGCTGACGCCGCCGGCTAGGGCGGTGCCGTAGGCCTGCGAGGTGGTGCGCACGAAGCCGCGCTTGGCGGCGAGCTGCGCGTCGGCGGGGATGAGCTTTTCGGTCATGCTGGTGTCCTTTCGAGACGACCCCGGACGGTCCGGGGTCACTTCTTCTTCCCGGGCGGTCGCGCCGGAAACTCCGGGACGGGAAGACCCGCCTGGATGGCGACGACGCGCACGGCGTGGGCGTGCTCGGTGACGATGCGGTTCCACGTCTCGAGGTCGTGGATCTCGTCTTCGGTGGCGGCCTTCTCGCGAGCGATGCGATCGACCTCGGCGCGACGCCGACGCATCGAACCGGTGATGCCGTCGCGGAGGGACTTGAATAGTTCCGCGCCGAGCACCCCACCGAGGATGAGGAGCACGTTGCGCGTGAGCTCCTGAGCGGCGGGGTCCACTGCTACCTCCCGCGCGGTTCGAAGGTGTAGCCCCGGATCTCCCAGAGCCGGTTCGCGCTGACCAGCCACGCGAACGCGAGGATCACGCCCGCCTGCGTGAGCCGCGATGCGCCGGGCGGGCCCTGCACGTGCAGCGTCATGACGACCGCGAAGTAGATCAGGGCGCCGGTGGCCACGCAGTAGATGCCGATGCGTTCGAGCCACCACCAGCCGGGGAGGACTGCGACGGCCGCTGCAACCGCCCCCGTGAGGATGAGCGCGCCCCAGATGGTGGTGAGCGTGGGGCCGAGGGGCGTCTCGATCGACGTCGGCGGTCGCCAGAGGGTGACGGCGCCGATGCCGACGGCCAGGAGGTAGCCGATGAGATGGAACACCTTCGCGACGCGGGGCTCGTGGATGCGACCCCACACGCGCGCGGCGGTGCGTCCGACCCAGGTGACAGTCCAGAGCACGGCCCACGCGAGGGCGTGCGCGACGGCGGCGAGGGTGCAAATCACAGCGCCGCTCCTTGCGCGAAGGCCGCCATGATCAGCAGCAGCCCGCGCACGACCTCGTGGACGTACACGATCCCCTGGGGTCGCCGCCCCTTGCGGGGGGTGGGGGGTGGTGCCCCCTGTGCGGCGCCTGGTGGCGGCCTGCGGGCCTCGATGCACCCGTGGTGGGCTGTCCCTGGTCAGTCATCGTGGTCAGTCGCTCCCGGCCTCGTGCTGTCGTGCTACCTCTGCGGGCCCCAGCCTGGGGATGATGCGATTGCGGGGCGAGGTTCGGACTCGTGCACGACGATGGTCGGTGCCTCGCGTCCTGCCCCTCGTTGCTGGTTGCACCATCGGTGCAGCAGCCGAGTGTTGTCGGTCGCCGTGGGTGACCCGCCGTACTTGATCGGCACCACCTCGTCAACGACGGGGAACCGGTCATCGAGGTGATTCAGCGTCTGCGCCATCGTGACGCCGAGCCAGTCCCCCGGCCACCGGCATCCGCCCCAGACGCATCGAGCACCTTGAGCGAGCAGCTCGGTCCGTCGTTGTCGACGTCGATGCCCGTTCGCATAACGCGGATTGCCCACGTCGCTACCCCCGCGGCTTAGCGGTAGGGCGCCCGGTGCGTCATCGCGGCCGGGCGCCCCGCCTTTCACGTCTGCGTCTCACGCGCGCGGCAGGGGGCTCTGGATGCAGAAGGTGGTGCCATCCGAACGCGCCGCGGTGTGAGGGGCGGTGGGCGTCGGTGGCCGCTCGTGCAGTCTGAGGTGAGCGTGCGGCGTGTGAGACGAGATCCCGCCTGGGGCACCAGGCCGGAAGTAAACGCACCCAGGAACGACGAAAGCCCCGCCGATGTCGGCAGGGCTTGGGCATTATTCGAGTGCACGCACAGCGTACCACAGCAGGTGGAAACGCTGGAAACGCTCAGCCTGGGGTGTCCCTCACGGAAGAGCTGAAGCCCCGCCGGATTGGCGAGGCTTCAATCCATCTCTGGCTCGTCGAGATCAGACGTTTGCCCCGGGTACGGCCGCGTACTGAGTCGTGGCGAACATTAGGCCGATACCCGACAGCACAGCCTCCCAGTCGGACTTGATGAGGGTGCCGAGCATCTTGCGCTCCCACAAGATCATCGAGGGGTGCAACGACATCACGCGTCGCGTCCGGATAAATGAGCCGGCACTCAACCCCGCTGCTTTCCAATCCGCTAGGGACAGGTCGCTCGATTTGGCCTTCGACGGGTCGCCACCGAATGTCGACGACGGCACGACGAGGATGTTGTGGTCATCTTTGGATCCGAAGTCTGACCACCCGACGATCACGATCGGCCTAACCTTCGACTCGTCTACCTCATCGTTGTACGGCACTTGCGCGTGCCAAACCTGGCCACGCTGTATCAAGACCTGCATCGGTCAGTGGGTCAACTGTCCCAGCGGTCGTCGGCGAGGTGAGCGGCGTCGATGTCTGCGCTGTCCACCGGGCGCAAAGCGTCCGTGTCGATGACGATGCTGTCGTCCATTCCCATGCGGGCTCGGCTGATTGCAATGAGGACACTTGCGCTGGTCAGGCGGGCGCCGTTGCGGGGAGGGACTATGTCCACCCAGTCGGTGGAAGGCGCCAATGCGGCGCGCTCGATGGTTGGAGTCGAGCTCATTTTTTCCCCCATAGTTCCTCGGTGCCAGCGAATATCGCATCCGCTGTGCTCATGCTCACTCTATTAACGTCGTCAACAGCGTCTGCAATCCCTTGCGCGCTGTCAATCAGCTCTGAACTTGTAGCCCGGAAACTAGTGTCCACGAAGAGCGACGACTCGGGAAGATCCCCAGCATCGATCCCAGGAAGCTCAGCTTCAGGCCTGTTCGACGAGAGACGACCCGCCTCCGGAACGCTGAGGCGATCGATCAGCTCGTCCGCGCTGACAACACCCCATTCTACCTGACCTTTATAGGCAGGCGTCGCGATGTCCATCAGTGCCGACACGTCGATCGCGAGCGGGCCTGAGTCATTGAGACCGATCCGGGAGATTGATCGCGCCAGCGACGCCCGAGCCTCGTTGTAGGCAACGTGATCTATCCCACGCGACCACGCGACAGACGCGCTATGGAGCTGCGCTCCCTTTGGTTCCAGAATTTCGAATACTCCGCGCACCGCTGGCATCAGCAAGGAGACGCCCGCATCAACGGCAGATCCGTCTTGGAGAGTCATCCCTCGTTGATCGAGAGTCAGGCGGACATTCCTCGAGACCAGGGCAACACCAGTCACTCCAACCTGGTCGTAGAAAGCTACCGGTTCGAGGTTCTCTTCGATCCAGTCGAGGAAGCGGATCTGCCTCCGCCCGAAGGTCACAATCGGAGTCCACTCGAAGCGGTAGCTCGAGGTCCATCGCTGCATGCCCTGATCATATACACGGGAGCTGTCTCTCGGAGCACCTGTCCTCTGTGAGTGGCAGTGCTGTATGGGTGCCTTCTTCCGCGTGCAACGGGTCTTCACCCGTGACTGCGACCCCTTGCATGAATCGACTCGCCCGGATGCCAACAGTGGCCGGCTCCCTAGGTCGATGGTGTTCTGCGTCGACCACGCCGAGCGCGCATCCGCTTCTCCGTCGCGACCACGTCCGCCTCCGCGAACCGGCCCAGGCGGGGCTTGATCTCCCCCCACGCCACCCAGTTGCGAATCGTGCGAGGAGTCACCCCCGCCCGGGCCGCGGCCTGCTCCTGCGTCAGCCACATGCGCAAGCCCCATTCACCGCGCGCGCCGTGAAGCACTCCGAGCACACCGCCGACGCCGGGAGCACCGGCGGTAGCTGCGGAAGGACTCTCAGCCCAGGACGAGGCGCGTCTGCGGCAGGCAGGGGCGGGCGATCGAGAGCCGGCGCATCCCGGCCGACCAGCACGGTTGGGGTCGTGTCGGGCACGAGCTCGGCGAATGCCTCCGCCCAGAACCCGCCATCCGCACGATCGTCGGACTCCCACTCGCACGTCGTGCACTGGTACACCGCCGCATCACCCTTCCGGCGCGGCGGACGCACACGCACCGTCTTGCAGTCGCACTCCGGGCACGGGTTCTTCGCCCACCGCGGCTGATCATCCAGCGGCCACTTCCCCAGCGCGTCGACCACCGACCACCACTCCGGCTCCCCCGAATGTCGGTGCAGCACGGCATCCGCCAACGCCACGACCTCCACGCGGTTCGCCAGGTGGTCAAAGTCCACCAGGATCGCCTGCAGGCACAGGTCAGCGTCATCGAACGCCTCAGCCGTCTCCGTGCCCGCGGCGAGACCCGCGCGCCCCGCGAGACCCGGGTCGACGACGACCGCCCACTCCCGCAGCATCCGCATCAGATCATCCGACGCGTCCACCAGATCAGCCGGCACCGGCGCCGGGAGCTCCGGCCGCGACGACGACACCATCACCCGGTCGTACACGGCCGCCTTCAACGGATCCGCCAGCGACCGCAGGTGCGCTATCAGGTCAGGCGTCTCCCCCAAAAGACGTCGGATACGGCGATAGCAGCCCTCGCACACCAGCACGCCCTCGCGGGCCACGCGCGGCGCGCAGCCCGAGCACGAGCGCACACCCGCCTCGAGCATCTCCTGCGCACGCTCCGTGCCCTCGTCGACCCCGAACCAGGGGCACGTCGCGAAGTGCACATCCCGCACCGTGCAGCCACGGATGCATGCTCGCTCGTTCATGAGAAGTCCTCCGGGTTGTTGCAGTTGAGGTGGTCGTCGAGGGTCCAGCCCTCGGGCACGGTGTCGGCGCAACTGGGGCACGTGCGGGACGTCTCGCAGCCGCACTGGCAGTCGGTCTCCTCGTCGGCGGCGTCGAAGCCGAAGTGCGCGCACGAGCTGTGCTTGCCAGCGGCACACTCGGGACAGACGATCCGCTCAGGCGCCTCAGAACGGGGTGTCGTCTCCAAAGCTCCCCTCCCCCGACGTCGGGGTCGGCCACGCCTCGGAGTCACCCGGCTGACGAGAATCCCACTCGGTGGACTGGGTGGGCTGCTGACGCCCGGTCGGCGCTGCACGCGTCACCGTCGCCGTTGCGTACCGGAGCGAGGGTCCGATCTCGTCGACCTCGAGCTCGATCGCGGTCCGGTTGTTCCCCTCACGGTCCTGGTAGGTTCGCTGCTTCAGACGACCCGTCGCGATCACACGAGACCCCTTAGCCAGCGACCCGGCGACGTGCTCAGCGAACTCACGCCACACACTCGCCCGGAGGAACAGCGCCTCCCCGTCCTTCCACTCGTTCGCCTGCCGGTCGAACGTGCGCGGGGTGCTCGCGATGGTGAAGTTCGCCACCGGGATCCCGTTCTGGGTGTAGCGCAGCTCGGGGTCGGCCGTCAGGTTGCCGACTACGGTGATGACTGTCTCTCCGGTCATTCCCGTCCCTCCTCGTCCACGACCTCGCCGGTGGCGGCATCGAATTGCACGCCTCGAAGCGCCTCGTCGAGGTCTTCCTCTACCTCGATGGGGAGAGTCACCTGACCCGTGCGCTGCTCGAACGCTCGGCGGAGTAGGCGCGTTGCCGCGTCGACGTCCTCGGGGAGGATGGCTTCGATGCGCCGCACGCGCATGCGCACCGACTTCTCGCTGGTCTCGACGTCCTCATCGATCGACGCCGGGTCGAGCATGACCACCGCGGCGATCATTTTCCGGCTTTGGATGACACGCGTTTCGACGTGCGAGATGCCGTCGGCGTTGCCCTTGGGCAGTGCTCCGTTGATCTTCATGCTGTCCTCGTCTCTTTGTGCTGCTGCGCGTCGCGTAGTTTGCGGCGGTAGTTCAGGACGGTCTGCCGGTGGCATCCGACCTCTTCGGCGATCGACTTGGCGGATCGCCCCTGCTCCGTCAGCGAGCGGATGGCCTCGCGACCCTCGTCCGACAGGCGACTGGCCTGCCCCGCACGGCCGTTGTTCATCCGCACTCGCCTCGGCGGCGTCGGGACTCGGATGCCGACCACGGCGTCAGCGAGACGGTTCTCGATCAGCTCCCGCATTTGCACCTCCCGGCCGGCGACCTTCGACGCACGGTGCGCTGCGGCCTCGATCGCTCGGAAGGTGTCTCCGTCGAGGTGGATCATCAGGGGGACTCGAAGGTCACCAAGGGATGACATCGTCACTGACCGCCTTTCGCATGTCGTGTCGTCGTTGGTCGAGGAAGCGCTTGTTGCGCAGGCGGGCGTTCTGGCAGGCGATGCAGGGATCCAGGGTGGCGTTCGGGTGGTCGGGGCAGAACGGGTCCGGGGGCAGCTCCTCGCGAGACAGGCGGAGGCTGTGAGCCTCCCGCCCACCCGCTCCCGCACTCTCGCTCTCGCGCTCCCCCGCGCCCTCCCTCTCCCCCGCCGCGAACGTCTCGCGAGGCTCTCGCGAGGGTCTCGCGAACGGCGGCGGCTCCGGCACGGCCGACGGGTTCGCCCGGTCGACCCGCCCCCACGAGGTGAAGGCGTAGCACTCGCGACCCGACGCATCCTCGAACAGCACGATCAGGTCGGCCTCCGCCATCAGCAGCAGGTGATCGACGAGCACCGCCTCGGTCACCTCGGACGTCTCCGGCCACACGTCGGCGAGTATCTGCCGCAGCTCGACGCGGCCGCGGCCGTGGTCGTCGGCATGCATTCGCAGGCCCTCGGCGGTCACCCGCACCATCGGCGGCAGCGTCCGCGCTGTCAGGTACGCCTCGAGCGGGGTCGTTCTTGGTCTGGTCAATGTCATGGAGGACGGTCCCTCTCAGGATCGCGTCGACGGCGGCGGGCAGCTCGTCGACCGGAACCCGGTAGCACTCGGTGAAGCCGCGATCGCGGCGCAGGATGGGCTCGGCCTTGGCGTCGGCGAGAGTCGGAAACGCGCGCGGCCAGGTCTTCTCGAGCTCGCGGAGGGCGTACCTCTCCCACGCGGCGGGGCTGTCTCGCATCATCATGAGCACCTCAGCGCCCGTCGCGATCAGGTCGCGCATGCGCGAGTCGCGCCACATGATGCCGACCTTCAGCACCCCTTCGCGGGGCCAGTACACCGCGTAGACCGTTCCAACCGATGGCCGCTGAGTCATGCGATCACCCCCGGTAGAGTGCGCTCTGTGGGGGATCTCGAGAAGACTTTTGCGGCGGACCCGGCGGGCTGGATCAGCGTCGGCCTTGCCATCGCGGCGATCATCTTCAGCGCCATTTTCTGGAGGCGTCTGTGGGCTGTCATCCGTGCTGCGTGGCGCGTCCTGCGGACGATGGCGCGCGCCGTTGGCCGTCTGCGAATCACGACGGAGAGCCAGATCAAGCCCAAGAACATGCTCGTCATCCCGCCCCGATGGAGCATCTCGACATCGAAAGACCGACGCGATGACGATGAGTACGTGCTCGTCAACTGGTCGCATGGTTCCGCGGCGCGAAATGTGCGGCTTGATGCCGGGCTCGGCGCCTCTCTACGATCAGCGGCAGTGTGGCCGAGCATCGATGGACCGGGTACGGGGACATTCAGGATGGTTATCGTCGACGAGACCGCCTTGTGGGCCGGCATCGACTTCAGCGTCGTCTGGTACGACGAGAGAGGCGAACGCCACTGGGAAGAAGTGAGCATCGGCGGGCACTGAGCGATCATGCGAGCACCGCCAGCAGGAACTCGGCGACGGCATGGCCGAGGTCGCGCGCGGCGGGCGGCGTCACGGCGTTCCCAGCCTGCTTGACCTTGTCCCTCTTCGACCCGACGAGGTGGTAGTCGGCAGCGAAACCCATGCCCAGTTGGATCTCGTGGGGCTCGAGCATGCGAAACCCAGCGTCGTCCACGTTGAGGCTGATCGGTGCGCCCGGCTCAATGAGGGACTGATGCCCGGCAGTGGTGAGCGCGCGCAGCGGTTCGTCGACAGGCGTCGACATCTGGCCACTGTCGCCCCGGGCGGTGTTGTTCCGCATGATGAGCGCCTGCGTCGTGGCGGTGGTCGCCGTCGGCAGCGGCTCGGTCACGGAGCGCGCGCGGTTCTCGTGCGTGTTCGTGAGCACGAGCGCGTGGTGATTGCCCTCGGCGCTCACCGTGTCGATCGGGTGCGATATCGGCTTCGCGACGCCGTGGTTCCGAAGCGGCACGACCAGGCCGTGCGCCTCGCGGGTCGTCAGCGCCGGCATGGGCGCGCCGAGAGGGCTCGCGTCGGATCGCCATGTGCCACCTGCAGGGACGAGCAGCCCGGTCTCATTGCGCGTCGACTGCGTGCGCAGGGGCTCACCGGCCGACGCCGCGCTCTTGCCGTCGCGACCTTCCACAGGCACCAGGAGCGCCTGGCTCGCGCCGTCGGCGACGACCGTTGGCAGCGCCTTGTCGAGCGTCTGCGTGCGGTCGCGCTCGCGGAACTGGGCGAGGAACGCCGGCGGCATCGCGAGACCGTGCTCGGCGGTGCCCGTCTGCGCCGGGATGGGCGAGTCCAGGTCGCTGACGCGGAGGTAACCCGAGCCGGTCGTGACGCCGTCGTAGGTGTTGCCCGCGGCCTTCGCGATGATCGGCGCCCAGTGGCGTTCGATGCCGCGGCGGATGCGCTCGCGCGTCTTCTCAGCGAGGGGCTTCGCGCGGTCGCCGATGCGCGGCGCGGGCAGCGACCAGTCGATGATCGACTCGGCGGCCAGCCACCCGGGCTCAATCGGCGTCCAGCACGTCGGGCAGCGGTAGACGTACTGCGCGCGGTAGCGGCCCCACGCCTCCTTCTTCTTGAACGCCTGGACGGCCTGCACCTCGCCGTGCTCGGCGCACACAGCCATGGGCCTGGTCCACTTCCCGACGTCGGGGCCCTGGCGGTCCTTCGTCACAAGATCCTCGCGCCACATCACGACGTACATGCGGTCGCGGGACTGCGGTGCGGGGAGCCCGCCGATCTGCGCGTGCATGCTGTTCAGCCACACGAGCTGCATCCGGTACCCGAGCGCGCGCATCGCCATCTGCCACGCGTCGAACTGATCCCAGCGGTACGCGTCAACGACGTTCTCGAGGATAATCGCCATGTAGCGGTGGTGCTCAGCGAAGCGGGGAATGTCCCACATCGTGGCGCGCGAGCGATTCGCGGCCTCGTCGGCGAGGGGGCGGGTGCCATCGAGCTCAAACAGAGCCTGATCCTGCTGACGCTGGCGCTTCACGCCTTTCGCGATCGAGTGATTCGTGCACTCCGGCGATCCCCACAGGACGTGCGTCTTCGGGAAGTAGGCCGGGTTCGCCTGCGAGATGTCGGCCTGCGAGTGGTCCGTGTCGGGGTGATTGATCTGGTGCGACTCGATCGCGAGTGCCCAGTGGTTCGCCGCGATGACGACGCGGTAGCCCGCCTCGACCAGACCAGAAGACGATCCGCCGGCACCGCAGAAGAGGTCAGTGACGGTGAGGCCGTTCCAGGGGACAGTCGGTCGCTGATACCCGACAGCGAGCGTTGCGGCGCTCATGCTGCGAGCTCGTATCCGCCGGCGTCGTCGAGGATGACGCGGCCGAAGATGCCGTGAGCGATGGGCAGGGCGCGCGGGTCCTCGTGGCGCCAGACGATGAACCCGGCATCCGCGGCGGCTGCGGGCTTAGCGTGCACGGCGCCGTGGCAGACGCGGCACAGGTGCACGAGATTTGCGGGGGCGTGGTCGCCGTGGCGGCGTAGCTTTCGGTGGTGCATATCGGTTGCTCGAGCCTGACCGCATCGCTCGCACACACCGCGGGAGCGCTCGCGCACGACGGGGCGCGCGGCGGCCATCGGATCCGCGGACCGGCGGGGGCTCACGGCTGTCCTCCCGCCTGCGCCTTGGCGATCGACTGCAGCAGGGACACGTCCCGCTCGATCGCCTCGGCAAAATCCTTGGCGTACTCGAATAGCAGCCAGGCGGTGTCGACGGCGTCGTCCGCGGCGATGACACGGTCGTCGACGCCGTGCGCGAGGTCAACGAGCTCTGTGCGGGTGGTGCGGTGGCCGAACTCGCCGCGGAGGCGCTGCACGGCGAGGCCGATGGCTACCTTCTGCTCGCGCTTCGCGTCAGTGAGCTTGCGGCGGTAGTCGTCGAGCGCGCCCGGCGCGGCGAGATTCTTCGCCCGGGCGATTGACAGGGCGCCGACGATCTGCGCGCGCGACGGCGTCCACTGCAGCAGCCAGTCCTCGTCGAGGACGGCGACATTCAGGGGGACGGCGTCGAACCCGTCCGGGACAGGCACGACGGCGCCGGTAGAGGGATCAGCGTCCACGGCGGTGCCCCTTTCGCTTCTGGGCGCGGCGTCCGGCGCGGTTCGTCGGGAGGTGGTCGAGCGGGCGCGTGCGGGTGGCGATCGCGTTGAGCTCGTCGAGGCGCTCCGGCGTCGCCGGGCCCTGTGCGGCGTCGGACGGTCCGGGCGCCGGCGCCCATGCGTCAACGTCGGCGGCCTCGGCGAGCACCTTGCGGCGCGCCTTCCACGCACGATCCAGGGCGGTGCCCTCCGGTGTCGGCTTGAAGACGCGGGCGGCGCGGGCTTCGCGCACGACCACGTCGAGAGCTTCGACGTCTGCGGCCGTGTCGATGTCGGCGGCCCAGTCGCGCTCAGGCGCGACGGTGGTTTCCCACGGTGCGGGTCCGTCCGCGGGCGCGGCCGGGGTGGCGGCGAGCAGGGGCGCGAGGATGTCGGCGAAGACGGCGCGGTACGCGTGACGCTCGACCTCGCTGCCGAAGATGGTCATCGGCTTGGCGGCCCGGGTGGCGTTCCACTCGGGGTCGGTCTGCTCCTGCGCCTCGTATTCTGCCCAGCCGATCGTGATCTTGCGGGGCGCCTGGTCTCGGCGGGTGATGATGACGCGCGCCGCGACGGGCGGGGCGTCGGCGATGTGCACGTCGCGCCACTCGGCGTCTGCAGCGGCGAGGAAATAGGGGCCGTCGATGGCGGCGAGCTGGCCGGAGGCGAGGACTGCGGATCTTGCCTGCTCGACGGTGATAGTGCGGGGTTCGGGCATGGTTCACGCCTCCTGGTAGCGCAGGGTCGTTCTGCGCGTGGTCTTCGGGTAGGTGCGGGCGGCGGCGGCCTCCGCGAATGCGAGCGCAACGCGCAGCTGCTCCACGTCGTCGTGTCCCTCGGGGTCGGCGGCCTTGAACGCGGCCTCGTCGATCGATCGGGTCTCGCTCACGGTGAGCTGGTAGCCGCCGTCCTCGCCGATGCCGACGTGGCCGAAGCGGCGTGCGTAGGGCTGACCCTCAATTGCCTTTTTCAACGCGGCATTCGCGGTCTTCTCGGCGGCGGCCGCAGCGTCCGCGGCGCGCTTCAGCGGCACCCACGCAGCGCGCGCGGCCTCGACGTCGTCGGGCAGCGGCATGACGTCGGGACATCCGGCCTCACGCCACGCGAGGAACGCCTCTGCGCGCTGGGTGAGCCACGCGATCATCTCCTCGTCGCGCTCGACGGGGATCCACGTCGCGCCGTCGAGCGGGGGCTGGTCGTCTTCGTCGCGGACCTCGAAGCCGTAGAGGCCGCGGACCGCGCCGAGCACCAGCATCTGCCACTGCATCTGAGCGAGGTGGTCCATCGGGATGCCGTCGTGCTCCCAGCCTTGCTCGTGCGACTTCACCTCGACGACGACGGCGTGCTGGTCTTCCCAGCCGATGCCGTCCGGTGTCGCGCGGAACAGGTCGTTGCTCGCCGCGGCCCAGAGCGCGCTGTTTGGCTCGACGGCGTCCAGCGCGTCGGCGGTCTCGTCGAGCAGTGCGGCCTCGCGGGCGTGGCCGGCGTTGGTGGCGCGGTTGCCGCGGAACGTCGAGCCGTTCATCTTCTGCTCGAGGATGCGGCGCCACGTCTTGATGCCGCCGCGCGCGATCTCCCACGCCTCGGATGCGGTGACGCCTTCGCCGCGCTCGGCCATCCACTGCACGCGGGATCCGTCGCCCGGGACGACGATGCGCGGTTCGGAGGTCTGCTGGTCGGTGGTCATGAGTGGTCTCCTGCGAAGTGGCGGCGCACGGTGGCGTCGAAGGTCTCGGTGTCTTCGGGGGTCGCATTGGGCGCGGCGGAGGCGGTCGTGCCGCACGGGCACGAGAAGTCGGCGGTCATGCGCTGGCGCGCTCTCGGATCTCGGCGGGGATGCTCGCGGGGAACTGCTGCGCGCGCTGCCATCTCCTCGGGTGCCGCTTGGCGTTGTGCACGTGTGCCCAGCGCTGCGCGCGGAGGAACGCGGGCGAGCGCACCCACTCGAAGCGGTCGCCGAGGTAGTGCTCGTCGCACGCGGCGCAGTACGCGGCGCCGTTGCGCTCCTCGGCGATCTCACGCTCCGGGTGGATCACGAGGTATGGGCGGGCGATGCTGTGTGCCGCGCGGTCGGCGGGCTCGAGGCTCGCGAGGATGCTGGCGCGGTGGTTCCACTGCACGCGCGCGGGCTCCCACGTGCGGCGGCGTTGCGCGGTGGGGGTGATGGCGCGGAGCAGGCTGCCCACGGCGCGCGTGAGGACGGGAACGTTCAGGATGAGGGTGTTGCTGTGATCCGTCATGATGTGCCCTTCGGTCGGGATCGAGGTTGTGGGGTTGTGGGGCTATCGGTGGCGGCGTGCTCGTCGCCGCTCGCGGAGGATGGGGGCGAGCCAGATCACGCACAGCACGGTGGCCGTGGGGATGGCGAACCACACCGGCATCTCGTCGGGGTTCACGACGCGACCTCGAGCGGGCGCAGGACGCCGAGGCGGATGCGGAGGCGCTCGAGGCCGCGCATCGTGACGCGCACCTGCGGGGCGTCGAGCACGCGCTCCTTCGTGCGCGGGTGCTCGTGCGACTGAGGTCGCTCGGTGAGGTATCCCTCGGAGACGTAGGTCGCGTACGCGCGCCACTTGCCGTCGCCCCCGCGGAAGATCCAGCGGATGCCGGCGAGCTGCTCGAAGAGGCGCTGCGGTCCGGTCTCAACGCCCGCGCGGGCGAGCATCTTCGCGGCGTCCGCGACAGAGAAGTCGCCGTCGGCCGATGCCAGCTCGTCCCACGCCTCGGCGCGGGGCGTTAGCTCGGCGACCTGCACGTCGCGGGCCTCGATGATCCGCTGCGCCTCGAGCACGGCGGCGGCCAAGCGCTGCTCGGGCGTCTGCGGCGCGACGTACGCGCCGGTGCGACGGATGCTGGGGAGCACGTCGTGCGCGATCCAGCGCTGCACGAGGCGAGCGCGCGGCGACCGGCTGATCAGGAGGAGGGCGTTCACGCCAGCCTCGTTGACGACGGTCATCTGCTGCGGGCCGCCGAGGGTGTCCACGGTCGCGGACGCCCTTTCGTCGGGGGCGAGCTGCGCGAGCGCGTCGCGGTACTTCGCGATGCCGACGACGTCGCACGCGTCTCGGCCGACGAACCACGGTTCGCCGTCCAGCACGACGGTGCGCACGTCCGCGCCGTCCAGCGTGAAGACAGCCGGGATAGTCATGACGCCACCGCCATCTCGCGTTCCGTGATCCGCGTCTTAAGCCACGCGTCGAGGTCCGCCTCGTAGAAGGCGTTGAGGCGCCCCTGCTTGTGCGACGTCGGTCCGGTGCCGGCGGATAGCTCGTTGTAGAGCGTCTGAACAGCGATTCCGCAGTAGGCGGCCGCGCCCTTGGTCGTGAGCACCGGGCCGCTGCGTCCGCCGCTCATGCGGCGCTCCGCATCGCGGCACTCGCGACCGGCGCGTCGTCGTCGACGACGATGAACACGTCCTCGAACTTGATCGGGAACGTTCGGAGTACCGACGAGATGAATCGCGGACCGGGCGCGGCCTTGCCGTTGAGCACGCGAGATGCGGTCCCCTTGTCGACGCCGAGGGCTGTCGCGAGGGATTGGACGGTGTCGAGGCCCTGGTCCTTCCGGAGGGCCTCGAAGCACTGGACGTCGATGGTCAGGGTTGCCATCTCGCCTCCTTTGGTCGACCTGCTGCAACAGTCAGTTGCTGCGATGCAACCGATAGTAGGCGTCGAGTTGCTGTTGTGCAACCACGATTTGGTTGCTGCACTCTCTTGCGCTGTTGCGTGTGCGCAACTACAGTGAAGGCCGTGAATGAAACTCGCTGGTGGAAGTTCGTGCAGGCAGTCGCTGGGGACGTCCAGGCCAAGGACATCGCCGACCTCGTAGGCATCGACAAGTCGAACGTCACGCGCTGGAAGCAGGGCAGTCGCCCCGCCGTCGAGTTCGTGTTGAAGTTCGCTCGCGCCTACGACCGCCCGGTGGTCGAGGCGCTGGCCGCGAGCGAATACATCACGGACACGGAGGCGAACGTTCGGACCGTCAAGGTTGGGGTCGCCGATCTCTCCGACGTCGACCTGGCTCGCGAGCTACTGACGCGCGTCGAGAGTCGCGACCGCGGCAACGTGGTGACCGGACGGTTCGGTGTCGGAGGTCGAACGCATACTGACTTGGAGACGGTCGAGCTCGATACCACCGAACTCGCCGCCACCACGGACAACACGCCGGTCGATCCCTCGCGCGGGGAGGCTTAAGCACGGGAATGGGTACCACGATGGCAAGCGCATACGACGACTACTGGGACGACATCGAGATCAGCGAGGCGCCCGAAACGCACCGAGGAATGCGCCTGATGTACGGCATCGACCGCGTCCGCGACAGCGTCTGCGCTGCCGACTACGACCCGTGGGCGCATGCCGAGATGCTCGACCTGCCCATCGTCTTCCGCGACGACCTACCCGAAGAGGTTGTCGCCGCGTTCTCGTCAGCCCACCAAGCGATTTTCGTCCGCCCAAACCTGCACGCCGCCGTCGAGCGCTGCGCACTCGCGCACGAGATCGTGCACTTCGAGCACAACGACGTCGGCACCAACGACCTGCAGGAAGAGCGGGCCGACCGCATTGCCGCGCAGCGACTGATCCGACGCTCCCGCCTCGAGTCCTTCCACGGCATCACGGAAGACGCCGGCCTCATCGCCCTCGAGCTGAACGTCACCGAGAAGATCATGCGGACGTGGGTACGCCTGCACCGCACCGGCCGCCTCACCGCGCGCTGATGCCCCGCCCGCCACTCCACCTCGAGACGTGGGGAAAGATCCGCCGCACGATCGTTGACGGAAAGCCCACGGCCGTCGCCTACTACCGAGACGCCGACGGCAAGACCCGAAAGATGCAGAGGCAGGGCAAGACCGGCGCCGAGGCCGAGCGCGTTCTCGTCGCCGCAATGAAGGCACGCCTCGCCCCCGCCGGCGAAGACCTCACCGCCGACAGCACCGTCAAGCACGCCGCCGAGAAATGGCTCGCCGAGCCCGAGCGCTCCGAGCTCGCCATCTCCACCGTCCGGCGCTACACCGACATCCTCAGCACGATCGTCCGCGACGGCTTCGGGAGCGTCCGACTCGGCGAGGCCACCGTGCCGCGCGTCGACCGGTTCCTCAAGACCGTCACCGCCGACCACGGCCCCGGCACCGCCAAGACAGCCCGAACCCTCCTGCAGCACGTCTTCGCCCTCGGGGTTCGCCACGGCGCCATCCGATCCAACCCCGTCCGCGACGTCGGCCGCATCGTCCAGGCGCGCAAAGCCGTCACCGCGCCTGACGCGCACTCCATCCGGGAGATGGCTGCGCTCATGCGCGCATACGACGCCGCCCCCGACAAGCGCGGCAACCGCCGCACCGCCGACCTCGGAGACCTCTTCGACGTCTTCGCCGGCACCGGCGCACGCACGGCCGAGATCCTCGCCCTTCGGTGGGTCGACATCGACCTCAGCGCGCTCCCCCGCCCAACACTCAGCATCCGCGGCACCGTCAGCCTCGACGCCGACGGAAAGGTCTTCGTCCAGCCCTACCCGAAGACCGAAGACTCGAACCGCGCGCTCAAGCTCCCCCAATACGTCGTTGACGTCCTCACCCGACGCCGCATCGACTCTTACTGCGAATGGGTCTTCCCCTCCGCCGTCGGCACACTGCGCTGGCCGCACAACCTCCGCCGCAACTGGCGCGAGGCACTCGCTGACACCCCCTACGCGGACATCACGCCTCGCTCCCTCCGCAAGGCCGTCGCTACCCGCATCCGGGATGAGCTGGGCATCGAGATGGCAGGTGCGCAGCTGGGCCACACGTCGGGCAGCACCGTGACGAAGAAGCACTACGTGCAGCCTCTCGCTGTCGGCCCGGACGCGACTTCGGCGCTCGACGCCTTCGGCGAAAACAGCGAGTAAATAGCGAGCGGCCCCCGCCGACTGAGGTCGAAGGGGGCCGCCTGCCGCATAAATCCGGGGCTAGATGGTGCCCCCGCTGGGACTCGAACCCAGACTGAAGCGATTTTAAGTCGCCTGCCTCTGCCATTGGGCTACGGGGGCCCGTGCTCCACCGTATCGCGGGCGGCCATGCGCCCGCCGTCCTGCGGACCGCACCCCCGACACGCCGCTCCCGGACGCGACCGCTCGGCGTGTCCCCCACCGCATCCGCACGACGGCCCCTCCACCCCGCACACCGCTCCACCCGCCGTCCCGCGGACCGCACTCCCGACACGCCGAAGCAGGATGCAACCGCCCGGCGTGTCCCCCACGGCATCCGCACGACGGCCCCGCCACCCCGCACACCGCTCCACCCGCCGTCCTGCGGACCGCACCCCCGACACGCCGCTCCCGGACGCGACCGCCCGGCGTGTCCCCCACCGCATCCGCACCACGGCACGACCACGTCGCCCGCGGCATCCGGAAACGACGAGACCCCCGCACCCACAGGGGCACGGGGGTCTCGAGCGTGCGAGAGATTACTTCGCGGCGACGGGCTCGGCCTTCTTGTCGGCCGGGGCTGCGGCCGGCGCGGGAGCGTCGGCGGCGGGAGCGGCCGGACGCGGGCGCGCGGCGAACTCCTCGAACGCGGCGCGCGGCTTCTGCACGGCCTCGAGGTTGACGACCTCGCGGCCGTGGAAGAAGTTCTGGATCCAGTCGCCGATCACGCGGAACTTGCGCTCCCACGTGGGCATGGCCAGGCCGTGGTAACCGCGGTGGGCGAACCAGGCGATCAGACCCGTGAGGGCGATGTTGCCCGACTGGAACGCACCGTTGTAGAGACCCAGGCCCGCGACGGCGCCGAGGTTCTTGTGGTTGTACTCCTTGGGCTGCTCGCCGCGCAGCACCGCCACGATGTTCTTCGCCATGAGCTTGCCCTGACGCACAGCGTGCTGGGCGTTGGGGACGCAGAAGCCGCCCACGCCACCACCCGAGAGGTCGGGGACGGCCGAGACGTCACCGGCGGCCCAGGCACCCTCGACGATCTCGTCTTCGGTGCCGACGCGCAGGTCGGGGCGGGTGCGGATGCGACCGCGCTCCTCGACGGGCAGGTCGCTCCCGCGCACGACGGTCGGGTTGGCCATGACGCCTGCCGTCCAGATGATGAGGTCGGTGGG
Source organism: Microbacterium sp. JC 701 (assembly GCF_021026215.1). Classification (NCBI taxonomy): domain Bacteria; kingdom Bacillati; phylum Actinomycetota; class Actinomycetes; order Micrococcales; family Microbacteriaceae; genus Microbacterium; species Microbacterium sp. JC 701. The sequence continues at coordinate 802,686 of NZ_JAJNCV010000002.1, forward strand.
CAGCTGCTCACCGGTCGACAGCTCGATGACACCGTCGACGGCGCCCTTGACCTGCGTGTCGAGGTGCACGAACGCACCCTTCTTCGCGAGGTCGGCGAGCACCCACTCGCTCGTCTTCTGCGACACCTCGGGCATGATGCGGCCCATGGCCTCGATGAGGTGGAAGTGCGTGTCTTCGAACGCCAGCGTCGGGTAGAACTTCAGCAGCGACGAGGCGTACGCGCGCAGCTCGGCGAATACCTCGATGCCGGCGAAGCCACCGCCGACGACGACGACGGTCAGCAGACGGTCGCGCTCAGGACCGGCGGGCAGCACCGACGCCTTGTCGAAGTTCGAGGTGAGGCGGTCGCGGATGGCCACGGCCTCTTCGATCGTCTTGAGGCCGATCGCGTTGTCGGCGATGCCCGGGATCGGGAAGGTGCGCGAGACGGCGCCGGCGGTCACGACGATCTGGTCGTAGCTCTGCGTGAAGGTCTCGTCGCCCTCGATCGGGGTGATGGTCGCGGTCTTCGAGGCGTGCTCGATGCCGGTGACCTTGCCCGCGATGACCGTGGTGCGCTTGAGGTGGCGGCGCAGACCCACGACGACGTGGCGCGGCTCGATCTCGCCGGCTGCGACCTCGGGGAGGAACGGCTGGTACGTCATGTACGGCAGCGGGTCGACGAGGGTGACCTCGGCCTCGCCGCGGCCGAGGAGCTTCTCGAGCTTCCAGGCGGTGTAGAAACCTGCGTAGCCCCCACCGACGATGAGGATTCTGGGCACGGTAGTTGTCACGATGGGAGGGACTCCTCGTTTGTGGTGCGGCTCGGCTCGCGGGAGATGCGCGCCTGTCGAATTCGCCGGGCAGCAGCAGTGACGCCGAGCGCAATCATTATAGCCGCGACGGTGGCACCCGCGAGCGGCAACGATCCGTAGAGAACGCTATCGCGCGAGGGCAGCAGAGGCGAACCGGCGGCGGGCGCCGCCTCCACGGGAGGCAGGGGCGGGATGACGACGGGCGACGACGTCGGCTCGGGCGCGGGCTCGGTGTCGGCCCGACGGTAGAGGCGGATCCACTCCTTGAGGCTGCCGAGGGGGTTCTCGGTGACGCTCGGCACGCGCGCCGAGACCGCCGCGGCGGCATCCACGAGCCCGTACCCGTACAGCTTGTCGGGCACCGACGAGGCGCCGTTGGCGGGCTTCGCGGTCTCGATCAGCCGGGCGAGCACGTTGTTCGCGTCGAGGTCGGGATGCGCCGACCGCACGAGCGCGGCGATGCCGGCCACGATCGGGGCCGCGCCGCTCGTGCCGTTCCACCCGACGAGCGTCCCGTCTGCCGAGACGCCCACGAGTCGCTCGCTGGGGGCCGACAGTCCGATCGTGATGCCCTGGGTCGACGCGTCGTTGCTCGCGACGCCGTTGGGGTCGACGCCTCCCACCGCGAGCACGCCCGGGATCGTGGCGGGGGCACCGACCCGGTCGGTGCCGCTCCCCCGGTTGCCGGCGGCGACCACGACGACGACGTCGTGATCGAAGGCGTACTCGAACGCGGTGTCCCAACTGGTGTCCCAGTCGAGGGTGTTGGTGGTGAGCGAGAGGTTGATGATCGTCGCGCCGTTGTCGACCGCCCAGCGCATGGCGTCGGCGATCTGCTCGGTGAAGGGCTTGGGGGTCGAGTTGCCGAAGCCGACCGAGATCGACAGCAGTTCGGCCTCCGGCGCGACGCCGATCATGCCGCGGCCGTTGCCCGTGCCGCGCGAGGCGGCGAGCGAGGCGACCCAACTGCCGTGGTTGGAGTCCACCGCGCCGACCGGGGTGCGCCCGTCGGCGGCGCCGACCCCCGACACATCGGTGCCGCCGACGACGGCCCCGCTGAACTCGGCGGGTCCCCGGCCGATTCCGGTGTCGATGATCGCGATCTTCTGGCCCGCGCCGCGCGTGGTCTTCCACGCCTCGCGTACGCCGTACTGGTCGAGCCAGTACTCCGAGGCGCGCACCGAGTCGGTCGGGTCTTCGGGCACCGGGTTGGCCGGTGCCGGTGCGGGCGTCGCCGTCGCACCCGTCAGCACCGCCACGAGGATGACGGATGCCAGGGCTGCGGCGACCCGCTTCATCCGCCCGCCCCGGGGCTCTCGCAGGCGCAGCGCTCGGGCGACCAGGTACCGCGGGCGAGCGCGCGGTCGCCGATCGGGTTGACCCCCGGGCCGGCCGCGAGCGCGTGCCCCGCGACGGCGTGCAGGCACTTCACGCGGGTGGGCATTCCGCCGGCGGAGATGCCCGCGATCTCTTCGGGCTCGCCGTAGGCGGCGCGATCACGCAGGTACGCCTCGTGCGCGCGCACGTACGCCGCCTGAAGCTCTTCGTCTTCGGCGAGCTCGTCGGAGAACTCCTTCATGACGTGACCCGCTTCGAGCACCGACATCGCGGCCGTCGCGGCCGGGTGCGTCAGGTAGTAGAAGGTGGGGAACGGGCTGCCGTCGTCGAGCCGCGGCGAGGTCGCGACCACCGTCGGGTTGCCGCACACGCACCGCGCGGCGATGCCCACCACTCCGCGCGGGACGCGCCCCAGCTGCGCCTGCAGCACGGCGAGGTCGGCGTCGGAAGCGGGGGGAAGCGTTGCGGTACTCATCGCTCTCAGGGTACCCGGGGTCGGCGACACTCCGCCGAGCGTGCGCCGGGCTCAGCCCGCGGGCGGGGCGTCGGTGGGCGCGGGGTCGGGCACGCCGATCGTCGGGGTCGTGGGCACCGCGACCTGGGCTGCGCCCGAGGCGGCCACCGAGCGGACCATCTGCGCCATCCAGTCGGTGTGCGTCTGGCCGACGTCCTGGCTCACGTCGTCCTGCTCCTGCGGCGTCGCCGAGGCGGGGAGGTCGTTGTCGATGAGGTAGACCACCTCGCCGGGGAACGTGTAGCCGAGCCGCTCCCGCGCCTGCGTGCGGATGTAGGCGGGGTCCGACCACCGGTCGCGCTGGGTCTGCAGGTCGGCGACCTCCGACTGGCTGAGCTCGACCGCGCTGCGCAGGGCCTGGATCTGCTGGCGCTGGTCCATGTAGGTGCCGACGGTCGGAACGAGCACGAACGTACCGAGCACCACCAGGCCGAGCATGATGACGACGAAGCCCGAGACGCGCACCTTGCCCAGCCACTCGCGCACGTCGACACGACGGCCGGTCGCCTGCGGAGCCGAGGGACGCGACGAGGTCGGTCGCGTCGAAGCGGGGCGTGAGGCGGACGAACGGGCGGACGATCCGGCGCGCGGCGCAGCAGTCTTCTTCGCCTTCGGGGCGTCGGATGCCGCGGGGCGGCGGGGAGGCAATGTCGGTCGATCCACGGCATGCTCCCTTCCTCGTCCCGGCGCGCACGTCATCGGAACCCGAGCGAGTCTACGTCGCGGGGCCTCGGCGGCTCGCGGACGCGCCGGGTCTCGGCATCCGTTTAGCCGGAAACGACGAAGGAGGGGGAACCTCTCGGCTCCCCCTCCTCGATGGTCGGTCGATCAGCCCTTGAAGCGGGGGAACGCCGAGCGGCCCGCGAAGACCGCGGCGTCGCCGAGGTCCTCTTCGATGCGGAGCAGCTGGTTGTACTTCGCGACGCGCTCGCTGCGCGCGGGGGCACCGGTCTTGATCTGGCCCGCGTTCACGGCGACGGCGAGGTCGGCGATCGTGGTGTCCTCGGTCTCACCGGAGCGGTGCGACAGCATCGAGGTGTAGCCCGAGCGCGTGGCCAGCGAGATCGCGTCGAGCGTCTCGGACAGCGTGCCGATCTGGTTCACCTTGACCAGCAGCGAGTTGGCGACGCCGAGGTCGATGCCCTGCTGCAGGCGCTTGGGGTTGGTGACGAACAGGTCGTCGCCGACGAGCTGCACCTTGGTGCCGATGGCATCCGTCAGCTTCTTCCAGCCGTCCCAGTCGTCTTCGGCGAGGGCGTCCTCGATCGTGACGATCGGGAAGTTCGCGACGAGGTCGGCGAAGTAGTCGACGAGCGTGTCGACGCTCCACTCCTTGCCCTCGACCGTGTAGACGCCGTCCTTGTAGAACTCGGTGGCGGCGACGTCGAGGCCGACGGCGATGTCCGTGCCGGGGGTGAAGCCGGCCTTCTCGATCGCGCGGATGAGGAAGTCGAGGCCCTCGCGGTTGCTGGGCAGGTCGGGGGCGAAGCCGCCCTCGTCGCCGAGGCCGGTGTTGTAGCCGGCCGACTTCAGCTCGCCCTTGAGGACGTGGTAGACCTCGGTGCCCCAGCGCAGCGACTCACCGTAGGTCTCGGCGCCGATGGGGGCGAGGAAGAACTCCTGGAAGTCGATGCCGTTGTCGGCGTGCTCGCCACCGTTGATGACGTTGAACAGCGGGACGGGCAGCAGGTGCGCGTTGGGTCCGCCGAGGTAGCGGAACAGGGGGAGGTCGGCGCTGTCGGCGGCGGCCTTGGCCACGGCGAGCGAGACGCCGAGGATGGCGTTGGCGCCCGTGCGCGACTTGTTCTCCGTGCCGTCGGTCTCGATGAGGATCTCGTCGATGACGCGCTGCTCGCTGGCCTCGACGCCCTCGATGGCGGGGCCGAGCTCGTCGACAACCGCGGCGACGGCCTTCAGCACGCCCTTGCCGCTGTAGCGGCTCTTGTCGCCGTCGCGCAGCTCGTAGGCCTCGAACGCGCCGGTGGACGCGCCGGAGGGGACGGCGGCCCGCTGGACGATTCCGTCGTCGAGGAGCACCTCCACCTCGACGGTCGGGTTACCGCGCGAATCCAGGATCTCGCGCGCGTTGACAGCCTCGATAAGTGCCACGAAGGACTCCTCGTTGGTTCTTGGGTGGAGAGGGGGCGGAGCGTCGTCGGTCCGTGATCGAGTCTAGTGATGTCGCCCGTCGGGCGTGGGGCCGGGTCGGGAGCGAGGTGGCCGAGCCCGCCGAAGCCACCGGTGCGCGCGTGGGTCCGGTCCCTTCGACAGGCTCAGGGACCTCTGTGCCCGCCGAGGCCCGCCACCGGATCCACCACGATCGCCACGGCCACCCCGTCCCAGCCCTTGCGGTCGAGGGTCTGCAGCGCCGTGGCGTCGAAGCGGGGGTCGGAGCCGAGCATCAGGATGCCGCGGCGAGCGCCCTGCACCTTGCTGTCGGGCGTGTCGGCGTCGGCGACCTCTCCCCCGCGCACGACGTTGTCGAGCACGACGACCGTGCCGGGTCGGCCGAGGCGCGCAGCCCAGTCGAGGTAGGTCTCGTTCGATTCCTTGTCGGCGTCGATGAAGACGAGGTCGAACGGCTCTTCGTCGACGAGGGTCGGCAGCACGTCCGCTCCGCGACCGATGCGCACGTCGACGCGGTCCGCGACGCCCGCGTTCGCCAGATTCGCGCGGGCGATCTCCGCATTGGCCGGTTCCGCCTCGATCGTCACGACTTGCCCGTCCGAGCCGACGGCGCGGGCGAACCAGATCGTCGAGTACCCGCCGAGGGTGCCGATCTCGAGCACGCGGCGCGCGCCGGCGATTCGCGTGAGCAGGTGCAGGAACTTCGCGTTCACCGGGGCGACCTCGATCGCGGGCAGTCCGGCGTCGTGCTGGGCGGAGAGCGCGGCCTCGCCCGCGGGGTCGGACCCGACGAGGGTCTCGGTCAGGAACGCGTCGACGTCTTCGTGGGTGCGCACTCCCCCAGCCTGTCGGCGTGCGGGCGGGCGGTCAACGCTCTCCGCGCAGGTGGGCGCGGGTCATCTCGTCGTACTCCTCGTCGGAGAGGTCGTCGAACCCCTTCGCCTCGACGCGGTCCGAGCGCATCCAACGGACCATGAGGATGACGAGGATCGGCACGTCGGCGAACTCGGCGATGAACCAGATCATGTCGCCGGCGAGGTGCTGGTCGTGCAGCAGCGAGGGCCACCAGGGCGCCGTCTGCGCGGCATCCGGAATCAGATCCAGGATGCCGTCGTTGAGGCGCAGCAGCAGACCGGGCACGGAGTCGATCAGCAGCTCGACGAACGCGAGCAGGAACTCGATCGCGATGAAGGTGCCGGTGTGCACGGCGCCCAGCGCCATCATCGGCAGCACCATCGCGAGCCCCACGAGGGGCACGACGATCCCGAGCGAGGCCTCGACCACCGGATTCACGCGCAGGATGCCGGCGATCGGGGTGAGGAAGAGGCAGAAGACCGCGGCGATGACGACGGTGGCGATCATCGCGTTGCCGAAGATGCGCGTGACCCTCGACGCGAGGAACCGCTCCCGGATGCCCGAGGGCACGAGGTCGAGCGGGCGTCCGGCCGCAATCCCCGCCGGCACGGCGAAGATCAGCAGGGCGACGCGCGTCGAGAAGGCCCACCGCAGCTCCGCCGAGTACACCCCGAGGAAGCCGAGCTCGATCACCGCGTACGGCAGCAGTCCGAGAGCGAAGAACCCGATCGTGCGCAGCACCGGCCAGGTCTCACCACGACGGCGCACCCGCCGGACGCCGAACAGATACGCGACGGATGCCACGAAGAGCACGCCGAGCGTGAGCGGATCGGCGCGCCAGGTGCTGAGAAAGACATCGATGGGAGGCGTGAGGGAAACCTAGATCCACGAGTTATGCGTCCGCCGGGGATCGGGGCGTGCCGAACTCCGGAGAAGTCGACGCGTCCCGCACCTCGAGCCCGGAGATCCGCGGCGGCGCGCGCCCGCCCGACCCGGATTTCAGGAGTTCGGCACGCCCGCCCGGTCGGGCACATCGCCAGCGCGCACTCCGGGTGACGGCTCGAGCGCCTCGATTACGGCCGGCAGCAGGGCCTCGGCGGTGCGGCGGTAGCCGAGCGCGCTGGGGTGGAACCGATCCTCGCTGAACATCTCGTCGGGCCGCTCGGCGAACACCGGCCCCACGGCGCGCGCGAGAGCCACGACGCGACCCCCGACCCGGTGCACGGCGGCGGCCTGCGCGGCCGCGAGCTGTCGCGACGAACGGGCGGCGAATGCGCGCAGCGGCTGCGGGATCGCACGGAGGGTCCCGAGGTCGGGGCACGTGCCGACGACCACCGGCACTCCGCGTCCGCTTAGGTCGCGCACGACCCGCTCGAGCTGCTCCGCCGCGCGCGACGCCGGGATGCGGTGCGTGACGTCGTTTCCGCCCACGACGATCACCGCGGCATCCGGTCGGTACCCCGCGGGGAGAGAGGCGACCTGCGCGGCGAGGGCCGAGGTCTCCGATCCGACCACAGCAGCGGTGCGCAGCCGCACCGGGCGTCCGGCCGATCGCGCGACGCCCTTCGCCAGTCGCGCGCCGAGCGTGTCGCGTCGGTGCGTCGCGCCCAGGCCCGCCGCGATCGAGTCGCCGAGCAGCAGCAGCTCCACCGGGCGGCCGGGATGCTTCTTGCGGCGCCACACGCGATCGGCGTCGAGCGCCTGTTCGCCGAGCGGCTTGCCGATGCGGCGCCGGGCGATCGCCGCCTGGCGCACGATGAGGGTGCGGGCTCCGACCGCCCCCGCCCCGAGGATCGCGACCGCGGAGGCGGCCGTCACGGCGAGGGGCCGATGAGAGGACATGCGTCGATGACACCCCTCGCCGGTGAACGCGGGGTGGACGCGGCGTGACGCCCGGCAGACGACCGGCTCCCGGCATCCGGTGCATCTCCTTCGAGAGGCGGATGCCGAGAGCTCCCGGTCGCGCGTGATCAGACCCCGCGCCGGCCCCGGGCCCGCATCACCATCGCGAGCACGAGCACCGCGACGGCGAGTCCGATGTCGAGCACGAGGCCGGCGACCAGCTCGTCGCGGCCGGTCACCCCGGTCACAGTGACGACGCTGCCGATCACGATCACCCCGAACGACAGCGCGAGCTGCTGGGCGGTGCTGAACATGCCGCCCGACAGGCCCGCCGCCTCGACCGGCACCTCCCGCACGACCAGCTGGGTCAGCGGGGAGAAGATCAGCGCCTGCCCCGCGCCGAGCAGCACGAGGGCCGGCTGCAGCCACAGGCCGATGTCGCTCCCCCAGGCGAACGCGAGGGTCGCCGTCATCGCCACGAGGGCGACGATCTGCAGGCTCACCCCCAGCACGAGCGTCGCATCGCCGAGCCGGCTCTGGATGCGGGCGACCGCGAGCGACATCCCCGCGAAGACGACGGCGAACGGCAGCAACGCCATTCCGGCCTGCAGAGAGGTCAGTCCGCCGCCCTCGACGGCGCGGGGGAAGACGTACAGCAGCGCCGAGTATCCCGCGAAGAACAGCGCCGCGGCCACCAGACCGAGCTGCAGGGGGCGCAGGCGCAGCACGCTCGGCGGCAGAAGGGGCACGCGTCCCGATCGCTCGATCGCGTTCTGGTGACGCCACATCGCCACGAGGGCCACGGCGGCGAGCGCGAGCACCGCCCACACCGGCCACGACCAGCCCCACGCGGGGCCGAAGGTGAGGGCGACGGATGCCGCGAGGATGCCGACAGCGAGCACCGCCGATCCCACGAGGTCGATCGCGACCACCTCGTGGGCGCGGGAACGCGGTGCCAGCGGAGCGCAGACGATCGCCGCGACCGCGATGAGCGCCACGACGACGAACACCGCGCGCCAGCCCTCGACCGGGCCGAACGAGGTCGCCGCGAGAGCGCCGCCCGCTACCTGACCGACGGCCGCGCCGATGCCGCCGCTCGCACCGAAGGCGGCGATCGCCCTCGTGCGTGCGGGGCCCTGCGAGGTCGCCTGGATCGTCGCGAGCACCTGCGGCGTGCACAGCGCCGCCCCGAGTCCCTGCGCCACGCGCGCCGCGATGAGCGTCTCGATCGAGGGGGCGACCGCGCACGCGATGGCCGAGGCGAGGAAGAGCCCCATGCCGATGACGAACAGGCGGTGACGACCGAAGCGGTCGCCGAGTCGGCCGCCCAGGATGAGGAACACCGCGAACGGGATGCCGTATCCCGCCACGACCAGTTCGAGCGCCACGTCGCCCGCGCCGAAGCGGTCGCGCAGTGCCGGCAGGGTGACCGTGACGGCGTTGAACGCGAACGTGCCGGCGAAGGGTCCGAGGAGGAACCCGACATAGCGCCACGTCGGAACATCGAACGCTCCGGGACGGAGAGGTATCGGGGCCGACCCGGTTTGAGGGTGCGCGGTACTGGTCATGGTGCCAGGATGAACCGGATGCCATCCTGGTACCAGGAGTCTGCTCATCCTGGTACTGAGAGCACTCCCCACCGTGCGAGCGTCCGCCGCGCACGGCTCTAGGCTCGCCGGAGGACAGGAGTGTTCATGCCCCGCTCGGACGAGACCCGCGCCGCCTTCGCGGCCTTCCTGCGCAGTCGCCGCGCGCGCCTGAGTCCCGCCGACGTCGGGCTCCCCGAGGGCGTGCGCCGACGAGTCGTCGGACTCCGCCGCGAAGAGGTCGCCCAGCTCGCCGGGGTCGGACTCACCTGGTACACCTGGCTCGAGCAGGGCCGCCCCATCGCGGCATCCGCCCAGGTCGTCTCGGCGATCGCCCGCGCCCTGCGCCTCAGCGACGACGAGCGTGATCACCTGTTCGCCCTCGCCGACCTCCCCGTGCCCGATCGCGACAGCCGCCCCTGCGTAGGCGCCGCACACCTCGACCTGCTCGAGAAGCTGCTGCCCTACCCCGCCGCGGTGCAGACCGCGCGCTTCGACATCCGCGCCTACAACCGGTCGTACCGCCACCTCTTCGGCGACCTCGACCAGATGCCCGCCGAGCGTCGCAACTGCGCCGTGCTCCTGTTCACCGACACCGAGTGGCAGCGCGCACACGTCGACCTCGACCACGCGCAGCGCCGCATCGCCGCCCGGCTCCGCGCCGCCTTCGGGCGTCACCACGACGAGCCCGCGTGGCAGCGGTTCATCGCCGAGCTCGAGGAGCAGTCCCCGCGATTCGCCGAGCTCTGGCGCCTGGGCGATGTCGGGGGCGAGCGCGCCGCGACGAAGCACCTGGTGCACGCCCGGGTCGGAGAGCTCAACCTCGAGATGTCGAGTCTCTGGCTCGACGACGCGCTCGGCTCCCGGGTGGTGTGGTTCTCGCCGCGCGATGCCGCCACCGCCGACCGTCTCGAACGCCTCGCGGCCGAGCGCCCCGACGAGGCGCTGATCAGCGCCGTCGCCTGAGGCGCTCTCCGCCACCTCGGTTCGGAGGTCCCTGAGCCCGTCGAGGGGAGGTCCCTGAGCCTGTCGAAGGGAGGTCCCTGAGCCTGTCGAAGGGAGGTCCCTGAGCCTGTCGAAGGGCCCGAGACCCACACCCCGCCCGTCGGCTTCGACAAGCTCAGCCACCTCGGTACGGAGGTCCCTGAGCCTGTCGAAGGGAGGTCCCTGAGCCTGTCGAAGGGAGGTCCCTGAGCCTGTCGAAGGGCCCGAGACCCACACCCCGCCCGTCGGCTTCGACAAGCTCAGCCACCTCGGTACGGAGGTCCCTGAGCCTGTCGAAGGGCCCGGGACCCACGCCCCGCCCGTCGGCTTCGACACGCTCAGCCACCTCGCCATCCGAGGGGACCGGCACCGCGCTCAGCCCAGGGGCTTGAGCTCCAGGTGGTCGACGTCGCTGCCGGTGGTCACCGTCGCGAACGAGGTGTAGCCGTCGGCGGCGGAGCGCTCGAGCAGCGCTTTCATGTTCTTCGCGCGCTGCTCCACGCGCACGCGCGCGCCCTGCGCGACCAGCGCGGTCTTGATGGACAGCAGGTGGGCGAACGGCACGTCGCGATCGTGCACGAGAACGACCGAACGCTCGCAGTCGGCGTCGGTGGCCGGCAGCAGGTCGACGATCCGCTCGAAGCCGATCGAGAAGCCGACGGCCGGAACCTGCTGTCCGAGGAAGCGGCCGATCATGCCGTCGTAACGTCCCCCGCCGCCGAGCGAGTAGTCGACGCTCGGGTGGGCGAGCTCGAAGATCGTGCCCGTGTAGTACCCCATGCCGCGCACGAGGAACGGGTCGAAGACCAGGGGCACCGCTCCCCCACGGGCGGCGGCCACCGTGTCGCCGAGGTCGACGAGGTGCGCGACGACCTCGTCGGGGATGCCGTCGGGCAGCGCCGCGCGAATGCCGGCCTCATCGAACGACGACCCGGCCACGGGGCGCTCGAGGTACGCGGCGAAGGCATCCACCGCCGCGGCGTCCACTCCGCGTCCGCGCAGCTCTTCCACGACCCCCGAGGGGCCGACCTTGTCGAGCTTGTCGATCGTGATGAGCACGCCCGGGCGCTCCTCGGGGGCGAAGCCGAAGACGTCGAGCATCGCATCGAGGGCGCGCCGGTCGTTGACCCGGATCGTGCCGCCCTCGAGCCCGAGCGCATCGAGCACGTCGAGGCTCGCGACCATGAGCTCGGCCTCGGCGCGCGCCGACGCGTCGCCGATGACGTCGATGTCGCACTGCATGAACTGGCGGTAGCGGCCCTTCTGCGGGCGCTCGGCACGCCAGACCGGGGCGATCTGGATGGAGCGGAACACCGTCGGCAGCGACGCGCGGTGCGTGGCGTAGAACCGGGCGAGCGGAACAGTCAGGTCGTAGCGCAGACCCAGGTCGGCCAGCGCGGCAGGGTCGTCGGCAGCGGCGCGGATGCCATCGGCATCCATCCCCCGCTTGAGGATGCTGAACGACAGCTTCTCGTTGTCGCCACCGATCCCGGCGTGCAGGCGGTCGTAGTCCTCCATGACCGGGGTCTCGATCTCGTCGAACCCGTGCGCGCGGTAACGCTCGCGGATGACGGCGAGCACGCGCTCGCGACGGGCCTTGTCAGCGGGGAGGAAGTCGCGCATGCCGCGCGGCGGGTTCACGGATGCCACGGCGCCATTCTTCCAGAGCGACTCGGGCGGTCCCGCCGCCCGCGCGCAAGCCGAGCGTGTCAGCTCGCGCCGGCCTCCGCTTCGCGCACCTCGGCGCGCAGACCGCGCACGCGCTCGCGCAGGGCGCGCTCGGCGTCCCACCCCCGAGCCCGGGCGAGGTGCACGAGCGTGAGCAGCGCGTCGCCGAGCTCTGCCTCGGTCTCGGGATCGGCCAGGTGATGCGTCGGGGCGCAGACGCCGACCTGCACCGCCTTGCCCATCACCTTCTGCGCCAGGGCGAGCGAGGGCATGTGGTCGCTGACCCCGTCGAGCACGCTCGTGCGCTCGCGCTTCTCGGCCGCCTTGGCCGCATTCCAGTGCACGAGGACCTCTTCGGGCGTGGTGGCCACGGCATCCGCGAACACGTGCGGGTGCCGGCGCACCATCTTCTCGGTCAGCCCCCGGGCGACGTCGTCGATGTCGAAGGGGTCGTCGGGGTCTCCCGCGGCGATCTCCGCATGGAACAGCACCTGCCACAGCAGGTCGCCGAGCTCCTCGCGCAGATCGGCGCGCGTGCCCGCCTCGACCGCGTCGATGACCTCCGCGCTCTCCTCCACGAGGTAGGGCACGAGGTCGCGGTGGTCGATTCGCTGCGTCCACACGCAGCGCTCGCGCACCGCCCGCATGGTCTCGGCTGCTTCCCGCAGGGCGTCGTCGCTCACGGCCTCTCCCTCCGCGGGCCCGGCGGCTCCGCTGACTGCGAGTATCCCCCGGCTGAGCGGCGCCGGGCGGTGGCACGTGCCGAACTCCGGATCTTTCCGGATGCCGCGCCCCCGCCACCTCGAAACCCTGCGGATTCCCCCGATCATCCCCGGAGAAAATCCGGAGTTCGGCCCCGGCGACCGTCGCACGACGTCACGTGTGATCTGTCGGCAACGGGACGCCGATAATCTGGGGCGTGTGCGTGAACTGACCCCGACCGAGGCCATCGACCTCGTGGGCCGCTTCGAAGCCGGCCAGGAGCTCCCCGAACAGATGCGTGCCGATGTGCGCCTGCTCGGATCCCTCCTGGGCCGCGTCCTTCAGGAGAGCGGCTCCCCCGGCCTGTACGACGATGTCGAGCGCCTGCGAACGGCGACGATCCAGGCCTACACCGACGAGACACCCGAGGCGTTCGAGCGCGCGGCGGCCATCGCCGACGGGTTCTCGATCGAGCGCGCCGACGAGGTCGCCCGCGCCTTCACTGCGTACTTCCACCTCGTCAACCTCGTCGAGGAGCACCAGCGCGTGCGCGTGCTGCGCGAGCGCGGCGATCGTCCCGCGCGCGGAGGCACCCCCGACACCATCGCGACCGCCTACGAACGCCTCGCGAGCGAGGTCGGCGAAGAGACGGCCCTCAGCCGTCTCCAGGCGCTGCGCTTCCACCCCGTCTTCACCGCGCACCCCACCGAGGCGCGGCGTCGCGCGATCTCGACGAGCATCCGTCGCCTGTCCGAGCTGCTCGTCGAGCACGACGATGCGGGCGACAACGACTCCGAGGGCCGTCGCGCCGAGCGTCGCATGCTCGAAGAGATCGACACCCTCTGGCGCACCGCCCCGCTGCGACGCGAGAAGCCGTCGCCGGTCGACGAGGTGCGCTCGGTCATGGCCGTCTTCGACGAGACGCTCTACACGGCCGTCCCGCGGGTCTACCGCCGCATCGACGACATCCTGCAGGGCGAGAACGCCGGGGCCCGCGCCCCGATCGTCAAGCCGTTCGTCCGCGTCGGCTCCTGGGTCGGCGGCGACCGCGACGGCAACCCGTTCGTCACCGCATCCGTCACGCGCAAGGCCGCCGCGATCGCGAGCGAGCACGTGCTCCTGGGGCTCGAGCGCACCACGCAGCGCGTGGGCCGGGGATTGACCCTGGATGCCGAGACCACCCCGCCCAGCGACGCTCTTCTGGCGCTGTGGCACCGTCTGCGCGCCGCCGACGAAGACGCCGCGGCCGAGATCGCCGAGCGCTCCCCTGCCGAGCCGCACCGCCGCATCCTGCTGCTGCTCGCGCGCAAGATCGCCGCGACCCGCACGCGCAACGCCGACCTCGCCTACCGCGATCCCGAGCACCTGCTCACCGATCTGCGCGTCGTGCAGGACTCGCTGGTGGCGGCCGGTGCCTCGCGTCAGGCATACGGCGCGCTGCAGCGTCTGGTGTGGCAGGTGGAGACCTACGGCTTCCACCTCACCGAGCTCGAGGTGCGCCAGCACTCGGCGGTGCACCGCAAGGTGCTCGACGAGCTGCGTTCGGGCGGCGCCCGCAGCGAGCAGACCGAAGAGGTGCTCGAGGTCTTCCGCTCGGTCGCCTACGTGCAGGAGCGCTTCGGCCCTCGCGCCGCCGGCCGCTACATCGTGTCGTTCACGCAGTCGGCCGACGACCTCGCCAACGTGCACGAGCTCGCCTCGTACGCCATGGGTCCGGGTGAAGACCTCCCGGTCCTCGACGTCATCCCGCTGTTCGAGACCTTCGCCGACCTGCAGGCGGCTCCCGGCATCCTGGCCGAGATCGTCTCGCACCCCTCGTTCGCCGATCGCCTCGCGGCGACCGGACGCCGCCTCGAGGTCATGCTCGGCTACTCCGACTCCTCGAAGGACGTCGGACCCGTCGCGGCCAACCTCGCGCTGTACGAGGCGCAGGCGAAGATCTCGACGTGGGCGCAGGCCGAGGGCATCGAGCTGACGCTCTTCCACGGCCGCGGCGGTGCCCTCGGTCGCGGTGGCGGACCCGCCAACTCCGCGATCCTCGCGCAGCCGCCGCATTCGGTGGACGGCCGGTTCAAGCTCACCGAGCAGGGCGAGGTCATCTTCGCGCGTTACGGAGACCCCGACATCGCGATGCGTCACATCGATCAGGTCGCGGCGGCGGTGCTCACCGCCTCCTCCCCCTCGATCGAGCGCCGCAACCGCGGGGCGGCGGAGGCCTTCGCCGACGTCGCCGCGACGATGGACGTCGCCTCGCGCGAACGGTTCTTCGCGCTGGTCAAGGCTCCGGGCTTCGCTCCCTGGTTCGCGACGGTCACCCCCATGGAGGAGATCGGGCACCTCGCCCTCGGCTCGCGTCCCGCACGCCGTGGTCTCTCCGTCGAGTCCCTCGAAGACCTGCGTGCCATTCCGTGGGTGTTCTCGTGGACGCAGGCCCGCATCAACCTCGCCGGCTGGTTCGGACTCGGCACGGCCCTCGACGCCGTGGGTGACGAGCACCGTCTGCGCGACGCGTACGAGCAGTGGCCGCTGTTCCGCACGATGATCGACAACGTGGCGATGAGCCTTGCGAAGGCCGACGAGCGCATTGCCCGTCGCTACCTCGCCCTCGGCGACCGCGACGATCTGGCGCAGCTCGTGATGGACGAGATGCTCCTCACCCGCTCGTGGGTCGAGCGCATCACGGGAGGGGAGCTGCTCGGCAACAAGCCGGTGCTCCAGCGTGCCGTCAAGATGCGCAGCCCCTACGTCGACGCCCTCTCCCTCCTGCAGCTGCGTGCCCTGCGCGCGCTTCGCGACAGCGACGCCGACGATCCGACTCCGGATGCCGAGCACCAGCGCCTTCTGCTGCTGTCGGTCAGCGGCGTGGCGGCGGGCCTGCAGAACACCGGCTGAGAACCGTCCCCGATGCGCCGGCGCCCTCACGGGTGCCGGCGCATCGTCGTCTCCGCGATCAGCCGTCGAGACGACGGTCGGCGGAGTGACGCGCGAGACTGCGGCCATACCGCTCCGTCAGCTGCACCATCAGATCGGGCGTCTCGCGATCGAGACCGAAGACGTAACCCGGGAAGTCGAGCTCTTTCTGCGCGGCCCAGATCTCCTCGTGCATGTCAGGAGGCAGGATCTGCGCCGGATCACCGACCGCCACCCAGGAGATCGGCACGATGGTGTCGGCCGGTAGGACGGTGCGCACGTGGACGACGGCGTTGATGCGCACTTCACTGCGGTCGCCGATCTCCGCACCGTTGAACACCCGTGTGCCGGTGGCGAGGAACACCTCCTCTCCGATGTCGGCGCCGGCGACGCTCGCCATCGGTCCGATGAGGGTGTGCGCTCCCACGCGCACGGCGTGCGTCGAGCTGGCGCGAACGAGGGCGTTCTCCATGACGATCGCGTTCTCACCCAGCACGACGCGGCTGCCCTCAGCGGTGATGACCGCGCCGTGCAGCACTTGGCATCCCGCGGCGATCGTCACATCGCCACTGATCACGGCGGTGGGAGCGATGACGGCATCGGGATGGATCCGGGGCTCAGCCCCCAGGTGTGAGTAGAGCATGACGTGTCCCTTCTCCGGTGCCGTCAGCGTAGTCGTGTGGGCTTCTGCACTCGAGTGCTCCGGATACGACGAAGCGCCGGTGCGCACTCCCCGGAGGAAGTGTGCACCGGCGCTGAAGCCGTCGAGGCGTCGATCTCGCGATCGAGCCCGTAAATGCGAAATGGCCACCCAGCTTTGGGTGGCCATTTCGACTTAAAGGAAGTCCGGCGGTGTCCTACTCTCCCACAGGGTCCCCCCTGCAGTACC
>NZ_JAJNCV010000003.1:0-12921 GCF_021026215.1 Microbacterium sp. JC 701
ACTGCAGGGGGGACCCTGTGGGAGAGTAGGACACCGCCGGACTTCCTTTAAGTCGAAATGGCCACCCAAAGCTGGGTGGCCATTTCGCATTTACGGGTACTTTTACCCTGAGGAGGACAGTCATGTCGACGGACGACGCGAACGAGCGCAAGGGCAACGAAGGGCGCTCGGGCGACCGCGCGTCCGGACGTGGACAGTCCTCCGGCGGAGGGTCAGCTCCTCGGGGTGACCGTCCGTTCCGTCGTGATGGCGAGCGTCCCGTTCGTCGTGACGGCGACCGTCCCTTCCAGCGTGATGGCGGAAGCCGTTCGCCGCGCGGTGGCGATCGTCCGTTCCGTCGTGATGGTGAGCGGCCCGTTCGTCGTGACGGCGACCGTCCCTTCCAGCGCGACAGCGGGAGCCGTCCGCCGCGCGATGGCGATCGTCCGTTCCGTCGTGATGGTGAGCGGCCCGTTCGTCGTGACGGCGACCGTCCCTTCCAGCGCGACAGCGGGAGCCGTTCGCCGCGCGATGGCGATCGTCCGTTCCGTCGTGATGGTGAGCGGCCCGTTCGTCGAGACGGCGACCGTCCCTTCCAGCGCGACAGCGGAAGCCGTTCGCCGCGTGATAGTGACCGCCCCGCTCGTCGTGACGGCGATCGTCCCTTCCAGCGTGACGGTGGAAGCCGTCCGCCGCGTGAGGGTGACCGCCCCTTCCGCCGTGACGGCGACCGTCCGTATCAGCGTGATGGCGGGAGCCGTCCGCCCCGCGATGGTGATCGCCCCGTTCGTCGTGACGGCGACCGTCCCTTCCAGCGTGACGGTGGAAGCCGTCCGCCGCGTGAGGGTGACCGTCCCTTCCGCCGCGACGGTGACCGCCCGCAGCGCCGGGATGGCGACCGGCCCTTCCGGCAGGACGGCGACCGGCCGTCGTACCGCGGCGGTGAGTCCCGCGGCTTCGGCGGTGGCGATCGCCGTCCCTCGCGCGACAGCCGCCCGGGTGCGGGAGCGCCGCGTCGCTTCGATCGTGATGACGCACGGGCCACGCGCCCGCCGCAGGACCAGCGCGAACGCGGACCCGAGCTGCCGGAAGACGTCACTGCGTACGACCTTCCGGGTGCGGCCCGCAATGAGCTGAAAACTCTCAGCAAGGACAACGCCGACAACGTCGCACGTCACCTCGCGATGGCGGCACGAGTGATCGACGAAGACCCGGCGCTGGCCCATGCGCACGCCCTCGCCGCGTCGCGCAGCGCCGGCCGTGTCGGCGTCGTGCGTGAGACCGTGGCGATCACGGCCTACGCCGTGGGCGACTTCGCACTCGCGCTGCGCGAACTCCGCACCCATCGCCGTATCACCGGCTCCGACGAGCAGCTGCCCCTCATCGTCGACAGCGAGCGCGGGGTCGGTCGTCCCGACCGTGCACTTGAGGAGGGACGCGCTGTCGATCGCTCCACCCTTTCGACGTCGGTGCGCGTGCAGCTGGCGATCGCGATGTCGGGCGCCCGCCTCGACCTGGGCCAGGCGGACCGTGCGCTTCAGGAGCTCGAGATCCCCGAGGCCGACCCCGACCGTGCCTTCGAATGGAGCCCGGCGCTCTTCTCCGCCCGCGCCGCCGTGCTCGAGGAACTCGGTCGTATCGACGAGGCCGCCGAGTGGGAACGACGCGCAGAGGTCGCCGCGGACGCGCTCGACGCTGCCGCAGGCGTGGCCGACCGCGAGGTGATCGTGGTCGAGGAGATCGACCTGATCGACGACGAGGGCGGGGTGGAGGTGGCATCCGGTGTCATCCCCGTCGCCGACGATGAGGCTGCATCCGCCGATGACGCGGAGTCCGCCGACGAGGCCCAGCCCGCCGACGTGACCGAGCCCGACGTCGACACCGCTGACTCTGACGCTGACGGCACCGACGCGGATGCCGCCGACTCCGACGCTGAGGACGACGAGGCGGAGGACGCCCGATGATCTTCGGGCGCGGCAAAGCCGACCCGACGCCGCTCGACGGAGTCGACGTCGTGCTCGCCGACCTCGACGGTGTCGTGTACGCAGGGCCGGGAGCACTGCCGCACGCCGTCGACAGCCTGAACCGCGCCAAGCAGGAGGGGCGCCGCCTCGGGTACATCACCAACAACGCATCGCGCACCGACGCGTCGGTCGCGGAGCACCTGACCTCGCTCGGTCTGCACGTGACGCCCTCCGATGTCACCACGAGCCCGCAGGCGGCGATGCGCCTCATGCGCGACCTCGTGCCGGCGGGGTCGACTCTGCTGGTCATCGGTGGCGAGGGACTCGTCGTCGAGGTGGAGAAGGCGGGGTTCGTCGTCACGCGCAGCGCCGACGACTCTCCCGCTGCCGTGGTGCAGGGATTCTCTCCGGAGGTGGGATGGGCGCAGCTCGCCGAAGCGGCCTACGCCCTGGCGACGCCCATCGAAGAGGGCGGGATCCCCTGGGTCGCGACCAACACCGACTGGACCATCCCGCAGGCGCGCGGGATCGCGCCGGGAAACGGCACGCTCGTGTCTGCGGTGCACACCGCCGTCGGTCGCCTCGCGACCATCGCCGGCAAGCCCGAGCGCCCGATCTTCGACGAGGCCGTCACGCGCACGGGAGCCGAGAGCCCGCTCTTCATCGGCGACCGACTGGACACCGACATCCAGGGTGCGCTGACCGCCGAGATGAAGTCGCTGCTCGTGCTCACCGGCATCGATCGCCCCAAGCAGGTGCTCGCCGCACCGCCCTCGCAGCGGCCGGACTACATCGTGGAGGACCTCCGTCAGCTCTTCGAGCCGTATCCCGCGACCGTCGTCAAGGGCGAGCGCACCCGCGTCGGTGATGCGATCGTCGAGATCGACGGGGTCGACCTGCGCATCGTGTCGGCGGGGGACCGTCAGATCGATCTGCTGCGCGCCGGTGCCGCGGCCATCTGGAACTCCGGTCGCGCGATCTTCGGCTTCCGCGTTCCGGAGCGACTATACGCCGACCCGTTCCGCGTGCGCTGACCTCGGTAGCATGGCATCCATGTCGGACACCGCCCCGGATGCCGCTCCCGAGCTGATCGATCGGCTGCGTCTCATCGAAGAGCAGCCTCTCGACATGCGCGCGCAGGCCTTCGCCGCGCTGCACGACGAGCTCGCCCGCCGCCTGGAATCCGCTCCGAGCGACCCGTCGGCGTCGCGACCGTGACCGCGCGCCTCGACGCCGAGCTCGCTTCGCGCGGTCTCGCGCGCTCCCGGTCGCACGCCGCCCAGCTCATCGCCGGCGGCCTCGTCACCGTCGACGGCCGCGCAGTGGTGAAAGCCTCGGCGCCCGTGGGAGAAGACAGCGAGATCGTCGTCGCCGGCACCGACCACTACGTCAGTCGCGGTGCGCACAAGCTCCTCGCGGCTCTCGACGCCTTCTCCCTCGAGGTCGAGGGCTCCGTTGCGCTCGACATGGGCGCATCGACAGGCGGATTCACGCAGGTCCTGCGGGAGCGAGGCGCTCGTCCCGTCCTCTCCGTCGACGTCGGGCACGGGCAGTTGTCCACAGTCGTGGCATCCGACCCCGACGTGGTGTCGGTGGAGGGGTATAACGTGCGGTTCATGACCGCCGAGAACCTCGCCGCCGCCACGCGCGTCGCCGAGCGCCCCCGCGTGGTGACCGGTGATCTGTCCTTCATCTCGCTGCACCACGTGCTTCCCGCGGTCGTGGCGACGGCCGCGCCCGACGCCGACGTCGTGCTGCTCATCAAGCCGCAGTTCGAAGTCGGCCGCACCGCGGTGAAGGGAGGTCTGGTGACCGATCCGGCGCTGCGCTCCGACGCGGTGCACGGAGTGCTCTGGGCGGCGTGGGACGCCGGACTCCGCACGGCAGGACTCGTCGCCTCGCCGATCGTGGGAACGCACGGCAACCAGGAGTACGTCGCGTGGTTCTCGGCCGCACAGGGCACCGACCCCTCACAATGGGAGAGCACCGTGACCCGACTGACCGGAAGCCGATGACCCCCAGCGATCGCCGTATCCTCCTCGTCGTCCACGCGCGCCGTGACGACACCGTCCACGCCGCCGAACGCATCCTCACCGCCGTGCGGGCCGCAGGCGCGACGCCGGTGGTGTCGGCCGAGGACCGCCCCGAACTCGCCGACCGCCTCTCGCTCGACGGCGTCGCCACGCTCGGTGAAGACGTGAGCATCGACGACGTCGAGCTGGCGATCGTGCTCGGCGGCGACGGAACGATCCTGCGGGCGGCCGAGATGGTCCGCGGCGGGACCGCCCCGATCCTCGGCATCAACATGGGCCACGTCGGCTTCCTCGCCGAGATCGAGCGCGACGACATGGATGACGCGGTGCATCGGGTGATCGCGCGCGACTACTCGGTCGAAGAGCGGTTAGCCCTCGCGGTGCGCGTGCTCGACGCCGACGACGAGGTCATCTTCGAGACGTGGGCGCTCAACGAGGCGACCGTCGAGAAGGCCAGCCGGGAGCGCATGCTCGAGGTCGTCATGGAGGTCGACGGCCGACCGCTGTCGTCGTTCGGCTGCGACGGCATCGTCGTCGCATCGCCGACCGGATCGACGGCCTACAACTTCTCGGCGGGTGGCCCGGTCATCTGGCCCACGGTCGAGGCGATCGCCGTCGTCCCGCTCTCGGCCCATGCACTGTTCGCCCGTCCGCTGGTCGTGAGCCCCGACGCGATGGTGGCGGTCGAGGTGCTCGAGCGCACGAGCGGCAATGGCATCCTGTGGTGCGACGGGCGACGCTCGCACGAGCTTCCCCCGGGCGCGCGCGTGATGGTGCGCCGCTCCTCGCGTCCGGTGCGTCTCGCCCGTCTGCACCCCGCCGCGTTCACCGACCGGCTCGTCCGCAAGTTCCGCCTCCCCGTCACCGGGTGGCGCGGAATGGCCGGAGGCGTTTCGTGATCGAGGAGATGCGTCTGCGCGACCTCGGCGTGATCGCCGATGCGACGCTGCCCATCGGCCGCGGCTTCACCGCGATCACCGGTGAGACGGGCGCGGGCAAGACGATGGTCGTGACGGGTCTCGGTCTGCTGTTGGGGGCCCGCGCCGACTCCGGCGCCGTGCGCTCCGGCGCGGCTCAGGCCGCCGTCGAAGGCGTGTGGCTCGTGCCCGAGAACGGCCCCGTCGCGGCGCGCGTGCGCGAAGCCGGAGGCGATGTCGAGCCGGTCGGCAGCGGCGACGCCGAGCTCTACCTCGGGCGCACCGTTTCGAGCGAAGGGCGCGGTCGCGCCACGGTCGGCGGCCGCACGGCTCCCGCCGGTGTCCTGGCCGATCTCGCCGACGATCTCGTGGTGGTGCACGGCCAGTCGGACCAGCTGCGGCTGCGTTCGGCGTCGGCCCAGCGCGATGCCCTCGATCGCTTCGGAGGCGAAGCGGTGACGGCCGCGCGCTCCGCCTATCGCGCGGCTTTCGACGAGTGGCGCGGCCTCGATGCCGAACTGACGACGCTCACGACGGACCGCGACGAACGCGCGCGCGAAGCGGAGCGGTTGCGTGCCGCGATCACCGAGATCGAAGCGATCGCCCCGCAGCCCGGCGAAGAGGACGAACTGGCCAAGCGTGCCGAGCGCCTCGCGAACGCCGAAGAGCTGCGGATCGCCGCGGTCACCGCGCACGCCGCCCTATCGAACGACGACGGTTCCCCCGACGTCGTGACCCTGCTCGCCGAAGCCCGTCGCGCGCTCGAGCGCATCGTCGCCAGCGACGACGACCTCGCCGCGATCGCCGAGCAGGTCGCCGAACTCGGTTACCGCGCGACGGACGCCTCGGTCGCGCTGTCGGGGTACCTCGCCGACCTCGACGAATCGGGTCCGCACGAATTGGCAGCCGTCGATGAGCGTCGCGGGGTTCTCGCCGCGCTCGTGCGCGCGCACGGCTCGGTCGATGCCGCGATCGGCCTGTTGGAGACGGGATCCGCCCGCCTCGTCGAGCTCGACGACGACGGAGACCGCCTCGAGAGACTCGCGGCGCAGCGCGACGCCGCCGCCGCCGAGCTCGACACCGCGGCCGCCGCCCTCACCGCCGCTCGAGAAGACGCCGCTCTCCGCCTCGGCTCGCTCGTCACCGAAGAGCTGCACGCGCTGGCCCTGCCCGACGCCACGCTCACCGTCCAGGTAAGCCCGGCCGCTCCCGCCGCCCATGGGCGTGATGAGGTGTCGATTCTGCTCGCCCCGCATCCGGGCGCGGATCCGCGACCGGTGTCACGGGGTGCGTCCGGTGGCGAACTCAGCAGGGTGATGCTGGCGATCGAGGTCGTGATCGCGGGGGTCGACCCCGTTCCGACCTTCGTGTTCGACGAGGTCGACGCGGGCATCGGAGGGGCTGCGGCCATCGAGGTCGGACGCCGTCTGGCGCGTCTCGCGGAGTCGTCGCAGGTGATCGCGGTCACCCACCTCGCGCAGGTCGCCGCGTTCGCCGGCAACCACCTCAGCGTGGTGAAGGCGAACGACGGGTCGGTTACGGCGTCGAGCGTCCGCCGCCTCGACGGTGCGGAGCGCGAAGCGGAGATGGCACGTCTGCTCTCCGGACTGAGCGACTCCGACGCCGCGTTGACCCACGCCCGCGAGCTGCTGGAGACCGGGCGATCGCGATGACCGACGCCCCCGACGACGCGAGACAGGCGCCGCCGGAGGCGACGCTCGTTCCCGCACCCCAGCACACGCCGCTCTGGCTCGCGCTGTCGCGGCTGCTGGAACGACTCGAGGCATGGCTGCGGTCGCACGGCGGCCATCGGCTGCGCACCGGCATCCGCGTGTTCTGGGCGGCGGTGACCGCGCTCGGGATCCTGCTCCTGGTCGGACCGGTCCTGAACGCCCCGCTGACCTTCGATGACATCACCTCGTCGGCGAAGGATGCGACCAGCACGTGGTTCGCGAAGGACTTCTCGGCTGAGTACGTGGTCGTTCGCGACGACGAAGGGCGGCTGGTCGCCCAGGTAGAGGAACGCTTCACGGCGGTGTTCCCCGACGACGTCGACGAGCACGCGATCGAGCGTGTCGTCGCCTCCCAGTACGAGGGGCATGATCTGCGTCCGCGGCTGCGCGAGGCGAGGCTCGACGATGCGATCGTCGAGGCGCGCACGAGCGCCGGCCCCACCCGCACGACCTACACGATCGACGCCAGCGAGCGGCTCACCGGCACCCATGACGTCGTGCTCAGCTACGAAATGCGCGACCTCGCCTACGACGACAGCGATCCGTCGTCGCAGCAGTCGTATCAGGTGCTCGAGTGGGACGTGTTCGGGCCGGACTGGCCGCGCGGGGTCGCGGGGAGTTCTCTGCGCGTGAGCGTGCCGCGCGACCTCGCCGCGACCTACGCCCGTCAGCCCACATCGGGGATCGCCTGGCTGCTGGTGAGCGGGTCGACGACGTTGGAGCCGGAGGACGCGGCATCCGACCCCCTCGTGTACGAGGTCTCGAACAACCAGAACATCCCGCCCGACGGCTCGTTCTGGTTCACCCTGCGCTTCGCGCCCGGGACGCTCGCCATGCCGGGGCCCTCGCCTCTGTTCTACCTGCAGGCCTACGGTCCGTTCGTCCCGCTGCTGCTGCTCGCGGTGGGCGTGCTGTTCGCGCTCGCGGCGCGAGCCGTCGCGTGGGGAGACGCGCGCGGGCGCGCGTGGTTCGTGCCCGAGTCGCAGCGCCGCAGAGGCAGCTCGGTGGCACTCGACGCGCGCCTGTGGGGAGCGCGCCGGACGGCAGCGCTCGCCGAAGCCCTCGAGGCGTGGCGCCGCTCGCCGGAAGACCCGCGGCTGACGCGGCGTCTCGCGCGAGCGGGCTATCGCGCGGGACGCTGGGGCGATCTCGTTCCGGCGGGTCGGGCGTTCCGCTTCTCGCCCGCGTGGCGCGCGCAGTTCGACGACGGTCTGCGGCGGGTTCCGCGGGGGTTCGTGCGCGACGCCTTCCTCGGCGGGGCGATCGCGCTGACCGCCCTGCAGTTCGGGCTCGCCCGGCAGCTGTCGCATCAACGCGCGCTGACGCTCGAGTGGTGGCCGCCGGTGGCCGCCGTGGCAGGAGCGATCCTCGCCGTCGCCGTCATCGCGATCGCACTGAGCGCCCGTCCGCTGACCCGCGAGGGCGCCCTCGCGCGCGAACACCTGCTCGGCCAGCGCCTGCACCTCGATCAGACGCTGGCCGCGGAGCGGGCGACGCTACGCTCGGTCGATCTGCCCTACGTGGTGATGTTCGCGCGTCCGCGGGCAGCCGGCCGCCTCGTCCGAAACCTGTTGGCCCGAGAAGGCATCGGCCGACGAGCCGGAGCCGATCCGACGTTCTTCGGCGCGGGTCGGCTCGGCGTGCGCTTCGCGGCGGTCGCCGTGGTGGGCGGAGCCGTCGCGCTCGCGTTCCTGACGGCGTCGCCGACGAGCCCGCCGCCCGACCAGAGCGACGTGCTCGACGATCTCGACGGGTCGTACGGCGTCGCCGTCACCGACGCCCGGTTCGACGCCACGCTCGTCCGCTCGGACGACGGCTCCGCGCGTCTCGACGTGGTGGAGCGCCTGCGGGCGGACGTCGCGGCGCATCTGCGCGCCGTGCCTCAGGTCACGCGCGCGTGGCGCGACGTGGTCGACGGCCACGACCAGGGGCTGCGCGTGCAGGAGATCACCGTCGACGGTCGAGCGGTGCCCTTCGAGCAGACGCGACGGATGGGGTACGCGGTCGTGCAGAGCCGGTTGCCCGACGACTGGGAGGGCGAGCACGACGTCGAGGTCCGATACACGCTCGATCGACCGGTGGTGGCGGCGCAGGCCGACGGGGCAGCCGTCGAGGAACTCACGTGGACGGCGCTGATGCCCCGGTGGACGTGGACGTGGCAGCTCCCCGATCTCGAGACCGAGCGACTGCGGATGAGCCTGACCCTCTCGGACGAACTCGCCGACAGCCTCACCGACGGCTCGGGATGGCTCGACGGGACCCCGAACCGACCCGACGAGCCGCCGATCCCGTTCGGCGACACGCTGCAACGCGGTGACCAGGCGGTGGTGGCGTTCGACGAGAACGTCGACGACGAGTACGAGTCCGACAGTCTGTGGCCGGACGGCTACGGCGGCGTGCAGCTCCGCTTCGCGGAGGGGACGTTCGCCGCGTCTCCCGCACCGGGGATCGGCCATGCGCTGTGGATCGGTCTGCCCTGGGCGCTCGGGCCGGTCCTGGGATTGCTCGCGGTGGTGCTGGGACTGGTCGGAAGCCTCGCGCGCGGCCGGATCGGTGTGCAACGCGACCTCGCACGATGGATGCCGCCCAGCCTGACGATCGCGCAGATGTTCCTCGTGGGCTGGGCCGCGGGGGAGGCGTCCGACGACGACCCGATCCTGCCTGTGGTGCTCGTTCCGCTCGTCGTGTCGATCGTCGTGGGGGTCTTCGCGTTCATCCGGACGCGCCGCACCTCCGCGCCGGGCGAGCGCCCTCGGCATCCGGCACGCCCGAGACGCAAGAGTGCGGCGACGCGCTGACCAGTTCTCACCACTGACTGATAGGATCGAAGCCCGTGATGAAGACTTCGGACGCGGGACATTCAGACGACACGACTTTCACGACGAAGCACATCTTCGTCACCGGAGGCGTGGTCTCCTCCCTGGGGAAGGGCCTGACGGCGGCAAGCCTCGGCAACCTCCTCACGGCACGCGGTCTGCGCGTGGTCATGCAGAAGCTCGACCCGTACCTCAACGTCGATCCCGGAACGATGAACCCGTTCCAGCACGGCGAGGTCTTCGTGACCGACGACGGCGCCGAGACCGACCTCGACATCGGTCACTACGAGCGCTTCCTCGACATCGAGCTCAGCCAGGCCGCGAACGTCACCACGGGCCAGATCTACTCGCAGGTCATCGCCCGTGAGCGCCGCGGCGAGTACCTCGGCGACACCGTGCAGGTCATCCCGCACATCACCGATGAGATCAAGCGCCGCATGCGCCTGCAGGCCAGCGAGAAGCCGCAGCCCGACGTCATCATCACCGAGATCGGCGGAAC
The DNA here is from genome assembly GCF_021026215.1 of Microbacterium sp. JC 701. NCBI lineage: Bacteria > Bacillati > Actinomycetota > Actinomycetes > Micrococcales > Microbacteriaceae > Microbacterium > Microbacterium sp. JC 701. Next base: position 9,942 of record NZ_JAJNCV010000003.1, read on the forward strand.
GGTCGGCGACATCGAGTCGCAGCCCTTCATCGAGTCGGCGCGCCAGATCCGTCACGAACTCGGCCGCAAGAACGTCTTCTTCGTGCACGTCTCTCTCGTGCCGTTCATGGGCGCCTCGGGTGAGCAGAAGACCAAGCCCACGCAGCACTCCGTCGCGACGCTGCGCTCCATCGGCATCCAGCCCGACGCCCTCGTGCTGCGCAGCGACCGCCCCGTCACGGAGTCGAACAAGCGCAAGATCGCGCTCATGTGCGACGTCGACGAAGACGCGGTGGTCAACGCGATCGACGTGCCGAGCATCTACGACATCCCGTCGATGATGCACGACCAGGGCCTCGACGCCTACATCGTCGACACCCTCGAGATCTCGAAGGCCGCGGACGTCGACTGGACGCGCTGGAACCGCGTGCTCCAGGCCGTGCACAACCCGAAGCACGAGGTCACGATCGGCCTGGTCGGCAAGTACATCGACCTGCCCGACGCGTACCTCTCGGTCACCGAAGCCATCAAGGCCGGTGGCTTCGGCCAGGAGACCCACGTCAAGATCACGTGGATCCCCTCCGACCTGTGCGAGACGCCCGACGGCGCGGCCAAGGCCCTCGGCGCGGTCGACGGCATCATCGTTCCCGGTGGTTTCGGCATCCGGGGCATCGAGGGCAAGCTCGGTGCGCTGCGGTTCGCGCGCGAACAGGGCATCCCCACGCTGGGCATCTGCCTCGGCTTGCAGTGCATGGTCATCGAGTACGCCCGCACCGTCGCCGGGCTCGAGGGTGCATCGTCGAGCGAGTTCGACCCCGACACCGCGCACCCGGTGGTGGCGACGATGGCCGAGCAGGTCGACATCCTCGAAAGCGGCGACCTCGGCGGCACGATGCGCCTGGGTCTGTACCCCGCCGCGCTCGCCGAGGGCTCGCTCGCCGCGGACCTCTACGGATCGAACGACATCTCGGAGCGTCACCGCCACCGCTACGAGGTCAACAACGCCTACCGCCAGCAGTTGAGTGACGCGGGCCTGGTGTTCTCAGGCCTCAACCCCGACCTCGACCTCGTCGAGTTCGTCGAGCTGCCGCGCGACGTGCACCCGTACTACATCGCGACGCAGGCGCACCCCGAGCTGCGCTCGCGCCCCACCGAGCCGCACCCGCTGTTCCGCGGTCTGGTCGGGGCGGCCCTCGAGCGTCACCGCTCGAGCGAGCTGTTCGACGTCGAGGAGGACTGACATGGAAGAGCTGCGCGACGAGAAGGTCGACCTCGAGATCGTCTCGACCGACCTGGTCTACGAGGGCGCGGTCTGGGACGTGCGCTCCGACACCGTGCGCTATGGCGACGGCGAGATGACCCGCCAGTACGTCGAGCACCCGGGGGCCGCGGCGGTCGTCGCGATCGACGACGAGGAGCGCGTCGTGCTCATCCAGCAGTACCGCCACCCCATCAAGGAGCGCGACTGGGAGATCCCGGCCGGACTCCTCGACGTCGCGGGCGAGCCGCCGATGGAGACCGCCAAGCGCGAGCTGACCGAAGAGGCCGATCTCGCCGCCGACCGCTGGCAGCACCTTGTGTCGATGCACACGACCCCCGGCGGCAACGACGAGGTCGTGCACCTCTTCCTCGCGCGCGGCCTGCGGGCGGTCGAGACCGACTTCGAGCGCGAACACGAGGAGTCCGACATGCGCCTCGAGCGCGTGCCCCTGGCCGACGTGATCGACGGCGTGCTCGCGGGACGCCTGCGCAACGGCATCCTGGCCACCGGCGCCCTCGCGGCGGCCGAGGTGCTGCGCCGCGAGGCCTCCGCCCGCTGACGTGGAGCTCGAGCGCGCGGTCGAGACCTATCTCCGGCACGTCGCGCTCGAGCGCGGGCTCTCCGACCACACCGTGGCCGCGTATCGCCGCGACCTGTCCGTCTACACGGACTGGTTGGGTGAGCGCGGCGTCGTCGAGGTGGAGACCGTGACGCCCGCCCTGATCGCGGACTTCGCGGCCGAGCGCGCCTCAGCGGAGCCGCCGCCCGCCTCGTCGTCGCTCGCGCGGATGCAGTCGTCGGTGCGGGGGCTGCACCGCTTTCTCGTGCGGGAGGGGCGAGCGGATGCCGACCCCACGGGGCGACTGCGTCCGCCCAAGGCACCGCGCCGCCTGCCGAAGGCCCTGACGATCGCCCAGGTCGATCAGCTGCTGGATGCCGCGGGGCCCGCGCCCGGCTCGACCGACGCCTCCGCCGCGGAGCCGGCGGCCGTGCGCGACCGCGCGTTGCTCGAGCTGCTGTACGCGACGGGAGCCCGTGTCTCGGAGATCGTGCAGCTCGACGTCGACGACACCGCCCACGGTGACCTGCTGCGCGTGCGCGGTAAGGGCGACAAGGAGCGGATCGTGCCCGTCGGTTCGTACGCGCGCGCGGCGGTCGAGGCCTACCTCACACGCGTGCGACCCGCGCTCGCCGCGAAGGGGCGGGCGACGCCGCGGCTGTTCCTGGGCGTGCGCGGTGCGCCGCTCTCGCGTCAGAGCGCGTGGCTGATCATCCAGGCCGCCGCCGAGAAGGCGGGGCTCACCGCCCATGTCTCGCCGCACACGTTGCGGCACTCGTTCGCGACACACCTGCTGCAGGGCGGAGCGGACGTTCGCGTCGTGCAGGAGCTGCTCGGACACGCCTCGGTGTCGACGACGCAGATCTACACGCACGTCTCGGTCGACGCGCTGCGCGACGTGTACGCGACCTCGCACCCGCGGGCGCGGTGACGCGACAGCGTCCGGCCCTTCGACGGGGACCTCGGGCGCAGCGGGGCGGAGGTGGCTGAGCTTGTCGAAGCCCCCGGGTGGCTGCAGGGGGTTCTGGTCCCTTCGACGGGCACAGGGACCTGGGTGTGTCCGGTCCCTTCGACGGGCTCGGGGACCTGGGTGTGTCCGGTCCCTTCGACGGGCTCGGGGACCTGGGTGTGTCCGGTCCCTTCGACGGGCTCGGGGACCTGGGTGTGTCCGGGTCCTTCGA
>NZ_JAJNCV010000003.1:13017-505379 GCF_021026215.1 Microbacterium sp. JC 701
TCGACGGGCTCGGGGACCTGGGTGTGTTCGGGTCCTTCGACGGGCTCGGGGACCTGGGTGTGTTCGGGTCCTTCGACGGGCTCGGGGACCTGGGTGTGTTCGGGTCCTTCGACGGGCTCGGGGACCTGGGTGTGTCCGGTCCCTTCGACGGGCTCAGGGGCCTCGGGGGGTGCGGGTCGGGGGCGGGGCGGCCTGAGACACTAGAGGGATGACCGCCACCCTCGTCGCGCAGGGCCTCGCCGGGGGCCACGGACACCGCACGCTCTTCAACGGCGTCGACCTCACCGTCGCGCCGGGCGACGTGATCGGCGTGGTCGGGGCGAACGGCGCGGGAAAGTCCACGCTGCTGCGTCTGCTCGCCGGCGTCGACGAGCCGCAGGGCGGATCGATCAGCCTCGCGCCGAGCGATGCGTTCGTCGGCTGGCTCCCGCAGGAGCACGAGCGCGTCGCGGGCGAGACCGTCGCGCAGTACATCGCCCGCCGCACCGGGTGCGCGGAGGCGACGAGGGAGATGGATGCCACGGCGGCGGCCCTCGGCGACGCCTCGATCGTGGGCGCCGACGACGCCTACGCCACGGCCCTCGAGCGCTGGCTCGCGAGCGGCGCGGCCGACCTCGACGAGCGGGTGCCGATCGTGCTCGCCGACCTGGGCCTGGAGGTGGGACCGGATGCCGAGATGACCGGCCTCTCCGGAGGCCAGGCGGCGCGCGTCGGGCTGGCGGCTCTGCTGCTCTCGCGTTTCGACATCGCGCTCCTCGACGAGCCGACCAACGACCTGGACCTCGACGGACTCGAGCGGCTCGAGACCTTCGTGAAGGGACTCCGTGGCGGGGTCGTCCTGGTCAGTCACGACCGCGAGTTCCTCGCCCGCTCGGTGACCCGGGTGCTCGAGCTCGACCTCGCGCAGAACTCCCACCGCGTCTACGGAGGCGGCTACGACGCCTACCTCGAGGAACGCGCGACCCTGCGCCGTCACGCGCGGGAGAAGTACGAGGAGTACGCCGACACGAAGGCCGATCTCGTCTCGCGCGCCCGCACGCAGCGCGAGTGGTCGAGTCAGGGTGTGCGCAACGCGATGAAGAAGTCACCCGACAACGACAAGATCCGCCGCAAGGCGGCAACGGAGTCGAGCGAGAAGCAGGCGCAGAAAGTGCGTCAGATGGAGAGCCGCATCGCGCGCCTCGATGAGGTCGAGGAGCCGCGCAAGGAGTGGCAGCTCGAGTTCACGATCGGCTCGGCACCGCGCTCCAGCTCGGTCGTGTCGACGCTGTCGGGCGCGGTCTTCCGCCAGGGCGACTTCACGCTCGGGCCGGTCTCGCTGCAGGTCAACGCGGGGGAGCGCATCGGCATCACCGGGCCGAACGGCGCCGGGAAGTCGACGCTGCTGCGCGGCATCCTGGGCCGTCAGAGCCCCGACGAGGGATCGGCGTCGCTGGGCTCGAGCGTGGCGATCGGCGAGATCGACCAGGCGCGATCGCTGCTGGTCGGCGGGCGTCCGCTGGCCGAGACCTTCGAGGGATTCGTCCCCGAGATGAACGCGGGCGAGGTGCGCACGCTGCTGGCGAAGTTCGGGCTCAAGGCCGATCACGTCACCCGCCCGGTCGACGAGTTGTCTCCGGGGGAGCGCACGCGCGCCGGACTGGCGCTGCTGCAGGCGCGGGGCGTCAACGTGCTCGTGCTCGACGAGCCCACCAACCACCTCGACCTGCCGGCGATCGAGCAGCTCGAGCAGGCGTTGGAGTCGTACACCGGCACGCTGCTGCTCGTCACGCACGATCGGCGCATGCTCGCCGCGGTGCAGACCGACCGCCGCTGGCGGGTCGAGGCCGGTCGGGTCACCGAACTCCAGGCATAAGCGCTTTCACTCGCGGGAACGCGACAAGCGCGCGTTCATGCGGAGGAAGGGGCGGGGTCAGCGGCCCTGGCGCTTCTTGTAGGGTTTCGGCTCGCCCTTCACGATCGGGGCGCGGCCCTTGCCCTTGCTGGCCTTCGCCTTGCCGCCGCCAGGGGCCTTCTGCCGGGGCGGGGCGGGAGGAGCGTCGGCGATGCGGTGGTGCGCCTCCTCGAGGAGCAGTCGGCCGGCCGGGGTGAGCTGGGTCGGCGGGGTTCGCGAGATGAGCGGCTGCCCCACCTCCTCTTCGAGCTTGTCGACGGTCGTGTACAACGAGGCGAGGGGGATGCGCAGCTTCTCGGCCGCGCGCGGGAAATGCAGCTCCTCAGCGAGGGCGGCGAACCGGACGAGGTGCTCGAGCTTCATGGCATCCATTCTCCCGTGTCGAGCGGCATCGCGTTGAGCGTCCACGACACGCCGCGCTCGAGGGGCTTCGAACGGAGAGCCGTGGACGCTCGACGGGTGTGCCCGGCCGAGTGACCGGGGGTCAGGCGGCGGCGGAGGCGAGGAAGCGATCGGCCGTGCGCAGCGACAGGGCCATGATCGTCAGCGCGGGGTTGGCGGCGATCGCCGAGGGGAAGACCGAGTTGTCGCAGATCCACAGGTTCGGGATCTCGTGCGACCGGCCGTCGGCGTCGACCACGCCGTCGGATGGGTCGTCGGACATGCGGCACGTGCCGATCGTGTGCGCGGTGCGGGCGAGGACCATCGTCTCGCGCGCTCCGGCGGCCTCCATCACGCGCAGCATGAACGCCGTCGCGTGCTTGTCGATCGCCTTCTCGTTGTCGCCGGCGGTGAACGTGACTCGTGCGCGCGGGATACCGAACTCGTCGAGTTCGTCGACCAGCTCGAGGCGGTTGTCGTCGGAGGGCAGGCAGTCGGCGTTGATACCGATGCCGGCCATGAACCTCGCCTGATCGAGACGCTGCATGAGCTCGGGACCCCAGAGGCCTCCGCCGCGCACGAGGGTGGTCGAGAACGTCAACGGCATGACCCCGAGACTCTGCACGAGGTAGCCGCCGGCGAAGTCGGCGTCGGCCGGGCGCATCATGTCTTCGCTGATGAGCGACGACGGGTATCCGCGATGCCCGCGCACCGGCTCGTCGAACCGGCCCCACACCTGCGTCGCACCGTGCGCGAGGAAGTTGCGGCCCACCTGGCCGTTGTCGTTGGCGAGGCCGGTGTGCAGCAGCAGGCGCGGCGTCTCGACACCGCCGCCGGCGAGCACGAGGGCGCGGCACCGCTGACGACGATCGACGCCGCCCTTGCGGTAGACGACGGCCTCGACGAGGCCGCGGGCGTCGAGCTCGATACCGTGCACCATCGCCTCGCTGCGGATCTCGGCACCGGATGCCACGGCCGCGGGCAGGTACGTGTTGGCGGTGGACGCCTTGGCATCCACCCGGCATCCCTGGTGGCACTCGCCGCAGTTGACGCACGCCCCGCGCTCGCCGTGGTGGTCCTGCAGCCGGGCGCGGGTGAGCACGGCGGCCGGCGCGTCGGCCCAGCGCACACCGAGGGCGTCGCAGCCCTTGGCCACGAGGTTCGCGGGAGCGTTGCGCTTCGCCGGGGCGTATGCGTAGGTGCGACTCAGATCCCAGGGGTAGGGGGACGGCCCCGAGACGCCGATGTCGCCCTCGACGCGCTCGACGTACGACAGCAGTTCATCGGGGTCGATGGGCCAGTCGCGGCCGACGCCCGATTCGGTCTTCAGGGCGAGGTCGCGTCGGTCGGGACGAGGGGTGAACGCGCCCCAGTGCAGCATCGAGCCGCCCACGCCGCGCCCACTGTTGTTGGGGCCGAACGCGGTCGGGTCGTCTCCGCCGCTGAGGCGCTCCGACATCCAGTTGATCTCGACGGCCTCGGTCTCGTCGGGCGTGAGGTCGTCGAGCGAGAAGTGCCGTCCGGCCTCGAGCGCGACGACGGTGAGTCCCTTGCGCGCGAGCTCGGCGGTCAGGGGCGCTCCGCCGGCTCCGGTTCCGATCACCACCACGTCGACGATCTCGTCGTCGGTGAAGGTGCGCATCGCTTCGAGGTTCATGCCGCGTCTCCCGTCGCGATCGTGCCGCCGACGTTCGCCGGCTCCCAGTCTTCGCGGCGCCCGAGACGCAGCTCGACGTACCCCCGCATGGGGCGGCCGCCGGTGGCGAACCCGTCGTAGCCGACGCGCGCCATGCTCGCGGGGTGGGCGAGCCACTGGCGCACGAGGTCGTTGCGCGCGTCTTCGAGCCACGCCTTCAGCTGGGCGGCGTCGAGGGGGCCGTCGAGGTCGGAGTCGCCCTCGATGGCGGCTTTCAGACGGTCGCTGCGCTCCGACGGATCGGTGGGCCAGGCGGCGGCCAGCGTGTCGAGCCCGCGACGGTATGCCTCGGGGTCGCCGGGCAGGTCGGCGTTGCGCCACCCGTCGCCCTCGCCGCGCGCCAACTGGGCGTCGACGCGGGCGGCGATGTCTATGGCCGGCCCCTCCTGCGGGACGACGAGGTCGGCGATCTCACGAAGGAGCGTCAGCTGCGCCATGTCGAGCACCGCGGGGGCGTAGCCGTGGTCGTCGGGGAGCGCGCGACGGGCGAGGGCACCGCGCACGCGCGCGTCGACCCGCTCGCTGCGGATGAGCTCGACCCACTCGTCGGGGACGACCGGACCGACGCCGACCTCTTCGGCGACGAAGCGCGAGATGGCCGCTGCCGCGTCGAGGTGCCGCTCGAGGGGGATCATGTGTCCGGTGGCCTCGAGCGTCACGAAGTGCGCCCGGGGGTAGACGGATGCCAGGAGCTCGGGCTGCGCGGAGGCTCCGAGGTCGGCGTCGTCGGCGCCGGCGATCACGAGGGCGGGCACATCGAGCGTGCCGACCGCAGCCGTCGCGTCCACCCGGCTGCCGGTCTCGAGCCAGGCGCGCCACGCCGTGGGGGAGGTGCGACGCAGGTCGGCGAGGGCGAGCGACTGCGCCCCGGCGTCGAGCGGCTCGGCGGTGTTCTGGTCGATGAAGGTCTCGGCATCCGCCTCGGAGATCGCGCCGTCGTCGACCCACGAGAGCATGAGCGCCCGGCGTTCCTCGTCCATGGGCTCGGGGCGGGGCGGGGACGGGGCCATGAGCACCATGCCCCGCAGTCCGAAGAGGGGCGCATCGCCGCGCAGGACGCGGGAGGCCACGAGAGCGGCGATCTTGCCGCCCATGCTGTGTCCGCCGAGCATCCACGGCCCCCGCGCGTGTGCGGCGAGGCGGTGGATGACATGGTCGACGGTCTCGTCGACGGTGGCGTCGGGAGCGCTCGCGGCGGAGCCGAAGCCGGGGAGATCGATGCCGACGACGTGCATGACCCCCGCGAGCTCGTCGGCGAGGCGGTCGAACGAGCCGGCGCTCGCGCCCAGCGCGTGGAGCATGTACAGGGTGAGGGGCGCCCCGCCGGGGGCGGGAGCGGTGTCGGTGGGCATGCACTCACGCTCCCGCACCCGCCCACCCGACACGGGTCGCTTGCGGATCGACGGGTTTTGCGCAAGCGCCCGGGCCGCGTCGTCGAGGGTCGGGCTCGGGAGGGTCGTGCGGCGACGGCGCCGGGCGTGGGAGCGCGCACGGACGCCCCGGCCGCGCGAGGCGGGCCGGGGCGTCGGAGCGGACCTCAGGGCGTGACCATGCCGCCGTTGACGTTCAGCGTCTCGCCCGAGACGTAGCTCGACTCGGCCGAGGCGAGGAAGACGAACGCGGGCGCGATCTCGGCGGGCTGGCCGGCCCGCTGGTAGGTGCTCTCGTCGTCGAAGTGCTCCATCTGGTCGTCGGAGACGCCCTGGCTCACCTGCAGTGCCGACCACGTGGGCCCGGGGGCGACGACGTTGACCCGGATGCCGCGTGACGCGAGCTGCTGAGCGAGGCCCTTCGACAGATTGTTGATCGCGGCCTTGGTGGCGGCGTAGTCGAGCCGGTCGGGCGCGGGGACGTAGGCCTCGAGCGACGCGGTGTTGATGATCGTGCCGCCCGCGGGCAGGTGCGCGAGCGCCGCCTTCGTGATCCAGAAGGGCGCGAAGACGTTCGTGCGGAACGTGAGTTCGAACTGCTCGTCCGACAGGTCGTCGACCTTGTCGACCATCACCTGCTTGCCCGCGTTGTTGACCACGATGTCGAGGCCGCCGAGAGCCGCGGCCGCACGTTCGACCAGCTCGCGGCACGCGGCCGGGTCGGTGATGTCGGTGGCGATCGAGACGCCGGTGCGGCCGGCATCCCGAACCTGGTCGAGCACGTGGTCGGCGTCGCGCTGCTCGTCGGGCAGGTGCACGATGGCCACATCGGCCCCTTCGCGCGCGAAGGCGATGGCCACGGCTCCGCCGATGCCGGAGTCGCCGCCGGTGATGAGCGCCTTGCGGCCGACCAGACGGCCGAGACCGCGGTAGGTCTTCTCGCCCAGATCGGGGACCGGAGTCATGTCGGCCTGGACGCCGGGCTCGGGCTGGTGCTGGATGGGCGGTTCGACGCGGGCGTAGCGGGTGACGGGGTTGTCGAAGGTCAGCTGGTCGCGATCGTTGGTCATGCCCCGACGTTAGGCAGCATCCGCCGCGCGGACACCGCCCTTGACGGGCGCGACGGTCGAGCTATCGGAGCGCCGCACCGCGCAAGCGGGTGGGGCGGATGCCGGAGTGCTCGTCGAGCAGATCGCTGACCTTCTGCGCGGACTCCCGCCACGAGAAGCGTCGGGCGTTGAACTCACCGGCGGAGATCAGCCGCGCGCGGATGCCCTCGTCGTCGGCGACACGGGACATGGCCGCGGCGATGTCGTCGACGTCGAGCGGATCGACGTACAGCGCGGAGTCGCCGAGTACCTCGGGGAGCGAGGCGGCACGCGCCGCGATGACGGGGCAGCCGCACATCTGCGCCTCGATCGGCGGGATGCCGAAGCCCTCGTAGAGCGAGGGGAAGACGAAGGCGAGCGCTCCGCGGTACAGGCCGGCGAGTTCGGCGTCGTCGACCCGGCCGAGGAAGCGCACCCGCGCATCGGCGGTGTCGAACTGCTGCCGCGCGAAGCTGTTGGTCTGGCTTCCCACGACGCGGAGTTCGACCTCGGGGTGCGTCCGGGCGAAGACCGCGAACGCGTCGAGCATGCGGGCGACGTTCTTGTGCCGGTTGGGCGAGGAGACGGCCAGCAGGTACGGGCGGCTCGAGGGCGTCGACGGCATGGGCGCCAGCGCGAGGATGTTCTGCGCGCTGTTGGGGACGACGGCGAAATGATCGGCGGGCACGCCGAACCGCCGCGAGATCTCGCCGCGGGAGAACTCGCTCACGGTGATCATGCGCTCGCTGTGCGCGACGACGCGGGGAACTACGACCGAATAGAGGGCCCGGAAGCGACGGCTGAAGCTGTCGGGGTGACGGATCCACGTGATGTCGTGCAGCGTGGAGATCTGCGGGCGGTGCCACATGGGGCCCGTGCTCGTGAGGTTCAGCAGCATCTCGCCGCGACGCCGCGCGAAGCGCGGGAGGTCGATCTGCTCCCACGCGTGACCCGTGAAGCGCCCGACCGTCTGGATGCGCGAGGGGTCGAGCCCCGCGTCGTCGACGTCGCCCGCGGGGACGGCGAGAGTGATGTCGTCGCGGATGCCGAGGAGCTCGCGCGTGATCTCGGTGGCGAAGCGTTGGATCCCCGTGGTCCCCTGGGTCAGGAACCGGGCGTTCACGATGGTCATCTCGAGGCCTTCCCGACGAGTGGTCGAGCCGGCGGGAGTCCCCTCAGCGGCGTCGGATGAAGCCCCCGAACACGCGAAGGTCGCGTCGGCACATCGCCAGCAGCAGTGCGATCACGACGATGACCCAGACGCCACCGACGCCGAGCAGGCGGGGGAGCGAGGGGAGGGAGGTGAAAACGAGCGTCGAGATGGCGAGGCCCACCCCCAGGGCGACGGCGAAGACGACGATCGGCCGGATCGCCGCGCGCAGGAGGGCCGCCGACGAGACGCCCGTGCGGGGGAGGAAGAACACCGCGGCGACGCCCCACAGCAGGAACTGCCCGAGCGCGATGGCGCCGGCCACCGCGGCCGGCCCGACCGGGGCGACGACCACGGCGAGCGCGATCGTCGCCACGCGTCCGCTGATCTCCGAGAACAGCAACAGCCCGGATCGCCCCGTCGACACGAAGGCCCAGTACTGCGGGTAGCCGAGGATCTGGAACAGCGCCCCGGCCGCCAGGATGGGGACGAACGGCGCGGCGCCGGTCCACGCGGAGCCGAGGACGAGGTCGAGCGCGGGATACGCGGTGGCGACGAAGAGGCTGAGGTATGCGAGCGTCGGGTAGCAGAGCAGCGTCTGGTGGCGCACGAGCCGGCGCTGCAGTTCGGCGGTGTCCTCGGCATCCGCGAGACCGGGGATGACCACCCGCGTGAGCGGAGTGATGAGCTGATCGATCGGGAGGTTCACCAGCTGGGTCGCCCTGTTGAACAAACCGATCACCTGATCGCTCGCCACCCGCGCGACCGACACCGTGCCCACGTTGGTCGCGGCGTAGTTCAGCACGTGCACCAGGAAGGTGTTGCCGCCGAAGGTCAGCAACGGGCCCATCGCGGCTCCGCGCCGCGGCAGCCCGGGACGCCACGGCGTGAGGATCAGCGACAGCACGAGGGTGACGCCCGCCGCGATCGTGCCCTGCAGGGCGAGGGCGAGATACCCGCCGCCGAGGAGCGCGAGGACGACGGCTCCGACCAGACCCGACAGGTCGCCGCAGAGCTCGCTCGCCGCGAGACGTCCGTACCGTCCCGATCTGTTGAGCTCGACGCGCAGCTGCGCGCTCGCCGAGCGGAGCGCGAACGCCGGCGCCAACAGGCACATGACCGCGACCAGGCGCGGATCGTCGAAGGCGGCCGCGAACGGCTGGGCCACCGCCAGCACCACGCCCGTCGCCGCGAGACCGATGCCGGTGTTCATCCAGAACAGGTTCGTCCGCTGCGCATCGGAGAGTGTCGGAGCACGAAGGGCCGCCATGCTCAGACCGAAGTCACCGAGCACCGCCGCGAGTCCCGCGACCGAGGCCGCCAGGGCGACGATGCCGAAGTCGGCCGGCCCGACCAGTCGGGCGAGGACGACGATGCCGAGGATCTGTGCGACGTACCGACCCCACTGGGCGCCGAGGAGCAGCAGCGCCGCCCCTCGGCGAGGAGCGGTGACATCGGTGGGGATCACGGGGAGCTCCTCGAGTTGTACTGTGTCGGCCGTGAGCACGCTAACCAGCCCCGCGACCCTCGGTCGCGCCCCCGGCAGGCCCGAGAAGGGGTGGGTGAACTCGCGGGCGCTGCGCTGGACGGCGGTCATCGTCGTCTGGGCGTATTCGGTCGTGCCGGCCGTCGTCGAAACGGCCCTCATCGACCGCCAGCACTACAAAGAGGGCAAGACCGCCTCCAACCCGCTGGTGGTGGCGCTCGTCGACGCGCTGAGCATCGCGGTGCCGATCCTCGCGGTGGGACTGCTCTTGCTCATGCTGCTGTTCTCGAAGGTCACGGGCGAGAGCCTGCTGCTGGTCGTCGCGCCGGGTCTGGTGCTCGCGGCGAACGAGCTCGTGCACGGGCGGGAGCCCACGCTGGGCCTGCTCATCACCTCCGCCGTGGGCACCCTGCTGGTGATAGCGCGGGTGAAACCGAGGGATCTCGGCATCCTGGGATACCTGGGTGCCCTGGTCGCTGCGGCCGCGATCGCCCTGTCGTACCTCGACCCCTCGAAGGTGTTCATCTCGGGCGGTTCCGAGACCTTCGAGAAGTCGCTCACCGGGACGTCGCTGCTGTCGGGCATCTTCTCGAACGCGAACGTGTTCGGCATGTTCCTGGCGCTCGCCCTGCCGTTCGCCTTCACCGCACGTCGGTGGTGGGTGCGGTGGCCGCTCATCGGGGTGATCGCGTGGGCCCTGGTGCTCACCTCGTCGCGCACCGCGCTCGCCGGGGCCGTGGTCGTGCTCGCCGTCATCGCCCTGTCGCGCGTGCTGCCGCAGCCCGCCTTCCGCGTCGCCGCCGTGGTGGGACTCATCGCAGCGTGCATCACCTGCGTGCGCGTGCCCTTGACCGAGACCGACCCTGAGGCCTACACGTTCCGCGGCGCCATCTGGATGTTCAACCGCGACGAGCTGGGCGGCCATTGGCTCTTCGGCCTCGGCGCCCACTGGTACGCCGACAACTACGCGATGCTGTCGAACGCGCTCTCGAGCGCCGCGAGTCACGGCCACAACCTGGTGCTGACCACGCTCGTGATGGGCGGCGCCGTCACCCTGGCCGCCTGGGCCGCCGTCATCGTCGTGGCGTTCGTCTCGAGCCTGCGCGACACCGATCGACGGCAGCAGGCGGTGGGCGTCGCGTTCGTGCTCGGTCTGGTCGTCATCGGCGTCACCGAGACGCCGTTCGGGATGCTCGGATGGGGGCCGCTGTCGTCGTCGGCGGTGCTGCCGCTGTTCGTGCTGGCCGCCCGGCACTGGATCGACCGCGACGACCGGGCGCAGTTCGCCCAGGCGATCGCGTCGATGCCGCGCGAGGCGATGTCGCGCTCGGCCCTGCGCGCGATGCGCCGCTGACGCGGGCGGGGTCGGGGCTCAGCGGCGCGACGAGCGCCGGAGCCACTCCCGCACGCCGCGGGTCAGGCGGCTCCGCCTCGCGGCCGCGGCCGTGGTGACGGGGCGCCCGGCGCGTCGTTCGGAGGCGAGCGCGACGTCGTCGTCGGGCCAGATCAGGCGCAGCCCCACGCGCAGGCGCAACATCGGCGGCAAGGTCTGCAGGGCCGTCCAGTACGCGCGGAGTCGGTCGGGCCGACCTCGCCACTCCCAGTCGTGCGGTCGGGCTCCGTCGCGCGGCGGGAGGGGGGTCTGCGTGACCGCGGCGATCTCGGTGCGCAACACCTCGACCGCGCCGAGCGCGACGGCGCTGTCGAGGGTGGTGGGCGCGGCGGCGAGCATCGTCGTCGCGAGCGCGGAGGCGCGTTCCGAGCGGGGACCCGCACCGATCTCGGGCCGCACGGCGTGGACGGCGGCGAGCACGGCGTGCGCGGCGACGTCGGGCACCCGCACCTCCACCCCGGCGTAGCGGACGGCGGAGGTGCGGGCGGTGAGGGCGGCGAACGCGTCGCGATCGTCTCTCGTCAGGCCCGGCAGGCGGCGGTGCACGTCGATCTCGCAGCCCCAGCGGGCGGGGGTCATCGTGGCGGTGTGGTGCACGGGCGTCCCACGCCACGGGTCGGGTTCTCGGGTCCACCCCCACGGCTCGAGCGCCGCAGCGAGATCGTCCCAGCGGTCGGGGTCGCACCACACGTCGACGTCGCCCGAGTGCTCCCGTTCGCGCAGCCCCTGGCTCTTCAGCGCCGGGCCCTTGATGAAGACGCACCGGATGCCGTGCGACTCGGCGACACGAGCGGTGACGGCGTAGACGAGTTCGTGGGTGGGCGACGACAGCGTGGGGCGGGGGAGGTGGGTGACCGCCCACCGGTGGCGGGGGTCGGCGTCGACGATGTGCAGGTCTCTCATGCGATCGATGAGCTCGCGTTCGTCGGCGGAGAGGTTGGCGTGGTGCACGGAGCCCTGCGCGACGAGGCGCCGCCACAGCGCCGCCCCGTCGCCGACCAGGCAGAAGGCATCGCCGGGGACGACCGGGGCGAGGAGCACTTCGGGACCACCGGGCGCCGTGTCGTCGGAGCGCACGTCGAGCGCCCCGAGGGCCACGGGCGTCCAGACCCCGGAGGGGGGAGGGGAATCGCCCATTGTGCGTGCTCCTGCGTCGGTGGTGGGAGCCCCCAGTCTGCGGGGGTACGCGGCGCGGTGCGGCACGCGAGGGCGACGCCCGGGGCGAGGCCCGGTCTACTTCACCCCGCAGGTCACCCTTCGAAGGGGGTGCGGATCAGCGCACGCCCCCGCGATCGACGAGGCGCGTGGGAACCAGCTGCGTGTGCGAGCCGGTGGCCGGGTCGGCGCCCCGGGCGAGGAGGGTCTCGGTCGCGCGGGCGCCCAGATCGGCGACGTCGTAATCGACGAGGCGGATGCGGCGGGGCAACAGGCGCGACAGCTCGAAGTCGTCGAACCCGGCGATGGCGACGTCGGCACCGCGCGGCAGGATCGTCTCGAGCGCACCGATGGTGAGGCGGTTGTTGGTGCCGAACACCGCGGTGGGCGGGTCGGCGGAGTCGAGCAGGCGCTCCATCGCGTCACGCGCGTCGGCGGGGGTGTGCAGCCCCTCGACGACGAGGGCGGGATCGAGCGCGCGCCCCGCTGCGGCGAAGGCGTCGCGCACACCCTCACGGCGCTCGGCCATCGTGTAGATGGAGGGCGCGTCGAGCAGCACGGCGATGCGGCGGTGACCCGCCGCGAGCAGTTCGGCCACGGCGTCGCGCGCCCCGCCGCGGTTGTCGAGCAGGATCGCGTCGGCCGGGATGCCGCTGCCGGGGCGGTCGAGGAAGACCACCGGCGTTCCGAGCTCGACCTCACGGGCGAGGTAGGAGTGGTCGGCCGCGGTGGGGACCACGATGAGACCGCCCACCTGGCGTTGGCACATGTCGAGGGCGAGAGTGCGCTCGAGGTCGGCGTCTTCTTCGCTCGAAGCCATCACCACGTGCATGCGCTCGCGGGTGGCGACCTGGGAGACCGCTGCGGCGACGGCCATGTAGAAGGTGTTCGACAGGTCGGCGGCGATGAAGCCGATCGTGTCGCGGTTGCCGGAGCGGAGGCTCGCGGCGAGGGAGTTGCGGTGGTATCCGAGTCGCGCGATCGACGCGCGCACGCGTTCGATCATCGCCGGGTCGACACCCGACTCCCCGTTCACGACCCGCGAGACCGTCTTCAGGCTGACGCCGGCGTCGGCGGCGACGTCGATCATCGTGGGCCGGCCGGTCTTGCGCATGCGTCTCCTCGGACTGCCGTGAAGCGACGGCATCCTTCGAGCATAGGGAGTGGGGCCGTCTTCGACCGGTGACGTGGGGCCCGGTGGCGCGTCCGGGCCCTCACGTCGCGCGATCAGGCCTCGGGAGCGACCAGTGCGCCCGTCTCGTGCGAGGCGATCGCGGCGGCGAACAGGCGGTGCGTGAGCGCGGCCTCTTCGGGACGCACGCAGCCGAAGCCGTCGCCCAGCTCGCCCAGGTACTCGGCCAGGAAGGCCGCCCACATCTGGAGGATGGCGTCGGAGAAGCCCGACTCGAAGTTGGGGCCGGTCACCGTGGGCCAGACGGACTGGCTCCCGGCATCCACGCTCTGCCAGCTCTGCTCGCGGCCCAAGCCGGGCACGTCGACGAAGGCGAACACCTCGACCTTCTTGGGGTTCTTGGTGCTGAAGCGCACCCCGCCCGACATGCCGATCGCCTCGAACTCCCACGTGTTCTTCTGACCCGGCGCGATGCGCTTGGTCTCGGTGGTGAGGGGGAACGGGGCGCCCTCGTGGCGCGACCACGAGTGGATCACGGCGTTGTCCCACGTGTCGCAGGGCTGCGGCGACCCGTCGGGGCCGGGGCGCTCGGTGACGATGTCCTGCAGGATGCCGACGACCTTCTCGGGCGCCCATCCCAGGCGCAGCGGCACGTGCCACGTGTGCATGCCGAGGTCGTTGAGAACCCCCGCGTCGCCGCAGAACTGCTTCTGCCGCTTCCAGTTGAGGGGCTTGTTCACGTCGATGTCGCTGGAGTGCAGGAAGGTGCACTTCGCCTCGACGATGCGGCCGAGGCCGCCCGCCCGCACGTAGTCGACGGCCCACTGGGCGCCGGGGAAGAACGGCATCTCGCTCGAGACGCGCACGAACGACTGCGGGTTCTCCTCGATTGCGGCCACGACCGCGTCGGCGGCGGCGCGGTCGATGCCGAACGGCTTCTCGGCCAGCAGCGCCTTGCCCGCGCGCACGGTGTCGACGTAGAGACGCTCGTGCAGGTCGTGGCGCACCGCGATGTAGACGACGTCGACGCGGGGATCGGCGAGCAGTTCGTGATGGTCGGTCGTGGTCAGCTGCACCGTGTCGATGCGCTCGAAGAACTCCAACGCCGCCGGGTTGATGTCGCAGACGGCGACGAGCTCGGGCTCGGCCGGGTGGTCGATGAGGGCGGGCCAGCGTCGCAGCGCCGCCGCGATCTCGCGGCCCATGAGGCCGCCGCCGATGATGCCGACGCCGATCTTCTTGCCGGTCATGCGCGGTCTCCTTCCGCGGGGGCGCCGATGAGGGCGAGGGCGTCGTCGACCGAGGCGTCGTCGTGCACGACGGCCATCAGGGCGGCGGTGATGCCGGCCGGGTCGTGGTGCTGGATGACGTTGCGTCCGTAGACGATGCCGCGCGCGCCCTGCTCGAGGACGGCCTGGGTGCGCTCGAGCAGCGTGCGGTCGTCGACGCGCCCGCCGCCGCGGACCAGCAGCGGGGTGTCGCCCGCGGCCTGGATGACCCGGTGATACTCGGCGATGTCGTCGGTGGGGTCGGCCTTGATGAGGTCGGCTCCGAGCTCGCGCGCCTGGCGCACGAGGGTGATGACTTTGGCGGTGTCGCCGTCGACCCCGTACCCGCCCGAGCCGGGCTTGGTCTGCATGACGAGCGGCTCGATCATGAGCGGCATCCCGTACTTCTCGGCGTCGGTGCGCAGCGCCAGGATCGAGCGGATGCACTGCTCGCGCACCTGCGGTTCGCCGGGGAGGTCGAGGAGGTTGACGCATACGGCCACCGCGTCGAGACGCACGGCGACCTCGATGGCATCCGGAACGTGGATGCTGTGCAGCGGCATCTCGAGCGGGTCGCCGTAGACGTTGGCGATGTCGGTGCGCAACACGAGCCCGGGCTTCTGCTTGCCGGGGAACGCCTGCAGCAACGGGGCCTGGCCGAGGGTGAGCTGCACGGCGTCGGGGCCGGCGTCGACGAGTGTCGCGACGGTCTTCGCCATGTCTTCGATGCCGGTGAGGAAGTTGTACTCGTGGAACGCGCCGTGGTCGACGGCGACGTCGAACGCGCGACCGGATCGGGCGTTGAAGAGGCGATTGAGGCGGGGTTTCGACATGGGGTGTGGGTCTCCGAAGCGTCGTGTCGGGGCGCGGCTCTGCGCTCGACGGTCAGTATGCGGGGAGCAAGACAACGTTGTCAAACATTGATAGCGTGAGCGTCGCAACGGCGAGGAAGGCGGGGCTCATGGGTGAGCTGTACGGACGATCGATCGACGAAGCGCTCGGGCGCGCGGGCTCCACGGCGCAGATCGCGGCGGTGGAGGCCTCGGTGCGCAGTGACGGACCGGATGCCGGAACCCGGCGTCTGCGCGTGATCGCGGGCGACCTCGACATCGAGCTGCTGCCCGACCGCGGGCTCGACCTCGGGCAAGTGCGTCACCGCGGTGTGCCGTTGGCCTGGATGTCGCCGACCGGGTGGCCGCGGCCGGGGACGGCGGGCTTCGGGGCGGCGTTCGGCGGGGGACTCGTGACCACGTGCGGTCTGCTGTCGTTCGGCCCGCCGTCGGCCGACGCCGAGGGGGAGCATCCGCAGCACGGGCGGTACAGCGGGCTGTCGGCATCCGTCACCCGGGCGGAGGTGCAGGCGGATGCCGTGGTGATCGAGGCGACCGTGACCGAGGCGACGGTGCTCGGTGCGCACCTGGAGCTGCGGCGGTGCCTGCGCGTGCCGCTGGGCGAGGGGCGGATCGAGTTGCGCGACGAGATCGTCAACCGCGGGTCGCGCCCGGTGGAGCCGATGGTGCTGTACCACGTGAACCTCGGCTGGCCGCTGGTCGACGCCGGCACCGTGCTGCGGTCTCCCGCGGAGCGCGTGGTGCCCCGCGATGCGGCTGCCGAAGCGGGCATCGAGTGCTGGGCGGAGTTCCCGGCGCCCGTCGCGGAGTACCCCGAACAGGTGTTCCGGCACGAGCTGCCGAGCGATCGTCGCGTGAGTGCCGAGGTGGTCGCGGCGTCGGGGCTCGGCATCCGGATCTCCTTCGACACGACGGCGCTGCCGGCGATGTTCCAGTGGCGCGTGGCGCAGGATGACGGTCTCGTCCTCGGTGTCGAGCCGGCGACGGCGGTGACGATCCACGGCCGCGGCGCGGCGCGCGAGGCGGGGCTCCTGCGGGCGCTCGCCCCCGGCTCGTCGTGGGGGCTCGGTCTCGACATCGATGTCATCCGTGATCGATCCGAGACTTGACAACGTTGTCCGAGGAGCCCCAGGATGACTCCATCGGAACCCACCCGAGGGATCCGCCCCGAAATGACAACGATGTCGAGGATGCGATGACGCACGATGAACTGGTGGCCGCCGCAGCGGTCGCCGAGGCCGCGCCGGCCCGTCCGCGCGCTCGCCTCATCGACGTCGCGATCGCCGCGGGCGTGAGCCCCAAGACCGTCTCCCGCGTCATCAACGCCGAGACCGGGGTCCTCCCCGTCACCCGCGACAAGGTCATGCGGACCGTACGCGACCTCGGCTTCGTGCCCGACCGCAGCGCCCGCGAGCTCAAGCGCCAGGCGGCCGACACGATCGGCATCCTCATCGATGCGATCAGCGACCCGTTCTTCGCCGCCTTCGTCAGCGTGGTCGAAGAGCTCGCGGTCGCCGAGGGGCTCAGCGTCATCTTCGCCAGCACCGGCTACGACGCGGCCCGCGAGCGCACGCAGCTCGAACGCCTGACCGGCCACCGCCTGGCCGGCCTCGTCGTCGCCCCCGTCGAGGTGGGGGCGGCCACCCTCGCGGGGCTGCGCACCCGCTTCCCCGTCGTCACCGTCGACCGCTCGCGTTCGGGCATCGACGCGGTCGTCATCGACGACTTCGGAGCGGCGGCCGAGGCGACCGCGGCACTCCTCTCGCACGGACACCGCCGCGTGGCCTTCATGGGCGAAGACGTGCCGTACCCCACCGTCAGCGACCGCCTGGCCGGCTACCGTTCGGCCCTCGAAGCGGCGGGCGTGCCGTTCGACCCCTCGCTCGTCGTCACGCACGAGCGCTTCCAGGCGGGGGAGGCGGCCGAGGCCTCACGGCTGCTCGAACGTGCCGACGCGCCCACCGCCCTGCTGTGCGCCACCAGCCTCGCCGCGATCGGCACGGTGCAGGCGATCCGCGCCCGCGGCCTGCGGATGCCGGCGCTCGTCTCGTTCGGCGACTTCACCCTCGCCGAGGTGCTCGAGCCCGGAATCACCTACGTCGACCACGACCCGCGTCTCATGGGCGCCGCGGCCTTCCATCGCCTGCGCGAACTCGCGGTGCACCCTGACGCGGAGCCCACCCGAACCGTCGTCCCCACCCGTCTGGTCCCGCGTGGATCGGGTGAGGTCACCCCCTCCTTCCCCCTCGACCCGATCGGAGCGACGCGATGAAGCCCGTCCTGCTGCCCCCCAATCCCGTGCAGCACTTCTACCGCGGGGGCGACCGCATCGCCGCCCTCCGCGGCATCGTGCCCGAGACCGACCGTCAGCCCGAGGAGTGGCTCGGCTCCACCGTCTCGCGCTTCGGCTCCGACGAGATCGGCCTGGCCGTCACCGACGGCGGAGAGTTCCTGCGCGACCTCGTGACCGCCGATCGCGCCGCCTGGGTGGGAGCGCGCAGCGGACGGGATGCCGCAGACCTCGGCATCCTGGTCAAGCTCCTCGACGCGCGGCAGCGCCTCCCCGTTCACGTGCACCCCGACCGCGGATTCGCCTCGTCGCACCTGGACTGCCCCTACGGCAAGACCGAGGCCTGGTACGTGCTCGAGACCGAGGACGACTGCGCCGTGTACGTCGGATGGAACGAGAGCGTCGACCGCGACGAGCTCGACCGCCGCCGCGACGCCCAGGACAGCGAGTGGATGCTCGCCCACATGAACCGCGTCGTCGTGCGCCCCGGCATGGGAGTGCTCGTGCCCGCCGGCACCGTGCACGCCATCGACGGGGGCATCTTCGTCGCCGAGGTGCAGGAACCCACCGACTTCTCGATCCTGCTGGAGTGGTCGGTGACGACCTCGACGCGCGAGGAATCGCACCTCGAGCTCGGCTTCGACGCCGTCATGCCCGCCGTCTCGACTGAGAAGCTCGACGCCGACGCGCTCGACGCCCTGGTCGGCACCTCCGGCACGAGCCCGGCGGGACCCGCGTTTCGTTCTCTGCTGCCGGATGCCGCCGACCCCTATTTCCGCCTCTTCGACGCCGCAGGAGACACGGTGGCGCACGCGGCCGGCTTCTCGGTCGTGCTGGTGCGCGAGGGAGCGGGCGCCCTGGTGTCGGACGCCGGCAGCGTCGACGTCGAGCGCGGACAGGTCTACGCCGTGCCGCACGCCTTCGGCGCATGGCGCCTCACGGGCGGGGCCGAGATCCTCGTCGCCGCCCCCGGCGCCGGCTGGCCCGGAACCCTCCGCGGCGGTGACGTGCGATGAGCGAGTACGTCGTCGGGATCGACATGGGCTCGACCAGCACCAAGCTGCTGGTCGCCACCCCCGAGGGGCGCCAGGTGCTCGTCGTCAGCCGCCGCTCGCCGTGGACCAACCTCGACCACGGTCGGGCCGAGATGACCGCGGCCGAGGCGATCGCCGTCGTGCGCGACCTCGCCGCCGAGGCCGACGCGCGCCTCGACGAGGGCTACCGCGTCGTCGCGCTCGGGGTCTCGGGCATGGCCGAGGCGGGGGTGCTGCTCGATGAGCAGGGCTCCGCGCTCGCGCCGATCATGGCGTGGTTCGACCCGCGCGGGGCGGCGCAGATCATGTCGACCCCCGAGTCCTTCCGCGCCGAGTTCCCCGGTCGCACCGGACTGCCGGTCGGGCCGCTGGCATCCATCGCCAAGCTGCTGCACCTGCGCGAGCAGGGCATCCCGCTCGCGGGCACCACGTTCCTGAACGTCCCCGAGTTCGTCGTGCACGCACTCGGCGGACCCCGCGTCGCGGAGTACTCGCTCGTCTCGCGCACCGGGCTGATCGACCAGGACGACAGCACCCCCTGGCAGGCGGCGCTCGACGTGCTCGGAGTCGACGAGAGCATCCTCGGCACCCTCGTCAGCGCGGGAGAACCGGTCGGCACCCTCACCGATCCCGACATGCCCGCGGGCTTCCGCGGTGCGGCCCTGACCGTCGCCGGTCACGACCACCTCGTCTCGGCGGTCGCCGTCGGCGCCACGCACACCGGCCAGCTCTACGACTCGATGGGCACCGCCGAGGCGCTCGTGCGCGTACTCGACGACACCCTGCCCTTCGACGCGCGCGAGCGCCTCGCCCACGCCGGCATCAACTGCGTGCGCCACGTCATCCCCGGCAAGTACGTGCTGCTGGCGGGCACGAAGTCGGGCCTGCTCATGCGGCGCGTGCTGCAGCTGCTCGGCATCACGGATACCGTGGGGCGCACGCGCATCGACGACGAGGCGATGGCGCTGCCCGTGCTCGGCACCGTCTCGGACGCCGGTCTCGCCGTATCGGGGGCGCGCAACGACGACGGTGTGCTGAAGATCGTCGCGCAGAGCGACGGGCTGAGCCCCGCCGACCTGTTCGCGGCGAGCCTGCGCCACGGCAACGACATGCTCTCCGAGCTGATGGCGGTGATGGATCGCGAGGTCGCACCCCCGACCTCCACGGTGCTGACCGGCGGCTGGTCGTCGATGGCGTCGGTGGTGCGCTCGCGCTCCGCGCTGCTGCCCGAGGTCACCGTCTCGACCCACGACGAGGGCACGGCCTACGGCGCCGCGCTCTTCGCCGCCTTCGCCGCGCGGTCCGCCGGGGCCACGGCATCCGGATCCTTCGCCGACGTCGCGAACACCTTCCTCTCGTCATCGCTCGACCCGGCG
Source organism: Microbacterium sp. JC 701 (assembly GCF_021026215.1). Classification (NCBI taxonomy): domain Bacteria; kingdom Bacillati; phylum Actinomycetota; class Actinomycetes; order Micrococcales; family Microbacteriaceae; genus Microbacterium; species Microbacterium sp. JC 701. The sequence continues at coordinate 32,582 of NZ_JAJNCV010000003.1, forward strand.
GAGCACCGTTCCGCCGTGCTCGCCTCTCTCACCCCCACCCCTGAAAGGAGCTGACGATGTCGTCAGTCAGCACGACCGTCCCGGTGCTGCAGGCCCGTGGCCTGTCACGTCAGTTCGGATCCGTCCGCGCCCTCCACAACGTCGACTTCGAGGTCTACCCCGGAGAAGTGACGGCCCTCATCGGCGACAACGGCGCCGGCAAGTCGACGCTCGTGAAGGCCCTCTCGGGCAATCTCGCGGTCGACGAGGGCGAGATCCTCTTCGACGGCAAGCCCATCGAGATGTCGAACCCGCAGGTGGCGTCGTCGCTCGGGATCGAGACGGTCTACCAGGACCTCGCGCTCGCCCCTCACCTCGACCCGGTGCAGAACATGTACCTCGGCCGCGAGATCCGCCGCCCCGGCCTCGCCGGTGCCCTGGGCTTCATGAAGACCAAGGAGATGGCCGTCGCCTCACGGGCCGCGTTCGACGAGCTCGGCGCGACGGTGCGATCGCTGTCGTCGCCCGTGGGCGAGATGTCGGGCGGTCAGCGCCAGGCCATCGCGATCGCCCGCGCCGTGCACTGGGCCGGTCGCCTCGTCTTCCTCGACGAGCCCACGGCCGCCCTCGGCGTGCGTCAGACCAAGAACGTGCTCGAGACGATCCGCCGCGTGCGCGACAAGGGCATCGCCGTCGTGCTCATCTCGCACTCCATGCCGCACGTGATGGAGGTCTGCGACCGCATCCAGGTGCTGCGCCTGGGCACCCGCGTGGCCAACGTCGACGCGAAGAACACCTCCATGGAAGAACTCGTCGGGCTCATGACCGGCGCCGTCACGAAGGACGACTCCAAATGAGCACCAAGACCCCTCCCACCGAGACCGTCGCCATCGGCACGTTCGAGGACACCAAGCCCAACTTCTTCCTGGGGCTGCTCAAGGCGCAGGCCTTCCAGATCCTCATCATCCTCATCGTCATCGTGCTGATCTTCAGCGCGCTGGCGCCGGACTCGTTCGCCCAGTGGTCGAACTTCCGCCTCATCATCCAGAACGCCTCGATCCTCGCGGTCCTGGGCGTCGGCATGACCTACATCATCATCACCTCGGGCATCGACCTCTCGGTCGGCTCGGTGCTGGTGTTCTCGGGCGTCGTGTCGGCCCTGACGATGCGCGCCCTCGGCGGCGAAGGCTGGGGAGTGGCGACCGTCGGCATCATCGTGTCGATCCTCAGCGGCGTGTGCTGGGGCCTGCTCAACGGCTTCCTCATCGCGAAGGCCAAGATCCCGCCGCTCATCGTCACGCTGGGCTCGCTCGGCATGGCTCTGGGTCTCGCGCAGATCCTCACCGGCGGCGTCGACATCCGCGACGTCCCCACCGTGCTGACCGTCTCGATCGGTTACGGCAACGTGTTCGGGTCGCTGCCCATCATCAGCGTCATCGCGCTCGTCGTCGTCGTCATCGGCGCGATCGTGCTGCACTTCACCAAGTTCGGCCTCTACACCTACGCCGTCGGCTCCAGCGAGCTCGCCGCCCGCCGCGTCGGCGTCAAGGTCGACCGTCACCTCATCTCGGTCTACACGCTGTCGGGAGCGCTCGCCGGACTCGCCGGCATCCTGGCCCTCTCGCAGTTCTCGACCACCGCGATCGCGGGGCAGTCGCAGACCAACCTGAACGTGATCGCGGCCGTGGTCATCGGCGGGACCTCGCTCTTCGGCGGGGTCGGCACGATCTTCGGCACCGTGGTCGGCCTCTTCATCCCGGCCGTCCTGCAGAACGGCTTCGTCATCACCGGCGTGCAGCCCTTCTGGCAGCAGGTCGCTGTCGGCGCGGTGCTGATCACCGCCGTCTACGTCGACCAGGTGCGCCGCACCGCCGCGACCCGCGGCAACACCCAGAGCCTCTGGCGGAAGTTCGTCAGCGGAGGACGCCGCGGCTGAGGCCCGGCATCCGACACCAACCAAGAGAGAACAGGCAATCACAATGCAGTGGAACAAGAAGGTTCTCGCGTTCGCCACCCTCGGCGCCGCAGCCACCCTCGTCCTCGCCGGGTGCTCCGGCGGCTCCTCGTCCGGCGGTGCGTCGGGCGGGTCGGACGGCGGTTACAAGATCGCGTTCGTGCAGGGCGTCGCCGGAGATGAGTTCTACATCTCCATGCAGTGCGGCATCCAGGCCGAGGCCGAGAAGGAGGGGGCCACCGTCACCACGCAGGGCCCCGAGAAGTTCGACCCGACCCTGCAGAAGCCCATCGTCGACGCCGTCGTCGCCTCCAAGCCCGACGCGCTGCTGATCGCCCCCACCGACGTGTCGGCCATGCAGGCGCCCATCGCGGCGGCCGAGGCTGCCGGCATCAAGGTGGTCCTCGTCGACACGACGCTGGAAGACCCCTCCGGTGCGGTCTCGCAGATCTCCTCCGACAACGAAGGCGGCGGGGCTGCCGCGTTCAAGGCCATCCAGGATGCCAACCCCAACGGCGGCAAGGTGCTCGTGGTCTCGGTCGACCCCGGCATCTCCACCACCGACGCCCGCGCGAAGGGCTTCGAAGACGCCGTCGCGAAGGACTCGAAGTTCTCGTCGGTCGGTGTGCAGTACTCGCACAACGAGCCCTCCACCGCCGCCGAGATCGTCACCGCCGCGTTGCAGAAGGACCCCGACATCGTGGGCATCTTCGCCGCCAACCTGTTCGCCGCCGAGGGCTCGGCCACCGGCGTGCAGCAGGCCGGCAAGCAGGGCGCCGTCACCATCGTCGGCTTCGACGCGGGCCCCGCCCAGGTCAAGGCCCTGCAGGCGGGAACGGTTCAGGCGCTCGTCGCGCAGGAGCCCGCCACCATCGGCGAAGACGGCGTGCAGCAGGCCATCGCGGCGCTGAAGGGCGAGGCGACCGAAGCCAAGATCCAGACCGGCTTCACCATCCTCACCAAGGACAACATCGACACCGACGGCAAGGACGCGGTGTACAAGTCGTCCTGCTGATCGATTCCGGATGCCGGGATCTCGCCGTTGCGCGGGGTCTCGGCATCCGCCCCTCCCGCCCGGAGGCTTCGACAGGCTCAGCCACCGGGCTCGCGCAACGCCAGGTCCCTGAGCTTGTCGAAGGGCCGGGACCACCCGCCCCTCCCGCCCGGAGGCTTCGACAGGCTCAGCCGCCGGGCTCGCGCAACACCCCGCACTCCCGCCCGGAGGCTTCGACAGGCTCAGCCACCGGGCTCGCGCAACACCACGCACTCCCGCCCGGAGGCTTCGACAGGCTCAGCCACCGGGCTCGCGCAACACCCCGCCCTCCCGCCCGGGGGCTTCGACAGGCTCAGCCACCGGGCTCGCGCAACACCCGCACTCCCTCCCGGGGGCTTCGACAGGCTCAGCCACCGGGCTCGCGCAACACCCGCCCCGACAAGAGAGACACCGCCGTGCCGCTGGCCGACATGCCCGCCCTGCTCGCCGCGCACCGCGCGGTCGGGGCCTTCAACTTCATCACCCTCGAGGTCGCCGAGGCGATCGTGACCGGAGCCGAGACCGCCGGCACCGGCGTGATCCTGCAGCTCTCGCAGAACGCCATCGCCTTCCACGGCGGTCTGGCCCCCGCCGCCTCCGCCGCCCTCCGGCTGGCCGAAACGGCACGGGTAGGCGTCGTGGTGCACCTCGACCACGCCACCGACGAGCCCCTCGTCGACGAGGCCCTGGCGGTCGGCATCCGTTCGGTCATGTTCGACGCCGCTCACCTGACCGACGCCGAGAACCTCGCGCGCACCGCCGCCGTCGCCGAACGCGTGCACGCGGCGGGCGGATGGATCGAGGCCGAGCTCGGCGAGATCGGCGGCAAGGGCGCTCACGCCCCCGGGGTGCGCACCGACGTCGCCGAGGCCGTGCGCTTCGTAAGCGAGACGCGCGTCGACGCCCTCGCGGTGGCGGTGGGCAGCGAGCACGCGATGCGCGAGCGCAGTGCCACCCTCGACGGGGAACTGATCGCGCGACTCGCCGCCGAACTCCCCGTGCCCCTCGTGCTGCACGGCTCGAGCGGTGTCGCCGACGCCGGCATCGACGCAGCGGTGCGCGCGGGCATGCGCAAGATCAACATCGGCACGCACCTCAACCAGGTGCTCACCTCGGCGGTGCGCGCCGAACTCGAGCGGGATCCGGATGCCATCGACCCGCGCCGCTGGCTGGCTCCCGGTCGCGCGGCGGTCGCCGCCGAGGTCGAACGGCTGCTCGGCGTCGTGACGGGACGCGCCGCATGAGCGGCATCGTCACCCTGACCGCCGCCGGCGCCATCGACGCCACGTATCGGGTCGGAACGCTCCGCCGCGGGGCCTTCGCGCGCGCCGACAGCTACACCCGCGAGGTGAGCGGCAAGGGCGTCAACGTCGCGGCCGCGCTCGCAGCCGGAGGTGCGGACGCCTCCGCCGTGGTGGTGCTCGGCGCCGACGACGTGCGGTTCGCGCGCTGCGGTCTGACCGCGCCCCTGCTGCGCATCGTCGAGGTACCCGGCGCGACGCGCGTGAACACCTCGATCATCGACGCCGACGGGGCGACGACCAAGGTCAACGCCCCGACTCCGCCGCTGTCGCCGGAGGCCTGGGAGGCCACGGTCTCGCTGACGCTCGGAGAGCTCGACCGCTGCGCCGCGTCGTGGCTCGTGCTGTCGGGGAGCCTTCCCGAGCTCGCCGGAACCGGTGCCCTCGTCGATCTCGCCGCCGTGCGCGCGGGGGCCGCCGAGCGCGGAGTGCGTCTCGCCGTCGACACCAGCGGCGCGGCCCTCGCCGCGCTGCTGGCCGACCCCGTCGGTATCGACCTGCTCACCCCGAACGCGGAGGAGCTCGCCGCAGCCGTCGGTCGCCCTCTCGCGACTCTCGGCGAGGTCGTCGATGCCGCACGCGAGATCATCGGACGCGGCGTCGAGACCGTCGTGGCCAGCTTGGGCGGAGACGGGCTGCTCGCCGTCACGGCCGAGCGCGCGGTCTTCGCCCGCGCCGAGGCCCCGTACGTCGCCAACACCGCGGGGGCCGGCGATGCCGCTCTCGCCGGTTTCCTCCTCGGCCTCACGCGTGCTCCCGCGGCGAACGCTTCCGGCGCCGACCCGCTCGCCGTCGCGGCCGCGTCGGCCGCCGAGTGGGGCGCCCACGCCGTCGCGCACGCGTCGACGCTCGTGGCGGGGCCGCCGCTCGGCATCCGGGCTTTCGTCGAGACCTCGCCGGAGCTCGATCGCCCGCTCACCCCGGAGGACGCCGCATGAATCTCGCGCCCGTGCTCGCCGCCGTCGGTGATCCGTCCCGTGTGCGCACGCGCGCCATCGACCGGGTCGCGTACGCCAACGACGCCTCGCACTACCTGCTGACGCCCGAGGCGGTCGTGATCGCGTCGGATGCCGCCGAGGTCGGCGCCGTGATGCGCGCGGCGACGGCGTCGGGCACGCCCGTGACCTTTCGATCCGGGGGCACGAGCCTGTCGGGGCAGTCGGCCGGGTCGGGCCTGCTGGTCGACGTGCGGCAGGGATTCGGGCGCATCGACGTGCTCGACGGTGGCCGGCGTGTGCGCTCGCAGCCGGGGGCCACCGTGCGTCAGGTCAACGCGCGGCTCCTGCGGCACGGGCACCGCCTCGGCCCCGATCCCGCGAGCGAGGCCGCGTGCACCATCGGCGGAGTCGTCGCCAACAACTCCAGCGGCATGGCGTGCGGAACGGTCGAGAACTCGTACCGCACCCTCGAATCGGTCGTGCTGGTACTGGCATCCGGAACCGTCGTCGACACCGCCGACCCCGACGCCGATCGGCTGCTCGCCCAGCGCGAGCCCGCGCTCGTCGACGAGCTCATGCGGCTGCGCGAGCGGGTGGTGTCGGACCCTGCGAGCGTCGCGCTCATCGAGCGGCAGTTCGCCATGAAGAACACCATGGGCTACGCCCTCAACGCCTTCGTCGACTTCGACACCCCCGCCGCCCTGCTCGCCCACCTGGTCGTCGGCTCGGAGGGGACGCTCGCGTTCGTCGCCGAGGCGACCTTCCGCACCGTGCCGATCCGACCCGCGAACGCCACGACCCTCGCGGTGTTCCCGACGCTCGACGCCGCCACGCGGTCTCTTCCCGCGCTGGTCGCGACGGGCGCGGCGACCCTGGAGCTGATGGATGCCACCTCGCTCCGCGTCGGCCAGCGTCTGGCCGGGACTCCCGCCGCGATCCACGGCTTCGACGCGACGACCCAGGCGGCGTTGCTCGTGGAGTATCACGCCGACGACCTCGAGGCCCTGCGCGCGCTCGCCGAGAGTGGATCGCACGTGCTGGGGGAGCAGGACCTGCGCACCCCCGCGGTCTTCTCGAGCGACGCCGCCGACCGCGCGGCCGCGTGGACCTTCCGCAAGGGCCTCTACGCCTCGGTCGCCGGCGCCCGCCCGAGCGGCACCACGGCCCTGCTCGAAGACGTGGTCGTGCCCGTCGAACGCCTCGCCGACACCTGCGGGGGGCTCCAGGAGCTGTTCGCGCGCTACGGCTACGCCGACAGTGTGATCTTCGGTCACGCCAAAGACGGCAACATCCACTTCATGCTCACCGACCGGTTCGAGGGCGCGAAGGCCCTCGGCCGCTTCGAGGGGTTCACCGACGCGATGGTCGACCTCGTGCTCGACGCGGGTGGCAACCTCAAGGCCGAGCACGGCACGGGTCGCGCGATGGCGCCCTACGTGCGGCGGCAGTACGGCGACGAGCTGTACGACGTGATGGTGCGGCTCAAGCGCCTGCTCGACCCCCGCGGCATCCTGAACCCGGGTGTCATCATCGACGACGACCCGGCCGCGCACATGCGAAACCTCAAGACGCCGGTGTCGATCGAGCCCGAGGCCGACCGCTGTGTGGAGTGCGGATACTGCGAGCCGGTGTGCCCGAGCCGCTCGCTCACCCTCACCCCGCGCCAGCGCATCGTCGTGCGGCGCGCGTCGACCGCCGCTCGCGAGCGCGGTGACGGAGCGCTCGTCGCGGAGCTCGAGAAGGACTACGACTACGACGGCGTGCAGACCTGCGCGGTCGACGGCATGTGCCAGACGGCGTGCCCCGTGCTCATCAACACCGGCACGCTCATGAAGCGCTTCCGCCGCGAGGACGCCAACCCCGTGCTCGCCGCCGGCTGGTCGGCTGCGGCGACGGGGTGGGGCGCGGTGACGCGTGCGGGGTCTGCGGCCCTCTCGGTCGCCTCCGTGCTGCCGACGCCGGCGGTGCGGGCGGTGACGGATGCCGCGCGCGCGGTGCTCGGCACCGACACGATGCCCCGCTACGCGGACGAGCTGCCCGGCGGCGGAGCGTCGCGGAAGGCCTTGGGTCGGGTGGTCGGCGCCGTGGGGGTCGAGCCGAGCGCGGTGTTCCTGCCGGCGTGCGTCGGGAGCATGTTCGGACCCGCCTCCTCCGACGGCATCGGCGCGACCGAGGCGTTCGCGCGGCTGCTCGAGCGGGCGGGGGTCTCGGCGATCGTGCCCGAGGGGATCGATGCGCTGTGCTGCGGCACGCCGTGGTCGTCGAAGGGGTACGCGAAGGGCCACGCGACGATGTCGGCCCGGGTCCGGGCGGCGGTGGCCGCGGCCTCCCGCGGGGGCGAGCTGCCGGTGGTGTGCGACGCCTCCAGCTGCACCGAGGGATTCGCGGCGACCCTGCGCGACGAGGGAGTGAGGGTGGTGGATGCCGTGGCCTTCGCGGCATCCGCTCTGCTTCCGCACCTCGAGCCCACGCCGGTGGCCGAGCTGCTGGCTCTGCACCCGACGTGCTCGTCGACGCAGCTGGGCATCGACCCTGCCCTGCGCGCGCTGGGCGAGGCCGTCGCCTCGGAGGTGCGCGTGCCCGACGCGTGGGGCTGCTGCGCCTACGCGGGGGACCGGGGCATGCTGCATCCGGAACTCACCGAGGCGGCCACGGCCCCCGAGGCGGCCGAGGTCGCCGGGCTCGGTGCCGATGCCTTCGCGTCGTGCAACCGCACCTGCGAGCTGGGCATGACGAAGGCGACGGGCGAGACGTACGTGCACGTGCTGGAGCTGCTGGAGCGCGCGACGCGGTAGCAGCGCAGCGGGTCCGGAAAATGGTCACCCCCTCTCCGTTGTGAGAGGGGGTGACCATCTGCAGAGGTGCAGCGCCGGTCAGGCGGCCATCACGCCGTAGCGCCGGTGGCCCTTGACGTCGTAGCGGTCCAGCATCATGACCTTCGACCACACCTGGGCGAAGTCGCGGACGAATCTCTCCTGTCCGTCGGTGCCGGCGTAGGCGTCGGCGATCGAGCGCAGCTGCGCGTTCGAGCCGAACACGAGGTCGTTCCTCGAGGCCCGCCAGCGTGCCTCACCGGTCGCCTGGACGCGGCCGGTGAAGGTCGACGCGGTGTCGTCGTCTTTCGTCCAGACCAGATCCGTGTCGGTCAGGTTGACGAAGAAATCCGTCGTCAGGACGCCGACGCGTTCCGTGAAGACACCTGTATCGGACCCGTCCCAGTTCGCGCCGAGGACGCGCAGGCCTGCGGTCAGGACGGTCCACTCGGGTGCGGTGAGCGTGAAGAGGTTCGCCTTGTCGAGGAACGCCGCCTCGGGGGCGACGCCGGGCGCGAACTGGTCGAATCGCTCCGACACGAAGTTGCGGAAGCCGTCCGCCACGGGCCGGAGCCACTCGAACATCTCGATGTCGGTGAGTTCCTGCGTCGTGTCGACGCGACCCGGGGTGAACGCGACGTCGACGTCGGAGCCCGCCGCCCGCGCCGCCCGCTCCACGGCGGCCGTGCCGGCGAGCACGATGAGGTCGGCAAGCGACACCTGCCGCCCGCCCGACGACGCGGCGAACTCCGCTTGCACCGACCGCAGCGCGTCGACCACCGGGATGGTGCGGCGGTTGATCGCCCAGTCCTTCTGGGGCGAGAGGGCGAGACGGCCACCGTTCGCACCGCCGCGCTTGTCGCTGTCGCGATAGGTCGACGCGGCGGCATAGGCCGTGTAGACGAGGTCGGACACGGACGCCCCCGTCGCGATGACGGCCTCTTTGAGGCTCGCCACATCCGCTTCGTCGAGGGCGGTTCCCTCGGCGTCGGGCAGGGGATCCTGCCAGAGCAGGTCGTCGGCGATGGTGACCTCGGGTCCGAGGTAGCGGTGCTTCGGGCCCATGTCGCGATGCGTGAGCTTGTACCAGGCCTTCGAGAACGCCAGCGTGAAGAGGTCGAAGTCGGCCAGGAAGCGTTCGCACACGGCCCGGTACGCCGGGTCGACCTTCAGGGCGATGTCCGAGGTCATCATCATCAGCGGGTTCATCTGCCCGGGCACGTGCGCGTCGGGGGTCTTCGGCGCGTTGGGGTCGGTGGGAGTCCACTGCAGGGCGCCGGCCGGGCTCTTCGTCTGCTCCCAGTCGAACGCGAACAGGTTCTCGAGGTAGGTGTTGTCCCACTGGATCGGGTTCGGGGTCCAGCTGCCCTCGATGCCGTTGGTCGAGGTGTTCTCGGCGTTGCCGCTGCCCACCGGGTTGTGCCATCCGAGACCCATCGACTCGATCGGCGCCAGCTCGGGCGAGGGGCCGATCTTCGACGCGGGTACCTGGCCGTGGCTCTTGCCGAACGCGTGGCCGCCGGCGATCAGCGCGACGGTCTCCTCATCGTTCATCGCCATGCGGGTGAAGGTGATGCGGATGTCGCGCGCCGAGCCCATCGGGTCGCCGTTGGCGTACGGTCCCTCGGGGTTGACGTAGATCAGGGCCTGGTGCGAGGCGGCCAAGGGGCTCTGCAGGTCGTAGTCCGCGTCGCCGTTCTCGCCGTGCCAGCGTTCGTCACGACTGACCATCTCGTCGGGGCTCTGAACGTTGTGCGGGTTCCAGACCTCGGGGCCCCACCAGGTGCCGTCGTCGGGCTCCCACGCATCGAGTCGTCCTCCGGCGAAGCCGTAGGTCGGCAGTCCCATCAACTCGAGCGAGCAATTGCCGGTCAACACCATGAGGTCGGCCCACGACAGCGCGTTGCCGTACTTGTGCTTGATCGGCTGCAGCAGACGGCGGGATTTGTCGGTGTTGCCGTTGTCCCACCAGCTGCCGATCGGTGCGAATCGCTGCATCGCCGTTCCCGCCCCGCCGCGTCCGTCGGCGATGCGGTACGTGCCCGCGGCGTGCCAGGCCATGCGGATCATCTGCGGGCCGTAGTTGCCGTAATCCGCCGGCCACCAGTCGACCGAGGTGGTGAGCAGTTCTTTGATGTCGGCCTTGAGCGCGTCGAGATCGATCGTGGCGAACGCCGCCGCGTAGTCGAAGTCGGCACCGAGCGGGTCGGCGGCGACGCCGTTGCGGTGCAGCAGCTCGACCTTCAACCGCTGCGGATACCAGCCGTCGAGGCTCGGCGCCTGGCCGAAGGTGCCGCCGAGGTGATCGCCGCCGGCCGGGAGATCGCCGGCCATGTGGTAGCTGCAGGTATTGGTCCTGTCATCCGAACTCATGGGTGCTCTTTCTGGTCTCGAGGGGGAGAGCAACTTCGTCGAGTTCGGGTGCGACACGAGGCGGCGGCCGCTCACTCTGTCCGATCAAGAGCCTGAAGATGCGCGATTGAGCCCAGAGTAAGCAGCGTCCGGTGGGCGCGCTACGGACGAGAGAGAACACTCAGCCGATGCGTCGATGGTCCTAAACTGTGCGGCTTGTGTCCGCTGAGCTCGGCTCGGGCGTCGTCGTGGCGGTCGCGTGATCAGGCCGGGGCGAGCCGGAGCGCGCCGGATGCCGTGACCTCGAGCCGCACGGCATCCAGCCCGTCGACGACGAGGTCGGCCGTCAGTTCCTCTTCGGCGGTCGTGCCGGTGAGGGCGATCACCGCGCAGCCGGCGGCGCGGGCGGCGGCGATGCCGGCGGGGGCGTCTTCGACGACGAGGCAGCGGTCCGGCGAGAAACCGAGCCGCTCGGCCGCCAGCAGGAACGGCTCGGGGTCGGGCTTGCCGTTGACCACGTCGTCGACGGTCACGAACACCGCCGGCTTCGCGTAGCCGGCCGCGGCCAGGCGGGCCGTGGCGATCGGCACGGATCCCGAGGTGACGATCGCGCGGCGCTCGGCCGGGACGGCGTCGAAGAAGACGTCGGCCCCGCGGATGGGCTGCAGGCCCACGGCATCGGTCACCTCGAGGTCGGTGACGTGCGCGAGGGCCTCCGCGTGGCGATCGGCGGGGAGCAGGGCCCCCACGAGGGTGCGTGCGGGCTGGCCGTGGTTGGCGTGCAGCGCCTCCATCGACACCTCGAAGTGCTCGGCGAAGCGACGCCAGGAGCGCACGACGGATGCCGTGGAGTCGACGAGCGTGCCGTCGAGGTCGAAGAGCACGGCGTCGAACTCGCGGGAGAAGATCTCGGCGTCAGCGGGCACCGGACGTCGGATGCCGAGTGCGGGTAGCACGCGCGCGAGCTGCTGCGCGGTCGAGAGCTCGGCGTCGACGCCGAGCACTTCGATCGCCGGGGCGACGGCGGGGGTGTCGGGGCGGTGCGCGTCGCGGGCGGCGGCTCGATCGGCGCGACGGGAGGCCAGCACGGACGGGTCTCCGTCGACGTGCACGACGACGGGCGCGGTGGGGAAGAACGCATCGCGCAGCGCCTGCCACTCGTCGCCCCCGGCGAGTTCGGCGCTGAAGGGTGCCACCACGACGACGCGGCCCGCGGTCGAGAGCACGTCGGCCGCCGTCGCACGCAGTGCCGCGTACCGGCCGGCTCGGATCTCGGCCGCGAAAGGCGAGGTGAGCCAGTGGCCGCCCAGCGCATCGGCGGGGAGGGCGTCGAGCAGGGGAGTCGTCACGCTGTCGAGGTCGACGAGCGCAGCACCGAGCTCGGCGGCGATCGCGCGGCCCAGGGTGCTCTTGCCGCTGCCGGCGGGTCCGGCGACGACGACGGCGAGCGAATCGGGTATTTGACACGGCGACGGCATACCCCCACCATAGACGTAGCAAGTCACCGGTGTCATGCTTGAAATTCCGGGACTCGAAGAAGTTCCGGAAAGGACGGCCGCTCATGCAAGACACCGGTGTCACGGCATCCGCCCCCGCTGATGTTCCCGCCGCCGCGGCTCTGCGCCTGCACGGGGGGATCGACCTCGGCAGCACGGGCGTGAAGATGCTCGTCATCGACGACCACGGCACCGAGATCGCCAGCGCCCAGGTGCCCACCCCGTGGCGCGTGGGCGAGGGCGGAACGACCGACATCGACGCCGACGACCTGCTCGCCGCCGTCCGCGCGCTCGTCGGATTCGTCGACGCCCAGCTCGCGCCGCTCACGCCCGAGCCGCTGGCCTCGCTGGCCGTCGCGGGCATGGGCGAGACCGGGATCCTCATCGACGCCGACGGTCGCGCCGTCGCCCCCGGCTTCGCGTGGTTCGATCCGCGCGGGTGGGAGCAGATCGCGGTCTTCCCGGATGCCGTGCGCACCGAGTTCGCCGGACGCACGGGCCTGCCGCTCGGCGCGCAGGTGAGCGTCGCGAAGCTCGCCTGGCTGCGCGACCAGGGCACCTCGCTCGCGGGCCTGCGCTGGCTCGACCTGCCCGAGTTCGTCGTCGCGGCCCTCGGCGGCGACGTCGCCCTCGAGCTCTCGCTCGCCTCGCGCACGGGCCTCATCGACCAGGACTCCGGCGCCGCCTGGCCCGCGATGCTCGACGCACTCGGCGTCGACGCCGACCTGCTGCCGCCGCTGCGCGGAGGCGGTCTGCCCTGGGGCACGGCATCCGACGCCTTCGGCCCGCGACTCGCGGGCGCCGCGCTCACCGTCGCCGGCCACGACCACCTCGTCGCCGCGCAGGCCAACGGCACGCTCGACGCCGACGGCTACCACGTCTCGCTCGGCACCGCCGAGGTGCTGCTGCGCGTTCTCGACGAACCCCTCGGCTTCGCGGCGCGGCAGCGTCTGGCCGACGCCCTCATCAACGAGGTGCGTCACGTCGTCCCCGGCAAGCACGTGCTCGTCGCCGGAGTGAAGACCGGCCTGCTGCTGCGGCGCGCCCTGCACGCCGCGGGCATCAGCGACCGCGCCGGGCGCGACGCCCTCGACGCCGCCGTCATGGCTCTGCCGTACGAGGGAGAGCTCCCCGCCGGCGCGATCGAGGTCACCGGTGCGCGCAACGACGACGGCGTGCTGCGCCTGACCCTGCACACCGAGGCGTCACCCGCGGAGATCTTCGGTGCGGTGCTCCGGCACAGCAACGACGAGGTCGCCGCCCTTATCGAGGCCATGGACCGCGAGGTCGCGCCGGCGACCCGCTCCACCCTCACCGGCGGCTGGGCGGGCATGGCGAGCGTCCGCCGCGCGCGCGCCGAAGTGCTTCCCGATCCGTCCCTGTCCACCCGTGAGCAGGACGTCGCGTGGGGAGCCGCCGACATGGCGCGGCGCCTCGTCTCGGCATCCGTCCCCTCCTGACTTCCCACCCGCCGCGCCCGTCCCGATCGGACGCGCGAACAGACCCCAGAGAAGAGAGATCATGAACGAACTCACCACGCTCGAGCGCCGCGCGCTCCAGTCGATCAGCACCCCCGAGGGGCACATGCTCATCGTCGCCGCCGACCAGCGCAACGGCATGAAAGCCGCCATCAAGGACGCCCCGAACGGCTCCGACGCGATCTCGCGCGAAGAGCTCGCCGAGGTGAAGGCCGACCTCGTGCGCCACCTCGCCAACCACGCACCGGCCATCCTGCTCGACCCCGAGGTCGCGCTGCCCCAGATCGTCGACGACGGTGTGCTCGACCGCGACACCGGGCTCGTCGTGGGCCTGGACGCCTCGGGCTTCGAGACCGTCGACGGCCTGAAGTACACCCGCTTCGTGCCGGGTGTCACCCCTCGCACGGTGCGCGACATGGGCGGCACCGTCGCCAAGATGCTGTACTACACCCGCCCCGACAAGCAGGATGCCGACTCCCGCGTCGCGCAGGAGATCCGCGACCTGGTGCAGGCGTGCGACGACGAGGGACTGCTGCTCATCGTCGAGCTGCTGACCTACCAGCTCGAGGACGAGAGTGACGAGGAGTACAAGGCGAAGTTCGCCGACCTGGTCGTCGACGGGGCCGCGCTCGCCGTGGCGTGCGGCTCGAAGATCCTCAAGCTCCAGTACCCCGGCTCCGCCGAGGCGAGCGCCCGTGTGACCGAGGTCGCCCAGGGCGTGCCGTGGGCCGTGCTGTCGGCCGGCGTTGACCACGAGACCTTCATCGAGCAGGTGCGCACCGCCGTCGCGAACGGCGCCTCGGGTGCCATGGCCGGTCGATCGCTCTGGAAGGACAGCCTCTCGATCGACGCCGCTCGTCGCGAGGAGCTGCTCTCGGGTCGTGCCCTGCCGCGTCTGCGCGAGCTCGCCGACGCCGTCGACGGGCGCTGAGATGACCTCGCCCGCGCGGCGGTCGATCCCTCCGCGGGTGCACGCGGGGGAGGGTCGGTACGCCGCCGCGCGGGCGGGGTGCCCCTCGACGCGCGAGGCCGCGCTGACACGGGGGCACGCAGACCGGCGGATAGGGTGGCGATTCGACCCCGTCCCGCCCATTCACCTCGGAGGTGCCTCGTGACGACCATGCGCGATGTCGCCCTGCGCGCGGGCGTCAGCACCAAGACCGTGTCGCGCGTGTTCAACGACGACCCCCATGTGCTCCCCGACACGCGCGCGCTGGTCGAAACCGCGATGCGCGAGCTGAACTACGTGCCCAACGCACTCGCGACCACCTTCCGCGCGGGGCGCGCCTCGGTGATCGGCGTGGCCGTCCCCGACGTCGTCGACCCGTTCTTCGCCGCGATCGCGCGTGCCGTCGAAGACACCGCGCGCAGCCACGGCCTCTCGACGCTCGTGACGAGCCTCGGCGAAGACCCGGATGACGAGAGGCCGGCGCTCGAATCGCTGCTCGGTCGACAGTTGACGGGGCTGGTGATCGCCCCCGTGGGGACCGACCACTCGTGGCTCGAGCGCTGGCGCGGGCACACCCCCATCGTCTTCGTCGACCGCGCCCCGGCGGGTCTGCACACCGACACCTTCACCGAGAACGACGAGGCCGGCGCCCACCTGGCGACGAGCCACCTCGTCTCGCACGGCCACCGGCGCATCGCCTACCTCGGCGACCGGGTGCACCTGTCGACCGAGACCAAGCGCATCGACGGCTGGCGCCGCGCGCTCACCGAGGCCGGGATCGAGATCGACGAACAGCTGGTCGTCTCGCAGGTGTCGGACCGTGGGTCCGCGGCATCCGCCCTCGAAGACCTCCGCGCCCTGGCCGAACCGCCCACGGCCCTGTTCTCGGCCAACGCGCGCTCGTCGATGGCGCTCGCCCACGTGCTGCGCGGCGCCCCGATGCCCTTCGTCGGGTTCGGCGACTTCCCGATGGCCGACACGCTGACCCCCTCGGTCACCGTCATCGACCAGGACCCGCGCCGCATCGGCGCGCTCGCCGCCGAGCGGGTGTTCGCACGCCTCGAGCCCGACGCGGGCCTGGGGCTCGACGAGGTGACCGTCATCGACGTCTCACTCGTCGAGCGGGAGTCCTGCGGACTCTGATCGTCGCGGTGCACGCGCAGCGGAGGCGAGCGAGCGCGGCGCCCCCCAACGGCGCCGCACCCGCTGCCGACGACCGGAGCGCATGGCGCATCCGATCTGCGCGAGCGGGGGTCCCCCACGGCCGCCCTGCTCACGGTGGTTTCCATCCAAGCACAGCGACTCGTAAATAGCATCCAATGCATGTTCGTAAATACAACCCCTGACGTGCCGAAGGGTGACGTCTAGGATCGACACGTGGGTCGCGGCGCTGTCGGACCGCCCTCGCGGTACTCCCGCCGAGTGGTGGCGAATGTGGATCGCCTCCGTCAGGCCAAGGGCCTCACGGTGGGCGAGCTGCTGACGCGCGCCGGCATGACGAAGAGCTACTACCAGTCGCGCGCCGGCTTCTCTCTGCCCTACAACACGAACGACATCGAGGCACTCGCCGCGGCCCTCGGAGTGAGCCCCGAAGAGCTCGCCAACCCGGCTGCCGCGCCCCGCATCGAGATGCGCGTACCGGCGGGTCCGATCGCCGAACGCGTGCGACGTCTCATCGCGAGCCACGGCTCACGAGAGTCGGATCTCCTCGCCGTTCTCGACGGCATCGACCCGGCCCTGGCCGAGAGCGCGCGGGCGCTGCTCGCCGCGACGACCAACACGGTCGTGCTCGACGAAGAAGTGCTGCGCGCCGTCACCGAATGGGCGGACGTGCCGGCCGAATACCTCACCGACTACACCGACGAGACGGTCACCGATCGCACCGAGGCGGAGCTCGAACTGCGCGGGGCGATGCGCGAGGCCGGGGCCAGCAGCATTCAGTTCCGGGCCCTCGGCGAGATGTCCCCCGACGCGTTGCGCGCCATCGCCCGGTCGCTGCGCGGCAGGCCGCCCGCGACGTGAGCGGACGCAAGGGGGAACGGTCGTGAACGAGTCGGACGAGATCCTCACTCGCGTGCGTGAGCGCGGAGACGCGGCGTTCCGCCGCGCCGCACTGACCCCGGGGATGACCTTCGACGACGTCGTCGCGGCGGTCGAGAAGGCCCTCGAGGTCCGCTTGACCATCGTGCCCGAGATCGACACGGCGCACTGGGGCACGATGACCGGCTTCCTGGCGTATTTCGCCGATCGGCGCGCGGGCAGCATCCACGTGCGGGCCTCGGATGCCACCGTCTACAGCCAGTTCGCCGCCTCGCACGAACTGGGGCATCTTCTCGATGACGCGCACTGCTCGGGGGCGCTGCACGAGCGCTCCGCGGCGTCGCCCCACGCCGCTCCCGGCCTCACGACTCCGGAATACGAGGCGGAACTCGTCGCGGAGCACGTCGCTCACCGCATCGCGCGTCTGCTGTACGCCTCGCCGAGGGTGGCCGAGTCGTCATGGTGACGGTGCTGCTCATCGATGCGGCGCTCGCGGGGTTGCTCCTCGTGGTGGTGCTGCGAGCGCGGGTCGCGTGGCAGCAGCCGCGGGCACGCATCGCGTGGCTCGCCGCCGCGGTCGGGGTGGTGGCGCTGCTCACCCAGGGCACGGTGGTGCCGCTCGAGGTGCTCGACGGTGCACTCGGGGGCACGAACGTGCTGAAGCTGGTGCAGAACGTGCTCACGATGGTCGCGCTGTGGCTCGGCGTGCAGGCGGGCACCGCCCCGGTGACCGCCCGCGTGCGCACCCTGCGGTGGCGTGTGCCGATCGTGCTCGGCGTCGTGTTCGTCGTCGTCTTCTTCGCCGCCATGCCCGACAGGACCGCGTCGTCGTTCTTTTTCTTGGAAGAGGCCGCAGCCACCTCGACCGGCGCCTGGTTCTACGGCGTGGTGCACATGGCCGGGATCGCCTTCGTCGGGGCGCTGCTCTGCGCGTCGGCGAGGGTGTCGCTGACGCGCACGCGGGTGTTCTTCCGCCTCGGTGCCGTGGGGATCGTGGCGGGATGCGTCAGCGAGATCGTCGATCTGACCCTCACGCGCTTCTTCGCCCCGAACGCCGTCGTCAGCGCCCTGTTCGACCCGCTGTTCTACCTCGGTGTCGTCTCGTTCGTCATCGGGATCTTCGTGGCCTCGAGGACCACCACCGCGATCCACCGACGTGGCGAGACGTTGCTCGCGCGTGTCGACGAGGTCGCTCGTGAACGCGGTGTGAGCATGCCGCCGGGGCTCGCCGCCGATGCGGTCGCCGACACGCGTCTGCACGCTCTGCGGGTCGCGATCGAAGACGCCGCCATCGCCACCTCGACGCCGCTCGCGGCCGATCAGCGCGCCCTGCTCGACGACGTCGACGCCCACCTCACCCGTCAGACCTCGGGAGCTCGCTCATGATTCGTTCGCTCGCCATCGGCGCCGGTGCGACCGCCGCGACCGTCGCCCTCGCGCACACCGCCCTCGCCGGGTACGTCGCGCGGAGGCTGATCGCACCGCGCGCACCGAAGGTGTTCTCGCCCGCCCTGATCAAGGGCGACACCGTCTCGGTCCCCGCCACGGCCGACAGTCTGCAACCGGGCACCTACGGTCTGCGGCTCGACGACGGGTCGCACCTGAGGGTCGGCGAGGTGGTCCGCACCGACGGCGACCGCGTGGTGCGCACCGTGCTCGAACGTCCCTCGGGTCTCGCAGACGGCGAGGTGATCGCCGCGTGGACCTCGCAGAACATCGGCGCCCCCGAAGACGTCGGTCCCACACGGCACGTGTCGATTCCGCTCCGCCGCGGCGGGGTGGCCGAGGCGTGGGAGATCGGCGACGAGGCCACGGCCGACGGGCGGTGGACCATCCACGTGCACGGCCTGCGCTCGAGCCGCAACGGTGCGCTGCGGTCGGCTCCGGCGACCGTCGACGCCGGGTGGACGTCGCTCGTCGTGTCGTACGCCGGCGACGAGGAGTGCGCCCCCGCCGACACCCTGCCCTCGACGCTCGGCACGCGCGAGTGGCGCGACGTCGACGACGCCATCGCCTACGCGGTGGAACGCGGGGCACGCGAGATCGTGCTCGTGGCCTGGTCGATGGGCGGCACCATCGCGATGCTCGCGGCGGAGCAGTCGGCCCATCGCGACGCCCTCGTCGGGCTCGTGCTCGTCGCCCCGGCGCTGGACTGGACGCGCATCGTCGAGAACGCCGTGGCATCCGCTCACCTGCCGCGCACCGTGGCGGCCGCCTCGATGCGCGTGCTCGGCAGCCCCGTGGGTGCCCGTGCGCTCGGCCTCGTCGAAGCCGTCGACGCCCGCGCGCTGACCTGGGTCGGACCGCAGCGCCCGGGTCCCGGCATCCCGACCCTCATCGTGCACAGCAGGGTCGACCCGGTGGTGCCGTTCTCGGGGTCGGTCGCCTACGTCGAACGGCATCCGGATGCCGAGCTCCTGGCGTTCGACGCCACCGGACACTGCAACGAGGCCAACCAGGAGACCGAGCGCTTCCACGACGGGATCGCCGGGTGGTTGCGGCGTCTCTGAGAGGACGAGGGTCGCTGAGATCGTCGGAGGTCCCTGGGCTTGTCGGAGGTCCCTGGGCTTGTCGAAGGTCCCTGGGCTTGTCGGAGGTGCCTGAGCCTGTCGAAGGTCCCTGAGCCTGTCGAAGGGACCGGCAAGGAGCGGGGGCCGATAGCTCCGACAGGCTCAGCCGCCTGCGTTCGCGGGACTCACGCGCCGTTGACTTCGGCGATCGCGCCACGGGCGCCGCGCGCGGCCAGCGACGCGCGGGCCGCCAGGTAGGCCTCGCGCAAGCGCGGGTTCTGCCCGAGGTCGCCGAAGACCGGCGCGTAGTCGAGCAGTCTTGCGGGATCGTCCGCGACGATCGCGCGCAGCTCGTCGAGACGACTGTCGACGGCCGGGGTCTGCTCGCCCGACTCGGTCCGCCCCTCGAGGAAGACGCTCCAGCCCGCGAGCACGAGGGCCGCGTGGTCGATGCGTCCGCCCGAGGCGAGCTGCTCGCGCACGACGGGCAGCAGGAACTTCGGCAGGCGGTCCGAGCCGTCGACGACCTGACGCGCGAGGGTGTCGCGGATCGCCTCGCTGCCGAAACGGGCGATGAGCTGGTCGCAGTACGCGTCGAGGTCGATCCCCGGAACCGCACGCAGCGTCGGGATCGCCTCGTCGTGCATGTAGCCCTGCAGGAAGTCGATGAACAGCGGGTCGGTGCACACCTCGTGCACGTAGTGCGCGCCCGAGAGGATGCCGAGGTAGCTCATCGCCTGGTGCGAGGCGTTGAGCAGGCGCAGCTTCATCAGTTCGTAGGGCTCGACGTCGTCGACGAGCTGCACCCCGACCTCGTCGAATGGCGGGCGGCCGGCGGGGAAGGCGTCTTCGAGAACCCACTGCTCGAACGACTCGCTGCGCACCGGCCAACGGTCGCGGATGCCGAACTCCGAGGCGATCGCGTCGCGCGTCTCGTCGGTGGTCACGGGGGTGATGCGGTCGACCATCGAGTTCGGGAACGACACGTTCTCGGCGATCCAGCCCGACAGCGCGGCGTCGCGCCGCTCGGCGAAACCGAGCAGGGCGGCGCGGGCGACGTGTCCGTTGCCCTGGATGTTGTCGCACGACATGACGGTGAAGGCCGGGATGCCGGCATCCCGGCGTCGGCGGAGAGCCTCGGTGAGCAGGCCCATGACGCTGCGCGGAGGGGTCGCTCCGTCGAGGTCGGCCAGGGTCGCCTCGTCGCGCGGGGCGTAGTCGCCGGTGGCGTCGTCGATGCCGTAACCGCCCTCGGTGATGGTGAGCGAGACGATCGCGGTGTCGGGGTCGGCGAGCTTGGCGGCGACCGCCTCGGGGTCGTCGGGCACGAAGAGGTACTCGACGATCGAGCCCACGACGCGCGCCGCGGAGGTGCCGTCGGGGGCGGTGGTGACGAGGGTGTAGAGGTCGTCTTGCGCGGCGAGGGCATCGCGCATGGCCGCGTCGAACGACAAGACCCCGACCCCGCACAGGCCCCACTCGGTGTGGCCGGCTTCGAGCAGGCGGTCGAGGTACATGGCCTCGTGCGCCCGGTGGAAGCCGCCCACACCGAAGTGCACGATGCGCGAGCGCACGGCCGACCTGTCGTACGTCGGAACGGAGACGTTCGCCGCGAGGGAGGGGAGGGCGGCGGCGGTGAGGTCGGTCATGCGGGGCTCCGTGGTTCGTGGAGAGGGGCGGGTGAGCGAGTCCGGTGGCTGAGCCTGTCGAAGCCTCCGGGCGGGAGGGGCGGGTGGTCCCGGGCCCTTCGACAAGCTCAGGGACCTGGGGTTGCGCGAGTCCGGGGGCTGGTGGTCCCGGTCCCTTCGACAGGCTCCGGGACCTGGCGTGGCGGGAGCCGGGTGGGTCCCGGCCCTTCGACAGGCTCAGGGACCTGGCGTGGCGTGAGGGGTGGGCGGGTTCGGGGCGGATTCCGTCGTTCGGGGCGGGATTTTCTCGCCCCGAACAACGAAACCCGCCCCAAACCGAGAGGAGAGGGGCGGATGCCGGGACCCGGGCAGTCGCTCCGGATCCCGGCATCCGGGATCGAACGTCAGCAGCTGGACTTGTACACCGCGTCCTTGCCGTCGGTGTCGATGTTGTCCTTGGTGAGGATGGTGAAGCCGGTCTGGATCTTGGCTTCGGTGGGCTCGCCCTTGAGGGCGGCGATGGCCTGCTGCACGCCGTCCTGGCCGATGGTGGCGGGCTCCTGCGCGACGAGGGCCTGCACGGTGCCGGCCTCGAGGGCCTTCACCTGCGCGGGACCAGCGTCGAAGCCGACGATCGTGACCTGACCCTGCTTGCCGGCCTGCTGCACACCCGTGGCGGAGCCCTCGGCGGCGAACAGGTTGGCGGCGAAGATGCCGACGATGTCGGGGTCCTTCTGCAGGGCCGCGGTGACGATCTCGGCGGCGGTGGAGGGCTCGTTGTGCGAGTACTGCACGCCCACGGAGCTGAACTTGCTGTCCTTGGCGACGGCGTCTTCGAAGCCCTGGGCACGCGCGTCGGTCGTCGACACACCCGGGTCGGTCGAGACGACGAGCACCTTGCCGCCGTTGGGGTTGGCCTTCTGGATCGCCTCGAACGCCGCGGCGCCGCCGCCGTTGTTGTCGGAGGAGATCTGCGAGACCGCGCCGGAGGGGTCTTCCAGCGTCGTGTCGACGAGGACCACCTTGATGCCGGCGGCCTCGGCCGCCGCGATGGGCGCCTGCATGGCGGACACGTCGGTGGGGGCGATCAGCAGCGCGTCGGGCTTGGAGGCGACGACGGCGTCGACGATGGGCTTCTGCAGGGTCGGGTCGAACTTCTCGGGGCCCTGCGTGGTGACGGTCGCGCCTTCCTTCTCGGCCTCGGCCTGGATGCCGCACTGCATGGAGATGTAGAACTCATCTCCGGCGACGCCCTGCACGAACGCGATCTTGTAACCGCCGTCCGACCCGCCCGACGCGCCGCCGGACGCCGAGCCGCCCGAGCAGCCCGCGAGGGTGAGGGTCGCCGCCACACCGAAGACCGCCAGCGCGGTCGCCTTGTTGTTCCACTTCATTGTGATCACCGTTCTTGTTTCGAGTACTGCTGTCGGGTTGGTAAGGGATGGAGAGGGAATGGATGCCGCCGCGGCTCAGCCGCGCCGACCTCCGCTGAGGAATTTGCGCCAGAGGCCCTGCGAGTTGCCGCGGGTGGCGGCGGTGCGGCGCACCTGGTCGACGTAGACCGCCGTGATCAGCACCGCGCCCACCGCGACCTGCTGCCAGAAGGGCTGCACGCCCGTGATGACGAAGCCGTTCTGCAGCACCGCGGGGATGAACAGGCCCACGACGGTGCCCATGATCGTGCCGACGCCGCCGAAGAGCGAAGTGCCGCCGATCACGACGGCCGCGATCACGTTCAGGTTGGTCTGCGACTGTCCCGCGATCGCGGTGGTCGAGAACTGCGAGAGCGACAGGATGCCGCCGAGCCCGGCCAGGGCGCCGGAGATCGTGTAGATCTTGATCAGCTGCGCGTCGACCTTCACACCGACCCGGCGGGCGGCGATCTCGCTCGATCCGACGGCCAGCGTGTAGAGGCCGAACTTCGTGTAGTGCAGCACGATCGCGCCGATCACGACGACCACGAGCGCGATGACGCTGATGATCGGGACGGTGCCGAAGACGTTGCCGTAACCGATCGAGACGGTCAGCACGGTGGGCACGTCGCGCACGTCGACGCCACCGGTGAGGATCTGCGCGAGACCCAGCGCCATGCCGAGCGAGCCCAGCGTGACGATGAGCGGCGGGATCTTGGCCTTCGCGATGAGGAAGCCGTTCAGAAGCCCCCAGCACACGCCGCTCAGGACGGCGACGATGATGCCGACGGTGGCGACGCCCCAGCCTTCGCCGCCGAGGGCGCGCATCGTCAGCGCCGATACGACGCCCGAGAAGACGAGGACGGAGCCGACCGAGAGGTCGATGCCGGCGGTGATGATCACGTAGGTCATGCCGACCGCGAGCACCGCGAGGATCGAGGCGTTCTGGATGATCAGGCGGAAGTTCGACCACTGCGCGAAGGACTCGGGCGCGATGATGCTGAAGACGATGATGATCGCGAGCAGCACCAGGAGGATCTGGAACGCCTGGGTACGCAGCACCGCGCGGAACGGGTTGACCTTCTGGTTGTCGTCGAACGTGCCGATGGCGACGGTCTCGGTGGGAGGAGTCTTGGTGCTCACTTCTGGTCGTCCTTCGTGACGGCGCCGGTCATGAGTCCGACGAGCTCTTCCATGGAGGTGTCTTTGGCGTTGATGTTGGCGACGCGGGTGCCCAGGCGCAGGACCTGGATACGGTCCGACACGTCGATGACGTGGGGCATCGAGTGCGAGATGAAGACCACGGCGATGCCCTTGTCGCGCACGCGCCGGATGGTTTCGAGCACGTTCTTGGTCTGACGCACGCCGAGCGCAGCGGTCGGTTCGTCGAGGAACACCACTCGTGAGGCCCAGTGCACCGCGCGGGCGATCGCGATCGCCTGGCGCTGGCCGCCGGACATCTCGCCGACGGGGGAGGTGAGGCTGCGGACGGTGGCGCCGAGTTCGTCGAACGCGTCGCGGGAGGCCTTCGCCATGTCCTTGGTCTTCATGAAGCCCAGGGCACCGGCGAGGCCCGGGCGGCGGATCTCGCGGCCCAGGTACATGTTCTGCACCGGGTCGAGGTGAGGGGCGAGCGCGAGGTCCTGGTAGACCGTCTCGATGCCGAGGCCGGAGGCGACCTGGGGGTTCGACATGTCGATGGGCTTGCCGTCGAAGAGGATTTCGCCCTCGTCGATCGCGAGGTTGCCCGAGAGGGCCTTCACGAGCGTCGACTTGCCGGCGCCGTTGTCGCCGATGAGGGCGGTGACCTCTCCGGGGTAGACCTCGAAGTCGACGTTGTGCAGGGCGCGGACGGACCCGAACTGGCGCGAGAGACCCCGCGCCTGCAGCACGGGCGTGGCCGTGGTGGTGCTCATGAAGAAGCTCCTTCGTGGTGGCCGACGCCGCCGGCGGCGGCGTCGGAGACGGTGACGACGAGGTCGGCGCGCTCGCGCCCGCGCTCGACGACGAGGGCGTTGCGCTCGTCGACCTCGCGGACCCAGGCGACGGCTTCGTCGTAGGGGTGGTCGTGGGAGAGGCGGCGCGCGACGAGGCGCTCCCGGCGCGCGTGCGAGTCGATGTCGAGGAACCACACCTCGTCGAGGCGGGAGGCGACGGCATCCCACCCGAACTCGTCGTGGAGCAGGTAGTTGCCCTCGGTGATGACGAGCGGAACTTCCGCGGGGACGAGCACCGCTGAGCCGATGGACTCCTCGAGGGTGCGGTCGAACCGGGGGGCGTAGACCTCGTGGCCGGCGCGGATGCGATCGAGCAGGGCGATGTAGCCCTCGACGTCGAAGGTGTCGGGAGCGCCCTTGCGGTCGCGACGACCGAGTCGCACGAGTTCTTCGTTGGCGAGGTGGAAGCCGTCCATGCCCACGAGCACCGCGTCGTCGCCGAGGGCAGCGAGCAGGGCGTCGCTCACTGTCGACTTGCCCGCGCCGGGGGTGCCGGCCACGCCCAGGATGCGTCGTTCGCCCGACGCCGCGAGCTGCCGGGCACGGGCGACGAGATCGTCGAGGTGCACGGTCGCGGCGGCGGTCGTCGCGTCGTTCTCCGAGGTGTGGGTCACAGCGGTGTGGTCCTTCCGGGCGACGCACCACGGCGGAGTGCTGCGTCGATGAAGCGGGTCCGGCGGGGGTGTCCACCGGTCGAACTCCGGTTACGGTAAGCCCACCGTGACACCGGTGTCAAGGTCCGTGATCAATTCGTCATGACACCGAAGTCATCCGCGTGATTCTGTGGTTATCATGGGCCCCGGCGACACTGCCGTCGTCCTCGACTCCCGGACCCGTGAAAGAGCCCACCCATGACCGAATTCACCGACCGCACCATCCTCGTCACCGGAGCCGGTGGCGGCATCGGCGGGGCGACCGTTCGTCACCTCGTCGCCGCCGGCGCGACGGTCCTCGCCGCCGGTCGCGACGCCGACAGCGTCGCCGCGATCAGCGCCGAGACCGGTGCGGAGCCCGTCGTGTTCGACCTCGAATCCGAAGACGAGATCCGCGCGGCCATCGAGGGTCGCGACATCTACGGCGTCGTCAACTGCGGCGGCTGGGGCGGCGAGATCGCGACCCCGATGGACACCGACATCGACGTCTTCGACAAGGTCATGCGCATCAACGCCCGCGGCTCGCTGCTGGTCACCAAGTACGCCTCGCGCGAGATGATCCGCGTCGGCAAGGGCGGGGCGATCGTCAACGTCTCGAGCCAGGCGAGCCTCGTCGCCCTCTCGGGTCACATCTCGTACGGATCGTCGAAGGCCGCCCTCGACAACATCACGCGGGTCTCCGCCCTCGAGCTCGGCGGCTACGGCATCCGCGTCAACAGCGTGAACCCCACGGTCGTCATGACCCCGATGTCGGCCTGGTACTGGGGGCGTCCCGACATCGAGGGCCCCTTCCTCGAGGCCATGCCGCTGCACAAGTGGGCCACCGAGGACGACATCGCGGCCCCGATCGTGTTCCTGCTCGGCGACGGCGCGGGAATGATCTCGGGCGTCTCGCTCCCCATCGACGGCGGCTACTCCAGCCGCTGATCCCGGATGCCGTGAGGCGGCGCCGCGGTGGGCGGCGTCGTCTCGTGGTGAAGTGTTGGCGGCACGCGGGTTCCGGTCCCTTCGACAGGCTCAGGGACCTGGGTGAGGCTCAGGGACCTGGGTGGGGCGGGGGTTCCGGTCCCTTCGACAGGCTCAGGGACCTGGGTGACGCTGAGGGACCTGGGTGGGGCGGGGGTTCCGGTCCCTTCGACAGGCTCAGGGACCTGGGCGAGGCTCAGGGACCTGGGTGAGGCTCAGGGACCTGGATGACGCTCAGGGACCTGAATGGGGCTGATCAGTCGCCGAAGATGCGCCGCAGGTAGGCGTTGCGGAAGACGCCGCGGGGGTCGGCCTCGCGGGCGACCGCGGCGAAATCGTGCGCGCGTGCCAGCGTCGCGAGGATCCGCTCGCCGGGCATGGTGAACGCCTTGCCCCAGTGCGGCCGCGCGTCGAACGGCGCGAGGGCTGCCTCGACGTGCGGAAGGGCCGACAGCACCCCCGCGGTGTCGTTGCGCCACGTGAAGTGGATCGCGAGGACGTCGCGCTGATACGCGGGGCTCAGCCACAGCTCGTCGGCGGCGACCGTGCGCAGCTCGGTCACCAGGAGGTGCTCGGCGAAGCCCGGGGCGATCTCGCGGACGGCCGCGAGGGCCTCGGCCGCCGAGCTCAGCGGAACGAAGTACTCCGACTGGATCTCATCGCCGTCGCTGGGGAGGGCGTCAGCGCGGAAGTGCGGCAGGCGCGTGTGCCACGGGCCGGAGGTTCCGCGCGGCGTCGTGTTGTCGACGGTGCGGATGCTGCCGAGGTGGATGTCATCGCCGACGGCGGTGCCGCCGAGTTCTTCGACCCACGTCGGAGACCCCGTGTCGCTCTTGGCCCAGACCAGGTCGTGCGCGGGGTCTCCCCAGGTCGTGAAGATGCTGACGCTTCGCGAGCCGCCGAGCACGGCGATCGGGTCGGCGATGATGTCGGCCCAAGCGACTCCGGTGTACGCCTGCTGCGTGACGGCGTAGGTCGGTTCGGTGCGCAGCTCGAGGGCCGTCACCACGCCCAGGGCGCCGATGCTGAGCGCGGCGGCGCCGAACCACGGGTGGGCTTCGTCGATGCGGTGCGTGCGGCCCTCGGCATCCATCAGCTCGACGCCCGTCACGGCGCTCGAGAGATTGCCGTTGCGAACGCCTGAACCGTGGGTGCCGGTCGCCGTCGCGCCGGCCACGGAGATGTGGGGGAGTGACCCGAGGTTGTGCAGCGCGCGGCCCTCGGCTTCGAGCACGGGAGCCAGCTGGGCGAAGGTCAGGAGCCCCTCGACACGCGCCCGGTCACCGGAGATGTCGATGCGCGTGGGCATCTTCTCGAGCGACACGAGGGTGGACTCGCTGTCGGCGACGTCGTTGAACGTGTGGCGGGTCGCCTGCACGCGCAGATGATCGGCGGATGCCACGACCTCGGCCAATTCGTCGGGCCCGGTCGGCAGCAGCACCTCGCGGGCACGGTACTGATGGTTGCCCGACCAGGTGGCCCCGGCGGAACGTGTCTCGATCATCGGTTCTCCTCTCGTCGTCGCTCACCCATCCTGCCCCGGACCTCCGACATGGGGGCGCGCGTGGAGGGTTTCGGGAGGTGTTCCGCGCTCAGCGGGCCGGGAAGAGCGCGGCCTCGAACACGGCCTCGGCCGCGCCCACCAGCAGACGGTTCTCGCCGAGCTCGGCGGCTGCCAGGCGCAGACCCTCCGCGCAGGCGGGGATGGTCTGCGCGCGCACCGCGGCGTCGAGACCGGGCAGGTCGAGGTCGCCGAGGATCGCGAGAAACCCGCCCAGCACGATGACCGCGGGGTTCATCACGTTCGCGGCGTTGGCGAGGGCGGTGGCGAGGATCCGGCGCTGTCGATCGGTCTCGGCCCGCACCGCCGCATCGGTGTTGCGGGTGAGCGCCGCTGCGAGGGCCGCGTCGTCAGCGCCCTCGATGCCGAGCGCTCTCAGCAGCAGCGACCGGCTGACCTCGTCTTCGAGCACCCCCTCGGGCGCGCGACGGTCGTCGGGATCGGCGATGCCGGGCCTGTTCTGCCCGAACTCCCCGGCGTAGCCGCCCGCCCCGCCCAGCGGCATCCCGCCGACGATCACCGCCCCGCCGATACCGCTCGCGCCGCCGTTGAGGTAGACGACGTCGTGCGCTCCGCGCGCGGCCCCGAACAGGTGCTCGGCCACGGCGCCCAGCGCCGCGTCGTTGGCGACGTGGGTGGGCAGGCCCGTGGCATCCGTCATCAGACCGGCGAGGGCGGCGTCGATCCACCCGAGGTGCGGGGCTTCGCGTACGAGCCCGTCGGATGCGCGCACCGGACCGGGGACGGCGACCCCCACGCCCACGAGACGGGAGTCGGCGAGCGGCCCGCGGCGCCAGGAATCGAGGCGGATGCCGACGAGCTCGGCCGTGCGCTCGGGCGTGAGCAGCGTCGACTGGTCGAGGCGTTCGCGCGCGATGATCGACCCGTCCAGGGCGACCGCTGCGATGTCGAGGGCGTCGACCTCGGGGTTCACGGCGACGGCGACGACGCGCGGGTCGGGCTCGACGATGGGGGAGGGGCGGCCGACGCGGCCCTGCGCCTCGGACGCCCGTTCGACGACGAGTCCCGCGCGCTGCAATTCGCCCACGAGGTCGGCGATGGTCGAGCGGTTCAGGCCCGTCGCCTCGGTCAGCGCGGCGCGCGAGCGCGGTCCCTCACGGTGCACGGTGCGCAGCACGAGGGCCAGATTGGCGCGGCGCATGCCGTCGCCCCGGCTGCCCGCGGTGACCATCCGACCACTGTGCCACGGGCGGGGCCGATTCCCACCCCGACCACAACCGCGCGGTGCCAGGATCGGAGCATGGACCTTTCCGGCATCCCCATCACGACCATCCGCGGCGAGCAGACGACCTTCGGCGAGCTGACCGACGGCAAGGCCGCCCTCGTGGTGAACGTCGCCTCGCGATGCGGCCTCGCCCCGCAGTACGAGGCGCTCGAGGCGCTGCACAAGAAGTACGCCGACCGCGGTTTCACGGTGATCGGCTTCCCCAGCAACCAGTTCCTGCAGGAGCTCAGCGACGAGGACAAGATCGCCGAGTACTGCTCGGCGACGTGGGGCGTGACCTTCCCGATGTCGGAGAAGGTCAAGATCAACGGGCGCAGCGCCCACCCCCTGTACAAGGAGCTCACGACGACTCCGGATGCCGAGGGCAAGACCGGCCGCATCTCGTGGAACTTCGAGAAGTTCGTCGTCGCCCCCGATGGCCGGGTGACCCGTTTCAGCCCGCGGACGCTGCCCGACGCCCCCGAGGTCGTCGCCGCGATCGAGGACGCGCTCCCGGCCTGATCCCCCCCTCAGCCAGGCGCGCGGGTGTCCCCGCGATGTCGGGGGTGTGCCCTAATCTGAGCGGCATCCGACCCTCTGAGGAGTTGCCGTGGCCGATGCCGTCGTTCTCGTCTCCGGCGGCGCTGCCGTCACCCCGTTCACCGACACCGACCGGGCGGCCGGGTCGGGGCTCGCGGCGGGCAACACGTTGACCGCCCTCCGCGAGCACCACCGTGCGGCCGGGCGGCAGGTCTTCACCGCTCCGGCCCGCATCGGTGCGGGGACGGTCGAAGCGGATGCCGGGTGGCAGGGCTTCGGCGACGTCCCGGTCGTGCTGCCCGCCGAGCTGACGATCAACGCCGTCGGCGCGGTCGACCACGCGGGCGTGGCGCTCGCCGCATTCCTCCGCTGGCTCTCCGTCGAGTACGCCGTTTCGAGTGTCGATCTCGTCGCGCACTCCATGGGCGGTCTGTTCTCGCGCGCGGCGATCCGCGAGCTGGCCGGGGCGGCCCCGCGGGTGGACCACCTCGTGACCCTCGGCACGCCCTGGGACGGCGCGGTGCTCGGCGACGCCGTCGCGGGCGACATCACGGATGCCGACGCGCACGGCGACCCGGCGACCACGACGATCCTCGACCAGGCGCGTGCCTATGCGGCGGCGAACTCGCAAGGGGCGGCCGAGCAGGTGTCACGGCGGTTCCTCCGCACCTGGAACGAGGCGCAGGCCGGAGTGCTCGACGACGTGGCGGTCACGGCGATCGGGGCGGGGTACTTCGCCGCCGCCACCGAGCCGGCGCAGCTCTGGCCGCACGACGGGCTCGTGTCGTTGCGCAGCGGTCGGGCCGACGATGTGCCGGCGGCCGTCGTCCCTCGCATCGATCGGCACTCCTTCCCCGACCACGTGCACAGCATCTTCTTCGCCGACGGGTTCGGCCTGCCGTGGGAGCGCGCGCTGACGTGGGATCCGCAGGTCTTCGACGTGGTCGACGCCGCTCTCCGGCGGTGATCCGAGCGGGAGTCAGTTCGTCGGTGCGACGTATTCGTACGCCAGATCGCTCACCGCGGCGATGTGAGCGAAGTTGTGATCAGAACTCAGGACCGTCGCGTCGTTCGCGATGGCGTACGCCGCGATCAGGATGTCGACGGTGCCCGCGGCACGCACGAGGCCGGCGTTCCAGAGTGCGGACTGGATGCCGACGGCGAGCGTCTCGTCCGGTGCCCGTTCGAGAGAGAATCCCAGCGAGATCTGCTCGCGGTAGTGCGCGCGTTCCTCGGGCGAGCATGCGCTGTGGCAGAATTCCACCACCTGCGGCGGGCACGTCACGAAAAGGTCGGAAGGGGATCGGGCGATGCGTTCGAGCCGATCGCGGATGGCCGGGTCGCCTGAGGCCAAGCGCGCCCAGACCGAGTTGTCGACGAGGTAGTCGGTCACGACGTCGAGGCGACAGGCGAATCGAGCCCGGCCTCGAGGTCCGTCAGTCCGGCGATTCCGGCGATCATCGCGTCCTTCTGCTGGGAAGCGATGAGACGGCGGAGGGCGAGGTCGAGGACCGCGCGATTCGAGGGTTCTCCGGTGAGGATCCGCGCGCGTTCGATGAGTCGTGGATCGAGGTCGACGCTGGTCAGTGCCATGGCAGGCCCCCTTTGTTATATATCTCAGTATATGTCGGCCGATGTAGTCAGAGGGGGTGGACGCCGCGGCATCCGGGATATATGTTGTGAGCACCAACAAACCCGCTGCGCGCCACCGCGCGCTCGTGCGTCCATGCGAAGGAGCAGGAATGCCCACCCCCACCCGCGACGACAAGTTCTCGTTCGGTCTCTGGACCGTCGGCTACAACGGCACCGACCCCTTCGGCGGCCCCACACGTGAGCCCCTCGACGTCGTGCACGTCGTCGAGAAGCTCGCCGAGCTCGGCGCCTACGGCCTGACCTTCCACGACGACGACCTCTTCGCCTTCGGCTCCACCGACGCCGAGCGTCAGAAGCAGATCGACCGCCTCAAGGGCGCGATGAGCGACACCGGCATCGTCACGCCGATGGTGACCACCAACCTCTTCTCGGCCCCCGTCTTCAAGGACGGCGGCTTCACCTCGAACGACCGCCAGGTGCGTCGTTTCGCGCTGCGCAAGGTGCTGCGCAACCTCGACCTCGCCGCCGAGCTCGGTGCGAAGACCTTCGTCATGTGGGGCGGCCGTGAGGGGGCCGAGTACGACTCCGCGAAGGACATCCGCCAGGCGCTCGAGCGCTACCGCGAGGCCGTCAACCTGCTCGGCGACTACGTCACCGACAAGGGCTACGACATCCGCTTCGCCATCGAGCCCAAGCCCAACGAGCCCCGCGGCGACATCCTGCTGCCCACGCTCGGACACGCGATCGCGTTCATCGACTCGCTCGAGCGCCCCGAGCTGGTGGGCCTGAACCCCGAGGTCGGCCACGAGCAGATGGCGGGCCTGAACTTCGCCGCGGGCATCGCCCAGGCGCTGTACCACGGCAAGCTCTTCCACATCGACCTCAACGGTCAGCGCGGCATCAAGTACGACCAGGACCTCGTGTTCGGCCACGGCGATCTGCACAACGCCTTCGCGCTCGTCGACCTGCTCGAGAACGGCGGCCCCGGCGGCGTGCCCGCGTACGACGGCCCCCGTCACTTCGACTACAAGCCCTCGCGCACCGAGGACGAGACCGGTGTCTGGGACTCCGTGTCGGCCAACATGAACACCTACCTGCTGCTCAAGGAGCGCGCCGCGGCCTTCCGCGCCGACCCCGAGGTGCAGGCAGCTCTCGAGGCCGCCAAGGTCGCCGAGCTCGCGCAGCCGACGCTGAACGAGGGCGAGACCTACGACGACTTCCTCGCCGACCGCTCGGCCTACGAGGACTTCGACACCGACGCGTACCTCGGCGGCAAGGGCTTCGGCTTCGTCCGCCTGCAGCAGCTCGCCACCGAGCACCTGCTCGGCGCGCGCTGAGTCGGAAGGGGTCCGGATGCCGCGGCATCCGGGCCCCTTCGCGTCACTTCCGCTGCGGTCGAGTCGCGCATCCCGCTCGGCATCCCGCCCGTACGCTGAGTGTCCGAAACACCCGGACGAATTCGAAAAGTCTCCGGGTGTTTTGGACACTCAAGAGGGCGGGGCGAGACGGGGCCTCGGCGCCACGGGGCCGCACCCCGCAACACAGACAACTCGGACCGCGCCGACGGAGGCGCGGCGGACAGAAGGGCAGAGCATGGCGCTCGTCATGGGAGTCGACTCGTCGACGCAGTCGTGCAAGGTCGTCGTCGTCGACGCCGAGACCGGGAAGGTCGTGCGCGAGGGGCGCGCGTCGCACCCCGCCGGCACGTCGGTCGATCCCGCGGCGTGGTGGAAAGCGCTTCAGGATGCCATCGCCCAGGCCGGCGGTCTCGATGAAGTCGCCGCGGTGTCGATCGCGGGTCAGCAGCACGGCATGGTCGTGCTCGACGCCGAGGGGGCCGTCATCCGCGACGCCCTGCTCTGGAACGACACCCGGTCGGCGCAGGCCGCGCGCGACCTCATCGACGAAGTGGGCGCGGAGGCGTTCGCCGAGCGGACGGGTGCCGTGCCGGTCGCCTCGTTCACCGGCACCAAGCTTCGATGGTTGCGCGACGCCGAGCCGGACAACGCCGCGCGCGTCGCCGCCGTGGCCCTGCCCCACGATTGGCTGACCTGGCGTCTGCGCGGATTCGGCCCGGGCAACGCCGTTCTCGAGGAGCTCGTCACCGACCGGTCCGACGCCTCGGGCACCGCGTACTGGGGCGCCGACGGCTACGACCTCGACCTATTCCGACGCGCCCTCGGGCACGATGCCGTGCTGCCGCGCGTGCTCGGTCCGTGGGAGAGCGCGGGGACGCTGCCCGGCGGCGCCCTCGTCGGCCCCGGGGCGGGAGACAACGCCGGCGCGGCGCTCGGCCTCGGCGCGGGCGTGGGCGACGTGGTCGTCTCGCTCGGCACCTCGGGCACCGTGTTCGCCGTCACCGACACCCCGGCCCGCGATGCGACGGGCGCGGTGGCCGGCTTCGCCGACGCCACGGGGCGCTTCCTGCCCCTGGTGGCCACCCTCAACGCCGCCCGGGTGCTCGACGCCTTCGCGGGGCTCCTCGGCGTGTCCCACGACGAGCTCGGGGCCCTGGCACTCGAGGCCGAGCCCGGTGCCGGCGGCGTGGTGCTCGTGCCGTGGTTCGAGGGCGAGCGCACGCCCAACCTGCCGCACGCGCAGGCCTCGCTGACCGGCCTGACCCTGGCATCCACGAACCGCCCGAATTTCGCGCGCGCCGCCATCGAGGGCATGCTGAGCGGGCTCGCCGTCGGGCTCGAGGCGATCCAGGCGCAGGGTGTCGAGGTGCGCCGCGTGCTGCTGATCGGCGGTGCCGCCGCGAACGAGGGCGTCGCCCGCATCGCCGCGCAGGTGTTCGACGCCGAGATCGTCGTCCCGGCCGCAGGTGAGTACGTCGCGCTCGGCGCGGCCCGTCAGGCGGCGGGCGTGCTCGCCGGCGGACCGGTCGAGTGGACCGTATCGACCACGCGGGCCGTCGAGCCCGACCACCGCCCCGAGATCCGCGAGCGGTACGACGTGGTGGCGGCTCTGCGCGCGACGGAGTAGTGACACAGCGCACTCATAGGCCAAAGTAGAGGCGGGTCCGTCGGCGTCTTGTAAGGGGGGCGTCGGCGGACTCTCTGCGGGAGCGCTCCCCCGGAGCGGCTCCGGCCCGATTCGATCGCCGTGCGCCCGCGCATCCGTCCGCCGCGCAGGGGTCGCGACAGCGGCGGGCTCCGCCTCTTCCTCCGCGCGCGTTGCGCTCCGTCCCCGGTGCGTGTGATCGGTCGTCGGTCGCATCCTCGAGCGTCGGTCGATCACCGTCGTCCATGTTGTACGTACAGACTGGACGATATGGACGTTGCGCACTACGCTGACATCCAACGCGGAAGGGACCGCGGACGGATCGACCCGGGACGCCTCGCCGTCCCGCCTCCGTCACCACAACGGAGGGACTGCCCATGCCTTTGGTCAGCGGACACGACGTCATCCAGCACTGCACGGCCCGTGGGCTCGTGGCGGGGGCGTTCAACACCACGAACATCGAGACGACCATGGGCATCATCGATGCTGTCGAGAAGGTCGGTGTGCCGACCTTCATCCAGGTCGCTCCGACGAACGTGAAGCTTTCCGGCTACGAGTACGTGTACGACATGGTCGCGCGGCGCCTGGCGGACACGACCGTGCCGGTCGCCCTGCACCTCGACCACGGCAAGTCGCTCGCGGCCGTCGAAGCGGCTCTGGCCGCCGATTTCACCTCGATCATGATCGATGCCTCCGAGGAACCTCTTGCGGAGAACACCGCGATCTCGGCGACGGCGCGGCGCATGTGCGGTGCCTCGATCGCGCTCGAGGCGGAACTCGGCAGTATCGGCGGCAAGGAGGACGATGTCGCCCCCGAGTTCGCCAGCACGACAGACCCCGCACAGGTGTCCGACTTCGTCGCGGCCGTCGGCTGCGACATGCTCGCGGTGTCGGTGGGCAACGTGCACGGGTATGCGCCGAACGCGCGCATCGATTTCGATCTCCTCGAGCGCGTCCGCGCGGCGAGTTCCGTTCCCCTCGTGATCCACGGCGGCTCGGGGCTGCCCGAGGAGCAGCTCGGCCGCTTGGCGGACTTCGGTGTGGTCAAGGTCAACGTCGCGAGCGATCTGCGCAACGCCATGATCCGCAGCTTCGGCGAGGCGTACGCCGCGAACCCGAACGAGAACTCCCTCATCCGGGTTTCCCTCGACGCGGTGGCGGCGATCTCCGAGGTCGTCGAGCGTCGTATCCGCATGCTCAACCCTTCCCTCTGACGCGCATGACCCCCACGATCACGGTCGACATCGGCACCACGAGCGTCAAGCTGTGCGTGTTCGACGGCGACGGCGCCCTGCTCGTCTCTCGCCGCGTCGCGACCCCCACCGTCGGCGACGGGATCGGCGAGGTCTACGACGTCGAGGCGTTGCTGGATGCCGTGCGCGATTTCGTGGCGGACCTCGATCCGGCGCTGCGTCGATCGGTGCAGCGGATCGCGCTCGCGGGCGTGGGGGAATCGGGGGGGCTCGTCGGCCCCGACCTCTCGCTGCGTTCGCCCATGATCCTCTGGCACGATCAGCGTGGCGCCGCCCTGTTGCGCGACATCACCCCCGCCCAGCGGGAACGCGTGTACGCCCTAACCGGCTTGCCCGTCAATGCGAATTACGCGCTGTCGAAGGTGGCCTGGGCGCTGGCCCACTCCGACAGCGCGGACGCCCTCTGGCTCAACGTGTCGGAGTTCGTCGCCGCGCATCTGACCGGGCGCCGCTGGTCCGAGCCCTCGCTCGCGAGTCGCACGATGGCCCTCGACCTGCGCGAGCGGCGCCCTTCGCGCGAGGTCTGCGCCCTCTTCGGCGTCGATCCGGCGGTCTTTCCGCCCCTGCGGCCGGCGTCTCACGGCGTCGCGATGGACCCCGCCGTCTCCCGTGCCTGGGGTCTCGATGAGGTGACCGTCCACGTCGCCGGTCACGACCACATGGTCGGGGGCGTCGGCGCCGACCTGCAGCCGGGCGAGATGCTGGATTCCACCGGGACCACGGAGGGCATCCTCACGCTCCTGGATGAACCCCGAACGGATGCCGCGACCGCGGCGACCAAGATCGCGGGCGGTCTCGCCTGCGACGGGGAGCTCTACACGCTGTTCGCGTCGATCCCGACGGGCGGATCGGCCTTCGCGACGCTGCGTACGCTCCTCGCCGTCGAGGAGGCGGATGCGCGGGCGCTCATCGACCAGGCGCATGTCACCTATCTCTCCGGGCGGCTCGATCTCGATCGGATCCCCTTGGTGCTGCCGCGCTTCCGTGGCAGTCCGCCCCCCGAGAAAGATGCGACCGCGCGAGGCGCCATCGCCGGGGTGGGCACCGACACGACCGCGCTCGAGCTCGTGTTCGGCTGCTTCCTCGGACTCGTCCGCCAGTTTGCGGACGTCTGGGGCCTCTTCGGCAGCGAACTGGACCGCGTGAAGGTCATCGGGCCGGCGGCATCCAATTCCCTCTGGGTGCAGCTCAAGGCCGACCTGCTCGGGGTTCCCGTCAGCGTCGCCGGGGTCGACGAGGTCGTCTCCCGCGGAGCGCAGGCGCTCGCGCACGGGGTCCGGCGGCCGTGGGAGACCTCCCTCCCGCATGACGTCTCTCCCGACGCGGAACGCCACCGGCGGCTGCGGCAGTGGGCTGCGGCCACCGCGGCCCGGTGGGAACACCTCAAGGCGATGCCGGCGTGAGCGCGGCAGCGTCCTCCGAACGAAAGGCGCAGCGATGAGGCTCGTCGCAGGTATCGACTCGTCCACGCAGAGTTGCAAGGTCACCGTGCGCGATCTCGACACGGGGGTCTGCATCCGCGAGGGATCCGCTTCCCACCCGGTCGAGACGATCGTCGACCCCGAGGTGTGGTGGAACGCGCTCCTCGAGGCCGTGCGCGCGGCCGGAGGACTGCACGACGTGCTCGCGGTGTCGGTGAGCGGTCAGCAGCACACGCCGATCTTCCTCGACGAGACAGGCACGCCCGTCGCGGCCTCCCCGCTCTGGAACGACGTGGGCTCGCACCCGCACATGGTCGCGCTGAACGCCGAGCTCGGCCGCGACACCTGGATCCGGCGCACCGGCCTGCCCCTCACGCTCTCGGACACGGTGGTCAAGGCGCGCTGGCTGCGGGACGAGTTCCCGGATGCCGCGGCCCGC
This sequence comes from Microbacterium sp. JC 701, assembly GCF_021026215.1. Taxonomy (NCBI): domain Bacteria; kingdom Bacillati; phylum Actinomycetota; class Actinomycetes; order Micrococcales; family Microbacteriaceae; genus Microbacterium; species Microbacterium sp. JC 701. Next base: position 69,116 of record NZ_JAJNCV010000003.1, read on the forward strand.
ACCGCGGCCATCGCGGTCGTGCACGACTGGCTCACGTGGCGCCTGCGCGGTTTCGGCCCCGGGACGGGCGGGGTCGACAACCTCGTCACGGACAGGTCGGAGGCGTCGGGGACCGGGTACTGGTCGGGCGAGACGGGGGAGTACACCCCCGATCTCCTCGTTCACGCGTTCGGTCGACCGGTCGTGCTGCCCGTCATCCTCGGCCCCCTGGACCGGGCCGGAGTCACGGCCGCGGGACTTCCCGGCATCCCCGCGGGCCTTCCGATCGGGGTCGGCAGCGGAGATAACGCCGCCGCAGCCCTCGCGCTCGGACTCGAAGAGGGTGACGCCGTACTCAGCCTGGGCACGTCGGGTGTTGTCTATGCGAGGACGTCCTCTCCGGTCCACGACTACGCGGGCTACGTCTGCAGCTACGCCGACGCCACCGGTGATCATCTCCCCATCGTCGCGACCCTCAATGCGGCGCGGAACCTGCAGGTCGGCGCGGAGCTGCTGGGGTGCACGCACGATGAACTCGCCGAGCTGGCGCTGACCGCCTCACCCGGGGCGGAGGGGCTGACGCTGCTGCCGTACTTCGAGGGCGAGCGCACGCCCGACCTTCCACACGCGCGGGCGGCGCTGCTCGGTGCCAGTCTGTCGAACTTCACGCGAGCGAACATGGCGCGTGCGATCGTCGAGGGAACGGTGGCGAGCCAGGTCGCGATGCTCGACGCGCTCGCGGCGTGCGGGGTGCACTCCCGGCGGCTGCTCGTCATCGGCGGTGCGGCGAAGAACCCGGCCGTGCAGCGCGTGCTGGCAGAGCTCGTGGACCTTCCCCTGGGCGTGCCGACCGCGGACGAGTACGTCGCGAAGGGCGCCGCGATGCAGGCGGCGGCCGCGCTCACCGGCTCCTTCCCCCTCTGGTCGGTGGAGACGTCGCCCGTCGCCCCCGCGCCCCCCGCGCCCCAGATCGTCAGGCAGCACCACGACGCGCAGATCGCCCTCGGCCACCTCGCGAGTGCACCCGCCCCCGCGCCCGCGCGCGTCTGATCGACGCCGCTAAGGTCGAGGGGAAGGCGCTCGTCCTCGACCCCCGGGAGGAATCGACGGTGACCCTGCGCGTACGCCTCCCCGTCGCGGTGGGCATCGACGTCGGCAGCACCAACACCAAGGTCGTGGCGGTCACCGCCGACGGGGCGGTCGTCGCTCGAGCCGGCCGTCCCACCCGCCGTGCCGGAACCGACCTCGCCGTCGACGCGGCCGCCCTGGTGCTCGCGATCGAGGACATGGTCGTCGAAGTCTGCGGCGACAGCCGCGTGATCCACGCCCTGTGCGTCGCCGGCATCGGGGAGGACGGCGTGCTCGTGGATGCCGGGCTGCGCCCGCTCACCCCCGCGCTGGCGTGGTTCGACCCGCGCCGTCACGCCGTCTTCGACGCTCTGCGCCCCGAGCTGGTCGGCGACGACACCTTCGACGTCGACACCGACCCGGTTCGCTCGCTCGTCGGCTGGAGGTGGGCTCGCGCGCAGGCGGGCGCCGATCGCGCCGCCGCATGGATCGCCCTCACCGATCTTCCGTCCGTCTCCTGGACGGGCCGCGCCTTCCTCAGCGACACGCTGGCGCCGCGCACGGCCGCGTGGCGCAGCGGTGAGCGCGCCTGGGCCCACGACCGTGTGACTCTGACCCTCGGCGACGAGCGTCTTCTTCCGCCCGTCGTCGCGACCGGGGACGTGGTCGGGGAGATCGTGTCGCCGGCGCTCCGCGCGGCGGGGGTCGTGACCTCGGATGCCATCGCCGTGGCGGGCGGCCACGATCACCCGATCGGAGGGTGGGGCGTGCAGTTGATGGTCCCGGGCGCCGTGCTGGATTCGATGGGCACGGCCGAGGTGGTGGTCGCGCAGTCGGCCTCTTCGCGGGTGCGGGGTGACGACCACGTGGATGTCGCTCCCGGTATCCGTGCCAGCGGCAGCACTCTGCTGCGTGTGGAGGAACTGGCGCGCAACGTGCAGTGGGCCTCGCGCGATGCCGAGGTGGCCCGCGCGATCAGGCACCTCTTGATCGGACGGGCCGAGCCGCTCCCGGTGTGGGAGTCGGGCTGGTTCGTTCCGGGGCAGCGGGGCGGGGGGCAGCCGTCGTACGCCGTCGATGCTCCGGCAGATCCTCGGGCCCGTGCTTCCGCGGTGCTGGGGGCGCTCGCCGTGGCCGGCCGCGACGCGGTGGACGCGGTGCGTCACGATGTCGGCGGGGTGGCCGAGGTCCGTATGGCCGGGGGGTGGGTGCGCTCTCCCGGGTGGATCGCGCTGAAGGCCGCTGTCAACGGTGCCCCGGCGGTGCCGGTCCTTGAGCCGGAGGTCACGGCCGTGGGGGCCGCCCTGTTGGCGGCGACCGCGCGGGGGTGGACCCCCGACCCGGTCGACGCGCTCGGGGGTTTCGTCAGCGGGATGCTGGGATGAGCCCGGTCAGCTGGCCGAAACGCTGACCTCGAGGGGGATGACGTCGGTGAGCACCCACGTCTCGTAGTAATCGAACCGTGTTCCATCGGCCGCCCACGACGAGGAGCGCACGCGCAGCACGGGGTGGCCCGGTTCGACGTCGAGGTGAGCGGCGACCGCGTCCGGTGAGGCGAGGGCGTGGATGACCCGCTGCGCGCCGCTGCTGATGAAGCCCGCTGATCGGAGGTGGCTGTTGAGCGAGGCCGAGCCATCGAGCACGCCCGATTCGCTCGCGATCGTCCGTGCCACGTCGCGGGGGAACCAGTTCGTGCTGTACATGGCCCGGCGTCCGTCGAGCGCGCGGACGCGCTCCAGCGCGAACACCTCGGTGTCGGGGTCGACGCGCAGGGCGTCCGTGACGTGGGTCTCGGGGGTGACGTAGCCCGTGTGCACGACGGTGGTCGTGATGCCGGTCCGTCCGTGCCGCAGCTGCGATTCGAGGAACCCTTCCTGGACGGTCCACCCCGCCGTTTGACCGGGGATGCTCGCGAACACCCCGCGGCGGGGGATGCGGTGCGCGTAGCCGTCGTTCTCGAGCTTGGTCAATGTCTGCCGCACCGTCGCCCGCGAGAGTCCGAACTCACGGCACAGCTCCAGTTCGCTCGGCAGTCGTTCCTCTTCGGCGATCTCGCCCTGAGCGATCTGCTCGCGCAGGATCTCGTAGAGCTGCTCGTAGTACGGCACGGGGGAGACCCGTTCGATCGTGTGCACCACGTGATTCTCCTCGTCGTCGTGCGCATCGTCGCGCCTTCGTCGTACGTTTGGTTCTGACTGTACAGACGGTGCGGATACCCGATCCCGCGAACCCCCGAACCTTCGTCTGTTCGCATCTTCCGATTTGCGCTGTACATTCTGTACGTACAAGACGTACGATACGGGCAGGGCTTCGGTCCTGTACAGCGAAACCGCCATCTACCCCAGAGGCTTCTGCACTTCAGAGAGGAAGTACGCATGCGAACTTCACCCATCACCGGACTCGCCCTCCTCGGCGCCGGCGCGCTGCTGCTCGCCGGATGCGCGGGAGGTGCATCCGGCGACGCCGGCTCCGGCGCCGGCGAGCCGGCCGACACCCCGCTGAGCTACTCGCAGCCGCACACCGACCCGTTCCAGAACGCCGAGAACGTCGGCTCCATGGAGCGCTTCGCCGAGCTCGGCTACGCCACCATCCCGGCGACCAACGCCGACCGCGACGCCGCACAGCAGATCACCGACATCCAGACGCTCATCAACAAGGGCGCCAAGGGCCTGGTCATCTCGGTCGGCGACGCCGACGCGATCGTCCCGGCCATCGAGTACGCCAACGACTCGAGCGTTCCGATCGTCGCCATCGACGAAGCTCCCGCCTCCGGCAAGATCGCCATGATCGTGCGCGCCGACAACGTGCAGATGGGCGAGCTCGCCTGCGAGGAGATGGGCAAGCGCGTCGCCGCCGACGCTGTCGTCGTCACCCTCGACGGCGACCCGGTCACCTCGAACGGTCGCGACCGCACGAACGGGTTCAACGACTGCATGGCGTCGAAGTACCCGGGCGTCAAGCTCGTGAACGTCGCCACCGAGTGGGACCCCGCGAAGGCGGCATCCGGAATCGAGACCGCGCTGAACCAGTACGGCAACGTCGCGGGCATCTACAACCAGAGCGACGCCACCTTCTTCCCGACGATTCTCGACACGCTCCAGTCGGCCGGCAAGCTCGTGCCCGCGGGGCAGTCGGGCCACATCGTGCAGGTCTCGGTCGACGCCAGCCCGATGGCGATGAACGCGATCCGCGACGGATGGCTGGATGCCGCCGTCGCCCAGCCCATGACCGACTACATCGACTACGGCGTCGACTACCTCACCCGCGCCATCAAGGGCGAGACGTTCCAGGCGGGGGCGACCGATCACGGCAGCACGATCGAGGAGCGTAACGGCAACCTCGTCGACCTGCTGCCCACGCCCGTCGTGACCAAGGACAACGTCGAGGACCCGAACCTCTGGGGCAACAAGCAGTTCGCCCTCGACGCGTTCGGCGTCAGCAAGTAATCCGGCCATCACCCCAGCGAGACGGAGACGTCATGACCACCCTTACGACCACCGTGCCTGCCATCCGCATCGACGGCGTGAGCAAGACCTATGGTGCGACCAAGGCCCTCCAAGACGTCTCCGTCTCGATCCTCCCCGGCCAGGTCCACGGCCTGATCGGACGCAACGGCGCGGGCAAGTCCACCCTGTTGCGCATGATCACGGGCCTCGAGACGCCCGACACCGGGACGGTGAGCTTCTTCGGGGAGGCCGCTCCCCCGGCATCCGATCCGAAAGCCTGGCAGCAGCGTGTCGCCTGCGTCTACCAGCGGCCCTCGGTCTTCGCGAACCTCACCATCGCGGAGAACCTCTTCGCGGGGCGTCTGCCCACCACGGGAGCGCGCGTGTCGTGGACGAAGATGCAGTCCGAGGCCGAGCGGATCCTCGACGCGTGGAACATCCGTCTCGACCCCAAGCTGCTGCTCGCGGACGCCCCGATCGAGGAGCGCCAGATGCTCACGATCGCGAAGGCGCTCGAGGCGGGCACGCGCATCGTTCTGCTCGACGAGCCCACGGTCCAGCTCGAGGGCGCGGCCATCCGGCGGCTGTTCGATAAGGTGCAGGAACTGCAGGAGGCCGGCGTCACCTTCGTCTTCGTCTCCCACTTCCTCCGGGAGGTCACCGCGATCTGCGATTCGGCGACCGTCCTGCGCGACGGCAAACTGCTCTGGTCGCGCGTGGGTGACGAGATCCGCTCCGACGACCTCGTCGACGCGCTCCTCGCCGGCCAGGAGCAGCGTCGGCACCGCGCCGAGAACGCCGCCCCGGCCCTCGACGCACGACCCGCCGTGCAGCTGCGCGGCGCCACGGATCGCGAGGGGGCGTTCACGGACGTCAGCCTCTCGGTCGCCCCGGGCGAGCTGATCGCCATCGGCGGCGTGGGCGGGTCGGGTAAGTACTCGGTCGGCGAGGCCATCGCGGGACTCCGGTCCCTCGGCGGCGGAGAGATCGTCGTCGCCGGGGAGCCCATCCGCACGGGAGACGTGAAGGCGAGTCAGCGGGCCGGCATCGGATTCGTCCCGGCCGACCGGCACAAGGACGGCTACGTCCCGCAGCTGAGCGTTGCCGAGAACACGACGATGGGCGTCATGGACCAGCTGGCGCCGCGGGGCTTCTTCTCGCCGCGCGCGCAGACCGAGATGTCGCGGACGCTTATCGACGACGTGGCCCTCGTCCCGCCGGACCCTCGCCTCGCCGTGTCCGGACTGAGCGGGGGGAACCAGCAGAAGGTCGTGCTCGCCCGCGCCCTCGCGCGATCCCCGCGTGTGCTGGTGCTCATCTCGCCCACCGCGGGTGTCGACATCGCGGCGAAGGACGCCATCTACGCCCTGATGCTGCGAGCCCTCGCCGACGGTGTCGCGGTCATCCTCATCTCCGACGACGTCGAGGAGCTGCTCGTCAGCCCCCGCGTCCTGATCATGCGCGAGGGACGGATCTCGTCCGAACTCGCCGACCCCACCGAAGAAGACATCGTTCGAGCCATCGAAGGCCTGGAGTGAACACCGTGCGAACCACCGTCGTCAGAACCCCCGTCAGCGCCCCGAACCCCGTGGTGCGCTCCGTCGTGAAGAACGTGCGCGAGCTGAGCGTCCTGCCGGGCCTCATCATCGTCGCGATCGTCGGAGCCGTCGTCAGCCCCGCGTTCCTCTCCGCCGCCAACCTCACGCTGATCCTGCGTCAGTCCGCCGAGCTCGGGATCGTCGTCATCGGTCTGACGTTCATCCTCATCACCGGCAAGCTCGACATCTCGCTGGAGTCGACCGTGGGCCTCGCCCCGATGGTCGCCGCATGGCTGATGGTGCCCGCGGTGACGGGCGGACTCGGATCCGAGATCGGTCCCGGTTTCGCGATCCTCGTCACCCTGGCGATCGGTGTCGTGATCGGGTTGATCAACGGCTTCCTCGTGGTGAAGGTCAAACTCGATCCCTTCATCGTGACGTTGGCGATGCTGATCCTCTTGCGCGGCATCACGCTCGGCGTCAGCCAGGGGAAGACCCTCGCCGGCCTCCCCGAGGCCTTCCGCTACGTGGGCTCGGCTCGCTGGGTCGGCATCCCCGCCGCAATCTGGATCACCGGCATCCTGTTCCTCGTCGCCGCCCTCGTGCTGCGCTACACCGCCTGGGGTCGTGCGCTCTACGCGATCGGCGGGAACGCCGACGCGGCCCGGGCCGCCGGCATCCGGGTGGACGCCGTGCTCATCACCGCGTTCGTCGTGGCCAGCGCGCTCGCCGCCTTCGCCGGTCTCATGCTCGCCGGGCGTCTCGCGTCGGTCACCAGCGGCATGGGCGACAACCTCATCTTCAGCGCCCTGGCCGCGGCCGTCATCGGCGGCGTGCAGCTCAACGGCGGACAGGGTCGGATCGTCGGCGCGCTCCTGGGCGTGCTGCTGCTGGGTACTCTGACGAACGTCCTGACCCTGGCCGGCGTGCCCACCTTCTGGATCAACGCCGTCTACGGCGCGGTCATCCTCCTCGCCCTGCTCGTCGGTCGCTGGGGCGGCCGGACGAACACGCACTGACCCCGCGGACGAAAGAAAGGACCGTTCATGTCGGAATTCCAGGAGATCAGCTCGACCGTCGTCGCGGAGCTCGGGGAGGTGTTCAGCCGCGTCCCGGAGCAGAATCTCGGGGCCGCCCTCGACGCCCTGGAGACGCACCAGCGCATCTTCGTGCTCGGGATCGGGCGGGAGGGACTCGGCTCCAAGGCCTTCGCGATGCGGCTGACGCACTTCGGCAAGACCGTGCACTGGGGATGGGACGACACCACCCCCGCCGTGACCGCGGACGATCTGTTCATCATGCCCTCGGGGCCGGCGAACATCCCGCACCTGCACTACATCGCCGAACAGGTGAAGAAGACCGGGGCGACGCTCTTGGTCGCCACTGCCGTGCCGGACGGCCTGACCGCTCAGCTCGCCGATATCGTCCTCACAGTCCCGGCCCACACCTACGGCGCCGAAGACCCCAGCGGCCTCGTGCCTACGATTCAGGCGATGGGGAGCCTGTTCGAGCAGTCGCTCTGGATCTTCTGGGACGTGCTTTACCTCATGCTCGTGCGTCGCACGGGAGCGAAGTTCCACGACCTCGTCGCCCGCCACCGCAACTTCGAGTGACCGGCCCCGAATGTCCCGGTCCACCCCACAGGACCGGGGCATTCGGCTGTTCGGGGGGCGGGGTGACCTTCACGTGTCGGCTCTCGCACCCCGCCCCGCTCGGAGGAGGTGCGTCCCCCGCTACTGTGAGTCACCATGAGCGGCGAGGTCGGGGGCAAGCGCATCGGCGTGCGCGAGGTCGCCGCCGCCGCGGGGGTCTCGACGCAGACCGTCTCTCGCGTGCTCAACGGGTATCCGGGCATCCGCGAAGCGACCCGCGAGCGCGTGCTCGACGCGGTGGCCACCCTCGACTATCGGGTCAACAACGCCGCCCGTGCGCTGGGCACGAGCCTCACGCGCACGGTCGGGGTCGTGGCATCCGACGCCGTCCTGCATGGACCCGCCGCCGGCATCGCCGCCCTCGAACGGGCCGCGCGGGCGCGGGGTCGGTGGATCTCCACCGCGTACACCGACTCCGACGACCCGGCCGACATCGACGCCGCCGTGCGCCACCTGCTCGATCAGGGAGTCGACGGCATCGTGCTGGTCGCCGCCCACGGCGCCACCGCCCTCGACGGTTTCGACGTGCCGATCGTGCCGCTGTACGGCGAGTCCGGGGCCCGCCAGCGCGACGCGGCCGCGCTCGTCGTCGAACACCTCGCCGACCTCGGACACCGTCGGATCATCGAGGTCGCCGGTCCCTCCGACTGGCGCGAATCCCTCGCCCGCACGGCGGGGGTCGCAGACGCCGTCGCCCGCCTCGACCTCGAGCTTGTCGATCGCGCGGAGGGCGACTGGAGCGCGGCATCCGGCTTCGCGCTCTCCGAGGCCGTCGCCGCCCGCGTGCGCGAGGGGGTCACGGCCGTCGCCGTCGCCAACGACCAGATGGCTCTCGGTCTCATCGGGGGGCTCACCGCCCGGGGGCTCGCGGTGCCGGCCGATGTCTCGATCGCGGGATTCGATGACAATCCGGATGCCGCGTTCTACACCCCCGCACTCACGACCGTGCGCCTCGATGTGGAGGGCGAGGCCGCGCACGCGGTCGCGGCCGTGATGGGCGAGTCGTCGGCGCCCCCGGCCGAACCGGTGCTGGTGGTTCGCACGTCGACGGCCTCGCCGCGCTGAGCGGTCGGCCCCCGGGCCGAACTCCGGAAGAACCCGCCGGCGCGGCTTCCGCAGCCCGGCGACCTCAGCGTTCGACCGGAACCGGCGGCGTGGATCTCCGGAGTTCTGCACTGACGTCGCTGCACGGCCGCTCTCGGGGTCAGCCCGGCCGCCGACATCCGCCCCTCGCCAAGACGCGATGTTACCGGTAACATCAAACCCGGCCCCACCCGACCCCGTCGAAGGAGACACGCGTGTCCGCTGCCGCCACGTTCGCACCCGAGGTGCAGGAGGCGATCGACGCCGTCCGCGCCGACGTCGCGAAACTGCACGCCGAGCTCGTGCGCTACAACCTCATCGTCTGGACCGGCGGCAACGTCTCGGGCCGCGTTCCCGGCGCCGACCTGTTCGTCATCAAGCCCTCGGGCGTCTCGTACGACGACCTGGCCCCCGAGAACATGATCCTCTGCGACCTCGACGGCAACGCGATCCCCGGCACCCCCGGCTCTGAGCGCAGCCCCTCGAGCGACACCGCGGCGCACGCCTACGTGTACCGGAACATGCCCGAGGTCGGCGGGGTCGTGCACACGCACTCCACCTACGGCGTCGCCTGGGCCGCCCGCGGCGAGGAGATCCCCTGCGTCATCACCGCGATGGCCGACGAGTTCGGCGGCCCGATCCCCGTCGGTCCCTTCGCCATCATCGGCGACGACTCGATCGGCCGCGGCATCGTCGAGACCCTGCGCGGACACCGCTCGCGCGGCGTGATCATGCAGAACCACGGCCCCTTCACGATCGGCACGAACGCGAAGGACGCCGTGAAGGCCGCCGTCATGCTCGAAGACGTCGCCCGCACCGTGCACATCGCGCGCGAGGCGGGTCCTCTCATCCCGATCCCACAGGACAAGATCGACGCCCTCTACAACCGCTACCAGAACGTCTACGGACAGAGCACGGACGACCGCCGATGAACGCGCAGATCACTGCACTGCTCGAAGAAGGCCGCGCCAGCCTCGGGATCGAGCTCGGCTCCACCCGCATCAAGGCGTGCCTGATCGGCCCCGACACCGAGGTGCTCGCCACCGGCTCCCACGAGTGGGAGAACGTCTACGCCGACAAGCTGTGGACCTACTCGCTGGATGCCGTGTGGTCGGGCCTGCAGTCCGCCTACGCGGCACTGATCGCCGACGTGCAGCAGCGCTTCGGCGTCGCCCCCGAGCGCTACGCCGCGATGGGTGTCTCGGCGATGATGCACGGCTACCTCGCGTTCGACGCCGACGGCGAGCTGCTCGCGCCCTTCCGCACGTGGCGCAACACCAACACCAGTGTCGCCGCCGCCGAGCTCACCGAGCTGCTGGGCGTGAACATCCCGCTCCGCTGGTCGATCGCGCACCTGCATCAGGCCGTCGTCGACGCCGAGCCGCACGTGCGCGAGATCCGCTTCCTCACCACCCTCGCCGGGTACGTGCACGGGAAGCTCACCGGCGAGAAGGTGCTCGGCGTGGGCGATGCCTCGGGCATGTTCCCCATCGACTCCGCCACCCGCGACTACGACGCCGAGCTCGTCGCGCGCTACGACGCGCTCGCCGCAGGTCGCGTGCCCGCGCTGAACGACCTGCTGCCGCGCGTGCTCGTGGCCGGCACCGCCGCCGGCGCGCTGACCGACGAGGGCGCGACGCTGCTCGACCCGAGCGGGACCCTGCGCCCCGGCATCCCGTTCGCTCCCCCCGAGGGCGACGCGGGCACCGGCATGGTCGCGACCTGCGCCGTGGCTCCCCGCACCGGAAACGTCAGCGCCGGCACGAGCATCTTCGCGATGGTCGTGCTCGAACGCCCGCTCACCGAGGTGCACCACGAGCTCGATCTCGTCACGACGCCGGCGGGTGATGCGGTCGCGATGGTGCACTGCAACAACGGTGCGAGCGAGCTGGCCGCGTGGGCGAACATGTTCACCGCATTCGCCGCCGCCGCCGGCACCCCGGTGACCCCGGATGCCACCTACGCGGCGCTGTTCGAGGCGGCGCTGAACGGCGAGGCCGACGCCGGCGGACTGCTGGCCTACAACCACCTCGCGGGCGAGCCCATCGCGGGTCTCGACGAGGGCCGACCGCTCGTCGTGCGCACCCCCGACAGCCGCCTGACGCTGCCGAACTTCATGCGCGCGCAGCTCTACGGCGTGTTCGGCACCCTCGCGCTCGGCATGGACGTACTCCACGGCGAGGGCGTGCAGCTCGACAAGATGTACGCGCACGGCGGCATGTTCCGCACGGCCGGCGTCGCCCAGCGCTTCCTCGCCGCCGCCCTCGACGCCCCCGTCGCGGTGGCCGAGACGGCGTCGGAGGGCGGGGCGTGGGGCATGGCCGTGCTGGCCGCCTACGTCGCCGACGACTCCGGTCGCGACCTCGACACGTGGCTGCGCGAGACGGTGTTCGCCACCGCCCCGATCGTCATCGCCGACCCCGAACCCGCCGACGTGGCCGGTTTCTCGTCCTACCTCGACCGCTACCGCGCAGGCCTCGCCGTCGAGGCCGCCGCCGTGGCATCCCTCTGAAAACGACAGGAAGAAACATGACGCGCACGAAGCTCAAGAACGACCTCGACGGCTACGAGGTCTGGTTCGTCACCGGCAGCCAGAACCTCTACGGCGAAGAGACGCTCACGCAGGTCGCCGAGCAGTCGCAGGCCGTCGTCGAAGGCCTGAACGGCCTGCCGGTGAAGGTCGTCTGGAAGCCCGTGCTGAAGGACTCCGACAGCATCCGCCGCATGGCGCTCGAGATCAACGGTCGCGACGACGTCATCGGCGTCATCGCGTGGATGCACACCTTCAGCCCCGCGAAGATGTGGATCGCCGGCCTCGACGCCCTGCAGAAGCCGCTGCTGCACCTGCACACGCAGGCCAACGTCGAGCTGCCGTGGAACGACATCGACTTCGACTTCATGAACCTCAACCAGGCCGCCCACGGCGACCGCGAGTTCGGGTACATCCAGACGCGCCTCGGCGTCTCTCGCAAGACGGTCGTCGGCCACGTGTCGAACCCGGTCGTGCGCCAGCAGATCGAGGACTGGGAGCGCGCTGCCGCCGGCTGGACCGCCGCCCGTACCCTCAAGCTCGCGCGCTTCGGCGACAACATGCGCTACGTCGCCGTCACCGAGGGCGACAAGACCGAGGCCGAGCTGCGCTTCGGCGTGCAGGTCAACACCTGGGGCGTGAACGAGCTGGTCGAGGCTGTGGAGAAGGCATCGGATGCCGACATCGACGCCCTCGTGCAGGAGTACGTCGACAGCTACGACGTGGTCGACGAACTCCTCCCCGGCGGCGCGCGTCACCAGTCGCTGCGCGACGGCGCGGCGATCGAGCTGGGCCTGCGTTCGTTCCTTGAGGAGGGCGGCTTCGGCGCCTTCACCACCTCGTTCGAAGACCTCGGCGCGCTGAAGCAGCTGCCCGGTCTCGCGGTGCAGCGCCTGATGGCCGAGGGCTACGGCTTCGGCGCCGAGGGCGACTGGAAGACCGCGATCCTCGTGCGCGTCGCCAACGTCATGGGCGCGGGCCTGCGCGGCGGCGCCTCGCTCATGGAGGACTACACCTACGACCTCGTCCCCGGCAACGAGCGCATCCTCGGGGCGCACATGCTCGAGGTCTCGCCCTCGCTGACCACCAAGAAGCCGCGCCTCGAGATCCACGAGCTGGGCATCGGCGGCAAGGACGACCCGGTGCGTCTGGTCTTCACCGCCGACGCCGGCCCCGCGCTGGTCGTCGCGATGAGCGACATGCGCGACCGCTTCCGTCTGGTGGCCAACGTCGTCGAGAACGTCGACGCGCCCGACCTTCCGAAGCTCCCCGTGGGCCGCGCGGTGTGGAAGCCCGCGCCCGACTTCGCGACCTCGGCCGGCTGCTGGCTCGCCGCCGGCGCCGCCCACCACACCGTCATGACGACGGCCGTGGGCATCGAGGTGTTCCGCGACTTCGCGGAGATCGCCAAGACCGAGCTCGTCGTGATCGACGACGACACCACGGTCCGCGGTTTCCAGAGTGAACTGCGCTGGAACCAGGCGTACTACCGCCTGGCCCAGGGCCTGTAAGACCCGTCGCCCCGGGAGCCGCACTGCCCCGGGGTGACGCGGTACGCGCGCGTCCCGCTCTCTCGAGACGCGCTCTCGCCCGACGAGGCCTCCCTATCGCCTCGACGAGCGGATCGTGCCCCGGACCCGGGGCGGCGGTGGGCCGCCGAGGGTCCGGGGCACGTTGTCGTATGGTTCGATCTGCATCTCTCGGGACGTGGATGCCCTGGCATCCGGTGCGGGGGTGCTCGTCCCCATTTCGGTCGGGGTGTGTCCCAGATTGTGCGGTTCGCGGGGTGTTCAGCCCGCACTTTTCGGGACATGGGTGCGGGGGCGTCCGGTGCGCTGGGGGACCTGTCGTCGGCGCCGGGCCGAAGCCCGGCCGAGGAATACGCTTCGACCTCGCACGGTTTCCGTTCGTTCACCTCGATCGATGGGACCCCCGTTTTGACTGCATCCGCACACGCCCTCGTGGTCGGCGCGACCGGTATCGCCGGCGGCGCGCTGATCGACCGACTGTCCGACGAGGGATGGGCGGTGACCGGCCTTTCCCGTCGGCCGGGTGCGGAGCGTCCGGGTGTCGAGTGGCGGTCGGCCGACCTGCGCTCGCCCGAGTCGCTGCGCGCGGCGCTGCGCGACCTGCCCGTCACGCACGTGTTCTTCACGGCGTGGTCGCGGCAGGACACCGAGGCCGAGAACATCGCCGTCAACGGCGGCATGGTCCGTGACCTGCTCGCGGCGCTCTCCGACGCACCGGTGCGTCACGTCGCCCTGATGACCGGGTTGAAGCACTACCTCGGACCCTTCGAGGCGTACGGCCAGGGCGAGATGCCCGACACCCCGTTCCACGAGGACGAGCCGCGACTCGACGTCGACAACTTCTACTACGCGCAGGAGGACGAGCTCTTCGCGGCCGCCCGCCGTCAGGGCTTCACGTGGTCGGTGCACCGTTCGCACACGGTTCTCGGCCATGCCGTCGGCAACGCGATGAACATGGGGCTCACGATCGCCGTCGCCGCCGCGATCAGCCGTCACACGGGCCGGCCGCTCGTCTTCCCGGGCAGCGAGACCCAGTGGAACGGCCTCACCGACGTCACTGATGCCGACCTGCTGGCCAGCCAGATGGTCTGGGCGGCCACGCACCCCGAGGGCGCGGATGAGGCGTTCAACACCGCGAACGGCGACGTCTTCCGGTGGCGCTGGATGTGGCCGCGCATCGCGGCAGACCTGGGTGTCGAGGCGGAGGGATTCGACACCGCCCCGCGCCCGTTCGAACAGCAGATGGCCGATGCGGCGCCGGTGTGGGCCGAGATCGTCGAGCAGCACGGACTCGTCGAACCCGGCATCACGCGCGTCGCCTCGTGGTGGCACACCGATGCCGATCTCGGGCGCGACATCGAGGTCATGACCGACATGTCGAAGAGCCGCCTCGCGGGGTTCACCGAGCATCACCGCACGCGCGACTCGTTCACGAAGCTCTTCGGGCGTTACCGCGCGGCGCGCCTCATCCCCTGAGCCACAGGCGCTGACCCACGGTCCCGAGCTGGCCGTGGCGACCCGTGGTTGCAGGTGCCGTCAGCTCTCAGGGTCGTCGGTGGTCGTCGTCGTGCTGTGCCAGTACGCGGCGGTCTTGCTCCCGAGCCGCACGATCTGGTCGGGGCGAGTGTCGGCATCCGGCCAGAAGCAGAGTTCGTAGCGGTCGGGCGCGGCCTCCTCTTCGAGGACGGTGTCGGCGTCACGGCCGGCATCCATCGCGGTCGCCGACCACCGTGCGCGGTACGACATGACCGGGAGCGTGATCTCGTCGCCGTCGTCGAAACCCCCGAACCACAACACCCGCTGGTCGGGGCGGAAGGACACCTCGACGACGTCCTCCGCTTCACTGAGCGGGGGCTCACTGTCGACCAGCACGACGCGTACGGGAACTGCGCCGGTGTGCAGCCCCGTCCGCAGATCCAGGAGCCCCGGAATCGCTGCGCCGCAGAGCCCGTTCTGCTGTCCGGCGAACGGGCTGCCCGAAACGATCTCACCGAAGCGTTCCTCGGGATGCAGCCAGATGAAGCCGTAGTGCACATGCAGTGGTCGGTCGAAGAGCACCTTCTCCGCGTGCATCTCGGTCACAGCCGCTGCCCCAGCGCCCACAGCCGGTCGGCGCGACCCGAGATCGCCTCCGACAGGGCGAAGGCCTGCGCGTCGGTCAGCGACGCGATGTAGTCGACGATGCCGCGGGAGCGCGCGAGGGTCTCGGCCTCGGCATCCGTCGGGCGGCGCTCGGCGGGCAGCTGCGCGTACTGCTCGCGGGCCAGCGCGATGAGCTCACGCAGGCGCCGCGGCGTGCGGGCGCGGTCGAGGTCGTCGTCGAGCCACTCACCGAGCGCGCGCACCGATCGGGCGAGGATGCGGCTCATGCCGCGTTGCTGGATCGCCAGGTCGGGGCGGCTGAGCACGAACCGTTTGTGCACGAATTTCAACACCTCGACGTGGTGCCAGGCCCAGGGCGAGAGCACGACGGGCCCGGCGCGCGGGGTGTCGAGGGGCCGCAGACGCGCCGACTCCTGGAAGCGGCGGATCCACCGATCCGTGAACCCGGCAAGCCGGCGCTCGGCCGTCAGCGACCCGTCGAACGGGCGCGCGAGCAGGTCGGTGACCATCTCGGCATCCACGTCGCTGACCGCGGCGAGGAAGGCCTCATCGTCGGCGATCCAGGGGTCGTCGCGACGCATCTTGCGGCGCAGGCGCTCGAGACCGGCCCCGGGGGCGAGCTCGGCGCGCACCTCGGCATCGTCGCGCGAACGCCACTCGAGCACGTCGTCGAGCCAGCCGCGGAACTCCGCCGCGATCGGGGCGTGGTCGAGGATGCCGGCGCGATAGAAGTCGTCGACGTCGTGCACCGAGTAGGCGATGTCGTCGGCGAGGTCCATCACCGCGCCCTCGATGCTCTGGCGCAGTGGCTCGGCATCGACGCCCTGACGCGCTTCGGCGAGGTCGTCGAGGTCGATGTCGTACGCGGAGTACTTGTGCACGCGGTACGCGCCGTCGGGGGAGCGGCGGATGCCACGGGGCGGGCCGATCCGCTCGATGTCGGCCGCGCCGACCGACGGAGCCCACGGGTACTTGGCCGAGGCGGCACGGACGGCGGCCGTGAGATTGAGTCCGCGCGGGGCGTTCTCGACCACGTCGAGCGCGGTGAGGATGCGGTAGGTCTGCGCGTTGCCCTCGAATCCGTCGGCGAGGCCCAGCTCGTCGCGGGCGAGCCTGTCGAGGGTGGTCTCGCCGAGGTGGCCGAACGGCGGGTGCCCGAGGTCGTGCGCGTAGGCCGCGGCCTCGACGACGGTGGCGTTGCAGACGTCGCCCTCTCCGGCCTGGCGTGAGCGGGTGTTCAGCTGCAGCGCGACGACACGGGCGATCGCGCTGACCTTGAGCGTGTGGGTAAGGCGGTTGTGCACCGGGGCCCCGCCCATCGACGGCGAGACGACCTGCGTCACGGCCGAGAGTCGCGAGAAGTACGGCGAGAACTGGATGCGCTCGAGGTCGATCGACCACGGATCGGCCCGGGCGTCGTCCCCGTCGGGGTAGACGCGCGAGGCGAGGTTGCCGACGGCGCGCGCGTGGCGCGAGCCCGCGGCGGCCCCGCCGGAGACGGGGTGCGCGAGCGCGGCGGCATCCGGGGGCGTGGTCTCGTCGTGCAGCGTCATCCGGTCCTCTCGCGGCGTCGATGGCGTGGGTCAACGCTAACGCGGCGCCGGGTCGTCGGCAGTGCCGGAGACGACCGCGATCGCCGGTGTTACATTTCGACTCGCCCGCACTGTCGCACTCGAAGATCTCCTCGACGCCGGAACCATCGTGGCCATCGGTTCCGACTGGCCCATCGGGCCCTTCGACCCGCGGGAGATCATCGCGATCGCTGAGATGCGACGGCGGGTGGGCGCGGTCGATATAGGCGCGGTGGTGCCGTCGCAGCGGCTGACACGGGCAGAGGTCCTCACGGCGTACACGCTCTCTGCGGCGCGGACTGCCGGGGTGGACGAGAGGGCGATCGCCCCCGGGCGCAGCGCAAGCTTCACCGTCTTCCAGGGCGACCTTTTCGCCCCGCCCCCGACGACCTGCCTGCCGTGGCCGTACGGGGCACGATCATCGAGGACGTGGTCGGTTCCGCCGCCGTCGACGTCCTGAGCGGTCCCGCCGGCTGAGGTCCCCGCCCCGCCCGGGGCCGGTCCAGAGTCCAGAACACCCGGAGGGCCCGAGAATCCGTCCGGGTGTTCTGGACGTTCGAGCGGTGGTTCTCCGCTGCGTCGAGAGTCAGCCTCGCCGCACCTCGACGTCGACCACGCGCTGTGCGCCGGCCGTGACGCGAGCATGATCGAGCGCATCTCGGAGCTTCATCGGCTCGCGCACTCCCCGCTTATACGCCTCCGTGCCGACCGCCGCAATCATCCGGGCCGCCGTGTATTCGAGAAGGCGCCCGGCTTAACGTTGCCAGTGTGACGCTGAACCATATTCGACGAGGGACGGGCAGCCCGCTGCTGCTGGTGCACGGCTTGGGCGCGGGCTGGCGATCCTGGGCCCCGATCCTCGACGACCTGGCCCGGCACCGTGAGGTCATCGCCGTCGATCTGCCGGGGTTCGGTCAGACACCGCCGCTGTCCGGTGACGTTTCCATCGCCACGTTGACCGACTCCGTCGCGGACTTCATCCGCGAGCAGGGGCTGGATGGGGTCTCCACCGTCGGGCAGTCGATGGGCGGCCGAATCGTGCTCGAGCTCGCGCGGAGGGGAGTCGGCGCAGACACCGTGGCGTTGGACCCCGGCGGCTTCTGGAGTCCCCGTGAGCGTGCCGTCTTCGCCGCCACGCTGCGGCCGTCGATCGCGCTGGTCCGAGCATTGCGCGGCACGCTGCCGGCCCTGCTCGGCAACCCCGTCGGGCGGACGCTGCTCCTGGCGCAGCTGTCAACGCGACCCTGGGCTCTTTCGCGGGAAACCGTGCTGGCGGACGTGCGCGGACTGGCCGATTCCCCCTCGGTCGGAGACGCCATGGACGCCCTCACGAAAGGCCCGCTGCAACAGGGCGCCCCCGCAGGCACGGCACCCGGCCGGGTCACCATCGGGTGGGGTCGGCGCGACCTCGTGACGGTGCCGAAACAGGCCGATCGCGCCACGCGACTGTTCCCCGACGCCTCGCTCCACTGGTTCGAACGGTGCGGCCATTTCCCGCAATGGGACGCCCCCCGCGAAGCGACGCAACTCATCCTCGACCGCACCAGCTGATACAGAGGACTGCGCGACCGTCACCGGCAGCCGGGTTTCCGGGTTCGGCGCGAAACGTCGTGCTCCGTTTCGCGCCGAACCCGGCCTCACCCCCTCCGCACGTCCACCTCGACGATCCGCGCGTCATCGATGCCCAGCTCGTACGCCGGCCCGGTGATCCGCAGCGTCACCGACTCGTCGACCGCCGCGCACGACGGCCCGAGCCGTAGCTCCACCTCGCCCGCCTCGACCACACGTCGCAGCGCACGATCGCTGTAGGCAAGACGCGATGCGGGCACGGTGAAGCGCACGTCGGCGCTCTCGCCGGGATCGAGTTCCACACGCGCGTACGCCACGAGCTGCGCGACGGGGCGCGTGACGGTCGCAACAGCACGATGCGCGTAGATCTGCACGACGTCGGCGCCGCACACGGCTCCGGTGTTCGTTACGCGGGCCGAGACGGTGAACGCATCGCCGGCGCGCGCCTCGGCGGAGATTCCGGATGCCGGCACACCGGCGTCGCGGCGCGCGTGGGTCGCCGTGACTCCGTCCACCCGTAGCTCCCCCCTCTCGAAGGTCGTGTACGACAACCCGAATCCGAACGGGCGCACGGGGGTGGGGTCGGTGCTCGTGACGCCTGACGGCCCGCCCAGCAGGGGGTGGAGGTAGGAGTAGGGCTGCGCACCGGCGGAGCGGGGGAGCGAGACGGGCAGACGCCCCGAGGGGGTGGCGTCTCCGGCGAGCAGCGCGGCCAGCGCGGGCCCGCCCTCCTCGCCGGGGAAGAACGCCTGCAGCACCGCTGCCGGTCCCGCGGCGACGTCGAGCGCCCAGCCCAGGGCATAGGGTCGACCGGTCAGCAGCACGAGCACGACGGGCGTGCCGGTCGCGATGACAGCCTCGACGAGCTGTCGCTGCACGCCGGGCAGCTCGAGGGAGTCGGCGTCGTTGCCCTCGCCGACCGTTCCACGGCCGAAGAGTCCGGACCGGTCGCCGACGACGACGATCGCGACCTCGGCGTCGCGGGCGGCGGACACCGCGGCCTCCAGACCCGAGAGGTCCGTCCCCTCCACCTCGCATCCGCGGGTGTAGGAGACCTCGCCGAACCGCTCGACGAGTGCCTCGCGGACCGTCGGGATCTCGAAGCCCATCGGGGTTCCGGGGTGGTGCGCGAGCACGTGGTTGGCGAACGAATAGCAGCCCATCAGCGCCTCGGCGCTGTCGCCGTTCGGTCCGATGACGGCGATCCGCGTTCCGGCGGCGAGGGGGAGGACGCCGTCGTTTCGCAGCAGCACGGCCGATTCCTCGGCGAGTCGACGCGCGAGGGCGCGATGCCCGGCGTCGTCGAGGTCGATGCTCTGCGGGGGTGCGGAGAAGTCGGCATCCAGCAGCCCGAGGTCTTCCTTCTCGGCGAGCACGCGCGCGACGGCGCGGTCGACGACGGCTTCGGGAAGAGCACCGGATGCCACCCGCTCGGCCAGGAACGGATAGGCGTCGGGGCCGGGGAGCTCGACATCGATGCCCGCCTCGAGCGCGAGCTGAGCGGCCTCGCCGCGGTCGGCGGCGATCCCGTGCATCGAGCGGAGGAACTCCACCGCGAAGTAGTCCGACACGACGGTGCCGTCGAAGCCCCACTGCCGCCGCAGGAGATCGGTCAGCAGCTCGTGCGAAGAGGCCACCGGCACCCCGTCGATCTCGGTGTACGAGTTCATGACGCTGCGTGCGCCGCCGTCGCGCACGGCCATCTCGAACGGCGGCAGGAACACGTCCTGCAGCTCGCGGCGTCCGGCCGACACGGGCGCGTGATTGCGCCCGGCCCGCGAGGCGGAGTACCCCGCGAAGTGCTTCAGCGTGGCGTGCACCCCCGAGTCTTGAAGTCCGCGCACGTAGGCCGTGCCGATCGTGCCGACCACGTACGGGTCTTCGGCGATGCACTCGTCGACGCGTCCCCACCGGGCGTCGCGCACGACGTCGAGCACGGGCGAGAGGCCCTGGTGCACCCCGAGGTCGCGCATCGAGCGACCGATCGCGGATGCCATGGCTTCCACGGCATCCGGATCGAACGACGCGCCCCAGGCGAGGGGCGTCGGGAAGGTCGCCGCCTGCCAGGCCGCGAAGCCCGTGAGGCATTCCTCATGCACGAGGGCGGGGATGCCCAGGCGCGTCTCGGCCTGGAGTCGCCGCTGCTCGCCCCAGAGCCACTCGGCGCGCTCGACCGGGTCGACCGGCCGGGTGCCGTAGACGCGGGTGAGGTGGCCGAGGCCGTGCACGGTGGCATCCGCATAGGCGGTGGTGGTGACCTTCTCCCCCGAGAGCGGGGCGACGACCTCATCGCCCTGGTCGACCCAGTACCCCACGAGCTGCGCGAGCTTCTCGTCGAGGGTCATCTCGGCCACGAGCGCCTGCACGCGAGGGGACACCCCGCTGGCGAGGGCAGCGCCGACGTCGGTGTTGTGGATGGTCATGGTGGGTCAGCCCTTCACGGCGCCGGTGAGGCCGCCGACGATCCGACGCTCGAACACGCTGAAGAACAGCAGAGCGGGGATCATCGACAGCGAGGTGAATGCGAGCACGCGCGCGGTGTCGACGGAGTACTGGGAGGCGAACGCCTGCGTTCCGAGAGGCAGCGTGAAGGCGGCCTCGTTGTTGAGGATGAACAGCGGGAGCATGTACGAGTTCCAGCTGTTGACGAAGGCCAGGATGCCGACGGTCACCACCGCGGGGACGGCGAGAGGCAGCACCATGCGCCAGAAGAACCCGAGGCGGCCGAGCCCGTCGATCGAGGCGGCTTCCTGCAGCTCTTTCGGGATGGCCGCGAGGAAGGGCGACAGGATGATGATCGTCAGCGGCAGGGCGAAGGCGATCTGCGGCACGATGACGCCCGCGAGTGAGTTCATCAGGCCGAGGTTGCGCACGAGGATGTACAGCGGGGTGATGGCGACCGTCATCGGGAACATCAGGCCGGCGGTGAACAGCGCGAAGACCGCGCCGCGGCCGCGGAAGCGGTAGCGCGCCAGGGCGTACGCGGCCATCAAGCCGAGGGCGACGACGAAGACCGTGGTGGCGATCGCCGCGATCGCGGAGTTGCCGACCTGGCCCCAGAAGATGGGGCTGGCGAGCACATCGGCGTAGTTCTGCCAGTTCCAGGTGGTCGGGAAGCCGGCCGGGTCGACGGTGATCTCGGCGTTCGAGCGGAAGCCGCCGAGGATGATGTAGACCACCGGGGCCAGCATCATGCCGATCAGCAACAGGGCGACGAAGCCGACGACGATCGAGCTGGAGCGCTTCGCCCCGGCGGGGGAGCGCAGCGTCGAGCGCGGGGCCTTGGGGGCCACGAGGGTGGCGGTGGCAGTCATTCGGAACCTCCGGTGAGGGCGCCGGCGGTGTCGCGCCGCAGCACGAAACGCTGGTAGATGAGCGCGACGGCGAGCGAGATGAGGAACATCACCACGGCCACGGCGCTGCCGTAGCCGAAGCTGCCCGCGTTGCGGCCGTTGGCGACCATGTAGGTGGCCATGGTCGAGGTGCCGGCGGTCGAGGCGACGTACTGGCCCCAGATGATCCAGACGAGGTCGAACAACTGCAGCGAGCCGATGATCGACAGGAACGCCCAGATGCGGATCGTCGGACCCATCAGCGGCAGCACGATGTGGCGCTGGATCTGCCAGTACGAGGCGCCGTCGATCGCGGCGGCCTCGCTGAGCTCTTCGGGGATGCCCTGGAGTCCGGCGAGGAAGAGGATCACCGCGAAGCCGATGTACTTCCACGTGATGATGATCAGCAGCGTCCAGATCGCCAACGCCGGGTCGGAGATCCAATCGGCGCGGAGGGCGCCGAGCCCGATCTTCTCGAGCGCCCCGTTGAGCGCGCCGCCCGACTGCAGCATGAGGCCCCAGCCGAGACCGACGACGACCTCGGAGATGACGTACGGCACGAAGATGAGCACGCGGATGAGCGACTGCGCCCGCATCTTGCGGTTCAGCAGCAGCGCGAGCCCGAGGGCGAGCGGCCCCTGCAGCACGAGCGAGCCGATCACGATGAAGGCGTTGTGGCCGAGCGCCTCGTGGAACGCGGGATCGGTGAGGATCGTGACGTAGTTGCGGATGCCGACGAAGTCGACGGGAGTGCCGAAGCCCGACCACTTGTAGAAGCCGTAGTACGCGGCCAGGGCGACGGGGAGGATGACGAACGACACGAACACCACCAGGGCGGGGCCCAGGAGGATCGCGAGTTCGCCGCGGATGCGCCAGTTCTCGAGCCGCCGCCGCGCGGGCGGCCGCCCGGCCGAGGGGGTGCGGTGCGCACCCTCCCCGGCCGGGCGGCGAGACCCGGCGTCGGTCGCCGAAGCGGCGAGCTGCGTGGTCATGAGCGGTGTCCTCAGCGCGAGGCTGCGGCGTTGACGGCGTCGACGATGCCCTGCGGCGAGCCCTTGCCGGCGAACATGTCGACGACGGCGACGTTCAGCGCGTTGCCGACGTTCTGGCCGTAGAGGGTGTCGAGCCACACCGAGACGTAGGGCGCCTTCGAATAGGCCTCGAGCACCGACTTCAGCGCGGGGGTCGTCACCGCTCCCTCGGCCTCGCTCGAGGCGGGAAGGGTCTGGAAGGCCTTCGCGTACGCTTCCTGGTTCTCCTTGTTGACGAGGAAGTTCAAGAAGTCGGTGCACTGCGCGGGAGCGTTGACCCAGCACGAGTAGCCGTCGACGCCGCCCATCATGGCGCCGGGTTCGCCGTCGCCGCCCGAGACCTCGGGGAAGGGGAACCAGCCGAGGTCGGCCAGGGGCTGCTCGTCGGGGGTGAGCGAGGCGATCACGCCCGGGTCCCAGGCGCCCATGAGTTCCATGGCGGCCTGGTGGTTGGCCAGGAGACCCGCCGACGAACCGGCGCCCTGCTGGGCCGCGGTGGTGAGGAAGCCGTCGTTGAAGGGCTGCGTCGCGAGGAACGACTGCAGGTCTTCGCCGGCCTTCAGCCAGCACGGGTCGTCGAAGCTGCGGCTCGCGGCGGCGGAGTCGAGCACGTCCTTCGAGCAGGCGCGCAGCGCGAAGTTGTAGTACCAGTGGGCGGCGGGCCAGGCGTCCTTGGCGCCGACGGCGATCGGGGCCACCCCGGTCGCCTTGATCTTGGCGTTGGCCGCCTCGAGCTCGTCGATGGTCGTCGGCGCCGAGGTGACACCGGCGGCCGTGAGCAGGTCTTGCGAGGTGAAGATGCCGGAGGGCAGCACGGCGACCGGCATGCCGTAGTTCTTGCCGTCGATCTCGAACGCCGACAGCGACGAGCCGAGGGCCGTCTTCGCGTCAGCCGAGATCTTGTCGGTCAGGTCCATCGCCTGGCCGGCGGTGACGATGTCGGCGAGCTTGCCGCCGCCGCGGGCCATGAACAGGTCGGGGGCGTCGCCCGAGTTCAGGGCGGTCTGGAGCTTGCCGTCCATCTCCTCGTTCTGCACGGCCTGGATCTCGACGGTGACGCCCGGGTTCGCCGCCTCGAACGCGGCCGCGGTGTCTTCCCAGTACTTCTTGCCGTCGCCGGTCGTGGAGTTGTGCCAGAGCGTCAGGGTGACGCTGCCGTCGGCGTTCTGGCCGCTGCCGCCGCCTGCGGCGCAACCGCCGAGCGCGAGGGTGCCGGCGACGGCGAGGGCCGCTCCGGCGAGGATCTTGCGCGTGTTCATGTGATGCCCGTTTCTCTTCGTCGAGGTGCGCCGCGGGGCGCGTCGGTGTGTGCGGCTGCTCTGCCGTTCGTGCGCTTCTCGGGGTCTGCTGCCCGCCGAGGTGTCAGCAGTGTCGCCCGGAGCCCGCTTCGTCGTCAAACGTTTTCGAAAATGATTTCCACGCTAGGGTCGGATGCCATGACGAGGCGAACCACCATCCACGACGTCGCCGCGGCGGCCGGGGTCTCGGTGGCCACGGTGTCGAAGGCCGTGAACGGCCGTTACGGCGTCTCGCCCGAGACCGTGGGCCGCGTGCTCGACGCGGTGAAGACCCTCGGCTACGAGTCGAGCCTCGTGGCCAGCAGCATGCGCTCGCGCCGCACGGGAGTGATCGGTGTGCTGGTGGCCGACATCGAGCCGTTCTCGGCGGAGATCCTCAAGGGTGTCGCGGGGGCCCTGTCCGACACCGGTTACGACCTGCTCGCGTACACCGGAGCCCGTCGCGACGGCGAGGGCTGGGAGCGCCGCTCCCTGAGTCGACTCAGCGGAACGCTCATCGACGCGGCGATCATCGTCACCCCCACGGTGGTCAACGTCTCGAGCGACGTGCCGATCGTCGCGATCGATCCGCACACCGGACGCGGCGACGTGCCCACCGTCGAATCCGACAGCTTCACCGGAGCTCAGCAGGCGGTGCACTACCTCGTGCAACTCGGCCACCGCCGCATCGGTTTCATCGCCGGTCGCCCCGATCTGCGTTCGGCGGTGGCCCGCGCATCGGGATACCGCGCGGGGCTCGCGGCCGCCGGCATCCCGTTCGATCCCGCGCTCGTGGGCGACGGACGGTACGAGCACGACGTCGCCCGCGAGGCTGCGCACGCGATGCTCGCATTGCCCGACCCGCCCACCGCGGTATTCGCGGCGAACGACCTCTCGGCCCTGTCGATCGTCGAGGTCGCCGGCGAACGTGGTCTCCGCGTGCCCGACGACCTCTCGGTGGTCGGCTTCGACGACGTGCCCGAGGCCGCCCGCGCCCAACCCGCTCTCACGACGGTGCGCCAACCCATGAAGCGCTTGGGCGCTGAAGCCGTGCGCATCGTGCTGGCGCTGCTCGCCGGTGAGGAGCTGCCGGCCACGCACGTCGAGCTTCCGACGCGTCTGGTCGCGCGCGGGACGACGGCGCCGCCGCGCGAGCGCTGAAGCGGGGCGTGCGGCCGGGGTCCCGGCATCCGGTGCCCCTGCCCTCACCCCTTGCATGAGTGTCGAGATCGTCCGGGTGTTCTGGACGCTCAGCGGCCTGTCGTCGCCCCGGCGAGAGCGCCGACGAGCCCGCAAGGCGCGCCGCGACACCCCGCGGCTCCGGTACCGTCGAAGAATGCCTACCGCGAGCAGTAAAGACGACGAGGTCGACCTCCTCATCGACGCCTGGTCGCAGCTGCTTCCCGAGGTCGACCTGACGCCCCTCGACGTGATGTCGCGCCTGCGCCGCGCGGCCTTCCACCTGTCGAAGCTGCGCGCCAAGGCCTTCGCGAGCGCCGGCATCGCCGTGTGGGAGTTCGACGTGCTCGCGGTGCTCCGCCGCGCGGGCACCGAGCTGAGCGCCACGCGCCTCATCACGGCCACCATGATCGGCAGCGCCGCCATGACCAACCGCCTCGACAAGCTCGCCGAGCGCGGCCTCGTGCACCGACGTCCCAATCCCTCCGACGGTCGGGCAATCCTCGTCGCGATCACCGCCGAGGGCATCGAGCGCGTGGACGCCGCGATGACCGAGCTCGTCCGTCTCGAGGCCGAAGCCCTGCGCGATGTCAGCCGCCAAGACCAGGCGCTGCTCGCGAGCGCCCTGCGCGTGCTGGCGGCCGGCGAGACGCACGAGGCGTGACCGACTTCGCCACCGCTCTGACCCAGCGCCCCGTCGTCCTCGACGGCGGTCTCGGCACTCTGCTCGAGACGCGCGGCAACGACGTCACGAGCGACCTGTGGTCGGCGCGCGTGCTGCGCGACGACCCCGACGAGGTGCGCGCCGCACACGCCGAATTCGTCACCGCGGGCGCCGAGGTCGTGATCACCGCGTCGTACCAGATCGGTTTCGGGGGAGAGATCCCGGATGCCGAGGTCGAGGCGTTGCTGCGCCGCTCGGTGACCGTGGCGCGCGACGCCGGCGCGGCGGTGGTCGCGGCATCCGTCGGTCCAGTCGGAGCGCTCCGCGCCGACGGCAGCGAGTACACCGGCGCGTACGGGCTGACCCTCGCCGAGCTGCGCGATGCCCACCGCCGACGCCTGCACGTTCTCGCGGATGCCGGGGCCGACGTCCTGGCGATCGAGACGATCCCCTCGCTGCTCGAGGTGGAGGCCCTCGCGCTCGAGCTCGCCGCGCTCGACATGCCGGCCTTCGTCAGCCTTTCGGCCGACAGCACCGGTTTCGCGGGACGCGGAGCGCTCGCCGCGGCACTGCGCGAAGCGGCATCCGCCCCGGGAGTCGTCGCAGTGGGGGTCAACTGCTGCGCCCCCGGCTCGGTGCTGCCCGCCCTCGCGGATGCGCCCGACCTGCCGCTGGTGGTCTACCCCAACACGGGCGAGACGTGGGAGGCCGCGACGCGCACCTGGCACGGCGGAGCTGCCCCGCTCGCCGACGACGCTCCCGCGTGGGTCGCCGCCGGCGCGCGTCTGGTGGGCGGATGCTGCCGGTCGAGGCCCGCCGACATCGCCGCGATCGCGGCCGCGGTGCGCTGAGCGGGCCCTCCACCGTCTGCGTGAGGGGTCACGAAGTGTCGCGTCGAGAGGCTTCCAGCGACCGATCGTGACCCCTCACGCGGGGGCGGGCTCAGTCGAAGTCCGCGGCCAGGGCGTTGCGGTGGTACTCGAAGATGATGCTCGTGCGCGTCGAGGCGACGCTGTGCCGAGCCGAGAGGTGGTCGACGACGAAGCGGCGCACGGCCGACGAATCGTCGACGGCGATGTGCACGAGGAAGTCGTCGGCGCCGCCGAGGAAGAACAGCTGGATCACGTCGGGGTGGCGGCGGATCTCGTGAGCGAACGCGCGGATGCTCTCCTGCCGCTGCCCCGGACGCAGGGTGACCCCGACGATCGCCTGCAGCCCGCGGCCGAGGCGGCTCTGGTCGACGGCGGCGTGGAACCCGGTGATGAGCCCGCGGTCGACGAGGCCCCGTAAGCGCGCATGGGCGGTGGATGCCGCAACCCCGAGCTCGTCGGCGAGGGCGGCGTTCGTCATGCGTGCGTCGGCCGACAGCAGTTCGATGATGCGCGCGTCGAGGGGGTGCAGGTCGTCGTCGGCCACCGTAGATCCTTCGCGTCGGCGACCCCGGCGGGAGTCGTTTCGCCGATGGTATCCCTGCACGAACGGCTGTAGCCGAAGGATCTGCGCGGAAACACCACGGAAACACTCTTTTCTGCGATCCTCTCGGCAACGCTCATCCGCTCGAGGAGGAACCCATGCGCGTGTCCGTGCCCACCGAGATCAAGAACAACGAGAACCGCGTCGCCATGACGCCCGCGGGGGTCGATTCGCTCGTCCATCGCGGTCACGAGGTCTTCGTGCAGGCGGGTGCGGGTGAGGGCAGCGGCTTCTCCGACGAGCAGTACCGTGCGGCCGGTGCCGAGATCGTCGACACCGCCGAAGAGACCTGGGCGCGTGCCGAACTGCTCGTCAAGGTGAAGGAGCCCATCGCCCCCGAGTACGGCTTCCTGCGCCGCGACCTCACGCTCTTCACCTACCTGCACCTCGCCGCCGACCGACCGCTGACCGACGCCCTCATGGGTGCGGGCACCACGGCCGTGGCGTACGAGACCGTGCAGACCGCCGATCGGGCGCTGCCGCTGCTGGCCCCCATGAGCGAGGTGGCCGGGCGCCTGTCGATCATCGAGGGCGCCCACCACCTGCTGCGCGCCTCGGGCGGGCGCGGTCTGCTCCCCGGCGGCGTGCCCGGCACCCCGCGGGCCAAGGTCGTCGTGATCGGCGGCGGCGTCGCGGGCGAGCACGCCGCGGCCAACGCCCTCGGACTCGGTGCCCGCGTCACGGTGATCGACATCTCGCTGCCCAAGCTCCGCCAGCTCGAGGAGCGCTTCGGCGGCGCGATCGAGACCCGCGCCTCGACCCGTCTCGAGATCGCCGAGCAGCTGTCCGACGCCGACCTCGTGATCGGCTCGGTGCTCATCCCCGGCGCCGCCGCCCCCAAGCTCGTCACCGACGACATGGTCGCCGCGATGAAGCCCGGCGCGGTGCTCGTGGACATCGCGATCGACCAGGGCGGCTGCTTCGAGGGCTCGCGCCCGACCACGCACGACGCACCCACCTTCCGCGTGCACGAGGCGCTGTACTACTGCGTGGCGAACATGCCCGGCGCGGTGCCGCGCACCTCGACCCGGGCTCTGTCGAACGCCACCCTGCCGTACATCACGCGCATCGCCGAGCAGGGCTGGGAGGCAGCGGCATCCGCCGATCCTGCCCTCGCCACGGGCCTGAACGTGCGCGCCGGGGTGGTCGTGAACGAGGGCGTCCGCGCGGCTTTCGACCTCTGATCCGCAGAGGTGGCTGAGCTTGTCGAAGTCACCGGGGTGGCCGCGGGTTCCGGTCCCTTCGACAGGCTCAGGGACCTGGGTTGCGCGAGGTGGCTGAGCTTGTCGAAGTCACCGGGGTGGCTGTGGGCTCTGGTCCCTTCGACGGGCTCAGGGACCTGGGTTGCGCGAGAGGGCTGAGCTTGTCGAAGTCACCGGGGTGGCTGTGGGTTCCGGTCCCTTCGACAGGCTCAGGGACCTGGGTTGCGCAGAGGTGGCTGAGCTTGTCGAAGTCACCGGGGTTGCCGCGGGTTCCGGTCCCTTCGACAGGCTCAGGGACCTGGGTTGCGCGAGGGGGCTGCGGGTTGCGGTCCCTTCGACAGGCTCAGGGATCTCGCGTGGCTCAGGGACCTCGCGTGGCTCGGGGACCTCGCGGGGCTCAGCCGCGCACCCAGGCGTAGGTGATCTCGGGGCGGCCCTGGCCGCCGTACCGGGGTTCGCGGCGCACGCGCCCGGCGTCGGCGAGGTGTTCGAGGTACCGCCGGGCGGTGACCCGCGACATGCCTTCGCTCTCGCCGACCTCGGTCGACGACACCGCTCCGGCGGCGGTGCGCACGCGCGCGGCGACGGCCTGCAACGTCTCGTCGCTGAGCCCCTTCGGCAAGGTGGGGGCGGCGACCGTGCGGAGCGACCCGAGCAGGGCATCGACCTCCGACTGCGTCGCATCGCCGGCGGCGCGATCCAGTCCCTCGACGTACGCGCGGTACGCCTCGAGGCGCTCGCGGAACGCGGCGAACGCGAACGGCTTGATGAGATACTGCACGACCCCGATCGACACCGCCGCCCGCACGGTGGCGGCGTCGCGCACCGCGGTCACCGCGATGATGTCGACGCCCGAACCCATCGCGCGCACGCGCCGGGCGACGTCGAGTCCCGTGCCGTCGGGCATGGTCATGTCGAGCAGCACGAGATCGATCGAGCGATCCGGGTCGGTGATCGCGGTGAGCGCCGCGCGGGCTCCGGCGGCCTGACCGACGACCTCGAACCCCGGCACGCGGCCGACGTAGGCGCTGTGCAGCTCGAGGGCGAGGGCGTCGTCGTCGACGACGAGCACGCGGATCACGGTGCCACCGCCTCGGCCACCGCGGGGAGGA
Source organism: Microbacterium sp. JC 701 (assembly GCF_021026215.1). Classification (NCBI taxonomy): domain Bacteria; kingdom Bacillati; phylum Actinomycetota; class Actinomycetes; order Micrococcales; family Microbacteriaceae; genus Microbacterium; species Microbacterium sp. JC 701. The sequence goes on from NZ_JAJNCV010000003.1 coordinate 98,454, forward strand.
AGACTCGCACCGTGGTGGGCTGAGCGGTCACCTGCAGAGTGCCTCCCCGGGCGGCGACGATGTCGCGGACGAGCGCGAGTCCCACGCCGCGGCCACCGGGGGAGAGGGCGGTCTTCGTCGAGGCGCCGAAGGCGAAGGGGTCGGCGAGCGCCGGGTCGAATCCCGCCCCGCTGTCGACGACCTCGACGACCACGTCGGCACCGTTGTCGCGCAGCGCCGCGCGCACCCACCGCGGCTCGGGGCCCGCCGCCGCGGCATCCAGCGCGTTGTCGACGAGGTTGCCGACGACCGTCACCGCTTCGGCCGCGGCCAGCGGCAGCGTCGGGGTGGGCTCGGCCACATCGATGTCGAGGCGCACTCCGCGTTCGGCGGCTTCGTCGAGCTTGCCGAGCAGCAGGGCGACGACCACGGCGTCGTCGTCGTCCGAGACGAGGCGGTCTGCGAGGTCCTGACGCTCTCCGGTCGACGCGACGATCAATCGTCGGGCTTCGTCGACGCGGCCGAGTTCGAGCAGAGCGAGTAGGGCGTGCAGGCGGTTGCCGTGCTCGTGCGTCTGCGAGCGCAAGGTGTCACTGAGCGTGCGCACGCCCTCGAGCTCGCCCAGCAGGGCCTGCAGTTCCGATCGATCGCGCAGGGTCATCACGCGCCCGCGCTCGGGAGCGCGTCGGCCGCTGAGGTCCCGCGCTTCCTCCTGGTTGACCAGCAGCACGCGGTCGCCGTTCACGACGGTCTCTTCGACCATGCGGCGCCCGGTCGCGATGGCATCGGCGAGCCCGGCGTCCATCTCGACCTCGCGGGGGTCGAGAGACACCTGCCCGCTCGTGGCCGGGGGCAGCCCCAACAGGTCGGCCGCCTCGTCGTTGTACAGCACGATGCGTCCGGCACGGTCGGTCACGACGAGCCCCTCGCGCAGCGAGTGCAGTACGGTCTCGTAGCTCTCGACGAGCCGCGACAGCTCGCCCGGCGTGTACGACCCGGTCACGCGACGGGCGCTGCGACGCACGTACAGCGCCCCGAGCACGCCCATGCCGACGATGGCGGCGGATGCCAGGACGATGAGCGGTGCGCGCGCCGCGATGTCCTGCTGCACGGCGCCGAGGGTGACGCCCACCGAAACCAGCGCGATGATGTCGCCGTTCTCGCCGCCGTCGACGCGGATGGGGGCGATCGTGCGGACCGAGGGACCGAGGGTGCCTTCGTACACCTCGGTGAACGTGTTCCCGGCGAGGGCTTCTTCGCGCGAGCCCAGGTACGGCTCACCGATCTCCGACCGGTTGCGATGGGTGATGCGGGTGCCGTCGGGCGTCATGATCGTGACGAACGACAGGTCGGCCTCGGCAAGGATCTGCTCGACCATCGGCTGCAGGGTGTCGGAGTCGCGGGCGGCCGCGAGCACCGCGACATCGGGCTCGTGCGCGAGCGTCTCGGCGACCGACCGCGTCACCTTCTCGGCCTCGCGCTGACCGGAGTCGCTGAGCTGCAGCGACAGCAGCGCCGCGAGCACGCCGGCGACGAGAACGACGACGCCGAGCGACACCAATGCCAGGCGTCCTCCCACGCTCAATCGCATGTCACCGCCCTTCCTCGCGCTGTCGTGAACAATACGACCACAAATCGTGGATGCGTCCGCGCTCGACCACAGTCAAGTCATTCGCCGACGGCTTCGTCGGGAAAAACAATGACGTTAGGAAGAGGGGAAAGGCGCTGATGGCTCTCTCACTCCGCACCACTCGGGATGGTCGCCCCCGTAAGAAGATCGACCGCAACCACTGGCTCTACATCGCCGTGATCGTCGCCGTCGTGGCCGGCATCATCGTCGGTCTCATGGCCCCGGCCTTCGCCACGGCACTCGAGCCGGTCGGCAAGGGCTTCGTCTCGCTGATCAAGATGATGATCGCCCCGGTGATCTTCTGCACGATCGTCGTGGGCATCGGCTCGATCGCCAAGGCCTCCACGGTCGGCAAGATCGGCGGCCTGGCGATGGTCTACTTCCTGGTGATGTCGTCGTTCGCACTGATCATCGGCCTGGTCGTCGGCAACATCATCCACCCCGGTGAGGGTCTCAACATCTCGGGAGCGACGTACGAAGCCCCGGCCGAGGCCACCACCACGCAGGACTTCATTCTGGGCATCATTCCCACGACGTTCTTCTCGGCATTCACCGGCGGCAGCATCCTCCAGGTGCTGTTCATCGCCCTCCTCGTCGGCTTCGCCCTGCAGGGCATGGGCGAGCGCGGAGCGCGCATGGTCGAGGGCATCCGCAACTTCCAGGTGCTCGTCTTCCGCATCCTCGGCATGATCCTGTGGCTCGCTCCGATCGGCGCCTTCGGTGCGATCGCCGCGGTCGTCGGCAAGACCGGCTTCCAGGCCGTGATCAGCCTCGGCATCCTGATGGGCGCGTTCTACCTGACGTGCTTCCTGTTCATCACGCTCGTGCTCGGTGTGCTGCTGTACGTCGTGACCCGCGTGAACATCTTCACGCTCATGAAGTACCTGGGCCGCGAGTACCTGCTGATCGTCGGCACCTCGTCGTCGGAGGCTGCTCTGCCCCGCCTCATCGCCAAGATGGAGCACCTCGGCGTCTCGAAGCCGGTGGTCGGCATCACCGTCCCGACCGGGTACTCGTTCAACCTCGACGGCACCGCGATCTACCTGACGATGGCCTCGCTGTTCATCGCCACCGCGATGGGCTCGCCCATGTCGCTCGGCGAGCAGATCGGGCTCATGATCTTCATGATCATCGCCTCGAAGGGCGCCGCCGGTGTCACCGGAGCCGGTCTCGCCACCCTCGCCGGTGGACTGTCGGCCTACCGCCCCGACCTGGTGGACGGCGTCGGTGTCATCGTCGGCATCGACCGCTTCATGTCAGAGGCCCGCGCCGTCACCAACTTCACCGGCAACGCGGTGGCCACGATGCTCATCGGCGTCTGGACCAAGGAGTACGACGGCCAGCGCGTCCGCGAAGTGCTCGCCGGCAACCTCCCGTTCGACGAGACGATGCTCACCGGCGACGGTCACGGCGGCTCGCACGGTGCGGCCGTGAACGAGGCGGCGGATGCCAAGCAGGACGCCTCCGTGGCGGTCGGCGCCGGCCCCGTCGGTGCCGTCGACACCTCGACGCTCAACGCCTTCCGCGTCCAGGCGGAGGCGGAGGAGTCGGCTCGGAGCCGCTCGTGAGCCTTGCGCACACCCCGGCGGGGGCGGCTTCGGCCGCCCCCGCCCCCGCGCGCGCGGACCTCGCCCGCACCTGGATGCTGCGCTCGCCCCTCGCGGGCGGCCTCGACACCGCGGCCGATGTTCTCGTGCTCGATCTCGAAGACGGCCTTCCCTCCGGACGCAAGGACGAGGGTCGCGATCGTGCGCGCCGCGCGGCCGCCGAGGTTCCCGTCTGGCTGCGCATCAGCGCCGCCGGCACCCGAGACGGGCAGGCTGATCTCGCTCTCGGACGCGAGCTCGACGACCGTCTCGCCGGGGTCGTCCTGGCGATGTGCGCCGGCCCCGCCGACGTCGGTCATGTCGCGGCCTCGCTTCCGGCGGGCACGCCGATTGTCGCGATGGTCGAGTCCGCCGCGGCTCTTCTGGCCGCCCCCGCGATCGCCGCGCACCCCGCGACCCGACGTCTCGCTTTCGGCACCGGTGATTTCCGTCGCGACACCGGCATGGCGGCGGACCGCATCGCGCTGTCGTGGCCGCGCGCCCAGCTCGTGGTCGCCTCCGCCGCGGCGGGCATCGCCGGCCCGATCGACGGCCCCTGCGGTCCGATCGACCAGGCGCTCGACGCGGCTCGGCACGCGGTCGCGATGGGTTTCACCGGCACTCTCGCGCTTCAGGATGCCGCCGTGCCCGGCGCCCACGCCGGGTTCACGCCGGCGCCCGACGAGGTGGAGCGCGCCCGCGCCCTGCTGTCCGCGACCCCGGACGGTCCCGTCGACGGCTCGTACGCCCCGACGCTCGCCCGTGCCCGCGCCCTCATCGCGCGCGCCGAGGCCCTCGCCGCCCTCTGACCGAGCGATCACCCCGCGCAAGGTCCCTGAGCCCGTCGAAGGGACCGCCTGACCGCGAGGTCCCTGAGCCTGTCGAAGGGACCGCCCAGCGCAAGGTCCCTGAGCCTGTCGAAGGGACCGCTCCAAACCGGCGGCTTCGACACGCTCAGCCACCTCGCGAAGGACGCCCCTACCGCCTCCGGAACCACCTCCGACGCGGAGCCGGCGCCTCCACCGCGGCCGCGGCCTCGCGGGCGCGGCGTCTCTCGCCCCACGCCGCGAGCTCGGCATCGATGTCGACGGTCGGGGTGACCACGGGCGGCCCGCCCTGCAGCTGACGCCGCGCCTCGATGACGCGGCGGTTGAAGTCCTCGAGGGCTTCCCGCACGTCGGGCTCGCGCGCGATGGCATCCATCCGCTCCGCCCGTTCGGCGTACTCGACCCGCAGCGTCAGGGCCGGGGGACCGAGACCCGAGAGCTGCTCGGTCTCGATCTTGCGCCGGATCCACCAGTTCGGGTCGTGCGACGCCCCCAGGTCGGGCAGGGGCTTGCCCGCCCCGGGCAGATCGTCGAACTCGCCGCGACGGATCGCCTGCTGGATCGAGGTCTCGACGAAGGCGGCACGCTCCGCAGCCGTCGAGCCGCGGGCCGGTGCCTCGGGCTCCGCTTCGGGTTCGAGCCCCGCCTCGCGCAGACGGCGGTCGAGTCGGTAGCGTTCGGCCTCCTGCCGGGGGTCTTCGCTCACGCCGCCTCCCGCTGTTCGCGCTCCAACCGGCGCAGGCGTTCACGTGCCATGTCTTGGGCGCGGGGCCCCGAGCCGAGCGCGCGCTCGGTGATCCGCAGCACGAGGCGGGTGAGGGTCAGCACGGGCAGGGGCCAGCGTCGCACGCCGAGCATCTTGCGGTAGCGGCGGGGGATCGTCGCGACGGCCGCGGCGAACAGCACGCGGTACGACAGACCCATGAGGCCGGGGAACGGCGGCTTGCGCAGGAAGCGCACGACGTCGGCCACGCGCTCGTCACCGCGCAGCTCGCGGCGGTCGGCGAAGCCGTCGATCTCGGCGCGCAGGGCGTCGCGCGTGAGGGGCGGATCGACCACCCGCATCAGGCGCCCCGCCGTCGCCCAGTCGGCGACGTAGGCGTCGGGTCCGCCGGGAATCGGTTTGCGTGAGACCTCGTGTCCGGCGAGGAACGCGTCGGTGAAGGCCAGGTGCACCCACCTCACGAGGTCGGCCGCCTCCGCCGTGTAGCCGCGCTCAGTGCCGTCACCCGCCCGGTATTCGCCCTTCACCCGTTGGTGGAATCGACCGACGCGTCGGGTCTCGGCATCCGCCTGCGTCGTACTCCCGTAGGTGAGGGTGATGACCCAGCGCACCGTACCGGTGAGGCGACCGATGGGGTCTTCGCGATAGCGCGACCAGTCGTGCACCCCCGCGAGCGCTCCCGGGTGCAGTGCTTGCAGGAGCAGAGCCCGGATGCCGGCGACGAGAGTCCCCATGCCGGCGTGCACGGTCCACGCGGGGCCGTTCTCGGCGAAGTAGCCGGTGTCGTCCCCGTCGGCGATGGCGCGGACGTACGGTGCCATCCCGGTCGGGTCGCCCGCCAGAGCGACGAGGATCTTGCCCCGCAGCGACTGGATCCAGCCGGGAGCGGAGGGGTAGGTCGCGTCGGTCACCTCTCCAGCGTGCCACCGTCTGAGCGGGCGGGCGCGGGATCGACCGAGGTCGTCAGTGACCTTCGTGCGAGATCACAGGAACGGTGCCGTCGTCGCGCATGAGCACGGCGTCCTGAGTGGCTCCGAGAGCCGGGGTGACGATGACCGAGAGCACGGCGGCCGCGACGAGCAGCCCGACGACGCTCATCGGCTTCGCCGCACGGTCTGCGGGTGCTCCATCGCGCAGACGGCGCAGGTGCACGGCGACCGTGGCGCCCACGACGACGAGCAGCACGCACGCGGCGGCGACGCCGAGGATGCTCGTGTGCGCGGGCGTGAGGAACATCAGTGCCGACACCACGAGCAGCGAGGCGATCGCGCCGCCCAGAGCGAGGCGCGGAAACACGAGACGGCCGGTGGAGAGGACCGCGCCGCCCCAGGCGAGAGCGGCGAGTCCCAAGACGACCGCCCCGATCCCGAGGCCGTCGGCGACGGCCCCGGAATCGGAACGGACGATCGCACCCGCGCCGAGGGCGGCGGTGATGAGGCCGGCCCCCCACGCGGATACGGAGGGCCACGACCGCACGAAGGTCGCGGCGGTCATGATCAGACCGCAGCCGTGCGCGGGACGTTGCGCTCGGTGCCGAGTCCGACACCCAGCAGCACGACGGCACTGGCGAGGTGGAGGAAGTGGTCGGGCACGTTCAGCGCAAGGATGTTCGCCGCGGTACCGGTCAGGAAGAACCCGACGATACCGAGCAGCAGGTACACGGCGCCGACGGTGGTGTTGACGCCCTTCGCGGCACGTGCGTTGGCCAGGCCCGCGATCAGCAGGGCCGCACCGATGAGCAGGTGGGCGATGTTGTGCAGCGGGTTGACCTCGAAGATGCCGAGGAGCAGATTGCCCTGCGTCGCGATGAAACCGACGCCGCCGGTGACGGCGAAGCCGAGAAGACCGACCAGCAGGTAAACGGCACCGAAGACGGTCGCGACGATGCGGTTGGGTGACGAGCTCATGATGAACCTCCCAGAGTGTTGGCAGCGACCGTCCGGTCGCTTCACCACATCTTCGGAGGAACACTTCGAATCGGATTGCCCTTTGCTTTCGCAGCACGCAATGCACTATGCCCGGAAACGACAGAAGGCCCCCGAGTACTCTCCGAGGCCCTCCGCAACAGATCCGACGATAGGCAGGGGTACCAGTCCGCCCGAGGGGATTGCATTTCGCGGGGTGTTCACGTAGCGAGCGATCTGGGACACTCATCGCATGCGGTTCGAGACCACACTGCTTCAGATGGGCAACAACACCGGCATCGAGGTGCCGCCCGAGGTGCTGGAGGCTCTGGGCGGGGGCAAGCGCCCTGCCGTGACCGTCGATGTGAACGGCTACACCTACACCAGCACTGTGGGGGCGATGGGCGGGCGCTCGCTCATCCCGTTCTCCGCCGACAAGCGCAAGGCGACCGGTCTGGCGGGTGGCGATGCGATCACGGTGGAGCTCGCGCTCGACACGGCGCCGCGCACCGTCGAGGTTCCCGACGATCTGGCCACCGCGCTCGCCGAGGTGGGGAGACGTGACGCGTTCGACGCGCTCTCGCCCAGCGCGCGCAAGGCGCACGTGACGAACGTGGAGTCCGCGAAGGCCGCCGACACCCGCTCGCGTCGCGTCGAGACGATCGTGTCGAAACTCGCCTGAGCGATCCGCGCGCCCCGGGCGATAGCCTGGAGCGGGAGGTCCCGTGGGGCGTACGAAAGAGGCCATCGCCGAGGGGCTGTCGATTGCGACGGCCGCGGCGCGTCTGACCGTGCGCAATCGGATCCTGGTCGAGACGATCGCCCGCGGGGGGCAGTTCGACGGCGAGGTCTTCGCCGACTTCGCCCGCGAGACGCTCGCCGCCCTCGCCGATGAGCAGGACCAGGCGGCCGAGCGCGTCACCCACCAGCGCAAGCGTGCGTGGGGACGGTTCTCCGACTCGTCGGGCACCCATGACTACCGCGATCGCGACACCCGCAACCTCCGCCGCCGGGCGAAGCAGTCCCGTGGCGTCGCGAAAGAGCTGCGTGCTCTCGCCGCCGACCCCGAGCGCCTCGCCAAGCTCGTCGCCGACGCCCGGATCGCGGCGTGGGGCGATGTCGAGGCGAACCTCAGCAAGCGGCTCGACGTCGAGGGCATGACCGCCGACGCCGATCCGGAGTACGCCCAGATGCGCAAGGCCCGTATGGACGCCCTGCGTATGGTCGACCTCGCCCGCCTCGCCTCCCAGGCCAAGCGCCGCGCGAAAGAGAAGGCCGCGGCCGATGAGGCAGAGCCCGCCGACGAGGTCGCACCGACGACCGGTGGCGGCAAGGGCGGCAAGAAGAAGAAGTCCGCGGCGCGCTGAGGGGTCCTCTCGCGTGAACTGACACGGGTGCCTTCGCTCATGCGGCCGAGTCTCACCCGCGTGCGGCGCGGTGCGCGGGCGCACGTGCGAGCCCCGAGTAGCGTCGGCGCCGACGGAAGGTGGATGCCATGGCGCAGCGACGCTTCGGACGAAAGCCCCGCGTGGCCCGAGAGGGATATGCGCTCGTGTCGGTGAGCGCCCGCGACGCGGCCGGCTTCGTGCACCACTACGACGACATCGAGGCCCCGCTCGGATCGCTGCACGAGGCGATGGCGATCCTGCAGCTGCACTCGGCGGCGACCGAGGCCGCGCACCGGGGTGAAGCCTCGGCCTGACCCGGCACCACCGCGACCACGCGGGACGCGGAGGGCTCGGCATCCGGAGACGGAAAAAGCCCCGGCCGGAGTTTCCTCACGGCCGGGGCTTGTCACTGTCTCAACACAGTGTGCGCCCGAAGGGACTCGAACCCCTAACCTTCTGATCCGTAGTCAGATGCTCTATCCATTGAGCTACGGGCGCTAGGGCCTCCGCGCGAAACGGCGCGCAGGCCGTGGTCCAGCATAGCCGGGACCCTGTGACACGTCTAATCGGCTCCGCACACCCTGCATCCCGGGCGTGGCGCAGCGGTGACGCCAGGGTGTCTGCGCGGTGACTGCGCCGGGGGGGGAGGGGCGACGTACGCTGGCGGGATGAGCGCATACACCTCCGCGTTCGAGCTGTTCTCCATCGGGATCGGACCCTCGAGCTCCCACACCGTCGGCCCCATGAGGGCCGCTGTCGATTTCGCCGCTCGACTCGAGGGCGACGGCGCCCTCGAGAAGGTGGCATCCGTCTCGTGCGCCCTGTACGGCTCGCTCGGCGCCACCGGTATCGGGCACGGCACCCCCGACGCGGTCGTCGCGGGCCTGCAGGGCCTCGAGCCCGAGAGCGTGGATCCGGATGCCGTGCGGCGGGCCTGGTCGGATTGGCCCGAGGGGCAGCCGCTCCTCCTCGCCGGTCGGCGCGAGATCGCCTTCGCGAAGAGCGACGTGGTCTTCGAGCCGCGAACGCGGTTGCCCGGTCACCCGAACGCCATGACCCTCGTCGCGCGCGACGGCGATGGCGCGGTGATCGCGGAGGACACGTACTACTCGGTCGGTGGAGGCTTCATCCGCCGCGAGGGAGAACCCGCGCGCGTGGCGGCCGAGCCGATGCCGCTCGCGTTCGACGACGCGGCGACACTGCTCGCGCTGTGCGACGAGCGCGGGATTACGATCGCCGAAGCGGCTCGTCTCAACGAGACCGCGCTCCACAGCGACGAGGAGGTCGCGGCCGGCCTCGATCGCATCTGGGACGCCATGGCGGCGTGCGTGAACGCCGGACTCGCGAACGACGGTGTGCTGCCGGGCATGCTCAAGGTGAAGCGTCGCGCCGCGGTCATCCGCGGCCAGCTCGAGGAGATCCAGGCCGAGGGGCACCGCGAGCTGCCGGGCGAGTGGCTCGGCGCCTTCGCGCTGGCCGTCAATGAAGAGAACGCCGCGGGCGGACGGGTGGTGACCGCCCCGACCAACGGCGCCGCCGGCATCCTGCCCGCCGTGGCCATGTACTGGTGGCGTTTCCTGGCTGACTCCGGACTCGGCCAGGGCAATGCGGTCACCCCTTACGGCGAGCTCGTCGGCAGCGCCCTGCTGGGCTACGACGGTCACGCGGTCACGCGCGGCGAGGTGTCGGCGTGGGACGACGACGATGTCGCAGAAGCCAATCGCCGTCGCGGCATCCGGAGATTTCTGCTGACGGCGACGGCGCTTGGCTCCCTCTTCAAGGCCAACGCCTCGATCTCGGGAGCCGAGGGCGGATGCCAGGCCGAGGTCGGATCCGCGTGTGCGATGGCCGCGGGTGGACTGACCGCCGTGATGGGCGGCACCAACCGGCAGATCGAGAACGCGGCCGAGATCGCGATGGAGCACCACCTGGGCCTCACGTGCGACCCGGTCGGCGGACTCGTGCAGATCCCGTGCATCGAGCGCAACGCGATCGCGGCGTCGACGGCGGTCACGGCCGCACGTCTCGCCCTGCGCGGCGACGGCAGTCACTACGTGTCTCTCGACGCGGTGGTCGAGACGATGCGTCAGACCGGTATCGACATGTCGACGAAGTACAAGGAGACGAGCGAGGGCGGCCTCGCGGTCAACGTCATCGAGTGCTGAGCGGGAGCGGCGGCTCAGGCGTCGTCGCGCAGCTTCGCGGTGAGGGCGTGCAGTTGCGCGAGTTCTGCGTCGCTCAGGCGCGCCATGCGCTCGGCGATGGAGCGGGCGTGCGAAGCGGCGATGCGACGGAAGATGACCGCTCCCTCTTCGGTGGCCGTCACCAGGGACCCTCGCCCGTCTTCCGGGTCGGCGCACTTGGTCACGAGGCCGCGCGCGACCATCCGCTCGACCAGTCGCGAGACGCTCGGCTGGCTGATCAGCATGTTGCCCGTGACCTCGCGCAGGCGTGCCGTCATGCGCGGGGCGCGGGTGACGGTGAGCAGCACGTCGTACTCAGCCTGCGTGAGTTCGGTGCCGTCGAAGTCGGTGCGGATGTCGTCGAACACCTCGTGCTGGGCGCGGAAGAGACTCTCCCAGGCCTGCACGGCGAGACGACGATCGGTCATAGGTTCAGCGTAGGGGAGCGGCCCGGCGGGACCGCTCTCTCGACCTCGGCGCGGCGCACAGAGTAAGGGCCGGTCGGAGAGGCTTCCGACCGGCCCTTGTCCCTGCACCAAGAGTGTCCTGCAATCACATGTCGGTAGCTGCCACAGCAAAACAACTACCGTGCGAGCACTCTATAACGGTGAGGTAACGGAGGGGAAGAGGGGCTCGTTATGTTCTTGTGATCGATTTCCGACGAGCGGGCCGGGACTCGGTTCCTGATGCCGGGCGCGACGGCTCTGCGTATTCCGGCCGACGTCGGCGCGTTGCCCTCCGCGGTGCTCGGCGGACCGAGGGCGAGGAGTAGATTCGCCTCATCCTCATCGCTTAGGGATCCCGTGCGCCTGCTGCCCTCTTCGTCGCGCGTCGTCTTCGGTGGCATGGTCGCCCTCGTCGCCGCGGTGACGACGGCGCTCGCGGTGCTCGTGCCCGCCCTGACCGAGCAGGCCGGTGACGCCGGGGCGCGCGGCGTCGTCGCCGCTCGATCGGGAGCCGAGACCGGCCTCGACCTCGCGCTCCCGGCATCCGGAGACCCCGTCGCTCAGGACGAACTGGTGCGTCGCACGATCGCCCGCGTCATGCCCGACGGTGCCGACCTCTCGATCGAGAGGACGGAGACCGCCGGGCTCCTCGACGCCGGGGCGGGGCGCGCGTATCTCGCGAGTATCGACGGCCCCGCCTTGCCCCTCGAAGCCGGACGATGGCCCGCCACCGCCAGCGAGGCCGCCCTCGGCTCCACTGTCGCAGAGACGCTGGATGTCGAGATCGGCGACACCTTCGACCTCGGCGGCCGCACGGTGCAGGTCACGGGATTGTGGTCGTCGTCGCGCGCGGCGGCGGATCGATGGTTCGGCGTGCGAGCGGCCTTCGCCGCGGGCGGGGGAGAGGGCCCCGTCGCAGTGTCGGCGGAGGTCGTGGACGCCGTGGCCACCGCGGACGGTCTGACGCGCGAGGTGCATTGGACGCTGCGCCCCGACGCCGCGCGCCTCGACCTCGCGACGTTGCACGCGGTGAGCGCGGGGTGGCGAGCGCTGCCGGACGCCCTGGCGGCGGAAGGGGTGGAAGCCGCGGACATCGAGACCGCCGGGGCCCTCGTCCCGACGGCGCAGATCGCGTCCGCCCGCGCCGCGGTGCTGAACGCGGCCGCGCCCGTTTCGCTGGCGACCGTCGCTCTCGCCTCGCTCGCGGTGACCACCCTGTTCGCCGCTCTGCTGGTGGGCTCCGCAGCCGCCGAGCGCCGGACCCGCTGGGCGCGGGGGCAACCGCTGACGCGCATCGTCGCCGCCGAGTCGGTGCGAGCGCTCGTACCCGGCGTCGTCGGTGCGATCGTCGGTGCGGTGACGGTCGCCGTCGTGCTCACGCCGTCCGTCGCCATGGTCCCGTGGATCATCGGTGCCACCGCGGTGGGGGCCGCGGCTCCGGCGGTGCTCGTGGCCGTCCTCGCCACCCGCGACGTGGGCGTCCTCAGCCGCGCGGAGGGGGCGGCATCACCCTCGCGCCGGTGGAGTGCCGGGGTCGCGGCATCCGTCGTCCTCCTCCTCGCGGGCTTCACGACCTGGCGCGCGCTCACGCTCGGCTCGACCTCGGGCGACGGTCGCGGCGGCCTCTCGCCCGACCCCGTCGCCGTCGCCGCCCCGGCAGCGCTGCTGCCCGCCGCCGTCCTCGTCGCGACGGCCGCCCCGTTGCTGCTGACGCAGCGGCTTCGCGAGCGTCGTGCCGCCCGAGGCAGCGCCACCGCGTTCCTCTCCGCGATGGGCGCGGCGCGGCGTCCGTTCGCCCTCGCCGCGACCGTCGCCGTCGTGGGGGTCGCTGTCGCGCAGCTCGGGTTCGCCGCGGTGTACCAGTCGACGTGGGACGCGGGGTATCGCACCGCCCTCGCCGCCCAGGAGGGAACGGACCTGCGCGTCGCGGGCGACGGCGACGAGCTGACGCCCGCGGTGCTCGACCGCGTCGCGGGTGTCGAGTCGGTCGCGGGGGTCGCGCCCGTGTGGACGGCGAACACCTCGATCGCCGCGCGTTCGGCCTCGCTCGTGATCGCGTCGCCGGCCGCGGTCGCCGCCCTCGCCGATCCCGCGGTCCCCGACCGCGATCGTCTTGCCGAGGGCGCACGCTCCGACGCTCCCGGCCCTCTCCTCCCCGAGGACGCCCAGGACCTGACGGTGCAGGTACGGGCGACGGATGCCACGGCTCAGGCCGCCGCGGTCGTTCTCGTGGACGCGTGGGGGCGGGTTACCTCCGTGGGGGCCGGAAGCGACGGGGCATTCGCGATCCCCGCCGTCTCCGCCGGCCCGGGCGGGGCGTGGCGGCTGGCGGCGGTCGAGGTCGCCGTATCGACAGGGGATGAATTTGGAGCCCTGGTCGCCATCGACGGCGTGAGCGTCGACGGGGCGCTGCTCGACCTGGGCGCGGCGGTGATGCCCGTCGACATCAGCGGCGAGGCGATCGACATGCAGACCGCGGCGGGTCCCGCCGAGGTCTCCGTCGGCAGTGCGATCACCCGGGTGCGGTTCGTGCCGGTCGCATCGACGGCCTCCGCCGTCGTTTCGCAGGCGTTCGCCGCGGCCTCCGGCGTGACGGAGGGAGACACTCTTCCCCTCGCGCTCGCGCCCGGTGCCGAATCGCGGCCGGCCCGCGTCGCCGCGGTCGTTCCGGTCATCCCCGGGGCGCCCCTCGACTCGGCCGTCTTCGTCGACGTCGGGACGGCGCTGTCGTCGCGTCTGCGCACCGCCACGGCACTCCCGGGAGCGGAGGGCGCCTGGATCTCGCCGGGTGCCGATCCCGAGGCCGTCGCCGCGGTGCTGCCCGACGGATCGCGGATCGCGGGCACCACCGCCGACGACGGGTACGTCGTGCTGTCGAAGGTGCCGACGTTGCTGTGGACGGGTGCCGCGGGCTTCGCCGCCCTCGCGGTCGCGGGGCTCGCCGCGATCGCCCTCGTCACGCGTCGATCGAGGCGCGATGAAGCGTCGTCCCTGCGCGCGATCGGTGTCGCACGGGCAGTGCGCCGGCGCCTGCGCGTGACGGAGGCCGCCGCCGCGGTCGCGGCGGGATCCCTGGTCGCCGTCGTGGCGACGGCGGTGGCAGCGATGGTTCTCCTCCCCGTCGTGATCACCGGTGCCCTCCCGCGAGCGGTCGATGCGGACGTCGTGATCGATCCCGTGCGCGCGGGCGGTGTCGTCGCTCTCGCCGTGCTCGTCGCACTGGCCGTCGCCGTCTGTTTCGCGATGCGCGACGACATCTCCACGGACGGAGGCGAACGATGAGGCGGTGGTGGCGCACGATCGCACCGCATCGATTCGCCCTGGCGCTCGTGTCGATCACGGTCGCCGTGCTCGTGGCATCCGGAGTCGCCGTTCCGCGCGTGCTCGACACGGTCGCCGACGCGCGACTGGCGGCGGCCCTCGCGCCGGAGGGCGACGCGGAGGCGGTCGCCGCGGCGAGTGTCGTGTTGAGCGCCGACCTCGACGACTTCGCGTTGGGCGCCGACACCGTCGACGACGTGGCCACCACCCTCGCGCGGTATCCCGCGACCGTCGATGAGCCGCTGCGGTCGGCTCTGGGGGAGGCGGCGTGGATCCTGTCGTTCCCCGATGTCACGGCGGTCGCCGTCGATGGCTCGCTCCTTCGCATCCGCGTGGGTACGGCGCCCGAGTACCAGGGGCAGTGGTCGATCATCGAGGGAACGGCCCCGCGACCTGCCGCCTTCGGTGCACCGGTCGAGATCGCCCTCGAGCAGTCGGTCGCGGCCCGAGCCGACGCGAGCGTCGGCACCGTGTGGCAGGGTCCCGACGGATCCTTCGCCGTGACGGCACTGATCGCCGACGCGGAGGGCGGTCCGTCGGCGCAGGACGTCTTCCATCGGGCGGTCTCGTCCCGCGTGAGCGCCACCGATGACCTCGTCACGGTCGGGGCGTACGTCGACCCGGGGTCGATCGCGACGCTCGGCCCTCAGCTCGCTCGCGCTCAGCTGGTCGCGACGCTCCCCGTGCGTGCACAGGGCCTGCGATCAGGCGATGTCGACGGCCTCGAACAGGCGGCGAACAAGACCTCCGCGCAGGGGACCACCCTGGCGAGCGGCTATCCCGTGACGGTCTCGACGCGACTGTCCGCCCTGCTCGATCGGGTGCGGACCGCGCAGGACGCGCTCGTCGCCCTCACGGCCCTCCTCGTCGCCGCGCCCCTCGGCGCCGCGATCCTTCTATGCGCCCTCGCCGTCACCGCCGCCGAGCGCCGCCGCGCGGGGGAGCGTCGGCTCGTCTCGGCGCGTGGTGCGGCGACCGGGCGCGTCATGGCACGCGGGGCCGTCGAGGCGTCGCTCGCGGCGACTGTCGGAGGGGTAGCGGGGTGGGCGCTGGCGGTCGCCCTGACGCCTCGGTCGACGCTTCCGGATGCCGTGGCCACCGGGCTCGGCCTCGTCTTCGTGGTCGTGGCCGGGGTGGCGGCGCTGGCGGCGATGTGCGCGCGCCAGGCGGTGCGGCCGACGCGGGTGCCGTCGGTGGTGCGGGTCGCGAGGGACGGGGTCGTGGTCGCCGTCGCCCTCGTCTCACTCTCGCTCCTGCTCGGACGCGGGGTTCCCGCCGCGGGCGTGGACCCGTTGCTCAGCCTCAGCGTTCTGCTGGTGGCGGTCTCCGCGGGGCTCGTGCTCGCTCGGGTGCTCGGCCCGCTGGTGAGTCCCCTCGCCGGGGTCGCGTCGCGCGGCCGTTCCCTCGGCGTCGCTCTCGCGTTGTCGCGACTGGCGCGAGGGGGCGGGCGCGCCCTGCAGATCACCGGCGTGACGATTGCCGTGGCCACCGCGACCCTCTCCCTCGGGCTGGCGCAGCTGACCGGCGACGGCATCTCCGCCGCGGCCTTCCGCAGCGTCGGTGCCGACGTGCGTGCGTGCGGCGACGATGCCTCCCTCGCCGCGACGAGCCGAGAGGCGGCCTCGGTCGACGGCGTCGCCGCCGTCGCGCGGGTGCGCCGGCTCGACGGCATCCCGGTGACGGGGGATGGACGACTGCGGCCCGTCACCGTGCTCTCCGCATCGACCGTCGACCTGCACCGCGTCGCGCCCCCCGTCCCCGAGCTCGGCGACACCGATCCCGTGCCGGCGGTGATGTCGCGCTCTGCGGCGGAACTGCTCGAGGGGACGTTGGCGGTCGGGGGTCGAGAGGTGTCGGGTGCAGCCGTCGTCGACGACGACGTCCTGCCTTCGTTCGCGGACTCGTGGGTGCTGCTCGACGATCGCGCGGCGGAGGCTCTCGCCGCTCCCGTCGGGGCGTCGTGCCTCGTCATCACCGTGATGCCCGACTCGCCTCCGGGGCTCGTCGCTTCGCGCCTGCGCGACGCGGATCCCGGGCTCGAGGTGGTCGATGTGGCGTCCGCGACGGCCCAGCATCTGGCCGCGCCCACGGCGGCGACGATCCTGGGGCTCCTTGCGGGGGCCGCCGCTCTCGCGGTTCTCACCGCGCTCGCCCTCTCGGTCATCACGGAAGCCGCAGCAGCGCCCGAGCGGCGGCGAACGCGCGCTGTGCTGTCGGCGTTGGGCGCGGGCCGGGTGCACGGCGTGGTCGCGGTCGAGGCGGTGCCGTTGGCGACGGTCGCCGCCATCGTCGGCTGGGGCGTCGGGTGGGTCGGCGTCGTGGTCGTCGCGGGGGCGGGTGGTCTCGCCGACCGCCTGGGTATCGCCGCACCGCTGTCGATCGCCAGCGTCGTGGCGCCGGCGGCCGCGTCCGCGCTGATCGTCGGGGTGATCGCTGCCGCATCGACGACCACGGCCGCGATCGCGGGCAGGCGGCGCCGCGCGCGCCGCGATGAGGGAGAGGAGCGGGGCACATGACGGAGAGCTCGGTCGAGATCGAATGCGTCGATCTGGTGAGGATCTACCGCGGAGCGGGCGTCGAGGTGCAAGCCCTGCAGGGGCTGAACCTGCGGGTCGAGAGAGGCGAACTCACCGCGATCGTGGGCGCGTCGGGGTCGGGCAAGTCGACGCTGCTGTCGATCCTGTCGGCCCTCGATGTCGCGAGCGCGGGGCGCGTCCACGTGGCTGGTCGCGACCTGCTCGCGCTGACCCCGCGCCAGCGGGCGGAATACCGTCGCACGGTGGCGGGATTCGTGTGGCAGCAGACGGCCCGCAACTTCCTTCCGGGCCTGACGATCGCCGAGAATCTCGACCTCACGTTGTCGGTGGGGCGCATCCCGCGCCGCGAGCGGCCCGCTCGTGCGGCGGAGATGCTGTCGATGCTCGACGTGGCGGGCGTCGCCGACCGACGGCCGGGCCAGGTCACCGGAAGCGAGCGACAGAGGGCGGCGATCGCGCTGGGCCTGGCCAACGGGTGCCGTGTGCTGTTCGCCGACGAGCCCACCGGAGAGCTCGACGATGCCAGCTCCGCGCAGGTGCTCGCGGCGATGCGGGCCGTGAACGAGCGCTCGGGTGTGACGGTGCTGATCGTGACCCACGACTCCGGCGTCGCCGATCACGTGCGCAGAACCGTCGGCATCCGGGACGGACGGACCTCGGTGGAGGTGTGGCGCGATGAGGCCGGACCCGGCAGAGATGCCCGGGAGTACGCCGTGCTCGATCGCGCCGGCCGTCTGCAGCTTCCGCGCGAGCACATCGACAGGCTCGGCATGCGCGACCGCGTGCGGTTGCAGCTCGAGAGCGATCACATCCGCGTGCAGCCCGCCGAGACGACGGAGGGTTCTGCGGCGGCGGCGGAAGGGTCGGATGCCGCGGGCCCGCCGCCCGCGACCAGAAGGAGCCGGCGCCGATGAGTGGAGACGACATGATCAGGGTCGCGGGTCTCACCCGCTTCTTCGGACGCGGGGCTGCGCGCACGACCGCCCTCTCCGACGCGTCGCTCTCCGTCGCAGCCGGCGAGTTCGTCGTGCTGCGGGGCCCGTCGGGGTCGGGGAAGACGACGTTGCTGACCCTCGCGGCGGGCCTCGACGAGCCCGACGCGGGGGAGGCGTGGATCGGCGATGTTCGGGTGACGGGGGCGGGGGAGGCGGATGCCGCGCGCCTCCGCCGCGAGGTGATGGGTTACGTCGACCAGGAGTTCGCGCTGGTTCCGTTCCTCACCGCGGCCGAGAACGTCGAGCTCCCTCTGCGGCTGCGCGAGGCGGGAGCGCGCGAGCGACGGGCGCGGGTGGCGGAGATGATCGATGCGGTCGGCCTCGGTGACCATGCCGCTCAGCGGCCCGAGGAGTTGTCGGGCGGTCAGCAGCAGCGCGTCGCGGTGGCGCGCGCTCTCGTGCACCGGCCGCGGGTGCTCGTCGCCGACGAGCCCACGGCGCAACTCGACAGTGGCACGGCGGCATCCGTCATCTCGCTCGTGATCGAGCACGTGCGCCGCGACGGGATGGCCGCCCTCATCGCGTCGCACGATGCGATCGTCGCGGACCGCGCCGACCGGGTCGTCGAGATCCACGACGGGAGGGTGCGCGCCTGACCGGTCTCAGCGGCCCCGCACGTGGTTCCACTGCGTGATGACCTCGGTGCCGTGCTCGAAGCCGAGCTCGCTGACCGCGGAGGTGCCGAGCACGAAATAGCGACCGCCCGCTGCGGTCAGGCCGAGCCAGGTTCCCGCGAGGGCGCGGAGGAAGTGCCCGTGCGAGAACAGCAGCACCTGCTGGCCGGCGCGCACGCGGGGGCGCAGCTCGGAGAGCAGCGCTTCGGCCCGTGCCGTGACCTGCGCGACGGACTCGCCCGGCGTCTCGCCGGCGGGCGTGCCGTCCCAGATGGTCCAGGGATGGCCGAGCTGCTCGATGATCTCGGGGGTCGTGAGGCCCTCGTATGCGCCGTAGTCCCATTCGACGAGGCGCTTCTCGGGCTGGGCATCCGGATAGCCCGCTCGGGCGGCGGTCTCGACCGCGCGCTGCAGGGGACTCGTGAGCACGAGGTCGTAGCGGCGGGTGGCCAGCAGGGTGCCGGCGAGCTCGGCCTTGTAAGCACCGGTCTCGGTGAGCGGAATGTCGGTGAGTCCCGTGTGCTTGCCGGAGCGGCTCCACGCCGTCTCGCCGTGGCGCACGAGCACGATGCGCCCGTCGGGTTCGGTCAGCTCTTCATCCTTCACCCGTCCATCCTTCCGCGCCGCGGGCCTATCGGCATCCCGAGACGGACGAAGGGCCGGTCGGGAGATTCCCGACCGGCCCTTTCCTGCACCAGAGTGTCCTGCAATCACATGTCGGTAGCTGCCACAGCAAAACAACTACCGTGCGAGCACTCTATAACGGTGAGATAACGGAAGGGAAGATGTGTCCGTGACACTTTCGTTATTCATAGGTTTCGGCGGCCGGTGCCCCCCGGCCCCGGCTCCGCGGGGCGATGTCGGAGGTCCTCGTTAGCATGCAGACATGCCACCCGAGACGCCCTCGACGCCCCCGCCAGACGGGCCACGCACCGGTCACGCGCTCGTGGCCGAGGCGCTCGCCGCCGATGCGGCTTTCGCGGCGGCAGAGGCTCGGCGTACCCGCGCCTACGCGGCGCTCGGGCAGTTCGGCGTCGACGCGAACGCAGAGCGAACGTCGGTGCGCGCGGCCGATATGGCGCTGCGCGAGATCGCGTCGGAGGTCGCAGCGGCGCAGCGCCTCTCCGACCGCACGGTGCAGGCGCACATCGGGCGCGCGATGCTGATGGTCGACGACTTCCCGGCCACCCTCCAGGCTTGGGGTGAGGGGGCGCTCACGCGGGCGCACGTGCGGGCGATCGCCGACATCGGCGCCGCACTCCCCGAAGAGCGCCGCACCGAGTTCGACGCCCTCGCGGTGGGGCTCGCGCCGCGACTGAGCCCGGGGCGCCTGCGCTCGCGCCTCGCCGCCGTGGCCGAGAAGCTGCAGCCGACGACGCTCACCGAGCGGCATCAGCGAGGTCGCGAGACGCGCTGTGTGCGAGTGGTCCCCGGTGTCGACGGCATCTCCGACCTCATCGCGACCCTCCCCACGGTGCTGGCCGTCGGAATCTACGACCGGCTGACCCAGCAGAGCAGGGTGGTGATCGACGCGCGCAGTGGGGGCGCCCTCGCGACCCCGGGCGTGACGGGTCCGGATGCCGTGACGGCAGCCACCGGCGCATCCGCGGCCACGACCGATGAACGCACCACCGCGCAGTTGCGCGCCGACATCCTCGCCGACCTGCTGCTCGCCGCCGCTCCGGTCTCCGACCCCACGGTCTCGGGCGACGGACCGGGGCGCTCGGGGCGATCCGCGCGCGCGTGCAAGTGGTCGTCCCCGCTCTGTCGGTGGTGCGGCCGGGGGAAGAGGGCCTCGATCCCGCCGAGCTCGTCGGGCACGGACCGATCGACATCGACACGGCTCGCCGCATCGCCGAGGCGACGTCGATGCCGTGGGATCGCGTGATCACCCACCCCGTCACCGGCGCTGTCCTGATGACCGACACGTACCAGCGCACCGCGGCCATCGATCGGCACCTCCGTGCCCGCGATCGACGGTGCCGGTGGCCCGGGTGCGTGGTCCCCGCGGTTCGATGCGAGGTCGATCACACCGTCGACTGGGCCCTGGGCGGCACCACCGACGTCGCGAACCTCGCCCATCTCTGCCAACGACATCATTCGCAGAAGCAGTTCACCCGGTGGGAGGTCAGACAGCGCACCGGCGGGGTGCTCGAGTGGACCTCTCCCTCCGGTCGGGTCTACGCCGACGAGCCTCTGCCGTACTCGTCGGCGGTGCGGTTCCTCCCGGATGATCCGTCGCCGCCGGAAGACGAGGCGGCACCGTTCTGAGGGAACGACAGGGCTGAGCCTCGCCGTTCACCTCCGCCTGAAAGAATGAACCGTGCCTCACGACATCCGCCTGATCGCCGTCGACATGGACGGCACCCTGCTCGACGGAGACGGCAAGGTCCCCGCGGGGCTGTGGGACGTGCTCCCGCGCCTCGCGGCTCGCGACGTCTCGTTCGTCCCCGCGTCCGGCCGGCAGCTGGCGGCGCTGCGACGCGAGTTCGGCGCGGCGGCCGACGGCATGACCTTCATCGCCGAGAACGGCGCGTACGTCGTGCGCGAGGGTGTCGAGGTGGCATCCGCGGTCTTCTCCCGTGACGAGGTCGAGCGGGTCATCCTGCGTTTGCGCGCGCTGATCGCGCAGGGCTACGACCTCGGGGTCGTGCTGTGCGGCAAGCGCTCCGCCTACATCGAGCGGGCGGACGCCGCCTTCCGCACGAACGCCGAGGCGTACTACGCCGCTCTCGAGACGGTCGACGACCTGCTCGCCGCCGACGACGACGTGCTGAAGATCGCCGTGTACGACTTCGCGATCGCCGAGCACAGCGTCGGGCCCGCTCTCGACGACCTCACCGACACGCTCCGCGTCGTCGTGTCGGCGCGTCACTGGGTCGACATCATGCAGCCCGGCGTCGACAAGGGCACGGCGCTCCGGAGCCTGCAGAACGCCCTCGGAGTCGCGCCGGCGCAGACGGCGGCCTTCGGCGACTACCTGAACGACCTCGAGATGATGGATGCCGCGGACTGGTCGTTCGCGATGGACAACGCCCATCCCGAGGTGGTGGCGCGTGCGCGGCACCGCGCGCCCTCGCACCTCGACCACGGCGTGGTCACGACGATCGAGGCGCTGTTCCCCGAATTCGGCCCCGAGGGCTGACGAGATTCAGCGGGTCACCGCGTCGAGCGCGGCCGCGAGATCGGCGAGCAGGTCGTCGGCGTCTTCGAGGCCGACCGACAGGCGCAGGTGGCCGTAGCGGCGGAACTCCTCGGGGTACGTCGCGGTGCGCGGTCCCTCGGCGGCGGTGTGCACGATGAGGCTGTCGTCGTGCCCGAGCGAGAAGCCCGAGGTGATGAGACGCAGCTGCGCGACGAAGCGGTTCTGCAGGTCGGGGTCGCCGTCGAGGGCGAAGGCCATCATGCCGCCGAAGCTTCCGCTGAAGCCGTCGCCCCCGAACTGTCGGGCCGCGAGCTCGTGCTGCGGGTGCGAGGCGAGGCCGGGGTAGGCCACGAACGCGACCCGCGGATCGGCGTCGAGGAACGCGGCGACACGGGCCGCCGAGGCGAAGTGCTGGCGCAGGCGCAGCGGCAGGGTCACCGAGCCGCGCTGGATCATCCACGCGTTGAAGGGGGAGATGATCCCGCCCACGTCGACCATGGCGTCGGCCTTGATCGGCTCGATGAGGTCGGTGCGCCCGATGACCGCGCCGCCCATCGCGTCGCCGTGACCGTTGATGAACTTGGTGAGCGAGTGCACGACGAGGTCGGCGCCGTCGGCGAGCGGGCGATAGAACGGGGGAGGCGTGAAGGTCGAGTCGACCATAAGGATCGCTCCGCCCTCGTGCGCGATCTCGGCGAGCAGCGCGATGTCGGCGACCTTGGTGGTCGGGTTGGCGATCGCCTCGACGCACACGAGCACCGTCTCGGGCCGCATCGCCTGGCGCACGGCATCCGGATCCGTCACGTCGACGAACGTCGCCTCGATGCCGTATCGGCGGGGGAGCAGCTCGGTCCACAGGCGCCAGGTCGCTTCGTAGACGACGTCGCTGACCACGACGTGGTCGCCCGCGCTCACGTGCGTGAAGAACACGGCGTGGAGGGCGGCGACTCCGGATGCCAGGGCCACGGCGTCTTCGCCGTGCTCGAGGGCCGCGAGCTTGCGCTCGAGGGCGAGCTGATTGACGCCGGTGTTGCGGGTGTAGAGGCCGGGGGCCGTGGCCGACCAGCTGATCTCGCTCGGATCGTCGGGCAGGGCGAAGGAGTTCGCCATGACGAGGGGCGTGCGCAGGGCCTTCGTGCTGTCGAGCTCGATGCCGCCGTGGACGGCGAGGCTCGCGTCGGACATGCTGTCGGCGAGGGTGCGATCGGGACGGGTGGTCATGTCGCGGTCCTTTCTGCGTCTCGGCGCGTGACGGCGGCGATGTTCTCGGTTACCCTAACGTGCAATATGAGCATTGCATAGTGCTCTATATGCACACAGGGAGAGTCATGGTTCGACCGCGAACGGATGCCGTCGACGAGCGGATCCTCACCGAACTGCAGGCCGACGCCCGCATCCCCCTCGTCACGCTCGCCGCACGCGTGCACCTCTCGCGCAACGCCGTGAAGCAGCGGATGGAACGCATGGAGCGCGACGGCTTGATCGCCGGATACACGCTCGCGCGGCCCCGGGTCGACGACGGCCGCGTGACCGCGATCGTCCTGGTCTACCGTGCCGACCGCATGCGCGGGGCCGGGGTGATCACCGAGCTGACGCGCATCCCCGAGGTCGTGCAGTGCGACATCCTCTCGGGGCAGTTCGACCTGCTCGTGACGATCCGCGCCGAATCGATGGAGAGGATCGGGCAGATCTGGGAGCGCATCGCCGCCCTCCCGGAGGTCTCCGACACGGTGACGTCGGTCTCGCTCACCCGCGTGATCGACAGGGCGTGACCGGCGGGGCGCGACCGACGGGCGCGCGGATGCCGCAGCCCCCTCTCGTGGCGGGAGCCGCGGCATCCGTCGATCATGCGTTGATGCACACGACCTTGGGCTGGGTCATCTCCTCGTAGGCGAAGCGGACTCCTTCGCGACCCATGCTCCCGAACTTGGCTCCGCCGAAGGGCATGCTGTCGACGCGGTAGTCGGAGGAGTCGTTGATCATCACGCCGCCGGCTTCGAGGCGATCGGCGACGCGCAGCGCGCGCCCCAGGTCGCGGGTGAAGGTGCCGGCGTGCAACGCGTATTCGATGTCGTTCGCCTGGGCCACCGCATCGTCTTCGTCGTCGAACGGGGCGAGCACGACCACGGGGGCGAAGGCCTCATCGGCCCACAGCTCGCACGACAGCGGCACGCCCTCGACGACGGTGGGGGAGTACACCGACCCCTCGAGGCGGTGCCCCACGAGCACGCGGGCGCCGGCGCGCACCGCGTCATCGACCACGCGCTGGGCGGTCTGCGCGGCGGCGGGGGTGATCATGGGCCCCACGTCGGTGGCCTCGTCGGCGGGGTCGCCCGCGCGCAGGGCTGCGGCCGCGTCGACGAACAGCTCGCGGAAGGCCTCGAAGACCCCACGCTGCACGAGGATGCGCTGCGCGCCCACGCAGTTCTGCCCGGCGGCCCAGAACGCCCCCGACACGCACGCCTCCACGGCCTGCCGCACATCGGCGTCGTCGAAGACGATCACCGGTGCGTTTCCGCCTAACTCCATCGCGAGGCGCTTCAGGCCCGCTCCTCGCGCGATGGCCTCGCCCGTGGCGAAGCCGCCGGTGAACGACACCATGCGCACCTCGCGCGCGGCGACGAGTGCGGCGGCGACCTCGCGATCGCCGTGCACGACGGTCACGATCTCATCGGGAAGGCCCGCCTCGATCAGGATGCCGACGAGGAACTCGGCCGTGAACGGGGTGTACGGCGACGGCTTGAGCACCACGGCGTTGCCACCGGCGAGGGCCGGGCCGAGCTTGTGCGCGACGAGGTTGAGGGCGTCGTTGTAGGGCGTGATGGCCACGACGATGCCCAGCGGCTCGCGGGTGAACCAGCCCTTGCGGTTCTCCGACCCCTCGAACGCGTCGAAGGGGATGACCTCGCCCGTCGCCGAGCGGGCGGTCTCGGCCGACAGCGACAGGGTCGTCACCGCGCGGCGCACCTCTTTGCGGGCCTGTCGGATCGTCTTGCCGGCCTCGCGCACGATCAGGGCGCTCGCGGCGTCGGAGCGCTCGCGCAGCAGGGCGGCCGCGCGTTCGAGGATGCCGTGACGGGCGAAGCGCGAGAGCCCGCGGGAGAGCTCGGCGCCGACGCGGGCCCGGGCGATGACCGCGGGCACGTCGTCGACGGGCGTGAGGGCGACGTGCCCGACGACGGTGTCGTCGAAGGGGTTGCGCACCTCCAGGGACGAGGAGGGGGCCACGATCGTCATCGCTTCGCCTCGGCGGTGCGGGCGACGCGGGCGTCGATCTCGATGATGTCGGACAGCAGGGCGTACGCGGTCTCCACGCGGCCGGCGCCGGGGCCGCTGACCGTGACGGTTCCGAGCAGGTCGGTGTCGAACGACACCGCGTTGATCGGTCCGCTGATGCCGGCGAGGGGGTGGGTGAGGGGCAGGGCCATCGGCTCCACGCGGGCGTCGATCGAGCCGTCGGCACGACGCTCGGCCGAACCGATGAGCTTGAAACGCAGACCCCGGGCCGCGGCATCCGCGATGTCGGCCGGCGCGAGGCCGGTGATGCCCGTGCAGGTGACGTCGGCGGGGGTGATGCGGGCGCCCAGCACCTCGTTCGCGAGGATCACGACCTTCAGGCGCACGTCGGACCCCTCGATGTCGGCCGAGGGGTCGGCCTCGGCGTATCCGAGGGTCTGCGCTTCGGCGACGGCGGTGGCCAGGTCCATTCCCGCTTCCATCTGCCCGAGCACGTAGTTGCTCGTGCCGTTGAGGATGCCGCGCACCGCGTCGATGCGCAGTCCCTGCAGGGCGGATGCCGCGAAGCGCAGCACCGGGGTGCCGCTGACGACCGACCCCTCGTACGCGAAATGCACACCGTGGGCGGCGGCGACGGCGTTCAGCTCGGTGCCGGCGAGGGCGACGGGACCCTTGTTGGTGGTGGTGACGCTCTTGCCGGCCTCGAGCGCGAGGCGCACGTGCGAGACGCCGGGCTCTCCGTCGAGGGGGTTGGTGAAGGTCGCCTCCACGACGATGTCGGCGCTCGTCTCGCGGATGACCTCGGCGTTGCGCGGGTCGGCCGCGCCCCCGGGCCACGCGGCGAAGGTGTCGTCGGCGCCGAGCGCGAACACCGCGTCGAGGTCGATGCCCTCGTCCTGCACGAGCGAGCCGAGGCGCAGGTCGGTGATCGCGACCACGCGCAGGGCCAAGCCGAGCTCCTCGGCCAGCTCGTCTCCGCGGCTGCGGATGAGGTCGGCCAGCGCGCGGTTGACGCCGCCGAAGCCGATGAGGGCGAGATCGTGACGGTTCATGGTGCTCCTCGAGAGGGGTACGGAAGGGACTGTGACGATCGTGCGACGACGTCACGGCACCGCGCCCCTGTCGTTCGGGCGGTGACGGATGCCGTTTCGTCGGTGCCGCGGGCGGATCGTCCGTTCGTCGCGAATGCGTCGCCGGCTCTTGAGCGGGGGTGGGGTGCACGCTAGGGTCCGTGGAAACATGTGCGAAATGAACACGGTGCAGTGTTCATCCAGCACGAACTGCGATCCGCTCCCTCCTCTTCGAATGCGAGAAGCCATGACCAGATCCACCGACCCCGCCACCCTGCCCAACGCCCTGCCGCAGACGGTCGCCACGCAGGTGCCGCTGCGCCGCCTGCAGCGCTCCATGGATGCCCGCCACCTCGTGATGATCGCGCTGGGCGGCGTGATCGGGTCGGGGTTGTTCCTCAGTTCCGGCTACACGATCAACCAGGCCGGGCCCCTCGGCGCGGTGATCGCCTACCTGATCGGCGCCTTCGTGGTGTACCTGGTCATGGCGTGCCTGGGCGAGCTCGCCGTCGCCTACCCGGTGTCGGGGGCGTTCCACATCTACGCGGCGCGGGCCATCAACCCCGCGACCGGGTTCACGACGGCCTGGCTGTACTGGCTCTGCTGGGTCGTCGCCCTCGGGTCGGAGTTCACCGCGGCCGGGATCCTCATGCAGAGGTGGTTCCCCGGCGTCCCGGTGTGGGTGTGGTGCCTCGTGTTCGCGGGCGTGCTGTTCGGGATGAACGCGATCTCGGCGCGCGTGTTCGGCGAGACGGAGTTCTGGTTCTCGCTCATCAAGGTCGTCGCGATCGTCGCGCTCATCGTGCTCGGCACCGCCGCCATCTTCGGCTTCACCCCGCTGTCGAGCGAGCACCCCGGCGCCGTGCTCTTCAGCAACTTCGTCACCCCCGACGGGCTGTTCCCCACCGGCGTCGCGGGCGTGCTCATGACCTCGCTCGCGGTGTTCTACGCCTTCAGCGGCTCCGAGCTCATCGGCGTCGCGGCGGGTGAGACGAAGGATCCGGCGCGAAACATCCCGAAGGCGCTGCGCTCGACCGTGCTGCGTCTGCTGGTGCTGTTCGTCGGCTCGATCACCGTCATCTCCGCGATCCTGCCCTACGAGCAGGCGGGGTTGACCTCGAGCCCGTTCGTCGACGTCTTCCAGTACGCGGGCGTCCCCTTCGCCGGCGACATCATGAACTTCGTCATCATCACCGCGCTGCTCTCGGCCGGCAACAGCGGCCTGTTCTCGTGCGCCCGCATGCTCTTTTCCCTCGCCGAGGAGGGGCACGCCCCGCGCTCGTTCACGAAGCTCACCCGTCGCGGCATCCCGATCGTCGCCCTGAGCGTCAGCATGGCCATCGGCCTGGTGTCGTTGGTGTCGAGCGTGATCGCGGCCGAGACCGTCTACCTCGTGCTCGTCTCGATCGCGGGCTTCGCCGTCGTGGCGGTGTGGATGTCGATCGTCGCGGCGCACTTCTTCCACCGACGGGCCTTCGTCCGCGGCGGCGGCGACGTGAAGACGCTCGCCTACCGCGCCCCGTTCTACCCGGTCGTGCCGATCCTCGCCTTCGTGCTGCTCCTGGCCTCGATCGTGGCGATCGCGTTCGACCCGAACCAGGTCGCCGCGCTGTACTTCGGCATCCCGTTCGTGGTGGCGTGCTACCTGTTCTTCTGGTGGCGGTACGGTCGTCGAGGAGCCACCCCCGTCGCCCTCGTCGACGAAGAGGCCACCGAGACGCCCTCGACCGAAAGACGCTGATGACCGCGCCCGCCTCGCTGACGCAGGGACTCTCGCTGCTCACCGCGGCCGTCGAACGCGAGCGCTCGGGTCGCCCGGGCCTCGCGCTCGCGCGGCTCGCGGAGGCGGCGGGCGTCGAACGCAGCAGGGCCTCGCGCGTGACGCAGGAGCTGCGGCGCCTCGACTTCGTCGAGCGCGACGCGGCCTCGGCTCTGCGCGCGGGCCCCGCGTTCCTTCGCGCGTCGGCCGCGCGGCACGAACCGTGGCTCCGCTCGGCCCGCGTGCACCTGCGTTCGATGGCCGCCCAGCTCGGAATGACCGCGCGCGTCGTCGCCGGCGACGGTCAGCGCGCCCTGCTGCTGCGCATCGAGGGGGCGGAGGCGAACGGCGAGGGGACCCTGCGTCCCTCCGCCGTCGCGCCGATCTGGTGCACCGGGGCGGGGCGCGCCCTGCTCTGGGATCACTCGCGCGACGACCTGGGCGCGCTTCTGGCCGACGCGCAGTTCGTGGGCGTGGGCGGCCCGGGAGCCGCGCGCTCCGTGGACGACGTCGACGCCCTGCTGCGGCGCGACCGCGAACGCGGGATCGTGACCGCCCACGAGGAGTACGTGGCCGGGGTCACCGATCACGCGCTGCCCGTGCGCGGGACAGAGGGGATCGTCGCGGCGGTGTCGGTGAGCGGCCCTCCCGCGGGCGCGGCGCAGGCGCGGCGCATCGCCGCCCTGCTCGCCGACAGCGCCGCACGCCTCAGCGCGCTCGCCGCAGGCGCGACCGACTAGCGGATGCCGCCGAGGCGCTCCGAGAGGGCGCGTGCGGCCGCGCTGCAGGCGTCGGCGATCTCGCCGGTGCGGGGCTCGAGGGCGGTGCGCACGCCGACGACCTGGACCGCGGCGACGACCTCTCCGCGGAAGTCCCACACCGGCGCGGCCACGGAGTACAAGCCCGCCTCGGCCTCCTCGTCGACGATGGCGTAGCCGCGCTCGCGCGCGGCGCGCAGCCGCTGCAGGAAGTCCTCGACGTCGCGCGGCGCCTCAGGGCCGGCGGCCTCGAAGCGCGTCGCGGCGAGCACGGCGCGCACCTCGTCGTCGTCGGCATCCCACAGCACCGCCTGCCCGGCGTCGCTGCAGAAGGCGGGGTAGGCGCGGCCGATCCACGTTCCGACCATGCGAGACGAGGCGGGAATGCTCTCGACCACGGTGACGGTGGTGTCTCCGCGCAGCACGCCGAGGAACACCGCTTCGCCCGTCGACAAGGCCAGTTCGTCGAGCACCTCGATGCCCTCCGCGCGCAGGCGGCGGTCGACGAGGTCTTCCGCGGCGGTGTACCACGCCCACGAGAGGCGGTACCGGCGCTGCTCGTCGCGCACGACCACGTCGTTCGCTGCGAGGGCGGTGAGGGTGCGCGAGACGTGCGAGCGATCGCGCCCCAGGTCACGGGCGACGTCGGTGACCGAGGCCCCGGGGCGCGTGCGGGTGAGGGCCGCGAGGCTCGCGACCACGTCGAAGGCCCGGCTCACGGTCGACGTCGCGTCGGCGTCGTCGTCGGAGGTGCCGTCGGCGAGCGTCATGACCCCAGCGTAGCGAGCGGCCGCGCGCCGATCCGCGTGCACATCGACTACTGTTTCTGCGTCGCCCGGACGCCTCGACGGCTCCGGGCTCGATCATGATTGCGAGCCCCCCATGAGTCGTCCCACCGATTCGTCCGCTCCCGAGACGGCGACCTCTCAGCCGCAGCGGAGTCTCCGCCGTGCCATGAACGCCCGCCACCTCGTCATGATCGCCCTGGGCGGCGTCATCGGGTCGGGCCTCTTCCTCAGCTCGGGATACACGATCGCCCAGGCCGGTCCCCTCGGGGCCGTGCTCGCGTACCTGCTCGGCGCGTTCGTCGTGTGGCTCGTCATGGTGTGCCTCGGCGAGCTGGCGGTGACCTACCCCGTCTCGGGCTCGATCCACATCTACGCCGCCCGCACGATGGGACCGGCGACGGGCTTCGCCACGGCGTGGCTGTACTGGCTGTGCTGGGTCGTCGCGCTCGGGTCGGAGTTCACGGCATCCGGGATCCTCATGCAGAGATGGTTCCCGAACGTCGACGTCTGGGTGTGGTGCGTGGTCTTCGCCGCGGTGCTGTTCACCCTCAACGCCATCTCGGCGCGCGTCTTCGGCGAGACCGAGTTCTGGTTCGCCCTCATCAAGGTGCTCGCGATCGTCGCCCTCATCGTGCTGGGCGGCATGGCGATCTTCGGCTTCACCCCTCTGTCGTCCGAGCCGCACGAGGCGGTGCTGCTGAGCAACTTCGTCACGCCCGACGGGCTTCTGCCCGCGGGTCTCGGCGGGGTGCTCATCACCTCGCTCGCCGTCTTCTACGCCTTCAGCGGGGCGGAGATCGTCGGTGTCGCCGCCGGTGAGACGAAGGATCCCGCCCGCAACATCCCCCGCGCGCTGCGCTCGACGGTGCTGCGTCTGCTCGTGCTGTTCGTCGGCTCGATCGTCGTGATCGCCGCGCTCCTGCCGTACGACAAGGCCGGCGTCAGCGAGAGCCCCTTCGTCGAGGTCTTCGACATCGTCGGGGTGCCGTACGCCGCCGACATCATGAACTTCGTCGTCATCACCGCCCTGCTCTCGGTCGGTAACAGCGGCCTGTACTCCTGCGCGCGCATGCTCTTCTCCCTCGCCGAGGAGGGATACGCTCCCCGCGCCTTCACGAAGCTCACGCGCCGCGGCATCCCGATGGTGGCTCTGCTCGTCAGTCTCGCGATCGGCCTCGTCTCGCTCATCACCAGCGTCGTCGCCGCCGAGACGGTGTACATCGTGCTCGTGTCGATCGCCGGGTTCGCGGCGGTGGCGGTGTGGATGGCCATCGTGGCCGCGCAGTTCTTCCACCGGCGCCAGTTCCTGCGCGAGGGAGGCGACCTCTCCACCCTCGCCTACCGCACGCCGATGTATCCGCTCGTGCCGATCCTCGCCTTCGTGCTGCTGACCGCGTCGATCGTGGCGATCGCGTTCGACCCGAACCAGGTCGCCGCCCTGTACTTCGGCATCCCGTTCGTGGGGCTCTGCTACCTGTTCTTCTGGCTGCGCTACGGCCGCATGGGCCGGGTTCCCGAGCGCCGCGACGAAGAGGCCCCCCTCGCCTGATCGCTGTACACCGCGTCCAGTGCGTCGGCGCATGCGCGCCGGAGTGGCGGATGCCGCGAGCCCACCGTCCTCGGTAGCGTCGCGGAACCACGAGCACGCGGAGGACACATGGACCAGCTCGACACCCTCGTCGTCGGGGCCGGGATCTCCGGCCTCGCGGCCGCCCGACTCCTCGCGCAGGCCGGGCACCGCGTCGTCGTGCTCGAGGCCCGCGACCGCGTCGGCGGCCGGGTCTTCACCGACCGCAGCGAGGGTCATGTCACCGACCGCGGAGCCTCGTGGATCCACGGCATCGACGACAGCCCCGTCGCGGCGGCTGCCCGCGCCTTCGGCATGCCGATGGTGGAGTTCACCGTCGGCGGGTACCAGCCCGACTCCCGCCCCCTGACCTACTTCGACGACAAGGGGCGCCGACTCGACCCCGCGGAGGTGCGGCAGTACGCCGACGACATCCGCGCCCTCAATGCGGCCCTCGTGGACGTCATCTCCGCGGCCGCCCCCGACGCGACGTACGGCGACGCGGTGGAGCAGGCGCTCGGGGAACGGGATTGGGACGCCGAGCGGAAGGAGCGCGTCCGCGAGTACAACGACCGCCGCGCGCAGGAGCAGTACGGCGTCGGCATGCACGGACTCGGAGCCCACGGCCTCGACGACGACACGGTCGACGGCGACGAGGTGGTCTTCCCCGAGGGCTACGACGAGCTGGCCCACCACTTCGCAGCGGGCCTCGAGGTGCGCTTCGAGCACATCGTCTCGCAGGTGCGATGGAACGAGGGCGGTGTCGAGGTCGAGACCGATAGAGGCACGTTCTCCGCGGCGCGGGCCGTCGTCACGGTTCCCGTCGGCGTCCTCCACGCGGGCGGGGTCGTGTTCGAACCCCCGCTTCCGGCCGGGCACCGACGTGCTCTCGACCTTCTGCGCATGAACGCGTTCGAGAAGGTCGTCCTGCGTTTCGCCGAGCGATTCTGGGAGGACGGGGTCTACGGCATCCGTCAGCTCGGCGACGAGGGGGAGTGGTGGCACTCCTGGTACGACCTCGGCCGCCTGCACGACGAGCCCGCCCTGCTCACCTTCGCGGCCGGGCCCGCGGCGGTCGCCACCCGCGGGTGGAGCGACGACGAGATCGTCGCCTCGACTCTCGCTCAGCTGAGGCGCCTGTACGGCGACGCCGTGCCCGCGCCGACGAGCGCCCTCGTCACCCGCTGGCAGGACGACCCGTTCTCACGCGGGTCGTACGCCTACATGCTGCCCGGATCGATCGGCGCCGACCACGACGACCTCGCCGAGCCGCTCGCCGGGGGAGCGCTGCACCTCGCGGGCGAGGCGGCGTGGGGAGACGATCCGGCGACCGTTCCCGGCGCGATGCTCTCGGGGCACCGCGCCGCGCAGAACGTGCTCGGCCGCGAGATCCTCATCAGCGAACTCTGGGCGTGACTGCCCAGAAGGTCCCTGAGCCTGTCGAAGGGCCCTGAGCGTCACCGAGGTCCCTGAGCCTCACCGAGGTCCCTGAGCCTGTCGAAGGGCCCTGAGCCTCACCGAGGTCCCTGAGCCTCACTGAGGTCCCTGAGCTTCACTGAGGTCCCTGAGCCTCACCGAGGTCCCTGAGCCTCACCGAGGTCCCTGAGCCTGTCGAAGGGACCGGGGCCATCGCGGGTGCGTGTGGCTTCGACAGGCTCAGCCACCCGCGACGGCGCCTCAGCCACCAACGACGGAGCCTCAGCGCGGCTCCGGCCCCGTCGCGACGGGCAGCTCCGGGTGGTTCGACCACTGGCTCCACGACCCGGCGAAGACCCGCGGCTCGAAGCCCGCGAGCGTGAGGGCGACCGCCTGGTGCGCGGCCGTCACGCCCGACCCGCAGTAGACGCCGACGCTCATGCCGTCCTCGGCTCCCAGCATCCGGAATCGCGAACGCAGCTCGTCCGGCGCGCGGAAGCGTCCGTCGTCACCGACGTTCTCGGTGGTCGGGGCGCTCACCGCTCCGGGCACGTGGCCAGCGCGCGGGTCGAGGGGTTCGACCTCGCCGCGATAACGCTCTCCGGCCCGGGCATCCAGCAGCAGCCCGTCGTCGGCGAACGACGCGACCTGGTCGAGCGCGAGGGTGGGCATCGCGCCGTAGGCCAGTGAGATCGAGCCGGGCGCGGGGGCCGCGGCATCCCCCTCCTCAAGGGTGAACCCGGCCTCGACCCACGCGGTCAGCGCTCCGTCGAGCAGGCGCACGTCGGCGACCCCGGCCGCGCGCAGCAGCCACCAGGCCCGGGCGCTCGACATGTTCTTCAGGTCGTCGTAGACGACGACGGTGTCGCCCTCGTCGATTCCCCACCGGCGGGCGGTCTGCTGCAGCGCCTCGATCGGGGGGAGCGGATGCCGGCCCTCTGTCGGCGCGCCGTGGGCGGCGAGGTCGTGGTCGAGGTCGACGTACTGCGCGCCCGGGATGTGCCCGGCGCGGTGGTCGGGCCGCCCGTCGGGGCGGTCCAGTCGCCAGCGCACGTCGAGCACGCGGACGGGCCCGCCGTCGGGGTATCGGCCGGCGGCCAGGGCGTCGTGCAGTTCTTCGGCGGTGGTGAGGATCGCAGCCATGCCCTCAGTCTGTCGTCTCTGGGCCACGTGTTCGGCCGTCGGCCACGCGCGCGCGGGCCCGGTCGTGTCGCGAGGCGATGGGCACGGTCTCGGTCGCGCGCGGCAGGCCCATCGGCGGGGTCGCGACGTAGATCGTCTCGGCGCGCTCGACCACGTGCGTCTCGTGCCAGATGCCGACCGCCCCGGGCACCGTGCGCGCCCGCTTGTTGAAGCGCGTCCACGCCGGGCGGTGCTCCTGGGTCGGCGCCGAGGCGTAGGTGTAGAGCTTGTCGAGCGACGACCAGTACTGCACGAGGTACGGACCGCGGGCGCCGAGCAGCATCGTGAAGCCCAGCAGCCCGGAGTCGGGGTCGGTGCTCAGTTCGCGCAGCATCTTGGGCATGTCGCTCATCAGTGGCATCCACTGATCGGGCCGCCACCATTTGTTGATCGTCATTCCGATGTGGAAGACGACGAGTTCGCCGTCCCAGCGGTGGGTCATTCGTCCCGGATTGATGGATGCCATGGCTCGTCCTCACTCGATAGTGTCACTATCCAGTGTTAGATAGTAAAGCTATCGAGTCAAGGGGTGAGCGGTGCGGATCTCGGAATTGTCGGCGGAGAGCGGAGTGCCCGTCGCCACCATCAAGTACTACCTGCGCGAGAGGCTGCTGCCCGAGGGGGAGCGCACCTCGCCGACGCAGGCGAGCTACGGCATCCCGCACGTGCAGCGCCTCGGCGTCATCCGCGCGCTCGTCGACGCCGGCGTGGGGATCGCGGGGGTGCGCAAGGTGATCGGGGTGCTCGAAGAACCGCCCGAGAATCCCTATGACCTGCTCGGTGCCGCCAACGCCGCCGTGACCCCGGTGGTCGACGGCGACCTCGACCTGTCCGCGGCCACCGCCCTGCTGGAACGCATGGGCGGCTCACCCCTCGATTGCTTCCCCGACCAGCTCCGTGCCGTCGCGCATGCCCTCGCGACGCTCGATCGCGCGGGGTTCACGGTGCCCCCGTCAGTGATGGACGCCTATCTCGTCCATCTCGGCGCGATCGGCGACGCCGAGCTCGCCGCGACACCCGAGACGTCGATGGACGATGCCGTGCGTTACGTCGTGCTGGGGACGGCCCTGGTCGAGCCCCTCGTCCTGGCGCTGCGGCGGGTCGCCGAACAGATCGCCGCGTCGCGACGCTTCTCGCCGAGAGGTTAGGGGTTCGGGTTCGACGCCGCCCCGTCGAGCCAGAGCGTGTCGCTCTTGTCGCCGTGCGACCCGCCGCGACCGACGTGCGTGTCGTCGATCTGCGGGCCCTTCGTGATCACGTGCACGAGGGCCATGCCGTGGCCGCGCCCGAGGTCGTAGTCGTCTTTCAACCACTCGAGGATCGGGGTCGCCTTGGTGCCCGGCCCGAAACCGCGCTCTCCGGCAAGGGCGATGAACTGCCGTGGGGTGAGACCCGTCTTGGTCTCGATGTTGTCGAGGTAGGACTGGAAGGACATGACCGGAGGCTAGCGGTCTGCTCCGACATCGGTCCACCGCGTCGCCCGTTGCCGGGCGGCAGGCCACCGGGCCGGGCCCGGGTACGGTCGAAGGATGGCCGTCACCGTGCACCGCGCGCCCGTCGCCGACATCGCCCCCCTCACGCTGTACCGCATCCTCTGGATGCGCGTCACCGTGTTCGTCGTCGAGCAGAATGCCGCGTACCCCGAGATCGACGGTCGCGACATCGAGCCGGGAGCCGAGCTCATGTGGGCGCAGGACGGCGACGACGTGCTCGCGACACTCCGCCTCCTGCGGGAGCCGGCGAACACCCGCATCGGTCGGGTCGCCACGGCCCCGCACGCCCGCGGCCGCGGGATCGCCGCCGACCTCATGCGCGCGGCCGTGGGGCAGCTCGAGGTCGAGGCGCCCGGGGTGCCCATCCTGCTCGACGCCCAGGCGCATCTCGCCGAGTGGTACGGCCGCTTCGGTTTCGTCGTGTCGGGGGCTCCGTTCGCCGAAGACGGCATCCCGCACGTCCCCATGCGCCGCACACGTTTCGAGACGCCGAACCTGATCCTGCGGGAGTGGACGCGCTCCGACGACGACCGCGCGTTCCTGTACGACATGTACCGCCGGCCGGAGGTGCGTCGATTCCTCGGCGACGGTCGCGTCATGGCCGGCCCGGGTGAGGTCGACGCGCTGCTCGATCGCTGGGCGGGGCTCGCCGAGGGCGTGCTCGGGGTCCGGGCCGTCACGACGCGCGAAGGTCGCCGCCTCGGCTCGGTGTTGCTCAAGCGCATCCCGTGGTCGCGCGACGCGGGCGACGGCCGCGAGAACGACGTCGAGATCGGGTGGCACTTCCACCCCGACGCGTGGGGTGCGGGCTCCGCCACAGAGGCAGCCGAAGCGGTGCTGACGCTCGCCCACCAGCGCGGCATCCGTCGTGTCGTCGCGGTGACGAACCCGGCGAACGAGGCGTCGAAGGCCGTCGCCGAGCGCATCGGGATGCGGCCGGTCGGCACGACCCGTGAGTACTACGACGCCGAGTGCTCGTTGTTCGTCGCGGAGGGTCCGTGAGACGTCGCGCCGGGATCGCCCTCGTGCTGGTCGGCGTGCTTGCGCTCGCCGGTTGCGACCTGAAGTTCTCGCTCGGCTTCGGCACGGGTTCCGACGGCACCTTCGAGGGCTCGGAGGTGACGGTGCCCGTGCTCTACGCCAGCGGTTCCAAGGGCGGACTGACCTCGCAGCGCATCACCGCCGCGTCCGCCGACGGCGGCGACCTCAGCATCGACATCACCGAGAACGACGTCAGCGGCGTCGACCCGGTCACCCAGTCGGCGACGTGGACGGCCGTCACCGCCGCGACACTGCTCACCGGCGCCCGCCCCGACACCGCCTACACCTTCGGCTTCGACGCACGCCTCGCCACCCCGTCCGCGGGAGCCGTGACCGCGGTCGGCGTGCTCGCGCTGTACTACGGCACCGAGGTGCAGCCCGGCGTCGCTCTCGCGGGCGGGGTGACGCCGCTCGGCATCGTGAGTCCCGTCGCGGGGCTGCCGGAGCAGGTCTCGGCGGCGATCGAGGCGGGAGGGATCGACACGATCCTCGTCCCCGCGGGGCAACGCGTGGCGGCGGATGCCACGGGGGCGCCGGTCGACCTCGATCAGCTCGCAGCGACCGGGGGCATGACGATCACCGAGGTGGCCGACATCGCGGGCGCCTACGCCGTGATGACGGGGGAGGATCTGCCCGAAGCGGCCTTCCCGACCCCCGCCGCCTCACCCGACGCCCTCCCCTCACCGCGTGCGGACGCCGACGGGCTGACCGACGGGGCGCTGGCCGGGCCCACCGACGACGCTCTGACGGCGGCCGCCGCCGCGGTACAGGGGCTCGACGGCGACCTCGCGGATCGGGTGCGCGCGGGCGTACAACGGGCGCGAGAGCTGAGCGCGGCGGGAGACACCGCGGGCGCATTCGCGACGACTCTCTCGGCCGCAGACGACGCCGCGGCCGCGCGCGGGTCCGCCCTCTCCGCGGTCGAGGCCTCCGCGCAGGCGTCCGCCGTCCTCGCGGACTCCGATGCCCTGCTCACCGCTCTGGCCGGCGAGACGCCGACGACGCTCGACGGCGCCGACGCCCTCCTGGCGACGACAGGCGCCACTGCGGAGGCCTGGGCGCTCGCCTCGTTCGCCCGATCGATCTTCGCCGCCGACGCCGACGACGCGCAGCTCGAGGCGGGGCGGATCGCCGCGTCGCTGGCATCCGCGTCCCTCGCCCGCGCCCGGACGATCGACGACGTGCGCGCATCTCTGGGCGACGCCGGCCCCGTCGCCGCAGACGCCGACCTCGACGGTCTCGCCTCGCTGCTGCGCCGTGCCGCGATCGCCGCCGACGACGCGTACGACGGCGGCGCCGACGAGACGCCCGCGGCCGATGACCCCGCCGCTGTGCGGCTGCGGGCTCTCGAAGAGGCGCGCGAGACGCTCTCGTCGCGCGCCGACGAGAGCGGCGAGTGGGTCGCACTGGCGGTCGCCTCAACGAGCTACGACCGCAGCATCACTCCGCTCCTGGCGAGCCAGGCGGTGGCGGTTCCTCAGGGTGTCGACCCCGCCGACGCGATCGCCCAGCGCATCGCCGTGGGTGACGAATACGTCGTGCGGGCCGTCGATGCGCTCACCGGGACCGGCGCCGAGGTGCCCCTCGTGCGGGCGGCGGCGGCGGATGCCGCGGCGCGGGCATCGGCGACGCTCGCGCCGGGGGCGTTCACGGCGTTCACCTCGCCGTTCCTCCGCGCTCGCGTGCTCGCCTTCGTGGGCGGCGTGCAGCGCGACTGACCCCACGGCCCGCGCCTCAGTGCGGGGCGTGATACTCGGCGGTGCCTCGCTTCCAATAGCCCTTCACGATCGTCGCCGCGGGGTCGCCGGTCCAGCGTTCGAGAAGGAGGGCGCGTCCGGCGCGCACGACCGACTGCTCCGCGGCGACGAAGCCGAACACGCATCCGTCGGGCCGCTCCTCGACGTCGAGGGCGTCGAGCCAGTCGGTCAGCTCGCTGCCGGCCTCGCGATTTCCGCGGTGCAGCTGCACCACCTCGACACCGGGGGGAGCGGCCACGGGAAGGTCGTGCGCGGCGTCGGGGACTTCGATCGCGATGCGCCCGACCGCATCGTCGTCCATCGCCGCGGCGAAGCGCCGGATCGCGGGCACGGCGGTCTCGTCGCCGGCCAGAAGCCAGGCGTCGGGACGGCCTTCGAGCACCATCGAGCCGCGCGGACCGCCGACGCCCACCGCGTCGCCGATCAGCGCGGTCTCGGCCCACCGGCTGCCGACGCCGTCGCGGTGCAGCGCGACGTCGATGTCGAGCCACCCGTCGACGGCATCCCACGACACGGGGGTGTACTCGCGGTTCGGCGCCGACCGGAGGTCATCGGTTCCCGCCGTCGGCTCCGACGGGAAGAACACCCGCATGTGATCGTCGGCGCCGGGGGAGTCGAACCCGCGCAGATCGTCGCCCTCCAGTCGGAGACGGACGAAGGCGGGTGTGAGGTAGGTGCGCCGGGAGAGGGCCGCCGAGCGGAAGACCAGCTCGTGTCGGCGGGGTTCGAGGCGGGCTCCGGGGGTCGGGTTCGACTTCTTCACAAAGGAAAGGCTAACCTAACTTCTCGACCCGGCCGAGACCTCGATCGGGTCGTCCTGCACATACAGCACTGGAGAGATCCGCATGAGTTCACGCCTGTTCCGTCCCCTCGCCGTCGCTTCGCTCACGGCCGCTCTCGCCCTCGCCGGCTGCGCCTCCGCGGCATCCGCCCCCGCCGACCAGGCCGCAGGCGCGTCCACGGTGACCGTGGACGACAACCACGGATCGATCGAGGTTCCGGTCGCCCCCGAGCGGGTCGTCGCCCTCGACAACACGACGTTCCAGACGCTCAGCGACTGGGGAGTGACGCTCGTCGCCGCTCCGAAGCCCCTCATGTACGACCTCTGGCCCTCGCTCTCCGGTGGCGACGATGTGCTCGACGTGGGCCTGCATCGCGAGCCCGACATCGAGGCCGTCGTCGCGAGCGAGC
Source organism: Microbacterium sp. JC 701 (assembly GCF_021026215.1). NCBI lineage: Bacteria > Bacillati > Actinomycetota > Actinomycetes > Micrococcales > Microbacteriaceae > Microbacterium > Microbacterium sp. JC 701. Next base: position 136,992 of record NZ_JAJNCV010000003.1, read on the forward strand.
CCGACCTGATCGTGGGCGGCTACCGCTTCCGCGAGATCTACGACCAGTTGAGGCAGATCCAGCCGGCGATCATCGAGACGAGCCCGCGCGACGGCGAAGACCACGCCGCCGAGCTGAAGCGGCAGACCGCGATCCTGGGTCAGGTCTTCGACAAGGAAGACGAGGCCGCGCAGCTCTCCTCCGATCTGGATGCCGCGATCTCCGACGCCCGTGAGGCCTACGACCCGTCGCAGACGGTGATGGGCCTCATCACCTCGGGCGGCAAGATCGCCTACGCGGCCCCCGGTGAGGGCCGCGGAGTCGGAACGCTCTTCCCGACGCTCGGACTCACACCCGCCCTCGAGCGCTCGGCCGAAGACGCGTCGCACGGTGACGACATCAGCGTCGAGGCGATCGCCGCTGCGAACCCCGAGTGGTTGTTCGTGCTCGACCGCGACGCGATGTTCGGCGAGGACGGGTACGTCTCGGCGAAGGAACTGGTCGAGAACGCCGAGGCGCTGAAGAACGTCCCCGCCGTGCAGAAAGACCAGATCGTCTACCTCGACGCGAGCTTCTACCTCGACGAGGGCATCCAGGCCTACACGAAGCTGTACCGCTCGGCCGCCGAGGCTTTCGCGTCCTGACCCGGCTGTACCCGCTCGTGTGGGGGTCGGATCCGCCGACCCTCACACGAGCGGCTCAGGACGGATGCCATGACCTCCTCACCTGTTCGCCTCCGCGCGCGCATCGCGTTGCCTCTCGCCCTGGCTGGGGTGGCCGCGCTCGTCGTGCTCTCGCTGTTCGTCGGCGCCTACGATCTCGCCGCCGACGACTTCGGCGGCGAGATGTTCTTCATCTCGCGCGTGCCTCGCACGGTCGCGCTCGTCCTCGCCGGCTGCGCCATGGCCGTGTCGGGCCTGATCATGCAGCTGCTCACCCAGAACCGCTTCGTCGAACCGTCGACGACGGGCACGACCGAGTGGGCGGCGCTCGGGCTGCTCGTCACGGTGTTGCTCGTGCCGGCGGCACCCCTGTGGGTGCGCATGGTCGCGGCCTCGATCGCCGCCTTCGTCGGCACCATGGTGTTCATCGGCATCCTGCAGCGGATCTCGCTCCGGTCCTCACTCGTCGTGCCCCTCATCGGCATCATGCTCGGCGCCGTCGTCTCGGCCTTCACCACGTACCTGGCCGTCTCGACCAACTCCCTGCAGATGCTCGGCACATGGTTCATGGGCAGTTTCACCTCGATCGTCCGCGGGCGGTACGAGGTGCTGTGGATCGTCGCGCTCGTGGTCCTCCTTGTGTTCCTCTACGCCGACCGCATCACCGTCGCCGGCCTCGGTCGCGACATCTCCACCTCGGTAGGCCTGGATCACACCCGCGTGCTGCTCATCGGCACCGGTCTCGTCGCGGTCGCCACGGGGGTGACCACCGTCGTGGTGGGGTTTCTGCCGTTCCTCGGTCTCGTCGTGCCGAACCTCGTATCGATGTGGCGCGGAGACAACGCCCGCACCAACCTTCCCTGGGTATGTCTGGGTGGAGTCGCGATCGTGGTGGTGTGCGACATCGTCGGACGGATCATCCGGATGCCGTTCGAGGTCCCCGTCTCGATGATCCTCGGCGTGGTCGGCGCCGCCGTGTTCATCACCTTGCTGCTGAGGATGCGCGCCCGTGCCTGACACCCTGGCGACGATCGCCCCCGCCCGCCCGCGCCGTCCACGGATCGCCTGGCGCTTCGGCATCCTGGCTCTCGTCGTCGTGATCGCAGCCGTCGGCGTCCTGACCTGGGATGTTCGGGGCGCCCCCGGTTCGCGGGGCTTCGGTATCGCGGTGAACCTCCGCGTCGTGAGCGTGGCGACCATCGCGCTGGTGGCCTGCTGCCAGGCGGTGGCGACCGTGCTGTTCCACACGGCCACGGCCAACCGCATTCTGACGCCGTCGATCATGGGCTTCGATGCGCTCTACGTCGTGATGCAGACCGCTCTCGTGTTCTTCTTCGGCAGCGCCGCCCTCTCGGCGACCGACGGCCTGCTCAAAGTCGTGGTGCAGAGCGTGCTGATGGTGGGGTTCGCCACCCTGTTGTACGGCTGGCTGTTCGCCGGTCGGCGCGGCAACCTGCACATCATGCTGCTGGTCGGCGTGGTGCTCGGCGTCGGCTTCGGCTCGCTCTCGACCGTAATGCAGCGACTACTGACGCCGAGCGACTTCGACATCCTCTCGGCTCGTCTGTTCGGCAACCTGTCGAACTCCGACCCCGACTACCTCCCCTGGGGTGCCCTGGTCGTCGCCGGTGTGCTCCTGCTCGTGTGGCGCGCGCGTCATCGGCTCGACGTGCTCGCCCTCGGTCGCGAGACCTCCCTCAACCTGGGCCTGGCCTACCGTCGCGAGGTGATCGGCGTGCTCGTGCTCGTCGCCGTGCTCATCTCGGTGTCCACGACGATGGTGGGTCCGATGACCTTCTTCGGCTTCATCGTCGCGACCCTCGCCTACCAACTCTCCGGATCGTCGCAGCATCGCGTGGTGCTCCCCTTCGCGGTGCTGCTCGGCATGGCGACCCTGCTGGTGGGGTACTTCGTGCTGCGCCACGTCTTCTACGCCGCGGGCATGCTCTCGATCATCATCGAGTTCGCCGGAGGCCTGTTCTTCCTCGTCTACCTCCTCCGGAAGGGGAGCCTGTGATCTCTCTCACCGACGTCACCATGACCTACGGCGATCTCACCGTGCTCGGCCCCGTCACGCTCGACATCCCGGCGGGCGGCGTCACGGCCCTCGTCGGGCCGAACGGGGCAGGCAAATCGACCCTTCTGACCATCGTCGGCCGACTCGCGACGGCGACGACCGGTCGCGTCACCGTCGCCGGTCACGACGTGACATCGACTCCCGGCCGCGAGCTCGCCCGAATCGTCTCGATCCTGCGCCAGGAGAACCACTTCGTCACCCGGCTCACGGTGCGCGACCTGGTCGGCTTCGGCCGCTTCCCGCACTCGCAGGGCAGGCTCACCGCCCTCGACCACGAGAAGGTCGACGAGGCCCTCGCGTTCCTCGACCTCACGCCGCTGGCGGGCCGCTACCTCGATCAGCTGTCGGGCGGTCAGCGTCAACGTGCGTACGTCGCGATGGTCCTCGCGCAGGACACCGACTACATCCTGCTCGACGAGCCGTTGAACAACCTCGACATGAAGCACGCGGTCGCCATGATGGGCCAGCTCCGCCGAGCAGCCGACGAACTGGGCAAGACCATCGTGATCGTCGTGCACGACATCAACTTCGCGGCCGCCTACGCCGACCGCATCATCGCGCTGTCGGAGGGCCGGGTCGTGCACATCGGAACGCCGGCCGATCTGATGACCCCCGCGGTCTTGGAGCAGGTGTTTGGCACCCCCGTCGAGGTGCGCCGTGACGGCGCGTACCCGCTCGCGGTGTACTACCGCTGAGACCTGACGTCTCAGAGCTGGATGCCGTTGTCGGGATCGTTCACGCCGACGTTGCGGCCCCGGCTCGACTCGTAGGCGATGAGCCATCCGACCGAGACGGCCGCGGCGATGATCAGGCCCAGCCAGATGTTCTGCCAGACGAGACCGAACACGGCGCCGAGCCCGAAGAGCACGACACTGCCCAGCACCCAGTAGGTGCGTCCGCGCGGCCAGCCGGTATCGGGTTGCGTCATGCGGTCAGCCTAGGGCGGACCGCCGCCGATGTCGCGGGCGCCTCAGCGATCGCGGTGGTCCTCGGGGTGCAGGCGGGGTCCGCGGCGGGGCTCGAGGGCGGAGCCCGCGTAGATGAGACGGATCACGCGCTGCCGGTGCCCCGCGAAGGGTTCGAGAAGCTCGAGCATGCCGTCGTCATCGGTGCGGTGACCCGTCAACGCGAAGCCCACCTGGTGGGCGAGGTGGTAGTCGCCGACGCTCACGGCATCCGGATCACCGAACGCGCGTATCCGCGTCTCGGCACTCGTCCAGATGCCCACGCCCTTGAGGCTGATGAACACGCGATCGCGGGCTTCGCCGTCGACGGCCGCCTCCGCCGCGCGGACGACCGATGCGCCGCGACGGGCCGTCTCGACGATCGTGCGCGACTGCGGCGGTTCGAGGCCGGCGCGATGCCACGCCCACGACGGAACGTGCCGCCATCCCTCGATGTCGGGAGGGGCGAACATCGGTCGCAGAGTCGGACCGGGCGCCCGCTCGCCGAACCAGGTGACGATGCTGCGCCAGGCCGAGAAGGCCTGCATGCTGGTGACTTTCTGCTCCATGACGGCGCTCACGAGCGCGTCGAAGACGAGGTCGGTGCGACCGATGCGCAGATCGGGGTGACGGCGATGCCATTCGGCGACCGACGGATGCCGCGACGCGTCGAATCCGTCGAGGTCGTCGTCGCGTCCGCACAGGGCGGGCAGCTGGTCGAGTGCCCACTCGGCGCCCGGACCCCAGGCAGCCGCCGTGACCGTACCGCCGACGCGCAGGCGCAGGGCGAGGGTGGCGACGCCGAGAGGGGTGCGGCTCACGCGCCACACCACGCCCCCGGCCGACAACGGCTGCGAGGCGGAGTAGGTGGGATCGTTCGCGCCGTGGCGTTGCGCCGCGACGGCTCGGCCGATGTCGACCGGGCCCGCCGGGCGGTACTCCGACTCGATCGGGCGTCCCGCGGGGGCGGCGAGCTCGCGTGACGCGTGATGCGCGCGGACCCCGGTCGACCTCATGCCGACACCCTACGTCGGAGCACCGACATCGCGGCATCCGGCGTCGCGGAGAGGGTGAGGACCGGTCGGGAGGGTCAGAAGCGGTCGGGCGACGGCGTGCCGTGTCCGTAGCGGATCGACACGTCGGCGTGACGGTCGAAGCGGTAGCCGACCCCGCGCACCGTGCGCACGATGTCTTCGTAGACGCCGAGCTTCGCGCGCAGGCGACGCACGTGCACGTCGATCGTGCGCTCGCCGGGGGCGTCCTCGTCGGTCGAGCCCTCCCAGAGGGATGCCACGAGCTCGGTGCGCTCGATCGTGCGCCCCTCGCGCAGCACCAGGTACTGCAGCAGCTCGAACTCCTTGAACGTGAAGGCCGCCGACTCGCCATCGATGAGCACGCGCTTGCGCGAGATGTCGACGACCACGCCGCCGGGCGCGCGATCCTCCTCGGCGGGCTCGTCCTTGGCGCGAGCGACCGCCGAGGGCTCGTGCAGGGCGAGGCGCACGACGTCGACGTCGCGGCCACCGGCACCCGCGGGGGCGAGGGCCACGGTGGCGTACGTCTCGGCTGCGGGGGCCAGCTCGCCGAGCGTGCGGCGGAGGGCCTCGACCAGGGTGCCGAGGCTCACGCCCGCGGCGGCGGCCTTGGCCTCGTCGATGCCCACGTAGAGGGCGAAGCCGCGGGGGGAGGTGGTCGCCGGGCCGGTCGGGCGGGCGGGGGCCGCGGCGGCCGGCGCCACGGGGGCGGCGGGGCCCGGAGCGGCGGGGCGAGCGGCGCGGGGCGAGACGGTGGTGGTCACGGGGCGGTCGAGAACAGCGGTAAGCGACATGAGGAGGAAGTCCTTGGGTGTGTGAACCCGGGCATCGTCACGGAGCGGGGTTCGACGGGAGGTGGGGGCCGAAGGGCCGGAGCGCGGCATGCGGATGCGCGTGATCGACGCGCGGATCCGTGGACCGGGGGACGACGTCGGCGTTCAGAAGCGCGAGGGTCGTCCGGGCGAGGGTCGCTGTTAGCGGCACATTCGACAACACATGACAACGCGGCCGGGCATCATCATGCCGGCAGTCCCGTTCGCCTCCCGGGCGGACAGAGAACGCGCGTTGACAGTCATGGGGGGATTATGACCCACCGAGTCCTCGTGCGTCAAATCGCGTCGACCGGGATCCCGGTGAGCATCATGCTCAGCCGGCGTGGCCTGAGCTCGGTGTGCACCGTGCACTTTGCGGCATCCGCCCGACGATGTTTCCGGGAGGCGTAGCCTTCCCGCATGTCAGATCTGCAGTTCGCCGACGACAAGACCGCCTCGCGGTACACCCTCCACCGGGGAGACGACCTGGTCTCGGTGCTCGACTACCGCGACGACGGGCGCACGGTCGCCCTGACGCGCGCGTTCACCATTCCCACTTTCCGCGGTCACGGCTACGCGGGTGTCATCACCGAGCGCGCCGTCGACGCGATCGAGGCGGCGGGCGACCGCGAGATCCTCCCCGTGTGCTGGTACGTGGGGGAGTGGTTCGCAGCGCACCCCGAGCGCGCGGGCCTGCTCCATCGACGTTCGGCCTCCTGAGCAGCTCCTGGCGCCTATGTCCGCCTCGGTGCGGTCGTCAACCCCTGCCCGATGCGGGCGGTCGTTCGCGAAGCTGAAGCTCTGGAAAGGGGTGTCATGAACAACGAACGCGACCTTCCCGAGGGAGTCATCGACGCGGACCCGCCCGGAGGGTGGGAGAGCGGTGCCGTCGCCGACGGCGAGACCGCGGAGCGCAACGACAGCGCGAAGGGATCGTCCCGTCTCAACGACGCCGCTCCCTCGGACCCCATCGAGGGCGATGCCGCCAGCCAGGGCATCGACCCCGACATGAGCACGGAGGACTGACATGACCGATGCAACCCGGGCCCCCGAGCCCACGGACGCTTCCGACGGCGGTGCGGGCGCAGCCGACTCCGTCGGCGGTGCGGTGCACGCCGACCGCAAGATCGCCCGACCGGACGAGCAGTCCGAGCCGGCGATGGACACCCATCCCACCGACGACGAGGCACGCATCGCGGGCGTGCTCGTGCAGACCCGCGCCGATGTGGGCGACAAGAGCCAGGAGCGCATCGCCGACGTCCTGCGCCAGCGGTTCGCCGACGTCGGTCTCGACCTCGGTGACGACCGCATCCGCGCCCTCGCGGCGGAGGTCGCCGGCGCCTGACACGCTCGCTCGGATGCCCCGCACTCCCTCACGGAGGCGGGGCATCCGCATGTGCGGGGGTCGCTGCGAGCCGATGTCGGAGGTCCGACGTACCGTGTGAGCATGCGGATCCTCCACACTTCCGACTGGCACATCGGGCGCTCCTTCCACGGGTTCTCGACGCTCGACGCGTTGAGCGGGGTGCTCGAGGCGCTCGTCGCCCAGGTGCGCGAGAATCAGGTCGACGTGGTCATCGTCGCGGGCGACGTGTTCGACTCGGCCGCCCCCTCGGCGGCGTGCTATCCGCTGCTGTCGCAGACGCTGGCCGCTCTCGCCGACGAGGGCGCGCGCGTCGTGGTCACCAGCGGCAACCACGATTCGGCCGCACGACTCGGCTTCCAGTCCGCCCTGCTGCGCTCCGAGATCGCGGTGGTCACCGACCCCTTATCGGTGGGCACCCCCGTCTCGATCGACGACGAGCACGGAACGGTCCACTTCTACGGCATCCCCTACCTCGAGCCGGCCATCGTGCGTCATCTCTGGGAGGGGGTCGAGCTGCGCAGCCAGGCGCAGACCATGCAGCACGCGCTCGACCTCGTCCGCTCCGACCTCGCTCGGCGAGGGGGGCGCTCGGTGGTCGCGGCGCACTGCTTCGCCGCCGGTGTCGACGCCACCCCGGGGGTCGAGCGCGAGATCCGTCAGGGTGGACTCGACGTGGTCCCGCTCCCGGCGTTCGACGGACCCGACTATGTCGCGCTCGGGCACATCCACGGCCGCCAGCAGCTGTCCGAGCGCGTGCGGTACGCGGGGGCGCCCCTGCACTACAGCTTCTCCGAAGAGGGCAAGCCCCGGGGGTCGTGGCTCGTCGACTTCGACGCCACGGGGCTGGCGTCGGTGCGCTGGATCGACCTGCCCGTCCCGCGCCCTCTCGTCACCCTCCGCGGGTCGCTCGACGACCTGCTCGTCGATCCCCGTTTCGACGGACACGACGAGCACTGGGTGCGCGCCGAGTACACCGACGCGACACCCCAACCCGATCCCATGCGCCGTCTCCAGGCGCGCTTCCCCTGGTGCGCGACGGTGGTGCACCAGCCTGCCGGTGTCCGCGCCGATGACGGCGTCGCCTACAGCGCGCGCGTGCGCGCCGCCCGCGACGACGGCGAGATCATCGAGGCCTTCCTCGCGCACGTCAGAGAAGGAGAGGGAGCATCCGACGCCGAGCGCGAGCTGATCCGCGACGTCCTCGACTCCCGCTCGGTGGCGGAGGCCGCGAAATGAAGCTCCACCGGCTCGAACTCGAGGGCTTCGGCCCGTTCCTCGAGACACAGGAGGTCGACTTCGACGCGTTCGCGGCCGACGGCATCTTCCTGATCACGGGGCGTACCGGTGCCGGCAAGTCGAGCATCCTCGACGGCGTCTGTTACGCGCTCTACGGCGGCGTCCCCCGCTACGACGGCGGGGAGCGCCGGCTGCGCAGCGACCACTGCGAACCCGACGACCCCACGCGCGTGACGTTGGAGTTCAGCGCCGAAGGCGACCGCTGGCGTCTGACGCGATCGCCCGAGTTCGAGCGGCCGAAGCGCCGCGGCGGCGGCACCACCCGAGAACCCCACCGGGCGGTGCTCGAGGTACTGGCGCCCGAGGGATGGACGGGCGTCGCCGCGCGACCGGTCGACGTCGCCGCCCGCCTCGACGAGATCCTGGGGCTGACCCAGCAGCAGTTCCTGCAGGTCATCCTGCTCGCGCAGAACCGCTTCGCGCGCTTCCTGCTGGCCAAGAACGACGAACGCCTCAGCCTGTTGCGCACGCTCTTCGGCACGCGCACCTTCGAGCAGTACGCGGCCGAGGTCGATGATCGCCGCAAGCGGGCTGCCGAGCGCCTCGCGAACGAGGGGGTCGAGGTCGCCACTCTCCTCGATGAGGCCGAACGGCTCGCAGCGGACCTCGATGAGGCCGCGGTGACCGAGGGCGACTCTGCACCCACCGCTGTCGAGGGCCTCGCCGGTCTCGGCGTCACCGACCGCCTCTCCCGCCTCGTCCGGGCCGTCGAGCGCGCCGACTACCGGGTCGACACCCTCGCGCGTGAGCGCGACGAGAGCGATCAGCGCCTCGACGGCGCTCTCACCGCGGAGCGCGCCGCGACGGCCTTGCACGATCGACAGGTCGAGAGACTGCGGATGAGAGATCGTCTCGCCGCGCTCGACGAGGTCGCTGACGCCGTCGATCGCGCCCGTCGGGAGGCGGCGGAGGCAGCCGAGGCCGAGGCCCTGGGCGCGCCGCTGGACGCCGCGGCGTCGGCGCGAACGACCGCCGAAGCCGCTCGGGTGCGATCCGCCGCCGCGATCGAGGTCGTCCGCTCGATCGGCGAAGAGCCGGCGGACGACGACGATGACGCTCTCCGCGCCCGCGACGACGCGCTCACCGGTCTGCTCTCCCGCGCCGAAGAGGCCCGCGCGGCGGAGGTCGAGCTGGAACGGCTCGAGGCCGAACGCGCCGCGTCCGCGGCGCGCGTCGTCACCCTTGAAGCGGAGCATTCCACCCTGGTCGACGGCCGCGCCGAGGTGCCCGAGGTGCTTCGCGACCTCGACGAGCGACTCGGTCGGCTCGAGGGTGCGGCGGCGCGTCGAGAAGCCGCCCTCGCGACCCGCGACGACACCCGCCGGCGTCTCGAGGCGGCGCGGCAGGCCGACCGTCTGCTCAACGAACGCGAGCACGCCGACCTCACCTCGCTGGTCCGCGCCGATGAGCTGCAGCAGGCCGTCGAAGCGTGGACGACCCTGCTGCGCGCGCGCCTCGCCGGCGCGGCGGCGGAGCTCGCCCATGAGTTGGTCGACGGGCGACCCTGCGCGGTGTGCGGTTCGACCGAGCACCCCCGTCCCGCGGTCGGCGACGGCGAGCCCGTCACCGACGACCAGATCGCGGCGGCAGAAGACCGCAAGAACACCGCGGCGGCCGCCGATCGCCTCGCCGCCGACGCCGCGCGCATCGCGCGCGACGAGCACGCCCTGGCCTCAGCTCGCGCCGGGGGTGACGACGTGCAGACGCTTTCCGCGCGACTCGACGACGCAGAGGCGGCGCTGGCCGCAGCCGAGGCGGATGTCGTCGAGAGAGATGTCGTGCAGACCGAGCGCCGCCGCTGCGCCGACCTCGATCGCGAGATCGCGGCACGCATCGAGACCCTCGTGGATGAGCTCGCAACGGTGCGTCAAGAGGCGGCCCTCCTCGCCCACCGCGTCGACGTCGTGAGCGCCGCCGTGGGCGAGGCCCGCGGAGAGTTCGCCTCGGTCTCCGCGCGTCGAGACGACCTGCGCGCGCGTCGCGCCGCCGTCCGCGAGCTCCGCGATGCCCGCGCTCAGCTCCGTGCGGCCGACGACGCGGCCCGCGTCGCAGACGAGGCCCTCGACCGACTCGTCGGCGCGAGCCCGTTCGCCGACGTCGACGCCGTCACCGCCGCCCGGCGCACCCCCGCCGAGCGACAGCGCCTCGACGCCACCGTCGCCGAGCACGATGCCGCGGTGACCGCCGCGAAGCAACGTCTGCTCGAGCTCGAGCTCGAACTGGTCGACGACGCAGACGAGCCGGTCGATCCGGCACCGTTCGCCGCCGCCGTGTCCGAGGCGCGGGCGCGCCTGCAGACCGCCGCAGCCGGCCACGCGACCGCGCAAGCGCTGGCTGATCGCCTGCGTGGGATCGCCCATCGAGCCGACGAGGCGCAGGGCCACATCGCGGCGCTCTCCGACGAGCACGCCGTGGTGGCGCGACTGGCGGACACCATGGCCGGTCGGGCGCCCAACACGCGCCGGATGACCCTCGAGACCTTCGTGCTCGCCGCCGAACTCGAAGAGATCGTGGCCGCGGCCAACCTGCGCCTCGAGCACATGTCGGCGGGCCGATACCGTCTGCAGCACACCGACGCCCTCGCGGCGCGCGGCGCGGCCAGCGGCCTCGGCATCGAGGTGATGGACGCCTTCACCGGCCAGTTCCGACCCCCGCAGTCGTTGTCGGGCGGCGAGACCTTCCTCACCTCCCTCGCCCTCGCTCTCGGCCTCGCCGAGGTCGTCACAGCCCGTGCGGGCGGCATCCGCCTCGACACGCTCTTCATCGACGAGGGCTTCGGCTCCCTCGACGACGACACGCTCGAGCTCGCGATGCGCACCCTCGACGAACTCCGCCAGGGCGGACGCACCGTGGGGATCATCAGCCACGTCGCGTCGATGAAAGATCAGCTCCCCGCCCAGCTGCACGTCGCCGCGACCCCGCGCGGGCAGAGCGTCATCCGGCAGGGGGCCGTGGCGCCGACCGGGTGAGCGAGGTGGTGACGCGGCCGACTACGCTGAAAACATGCGCAAGAGCACCATCTGGACCATCGTCGGCGTCGTCGTGGCCGTCATCATCGCGTGGGTCCTGGTGAACATCCTCTTCTCGCTCCTCGCCTTCGTGTTCCGGCTCGTGGCCGTGGCCGTCGTCGCCGTGATCGTGTTCTTCGTGCTGCGGGCGGTGTTCGCGCGTCGCGACGTCGACTGAGCGCGGGCGCCGGGGCCGGTCCCCTCGTGTCTCCCGGTAGCGGCGCTCGCGTCGGATGCAAGCCCGAACCCGGTGCGGGAGGTCGGGAGTAGCGTCGGCATCGATGTCTCAACCGCCTGCACCCACGGACTCCGCCCACCCCCCGACACGCGACATCGTCCTGTCGCCGCGGCATCGGTGGCGGGCGTACTGGGTGGCCGTGGCGGTGGCCGCTCTCACGATCCTCGACCTGACGAAGGTCAACGTCGCGCTGCCCTCCATCGAGGCGGCGCTGAACGCCGGGCCGACCGAGCTGCAGCTCGTCGTGTCGGGGTACATCCTGACGTTCGGCCTCGTGCTGGTCCCCGCCGGTCGGCTCGGCGACCTGCGCTCGCGCCGCATGCTCTTCCTGGTGGGGCTGTCGCTCTTCCTCGTCACGAGCCTCGCGTGCGCGCTGGCGCCGAACACGACGGTGCTGCTGGTCGCGCGCCTGTTGCAGGGGGTGGCGGCCGGCATTCAGATGCCGCAGGTGCTGGGGCTCGTGCAGCAGCTGTTCCAGGGCAAAGAGCGCGGTCGCGCCTTCGGCTTGTTCGGAGCCACGATCGGAATCGCCACCGCGTTCGGTCCCACCCTCGGCGGCCTGCTGATCGCCCTGGGCGGCGACACCGACGGCTGGCGCCTGATCTTCTGGATCAACATCCCCCTCGTGGCGATCGTGATCGCCCTCGCGGCGTGGCTGCTCCCCGACACCCGGACGAAGTCGCATCGTCGGCTCGATCTCGACCCGGTCGGGGTGGTGCTGTTCGCTCTGACGATCCTCGCCCTCATGTGGCCGTTCCTGTTCACCACCGGCAGCCCCGACGATGACCCGAACCGGTGGTGGTTCCTCGTGGCATCCGTCGTGTTCGCCGCGGCGTTCGTGTTCTGGGAGCGCCGGTACGCCGAGCGGGGCCACATGCCGCTCATGCCGTTCTCGATCTTCTCGCTGTCGTCGTACCGCAACGGCGTGCTGATCTCGACGGCCTACTTCTCCGCCGTGCCCGCGATGTTCCTGCTCGGCACCCTGTTCCTCCAGGGCGGACTCGGGCTCGCTCCGGTCTTCGCCGGAATGGTGACCATCGGTTTCGCGGTGGCCTCGGCCGGCAGCTCGTGGATCGGCGGCAATCTCGTCACCCGATTCGGACGCCCCCTGGTGGTCTGGGGCATCCTCGGCATGGTCGTCACCGCGGGCGCCCTCGTGCTTGTCGCGCTCTTCACGGCACCCGAGTGGACGCCGTGGGCGATGGCCGCGGTCATGGCCTTCGGCGGGTTCGCCGGCGGTCTCGTCATCTCGCCGAACCAGACGCTCACGCTGGCCGAGATCCCGGTCAAGAGCGGCGGCGTCGCGGGCTCGGTCGGACAGCTGGGGCAGCGCATCGGAACCGCGGTCGGAACCGCGATCGCCCTCGCGTTGTTCTACGCCACGGTCTACCGCGAGCAGGGGAGCGTCGACGATCAGGCCGTGCTGTACCACGACGCCTACGCGTCGGGGATGATCACGGTCGGCGTCTTCCTGGGCCTCGCACTCATCGTGGGCGTCGCCGATCTCGCCGGCCGCGCCCGCTCGGGTTCGCAGACGCCGTTCGGCAGCGACGACTAGACGCCGTAGCGGGTGCGGAACTCCGCGCGCAGCTCGTGGCTGCAGCGCTCGACGACGTCGTCCCACAGCTCGGTGGCGCCGTCCTGGGCGCGGTCCGACACGGCGCGGAGAACCTGGACCGGCACCTCGAACTGCTGCGCGACCCAGATCAGGGCGTAGGTCTCCATGTCGACCAGGCTGGCGCCGAGACCGCGGATGAGGCGCACGGCCTCCGCGTCGTCGACGAAGTGGTCACCGGTCGCGATGACCACGCCCTCGACCCCGGTGTCCACACGGGTGGGCAGCGAGACGTGCTCGCCGAAGGTGCCGTCGAGGCCCTTCACATCGTGCTGGATCGCTCCCGCGATGTCGTAGATACCGCCCTCGACCTCGTCGTCGATGGCTCCGGCGGTGCCCACCACGATGATCTCGTCGTACTCGCCGGTCGCGAGAGCCCGCGTGAGGGCGTAGGCCGCCGGGATCTTGCCGACTCCCGTGAGCAGACGCTCGAAACCGGGGATGTCGTCTTCGAAGGCGACGAGTTCGGAGGCATGGGCGGCGACGAGAAGCTTCACCCTGCCATTGTCCCCGATCGGTGAAGCGCTCACCGACCTCCGGGACCGGAACCGGCCGAGCCCCTCGAGCGGGGCTCGGCCGGGTCGATGTCAGCCCTGAGCGGGCGCGGAAGCCTCCGACAGACGGGCCACCTCGTCGGCGGTCAACTCCAGGGACGTGCTCGCGAGAAGGTCGGCGACCTGCTCGACCTTCGAGGCGCTGGCGATGGGGGCGGCGACCGTGGGCTGCGCGCGCAGCCAGGCGAGTGCCGTCGAGGCGATCGAGGCGCCGTGCGCGTCACCGACCTCCTCGAGTGCGTCGATGAGGGCGAGACCCGCGGGGGTGGCGAGCTTCGCCGCCCCTTCGGCGCGCGGCGACGACCCGGCGGCATCCGACGACCGGTACTTGCCGGTCAGGAAGCCGCTCGCCAGGGCGTAGTAGGGCACGAGCGACATCCCGTACTGCTCGGCGACGGGCACGATCTCGCTCTCGACCTGCGTGCGGTGCACGAGGTTGTAGTGCGGCTGGATCGCCACGGGCAGATCGGCCCCGGCCGCCTCGGCCAGCGAGATCCACTCGCGGATGCGCTCGGCGGTGTAGTTCGACACGGCGACGTAGCGCACGAGGCCGTCGGTGACGAGGTCGGCGAAGGCGGCCACCGTCTCTTCGAGCGGTGTCTCGGCGTCGTCGAAGTGGGCGTAGTAGAGGTCGATCGCGTCGACACCGAGGCGCTTCAGCGATGCCTCGGCCGCGGCGCGCACGTTCGAGGCCGACAGGCCGCGGAACTCCGGGTGCTGGCTGACCTTGGTGGCCACGACGACGTTCGCGGGCTTGCGCGAGGCGAGCCACTCGCCGATGAGCGTCTCGCTCTCGCCTCCGGAGTTGCCGGGAACCCAGGCGCTGTACGCGTCGGCGGTGTCGATGAAATCGCCTCCGCCCGCGTGGAAGGCGTCGAGCACCGCGAACGAGGTGTCGCGGTCGGCGGTCCAGCCGAAGACGTTGCCCCCGAGCGAGAGGGGGAGGATGTCGAGGTCGCTGCGTCCAATGCGGGTCATGATGCCCTTTCCGTCGAGGTTCGCTGACCCTGTGGTCAACGGTGACGCTCGGCGTGCATTCCCGCAACGCGCAGCGAGCGGCACGGAACGCGCGGTCAGTTGCCGCCCGAGAGGATGCCGATGAGGCCGCTGATCAACAGCCACAGGCCCACGCCCGCGCCGGCGATCCAGATGACGACCGTTCCCGGGGGGTACTTCTTCTTGCCGTCGCCGCTGCCGCCGTCGGGGGCGCTCACGAGCGCACCATCATGATGATCGAGACGATGAGCACGGCGAGACCTCCGAGGACGGCGATGGTGGCGATGACGGGTCCGCCGCCGGCGAAGAACGCGGCGACGCCGAGAGCAACGAACAGCACGCCGAGCACGAGCCCGGCCACCTGGTACACGCGATAGCGCCGGCCTTCACCCGACGTCACCTTCTGTTCGCTCACGATTCCCCCTCCTGCTCAGGCTACCGAAAAGCGACTGTCCCCCCGATTCCGTCTCGGGGGACGCCCCGCAACGGCCCCGCGCGGCGTAGCGTGGGCCTATGTCGCGCCCCGCTCCCGACCCCGTCCGCCCCGGCCAGGAATCCGTGTGGGACTACCCCCGCCCGCCCCGGGTGGAGCGGGTCGACAAACGCGTGCAGATCGACTTCGGCGGCACCCGCATCGTCGACACCGACGACGTGGTGCGCGTGCTCGAGACGAGTCACCCTCCGGTGTACTACCTGCCCATCTCGGCCTTCGGTGGTGCGCTCACGCTGGGCGAGGGAGCGTCGTTCTGCGAGTTCAAGGGCGGCGCGCGGTACTTCGACGTCCACGGCGGTGGGGGAGCGGTCGCTCCGCGTGCGGCCTGGAACTACCCGCACCCCATGCCGGGCTACGAGGCGCTCGAAGACCGCGTGGCACTGTACGCCGGCCCGATGGATCGCGTCGTGCTCGCGGGCGAGACGGTCGAGCCCCAGCCGGGCGGGTTCTACGGCGGGTGGGTGACCGCCGACCTCGCGGGTCCGTTCAAGGGCGTGCCGGGCTCCATGGGGTGGTGACCCCCCCCTCTTGGGGAGAAGGGACACCGGATGCCACGCCTCAGGCGCGGTCGAAAGCCCCCGGCACCGCCGCGTGCAACTCGGCGATCCACGCGCGCGCGTTGCCATCCGACGGTGCGCGCCAGTCTCCGCGCGGTGACAGCGACCCGGCGGGGGAGACCTTCGGACCGTTGGGGATCGCCGAGCGCTTGAACTGCGCGAACCCGAAGAACCGCTTCAGGAACACCTCGAGCCATTTCGCCACGGTGTCGAGGTCGTACGACGGACGCTCGCCCTCGGGATAGCCGGCGGGCCAGGACCCGGCATCCGGATCGCCCCAGGCGTGCGCCGCGAGGAACGCGATCTTCGACGGCCGGAAGCCGTACCGCATGACGTGGTAGAGCGAGAAGTCGTGCAGGTTGTACGGGCCGATGCGGTCTTCGGTCGACTGCATGCGGCCGTCTTGGCCGGCCGGCACGAGCTCGGGGCTGATCTCGGTGTCGAGCACGTCTTGCAGCACGTCGACGGTCGCGTCGCTCAGCTCGCCGGCCGAGATGACCCACCGGATGACGTGCTGGATCAGCGTCTTGGGGACGCCGGGGTTGACCGAGTAGTGGCTCATCTGGTCGCCCACGCCGTAGGTGGACCAGCCGAGCGCGATCTCGGACAGGTCGCCCGTTCCGATGACGATCCCGCCCTTCATGTTGGCGAGGCGGAAGAGGTAGTCGGTGCGCAGACCCGCCTGCACGTTCTCGAACGTGACGTCGTGCACGGGCTCGCCGGCCGCGAACGGGTGACCCATGCGCGAGAGCATCTCGGATGCCGCGGGGCGGATGTCGATCTCTTCGATCGTCGCGCCCACGGCCTCGGCGAGGGCGATCGCGTTGCCCTTGGTCTTCGCGCTCGTGGCGAAGCCGGGGAGCGTGTAGGCGAGGATGTCGCTGCGGGGGCGGCCCATGCGGTCCATGGCCCGCGCGATCACCAGCAGCGCATGCGTGGAGTCCAGCCCGCCGCTGACGCCGAGCACCGGCTTCGGCGAGCCGATCGCCTGCAGGCGCTGCACGAGGCCCGACACCTGGATGTTGAACGCCTCGTAGCAGTCCTGCGCCAACCGGGCGGGGTCGTCGGGGACGAACGGGAAGCGGTCGAGCGCGCGCCGCAGGCCGAGGTCACCCGCGGGCGGGGCGAGCTCGAACGTCACGGTCCGGAAGTGCGGGTCGACCGTGCGGCGATTGTCGTCGAAGGTGCCCTGACGCAGGCGGTCCTGCCGCAACCGATCGAGGTCGACATCGGCGACGCTGCGGCGCGGACCGTCGGGGAAGCGCTCGGTGGTGGCGAGCAGCCGCCCGCCCTCGTAGATCATCGTCTGCCCGTCCCACGAGACGTCGTTCGTCGACTCGCCCTGGCCGGCGGCGGCGTACACGTAGGCGGCGAGGCAGCGCATCGACTGGGACTGCGACAGGATCGACCGATCGTCGGCGCGACCGATCGTGATGGGGCTGCCCGAGAGGTTGGCGAGCACGGTGGCTCCGGCGAGGGCCGCGCTCGACGACGGGGGGATCGGCACCCACACGTCTTCGCACACCTCGGCGTGCACGGTCAGACCGGGGACGTCGGTGGCGGCGAAGAGCAGGTCGGGACCGAACGGGACCGTCTCGCCGGCGACGCGGATCTCGCCCCCCGCCTGGTCGTCGCCGCGGGCGTACCAGCGGTGCTCGTAGAACTCCCGGTACGTCGGCAGGTACGACTTGGGGGCGACGCCCAGCACGCGGCCCCGGTGCACGACCACGGCGCAGTTGAACAGGCGATTGCCGTGCCGCAGGGGAGCGCCGACCAGCAGGACGGGAAGCAGATCGGCGGATGCCGCGACGAGACGCTCCAGCGCCGTCTCGACCGCGTCGAGCAGGGGATCCTGCATGACGAGGTCATCGATCGCGTAGCCGCTCAGGCACAGCTCGGGGAACACCGCGACCGCGACGCCGTCCGCGTCGCACTCCCGCGCGGCGCTCAGCACGGCATCGGCGTTCGTCGCGGGGTCGGCGACGGCGACGGGGATCGTGCACGCCGCCACGCGCGCGAATCCGTGACGGTAGACGCTCTCGAACGGCAGATCGGTGATCACCGCTCCAGTCTGGCAGGAGCCTCCGACACCGTGGCCACCCTTGGCGATCGGACCCCGGCTGTGGACGGGCGACGACCGATGTCGGTGGTCCCGATTAGCGTTGACGACCATGCGGTACATCGAGCAAGACGCGCGGATCGTCTGGAGCGCCAGCGACCTCAAGGCGGCGGCGGAGTGCGAGTTCGCGTGGCTGCGCGCCATCGACGCGAAGATCGGCCGCATCGCCCCGGTCGACGACCCCGAAGACGCGACCCTCGAGCGCGCCGCGCGGCTCGGCACCGCGCACGAGCAGCGGGTGCTCGAGGAGTACCGCCGGCGTCTCGGCGACGCGGTGCGCGAGATCCCGGCGGCCCGCTCGTCCGATGCCGAGGCGCTCGCCGAGGCCGTCCGCCTCACCGACGCCGCGCTGGCGGACCCGAGCGCCGAGGTCGTCTACCAGGCGGCGTTCGCGACCGACGAGTTCGTGGGCTTCGCCGACTTCCTCGTGCGCGAGCCCGCCGACGGGTCCGGCGCGCCGCGCCGGTGGCTCGTGCAAGACACCAAGCTCGCCCGCCGGGCGCGGGTGACCGCGCTCATGCAGCTCGCGGCCTACGTCGATCAGCTCGACCGCCTGGGCGTCGCGCGCGCCGACGAGGTGCAGCTCCTGCTCGGCGACGGCACGACCAGCACGCACCGCGTCGACGACCTTCTGCCGGTGTTCGCGCTGAGGCGCGCGCGCCTGCACGCCCTCATCGCCGACCGTCGCGTCGAGCTCGGCCTCGCGGGCCCGGTCATCGCGTGGGGAGACCCGCGCGGAGACCTCGACGTCATCGCGTGCGGCCGCTGCGCCACCTGCGAGCTCGAGGTCGTCGCCCATCGCGACCTGCTCGTGGTCGCCGGCATGCGGCCGGTGCAGCGCGATCGCCTGCGCGCGGGCGGCATCCGCACCATCGACGACCTCGCCGCGGCCACCGAGCCGCCGACGGCGATGAGCGGCGACACGTTCGCCTCGTTGCGGACGCAGGCGCGACTGCAGCTCACCAGCCCCGCCGGCGTCCCCGGTGACCCCGCAGCGACGGACACCGCCGACAGCGCCCCCGCGGTGCCGACGTTCGAGGTGGTGGCGCCGAAGTCCCTCGGCGTGCTGCCGCGTCCCGACCACGGCGACCTGTTCTTCGATTTCGAGGGCGACCCGCTGTACACCGAGGGCGCGGGCGTGCAGTGGGGCATCGACTACCTGTTCGGGTGGGTCGACACACGAGAGGTCTACGGCGAGCTGTGGGCCCACACCTTCGACGAGGAGCGCCTCGCCCTCGAGCGGTTCCTCGACATGGTGGCCCTGCGTCGGCAGCAGTACCCCGACATGCACATCTACCACTACGCGCCCTACGAGCCCACGCACCTGCTGACCATGGCGGCGCGCTACGGCGTGCGCGAGGCCGATGTCGACCGGCTGCTGCGCGACGGCGTCTTCGTCGACCTCTACCCGGTCGTGCGGCGCGCCCTGCGCGTCGGATCGCGCTCGTATTCGATCAAGAAGCTCGAGCCGCTCTACATGGGCGACGAGGTGCGCACGAGCGACGTGCAGCGCGGCGACGACTCGATCGTGAAGTACGTCGAGGCGCGGGCCCTCGCGGCAGACGGCGACGCCGCCGGCGCGCAGCGCGTGCTCGACGACCTCGCCGACTACAACCGCTACGACTGCGTCTCGACGCGCCGCCTGCGCGACTGGCTGGTCGACCGGGCGCGCGAGGCGGGCGCCGTCCCCGCCCGGGGAGCGGAGCCCGACGAGCAGACGTACGAACCCTCTCCGCGGGCGACCGCTCTGCAGCGCTGGGCCGCGAGCGCGGCCGAGACCGACGAACACTCCGCCGACGCCCAGGCGCTCCGCCTCGCGGCGGCCGCGATCGACTACTACCCGCGTGAAGAGAAGACCTACTGGGCCACCCACTTCCTGCGTCTGCGCGAGCCGGTGTCGGTGTGGGAAGAGACGCGCGACGTGGTCGTGGTCGACGCGTCGCGCTCACGGGTCGTCGCCGACTGGCACTTCCCTGAGTCGGGGCGCGGATCGGAGCGCCGTCTCGTCGAGCTGCGCGGAGACGTCGCCCCCGGCACCCGCCTGAGCGTCGACTCCGACCCCTTCGCGGTCTACGACCTCCCGGCGCCGTTCCCCCTCGACACCCGCCCGCGGTGGATCCACGGTGCGCGGCGCGTGACGGTGCGCGAGGTGCTCGATGACGGGGCGATCGTCGAAGAGACCGCCGCAGACGGCGTGACGTGGGACGATCTCCCCCTCGCGCTGACGCCACCGGCGCCGCCGCGCGCGGGGAACCAGCAGAAGGCGATCGACGCGTGGGCCGACGAGGTGCTCGCCGCTCTCCCTCGCATCCCCGACGGTCCGGCGGTCGACATCCTCCGCCGCATTCCGCCGCGCACGCGGTCGGGCAGTCTCGCTCCCGTCACGGCCGTGGACGGCGGCGACGGAGACGATGAAGTCGCTGCCATCGCGCGGAGCGTCGCCGACCTCGACCACAGCTACCTCGCGGTGCAGGGCCCTCCCGGTACCGGCAAGACCTACGTGGGGTCGCACGTCATCGCCCGCCTCGTCGCGGAGCGCGGCTACCGCATCGGCGTCGTGGCGCAATCGCACGCGACCATCGAGCACATGCTCGACCAGGTGATCGTCGCCGGCGTCCCCGCGTCGCGCGTCGGGAAGGCCCCCAAAGACCCGGCCGCGCCTCACGCGTTCACGGTGCTGCCGAAGAACGGGGTTTCGGCGTTCACCGCGGAGAACGCCGCAACCGGCTTCGTCGTCGGTGGCACCGCGTGGGACTTCAGCCACGAGACGCGCATCCCGCGCGGCAGCCTCGACCTGCTCGTCATCGACGAGGCGGGGCAGTTCTCGCTCGCCTCGACCATCGCGGTCTCTCTCGCCGCGCAGCGACTGCTTCTGCTCGGCGATCCCCAGCAGCTGCCGCAGGTGAGTCAGGGCACTCACCCCGAGCCGGTGGACACGTCCGCCCTCGGCTGGATCATCGACGGCGCCGAGGTCGTGCCCGCCGAGCTCGGCTACTTCCTCGCCCGCACCCGTCGCATGCACCCGGCCGTCGCCGGACCGGTCTCGCGCTTGTCGTACGAGGGTCGCCTCGAGGCGCACCCCTCGACAGCTCTTCGTCATCTCGAAGGTGTCGAGCCGGGCGTGCACGTCGTGCCCGTTCGCCATCGCGGAAACTCGACCTTCTCGTCCGAGGAGGCGGCCGAGGTCGCGCGCATCGTGGGCGGGCTCGTCGGCCGTGTCTGGACGGGCGCTGAAGGCGGACCCGGAGACACCGCGACGGTGCACGAGCCGCGTCCCCTGCGCACCGACGACATCATCGTGATCACGCCCTACAACGCCCAGCAGGTCGCGGTCGAAGAAGCCCTCCTGGCCGCGGGACTCGCCGACGTACCGGTCGGCACCGTCGACCGGTTCCAGGGCAAGGAGGCCGTCGTCGCCATCCTCACGTTGGCGGCGTCGTCGGGGCGCGAGGCGCCTCGCGGACTCGAGTTCCTGCTTCTGCGCAACCGCATCAACGTCGCGGTCTCGCGCGCGATGCAGGCGGCGTACGTCGTCTACTCGCCCGCGTTGCTCGACGATCTCCCGCGCACCCCCGAGGGCGTCGCGCGCCTCAGCGCGTTCGCGCGTCTCGTGGCCGAGGCCGACTGACCGGCGACGCCGCGATCAGGGCGCACCGGGCAGGCCCGGCGCGCCTGAACCTCAGGCGGTGCCGTAGAGGCGGTCGCCGGCGTCACCGAGACCGGGCACGATGTAGCCCTTCTCGTTGAGGCGCTCGTCGACGGCGCCCAGCACGAGGGTGACGTCGTGGCCCTCGACCTGCTTCTCGATCGCCGCGACACCCTCGGGAGCGCCGAGCAGGCAGATCGCGGTCACGTCCTGCGCGCCGCGTGCGAAGAGGAATTTGATGGCCGCGCCGAGCGAGCCGCCGGTGGCGAGCATCGGGTCGAGCACGAAGCACTGGCGGTCGCTGAGGTCGTCGGGCAGGCGCTCGGCGTACGTCGTCGGCTCGAAGGTCTCTTCGTCGCGCACCATGCCGAGGAATCCGACCTCGGCCGTGGGGAGCAGCTTGACCATGCCCTCGAGCATGCCGAGTCCGGCGCGCAGGATCGGGACGACGATCGGGCGGGGCTCGCTGATCTTCACGCCCATGGTCGTGGTGACAGGGGTCTGGATCTCGATCGGGTCGACGCGGACGTTGCGGGTGGCTTCGTACGCGAGGAGCGTCACGAGCTCTTCGGTGAGCTGACGGAACACCGGCGACGACGTCTGCACGTCACGCAGCACCGTCAGCTTGTGGGTGATGAGCGGGTGGTCGGCGACGTGGACACGCATAGGCTCAAGGCTAACCTCTTCACCCGCGCGGCTCAGCCCCCGTTCTTGGAGCTTCTGTGATCTCGACCGCCCGCGACCTCGACGCGATGCGTCGGGCTCTCGCGCTCGCCGACGCCGCCGCGAGCGACGACGACGTGCCGGTGGGGGCGGTGGTGCTGGATGCCGCTGGCGAGGTCATCGGCGAAGGGCGCAACCTCCGCGAGGTCACGCACGATCCCACGGCGCACGCCGAGGTGGTCGCGCTTCGGCAGGCGGCGACGCGCCTCGGATCGTGGCACCTTGCCGGCTGCACGCTCGTCGTCACCCTCGAGCCGTGCGTGATGTGCGCGGGCGCGATCCTGCAGGCGCGCGTCCCGCGCGTGGTGTTCGGGGCGTGGGATGCCAAGGCGGGAGCCGCCGGGTCGATGTACGACCTTCTGCGCGACCGGCGTCTGCCGCACCGCGTCGAGGTGGTCGGCGGTGTCCACGAGGAGCACGCCACCGCTCAGCTCCAGGCCTTCTTCCGCGACCGTCGCGGCTCGGACGACGCGGCCTCGTCAGCGCGGTAGCAGCGGCAGCAGCTCCGCGCCCACGAGGTCGGCGTGCTCGACGTCGCGCAGGTCGAGCAGCTGGAAGTACACGCGCGACGCACCCAGAGCCCGCAGGCGCTCGACCTTCTCGGCGATCTGCGCGGGGGAGCCGATGAGGTTGGCACCGTTGTCGAACTGCGCGCGCGTCTGTCCGATCGCGGCGACGCGGCGCTCGATCTCGGTGTCGTCGGCGCCAACGATCGTGGGCAGGGCCACCGAGAGCTGGAGGGTCTCGGGGTCGCGCCCGATGCTCTCGCACGCCTGCCGCACCACGCGGAACTTCTCCGCCACCACGTCTTCGGCGACGAAGCCGATGTTGAACTCGGTCGCGTACCGCGCGGCCAACGCGGGGGTGCGCTTGGGGCCGCCGCCGCCGACGATGACCGGCACGCGCGACTGCACGGGCTTCGGCAACGCCGGCGCCCGGTCGAGCCGGTAGTGCTCGCCGTCGAAGCTGAAGGTCTCGGCATCCGGGGTCTGCCAGAGCCCCGTCACGACCTGCAGCTGTTCTTCGAGCAGATCGAAGCGCTTGGGCGGGAACGGGATGCCGTAGGCCTCGTGCTCGCGCTCGAACCATCCGGTACCGAGGCCCAGCTCGGCGCGACCGCCCGACATGGCGTCGACCTGTGCGACCTGGATCGCGAGGATCGAGGGAACCCGGTACGTCACCGACGACACGAGAGTGCCGAGGCGGATGCGCGAGGTCTCGCGGGCGAGGCCGGCGAGCGTCGTCCACGCGTCGGTGGGGCCGGGACGGGGGTCGCCCTCTCCCATGCGCAGGTAGTGGTCGGAGCGGAAGAACCCGTCGAGGCCGTGGCGCTCCGCGGACTGCGCGAAGGCCAGCTGGTCGTCGTACGAGAAGCCCTGCTGGGGCTCGGTGAACAGGCAGTATTCCACGGTCAGCTCCAGGGGGCGGTGTGGGGCGGGGCGGGGGAGAGGTCAGTCGGCGGAGCGCAGGATGATCGCCTCGGTCGGCGGTGCGGGGTCGGCGGGCCGGCCGACGTAGCCGATGTGCGTCAGCAGCGCGCGACGGAACTGCGCGGGACGCTCGAGGTGCACCGAATGACCGGCCCCCTCGATCTCGACCTCGGTGACCTCGCCGCCCTTCTCCTGATACGCCGCGAGCACGTCGCGCGTCTGCGAGACCATCGGCTGCGCGGGGGCGACCTCCGCCCCGGGCCAGCCCGGTACGACGCCGAGGGCGCCGAGGTGGTTGAGGTCGTAGAACGATTCGTCGGACACGATGGCATCCGCCGTCCCGTGGATCCACAGGATCGGGGGCTTGGGCGAGAGATCGACGATGCCCGAGACGTCGAAGTACTTCGGCACCAAGCTGTTGAGCACCCCGGTGGTCCCCGGGGCGAAGCCGGGCCACGTCGCGGTCGGGACCGAGTCGCCCGGGTAGTTGCCGCCCGCGGTCGAGGTGGTCAGCATCGACTCGACCCACACGTCTTCGTGCTCGCTCTCGTAGCCGGGCGCGACGTAACCCGCCCGGAAGACCGACCGGGGCGAGGTGGGGGCGTCGGCGGTGGTGTCGTGGTCGATCAGACGCTGGATGAAGTCGGCGTTGGCCGCGCCCGCGCCGGTCCCGGCGTCTTCGTCATTCAGGCGTGAGCCGTCACGACGGGTGCCGCCGAAGCCGTAGGGCGACACGGGGGCCTGCAGGGTCAGCGAGCGCACCGGGTGGTCGAGGGCGAACTGCATCACGACCCCGCCTCCCATCGACCAGCCGACGAGGTGCGCCTCGGGGATGTCGAGGGCCTGCAGCGTGGCGAACAGGTCGTCGCTGAAGTCGCGCACGCCGCGGGTGGCGTCGAGGGGCGTGTGTTCGGTGCGTCCGAACCCGCGCAGGTCGACGGCGAGCACGCGCAGGTCGCTCGGCAGGTCCTGCATGATCTCCTGCCAGAACAGCGACGACGAGACGTTGCCGTGGACGAACACGACCGTGTGATCGGGCGTCGTCGCCGGGTCGTCGCCCGTGCGCTCGAGCACGTTGACACCCAGCCGGTCGGTCTCGACCAGGCGCGCGCTGATGCCGTCGAAGAGAGTCATCCAGGGTCCTCCGTATCGCTCGCCGGTGCCGCGGTACACCGCTTCCCGACTCTAACGCGCGACCCCTGTGGTCGCACCCGGCGTGCCCCGCGTCGCGAGGGGTCTTCGTAGACTGGGCGCATGACGGATGCCACCCTCTCGCTGCCCCCGATCGCGATCCTCGGAGCCGGGTCCATGGGCGGGGCGATCCTGCACGGCCTCGTCGCGTCGGGACTCGCGGAGGGCGGCGTGACGGCCACCAATCGCTCGATCGCGAAGGCCGCAGAGCTCGCCGACCTCGAGGGCGTGACCAGCGTCGCCCTCGAAGCGCGTCCGACCGGCAACACCGAGGCCGCGGCATCCGCCGACATCGTCCTGGTCGGGGTGAAGCCCGCGATGGTGCCCGATCTGCTCGATGAGATCGCCCCGCACCTGCGGCCGGGTTCCGTCGTGGTGAGCCTGGCGGCCGGTGTGACACTCGACACGTTCGCGCGCCACCTCGGCACGGACGTCGCCGTCATCCGCTCGATGCCGAACACCCCGTCGCTCGTGGGCAAGGGCGTCACGGGCCTCGCGGCGGGAGCCTCGGCGTCGGCCGACGACGTCGCGGTCGTGCGGGCCCTGTTCGAGACCGTCGGAGCGGTCGTCGAGGTGCCCGAGTCGCAGATCGACGCGCTGTCCACCATCTCGGGGTCGGGCCCCGCCTACGTCTTCCTGCTCGCCGAGCAGTTCACCGCGTCGGCCGAACGGATGGGCTTCGACCACGACCAGGCCCGCCTGCTCGCGGAGCAGACCTTCATCGGCGCCGCCGCCCTCATGGCGGCCTCCGACGACGAGCCGGCCGAGCTGCGCCGTCGCGTCACGAGCCCGAAGGGCACGACCGAACGCGCCGTCGCGGTGCTGCAGGACGCCGACCTCGCCTCGACCTTCACCACCGCCGCCGAGGCCGCCCTGGCCCGCGCGAAGGAACTGGCCGCGGGGAGCTGACCGTGCGCCTGCGGTTCACCGGAACGATCTGGCATTGGCGCGGTCCGGCGCCGTACCACTTCGTCTCGGTGCCGCCGGCCGAGGCCGCGATGATCGCCGAAGTCGCGTCCCTCGTCACCTACGGCTGGGGCATGATCCCGGCATCCGTCACCATCGGCGGCACGACCGTGACCACCTCGCTCTGGCCGAAGGACGGCGGGTACGTCGTTCCGATCAAGAAGGCGCTGCAGGATGCCGAGGGGCTCGGCGTCGACGACGAGGTCGACCTCGCGCTCGACATCGACGCCTGAGCCCGAGGCGGCGGCGACGGTGGGGACGCTCAGCGGTCGAGCGACGCGAAGCGCTCGATGTCGCTGTTCGTCCCCGACACGATGATGAGGTCGTGGTTGGTCACCACGGTGTTGGCCTCCGCGTAGCGGAACGGGCGGCCCGGGCTCTTCACTCCGACCACCGTGACGTTGTACTTCGAGCGGACGCCCGACTCGTTCAGGCCCACCCCGCGCACGAGCTTGGGCGGGTACATCTTGGCCAGCACGAAGTCGTCGTCGAAGCGGATGAAGTCGAGCATGCGGCCGCTGACGAGGTGCGCGACGCGCTCTCCGGCCTCGGCCTCGGGGTAGATCACGTGGTTCGCGCCGACGCGGGCGAGGATCTTGCCGTGCGACTGCGACACCGCCTTCGCCCAGATCTGCGGGACCTTGAGGTCGACGAGGTTGGCGGTGATCAGCACGGACGCCTCGATGAGCGAACCGACCGCGACCACGGCGACCTGGAAGTCCTGGGCGCCGATCTGGCGCAGGGCGTCGATGTTGCGCGCGTCGGCCTGGACGGCGTGGGTGACGCGCTCCGACCACTTCTGCACGAGCTCGAGGTTGCCGTCGACGGCGAGCACCTCGCGGTCGAGCCGGTCGAGTTCACCCGCGCACGCGGCGCCGAAGCGCCCGAGGCCGATCACGAGGACGGGGGCGTCACTGCGGATGCGTTCAACCAACGATGGGCCTTTCCACGGGGAGCGCGTACAGCTGCGACCGGGACGAAGCAGCCACGGCCGCGGCGAGTGTCACTGTACCAATGCGCCCCATGAACATCGTGGCCGCCATCACGTAGACCCCGGGGTCGGGGAGCTCGGCGGTGAGTCCCGTCGACAGGCCCACGGTGGCGAAGCCCGAGACGACGTCGAAGAGTACGTACTCGATGGGGGCGTCGGTGATGCGGCTGATGGTGACGGTCGAGACGGCGACGATCGTCGCCCCCCACGCGACGACCGACAGCGCCACGCGCTGGACGTCGCTGGGGATGCGGCGTCCGA
Organism: Microbacterium sp. JC 701; assembly: GCF_021026215.1. NCBI lineage: Bacteria > Bacillati > Actinomycetota > Actinomycetes > Micrococcales > Microbacteriaceae > Microbacterium > Microbacterium sp. JC 701. Next base: position 163,950 of record NZ_JAJNCV010000003.1, read on the forward strand.
ACGCCTGCACCGAGGGGCGCCCCTTCGCCTCGGAGAAGACGGCGAGGGCCAGGACGGCGAGGGTGGTGACCTTGATGCCGCCGGCGGTGGACGCCGATCCGCCGCCGACGAACATGAGCATCGACCCGACGATCAGGGTGGCGCCGTTGAGGTCGCCGATGTTGATCACGCTGAATCCGCCCGAGCGCGTCATGGCCGAGAGGAAGAACGCCTGGAACGTCGTGTCCCACGCATCCATGCTGCCGAATGTGAGCGGGTTGTCGTATTCCAGCAGGAGTATGACGCCCGCTCCGGCGAAGAACAGGATGACCGTCGTGATGATCGTGAGCTTGGCGTGCAGAGACCACAGACGGAAGCGCCAGTAGTGGCGCCAGAGCGTGAAGATGACGGGGAAGCCGATCGAGCCGAGGAAGACGCCCGCCATCAGCACGGTGAGCAGGTAGTAGTCCTGCGCGAACGGCGTGAGCCCGTCGGCGTTGGGGATGAAACCCGTATTCGTGAAGGCCATCGCCGCGTAATAGGGCGCTTCCCACAGCGCGACGAGGGGGTTGATGCCGCCGATGATCAGCGACGGGTAGATCAGCACCGTCAGCACGGCCTCGATCACCAGCGTCGACAGGGCGACGGTGCGCAGCAGTTGTCCGACCTCGCCGAGACGAACGGTCTGACCCTCGTTCACCGGTCCGCCGTGCGCGCGCAGAGGGTTGCTGTCGCCCGCGGCGATCAGTTTGGCGCGCAGTCCCAGTCGCTTCGAGATCACCAGGCCGAGGATCGACGCGAGGGTCAGCACGCCGAGCGCTCCGACGTTGACGCCGATGTAGGTGATGGCCCGACCGAGGGGGGAGAAGTCGGAGTACATGTTCAGCGTCGACAGGCCGGTGACGCAGATCGTCGACACCGCGGTGAACAGCGCGTCGGCGAACGCGATGCGCTGACCGGTGGCGGATGCCGCGGGAAGCGAGAACAGCGCGGTGAACAGAGCGATCAGTGTCACGAACACCAGGACCGCGAATCGCGCGGGGGATGCCGTCGTCAGATTGCGCAGACGATCCCATGCCTCGTAGGCGATGCGACGCATCCGCGTCGACAGTCGAACCTCGTTCGGCGTCGCCGCCATGCGCCGCTCCCTCCGGTGTCCGAACCCGAATCATGGTACTCCGGCCGGGGCGCCGCTAATCTGATGCCATGGCGGACATCTTCGACGTGATCGCTGACGGAACGCGTCGCGACATCCTTCAGTTGCTTCTCGACCGGGCGACCGGCGGTGAGCGGGGCACGAGCGTCTCGCAGATCGTGGCATCGCTGGGGGTCAGCCAGCCGACAGTCTCGAAGCACCTCAAGGTGCTGCGCGAGGCGGAGCTGGTGTCGGTGCGCGAAGAGGGCCAGCACCGCTATTACAGCCTGGCCGTCGCTCCACTCGATGAAGTGGACGACTGGCTCGTGCCCTTCTTCTCCATCGACGAAGAGAACGAACCGGCTCTTCCGGAGTCGGCGATGCACGCCGCCGAAGTGGTGGGCCGGGCCGCGGCGTCGGTCAAGCACTCGTTCTCGACGGCGCTGCGCAAACTCCCGGGCAGATGATCGCTCCGGATGCCGGCTCCCGGCGTCCCACGTTGCACTTTCGTCACAGCGTGCCCATAGGTTTACAGCCCTTGCACGCAGACCCTAGAGTGTGGGTCAGCATCAGGAGGGTGAGTTCACCCGGAATATGAGGTGAACGATGGCCGAGCTGCCCGACGTGCGGTTTCTGACGGTCGCTGAGGTGGCCGATCTCATGCGCGTGTCGAAGATGACGGTCTATCGCCTCGTCCACGCCGGAGAACTGCCCGCTGTGCGCTTCGGACGCAGCTATCGCGTGCCCGAGTCGGCGGTCGTGGAGGCTGTGCAACGACCGGTGTCCGACGTCGGCTAGACTGATCCGAGGCTTTTTTCCAAACGCCTAGTGTTCCCGGGCGCCGACATCGGCACCCAGACCCCGACTTAGTGAGGTTTTCCGTGGGTTCTGTCATCAAGAAGCGCCGTAAGCGCATGGCGAAGAAGAAGCACCGCAAGCTGCTTCGCAAGACTCGTCACCAGCGCCGCAACAAGAAGTAAGCGGCCACCACACCGAGCGCCTGTCCGAAGCGACGGGCGCTTCGTGTATCCGCCGTGCCCGTTCGTTCTCTTTCGGAGGAAGCCATGCAGTCCATCTCCGTCCACGATCTGCACGCGGGGCGCGAGCGTCCCCTCATCGACGTGCGCGAGGAGCACGAGTTCGCGGCGGGCCACGTGCCCGGTGCCGTGAACCTGCCGATGTCGACGATCGGCGAACACCTCGACGAACTGCCGGGCGAGCCGTTCGACGTGATCTGCCAGGCGGGCGGGCGCTCGGCGCGCGTCGTCGAGGCCCTCACGGCGCGCGGCCACGACGCCACCAACGTCGAGGGCGGCACGGGCGATTGGATCGCGGCGGGCTACGACGTCGAGTCCTGACGTCGTGGGCTCCGCCCCGGCCCGCATGCGCCTCATAGGATGGACGGCGTGACCACCCTCACGCTCATCGGCAAGCCCGACTGCCATCTCTGCGATGTCGCCGAGCAGATCGTCGAGTCCGTCGTCGACGACCTCCCCGTCGAGGTGGCCGACCGCATCACGATAGAGCAGGCCTCGATCGCCGATGACACCGAGCTGTTCTCGACGTGGTGGGAGAAGATCCCCGTCGTCCTCATCGACGGCGAGCTGCACGCGCACTGGCGCGTTTCGGCCGACCGTCTGCGTGCCGCCCTCCTGGCGGCCGACTCCGAAGGAGCCTCCGCGTGAGCATCCGTCACATCGTCCTCTGGAAGCTCGCGGCGGACGACGCCGACACGCGTGCCCTGCACGCCGAGCAGATCGCCGAGCGACTTCTTGCCCTGAAGGGCGTCGTGACCGAGATCGACCACATCGAGGTCGGCCGCAACGTCGCCTACCCGCAGTCCAACTGGGACGTCGCGCTCGTCAGCGAGTTCGCCGACGTCGAGGCTCTCGAGCGTTACCAGGTGCACCCCGCGCATCAGGAGGCCGCGGGATTCATCCGCTCCGTGGTCGCCGAGCGCTCCTCGGTCGACTACCCGGCCTGAGCCGGTCCGCTCGCGTCGAGCGGTTTCACCGTCGCGGGCACCGCGGCGAGGGCGATGCGCACCTCGTCGTGATCGTCGAGCCGTCGCTCGGGCGCATGTTCGACGACCACGCGGCTGCCGTCGGCGGTGAGCACCGTCGAGCGACGCACGCTGCCGAGGAACGTCGTCTCTTCGACGACCGCGTCGACGCCGGGGGCGTCCGGCCCCACGAGCACGACGTGCTCGGGGCGGACGACGACCTCGCAGTGCCCGTCGTGCGCGGCCGCGGCGAGCGGCAGGTGCTGGCCCCAGACCTCGACGACCACGCCCTCGACGATCCCGGGCACCGCGCTGACCGGACCGAGCACCTCGGCCACGGCGGCGTCGCCGACCCGCGCGAAGACCTCGTCGGGGCATCCGGATGCCACGACGCGCCCTTGCGCCATGACGACGAGATCGTCGGCCACGGCCGCCGCCTCCGTGGTGTCGCGCGTCGCCCACAGCGTCGTGACGCCGCGTTCGCGCAGTTCGCGGGCGAGTCGATCGCGAAGCTCGGCCCGGGCGGTGGTGTGCAGCGCCGCGAGGGCATCGTCGAGCACGAGGGCGCGCGGTCGCGAGGCGAGGGCGCGCGCCACGGCCCACCGCTGACGGTCACCGTGGCTCAGTCGGCTCACCGGCTTCGCGGTCGAGCTCAGACCCACGAGCGCGCACAGGCGATCGGCTTCGCGCTCGGCATCCGGAGCCCCCGCCTGGCGGGCCGCGCTCACGATGGCCGCACGAACGCGACCGAAACGGGCGACGGTCGTGCGATCGCGCACCTCGGCGACCCGGGGAGCAGCCGCCCCCGACCGTCCGTCGACGGTGACGGTGCCGGCATCCGGACGCTCGGCCCCCGTCACCAGGCGCAGCAGCGTGGACGCGCCGCAGCCCGACGCGCCGACGAGCGCCACGATCCGCCCCGGACCCACCTCGAGATCGACGTCGCTGAGGATGACCGAGCCCGCTCGCTCGCGGCGTACTCCGCTCAACGTGATGGTCCAGCCCGGCGCGGGCGCGGCATCCGCGGTCGACGAAGGATCCACGGGGATGACAGCGACCATGAACGCACGCTAGAAACCGCGGATGACAGCAGAACGCCCGGGGGGTGAACCCCGGGCGTCGCTCGCTCGAACCTTACGGGGCGAGACGCGTCGGGCCGCGGAAGAGGTACGTGACCTCGCGGATCGACGACTCGCCCAGCATGAGCATGAGCACGCGCGCGAGTCCCATGCCGAATCCGCCGTGCGGCGGGGCGCCGAAGCGGAAGAAGTCGAGGTAGAAGTCGAGGTGCTCGGGGTCGAGACCCTTCTCCTTGGCCTGCTCGATCAGCACCTCGACGCGGTGCTCGCGCTGGGCGCCCGTGGTGATCTCGACGCCGTTGAACAGCAGGTCGTACGACTTGGTGAGCCCGGTCTCCTCGTCGCGCATGTGGTAGAAAGCGCGGATCTCGGGGTGGTAGTCGGTGATGAAGACGAACTGGTGACCGAAGGTCTCGGCCACGTGCGCCGCGATCTGACGCTCGCCCTCGGGGTCGAGGTCGCCGTCGGTGCGGGGGATGTCGTAGCCGCGCGCGGCGACGATCTCGCGCGCCTCGGCGAGGGGGATACGCGGGAACGGGAGGGCGGGAACCTGCACCTCGATGCCGAAGAGCTCCTGGATCTCGGCGCCGTGCTTGTCGGCGACCGCCTGGAACGCGGTCGCGATGAGCTCCTCTTGCATGCGCGCGACGTCTTCGTGCGAGTCGATCCAGCTGATCTCGGCGTCGATCGAGGTGAACTCGGTGGCGTGGCGGCTCGTGAACGAGGGGTCGGCGCGGAACGCGGGGGCGATCTCGAAGATCTTGCCGAAGCCGGCGACCTGGGCCATCTGCTTGAAGAACTGCGGGCTCTGCGCGAGGTAGGCCGTCTTGTCTTCGAAGTAGGGGACCTCGAACAGCTCGGCGTTGGACTCGGAGGGCGAGGCCATCAGCTTGGGGGAGTGCACCTCGATGTAGTCGCGCTCGACCCAGTAGGTGCGCATGGCGTGCTCGAGCGTGGTCTGCACGCGGAAGATGAGGTTGTTGCGACGCTGACGCAGGTCGATGAAGCGCCAGTCCATGCGCTTGTCGGGGCTGCTGTCGGCCGCGATGGGGGTCTCGGGGTTCGCGGCGGCCGCGATCACGAGCTCGCCCACCTTGATCTCGACGCCGCCGAGCTTCACGCGCTCGTCGTGCTTGAGCTCGCCGCGCACGGTCAGGAACGTGCCCGTCGAGAGGGCGCCGATCGTCTCGGTGAGGGCGAGAGCGGCGGCATCCTGGTCGACGGCCTCCTCTGAGGGACGCGTCGCGGGGTTGACCAGCTGCACGGCGCCGGTCTCGTCACGCAGGACGACGAACTGCACCTTCTTCTGATCGCGCACGGTTTCGACCCATCCCGACACCTCGACGGGGCCGGCGGGCAGGGACTTCAACTGGTTGACCAGGACGCGTTCGCTCACGGTCGACCAGTCTACGTGCGGGCGCGGCCCGGGCTCACGACCCCGCCCACGCCTCAGCGCCCGGCGCCGGCGGTGAGGCCGGCCTTGACGTGCCGCTGCGCGGCGAGGATCACCACGAGCGCGGGCAGGCTCGCGATGAGCGAGGCCGCCATCGTGGCCGCCCACGTGTTTAGGTTGGAGTTCGACAGCGCGAGGATCAGCACCGACATCGGGTACATCTCGTTGCGATTGACCAGGGTCAGACCGAACAGCAGATCGCCCCAGCTGAAGAGGAACGCGAAGACGCCCGCTGTCACGATCGCGTTGCGCGAGAGGGGCACGACGATGCGCCAGAGCGTTCCGAACGGCCCGAGTCCGTCGACGGTCGCGGCCTCGAGCACCTCGGTGTCGAGGCGCAGCATGAACGCGCGCATGACGATGACGGCGAAGGGGACGCCCGCGGTCGAGTTCGCCAGGATCAGGCCGATGAAGGTGTTGAGCAGTCCCCACGAGTTGAACATCGCGTAGAACGAGGTGGCCAGCACGACGCTCGGGATCATCTGCGCCAGCAGCAGCAGGATGAGCGCGATGCTCACCGCCCGCGAGCGCAGCCGGCTGAGCGCGTAGGCCGCCGGGATCGACACCAGCAGGGTGACCAGCACCGAGCCGAGCGAAACGAGGGTGGTGACGCGGAGGCCGCCGATGCCCGCGTCGTCGAGCGCCTTCTCGTACCCCCCGAGGCCGGGCGCCGTGGGGAACCACTGCGTGTCCGCCGAGTTGGCGGAGGGCTGCAGCGAGGCGGAGACCATCCAGTACACGGGGAAGAGGTAGACCACCAGCACGGCGATGGTGACGAGGGTCCACATCCATCCGCGGCGCCGGCGACGTCGCGCGACGGGAGGGGCGGATGCCGGGGCGACCACGGCGGGCGCGGAGGGAAGGGTGGCGGTCATTCTTCGCGCTCCCGACGCATCGACATCACGGTGTAGACGATCGCGAACACCACGCTGATCCCCAGCAGGAGCATTCCGTACGCGCCGCCCAGACCGAACTGGAACTGCTGGAACGCCTGCCGGTAGGAGAGCAGGCCCAGGGTCACGGTGCTGTTGGCGGGGCCGCCCGCGGTGAGAACGAGCACGAGGTCGACGATCAGCAGGGTGTAGACCACGCTCATCACGACGAGAACGGAGACGACGGGCCAGATGGTCGGCAGCACGATCGCGGTCAGTCTCCGCCACGCGCCGGCGCCGTCGAGCTGGGCGGCTTCGAGCTGTTCGGCGGGGACCTGCTTGAGGGCGGCGCCGAGGATCGTCGCCCAGTAGGGGAGGCTCGCCCAGACGGCCACGACGATGACCGACGGCAGCGCGGTCGCCGGATTCGCGAGCCACGCCTGGACGGGCAGGCCGAGTGCACCGAGCACGTCGTTGATGGGGCCGTCACCGGCCAGCAGCGACTTCCACACCGTGGCGACGACCACGGCCGGCAGCAGCCACGGAAGAAGGATGAGCGTCGGCAGCCACCGGCTGCCCGGGAAGGTGCGGGCGAACAGCAGGGCGAGCAGCAGGCCGAGCACCAGCTCGACGGCGACCGAGACGAGCGTGATGGTGAGGGTGTTCGCGAGTGCGCGGAAGGTGATGGGCTCGGCCAGCACGGCCTCGAAGTTCGCCGTGCCCACGAAGGGCGCGCGCCCCGTGATGAAGGTGCCGGTGGTGAAGTTCGTCGTGCTCATGTAGACGCCGTACCCGAGCGGGAACAGGAAGAACACGACGAAGAAGACCAGCGCGGGGGTCAGGAACCCCCACAGCTCGCCCCGCCGGCGGGCGGCCAGAGAACGCCGGAACCGGCCGGGGGCGGGTGCCCCCGACCGGCCGGTCGAGATGGTGTGGGCCGTCACTTGCCGCTGGCCTGCTCCAGTGCGGCCTGGGCGGTCTGCCCGCCGACCGTCGCGCTCTGGATTGCGTCGACGTACTCCTGCTGCAGCGTGTTCCACTCGGTGCCCAGCTGTGCGGAGTTGTAGGCGCCGTCGACCGCGTCGACGAACGGGGCGGCCGCGGGGACCTTCTCGACGAAGGCGTCCTGCGCGCTCTTGAGCGCGGGGATGTAGCCGCCCTGAACGGCGGTGTCGATCTGGTTCTCCTCCGAGGCGCGGCACTTCACGAGGGCCGCGGCGGCGGCCTCCTTCTGCGCGTCGGCGTTGGCGGCGACGCCGTAGGCGTAGCCGAGCAGGTTCACCTTGGGCGACTCGCCGCTCTTCGCGGTCGGGAACGGGAAGGTGCCCCACTCGAAGGGGATCGAGGTGTCGACGAGGTTCCACGGACCCGAGACCGTCATCGCCGCGGCACCCGAGGTCCACTGGTCGATGGACTCCCAGCCCCAGTTGACGAACTCGGTTGACAGCGAGCCGTTGCCCACGAGGTTCTTGTAGAGGTCGACCGCCTCGACGGCGCCGGCGCCGGTCGGGTCGGCGGGGTCGCCGCCCGCGGAGAGCAGGAACGGCAGGAAGTAGACCGGCGTCGAGCCGTCGCCGCCGATGCCCGGCAGCACGATGCCCTTCTGCGAGCCGGTGGTGAGCGAACCCGCGAGCGACACCAGGTCGTCGAAGGTCTTCGGGGCGGTCTCGGGCACACCCGCCGCCGCGAACGCGGCCTTGTTGTAGAAGATCGCGTAGTCCTCGACCTGCACGGGCAGGCCGTACAGGGTGCCGTCGTAGCGGCCGAGGTCGGCGGCGCTGTCGGCGAGGCCGTCGGTGGTGACGTCGTACTGGCTGAGATCGGCGAGGACCCCCTGCGAGGCGAGCTGCGGCAGCTGCGTGTCGGTGGAGAGGATCGCGACGTCGGGCAGCGCCTTGGCACCGGCCGCTTGCAGGAGCTTCGTGGTGTAGTCGCCCGACTGCGTCTGCACGTCGACCGTGATGCCGAGGTCGGCGGCGCACGACTCGAAGTAGCCCTTCTGCAGGCTCTGGTACGGCTCGAAGTCGATGTTGTTCCAGACCGTGAGCTGGACGCCCTGGAATCCGTCGCTGGACACGGGGGCGGCCTGGCCGCCCGCGCAGGCAGTGAGGGCGAGGGCGGCGGTCAGACCGACCGCGGGCAGCGCGAGACGTCGCAGCCGCTGAGACGAGGAAGCCATGGTGTGTCCGTTCCCGACGACGTTGGGGGCGTCGTTCGACCTGTGCTGAGGAGGGTGCGGGCCGGTGCCGCCCGCATCACCCCCCACTGTGGAGTGTTGACGTGACGAACAGGGAACAGACGTGTCACGCGATGTAACACCACGCCGTGTCGCCGCCGCCGACTTGGCAGGGTGAGTGCATGGCATCCGTCCCCTCCTCCGTCCGCCGCGTCGTCGTCGACACCGACACCGGCCTCGACGACGCCCACTCGCTCATGTACCTGCTGGCGCAGCCCGACGTCGAGATCGAGGCGATCTCGACGATTTACGGCAACACGCCCGTCGAGGATTCGGCCCGCAACGTCCGCACGGTGCTGCGCCTGGCCGACCGCGAGGACACTCCGCTGCACCTGGGCGAGGCCGCGCCGCTGGAGGGCGAGGCGTCAATCGCCGACTTCGTGCACGGCACCGACGGGCTGGGCGACCGCTTCGAGCGGGCGGAGCTGCGCGTCGAGGACGAGAGCGCGGTCGACGCCATCGTGCGCATCGCGGCGGAGAGCCCGGGCGAGGTCGACCTGCACCCGCTCGGTCCCCTGACCAACATCGCCCGCGCGCTCAAACGCGACCCCGATCTGTTCCTGAAGTACCGCTCGGTCGTCATCATGGGCGGGGCGGGTCCGTACCCCGCGCCGGGCGGCGCCACGCTGACCGACGCCAACACGGCGAACGATCGCCGCGCCGCCGAGATCGTCTTCGGGGCGCGCAATGCCGGCAACGTCGTCATGGTGGGCGTCAACGTCACGGCGACCGCGATCCTCGACGAGCACGTGCTCGCGGTGCTGCGCGGGAAGGGCACGCCCTGGGCGAGCTTCGCCGGCGAGGTGCTCGACGCCTACAACGACTTCTACCAGTACAAGTGGGGCCGGCGGATCTCGTCCGCCCACGACGGCCTGGCCACGGTCGTGCTGCACCGCCCCGAGATCGTCACGGGCTGGATCGAGGGGCCCGTCGACTACACGCCGTACGGCGGTTCGCTCGCGACCCGCATCGCGCTCACCGCCGACGGACTGCCGCTGGTGTGGGGGACGCCCGAGGGGTCGACCGTCCGCGCGGTGACCTCGTTCGATCGCACGGCGTTCCTGCGCCTGTTCGTCGACGCACTCTCGAGCGGACCGGCTCCGCGCGCCTGACGCCGGCGACGCGGCATCCGGAACCTCCCGTCGGAGCAGATTCCGGATGCCGCGTCGACGGGCATCCTCCGGTCGCGGCGCTCACACCCGGGCGGTGGCCCGTTCGTGCGCGGCGAGGCCCGCCCAGTGGATCTCTCCGCCGACGACGGTCAGTGACGCCTCGCCCGGACCCGATTCGACGAGCTCGACGAGCGCGTCGCGGGGATCGGTGCTCGACACGTCGAAAACCGCCAGGTCGGCCCGCGCATCGGGACGCAGCACGCCGGTGTCGTCGAGACCCAGGGCGTGCGCGCCGCCCGCGGTGGCCGCGGCGAAGAGGCGCTCGTGCAGGTCGTCGTCGGCGTAGCCCTGGTCGCGGGCGATGTCGTGGAGCGCGGCGACGTCATGCCAGATCGACAGGCTCGGCGACGACGACAGCGAGTCGGTGCCGACGGCGATCGCGTTGCCCTCGCGGAGGTAGGCCGCCACGGGCGGCGCGTCGAGGCCGATCACGCGGTTCGAGCGCGGGCAGAGCGCGACGCTGACGCCGCGTGCGCGGAGCAGGGCGCGATCGTCGGCGGCGACGTAGATGCCGTGCGCGAGGTGGGTCGTCGGGCTCAACGCGCCCAGGCCGTCGAGGTAGCGGATGACCCCCGTGCCCACCCCGCCGCCCTGCAGCAGCGCGAACTCGCCGCGGCCGTTGGCGCGCCAGCGCTCGGCGAGGTCGCCGGTGCCCGAGCGCACGTACGCGTCCTCCCACGCCGACTCCGCGGCGTGGATGTGCTGGCGCACGCCGAGCTCGGCGGACAGGCGGGAGAGCTCGCGGATCACCCCGGTGTCGAGGGAGTAGACCGCGTGGGGCGACAGACCCGTCGCGGGCGGCGAGGGGAGCGCCGAGAGCTGGGCCCGTACGCGCTCCTCTCCTCCCTCCGCCCACGTGCGATCGGTGTAGCCGAGGACCTCCCAGAACGCCACGCCGTGCAGACCCGCGTCGTGCACGGCGCTTCCGGCCGCGGCATCCGTCACGATCTCGGCGACCGAGGTCGTCCCCGAACGCAGAGCGAGGGCCGCACCGGCGGCAGCCGAGGCGCTCCAGTCGCGGGGCAGGGGGTACAGCGCCATGAAGGCGCTCATCCACGACTCGAAGCCGGCGTGCTGGGCACTGCCGACCTCGGCCATGTCGGTGTACTGCAGGTGCGTGTGGGCGTTGACGAGCCCCGGGGTGAGGGCGCCGCGGTGCTCGTGGACGCTGGTCGCCGCCGAGTCGAGCGCGGCCAGCACCTCGTCGGCGGTGCCCACCGCGACGAGGCGGCCCCCGGCCACGGCCACCGCCCCGTCGACGAGAGCAGGGCGCCCGGCCGAGAGGACGACCGGCGCCCGGTGGACCTCGACGCTCACTCGTCGCCGTCCTCGGGGTGCCACGCCGCGAGGAACGCCGTCTGCGCCGCCGAGGGCACGTCGAGGGCGCCCCCGAAAGAGCCGAGCGCGATCGCCGCCACCTCGTCGTCGGCCGCGCGCGGCAGGTCGTGCACGCCCGGGGCGAGATCGGGGGTGACCAAAAGGTGCGCGACCGAGGCGAGCTGCACGCCGAACGACAGGTCCATGATCTCGACCGGGTTGCCCTCGGCCGCGCTGACGTTGAGGCAGTTGCCGTCGTCGAGCACGCGCACCCGGGTGCCGCTCGGCATCCGCAGCACCGACACCGCGGCGTCGCGCGAGATCTCGACGGCCCCCGCGGCGCGAGCGGCGTCGAGCGCGATCTCCTGCCCCACGCCGCCGCCGACGGCGACGATCGCCCCGGTGGGCAGCGCGTCGAGATGGGCGACGTCGATCGTGTGCCGGATGCCGGTGGCCGAGATGACGATGTCGGCGCGGCGCACGGCGTCGGCGAGCGGGCGCACCTCGTACCCCGCGAACGCCGCCTGCAGGGCCGCCACCGCGTCGGTCTCGGTCACCACGACGCGCGCGCCGAGGGCGGCGCAGTGCTGCGCGATCCCCGTGCCGACGCGCCCGTAGCCGACCACGACGACCGTGGCCCCGCGCAGCGATCGGTCGGCCACGTCGGCGACGGCGAACACGACCGACTGGCCGGTCCCGTGCATGTTGTCGAACAGCGACTTCGAGCGGGCGTCGTTCGCGGCGACGACCGGGATGCGCAGCGCGCCGTCGGCCTGCATGCGGCGCAGCGGCCGGACCCCCGAGGTGGTCTGCTCGGTCGCTCCGCGCATCTCGGCGACCACGTCGGGACGCTCGAGGTGGGCGAGGCGGATGGTCGAGGCGCCGTCGTCGACGATCACCTGCGGCCGGTGATCGATCAGGGCGAGGGCGTTCGCCCGGTCATCGGCGCGCTCGGCGTCGGCCCGGGCGTACACGGGGAGACCCGCGTGCGCGAGGGCGGCGGCGACGGCGTCGTCGGTGTTGCGGCCCGCGGAGGTGACGGTCACCTCGGCACCGGCCTCGGCGAGGGCGAGCGCGACGGTGGCGGTCTTCGGCTCGAGCACGTCGGACACCCCGATCCGGATGCCGGCGACCGTCCCCTCGCTCGCGAGACGCGCGGCGAGGGCCGAGGTGACGGGCATGTGCGCGCGCGCCCACTCGATGCGGTCGAGGCCCGCACGCCACAGCGAGGCGTCGGCGATGCGGCCGGTCACGGGGTCACCGCCCGGGCGTAGACGCCGCGGGGATCGTCGGGGCCGCCGTCGACGACCAGAGCCGCGATCAGCGCGTCGAGGATGCGCCGCTGCGCGCTCGTGGGCGCGGCGCCGTCGACGGGCAGGGGAGAGGGCATCTCGACGAGCGATCCTTTCGAGGTGGTGCGCACGAAGGGGCGCGGCGAGGGAGCGGGGGAGGCGTCGGCCGGCCGCGGTGAGGCGTCGGCCACGAGCCCCGCGACGTCGTCGATGCCGAGGGCGTCGTATCCGACGCCGGTGAGGATCGCGGAGGGGGTGGAGCCCGACGTCGCCGCCGCCACGTCCTCGACGCGCACGCCGTCGAGAGTCGCGGTCAGCCGCTCCACGGGGTCGTCCGTGGAGCGCACCACGCTCGCGCCGAGGCGGCGGAGAAGCGCCGTCAACGCGGTGGCGAGGGAGGAGTCGCCGACGATGCGGACCGTGCTGCCGGCGAGGGTGAGGTTCGTGCGGGCCGAGAGGGCCAGCACCACCTGCTCCGCGCGGAGACGGCTGTACACGACGTCGAACACGCGCGACGAGAGCGGATCGACCGCGTTCTCGTCGTACGCGACCTCGAGGCCCAGCTCATCGCGCAGGGCGGAGCGCCAGCCCGGGGAGAGCGCGGGAAGGCTGCCGCCGTACGAGAGGGGGCGGGCGGAGGGGGAGGGCGCCGCGAGCAGGCGGCGGGTGGCGGGCAGAGCGTCGGCGAGCCCGTGGGGTGGAGCGGGATGAGTGGACGACACGGCTCGAACGTAGGGCGCGAACCCGGTTCGGCGCGAATTCACGACGCCGCGTCCCTAAGATGTCGCTCGTGACGTACTCGCTCCCCCCGGAGTCGTTCCGCACGCTGAGCCCCGAACCGCGGCCCCGCGCGGGACGACCGTGGGATGTCGCCATCACGATCGCGCTGCTGGTGCTGCTGCCCCTGCTGGCGCTCGGTGCCTCCTACGCGGGGGTGCTGCTCGCCTTCGCTTCCGATGCCTGCAGCGGCGCCGCCTGCGACACCGACCTCATGAACGCCGGGTTCTGGATCGCTGTGGTCTCGCCGTGGGTCGTCCTCCTCATCGGCGTGATCGTCGCGATCATCCGCCTCGTGCGCCATCGCCTCGCCTTCTGGGTGCCGCTGGTGGCGGCCGTGGCCATGGTCGCCGTGTGGTTCGTCGCCGCCGCCCTCGTCGGCGCCGGGGTCTCGGCATCCTGAACCGCTCGGGGGCAACCCCCAGGAACGCGCGGTGACGGGCCCGTAGCCTTGCACTGGGCGCCCGCACGGGCGGCCGATCACCGAGCGCGAAGGCACCCGATGACCGACATGACCCTCACCCTGACCCCCGTCAGATCGACCTCCGGCTCGCCCGAGGGCCAGTCGTGGCTCACCTCGCTGGCCGACTGGACCGTCTCGCTGATGGAGGTCATCGGCCCGGTCGGTGCCGGCGTGGCGATCGCGCTCGAGAACCTCTTCCCCCCGCTGCCCAGCGAGGTCGTGCTCCCGATGGCGGGCCTGACGGCCAGCCGCGGATCGTTCACGCTCTTCGAGGCGCTGCTGTGGACCACTCTCGGCTCGGTCGTCGGCGCTTTCATGCTCTACGGTCTCGGTCGCTGGCTCGGCGCCGCGCGCCTGCGGGCGTTCGCGGCCAAGATGCCGCTGCTGCACCCCGAAGACGTCGACCGCACCGTCGCGTGGTTCGAGCGGCACGGCGGCAAGGCGGTCTTCTTCGGGCGCATGATCCCGATCTTCCGCAGCCTCATCTCGATCCCCGCGGGCGTGGCCAAGATGCCGATGTGGCGCTTCGGCCTGCTCACCGGCGCGGGCAGCCTGGTCTGGAACACGATCTTCGTGCTGGCGGGTTACCTGCTGGGCGAGAACTGGCACATCGTCGAGGAGTACGCCTCGATCCTGCAGTACGTCGTCATCGCCGCCGTCGGCATCGGCGTCGCGTGGTTCCTGTACTCGCGAGTGCGCTCGCTCCTGGCGGCCCGGAAAGACGCCTGAACGGGGTTATCTCCACGTCGAGGCAACCGGCATCCGGACTCAGTCAGACCACAGAACCCGCCCGTAGACTGGGCCCGTGCCCGCCGACCGCCTCCATCTCGTGCGCCACGGAGAGGTTCACAACCCCCGTCGCGTGCTCTACGGTCGGCTCCCCGGCTTCGGCCTGAGCGTCGACGGGCGCCGGATGGCCCGCCAGGCCGCGGAGTACGTGCACGGCCTCGAGCGGCCTGTGTCGGCTCTCGTCGTCTCGCCCCTGCAGCGCACCCGCGAGTCGGCGGAGCCCTTCGTCGAGCTGTTCGGCATCGAGCCGTTCATCGACGATCGGGTCATCGAGCCCACGAACGTGTTCGAGGGGCGGCGCATGAAGCAGGCGCTCGCGAACCCGCTCAACTGGCGGCACCTGAGCCGCCCCGCCGTGCCGAGCTGGGGTGAGCCCTACGAGAACATCGTGGCGCGCATGACCGCCGCCATGGCCGACGCGTGGGAGCGGGTCGACGGCGGTGACGTCGTCGTGGTCTCTCACCAGCTGCCCATCTGGGTCACGCACCTCGCCCTGTCCCACCAGCCCACCCGCCACGACCCTCGCAAGCGCCGCTGCGCGCTGTCGAGCGTGACGAGCTTCGAACGGCGAGACGGCGCCGACGGCTCGGCGCGCTGGGTCGAGGTGGCGTACGCCGAGCCGGCCGCAACGGCCGGAGCCGTCGACGTAGGAGCAGTTTGATGCGCCGAATCCGCACCGCCGCCGGAGCCCTCGCCGCCGCGGCGGCCCTGATCGTGGGGCTGTCCGCCTGCACCGCCGACCCGCTGGCCGACCAGTACCGCGCGGGCGACAACAAGGGCTACATCGCCGCCAACGGGTTCCAGACCACCGAGATCGCGCCCGAGAACCGCACCGACCCGATCTCGTTCGAGGGCACCCTCGACAACGGATCCGCGGTGTCGAGCTCCGACTTCGCCGGCAAGGTGCTCGTGGTCAACTTCTGGTACGCCACGTGCGGCCCGTGCATCATCGAGGCCCCGCGCCTCGAGCAGGCCTACCAGACGTTCCAGGGCCAGGACGTGTCGTTCCTCGGCATCAACACCTACGACCAGCCCGCCACCGCGCTGTCGTTCGCGCGCGATCACGGAGTGTCGTACTCGAGCGCCATGGCCGTCGGCGACGCCCAGCTCAAGCTCGCGTTCAACAAGGCGACCCCGCTGAACGCCACCCCCACGACCCTCGTGCTCGACAAGCAGGGCCGCGTCGCCGCGCGCATCGTCGGTGAACTTCCCGAGGCCTCGATCCTCGAGGCGATCGTGCGCACGCTGGTCGCGGAGAACGCGTGAACCCGGGCGCCCTCGTCTTCGACGGGGCCCTGTGGGTGGCCGTGCCCATCGCGCTCGCCGCGGGTCTCATCTCGTTCCTGTCCCCTTGCGTGCTGCCGCTCGTGCCGGGCTACCTCGGCTACATCGGCGGTGCCGTCGCGCCGCGCGGGTCTTCGGCATCCGCCCCCGGGCGCGGGCGGCTGCTCGGCGGAACCCTGCTGTTCATCGCCGGCTTCACCGTCGTCTTCATGGCCATCAACGTGCTGGGCGGCACGCTCGGACGCTTCTTCATCGAGTACGCCGACATCATCACGCGCGTGATGGGCGTCGTCATCATCCTCATGGGCCTCGTGTTCATCGGCCTGTTCGGCCTCGCGCAGAGGTCGGTGCGCATGCAGTCGCGCGCGAACCTCGGGCTGATCGGCGCCCCGCTGCTGGGCATCGCCCTCGGCATCGGGTGGACGCCCTGCATCGGCCCGACGCTGACCGCGATCCTGTCGGTGTCGTACAACCTCGGCGACCCCGGGCGCGCGGCGCTGCTCGGCCTCGCGTACTCGCTGGGTCTCGGCATCCCGTTCGTCCTCCTGGCCCTCGGCCTCGGGTGGGCGACGAAGTCGGTGTCGTTCGTGCGCAAACACATCCGCGTCGTCAACCTGATCGGCGGATCTCTGCTCATCGTGCTCGGTCTGCTGATGGTGACCGGCCTCTGGGGTCAGTGGATGTCCGTGTTGCAGGGGGTGATCGGCAGTGTCCAGCTCCCGCTCTGATCGAGGGAACACCATGACCGACCCGCTGCGTCCGTCCGACCACGCCGACGGCGACGGCGAGGAGATCACCCAGCCGCGCCTCGGTGCCGTCGGATGGCTGCGCTGGGGATGGCGCCAGCTGACCAGCATGCGCACCGCGCTGGTGCTGCTGCTCCTGCTCGCGATCGCCGCCGTCCCCGGCTCGCTCGTGCCGCAGCGCACCGCCGACCCGAACGGCGTCACGCAGTACTTCACCGACAACCCCGACCTCGCGCCGGTGCTCGACAAGCTCAGCCTGTTCGACGTGTACAGCTCGCCGTGGTTCTCGGCCATCTACCTGCTGCTGTTCATCTCGCTGATCGGCTGCGTGCTGCCGCGCACCAAGCACCACTGGAAGGCGCTGCGCTCGCAGCCCCCGCGCACGCCCGCCCGCCTGTCGCGCCTCGACGACCACCGCGAGCGTTCGTTCTCGGTGGAGGGAGATGCGGATGCCGCGGCGGCAGCCGCCGTCGAGAGCGCTGCCGCGCAGCTGCGCAAGAGCGGCTACCGCGTCGCGCGCTACGACGGTCGGGGCACCTTCTCGGTGTCGGCCGAGCGCGGATACCTGCGTGAGACCGGGAACCTCGTCTTCCACGCCGCCCTCGTGGGCGTGCTCGTGGCCGTCGGCGTCGGCGGCGGATTCACCTACACGGGCCAGCGCGTGCTCGTCGAGGGCCAGGCGTTCGCCAACAGCCTGCTCGACTACTCCTCGTTCAACCCGGGCCGCTTCGTCGGCGGCGACACCCTGACGCCCTACTCGATCACGCTCGACAAGTTCGACGTCAGCTACGTGCCGCCCGGCCAGCCCGGCTCGGGCCAGGCCGGCGACTTCATCGCCCACGTGACCACCCAGGCCCCCGGGCAAGACGCGCAGGACGGCGAGGTGCGCGTCAACCACCCGCTCGACGTGCAGGGCGACCGCGTCTACCTGCTCGGCAACGGCTACGCGCCGACCGTGACGATCCGCGACGCCGACGGCAAAGAGGTCTTCCACGACTCGATCGCCTTCCTGCCGCAGGACGCCAACATGACCTCGCTCGGCGTCATCAAGGTCGCCGACGGCCTGCCGCAACAGCTCGGTCTGCTCGGGTTCTTCTACCCGACGATGGACGTGCTCGACTCCGGAGCGCTGACCTCCACCTATGGCGGCCTCGAGTACCCGACGCTGACGCTGCGCGTGTACGAGGGCGACCTCGGCATCGACGACGGCACCCCGCGCTCGGTGTACACCCTCGACCCCTCGAAGATGACCCAGATCGCCGGCGGCGACAGCGGCACCCCGGCGCTGCAGCTCATGCCCGGCCAGACCGAAGACCTGCCCAACGGCCTCGGCACCATCACGTTCGAGAACGAGGCCCCCGCGGGCGCCACGGGCTACGAGCAGTCGGTCAAGCGCTTCGCCTCGCTGTCGATCCACCGCGACCTCGCCGGTCCCTGGGTGCTCGGCTTCGCGCTGCTCGCGCTGTTCGGACTGCTCGCGGCGCTGTTCGTGCCGCGCCGGCGCATGTGGGTCAAGGCGACCCCGAAGGGCGACACCGTGCTCGTCGAGTACGCCGGCCTCGCGCGCGGTGAAGACCCGACGCTGGCCTCCGCCGTCGACCAGCTCGCAGACAAGCACGGCGCCGTTGTTTCTTCGACCCACCCCGACACCGGAAAAGTAGACTGACACCATGACCGGAACCGACCCGCTTCTCCTCGATGAGATCTCCCTCCTCCTGGTGTGGACGGCGGTCACCATCTACGTGCTGGCGTTCATCGCCTACGCCATCGACCTCGCTCGGCGCAGCGACCTCGCGCTCAAGGCGAAAGACGAGGTCGTGGCTCGCGAGCTCGTGACCGCGGGCGGCGGAGGAGTCATCTCCGCATCGGCCGGGACATCGGCATCCGCCCCCGCTCCGTCCAAGCCGCGGTACCTCTGGGCGCGACTGGGGACGGTGCTGACGGCGCTCGGCTTCGTGTTCCACCTGGTCGCGACCGTTTTGCGCGGCATCGCCGCCGAGCGCGTGCCGTGGTCGAACATGTACGAGTTCGCCATGACGGGCCTGCTGCTGATCATCGCGGTGTACCTGGCCGTGCTGACCCGCTACGACCTGCGCTTCCTCGGATCGCTGATGACCGGACTCGCGGTGCTGCTGCTCGGTGGCGCGACCCTGGCGTTCCACGTCGACGTCGTGCCCCTCGCCGACCCGCTGAAGTCGGTGTGGCTCGTCGTGCACGTGTTCGTCGCGAGCCTCGCGACCGCCCTGTTCGCCCTCGCGTTCGGGTTGTCGGTCGTGCAGCTCATCCAGACCCGTCGGGAGCGCAAGCTCGTCGACGCCCCGGTGGATGCCGAGCCGAAGCGCAGCTTCTTGCGCACCGTGCCGAACGCCGAGGCGCTCGAGTCGCTGGCCTACCGCTTCGCGATCGTCGGCTTCATCTTCTGGACCTTCACTCTCATCGCCGGATCCATCTGGGCCAACGACGCGTGGGGTCGCTTCTGGGGCTTCGACACCAAGGAAGTCTGGACCTTCGTCATCTGGGTGCTCTACGCCGGATACATCCACGCCCGCGCGACCCGCGGCTGGCGCGGCACCCGCTCGGCGTGGTTGTCGATCATCGGCTTCACCGCGGTGCTGTTCAACTTCACGATCGTCAACGTCTTCTTCAAGGGCCTGCACGCGTACAGCGGTCTGACGACCTGACGCGCGGCCTTCGTGCTCGAGGGCCCGTCCGGCATCGCGCCGGGCGGGCCCTCTCGCGTGTGCGGGGCGTCTCGCGTGTGCGGAGTGTTGCGCGTGTGCGGGGTGTTGCGCGGCGCGGGTCGAGCGCGGGTGCCGGGCTCACCACCTGTTGAGCGTCCTAAACACGCCGCATCTCGTCACACGTTGCGGCGTTTCCTGGACACTCAACGAGCGCTCCGCTGGAGCGCCGGGCTCCCCGACTGTTGAGTGTCCGAAACACGCCGCATCTCGTCGTGCGTCGGTGGCGACCCACAGCCGCCCGGCGAATCCGCGCCGTGTGGAGGAGCCGTCTGAGTCCCACAGACCCCCCACTGAGTGTCCAGGACATGCCGTGTCCACAAATCGCATGCGGCGTGTTTTGGACGCTCAACAGGCTTTTCGGCGCGGCATCCCTGCGCCGCACGCGCGACGCGAGGCGACTCGACGTGAGCGCGACGCGCCGGGCGGCCCGCGCCGCGCCGAGATCAGACCGGCTGGGCGGCGGCGCGGGTCGTCGTCGTGCGTCGGCGCACGACCACCAGCGTGGTCACCAGCAGCGACAGCACTGCCCACACCACGAATCCGGCCACGCCCGCGGCCACGCCGCCCGACGACGACAGGGCGCCGAGCATCGCGTCGTAGGCGGGGGCGGTGGGCAGCAGCGAGGCGGCGGCGGCCAGGGCCGGCGGCACGGTCGAGACGATGCTCGCCCCGAGCGCGAGGGCGCCGATGACGGCGGCGATCCAACGGCCCGCTCCGCCGAAGAGGGCGACGAGGGCCTGGTGCACAGCGGCGAACGCGATGCCTGCGGCGACGCAGACAAGGGCGAACAGCGCCCAGTCGCCCCAGTCGTACTTCGACGCGATCTGCACGACGCCGGCGACCAGCACGCCCTGCACCGCGCCGACGAGCGCGGCGGGCGCGAACCCGCGCAGGGCGACCAGCGCCGAGGGGCGACGGCTGGTCAGCGCGCGTGCCGACACGGCCTGGAACGCCACGAACGACGCCAGCCCGCCGAACCACAGCACGGCCATGGCCAGCAGCGGTACCGCGGCGAGGCCGAACAGCGAGTCGCTGGCCCCGGTCGCCGAGACGGGATCGGCCACGACGTCGGCGAGGTTCGTCGCTTGGGCGTCGGTGTAGGTCGGCAGCTGCGCGACGGCCTTGTCGAGACCGTCGGCGAGCGAGCCCGTTCCGGTCGCGACCTGGCTCACGCCGTCGGTGAGCTGGGCGGCTCCGGTCTCGGCGCCCGAGATCCCGGATGCCACCTGCGAGGCGCCCGAGCTGAGGGCGGCCGCTCCGGTGCCGAGCTGTCGCGTGCCGTCGGCGATCTTCGTCGCCCCGCCGGAGAGGCCGTCGATGCCGCCCGCGATGGTGGTGAGTCCGGATGCCGCTTCGCGCGCTCCTCCGGCGAGGCCGGTCGCGCCGTCGGCGAGCTGCTGGTTGGCGGCGGCGATCGCGCGGATGCCGGCGGGCAGCTGAGACGCTTGACCGGCGAGGTCGCCGATCTTCGTGACCGTCTCGGTGGCCTGGGGGAGCGCCTTCTTCGCCTCGGCGGCGGCGGTGCGCAGGGCCTGGCACTGCTCGGGTGTGCCGGTGCACTCCTCGGCGGCCTTCTGCAGCGCGGCGGCGGCGTCGACGAGCGCCTGGTTGACCTGCGGCGCGGCCTTCGACAGCGCGGCGGCGTCGTCGGCGAAGCCGGGTGGGATCTGGTCGGCGAGGCCGTTGATCTGCGTCGCGAGCTGCTGGTTGCCCGCGGCGACGCCGTCGGCTCCCCCCGCGAGCTTGTCGACTCCGGCGGCGGCGTCGCGCGTTCCGCCGGCGAGGGCGGTGGCTCCCGTGGCGAGCTGGCCGGCGCCGTCGGCGAGGGGCCCGGTGCCCGCGGCGAGCTGGCCGGCGCCGTCGGCGAGCTGCGAAGCTCCGCTCGAGAGCTGACCGAGGCCGTCGCGCAGGCTCCCGGCGCCGGTGGCGGCCTGCGAGGCGCCGTCGGCGAGCTGGTGGGCTCCGCTCGCCGCCGTGCCGAGCTGGTCGCTGAGGCTGGTGAAGCCGAGGAACACGTTCTTGAGGTACTGCGACGACAGCGTGCTGCCGAAGACGGAGGAGGCGGTGGATGCCAGCTGCGCGGTGATCGCGCCGTCGACCACGCGGGCGTCGGGCGCCGTCTGCACGCCGATGGTCGCCTTCTCGGGCGTCTCTCCGGGGCGGGTCGAGAGCGAGGCGGCGGTGAAGTTCTCGGGGATCGTGACGACGGCGGTGTAGGTGCCGTCGGCCAGGCCCGCGGCCGCGTCGTCGTCGTTCGAGATGACCCAGTCGATGTTGCTCGGCTGGTCGTCGGCGCCCTTGACCAGGCCGCCGGTGAGCTGGCGCCCGAGGGGGACCAGCTGCCCGTTCAGCTCGACGGCCTTGTCGTCGTTGACGATCGCGGCCGTGATGTTGTCGAGGCGGTCGGTGGGGTTGTAGAGGGCACCGACCAGGATGCCGCCGATCACCGCGGGCAGCAGGAGCACGCCGGTGAGGGTCAGCCAGGTGACGGGGCGGCGCGAGCGGGAGCGCTCGACGGGGAGAGTCATGCGAACACCTCGGAGAGATCGGCGAAGGTTTCGGGTTCGGGGCGGGGGCGGCGCGGCGTCGCGAGGGGGAGCGACGTCACGTCGGGCCGCTGGGCGGCGGACAGCAGGGCGAGGGCCCGCCGTTCGTCGCGGGCCGAGACGATGAGCGTGAACGGGGAGTCGTCGTCGCCGCTGCGCTCGCGCGCCTCGGTCGCGGCGAGGCGCAGCACCTCGGCGACGTCGTCACGGGTGTCGTCGTCGAGCCGGTCGACGTCGGAGATCACGACGATGCGGGTTCCGCGGGCGACGGCCTCGGCGACGTCGGAGCGCGCCCTGATCGGGTCGTCGAGCAGGGCGACGCCGACGCGGGCGCGCACGGCTCCCGCTCGCTCGGGCACGAGGAGCCCGTCGACGCGCAGGCGCCCCTCGATCTTCGACAGACGCCCGGCCAGGGTCAGCAGCAGCGTGCGGGTGGTGCGCGTCTCGCCGGTGACCAGCAGCGTGCCGCCGTACGGCAGTCGCACCGCGACGTCGCGGAACACCGGCTCCTCGGCATCCGTCGCCACGATCGTCTGCAGGTCTTCGGCCGCGATCGCGACCGGCGCGCCCGACGGCCAGTCGGCCAGGTGCACCTCGCGCTCGACGGCTTCGCCCTCGACGTCGAGCTTGGGCAGGATCCGGTCGAGCCAGCGCGGCATCCACCAGGCCTTCGCGCCGAGCAGGGCGAGGATCGCGGGCACGAGGGTCATGCGCACGAGGAACGCGTCGACCGCGACGCCGACGGCGAGGCCCAGCGCGATGGGCTTGAGGCTCGAGTCGCCCTCGGGCACGAACGCGACGAAGACCGCGAACATGATCACGGCGGCAGCCACGACCACGCGGGCCGAGCCCACGAAACCGCTGCGGACGGCACCGAGCGCGACCTCACGGGGGGTGCGACCCTCGCGCTTGGCGTGCACGTAGTCCTCGCGCATGCGCGAGACGAGGAACACCTGGTAGTCCATCGCGAGGCCGAACAGCACGCCCATCACGACGATGGGCATGAAGCTGATGATGGGTCCGACCTTGGCCACGTGCAGGGCATCGGCGAACCAGCCCCACTCGAACACCGCGGCGACGACGCCGAACGAGGCGGCGACCGACAGCAGGTATCCGCCGGCGGCGGTCAGCGGCACCCAGATAGAACGGAACACGATCATCAGCAGCACGAGCGACAGCCCCACCACGAACAGCCCGAACGGCAGCAGGGCGGCGCCGAGCTGGTCGGAGATATCGATGGTGACGGCGGTGTAGCCGGTGACGAGCAGGTGCACGCCGAACTCGTCGTACAGGCGGGGCTCGGCCGCGCGCAGCTCGCGCACGAGGTCGGCGGTGCGCGGGTCGTCGGGCGCGGTCTCGGGCACGATCTGCACGATGCCGGTGTCGGCGGTGGCGTTCGGGGTGGCGAGGGCCACCTCGGCGACGCCCGGGATCTTGGCGATCTCGTCGCCGATGTCCTTCATCAGGGTGAGCGGGTCGTCGGAGGTGACGATCGTGCCGGTCATGATGAGCGGACCGTTGGCGCCGGGGCCGAAGTACTCGTCGGTCAGCTCGTAGGCGACGCGCGCCTCGTCGCCCTTCGGCAGCTGTCCGGCGTTGGGCAGCGTGAGGGCGAGCGAGGCCGCCGGGATGGCGGTGACGCCCAGCAGGCCGACGACGGCGACGGTGGTGATGACCGGATGCCGGGTGACAAGGCCGACCCAGCGCTTGGCGGGCCCGTTGCGCTGGGCGCGCACGGCCGCCGTGGAGGCGCGGCGCAGGCTCTCGGCGGCGGCCTCTTCCGCAGCCGCGGCGTCGTCTTCGGCGGAGGCCGTGCGGGAGCGCTTCTTCTGCTTCTTGTAGCCCCAGCCGACGACGCGGTGTCCGGCGAAGCCGAGGAACGCGGGGGTGAGGGTGAGGCCGACACACACGGCGATCGCGACGGCGACCGAGGCGGCGATGCCCATCGTGGTGAGGAAGGGGATGCCGGCGAAGCCCAGGCCGATGAGGGCGATGAGCACCGTGATGCCGGCGAAGACGACCGCGGAGCCGGCGGTGCCGACCGCGCGGGCGGTGGACTCCTCGGGGTCCATGCCGGCGCGCGTCTGATCCTGATGTCGAGAGACGATGAACAGCGCGTAGTCGATGCCGACCGCCAGGCCCAGCATCACCGCCAGCAGCGGAGTCGTCGACGACACCGTCGCGAAGCCGGTCGCGATGAAGATGAGCCCGATCGAGAGCGCCACACCCAGGATCGCGGTGGCCAGCGGCATCCCGGCCACGAGGAACGAGCGGAACGTCACCATGAGCACGAGGGCGGCGATGACCACGCCGAGCGCCTCGGTGATCGAGGCGCCGGGGATCTCGGTAGCGAACAGCTGCCCACCGAGCACGGCCTGCGAGCCGCTGGGCAGGGCGTCGCCGAGAGCGGTGGCGGCCTCGCGCAGTCCGTCTTCGGTCGCCGGGGGGACCGCCGTCGCCTCGCCCGAGAACTGGATGCGCACGATCGCGGCGCGGTCGTCGTCGGAGATGCCGCCCGAGATCTGGGAGTCATAGGGGTCGGTGACGGCCTCGACGAAGTCGAGGTCGGAGATGTCGCCCGTCGTCTTCTGGATGGCGCTCTGGTACTCGGGGTCGGTCACCTTCGCGCCGTCGGCCGAGACGACGATGATCTCGGCGCTCGCGCCGCTGACCTGGGGGAAGGTTCGTCCGAGCATCTCGAGGCCGGCCTGCGACTCGGTGCCGGGGATGGTGAAGGTGTTGTCGGTGCCCTTCGCGAGCAGGGCGACGCCGCCGCCGGCGAGCACGAGGATGAGCAACCAGGCGCTCAGCACGCGCCAGGGGTGACGGAACGACCAGCGACCCAGGGTGTACAGGAATGTCGACACGGCGGCTCCCACGATCGGTGAACGGGTCGATACATCACCGTATCGGATACATCAATGTATCGTAGTCGTCAGGGGAGGGCTCGAAGCTGAATCTCCCCCCAGAAACAGGAGGACGCGGATGACCGACACCGCCCCCGCACCGTCACGCCGTCGCGAGAACACGCGCACGCGCCTGATGGACGCCGCCGCCGAGATGTTCGCCGAGATCGGCATCGAGGCCGCATCGGTCGAGGCCATCTGCGAGCGCGCCGGATTCACGCGCGGAGCCTTCTACTCGAACTTCGGCTCGAAGGAGGAGCTGTTCCTCGCCCTCTGCGCCCGGTCTGCCGAGACCACCGTCGCCGCCGTGCGCGAGCGGGTCACCTCGATCGAGGATCGGGGGCTGGATGCCACGGGCGAGGTGCTGCAGCTCGTGCAGCAGGTGCTCGAGGTGACCGGCGACGACCGGCTCGACGTGCTGCTGGGCGCGGAGATCCGCGTGCAGGCACTGCGCAACCCCGAGTTCGCCGAGGCCTACCTCGCCCTCAACCGGGCCCTGGGCGAGAGCGTCACCCAATTGGTCACCGACATCGCGCAGGTGCGCGGGCTGTCGCTGCGGGTCTCGGCCGAGACGGCGACCGAGCTACTGCTGTCGGCGTGGGTGTCGACGGCCGAGACGGCGCTGATGACGCGTCAGACTCCCGCGGCCACGCGCGCCGCCCTCGGCGCCCGGCTCGAACAGCTCGTGCGCCTCATCCTCGAGTGACCTCGAGCAGCGCGTAGCAGCGACGCAGGCGCTCGATCCACCAGTCGCGGCGATCGTCGGCCGCGGCGACCCGGTCGAGCTCGGCGCCGGTCGGTCGCGGTCGCTCGAGCGACAGGAATCCGCCCGCGGCGCGCAGCGGAGACGCCACCACGTCGGCGGTGAAGAGCGAGGCGGTCGCGAGACCGCAGTCGTAGTCGAGCTCGGGCATCGATGCCGCGAGCGCGACCCCCATCGACAGGCCGATCGAGGTGTCGAGGGCGCTCGAGACGACCACCGGAAGCCCCGCCTGCGACACGATCTCGCGCGCGGCGTGCACTCCGCCCAGCGGCTGCGCCTTGACGACCAGCAGATCGGCTGCGCCCGAGCGCGCGACCCGCAGGGGGTCGGCCGCCTTGCGCACGCTCTCGTCGGCGGCGATCGGGATGTCGAGGTAGGCAATGCGCTCGCGCAGCTGCGCGAGCTCGTCGACCTCGGCGCAGGGCTGTTCCACGTACTCGAGGTCGAACTCCGCGAGCGCGTGCACCGCACGCTCGGCCTCGTCGACGGTCCACGCCGCGTTCGCATCGACCCGCACGCGGCCCTCGGGGCCCAGCGCCTCGCGCACCGCGTGCACCCGTGCGACGTCATCGGCGAGGTGCTGACCGGGCTCGGCGACCTTGACCTTGACCGTGCGGCATCCGTCGAACCTCGCGAGGATCCGCGCGACCTCGGATGCCGCGACGGCGGGCATCGTGGCGTTCACCCCGACCGCGTCGCGCACAGGTGCCGGCGACGCGCGCCATCCGTAGTCGATCGCCCCCGCCAGCCAGGTCGCGGCCTCGGCGTCGGCGTACTCGACGAAGGGCGAGAACTCCGTCCAGCCCTCGGGACCCTCGAAGACGAGGGCTTCGCGCGTCTCGACTCCGCGGAACCGCGCGGCCAGGGGGAGGGCGACGACCCGCGCCGTCGCGAGGACGTCGGCGAGAGGGGGGAGGGCGACGGTGCTCATGCCCTCATCCTGCCGCTCAGCGCGGTCCGCCGCCGCCGAACCCGCCGAACCAGAACGTCTGACGTTCAACCGTGTACGAGGACAGGTCGGGGGTCGACTCGAGCGACTCCTTCGCGGCCTCCGACTGCTCGTGCGTGCGTCGCGGGCCGAACAGGTAATCGCGCACTCGCGCGAGCCTCGACATCTTCTTCGTCATGATGACTCCGATCGTCTGGCCTCTCCACGGTACGTGCCTCGGCGCGGGGAATCCACCCGCCCCGGTGTCGGAGGGCGGGCATAGGCTGACGCCATGCTCTTCGATACCCCCGTCCGGCTCGGTGTGCAGATCCAGCCGCAGCACGTGCAGTACTCCGACATCCGCGACGCCGTCTTCCGTCTCGAAGAGATGGGCGTCGACGTCCTGTTCAACTGGGACCATTTCTTCCCGCTCTACGGAGACCCCGACGGCGAGCACTTCGAGGCGTGGACGATGCTGTCGGCCTGGGCCGAGCAGACCGAGCGCGTCGAGTTCGGCGCCCTCGTCAACTGCAACAGCTATCGCAACGCCGACCTGCAGGCCGACATGGCCCGTACCGTCGACCACATCAGCAAGAAGGGCGGCGACACCGGCCGCTTCATCTTCGGCACGGGTTCGGGCTGGTTCCAGCGCGACTACGACGAGTACGGCTACGACTTCGGCACGGCCGGTTCCAGGCTGAACGCGCTCGCCGCCGACCTCGACCGTGTCGTCGACCGCTGGGGCAAGCTCAACCCCGCCCCCACCCGCAAGATCCCCGTGATGATCGGCGGCAAGGGCGAGCAGAAGACGCTGCGCATGGTCGCGCGTCACGCCGACATCTGGCACAGCTTCGTCACTCCCGACGAGCTGCCGCACAAGTTCGAGGTCATCGAGCGCTGGGCCGAGACCGAGCAGCGCGACCTGTCGGGCCTGGTCGTCTCGAACGAGCTCAAGGACCGCGACGAAGACGTGGCCGACGCCCTCTTCGACGCCGGGACCCGCCTTTTCACGCTCGGCTTCTCGGGCCCCGAGTGGGACTACTCGCTCGTCGAGCGCTGGCTGCGCTGGCGCGACAGCAAGAACGCGTGAGCGATGCGGCGCCCCGATCTCCTCGGGGCGCCGCAGCGGCTCACGGTTTGAACTGTGCGCCGCCGGACGTGCCCGTCCAGGTCTTCGCGGCTTCGCCGGCGTAGTACGCGGTCTCGCTCTGGTGGTTCATCGAGCGGCGCGCGTCTTCGGACTGGTCATGCGAGGGCGCTCCGACGAAGTATTCGCGGATGCGGCCCAGGATCGACACCTTCTTCGTCATGCTGACTCCGATCGTCGGGGTCGTCCAGGCTACCGACGGCGGACGGACACGTCGAGCACAACGTGCCTCGGCGTCAGTCGTCGGCGAGCATTCGGGGGAGGTATCCCAATACATCGAGCCGACGGATGAGCCGAAGAGCGATGGGGCCTCGAGCCAAGGACAGTCTGTAGAAGCGCGGGCCCTCCTCCGCTTGCTGGAGAAAGTGTCGTTCCCGTAGTCCTCGTATGAACCGTGAGCGATATGAGGGAGAGCCCGGGACGACGTCTTCCAGATCACCCGACTTGATGACGCCCCGTTCCAGCGCGATGCGCAGCGCATCATGCTCCTGGCTCGATACCAACCCGTCCCGTCGGAGACCATCGAGAGCCGGGGCGACGACCTGATCGATGACGAACGCATGCTGTTGCAAGTCCACGAGCCTCGCGATGTCATCGCGGATGCCCGTGACGAAGTACTCCGCCCACGCGATCGTGCCGACGTCCGAGAGGTCGTCGGCGGCCTCGAGCGCCGAGATGTACGAGTCCCGGTCGTTCCCGAACACCGCGGTCGGATTGAGCGCGCTGTAACCCCGCGTCGCGAAGACGGTCTTGCGCAGCATCGCGTAGGTGAAGAGGCGTGAGACGCGCCCGTTCCCGTTGCGGAAAGGGTGAATCCACACGAAGCGGTGGTGGGCGATGGCGATCTGGAGCATCTGCTCGTGCAGCGGACGATCCTCGTTGGCGAAGTCGAGGAGGGCGCTCATCTCCGCGTGAACCGTGACCCAGCTGGGAGGCCTGTGGTCCGACTCGACGATCCCGACCTCGACATCGCGGTACGCGCCGGGAGTGGGGTCGCCCTCACGGACGAGATCAGCAACGACGCGCTGGTGGAGTTCCCGCACGAGGGCGTGGGTCAGTGGAGTGTGCGCGTCGAGCTCATCGATGAAGCGCACCGCCGCGGCGATGTTCGTGATCTCGCGCTGGGGATCCGACTGAGAGTCGGTCCGTTCAATGGCCTCGTAGACGGTGGTGTGATTACCCTCGATACGAGCCGACACCACGCTCATCACAAAATCGAAGAGGCGGTGCAGCTCGACGTACGTGTCGTAAGGCGTGTCGCCCGTTCCGATGTCCGCGCGCAGTCTCTCGATCTCGAACAGCGTCGCGACGAGATCGGAGCCGAAATCGAGTCTCGGGATGGTGTACTTGCCTGGCACGCTGCTCCTGTTTTGCGGTAGCGGAGAGAACTATTTGCGTCTTGAAGACAAAATGGGCCGTATCTAGGTGAAATTCTCGCGTGTCTACCTTCGCACAATTTGCATGCGAGCTGTAAAGAACTTGCTCGGGACGCCGCGCTCGGGTTGCGTGCCGCCGGTGCGTGGAACGCCCGCGCGTAGGCTGAACGGGTGACCGTCTCCGAGCTCTTCGACCCCGCGGAATGGACCCTGGCGCCCGGCGCCGAGGACTACACCGACATCACCGCCCACGTCACGCACGACGGCCGGGTCGCGCGCATCGCCTTCGATCGACCCGAGGTGCGCAACGCCTTCCGCCCGCACACGGTCGACGAGCTGTACCGCGCCCTCGACATCGCGCGGCAGGACCACCGCATCGGCGTCGTGCTGCTCACCGGCAACGGCCCGAGTCCGAAAGACGGCGGCTGGGCGTTCTGCTCCGGCGGCGACCAGCGCATCCGCGGTCGCGACGGCTACAAGTACTCCACCGACGAGACCACGGTGCACGATCCGGGTCGCGCGGGTCGCCTGCACATCCTCGAGGTGCAGCGGTTGATCCGCTTCATGCCGAAGGTCGTCATCGCCGTCGTCCCGGGCTGGGCGGCCGGCGGCGGGCACTCGCTCAACGTCGTGTGCGACCTGTCGATCGCGAGCGCCGAGCACGGTCGTTTCAAGCAGACGGATGCCGATGTCGGCTCGTTCGACGCCGGCTACGGCTCGGCCTACTTCGCGCGGCAGATCGGCCAGAAGTTCGCCCGCGAGATCTTCTTCCTCGCCGAGGAGTACTCCGCCGAGCGCGCGTACGAGATGGGCGCGGTCAACCGCGTCGTGCCGCACGCCGAGCTCGAGCGCGAAGCCCTCTCGATGGCGCGCACGATCCTGACGAAGTCGCCCACCGCGATCCGCATGCTCAAGTACGCCTTCAATGCGGTCGACGACGGACTCGTGGGCCAGCAGCTGTTCGCCGGCGAAGCCACGCGCCTGGCGTACGGCACCGACGAAGCGGCCGAGGGGCGCGACTCGTTCCTCGAGAAGCGCGACCCCGACTGGTCCGACGTGCCGTGGCACTACTGAGCGCCGGGTCGCACGCGTGAGGCTCGAGCCGCCGGCATCCGGGGATCCCCGCGACGTGCTCCGCGCGCTGCGCTCAGCCGTGCTCGGCGCAGGTCCCGCCGTTGCCCTCGGGGGAGACGCGGCGCCGCGCGAAGCCCCCGCGGGCACGGCCGCGGTGGTGACCACGTCGGGTTCGACGGGCGTGCCGAAGTCGGTGGTGATCTCGCGCAACGCCCTGATCAGCAGCGCGTATGCCACGGCCGCGCGCCTCGGCGAGGGGGCCTGGCTGCTCGCGGTGCCGGCGACCTACGTCGCGGGGGTGCAGGTGATCGTGCGCGCGCTGCTCGCCGATCGCGAGCCCGCCGTGGTGGCGGGGCCCTTCCGCGCCGAGCCGTTCGCGGCGGCGGCCCTCGGCATGGCCTCGCACCTCGACGGTGCGCGGGTTCCGACCTACACCTCACTCGTCCCCGCCCAACTGCAGCGGTTGCTCGACGCCGCCGAGCATGACGACACGGTCGCCCAGGCGCTGCGGTCGTTCGAGGCGATCCTCATCGGTGGCCAGGCGCTCGCCCCCGCGGTGCGGGAGCGCGCCGCAGAGGTCGGGGCGCGGATCGTGCGCACCTACGGCTCGAGCGAGACCAGCGGCGGGTGCGTCTACGACGGCGTCCCGCTCGACGGCGTCGGCATGCGCATCGTCGCGGGCGAGGTGCAGTTGTCGGGCCCCACTCTCGCCGATGGCTATCTCGACGACCCGGCGCGCACGGCCTCCGTCTTCCCCGTCGAGGCCGACGGCACCCGCTGGTACCGCACCGGCGACGGGGGAGAGATCGTCGACGGGGTGCTGCAGGTGACGGGACGCCTCGACAACGTCATCGTCTCGGGCGGGGTCAACGTGTCGCTCGATCGCGTGGAGGCCGCGGTGCGCGGCATCCGGGGTCTCGAATCCGCCGTGGTGGTTCCGATCCCGGATGCCACCTGGGGCCAGGGATCCGCCGTGGTGATCCCCGGGCTCTCCGTCGTCGACGAGAGCGAGGTGCTCGAACGCGTGCGCCGGGCGGTCGGCGAGGCGGTGGGCGCGCCGGCTCGTCCGGCACGGGTCATCGCGGTCGACGAACTGCCGACTCTCACCTCCGGAAAGCCCGACCGTGCGGCCCTGCGGCGACTGGCCGAGACCGGCGCGACCGGCGCGCGGGATTAGGATGACCCTCCGTGGCAGCTCCCTCTCGTAAGCGTTCGAACACCGCCAAGAAGCGTCATCCCGGCGGCAATCCGCAGAAGCCGAAGAGCGGCGCTCCGCAGGCCGTCGCCAAAGCGACCGCGCGCGACTGGATCGCCGCCGCTCGCCTGCGCACGTTGCCGCTGGCCATCACCCCGGTGCTGATCGGGACGGGCGCTGCGACGCTGGTCGACGATCAGCTGCATTGGGTGATCGCCCTCGCGTGCCTCGCCGTCGCCTTCGCGCTGCAGATCGGCGTCAACTACGCCAACGACTACTCCGACGGCATCCGCGGCACCGACGACGTGCGCGTGGGCCCGGGACGCCTGACCGGGGGCAAGAAGGCGAAGCCGCGGACGGTGCTCGTCGTCGCGCTGGGGTTCTTCGCGCTCGCCGCGGTCATCGGTCTCGCCCTCGTGATCCGCACGGGTCAGTGGTGGCTCATCCTCGTCGGAGCGCTGTGCATCGTCGCGGCGTGGTTCTACACCGGCGGAAAGCGCCCCTACGGTTACAACGCGATGGGCGAGATCTTCGTCTTCGTCTTCTTCGGCCTGGTCGCCACCCTCGGCACGACCTGGCTGCAGGTGCTGTCGCTCCCGCAGGAGGCCTGGTTCGGGGCGGTGGCCGCGGGACTCCTCGCCTGCGCGGTGCTGCTCGCCAACAACCTGCGCGACATCGACCAGGACCGCCTCGCGGGAAAGCGCACGCTGTCGGTGCTCATCGGGCGCCGCGCGACGCAGGTGCTCTTCACGCTGTTCGTGCTGATCCCGTTCGGGATCGCGGTGTTTCTCGCCGTGTTCTACCCGGTCGCGTGGCTCACGCTCATCGCGCTGTTGGGCGGACTTGCGGCGATCCTCATCGTCTGGACCTACCGGACCCCGCGCGAGCTGATCACCGCGCTGCAGGTCACGAGCTTCACCT
Organism: Microbacterium sp. JC 701; assembly: GCF_021026215.1. Classification (NCBI taxonomy): domain Bacteria; kingdom Bacillati; phylum Actinomycetota; class Actinomycetes; order Micrococcales; family Microbacteriaceae; genus Microbacterium; species Microbacterium sp. JC 701. The sequence continues at coordinate 196,143 of NZ_JAJNCV010000003.1, forward strand.
CGGTCGCGTACGGCGCTCTGCTGTTCTGGGCGTTCGTGGCGGGCTGAAGAGGGCACCGAAACGGGCCGCGGAGCGGAAGCTCACGCGGCCCGTTTCGACGCCGTCCTCAGCTCGTGCCGGTGATGAGATACATCGTGCGCGCGCTCTTGCCGTTATCGGCGAACCCCGTGACCGTAACACCGGAGGGGATTGTCGTGAGTGCTGTCGGAGTGCTCCGGGAAGTGGTCGTCCCGTCACCCAATTGGCCGTTGTTGTTGTTCCCCCACGTGCGGACGCTTCCGTCGTTCATGAGCGCATAACCGGCATCGCAGTTGAGGGAGACGCGGGATACCCCCGAGGTCAGCTCGGGAACTCCCTGGAACGTGAGACTCGGCCCGGAGCGCGCGTTGTACGTTCCCGCGCCGGTGCTTCGAAGTGAGCCGTCCGCTTGGGCGGCGAATGAGCAGAAGAAGCCGCCGGCGAAGAGGGTGGCACTCGTCGTCAGCCCCTGAGCCGATACAGGACCTTCTCGGTCAGTCGTGGAGCCGTCGGCGAGCTGTCCATTCCGGTTCCATCCCCATGTTCGTACCGACCCGTCGGAGAGCACCGCTCCTCCGTGGACGCCACCCGCGCCGATACTCTTCACGCCCGACGTCAGTCCGGTCACCTGCGTCGGCGTCCAGGGGTTGTTCGATCCTGCGTCCGTCCCCGTCATACCGTTCGTGTTGGTGCCCCACGCCTTGACCGAGCCGTCGCTGAGAAGAGCGAAGGACGCCGCAGGGTACTGCGCCTGAAGGCCGGGCGCGACGGCGATCTGCGTGACTCCCGACAGCCCCGACACCTGAACGGGCCGCGACACGTCGACGGGCCCTCCGTTACGACTGATCTTTCCCCAGTTCCACACGGTGCCATCCGACTGCAGGGCGACCACCGTCTGCTGCCCTGCAGCGATCTGGGTCACGCTGGAGAGACCGGAGATCTGTGCCCATGTGGACCGGTTCGTCGTCGTCCCGTCGCCGAGCTGGCCGTACTGGTTCGATCCCTTCGCCCACACGGTGCCGTTCTGCAGAAGAGCGAGGGCGAAGAACGTGCTCCCCTCGGTGCTGAGGTCGATGCCGCTGGTCATCTTCACGATCGGCGAGGGGAAGACCAGCTCGATCTGCGTGGGGGTCGAGGTGTGGTTCTGCCCGAAGACCAGGGCGTTCGCACCCAGCACCGTAGGGGTCGCCGACTGGCTGGCCCCGTTCACCGTCGCGGTGATCGTCGTTGTCGACCCGGGAGAAGCCCAACGCTTGTTCAGGTCGAAGGAGGTCGTGGCTGTGCCGGAGGAGTCCGTCGTCGTGGTCGTCGGCGAGAACACCGCGCCGGAAGGGCCGGCGAACGACACGGTCTGACCCGCCACCGGCGCACCCGAGTCATTCGCGACGGTCACCGTCACGGTCGTGGCCCCTGCGGCGGGCACGCAATTGTTCGGCACGGAGATCGACGTCAGACGTGCCCCGGACACCGCGAATGCGGGCGAGGCTGTCGTCAGCGCGACGGCAGGCACCGCCCACGCTGCGGTGGTCAGGACGGTACGCCGTGCGATGTCGCCGCGCGACGAAGACGGTGCTGCGGTCGTGTCGGTTTCGAGCATGAGGATCCATTCCGGCGGGAAAGTCGCCGACCGGGAATGATCGGCGGCGCCGCGTCGGGCGCATGTGTGCATTTGATCATCGACGAATGCGGCCTCTCCTGCCGGCACCGCGGGCGTGCCGGGGAGCTCGCACCCGACTCGCTTGATTCGACGCGGCCCGGAAGGCCCGGTCAGGACCCGCATGCTCATCGGAGCATTCACCCGCAGGATCGCCCGCGGTTGACCGCCGGGCCAGCGCCCTGCTGTTCTGGGCGTTCGTGGCGGGCTGAAGCTCAGCGGAGGTCGGCGCGAGGCTCGTCGTCGGGGCGGGCCGCGTCGACGACCGCGTCTTCGGCGTCGGCGTCGCTCTCGGCTCCGGAGCGGCGGCCCGTGGCGGTGCGCTGGGCGCGACGCTCAGCGAGACCCCCGGTGACCATGTCGAGCGGGCGGCGCAGGAACAGCAGCGACAGGCTGAAGCCGATCAGGGCGGCGAAGATCGCCGCGAGCCACGGCAGTTCCTGGAACACCGGGAACAGCAGCAGGATGCCGAGGGGCACGAGGAATGCGAGGAGTCGCAGGACCGTGTAGACGAGGGCCGAACGAGCACGCATCCTTCGATTCTACGGCGGAGGGTCGGCACCCGAGTCCGGGTGGTTCGACGGTGAAGTGGACCGCCGACTCCGGGCCGCTGTCCAGCCGACGCACGTAGACTCGGGTCATGGCACGGTTGCTTCTCATCTTGGCGCTCGTGGCGACCGTCTTCTGGGTCTACACGATCGTGGATTGCGCCGTGCAGAATCCGTCCCGCCACCGCGGTGTGAACAAGCCCGCGTGGCTGGCGATCGTCATCCTGCTCCCCGTCCTCGGCGGCATCCTCTGGTTCCTGATCGGCCGCGGACGTGCGACGAACACCGTGGTGCGACGTGCCCCCGACGACGACCCCGAGTTCCTCGGCCGCATGACCGCCTCGGCCCGTGCCGAGCAGGACGAGCGCATCCGCCGTCTCGAAGAGGAGCTGGCGCAGCTCGACTCCGAGGCCGACGACCCGGCTCCGCCCCAGAAGGCGACCGGTCAGGGCGAGACGCCCGAGAAGGGCTCCGGAGCCCCCGGCACCCCCGGAACCGGCGACGACGACACCCGCGGTCAGCGCGGCGCCGTCGGCTGAACCGTGGTCTCCGACACCGTGCGTTCCGCCGCGCCCGCCACCGATGCCGCGGCGGCCCTGCTCGCCGGTCTCGTCTCGCGTGGCGTGCGCCACGTCGTGGTCAGCCCGGGCTCGCGCTCGCAGGCCCTGGCCCTCGTCGCCGCCGACCTCGAGCGCGCCGGCCTGATCGAGCTGCACGTGCGCATCGACGAACGCGTCGCCGGCTTCACCGCCCTCGGCATCGGCCGTGAGACCGGGATCCCCGCCGCGGTCGTCTGCACCTCGGGCACCGCGGTGGCCAACCTGGTGCCCGCCGTGCTGGAGGCCCACCACGCGGGGGTGCCGCTCGTGCTGCTCACCGCCGATCGCCCGCCTGAGCTCCGCGGCGTCGGGGCTAACCAGACCACCCGTCAGCCCGGTCTCTTCCGGTCCGCCGTGCGCTTCGAGGCCGATCTGGCCGTGCCCGAGCTCGTCGACGACGACGGGTCGAGCGAGCAGAGCATCGCCCTCGACGCGGTCGCCGCCGACACGCTCGCGGCGGCCCTCGGCGAGGGCTCCCGCGCGGCCGGGCCCGTGCACCTGAATGTCCCCTTCCGCGAACCCCTCGCGGGGGCGTCTCCGTCATGGCTGGCGGAGCGGGCGGCATCCGGGATCATCGCCGAAGCCGTCGCGGCCGACGAGTCCGGCGAGGACGACGGATCCGGTGCCCTGTACCAGGGCGGCGGGGGCATCGGTGAAGCCGATGTCGCGCCCGACGCCGAAGGCCCGCACCCCGTCGAACTCGGGCTGCGCACGATCGTCGTCGCCGGCGCCGACGCCGGAGCGGCCGCCGAGCAGTTCGCCCACGACGGCGGCTTCCCGTTGGTCGCGGAGATCGTCAGCGGCGCGCGTTTCGGCCGCCAGATCGTGCACGGCTACCGCGCGCTGCTCGACGACCCCGAGCTCGGCGGACGCATCGAACGCGTCGTGGTGTTCGGTCGGCCCACCCTCAGCCGCCAGGTGACGCGTCTGCTCATGCGCGACGACGCCGAGGTGCTCGCCGTGCGCGGACCGGGTGAACCAATCAACCTCAACGGGTCGACGGTCGCGGTCGACGCGGTGCGCGTGGGCGACGGGGCCCCCGATCGCGAGTGGCTCGGGGCGTGGATGCGCGCCTCGCGCGCGCACCTGGTGGATCTGTCTCCGCCCGCCCCCGACGCCGACGGCCTCGCCTCGGCCGTGCCGCACGAGCGTCTGGGCGCCCTGAACGCCGAGGTCGAGGTGATGCGCGCCCCCATCGACCGCGCCGCTCTCGTCGATGCCCTCTGGCGCGCGAGCTGGCCGCACGACCGGCTCGTCTTCGGGTCGTCGCGCATCGTGCGCGTGGCCGACGAACTGCTGGGCGGCAAGAAGGTCGCCGTGCACTCCAACCGGGGGCTGGCGGGCATCGACGGCACCATCGCGACCGCGACCGGGATCGCCCTCGCGAGCCAGGTCGACGATCGGCCCGGCGTCACCCGTCTGCTGCTCGGCGATCTCGCCTTCCTCCACGACATGGGCGCGCTGATGCTTCCCCCCGGCGAGCACGAGCCGCGCCTGCAGGTCGTGGTCGGCAACGACGGCGGCGGCACGATCTTCGACGGACTCGAGGTCGCCTCGGTCGCAGGCGACGACGCCATGACGCGCGTGCAGTACACCCCGCACACCGCACGCCTCGAGCAGCTCGCCCTCGCGTTCGGCTGGGAGTACCACCGTTGCACCACGCGCGTCGCGCTCGACCAGGTGCTCACCGCCCCCACCGGTGGTCGGCAGCTGATCGAGGTCCCCCTTCCGCGCTGAGTCCGCTCCGTCAACGGGTGGCGATGATCCCGGATGCCGCGGCAGCATGACCCCATGAGCTCGAAGAACCGCTGGTCCACGCCCGCCGCCGCCGCCCTGAGCGTCGAGCCCGGGTTCCGCCTCGCCGACGTCGACCCCCGCTCGACCCCGGGATACGACGGCGACAAGGACGACGGGAAGGCAGACCTCGAGGCCGGTCGCGCCCCGCTCGAGGCTCTGCAGGAGCGCCTCTTCGCGCAGAGCGTCGCGGGCACGGCGACCGGATCAGTGCTGCTCGTGCTGCAGGCGATGGACACCGCGGGCAAGGGCGGCATCGTCCGTCACGTCGTGGGGGCGGTCGCCCCGCAGGGGGTGGAGCTCGCCTCGTTCAAGAAGCCGACCGCCGAAGAGCTCGCGCACGACTTCCTCTGGCGCATCGAGAAGAGGCTCCCGGATGCCGGGCGCATCGGCGTCTTCGACCGCTCGCACTACGAGGACGTGCTCATCGGCCGGGTACGCTCGCTCGCCCCCGCCGACGAGATCGAGCGGCGCTACGGCGCGATCGTGGCGTTCGAGGCGCAGGCCGCCGAGATGGGCATCCGCGTGGTCAAGGTCATGCTGCACATCTCGAAGGACGAGCAGCGCGAGCGCCTTGCCGAACGGCTCGACCGCCCCGACAAGCACTGGAAGTACAACCCGGGCGACGTCGACGAGCGCGAACTGTGGGACTCGTACATGGACGCCTACCAGGTGGCGATCGAGCGCACGTCGACGCCCCTGGCGCCCTGGCACGTGGTTCCCGCCGATCGTAAGTGGTACGCCCGCCTCGCGGTGCAGCGCCTGCTCATCGACGCCCTCGAGCAGATCGACCCGCAGTGGCCCGCGGCCGACTACGACGTCGAGGCGGAGAAGAAGCGGCTCGCAGAGTCCTGACTCAGGCGAGCGCCTCGACGATGGGGCGGAACTTCACCCGCGTCTCGAGCAGCTCCGACTCGGGCACGCTGTCGGCCACGATTCCGGCGCCGGCGTAGGCCGTGATCGGTGCGGTCGGCGAGGAGGGGGCGGACCGGTCGATCTGCGCACAGCGCAGCGCGATCGCCCACTCGCCGTCGCCCGAGGCGGCCGTCCACCCGACCGCGCCGGCGTAGCGGCCCCGGTCGAAGGGCTCGAGCCGGCGGATGACGTCCATCGCCGCGGGAGTCGGGGTCCCCGCCACCGCGGCCGTGGGGTGGAGCACCCCGAGCAGGTCGAGCGACGAGGCGTCTTCGCTCAGCACGCCCTCGACGTCGGTGGCGAGATGCCACACGTTCGGCAGCTTCAGCGTGAACGGCTGATCCTCGGCCGCGAGCGATGAGGTGTGCGGGCCGAGCGCCTTCAGCACGCTCTGCACGGCGAAGCGGTGCTCGTCCTGGTCTTTGGTGCTGCGGGTGAGTCCGATGGCCGCCGCCACGTCGGCGTCGGCGTCGCCGCCGCGCGCGACCGTCCCCGCGAGGACCCGCGCCGAGACCGTCCCGTTCGACACCGTCACCAGCGTCTCGGGGCTCGCCCCGATGAGTCCGTCGACCGCGAAGACCCAGCAGTCGGGATAGCCCTCGAGCAGCGACCGCACCAGCCGGCGCAGGTCGGAACCCGCCGGGATCGTGCCCGTGATGTCGCGGGCGAGCACGACCTTTCCCACCTCGCGCCGGCCGATCGCCTCGATCGCCTGGCGCACGGCATCCTGATACTTCTCCGCCGTCTGGCGGCCCGGGCCCAGCGTCGCCGACCAGTGCGGACCGAAGGGCGAGCGCGGAGGCAGCTCGGGCTCGGGCTCGTCGGGGGTGTCATCAAAGGCGAGCCGCGTGACCCACGCCCGTCCGCTGTGGCGGCCGACGATCATGCCGGGCACGCGCAGCACGTTCTCGCGCTCGGACTCGGGGTCGAAGACGAACGAGCCGAACGCCACCAGACCCGAACCGGGCAACTGCACCGGGTCGTCGACCTCGGCGGCCGCGGCGATCGCGCGCCAGCGCTCCGAGATCGTGGCGTCGCCCGGCTGCGCGCCGGTGTAGCGCAGGGTCAGCAGGTCGCCGAAGGCCGCGAGTGACTCCCCGCGACGGCTCCAGAACAGCGGGTCGTAAGGGGTGGTGTAGGCTAGCACGTCGTCCATGGGGGGCAGCTCGCGCGTGACCACGCGCAGGCGCGGCACGACGTCATCCGCGGGTTCCAGCACGCCTGCCAGCGTAGACCCGCACTCGCCGGCCCGGAGGTGCACGGCATCCGGATGCTACGGCGTCGAGGCGACGGGGCGTGCACGACGCAGGGGAATCGTCCCGGCGGGCGGTCCAGGCTGCTCCCGGGCGAGGAGAGCGCCTCGGAATTCCTGCGTTGTGTCGGGAGGAGGATGCGCCGACCCCCGTCGGAGCGCGTTTTAGACTCCGAACATGGATCCTCGACCCGCACCCGGCACCCGGCTGATGTTCGAGTGGCGCAAATGGGACGGCTCCCCGCACTGGGTGCAGGACAGCGTGTACCTCGGCTCCGACGCCTGGGGCGAGTGGTTCGGCCAGCAGGTCGGGTGGCGCAGCGCCCGCCCGGGCGCGGAGTTCGTGTGCCGTCAGCCCAACGTGACCCTCGTGCCCGCGAGCGGCGACTGGGCGTTCACGCACAACGCCGACCCCCACCCGGTCGCGGTGTACATCGACCTGGCGTGGGACATCCGCTGGCACGACGACGGGGTGCCCCGCGGCATCGACATGGACCTCGACGTGGTGCGCCGCACCGACGAGCGGGGCACGTGGATCGACGACCGCGACGAGTGGGACGAGCACCGCGTGCGCTACGGCTACCCGAGCGACATCGTGCAGCACCTCGACGCCACCGCGAGCGACCTCGAGCGCCGCGTGCGCGAGCGCGAGGCGCCGTTCAACGACGAGGTCACCGGGCCGTGGCTGCACCGGCTCGCGGCTCTGGCAAGCCCCGGCGACGACGCGGTGGAGCCCGCCTAGACTCGACGGGTGAGCAGCGACCCCAACCGCGCCGACCTCGGTAAAGACCCGCAGCGCGTCAGCGGCATGTTCGACCAGGTGGCGGCAGCCTACGACCGCACCAATTCGGTGCTGAGCCTCGGCAACGACCGCTTCTGGCGCGTCGCGACCCTGCGCGCCGTCGCGCCGCAGCGGGGGGAGCGCATCCTCGACCTCGCCGCGGGCACCGGCACCTCGTCGATGGCGTTCGTGCCGAGCGGGGCGCACGTGGTCGCGGCCGACTTCTCCAAGGGCATGATCGCCGAGGGGCGACGCCGCCACGGCGACGTCCCGAACCTCGAGTTCGTGCAGGCGGATGCCACCGACCTGCCGTTCGCCGACGGCGAGTTCGACGCGGTGACGATGTCGTTCGGTCTGCGCAACGTCAACGACCCCCGTCGCGCGCTGCGGGAACTCCGCCGCGTCACCCGCCCCGGCGGGCGCATCGTCGTGTGCGAGTTCTCGCACCCGCAGTCGCGCGCCTTCAACAGCCTGTACCGCTTCTACAACGGCCGGGTGCTGCCCGTCGTGGCCAAGGCCGTGAGCTCGAACGCCGAGGCCTACGACTATCTCAACGAGTCGATCCGCGACTGGCCGAACCAGCCGACGCTCGCGCAGTGGATGCGCGACGCGGGATGGGACGAGGTGGCCTACCGCAACCTCACGTTCGGCATCGTGGCCCTGCACCGCGGGATCAACCCGGGCGTCTGAGCCCACTGTCAAGCCGTCGAGATACCCGCGACGGCCCGCGACCGCGCCAGGATAGGCTGAAACCGTGACCCCGAGACCGCACGCGGCAGGCTCGCGCCTGTCCGGCAAGATGGGCCTGAGCGACCGCATCTTCGCAGGCCTGCGTTCGCGCACCCTCCTCAGCACCGTCGAGGCGGGGCTCGCCCGGGTCGAGAGCGAGCTCGAGGGCGAGGTGCGCAGCGCCGACAAGCTCGCCGACGTCACCGCCCGCTACCTCTACGAGGCCGGCGGCAAGCGCGTGCGGCCCATGCTCGCGATCCTCACCGCGCAGCTCGGTCAGGGCACGACGAAAGAGGTCGTCGAGGTCGCCACGGCGCTCGAGCTCACGCACCTCGGTTCGCTCTACCACGACGACGTCATGGACGGCGCCGACAAGCGCCGCGGCGTCCCCAGCGCGCAGACGGTCTGGGGCAACAACATCGCCATCCTCACCGGCGACCTGCTCTTCGCCCGCGCGAGCCAGCTGATGGCCCGCCGTGGGGAGCGCGCGATCCAGCTGCAGGCCGACACGTTCGAGCGCCTCGTGCTCGGGCAGATGCACGAGACCGTGGGCCCGCAGGAGGGCGACGAGCCCGTCGACTTCTACCTCAAGGTGCTCGCCGACAAGACCGGTTCGCTGATCGCCGCGGCCGCGCAGTCGGGTGTCATCTACTCGGGGGCTCCCGAGGAGTTCGAAGAGCCGATGGTCGTCTTCGGCGAGAAGGCGGGTGTCGCCTTCCAGTTGCTCGACGACGTGATCGACCTCTCGCCCGACCCGTCCGAGACGGGCAAGGTACCCGGCACCGACCTGCGCGCGGGCGTGCCGACCATGCCCTACCTGCTTCTCGGTCACCGCTCCGACGCGGCATCCGCCGATCTGCGCGCGCGCATCGACGAGGGGCAGGAGCGCATCGCCGCCGGCGCCGACCCGTCGATCCTCGACGCGCCGCTCGCCGAGCTGCGCGACCACGAGACCACGCACGAGACCCTGAGCCTCGCGCACCAGTGGTCGCAAGAGGCGATCGACGCCCTTGCGCCGCTTCCCGACGGCGCCGTGCGCGAGGCGCTGACGCGCTTCGCCCGCGCCGTGGCCGACCGCTCGGCCTGACCCTTTCCACCCCCCCCGATCGCGATCGAGAGGAACCCATGACGAAGCTGCGCCTCGCCATCGTCGGAGCCGGCCCCGCCGGTATCTACGCCGCCGACATCCTGCTGAAGTCCGAGCGTCAGTTCGACGTCTCCATCGACCTGTTCGAGCAGCTGCCCGCGCCCTACGGTCTCGTCCGCTACGGCGTCGCCCCCGACCACCCGCGCATCAAGGGTGTCGTCACGGCCCTGCGCGAGGTGCTCGACCGCGGCGACATCCGCATCTTCGGCAACGTGCGCTTCGGCGAGGACATCACCCTCGACGACCTCAAGAAGCACTACAACGCGGTCATCTTCTCGACCGGCGCGATCCGCGACGCCGACCTCGACATCCCCGGCATCGACGCGAAGGGCTCCTACGGCGCCGCCGACTTCGTCAGCTGGTTCGACGGCCACCCCGACGTGCCGCGCGAGTGGCCGCTCGAGGCCGAGTCGGTCGCCGTGATCGGCAACGGCAACGTCGCCCTCGACGTGACCCGCATGCTGGCCAAGCACGCCGACGACCTGCTGCCCACCGAGGTGCCCGACAACGTGTACCAGGGGCTCAAGGCCTCGCCGATCACCGACGTGCATGTCTTCGGTCGTCGCGGTCCCGCCCAGGTGAAGTTCACTCCGCTCGAGCTGCGCGAGCTCGGCGAGCTGCGCGACGTCGACATGGTCGTCTACGACGAGGACTTCGACTACGACGAGGCCTCGAAGACCGCGATCGAGACCAACAAGCAGGTCAAGGTCATCGACCGCGTGCTGCAGCAGTGGCGCACCCGCCCGGGCGTGAACAACGCCGGGGGCGAGGCGTCGCGTCGCCTGCACCTGCACTTCTGGGCGAAGCCGCTCGAGGTCGTCACCGACGACGAGGGCCGGGTCTCCGCCTTCCGGTACGAGCGCACGAAGCCCGACGCCGAGGGCGGGGTCGTCGGCACCGGCGAGATCCGCGAGGTCGCGATCCAGGCGATCTACCGCGCCGTCGGCTACTTCGGCTCTCCTCTGAAGGACATCCCCTTCGACGAGCGTCACGGCGTCATCCCCAACCACGAGGGCCAGGTGCTCTCGGCCGACTCGAACTCGCGGATGCCGGGTCTGTACGCGACCGGCTGGATCAAGCGCGGCCCCGTCGGTCTCATTGGGCACACCAAGTCGGATGCCATGGAGACGGTGCGCCACGTCATCAACGACCAGGCCGAGTGGTGGCGCCCCGAGCACCCCGAGGAGGACGCCATTCCGGCTCTGCTCGAGGAGCGTGGCGTGCGCTGGACCGACCTCGACGGCTGGCACCGCCTCGACGAGCACGAGGTCGCCCTCGGTGCCCCGCACGAGCGCGCGCGCATCAAGGTCGTGCCGCGCGACGAGATGATCAAGATCTCGCGCGGCGAGTAATCCTCCCCGCTGAAGAGCCGCCACGTCATGTCGACGCGGGCGGCTCTTCTCGCGCGGGCGGCGGTACCGAACTCCGGAGATTCGGCCGGTGCACCCCCTTGAACCGGCTGCGCGGGCCCGTTCGACGCGAGACATCCGGAGTTGGGCACGGGCAAGCCGGGCCGGTGCCTCAGGAAAACGCCCGTCGTAGGCTGGGGCGATGGGGGAGTGGCGACCGGACATTCTCGGCGACGGGTTCGAGCAGCAGACGCTGCCGCTGGGCAGCGATGCCGAGGGCGAGGTCGTCGCCACCCTCGTCCGCTCCCGTCCCCATGCCGGCGCCCGGCTGTTCGGCGCCCTGCGCGAGGTCGACGTGCTGTACGTGCACGGCTGGTCGGACTACTTCTTCCAAACCGACCTCGCGCGTTTCTTCACCGACCGCGGGGCGCGCTTCCACGCCCTCGACCTGCGCAAGTACGGCCGGAGTCTGCGGCCCGGCCAGGCGCCGGGCTACGTCGCCGCCCTCGACGTGTACGACGCCGATATCGCGGCTGCGCTCGAGGTCATGGGCACGTCCGCCGAGGGGCGACGCCTCGTGCTCCTCGGCCACAGCACGGGCGGCCTCACCCTCACACTCTGGGCCGCGCGGCATCCGGGCGTCGCCGACGCTCTCGTGCTGAACAGCCCGTGGCTCGAACTGCAGCTCGGCCCGCTCGCGCGCCAGGCCCTGGCGCCGATCGTGCAGGCGCGCGCCCGCTTCGACCCGCTCGGCACTCATCCGGTGGTCGACCTCGGCTTCTACACGCGCGCCCAGCGCGATCTCGGCACTCTCCCCGACAGCCCCGAGGGGTGGCGCCCGGCGCAGGGCTTCCCGACCCACCCCGGCTGGCTCGCCGCGATCATCGCGGGGCACGCGCGGGTGGCATCCGGAGTCGACGTCGGCTGCCCGGCGCTCGTGCTTCTCTCGGCGCGTTCGACCCCGGCCCTGTCGTGGAACGACGCGATGCGCGCGACCGACTCGGTGCTCGTCGTCGACGACATCGCCCGCGCCGCCACCCGCATCTCGAGCACCGTCACCATCACGCGCATCGACGGGGCCCTGCACGACGTCTTCCTGTCGGCTCCGGATGCCAGGGCTCGGGCCTTCGACGCGCTCGATGCCGGCATGAGAGGTCTAGCGTAGAACGCGTTCGAAGGAGCTCCATGACCCCCACCGCCGCGTCCGCGACCGAGCACTACCGCGCCGCTCGCGACCACCTCCTCGCCGTCCGCTCCAACCCCGCCGCCGCCGCGGACTTCTCGTGGCCGCAGTTCGAGGGGTCGTTCAACTGGGCGATCGACTGGTTCGACCCGATGGCCCGCGGCAACGGCGACACGGCGCTCATCGTCGTCGACGACGACGGCACGCACCACGAGCGCACGTTCGACGAGCTCGCGCGGCGCTCCGACCAGGTCGCCGCGTGGCTCGAGACGCGGGGCGTCCGCCGCGGCGAGACCGTGCTGCTCATGCTCGACAACCAGGTCGAGCTGTGGGAGGCGATGCTCGGCATCATGAAGCTCGGCGGCGTCATCGCCCCGACCACGACGGCGCTCGGCTCGGTCGACCTCGCCGACCGCATCGCGCGCGCCGAGATCCGCCATGTCGTCGTCGGAGCGACGGATGCCGAGAAGTTCGACGACCTGCCCGAGGGTCTCGGTCGCATCGTCGTGGGCGGTTCGCACGCGGGGTGGGCGACCTACTCGGACGCCTTCGCCATCGAGGCGGAGCCCGCTCGGCATCCGGGAACCACCGCCGACGAGCGCCTGCTGCTCTACTTCACCTCGGGAACCACCTCGAAGCCCAAGCTCGTCGAGCACACGCACTCGTCGTACCCGGTGGGCCACCTCACGACGATGTACTGGCTGGGGCTGCAGCCCGGCGACGTGCACCTCGCCATCAGTTCGCCCGGGTGGGCCAAGCACGCGTGGAGCCTGTTCTTCGCCCCGTGGATCGCCGGGGCGACGGTGCTCGCCCTCAACTACTCGCGTTTCTCGGCGGAGCGCCTGCTCACGGAGCTCGAGAACGACCGCGTCACCACCTTGTGCGCGCCGCCGACAGTGTGGCGCATGCTCATCCAGGCCGATCTGACCGGGCGTCGCGGGTCGCTGCGCGAGGTCGTGTCGGCGGGCGAGCCGCTCAATCCCGAGGTGATCGCCTCGGTGCAGCGCGCGTGGGGCCTCGACATCCGCGACGGGTACGGGCAGACCGAGATGACCGCGGTCGTCGCGAACACCCCCGGCGCCGACCTCGTGCCGGGCTCGATGGGGCGGCCGCTGCCCGGATGCCCGGTCGTGCTCGTCGACCCGGTGACGGGCGAGCGCACCGACGAGGGCGAGATCTGCATCGACCTCGCCGAGCGACCCGTCAACCTCATGACCGGGTACGTGGGCGACCCCGAGCGCAACGCCGAGGCGTTCGCCGACGGGCTCTTTCACACCGGCGACGTCGCGCGACGTGATGAGACGGGCAGCATCACCTACATCGGCCGCACCGACGACGTCTTCAAGGCGTCGGACTACAAGATCAGTCCGTTCGAGCTCGAGAGCGTGCTGATCGAGCACCCGGCGGTCATGGAGGCCGCGGTCGTTCCCGCACCCGACGAGCTGCGCCTCGCCGTGCCAAAGGCGTACATCGTGCTCGCCGGCGGTCACGAGGCGGGCGAGGAGGTCGCCCTCGACATCCTGCGCTTCGCGCGCGAGCGGCTCGCCCCGTTCCAGCGCGTGCGCCGCGTCGAGTTCTTCGAGCTGCCGAAGACGATCTCGGGCAAGATCCGCCGCGTCGAACTGCGTCAGCGCGAAGAGGCGGTGTTCCGCGGAGAGGTCGACTGCGTGGAGTGGACGGATGCCGCGCTGCGGGGCGATCGCTGACGCGCAAGCCCCTCGCGGTCGCCGTTTCCGCGTGTGAGCATCGATCCATGGAAAAGGATCAGAAGCAGCCGTTCGAGAACCCTTCCGTCGACGACGACAGCGACATGCCCTCGCTGATGGAGGAGCGCAACATCGGTCGCGAGACCGAGCGCGAGATCACCCAGATGATCAACGGCATCGAGGGCTGACAGGCCCCCGCGACTCACACCGGCTCGGTCGTGCGGATCAGTCCGCAGTTGACGCACGACCACGCGACGAGGAACCGCTCATCGTCGAGGATCTCGAACCGCAGGGGGTCGCCGCACGTGGGGCACATGAGCGGGTTGAGGGGCTGATCCATCGGGGTCTCCGCGCTCACCGCGCGAAGGTGACGTGCACGACGCCGCTCTCGGCGACCTCCGAGGTGACGGTGTAGCACTCGTCGAGGTTGCGCAGGTCGTCCCAGAGGCGGCCGCCGCGCCCCAGGATCACGGGGCGGACGGCGACGTGCAGACGGTCGACGAGACCCGCAGCCAGCGCGGACCGCACCGTCGACAGGCCACCGCCCACCCGCACGTCCGCGCCGTTCGCGAGATCGGTCGCCCGGGCCACGGCATCCGTGATGCTCTCCGACGAGAACTCGAAGCGCGTGCCGTTGGCGAAGGAGAGGGGTGCGCGCTCGCGGTGCGTCAGCACGATCACCGGCACTTCGAACGGCGGTTCGTCACCCCACCAGCCGCGCCAGTCGGGGTCGTCGGGGAAGGAGTGCAGGCCGAACATCGCCGCGCCCATCACCTCGGCGCCGATGCCCTCGAAGTACGCCGCGGCGTAGCGGTCGTCGACGCCGGTCGTGCCCGCGCCGGAGGTGTCGCGGAAGACGCGCTCGCGGAACGTCTTCGTCGCCATGTAGTCGGCGACGAGCCGGCCCCAGTCCTCGCCCATCGGGTTCTCGGGGGTGGGGTCGGCGGGCATCGCGACGCCATCGAGCGAGATGTTCAGATCGACGCGGACGGCCATGGCGTGCTCCAAAGGTGGTGGGGAGGCGCAACCGAGGTGCGCGTTCGCAGACGATGCTAGCCGCGCGCCCTCACTTGCGCCGCAGCTGCCACCAGCGTCGGCGACGCTGGGGCGCGGGGCGCTCGACGGCCTCGGGGGCCTCGTCGCGACCGGCGTCTCGACGGATGCGGCGGCCCTCGGCGATGTCGGCCTCTTCCTTCTTCTCCCGCTTGTCACTCTGGCGGGTGTCGCGGGGCGGAAGCTGGATGTCGGTCGCCGCGGCCATTCCGGCCTGGAGCTGACGACCCCGCTCGAGCTCCGCGTCGAACTCGGCGCCGAAGAGGAGTGCGAGATTGGCGATCCACAGCCACAGCAGGAAGACGATCACGCCGGCGAGTGAGCCGTAGGTGCGGTCGTAGTTCGAGAAGTTCGCGACGTAGAAGCCGAATCCGGCGGTGGCGGCGGCCAGCACCACGATGGCGATGATCGCGCCGAGACTCAGCCACCGGAACTTCGGCTGCTTGGCGTTCGGGGTGGCGTAGTAGAGCACCGCCACGAGGAAGACGGTGACCAGGAGCATGACCGGCCATTTCGCGACGTCCCAGGCGACCTGCACACCCTCGCCGAGTCCGAGCGCCTCGCCGATCGCGGTCGTGACCGGGCCGCTGATCACGAGTCCGAGGGCGACGAGCACGAGGGCGACGACGGCGGTCAGGGTCACGACCAGCTGCATCGGGCGCAGCTTCCAGAACGGTCGACCTTCGTCGATCTCGTAGATGCGGTTCATCGCGCGGCTGAAAGCTCCGACGTACCCGGAGGCGGACCACAGAGCGAGGACCGTTCCGCTGATGAGGGCGAACCCGGCGGCCGGTGAACCGGCGATCTGCTCGATGGGGCCGGCCAGCGTGTCGGCGGCGCTGGGCGCGACGTCGTGGACGATGCCGATGACGGCCTCCGCTGCGGCATCGCCCTGCCCGACGACGCCGAGGATCGAGAAGATCGCGAGCAGCGCCGGAAACAGCGCGAGCACGGCGTAGTAGACGAGGGCGGCTGCGGCGTCGGTGCACTGATCGGCACTGAACTCGCGCAGCGTCTTGCGCAGCACGTACTTCCACGAGCGCTCGTGCAGGTCGGTGGGTGAATCGGGCTTGCGGCCGTCTTCGGGATCGTCGGCGTCAGTGCGGGTGTCCCGCTCCAGGGTGTGCTTGGCCATCTCGACTCCCGCGGGGATGCCCCGTGTCTCTGCGCTCCGCGTCGTTCGCGGCCGCTCCGGGAGTCTGCGGGCCGGATGCCGTTTCGCGTCTGCCCCTTGCCGGGATGGGGCTACCGGCGGTACCGCCCCGGGCACGGGGGATGTCGACCCTCTGCTCGGCTCGCCACGACGCGCGTGCCCTTGCCCGCGGTGGGCTGGATGGGGGCGTCGCGCGGCAGCGGAACGAGGTGTGGGAGGTCCCGGCGAGCCTGAAGACTCATGTCGCGCGTATGAGCAGGTCTGAATTCGAGGTGAAACAGCTGATCCTGATCGGGCTCCGGCGGCTTCGGCCCCCACCCACTGGCGGCAGTACTCCACACCCCCAGCCCCCCAAGTGCTGCCTGAGCTCGGCCCGTGCTGGCAGTTCAAGTCAGGCGGCCATCGGCTAGCCGACAGAGGCGGCCCCTGGTTTGTGGGGCGACGTCTGAAACAAGCAACATATGAGGTGGTTGCGGCAGGTAACGTCGGCTAACTTGCGAGACCGGAGGCGCCAGATGTCCACCCCGTACATGACGGAACCCGTGCAGTTGGAGTCGCTCCAAGGCCAGCAGTATGTGGTCCTGCGCCCGGACGAGTCTGTGGCCGCCCTTTACCGGAGCGAGCAGTCCAAGGTCTTGGCGCGGCTTCCGGATGGGACGCCACACCCGAACACGGGGCACGTCACGCTTCGCGGTTTCTTCGAGCCGGAGCGCGTGCACGTCCTCAGGGAATTCGTCGCCTCCTGGGCCAGCTCGCAACCGCCGATCGAGTTGAGTGTCGACGCGATCGACGGGTTCCCGCCGCCGTTTCAGGTGCTGGTCGCCCGTCTCGAGCGGACGAGCTCGTTGACGGGCGCCTACCGGAGGCTGACCGAGGTCCTTGATGCGACCGATTTTCGCCGCATTGGAGAACTTCCGCTCGAAGAGTGGATCTTTCACCTGTCACTTGCATACGCGCGTTCGCTCGACGAGCGGGCCTGGGCCGAGCAGCTGGAGGCGAGTAGACGTGAGGTTCCATCGCGTCCGTGTGAGCTTGTCTTCTCCGTCGACTTCGTCTGGTACGACGGCGACGGAGAACACATCGACACTTTGCCGTTGCGGCAATGAAAGTCGGGTCTAGGTAGCTTGGAATGGCCGTCGGAGGGGGAGGCGAAAAACCCTCCGGTGGTGACGCCGCAGCGTTGCCGACGGGACTGGCCGCAGATCGGCGCCTCCCATCCGGGCGCTGCGCCCTGTGTCTGGGCGCAGCGGGTGTTCCCCGACGCTGGGCCCCTCTCCGTGCTGGGTCAGTCTGTCGAGTCGCATTCCGTGGTGCAGGTGATGGTTGACGCTGGGGCCTACGATGCGAGCATGCGGGACATCACTCAGCCGCCCGACGCTGACCGGCGCAGGCGGACTCTCGTGCGGTCGACGGTCCTGCATGGCGCATCAGCGGTTGCGATCGCGGCCGTGCTGATACTCGCGGCGACCATGGAAAAGCCGATAATTCCGCTCATCGTCGGGGCGAGTGTCCTTTTGCTGATGGACTTGGCGTGGTTCATTTGGGGGTTGCAGCGGATGAAGAACAGGGACTGACGCCGTGGAGTGGTTGGAGAAAGTTGGCAACAGGTCGTGGTTCTGGGCGGTGCTGCTTCTGTGCATGGCGCTGTATGCGTCGGGCCACATCGTCTCTCTCGTTGTCGACGGGCCTGGGCCCGCGCCGGCACTGGGTCTGATGGGCAATGCGCTGCTCGCGGCCGTCTGCATCGGCCAGCTGATCCGTGTTCGTCGCCGCGGCCGACGTAGCGACGGGTAGGGAGGGACTTACTCGTCGCCGTCTCGCGGCTTCTGCTGTTTCCAGAGGAACACCCCGGCAAGGGTTCCGATCACCACCAGACCGAGGGCCCTCCACGAAAACGTTCCGACGACAGCCGACTGGATCGCGAACGTCAGCCCCACGACCACGACGGCGCCGACCAGTATTGCGACTGCCCATCGCCGGCCGTTCATGGCCGACGTCGCAGCTGTGTGCCAGAGATGTCACTCATTTGCCGCGGGACTTGCGGCGCAGGACGAGGGTGATGACGAGCGCGGTAATCAGCGCGGCAATGACGATCACGGCGGCCGCGCCCGCGATTTCGTAGATGCTGAAGGGGAGAAGCGGGTTGCGCACCATGCTGGACAACATAGCGTCGACGTGATTTCAAGTACGACGAGCGCCGACGTTGGCGGCGCTCCTGGTTCCGCGGGCTCCGCGGATACGATCAGCGGCATGCAGCTGTACGTCGGCCTGATGGTGACCGGACTGTTCTCGTTCGTCGGTGCACTGATACTCGTCGCTGTATTCCGTGACCGCGGCGGAGTCCCGCAGAACAGCGGACGCTGGTGGCTAGTGGTCCTGATGGGCTGTGGCGGGGGTTCCCTATTCGCGATGGGCGCCGCGAAGTGGCTGTCGTCGGTGCTCTGACACCGGCGGCGTCAGGGGCGGAATCGGTATTCGATGCCATGGGGTTTTCTCTCTCAGTGTCGACCGTCCGCTCAGGCCGACCCGGCGCAGTAGTGTCGGGCCAGTGAAGCGTGTGCTCGGATCGGAGGCGTTGTGGTGGTGGGCGCTGCCGGTTCTCGCGCTGGGAGCGGTGATTTGCGTCGCCGTGCTCGCTTCGAATGACGCGAGGGGGTACGCATGGTTCTTCCTGACCGTCTGCGTCGCCCTCATCGGTAACTGCATCCAGCAGCTGACCGCCATTCGTCGGCGGAAGCGGGTAGCGGCGCAGGAGTGACGCGCTGCGCGGGTGTCGGAGGCTGACGCGCAAGCCCACGGCGCTAGCCGAACCTCCGCGGGTACGTTGGGCGCAAGAGCGTAAACGCGCGACCACGACGTGGCCTGTGGTGGGGGGTGTGATCCTGGGGATCATCGCCCTGGTGGCCGCGGTAGCCGGCGTCGTGTTCATGGTTGTGAGCGGGTCATTCCGATTCGGAACGATCGCGTCAGTGATCGGTTGTGCCGGCGTCGGGGTAGCGTGCCTCAGCTCCGCGTGGTCGGCGCTGAAGGCGAGTGACTCGAGAAATGCGATCGCTGCGGGAGGTCGCGTTGACCGATGACACCTTCGCTTCCGACATGGAACTGATGCGCCGATCCGCAGCGGTCATCATGTGGATTCTCGCCGGCGCCGCTCTGCTGACCGGGCTCGTCGCCGGGGTTCTGGGGCAGGGCTGGGGCTGGCTCAAACTCGCTGTCGGCGTCGTTCTCTTGCTGCTGGCGATCTTCCTGTCCAAGCCGGTCAAGAAGAGAGCCTGACTGGCTCGCGAGTCTCGGTCGACGGCGAGGCGACCGCGGGGCCCTGCTCGAGCGGGACCACCCGCGACGGACAAGACGAGAGCGGCGACCGCAGGCCCCTTCGGCCGCGATCGCCGCTCTCGATGACTTCCCGCAGACCACGGGCGGGGCACGCCCGTTCTGCGGCGAGGATCAGCGGTAGTTCGTGAACTGCAGGTCGACGTCGAGGTCGGCGGCCTTGAGGATGCGCTGCACTTCCTGCAGGTCGTCGCGCGACTTCGACTGCACGCGCAGCTCGTCGCCCTGGATCTGCGACTTGACGCCCTTGGGTCCCTCGTCGCGGATGATCTTGTTCACCTTCTTGGCGTCTTCTTGCGAGATGCCCTCTTTGAGAGTCGAGGTGATGCGGTATTCCTTGCCGCTCGGCACGGGCTCGCCCGCATCGAGGCTCTTCAGCGAGATTCCGCGCTTGATGAGCTTGGTCTGGAATACGTCGAGCACGGCGTTCGCGCGCTCTTCGGAGTTCGCCTTGATGACGATCGAGTCGCCGCTCCAGGCGATGGAGGCGTCGGTGCCCTTGAAGTCGTAGCGCTGCTCGACCTCTTTGTGCGCCTGGTTGAGCGCGTTGTCGGCTTCTTGCCGGTCGATCTTGGAGACGATGTCGAACGAAGAATCAGCCATGGCTCGATTCTATTCGGGAGGTTCGCTCGCGCACCCCCTGGACATCGCGGTCGCGCCCGCCCCGGGTGGCCCGTGCGCTCGTAGACTCGGATCCCATGCGAGCACTCACCGAAGACGAGGTCCGCGACGCGTTCGTCAACGCCGCACCCGAGGAACTGCGGGTCATGAGCCTGCCCCACGACTTCGTGTTGACCGACTGGGACCACCTGGACTTCCTCGCGTGGCGCGACCCCCGCACCCGCGGGCGCGGCTACATCGTCGCCGAGCACGAGGGTGAGCCCGCTGCGATCGTGCTGCGCGCGGCTGACGGGCAGTCGCGGGCGCGCTCGGCGATGTGCAACCTCTGCCACACGATGCAGCCCGGAGACCAGGTCTCGCTGTTCACCGCGCGCAAGGCGGGCACCGCCGGCGAGCACGGCGACACCGTCGGCACCTACATCTGCGCCGACATGTCGTGCCACGAGACCGTGCGCCTCGCCGCGCCTCTCGCGCCCAGCGAGATCCGCGCGAGCGTCGACCGCAAGATCGACGGCGCCAAGCGCCGTACCGAAGAGTTCGTCGCGCGCGTGCTCGACGCCGCCGAGGTCTCGCGGTGAGCGGTCGGGTCGTCGTCATCGGGGACGCGCTGATCGACGAGATTCGCGACGACGCCGGCGTGCGCGAGTTCGTCGGCGGGGCCGCCCTCAACGTCGCCGTGGGCCTTTCGCGGCTCGGCGTTCCGGCCGCACTCATCGCGATGGTCGGCGACGATGCGGCGGGGGAGCAGATCCGCGCTTTTCTCGCCGAGTACGACGTCGAGCTGCTCGCGAGTCCCGCGGAGCACGGCTCGTCGCGCGCGGTGAGCACGCGCTCGCCGCAGGGTGAGCCCGTCTACGTCTTCAACGAGGCGGCGCAGAACCGCCGGGTTGCCTACGGCGAAGCCGAGCGCACGGCGATCGCCGCTGCTCCCATGGTCGTGGTGAGCTGCTTCCCCTTCGACGACGCGGATCAGACCGCGCTGCTGGTGGAGGCCACGGCATCCGTCTCGACCCCGCTTGCGATCGACCCCAACCCCCGCAGCGGCATGCTGCGCGACCGCGCCGAGTTCGTGCGCGGGTTCGAGAAGGCGGCATCCGGAGCCCTTCTCGTCAAGGTCGGCGAAGACGATGCGCAGCTGCTCTACGACGCACCGCTCGACGACCTGCGGAAGAAGCTCGTCGGCCTCGGCGTCGAGGCCGTGCTGGCGACCTACGGCGCCGGCGGGGCCGCGATCGATGCGGGGGAGACGACCGTTTCTCGGGGCATCTCCGACCTTCCCGGCCGCATCGTCGACACCATGGGCGGCGGCGACGCCGTGCTCGCCACCACGGCCGCGCTCGTGCGCGACCGGCTGCCTGCGGATGCGGGGGAGTGGGATGCCGTGCTCTCGCGCGCCATGGACGTCGCGGCCGCGACCTGCCGCCACGAGGGTGCTCTGCTGCGCACGCCGGAGTGACGGTGGCGATGGTTTCGAGCATCGCCCGCGGGATAGTAGAGTGGTCTATCGCGCCTCCGGTCGACTGAACAAGCCGGACGGGTGCGCACCTGGCGAGTTACCCAAGCGGCCAAAGGGATCTGACTGTAAATCAGACTGCATTGCATTCGGGGGTTCGAATCCCTCACTCGCCACCACCCCGAAGAAAAGGGCACCCGGATCGGGTGCCCTTTTCTCGTTCCCGAGGGAATCGCTCTCGGCTCAGGCGGAGACGCTGATGCTCCACGTCACGCCGAAGCGATCGGTGAGCATGCCGAACCCGGCGCTCCACGCCGAGGCGGCCAGCGGCTCGACCACGACGGCGCCGACGGCGAGGGCGTCCCAGTGGCCCTGCAGCTCTTCGAGCGTGTCCGCGCTGAGGGAGACGAACACCGCCTGGTCGGTGACGGTCGTGCCGTTCTCGCGACGGGTGGAGCCGCCGCCGACGATCGGTCCGTCGGTCAGGCCCGGGATGTCGTAGCCCATCACGCGGAAGCCGTTCTCGGCGGCGACGAGGCCGAAGACGACCTTGTCGGAGCCCGGGACCTCGGCCGGCATGCCAAAGTCGGCGTAGGTGTTGACGACGAGGTGTCCGCCGAAGACGCTCTGGTAGAACTCCAGCGCCGCGCGGGCATCGCCGCGGAAGTTGAGGTGCGTGGTCGTCTGAATGGTCATGATGCTCCTGTCCGAGTGGGCCCGGGTGGCCCGATACGGGAAGAGTCGCACCCGTATAGGCGCGTTTCCGTCCTAGACCCCGCGTAGCGTGAACCCCATGACCACCACCGCCCGACTGCTCACCCTGCTGTCGCTGCTGCAGACCCGGCGCGACTGGCCCGGCTCGCTCCTGGCCGTGCGGCTCGGCACGAGCGATCGGACGGTGCGACGCGACATTGAACGGCTGCGCGAGATGGGATACGCGATCCAGGCGACGATGGGCCCCGACGGGGGATATCGCCTCGGGCCCGGCGACGACCTGCCGCCCCTGCTGTTCGACGACGATCAGACGGTGGCGGTGGCCCTCGCCCTGCAGACCCTCCCCGCGATCGGTGCCGGCATCGAGGAAGCCGCGAGCAGAGCGCTGGGGACGATCCGGCAGGTGATGCCGGAGCGTCTGCGCCGCCGCCTCGACGCGTTGAAGGTCACGACGGTCCGGGGCGCGGGTGACGCAGCGCCCATGCCGCTCTCGCTCGACGTGCTCGTCACCCTGGCGCAGGCGACCCGCGCGCACGAGGTGCTGCGGTTCGACTATCCGCCCCGCGACGCCGTGGACGACGGCCCTGCCTTCGGGCCTGCGCGTCGCTGCGAGCCCGTGCGCGTCGTGGCCTCGAACGGTCGGTGGTACCTGCTCGGATGGGATCTCGATCGCGAGGACTGGCGTCTCTACAGCGTCGACCGCGTCCGGCCGCGCACGCCGAACGGACCACAATTCACCCCGCGCGCCGTGCCCGGTGGCGACGTCGAAGAATTCGTCTCCGCGCGCTTCAAGGGGTCGGACGTGAACGAGTGGCCCTGCCGCGGCACCGTGATCCTCGACCTCCCGGCGCACGAGGTGCTGCCGTTCGCGGGGGACGGAACCGTGACCGTGGTCGACGAGGGGCGCTGCGCCCTCGAGTCGGGATCGTGGTCGTGGGGGTCGTTGGCGGCATCGTTCGGTCGGTTCGAAACCGCGATGCAGGTGGTGGGCCCGCCCGAACTGGCGGCGGCCTTCGAGACGGTCGCCGAACGGTATCGGGCGACGACGGTGTCGTCGGCGCCGTGACCGCGCTCAGCTCGCCGCGAGCAGTGCCTTCGACTTCGTCTCGAGGAAGGAGACGAGGGCACCGAGCACGTTGAGCTCGTTGCCGAGGTTGACCAGTTCGACGCAGCCGAGCTCGATGGTGGCCTCGCGGGCTTCCATCGTCGCCTTCCAGCTGCCGTCGCCGCCGGCGATCGGCTGGAGATAGGTAACCGTCTTCGCCTCGGTCAGGTCGACGACGATGAGCCCGGTGTCGGGGTCGGTCTCGTCGTCACGCTCGAGAACGCGGATGTCGCTGCCGGTGAGGTAGCCCATCGCCCGGAACTCCGCGAGCCACGCGTCGAGAAGGGCCATGTCGATCAGCGTGCGTACGGGCACGGGCGTCTCCGATCCAGGCGCGTGAGCGTCACGCGTCCGACCAGTATGAAGCCCGCTGCGCCTTTCGGGCGAGCGGGCGTCATTCGTGCTATCAGGCGGCGCGGACCGAGCGGCCGACGGGGCGCGCGGAGCGCACCGGAGTGCGGGTCGCTTCTTCGGCCGACTCCCACGTGCGGGTGTCGATGACCAGACCCGACGCAGCGTTGGCCTGGTCGGCGAGGCTGCGGAGGTAGTCGCCCACGAGCTGCTCCGGCTCGACCGAGTCGAAGACGAAGCGCAGGGGGATGGCCGGCTGCAGCCAGATGGTCGAGCGACCGGGCTCCTCGGCGGTGCCGGTCCACGTCAGCGTGAACGATTCTCCGCGACGGAGTTTCGTCGACGCGATGACCTTGATGTAACCCATCAGACGGTCGGGCAGGGCGATGGGAGCGGTGTCAGAACCGTAGTAAAGCTTTGCCATGACGATCTCCTTCAGTCGGGGTCGGTCGGGCTAATCACTAAGGTACCAGAAATTTAACCGGATTAATTAACTTCGCAAAATATTCGAGATCTTCACTAAGGTGGGGTTGTGGCCGGCCGGGCTACGCCGAGGAGGTGGTGACAGTGGCACACACCTCTGTGCTGATGCAGGCGCTGGACGAATACGTCGCGGTGCGCGACGAGAGCATCGCGAAAGCGCGGATCGACCTCGGCGTGAGCGAGCTCGAGGCCGAGGCCCTCCGGTGCATCGGCGAAGAACCCGGTATTCGCCCCTCGAATCTGCGCGGTCACCTCGGTGTGACGGCCGCGGGGGTCACGACCCTCGTCGATCGGCTCATCGGCCGCGGTCTCTTGCGCCGCGAACTCGACGCCGAAGATCGCCGCGTCAACCACATCTACCTGCAGATCGATCTCGAGGCCGAGCCGTGGTCCGCGTTGCGCAGCTTCCCCCGTCAGGTGGAACGCGCCGTGGCCGCGGAGCCGGTCGAGAGCGCGCGGGCGGCGGCTGAACTGCTGCGTCGCATCACCGAGCGGGTTCGTTCTCGCGCCTGAGTCGCCCTGCCTCGACGCGGATCACCTGATTCGCTGACGAGATCAGTCTGTCGTCATGGCTGACGCAAACCACGGCGACCCCGCGCTCGACCTCGTCGGCGATCGCCGTGTGGTTCAGAGCCGCGCTGGCGGCGTCGAGCCCCGTCGTCGGCTCGTCGAGCAGCAGGATGTCGGCGGTGCGCGCCAGGCCCTGGGCGAGCAGGGCGCGCTGGCGCTGGCCGCCCGACAGGCTCGAGAACGGGAGCCGAGCGAGATCCGCGATGTCGAGCCTGAGCATCGCGGCATCCACCGCCCGACGGTGCGCGCCGGTGACCCGTCCGAGCAGTCCGGCGCCGCCCCAGGCGCCCACGACGACCACGTCGCGCACGGTGAGGGGGAGGTCGTCGGCGATGGCCGCGCGCTGGGGGACGAAGGCTCGCGAGCGGGGTCCGGCGTCGACGATTCCGGATGCCGGCGGGCGCGCTCCCGCGAGGATCTCGAGCAGCGTCGACTTGCCCGCTCCGTTGGGTCCGACGATCACGGTGAGGGCGGCCTCGGGAATCTCCACGTCGACCTCGGCGAGTGCGGCGATGCCGCCGTAGTCGGCGCGGAGGTCTGTGCCGATCAGGGCTTGGGGGGTCATGGCATCCATTATATGAGTTTGAGAATCGTTCTCACTTAACGCTACGGTCGAGCACCATGACCTCGCTCACCGATCCGTTCGCGCTGGAGTTCGTCCAGCGGGCGATGCTCGGCGGCACGCTCGTGGCGATCCTGTGCGCCGTCGCCGGCACCTGGGTGGTCGTGCGGGGGATGGCGTTCCTCGGCGAGGCGCTCGCCCACGGGATGCTGCCCGGCGTGGCTCTGGCCACCGTTCTCGGACTGCCCGTGCTGGTGGGCGCCGCGGCGAGCGCCGTCGCCATGAGCCTCGGCATCGGCGCGCTTCGCAGGCGCGCGAAGCTCTCGTACGACACGAGCATCGGCTTGCTGTTCGTCGGCATGCTCGCTCTCGGCGTCATCGTCATCTCGCACGCCGGGAGCTTCGCGACGGATGCCACGGCGATCCTCTTCGGCGACATCCTGGCGATCGGCGTCGACGACCTCGTCGTGCTCGCGATCGCGGTCGTGATCGGCGTGGGGGCGGCGGCCCTGGCCCACCGGTCGCTGGTCGCGCTCGCCGTCGACGAACGCGTCGCACGCGTGCTGGGCCTCGCACCGCGACTCGCCCAGACCGTGCTGGTCGGCCTCGTCACCCTCGCCGTGGTCGCCTCGTACCAGGCGGTCGGGTCGCTGCTCGTGGTGGGACTGCTCGTCGCTCCCGCCGTTGCCGCGCGGCAGTGGACGACCCGCCTCGTATCGACCATGGTGCTCGCCGCGGCCATCGGCACGGCCGCCGTCGCCGCGGGCCTCGTCGTGTCGTGGCACGCGGCCACCGCCGCCGGCGCCACCATCGCCGCCACCGCGATCGTCGCCGCGGGGCTGTCGTGGGCCCTCCGCGGCGTCATCGTGGCGGTGCGCCGCCGCACGGCATCCCCTGTCCTTTCATCCGCCTGATCCGGAAAGCCCCCATGCCCCACCTCTTCTCCCGACGCCTCACCGCCGTCGGCCTCTTCGGCGCGCTCACCCTGACCGGCTGCGCGGCCCCCGTCGACGGCCCCGCCGCCGAACCGGTCGACACGCACGGAGCGATCGCCGGCGCGTCCGAACTCGCCGAGCCCGCTCTCGGTCTGACCACCATCGACCCCGACGGACACGTGTCGCACCTCGACCTGCTCGACGAGACCACCGCCGAGCTCGGACGGGTGCGTGCGCCGGAGAGGTTGCACTCCGACGGCCGCTACCTGTTCGCCGCGGATGCCGAAGGGCTCTCGATCGCCGACAGCGGAGTGTGGACGTGGGATCACGTCGACCACTTCCACTACTACCGCGCGCCCGCTCGCGTGGTGGGCGAGGTCGCGGGGGAGGGGGTCGCCACGGTCGCGACCTCGAACTCCTCGACCACCGGCGGCACGGGTGTGTTCTTCCCCGGTTCCGGCGAGGCGGTGCTGCTCGACACCGAGGCGCTGTCGGCGGGTGAGATCGTCGAGCTGTTCCGTCTCGAGCGCGCGGCCGGAGCGGGCATGGTCGTGCCGGCCGGGACGTTCGCCGCGGTCGCCGCGGGTGACGAGGTGACTTTGCACGCCGCCGACGGCACGGAGATCGGGGCGACCGCTCCGTGCGTCGAGCCGAGCGGCACGATCACCACCCGAGTCGGAGCGGTGATCGGATGCCGCGACGGGGCGCTGCTGGTGACGGTCGCCGATGCCGTCCCCGTCGTCGAACGCATCCCCTACCCCGCTGCCGCGACCGCGCCGCGCGCCAGCGCCTTCGCGAATCGCGAGGGCCGGCCGACGGTCGCCGCCGTCGCGGGCGAAGCGGGCGTGTGGATGCTCGACACCCGGGAGCGGTCGTGGACGCTCGTGCCGACCCCGGAGCCGGTCGTGCAGGCGACCGCGGTCGACGACAGGGCGCAGAACCTCCTCGCCCTCACCGCCGACGGGCGCGTGCTCGTGCTCGACGGTGCAACGGGAGAGCTGCGGGCGCAGACGCCGGCGCTGGTGGGCGCGAGCCTCGCCGCGGGCGAGCCCGTGTCGCTCGTCGCCGACCAGCAGCGGGCCTACCTGAACGGACCCGCCGAGGGTCGCCTGTGGGAGATCGACTTCGCCGACGACGCACGTATCGCGCGGGAGTTCACGCCGTCGCGGACCCCGCTCTTCGTCGCCGAGACGGGGCGCTGAGGTGCGCCGCTTCGCCGTCGCGGCCCTCTCCGCCGTCGCCCTGATCCTCGCCGGATGCGCCGGGGGCACGGCATCCGACCGCCCTCTCGTCGTCGTGTCGACGGACATCCTCGGCGACGTCGTCTCGCAGCTGGTCGGCGACGACATCGAGGTGCTGACCCTGATGCGCCCCGGGAGCGACCCGCATTCGTTCGAGATCTCCGCGGCCGAAGCGGCGCGGATGCGCTCGGCCGACCTGCTCGTGACCAACGGGCTCGGGCTCGAGGAGGGACTGCAGCAGCACCTCGACGCCGCTGCGGCCGCCGGAGTCGAGACGGTCGTGGCCGGGGATGCCGTACGCGTGCTGCCGTATACGTCGACGGATGCCGAAGGAGCCGACGACCCGCATTTCTGGACCGACCCCGCGCAGATGATCGCCGTCGTCGACCGGCTCACCCCGGCCCTCGAGAAGCTCGGCGACCCGGCCGTCACCGCGCGGTCCGCCGACTACCGCGCGCAGCTGGAGGCCCTGGATGCCGACATGACTGCGACCTTCGCGACGATCCCGGCGGACAGACGCGCCCTCGTCACCAACCACCACGTGTTCGGCTACCTCGCCGAGCGCTTCGACTTCCGCCTCGTCGGAGCGGTGATCCCGGGAGGGACGACCCTCGCCGCGCCCAGCGCGAGCGACCTCGCCGACCTCGTGGCGGCGATCGACGAGGCGGGCGTGCCGACGGTGTTCGCCGAGAGCTCCTCGCCCGACCGCCTCATGCGGGCCCTCGCCGACGAGGCCGACCGCGACGTCGTCGTGACCGAGCTGTTCACCGAATCGCTGACCGACGCGAGCGGCGACGCCCCCGACTACCTGACCATGATGCGCGTCAACACGGAGCGCATCGCCACCGGGCTCTCACCCTGACGAGACCCACCCCACCTGAAGAAAGAGACACGAATGCGCAGCTTCTCCCTGCCCGGCGCGGGCCTGGTCGCCCTCGCGATCGGCGCGACCGTCACCCTGTCGGCGTGCGCCGGCGGAACCGGCCCCGGGTCGGCGGCCCCGGCGTCGAGCCCCGCGACCGACACCGCCACCCGCGTCGCCCTGTCGTACCCCGGCGGCATCCTGGTGCTCGACGGCGACACCCTCGAGACCGTCGCCGACCTCCCCTCGGAGGAATTCACCCGCCTGAACCCGGCCGGCGACGAACGGCACGTCATGGTCACCACGAGCGCGGGTTTCCAGGTGCTGGATGCCGGCACCTCGACGACCGCCCCCGAGCTGACCGACCTGGTGTTCGAGGCGGCGAAGCCCGGCCACGTCGTCACCCACGGCGGAAAGACGGTGCTGTACGCCGACGGCACGAGCGACTCGACCATCTTCGACACCGATGCGCTCTTGGCATCCACCGACTCCCTCCCCGAAGTCGAGACCATCCCGGGCATCGAGGCGCACCACGGAGTGTCGATCGTTCTGACCGACGGCACCTTCCTCACCACCGTGGGCAACGCCGACGGCCGCAACGGCGTGGTGGCGAAGGACGCCTCCGGTGCCCCCATCGCCGAGAGCAGCGACTGCCCCGGCGTGCACGGCGAGGGCACCGCGAAGGACGAGGTCGTTGTGTTCGGCTGCGAGAACGGCGCCCTCGTCTACGACGGCGGCACCTTCACGAAGCTCACCGCCCCCGACCAGCCCTACGGCCGCATGGGCAATGCGTACGTGAGTGAGAACAGTGCGCTCATCGTCGGCGACTACAAGGACGACCGCGACGCCGAGGGCTACCTGCTGCACCGCCTCGCGCTGATCGACACCGCGGCGAAGACCCAGCGCGTGGTCGACATGCCCGCGGGGGCGGAGTACACCTTCCGCGACGTGGCCCGGGGTCCCGGTGATCTCGCCTACGTCCTGGCATCCGACGGGGCGATCCACGTGCTCGACCCCGCGACGGGGGAGTTCACCGACGCGTTCCCCGTGATCGATCCGTGGGAGGGTCCGGTCGAATGGCAGGACGCCCACCCCGCGATCAAGGTCTCGGGTGACCTCGCCTACGTGACCGAGCCGGCGAAGAACGCCGTGCACGCGGTCGACCTCACCACCGGCGAGATCGTGAAGAGCGCGACGCTCGAGCAGACGCCGAACGAGATCGCGCTGACGAAGTAAACGCGCCCCTACCGGCCGCCCCGGTCGTACGCCACCTGCAGTGCCGCGCGCACCGCGCGTACGCCGGGGCGGTCGGCGGTTCCGCGGCGCACGGCCGTGAACACCTCGCGCCGCGGCTGGCCGGGAAGACCCACGAGCCGCACGGGCGGGGCCTCGCCCGCGAAGACGAGGTCGGGGATCATCCCCACGGCATGACCGGATGCCACGAGCCGGGCGTGAGCGGTGAGGTCGGCCATCTCGAACCGCACGTCGGGCTCGAACCCGGCGGCCCGGCATTGCTGCGTGGCCCACTGTCGGGCGGCGGTTCCCACCGGTTCCATGACCCACGCGCGCTCGCGAAGGTCTTCGAGGTGCTGCGCGGGGTCGTCGTGCGCGACGGCGAGGCGGATGGCGTCGCGCCCCAGGAGTCCGCGTTCGAGGCCTTCGCGGTGCTCACGCGTGTGCCCGGGGTACTGCTCGGCGACGGCGAGGTCGAAGCCACGCGCAGCGACCTCGAACAGCCCCTCCTCGGGGGCGAGCTCGGCGACCTCGACGCGCAGCTGCGGCTCGCTCTCGGCGAGGGCGTCGAGGGCGCGGGGGAGAAGGCCGTGGGCGGCGGACTGCATCACGGCCAGGCGCACCGGGGCGAGGGAGGGCCGCATGCGCTCGAGCTCGGCGCGCGCGGCCTCGTCGGCGGCGAGCATGCGCGCGGCGTGGGCGGCGAGGGCGGCGCCCTGCGCGGTGAGGCGCACGCGGCGCCCGTCGGGCTCGAGCAGGGGGACGCCAGCCTCTTTCTCGAGCAGTGCGAGCTGCTGCGAGATGGTCGACGGGCTGTAGGCGAGCGCCTCCGCGACGGCCGCGAGGGTGCCCCGCACCGACAGCTCGTGCAGCAGGCGCAGACGGCGCAGATCGAACATGGCATCCCTTCGACTTCATCGAACAGTATGCGTCAGGAATCATCGCTTTTCTCGAACGGACGCGAGCCCCATGCTGAGAGCATCCGAGGAAGGATCGCCATGTCGCTCACCGATGTCCCCGACACCACGTCCGGCACCACCCCCGCCGCGCTCGTCTCTCCGCACGAGCTCGCCGACGAGGCGATCGCCCTCGTGCGCCGCTGGCTCGCCGAGAGCCGCGACGAGCCCGTCGACGCCGCCGCCCAGCGACTCGCGGGAGTCCTCCGCGACCCGCACGGCCTCGACTTCACCGTCGGCTTCGTCGACGGCGTCGTGCGCCCCGAAGACGTGCGCGTCGCCGCGCGCAACCTCGCCGCGCTCACCCCGCTCATCCCGGGCTTCCTGCCGCTGCACCTCAAGGCCGCGATCCGCCTCGGCGCCTTCGCCGCCCCGATCCTGCCGCAGGTCGTCGTGCCCGCCGCCCGCACGGCGCTGCGCTCGATGGTGCGCCACCTCATCGTCGACGCCACCGACCGCAAGCTCGGCGAGGCCATCACCTCGATCCGGGGCCGGGGCGACGGCATCCGTCTCAACGTGAACCTGCTCGGCGAGGCGATCCTCGGCAAGAAAGAGGCCGCGCGCCGCCTGGCCGGCACCCGCAAGCTCCTCTCGCGCGACGACGTCGACTACGTCTCGATCAAGGTGTCGTCCACCGTCGCCCCGCACACGCCGTGGGCCTTCGACGCCGCCGTCGCCGACGCGGTCGCCGCTCTCCGCCCCCTGTACCGCGTGGCGAAGGAGACGGGGACCTTCCTCAACCTCGACATGGAGGAGTTCAAAGACCTCGACCTCACCCTCGCCGTCTTCGAGACGCTGCTGTCGGAGCCCGAGTTCCACGGCGTCGAGGCCGGCATCGTGCTGCAGGCCTACCTGCCCGACGCGCTCGCCGCGATGATCCGCCTGCAGGAGTGGACCGCCGCGCGCGTGGCATCCGGGGGAGCCCACATCAAGGTGCGCGTGGTCAAGGGCGCGAACCTGCC
The DNA here is from genome assembly GCF_021026215.1 of Microbacterium sp. JC 701. Classification (NCBI taxonomy): domain Bacteria; kingdom Bacillati; phylum Actinomycetota; class Actinomycetes; order Micrococcales; family Microbacteriaceae; genus Microbacterium; species Microbacterium sp. JC 701. Next base: position 227,405 of record NZ_JAJNCV010000003.1, read on the forward strand.
GATGGAGCGGGTGGATGCCGATGTGCACGACTGGCCGCTTGCCACCTGGCCCTCGAAGCAGGCCACCGACGCCTCGTACAAGGCCGTGCTCGACTACGCGCTGCGCCCCGAGCACACGAAGCACGTGCGCATCGGCGTCGCCGGGCACAACCTCTTCGACGTCGCCCTCGCCTGGCTACTCGCCGAGCGCCGCGGGGTGACCGGCGGCATCGACGTCGAGATGCTCCTCGGCATGGCGACCGCGCAGCAGGCCGTCGTGCGTCGCACGGTCGGCTCGATCCTGCTCTACACCCCCGTGGTGCACCCGCAGGAGTTCGACGTCGCGATCGCCTACCTGATCCGCCGCCTCGAAGAGGGCGCGTCGAGCGAGAACTTCATGTCGGCGGTGTTCGACCTCGACACCCACGAGGCGCTGTTCGCGCGCGAGCGCGACCGCTTCCTCGCTTCGCTCGCCGACATGCCCGGGGGCGTGCCCGCCTCGAACCGCGTGCAGGACCGGTCGGCCGAGGCCGCCTCCGCCCCCACGCACGGCTTCCGCAACACCCCCGACTCCGACCCGGCGATCGAGGCCAACCGTGACTGGTCGCGGGCGATCGTCGCTCGCATGGAGGAGTCGACCCTCGGCGCGCAGACCATCGCCGACCACACGATCACCGACGAGGCCGCGCTGAACGCGCTGATCGAGGACGCCGCGACAGCCGCCGCGGGCTGGCGCGAGCTCGGAGCCGCCACGCGCGCCGAGATCCTGCACCGCGCGGGCGACGCCCTCGAGAAGCACCGCGCCGACCTGCTCGAGGTCATGGGCGCCGAGTGCGGCAAGGTCATCGAGCAGAGCGACCCCGAGGTGTCGGAGGCGATCGACTTCGCCCACTACTACGCCGAGCAGGCGCGCACGCTCGAGACCGTCGACGGCGCGACCTTCACCCCGGTCGGCGTCACCGTCGTCACCCCGCCGTGGAACTTCCCCGTCGCGATCCCCGCGGGCTCGACCCTCGCCGCCCTCGCCGCAGGCTCGGCCGTGGTCATCAAGCCCGCGGGCCTGGCCGAGCGCTCGGGCGCCGTCATGGTGGAGGCGCTGTGGGAGGCCGGCGTCCCGCGCGAGGTGCTGAAGCTCGTGCAGGTGTCGGAGAACGACCTCGGTCGCCAGCTGCTCACCCACCCCGCCGTCGAGCGCGTCGTGCTCACCGGGGCGTACGAGACGGCCGAGCTGTTCCGCTCCTTCCGCCCCGACCTGCCGCTGCTGGCCGAGACGAGCGGCAAGAACGCCGTGATCGTCACCCCGAGCGCCGACCTCGACCTCGCGGCGAAGGACGTCGCGATGTCGGCCTTCGGCCACGCCGGACAGAAGTGCTCCGCGGCATCCCTCGTCGTGCTCGTCGGATCTGTGGCGCGCTCGCGCCGCTTCCGCGACCAGCTCGTCGACGCCGTCACCTCCCTCGAGGTCGGCCTGCCGTGGGACGAGGCCTCCCGCATCGGACCCCTCATCGAGCCCGCGAACGGCAAGCTGCTGAAGGCCCTCACGAGCCTCGAGCCCGGCCAACGCTGGGTAGTCGAGCCGCGCAAGCTCGACGACGAGGGGTCGCTGTGGCGCCCCGGCATTCGTGAGGGGGTGCAGCCCGGCAGCGAGTTCCACCGCACCGAGTACTTCGGGCCCGTGCTCGGCATCATGACCGCCGAGACGCTCGACGAGGCGATCGAGATCGTCAACGCGATCGAATACGGCCTCACCTCGGGTCTGCACGCGCTGGACGAGGCCGAGATCCAGCAGTGGCTCTCGCGCATCGAGGCGGGCAACGTCTACGTCAACCGCGGCACCACCGGCGCGATCGTGCAGCGTCAGCCGTTCGGCGGATGGAAGAAGTCGGCCGTCGGCGCGGGCACCAAGGCCGGCGGACCGCACTACCTCTACGGGTTCGGAACGTGGGCGGATGCCGAGACCTCGGCGCCCCGCACGCCCGACGCCCTCGACGCCCCGGCGCTGGCCGCCGTGCCCGCGGCCGACCGCGAGTGGGTGGCATCCGCCCTCTCGAGCGACGCCGCCGCCTGGGCCGAAGAGTTCTCGCTGGCCCGCGACGTGACCGGCCTGGAGTCGGAGCAGAACGTGCTGCGCTACGCCGCGGTGCCCGTGACCGTGCGCCTCGAAGACGCCTCGGAGGCCGCGCTGGTGCGCGTGGTCGCGGCGGGCGTCCGCGCCCGCTCGACGGTGACGGTCAGCTCGGCGCGCGAGCTCTCACCCGCCGTGCGCGCGTGGCTCGAGGGCGTGGGCGTTCGGGCCTCGGTCGAGGACGCCGCCGACTGGGGTCGCCGCGCTGCACGTCTGGCCCGCACCGGCGGCCGTGTCCGCCTGCTCGGCGGATCGCCCGTGGCGGTGGCCGAGGCGACGAACGGCTCGCCCTCGGTGGCCGTGTACGCCGGCGAGGTCACCCGCGCCGGGCACGTCGAACTGCTGCCGTTCCTGCGCGAGCAGGCCGTGTCGATCACGGCGCACCGCTTCGGCACGCCGCGCCGTTACGAGGTGCCGCCGCTGGTCGGCTGACGACCTCGGCGGACGGGGCTGCTCCTTACGGGGCGGCCCCGTCCGTCGTTTCCGCGGCGGACCGGTGCCGGACTGCCGTCGTGCGGATGCCGCGGGCGACACGCCGGCCCAGGGCGCGGGGCCGCGGCGTGTCGGGGCTGGCGTCCGCACGACGGTCGTCCCCGATGGGGTGGGGCCTTTTCGACTGGAGTCGTCGGGGACGTGTCGTCGTCCCCTGCACGGGACCGCCGTCGTGCGGATGCCGCGGGCGACACGCCGCCCCAGGGCGCGGGGCCGCGGCGTGTCGGGCCCCGAATCCGCAGGACGGCGGAGCCCGAGGGGCTCAGGCCGTGCCCGAGGCCGCGACGCGGCGCGCGGCCCGGCGGACCGACTCCGGCACCGGCGTGCCCGCCACCGTCTGCGGTGAGGTGACGGGGTCGCCGGCGACGACCCGCAGCGGCAGCATCCCGGCCCACACGGAGCGATCCTCGCCGTCGTCGTCGACCTCGACGAGCGAGCCGGCGTTGTCTTTCACGCTCGCCTCGGCGAGCGGGATGCGCAGCACCATCGTCGCGGCGATCTCGCGCGCGGTCATGGGTCGCACGTCTTCGCTGCGCCCCGGCATGAGGTGCTCCGACAGGGTGAGCAGGGCCGCCTCCTTCTCTTCGGGAGGGACGACGGATGCCACGGCGTGCACGACCGCGCAGCGGTACCGCATCGAGCTGTCGAACAGGGAGCGGGCGTACTTCAGGCCCAGCAGGTGCGTGATGGTTAGGCTCACCGGGGCTCCGGCGGCGATGCGGCGGAAGAAGTCGCTGCCGGTCGAGCCGTGCACGAGAAGATCGTCGCCGTCGCGACCGATGCCCACCGGAAGGGCGACCGGGCGGTCGTCGCGGACGATCGCGAGGGTGGCGTACAGGGCCGTGTCGATCACGTCGTACAGGGCGGCGCGGTCGGTGCGCTGGTGATGGGCCCCACGGCGGACGCGCGTCAGGGTGGTGAGCGGGAGATCGGTCATGTCCCCATTGCAGGGCATCCGATGGCCCAGTGCGTAGTCCGGTTCTGCGCCGATCGAATGGACCAGTGGCAGAATCGTCGCGTGATCGACGTCGGCATCCTGGACCGTGGCGCCCCCGCGCCCCTGCACGAGCAGCTCGCCCACAGCCTGCGCGCGTCGATCCTCGCCGGTCGGGTGACCAGCGGCGAGGCGGTCCCCTCGACGCGGGCCCTCGCCGCCGACCTGGGGCTCGCTCGCGGCACGGTGGTCTCGGCCTACGAGATCCTCACGGGGGAGGGGTACCTGACGGCCCGGCCCGGCGGCGGCACCGTCGTCGCCGAGATCGTGCGTCCCTCGGAGCCGCGGTCTCTTCCAGTCGTCGCCGCCGCACGCGAGCCCGCCCCGGCCGTGATCGACCTGCGTCCGGGGCGGCCCGGGACGGCGGGAATCGTCGACGCCGCATGGCGCTCGGCGTGGCGGCGCGCGAGTGCGCTCGAAGTCGCCGCCGACGTGGCCGACGTGCTCGGCGAGCCCGCCCTGCGCCGTCAGATCGCCGCGCACCTCGGCCGCACGCGCGGGCTCGACGTCGCCCCCGACGATGTCATCGTGACGGCGGGGACGAGCGATGCGATGCTGCTCACCGTGCTCGCCCTCGAACCCCGCGGGGCGCGGCTGCGGGTCGGCATCGAGAACCCCGGGTACCCCCGCGTGCGGCATCTGCTCGGCCGCGTGGGCGTCGAGGCGGTGCCGATCGCGGTGCGACTCGGCGCGGGTCTCGACCTCGACGACATCGAGGCGCGCGACGACCTCGACGCGATGATCGTCACCCCGCACCACCACTACCCTCTCGGCAGTCGGCTGGATGCCGCGGCCCGGGCCCGTCTGCTCGCGTGGGCGGCCCGCACGGGAGCCGTCGTCGTCGAAGACGACTACGACAGCGAGTTCCCCCACGGCCGCGTGCCGCTGCCGCCCTTGCACCTGCTCGATCCCGCGAACGTGGTGCTGATCGGTTCGCTGTCGAAGGTGCTCACCCCGGCCCTGCGCTGCGGGTGGATCGTGGCGACCGGGGCGTGGCGCGAACACCTCGCGGCCGCGCGCGCCGACCTCGATCCGTCCGTCTCGCAGGTGCAGCAGCAGGCGCTGGCCCTGTACCTCGGCGACGGAGCCCTCGCTCGCCACACCGCCCGGCGCCGCCGCGACTACCGCCACCGGCGCCGGCTGATGCTCGAGGCGTTCGCCGGTGTCGAAGGCGTGACGCTCACGGCCACCGACGGGGGATTGCACGCCGTCGTCCTGCTGCCCGGCTCCGCGCGCGAGGCGGAAACCCGCGTGGTCGCAGCGCTCGCGGCCCGCGGCATCGTGGTGGCGCCCCTCGCGGGATACGCGGTGCCGGGAACCGAGACCGAGCTGCCGCCGGGCCTGGTGTTCGGGTACGCCGAGCCCTCGACTCCCGCTCTGATGAGGGCGGTCGAGACGATCATCGCGACCGCCCGTGCGGCGACGAGCTAGCCGCCGAGCATCTCCAGCGCCGCCATCGCCGCGTTCTGCCCGCCGATGCCGCTCACCGCGCCGCCGCGCTGGGCGCTCGACCCGCACATCAGCACCCGCGGGTGAGGGGTCGCGACGCCCCACCGCTCGGCTGGCGTCGAGGCGGGCGCCTCGAGCCACGGCCACGACAGCGCCCCGTGGAAGATGTCGCCGCCGGCCATGTTCAGCGCGCGCTCGAGGTCGGTCGTCGTGCGCGCCTCGATGCACAGGCGCCCGTCGGGGGCACGGTGGATGCAGTCGCGCAGCGGCTCGGCCAGCACGGAGTCGAGCGAGGCCTGCGCCGCGGCCAGCAGGCGCGCTCCCGCGGCGACGGGGTCGGTGTCGTCGAGCAGGCGGTGCGGCACCTGCAGGCCGAACATCGTGAGCGTCTGCGCCCCCGACGCCTGCAGCTCCTCGCCGAGGATCGACGGGTCGGTCAGCGAGTGGCAGTAGATCTCGACGGGCAGCGGGTCGGGGACGAGACCTCCGGATGCCGCGGCGTAGGCGGCATCGAGCTGTGTCATGGTCTCGTTGACGTGGAACGTGCCCGAGAACGCCTCCTCCGGCGTCACCGATACGTCGCGCAGGCGCGGCAGGCGCGAGAGGAGCATATTCACCTTGACCTGCGCTCCCTCGGGCTCGTCGCCGCCGATCGTGGCGGAGCCACCGGCCGCGAGCAGGCCGTCGAGCACCGCGCGTCCGACCCCGCTGAGCACGAGGTCGCCGCGGAAGACCTCGGAGCGGTCGGTCATGGTGTGCACCTCGCCGTCGGGGCTGATCGAGACCACCTCGACGCCGGTGAAGATCTCGACACCGAATGAGCGGGCGGCGCGTTCGAGCTCGGCGGTCACGGCGCCCATGCCGCCGACGGGAACGTCCCAGTCGCCCGTCCCTCCGCCGATCACGTGGTAGAGGAAGCACCGGTTCTGCGCGAGCGAGGGGTCGTCCGACGTCGAGAAGGTGCCGATGAGGCCGTCGGTGAGGGCGATGCCGCGTACGAGGTCGCTCTGCAGCGACCGGCGCAGGAGGTCGCCGAGGGGGCGGCTCGTGAGGGCCTCCCACAGCTCGTCGTCGCCGAGACGCTCGCGCACCTCGTCGGCGGTGGGCAGGGGCTCGGTCATGGTCGGGAAGACCGCGCGGCCGAGGGGCGCCAGGCGCTCGCCGAAGGCCGAGAAGCGTTCGGCCTCGGCGGCACCGTCGTCGCCCAGCGCGCGCGTGAACGACGCGGCCGTGGCCTCGGCGTCGTGGGTGTCGACGAGGATCCCGCGCGAGGGGTCCGCCGGGTCGGGCGTGTACGACGAGTACCGCCGGCGCTTCAAGGTGATCTGCAGGCCGAGGTCGTCGATGATCTGCTGCGGCAGCAGGCTCACGAGGTACGAGTAGCGCGACAGGCGGGCGTCGACTCCGCGCCAGGGTCTCTCCGACACGGCGGCTCCGCCCACGGCATCCGCCCTCTCGATCACCGCCACGCGGCGCCCGGCGCGCGCGAGATAGGCCGCGGAGACCAGGGCGTTGTGCCCGCCCCCCACGATGACGACGTCGTACTGGCGAGAATCCGAGGCGGTCATGAGCCCACGCTAACGACGGCGAAGAAATCGGCCGAGGGGGTGGCGCAGTAGCGTGGATGCCATGACCTCTCCCGCGGATCTGCTCGAGCTCGCCACGCGTATCGCCCGGGAGGCCGGCGAACTGGCCCACCGTCGCCGCCGGGAGGGGGTGACGGTCGCCGCCACCAAATCGGCCGCCGCCGACATCGTCACCGCCGCCGACCGCGAGGTCGAGGCGTTCATCCGTGCGGAGCTCGCGCGCGAGCGGCCCGACGACGGGTTCTTCGGCGAGGAGTCGGGCGCCGAGAAGGGCACGAGCGGCATCACGTGGGTCGTCGACCCGATCGACGGCACCGTCAACTACGCCTACGGCATCCCCGCATGGGCGGTCAGCATCGCCGCGGTCGAGGGCACGGCCGAGACCGCGTCGTGGACGGCGCTCGCCGGGGCCGTCTTCAACCCGGTCACGGGGGAGCTCTTCACCGCGTCGCGCGGCGGGGGAGCGTGGCTCGGCGACCAGCGCCTGTCGGTCAGCGAGGTCGGACCCGCCGGTGGTCTCGTCGCGACCGGCTTCGGCTACGACCCCGAGACGCACGGACCCGCCCTGGCCCAGTTGTCGCGCGTCATGCCGATCGCGCGCGACGTGCGCCGCATCGGTGCGGCCTCGCTCGATCTGGCCTCGGTGGCCGCAGGGCGGGTCGACGCGTACTACGAGCGCGGCACCCACCCGTGGGACCACGCGGCGGGCGCCCTGCTGGTCGAAGAGGCCGGCGGCACGGTCGGCGGCGCGCCGGGCGGGCGTCCCGGCAACGGCATGGTCATCGCGGCAGGGCCCGGATTCTTCGGTCGCCTCGAGCCGCTGCTCGATTACGCGAGGTGAGTCGGGCACCTTTCATGGCATTCACAGACCCGTCGGGGTAGGGTGTTTACCAGTTCGTTATCTTCCGCAACCCGAACCTGCGGAGATGGTCAAGCCCCGAAGCCCGAAGCCGTCGCGCCTGCGACACGACACGAGAGCCCCTTCCGCGTTGCCGTCTGAAGCCTCCGAGACTGAGCCCGCCGTCACCCGACGGTCTCGTCGCCCCCTCCCCGTCAGCGCCCCCGATGCAGAACCCCGGCTCACTCGAGCCGAGATGCGTCGCCGGGCAGCGAGCGTCGCCACCCTCGACGCCCCGGCCTCCGCCGACCAGAAGGCGGCCGATCCGGCCCCCGTCGACGCCGAGTCCGCGAGCCAGCCCGCGATGGTCGAGGCCGTCGCCGCCGCCGTCGTCGAGACGGTGATCGCCGCCACGATCGAGCCGACCCTCCCCGCGTCCGACGCCCTCGTCGAGAAAGCGGATCCCGCCGATGCGCTCGAGGTCACCGTCGTCGAGGAGCACCGCTCCGATGACGTCGCCGTGATCCTGCAGAGCGCCGACAGCGACGCCGCGACCACGCCGGTCAGCCTCCCGACCTCGCCGATCACGCTCCCCGTCTCGCGCCGCTCGCGCCGTCGCCCCGTCGCCGACGCCGTGATCATCGACTCCGCCGTCGACGCTTCGGTCGCCGACTCCGAGCCCGTCGAGACTCCGGATGCCGCTGAGCCCGAGGTCGCGGCCTCCGTCTCGGCCCCCGCCGACGACGTCGCCGACGAATTCGCTTCGGCGGCCCGCCTGTTCGCCTTCACCGGCGAGACCCCCACCCAGCAGGCCGCGCCGGTCGCCCCGGCCGCCGAGCCGGTGTCGGAGGGCCTCCCCGCCGCTGCGGCTCCCCGCTCGCGCCGCACCGCCCGTCGCATCGCCGCGACCTCGTTCTCGGTCGGCGTCATGGGCGTCGTGGGTCTGCTCACCGTCGGCATGACCATGCCGGTCAGCGCTCTCGCGTCGGCGGCCGGCACCGACAACGTCGCCGCCCCCGAGGTCGCGACCACGCGTCTCGCCGTCGCCGGCGACGTCGCGGCATCCGGTGCGAACGACATCCAGGCCTACGTCGCGCCCGCCCAGGCGCAGTCGGCCGCGGTCGACCGTGCCGATGACGGATACTCCGCCACCACGTACACCAAGATGGCGCTCGACTCGGGCATCACGCGGCCCTCCGACTTCTACACCAACGACCCGACGGCGCCCATCCAGTGGCCCTTCGCCGTGGGTGTGTCGATCTCGTACGGCTTCGGCATGCGCGACGGCGGCTTCCACGAGGGCGCCGACTTCGTCCCCGGTGAAGGCTCGCCCGTGCAGGCCATCGCCGACGGCACCGTGCGCATCGCCACCGAGCAGGGCGGCGCCTTCGGCGTCACCGTGCTGATCGACCACGAGATCGACGGACAGCTCGTCTCGAGCCGCTACGGCCACATGCAGTACGGCTCGCTCCAGGTCACGCAGGGCGAGAAGGTGCACGTGGGCCAGTTCCTCGGCCGCACCGGCAACACCGGACGCTCGTTCGGTGCGCACACCCACGTCGAGATCCTGCAGAACGGCACCACGCCGATCGACCCGATCGCGTGGCTGCGTCAGCACGCCGGAGGGTGACCCTCGATTCGTGTGAGAGTGTCGCGATCTGATATTCTCTTCTAGTTGCCCGGAGCGATCCGGGTACGCCCCGATAGCTCAGTGGCAGAGCACTTCCATGGTAAGGAAGGGGTCGTCAGTTCAATCCTGACTCGGGGCTCAAGGCATCCACTTCTGAATACCGGATGCCGTGCGGCGGGGTAGCTCAGTTGGTGAGAGCGCACGACTCATAATCGTGAGGTCGCGGGTTCAAGCCCCGCTCCCGCTACGGATGAAGCCCCGGTCGCCCGGGGCTTTTTCGTTGCCTTGGCGCGTGCTCGGGCGTCGGTCGCGGACACAACCGCGGGATGTTCGCCGGACACGCCGCCGCGGTCGCCGCGTGGCGGCGTGTCGTCGATGATCCCCGCGGTTGTGCGTGCGGTATGACGTGTGGCGGCGGCGAACGGTCGATGTTCCCCGCGGTCGTGTGCTCCCGCCCGGCCCGCGCGGCGCCGGGCCCGGCCTCAGACCATCGTGTCGAGGATCCCGACCAGGTCGTCGAAGGTCGTGCGCGGGTTGAGGATCGCGAAGCGCGCGTTGACGCGGCCCGCGTGGCTCGACGGCGTGACGAACGCGTGCTGGTCGTCGAGCAGGCGGGCCGACCAGCGGTCGTAGTCGGGCTTGTCCCATCCCACGCGCTCGAAGACGACGACGCCGAGTTGCGGGCGTCGCACCAGCGCGACCTCGGGGCGGCGCTCGATCTCGTCGGCGATGCGTTCGGCGAGGTCGATGGCGGCCGTGATGGCTTCGCGGTACACGGCGGCGCCGTAGGTGGCGAGCGAGAACCAGAGGGGGAGTCCGCGCGCGCGGCGGGTCAGGTGCGCGGCGAAGTCGGACGGGCTCCAGTCGCTCGTCTCGGTGAGGGTGTCGAGGTACTCGGCGTGCTGCGTGTGCGCGCGGCGACCGAGCTCGGGGTCGCGGTAGATCAGGGCGCACGCGTCGAACGGCGCAAAGAGCCACTTGTGCGGGTCGACGACGAGGGAGTCGGCGTGCTCCACCCCGGCGAAGCGGTGCCGGGCGCGGGGCGACAGCATGCCCGTCAGGCCGTAGGCGCCGTCGACGTGCAGCCACGCGTCGGTCCCCTCGATGGCGAGGGCGATGTCGGCGATGTCGTCGACGATGCCGAAGTTGGTCGAGCCGGCCGTCGCGACGACGGCGAAGACGCTCTCGCCGTACTCGTCGAGGGCCGCGCGCACGGCATCGCCGCGCAGCACGCCGTCTTCGCCCACGGGCACGCCGACGACCTCGACGTCCATCACCCGCGCGGCCGAGGCGATCGAGGAGTGCGCCTCGACGCTGCAGACCACGCGCCACGCGTCGGGGCGCGGCGTGCCGGCATCCGCGAATCGATCGTGAGCGGCCTCGCGCGCTGCGACGAGCGCCGACAGGTTGCCGAGGGTGCCGCCCTGCACGAACACCCCGCCCGCTCCGGCGGGCAGGCCGAACTCGGCGGCGAGCCAGCGCAGCACCTCGTTCTCGGCGTGCACCGCGCCCGCACCCTCGAGCCACGATCCGCCGTACAGGGCGCTCGCCGACACGACGAGGTCGAACGCGGCCGCCGCCTTCGTCGGCGCGCTCGGGATGAACGACAGGTACCGCGGGTCGTCGGTCGTGATGCAGGCCGGCGCCAGCACGTGCTCGAACACCCCGAGGGCCTTGCGCGCGCCGATGCCGGCCTCGTCGATCGTGCGACCTGCCAAACGTGTGAGCTCGGCGGCGGGGAGGGGCTTGTCGAGAGGGGTGTCCTCCGACAGCAGGCGGGTGCGGGAGTAGTCGAGCACCATGTCGACGATCGCGCGCGTCTCGTCGGTGACCTCGTGCATGCGGCCGGGAGTGCTGTTGGTCATCGGGGTTCTCCGGGTGTGGGGGCGCCGATCGCATGATCGACAGAAGGAGCGTAGCGACCGCTGCGCGTGCCCGGCGATCGCGGACCGCGTCGGCCGCGGCGCCGCTTCGGGGAATGCTGCAGCGCGGGGATCCTTCCGATCGTCGAATCGTCCATGTTGGGTGGGCGATCGTCCTCTGATCACGCGCCTGGGCCCCAGTAGCGTGAGCGAGGAACATCCCGCCCGGTCGCGCGACCGGCGATCAATGGAGATAAGGAACGCGGATGACGAAGAAGACAGTTCGCACGAGCGCGACCCGGATGGTCGGAGCGGCCATCGCCGTCCTGGCCCTGGCCGCCGTGACCGCCTGCAGCTCGGGCATGGAGACCGCGTCACCCGACTCGGGCGCCGCCGCCGGCCCGAAGGACGGCCCCCTCACGATCGCCTTCCTGCAGAAGCAGGGCGATCAGCAGTACTTCATCGACGAGGCGAACGGCGCCAAGGAGGCCGCGCAGGCGGCGGGGGACGTCACGATCAACGCCGTCGACCTCGGCACCGACTCGAACAAGGCCATCTCCGAGGTGGAGGCGGCGATCGCCCAGCAGGTGGACGGGATCATCATCGTCGTCCCCGACCAGCAGATCGGCCCCCAGGTCATCCAGCTGGCGAAGGACGCCGGCATTCCGATCATGGCGGCCGACGACACGATCGAAGACGCCGCGGGCAACGCTGCGCCGTTCTCGGGCTTCGACGGGACCTCGATGGGCGAGAAGGTCGGGGCCGAAGCCGCCCGACTGTACGAGGAAGCCGGATGGACCGCGGCGAACACCCGCATCCTGTCGGCATACAAGCAGGACCTCACCGTCTGCCAGCAGCGCGTCGACGGCGCGAAGAGCGCCTTCACCGAGGCGATCTCCGACGGCCCCGAGGTGATCGACGTCGGCACCGACAACTCGGCGACCGACGCGCAGGACAAGGCCGGCGCCGTCATCACGGCGAACGCCGGAGTGACCAACTGGGTCGTGTGGGGCTGCAACGACGAGAGCGAGACGGGCGTCGTGACGGCCCTGCAGAACTCGGGCGTCGCCGCCGACAACATCATCGGCGTCGGCCTGGGCGCCTACCTGACCTGCAAGGACTGGAAAGCCGGTCAGCAGACGGGCAACAAGGCCGCGCTGTTCATCTCGGGCGTCGAGGTCGGCAAGGCCGCCGCGAACTCGATGATCGACCTGCTGCGCAACGGCACCGCCCTGCCGCCCCAGTCGATCGCCAACACCGAGATCGTCGATGCGAGCAACTGGGAAGCCAAGGGCGTCGTCTGCACCTGACCCGACGACGGATGGAGGCGGCGGAGCGCCGCCTCCATCACCGGTGCCACGACGACGTGAGAAGAGGACGACGGTGAGTCAGGAAAGCATCGCGCTGCGCGCGGCGGGAATCTCGAAGAACTTCGGCCCGGTCCATGCCCTCCGGGGAGTGGAAGTGGAGCTGCGGTCGGGAGAGGTCACCGCGCTCATGGGGGAGAACGGTGCGGGGAAGTCCACCCTGCTCAAGATCCTGAACGGCGATTACCGTCCCGACGGCGGCAGCCTCGAGATCGACGGGAGGCCCGTCGAGTTCTCCGACCCCTCGGACGCGCGGCGAGCGGGCCTGCGCGTCATCGCCCAGGAACCGGAGATCATCGCCGCGGTCTCCGTCGCCGAGAACATCTTCGTCGGCGACCTCGGGGGAGTCGGCTTCAACCGACGCGCCCTCATCGAGCGCACGCGCACGGAGCTGCGCCGCTGGGGGTTCGATCGGGCCCTGCGCGCCGACGCCCTCGGCTCCGACCTCTCGCCCGCGCAGAGGCAGCTCGTGGAGATCATGCGTGCGGTCGTCAGCCGCCCGCGCATCATCTGCTTCGACGAGCCCACCTCCTCACTCGGCGACGAGGAAGTGGCGCTGCTCTTCTCCCTCATCCGACAGCTCCAGGACGACGGCGTGGCGGTGGCGTACGTGTCCCATCGCATGGCCGAGATCTTTCAACTCGCCGACAGAATCACGGTGCTGCGCGACGGCGCCTTCGTCGGGACCAAGCGGGTCTCGGAGACCGATCACGACGACCTCGTGCGCATGATGGTGGGCCGCGACCTCGAGAAGTTCTTCCACCGCGACCGTGCCGCCCTGGGCGAGACGGTGCTCGAGCTCATCGGCGTCGGCAACGAGCACGTCACCGACGTCGATCTCACCGTGCGGGCCGGAGAGGTCGTCGGGGTCGCCGGCCTCGTCGGCGCCGGCCGCAGCGAGCTCATGAAGACCATCGCGGGCGACTACCCCGCGACCGCGGGCCGGATCGTCGTCTCGGGCGAGGTCCGTAGCATCCGCCAACCCTCCGACAGCATCCGCGCCGGCATCGGCTTCGCGCCCGAGGAGCGGAAGGCCGAGGCCCTGCTCCTGCAGAGGTCGGTGCGCGACAACGCGGCCCTGGTCGTGCTGAAGTCTCTCGCCCGCTGGATCTTCGTGCGCGGTCGCGCCGAACGCGCGCTCGCCCAGGAGTACATCCAGAGGCTGCGGATCCGCACCCCCTCCTCCGAGCAGCTGGTGGGCAATCTGTCGGGCGGCAACCAGCAGAAGGTCGTGCTCGCACGGTGGCTCGCGACGAAGCCCCGACTGCTTCTGCTCGACGAACCCACCCGCGGCATCGACGTCGGGGCGAAGTCGGAGATCTACGCGATCATCGACGAACTCGCCCACCAGGGTGTCGCCGTCATCGTCGTCTCGAGCGAGCTCCCCGAGATCCTCGGCGTCTCCGATCGCATCTACGTCATGGCCGACGGGCGCATCGCCGGCGAGCTGGACCGCGAAGACGCCACCGAGGAGCGCATCCTCGCGCTCGCGATGAACGACATCTCCGCATGACCTCCTCACCCCGAAGGGACCCCTCCGTGTCTACCGCCCCCCTCGCGCCGGCTCGCGCGGACGCACCCGAGACCCACACCGTCTCCCCGGCCAAGCGCTTCGTCGCGACGGTCGGCGTGCAGAACATCTCGCTGATCATCGCCATCGCGTTGGTCGTCGCCGTCATCGGCATCCAGAATCCGCTCTTCTTCACCATCGCGAACCTCCGCGTGATCGGGACGGCGGTCGCCATCGTGGGCCTGCTGGCGGTCGTGCAGACGATCGTGATCATCCTCGGCGCGCTCGACATCTCGGTCGGATCGATCGCGGGACTCACCTCGGTGACCTCGGCGATGCTGTTCACCGCCACGTCGTCCGCTCTGGTCGGGGTGGTCGGCGCGGTCGCCATCGGCGTGGTCTGCGGTCTCGTGAACGGCTGCATCATCGTGTTCGGCCGCGTGAACCCCGTGATCGCGACCCTCGCGACCCTCGCGGCGTTCAAGGGCGTCGCCCAGCTGATCTCGGACGGTCGCGCGCAGGGCTACACCGGGGCCGACCCGTTCTTCGTGTTCCTCGCCCGCGGAGCGGTGCTCGGCGTGCCGACGCTCATCTGGGTGCTGGTCATCGTCGCGGTCGTCGCCCACCTCGTGCTGCGGTACACGACCATCGGTCGCAACATCTACGCGGTGGGCGGCAACAACATCGCCGCCCGCCTCGCCGGCATCAACATCAACCGGTACATCATCGGGGTCTACATGGTGACCGGCGCCGTCGCGGCCATCGCCGGCGTGCTCATCACCGCCCGAACCGGCTCGGGTCAGCCGATCTCCGGCTCCGAGGGGCTCGAGCTGCAGGCGATCACGGCCGCCGCCCTCGGCGGTGCCGCGCTCAAGGGCGGCAAGGGCGCGATCGCCGGAACGATCCTCGCGGTGATCCTGCTCGGCGTGCTCACCAACGGCATGACGCTGCTGGGCGTGAACACGTTCTGGCAGAACGTCGCGCAGGGCACGCTGCTCGTGATCGCCGTGGTCATCCAGCAGCTCCGCTCCGGCGAGCGTCGCATCGGGATCCCCGGCTGACGCCGACGGATGCCGAGTCCCGATCTATCCCTTGTGCTGCGAACGATAGGTGGAGGGGTTGACGCCGTGCATGCGCCGGAAATGACGCGAGAAGTACAGCGGGTCCGCGTACCCCACCGCCACCGCCACGTCGGCGATGGGCATCGTCGTGGTGTCGAGCAGGGTCCGGGCCCGGCTCATGCGCAGCGATGTGTGGAAGGCACCCGGTCCGCCGCCGGTGGCCTGGTGGAACAGCGCGCTCAGATGCGAGGGGGAGACGCCCACGATGGCGGCCAGCTCCGGCACCGAGATGGCACCTTCCACGCGGGCCTCGAGGTAGCGCATGGCGCGCTCCAGGGGCGAGCCGGTCGCGGGGAGCCGGCTGTCGGCGGCGAGTCGCGTCAGCAGGTGCCAGGCGATTCCGGATGCCGCGAGCAGGTGGATCGGCGAGGGCCGCTGCTCCATCGTCTCGACGAGCTCGTCGAACAGCGCGGCGATGCGGTCCACCGACTTCAGCACCACGACCGGCTGTTGCGCGCGGAGCACCGAACCGATCAGGTCGGCCACGTCGGCACCGCGGACGTGCATCCACCAGATCGTCCACGGATCCGTGTCGGACGCCGCGTAGTGGTGGCTGACGTAGGGCGGGATGATCGCGCACCCGGAGGCGTCGAGGGCGAAGCTCTGGCCGTCCACGGTCACCGTGCCGCTGCCCGCGACGCAGAGGATCACGATCGTCTCCGACGTGCCGTGCGCCCGCCGGCGGCGATGGCGCCGCGCGCGGGGGAAGTAGCCCGCGTCGGTGACGAGGAGCTGCCGCGTCCCGGCGCGACCGATGGCCTCTTCGACGAGGGGACGCGGCACCACGCACAAGCGCTGGTTCGCGAAACCCTCCATCAGTCCCGAGACGTCGTCGCCCTCCGGCGCAAGGGCGATCGGCCCCGACTCACTCATGTGGAACACCCTATTGCTCGCCGAGGAGGCGTCCGATGACCATGCACCCCGAGACCTCCACCGCGCCCGGGCCGGCCGAGATCGAGCTCCCCGACGCCCCGAGCGCCCTGCGCGACGAGCTGGCCGAGGGGCGGGCGATCGCGTGGGACGAGCCGCTCACCATCCGCACGTACGACGCCCACGAGCCCAGTGCGTACCCGATGTTCCTCGACCATCGCGTGTACCAGGGGTCGAGCGGCAAGGTCTATCCGCTGCCGTTCATCGAGCGGGTGTCGGACGAGCCGCGGGCGCGGCAGTGGCAGGCCGTGCATCTGGAGAACGAGTACCTCCGTCTCGTGGTCCTCCCCGAGCTCGGCGGTCGCATCCACGTGGCCTACGACAAGACCACCGACTACGACTTCTTCTATCGCAACAACGTCATCAAGCCCGCCCTCGTCGGCCTCGCCGGCCCGTGGGTCAGCGGCGGTGTCGAGTTCAACTGGCCGCAGCACCATCGACCGGCGACCCACCTGCCCGTCGAGACGTCGATCGAGCACGGTGACGACGGCTCGGTCACCGTATGGTGCGCTGACCACGACCCCTTCACGCGCATGGCCGCGCAGCACGGCGTGCGGATCCGCCCCGGCAGCACGGTCGTCGAGGTCGCGGTGCGCCTGCACAACCGCACGAGCGAGCGCCAGACCTTCCTCTGGTGGGCGAACGTCGCCGCTCGGGTCAACGACGACTACCAGTCGTTCTTCCCCGAGGACGTGCGCTACGTCGCCGATCACGCGCGTCGTGCTCTGACGGCGTTCCCCCGCGCGGACCGGCCCTACTACGGTGTCGACTACGCCGCGCTCGCCGCGGCCGCGCCCGAGGCGGTCCCGGCGGCCGACCGCATCGACTTCTACCGGAACATCCCCGTGCCGACCTCGTACATGATCGTCGACTCGGAGGACGACTTCTTCGGCGGGTACGACCACGGCGCGGGGGCGGGCTTCGTCCACTGGGCGGAGCGCCGCATCTCACCCGGAAAGAAGCAGTGGACGTGGGGAGACGCTCCCTTCGGCCACGCCTGGGATGCGCAGTTGACCGACGAAGATGGTCCGTATGTGGAGTTGATGGCGGGCGTCTACACCGACAATCAACCGGATTTCAGCTGGCTCCTGCCGGGCGAGACGAAGACGTTCTCGCAGTACTGGTATCCGATCCCCGCCCTCGGACCCGCCCATCAGGCGACCCCCGACGCCGCGGTGCACGTCGATCGCGCCGAGGGGGTGCGGGCGGTCTTCGCCGTGACGTCGCCGCGGCCGGCGGCGGTGATGCGCATCGTCGTGGACGGCCGTGTCGTGGCGGAGCGGCGGGCGGATCTGCATCCGGGATCCGTCGACGAGATCGTGTGGGAGGGGCCTGTCGAGGGAGCGCTCGAGGTCGAGCTGCGCTCCGCGGGCGGGGCGAGCCTCGTGCGGTGGACGCCCTCGGTGGTCGACGACGCCGAACCGTGGGTGGCCGACGAACCCCCGCTCCCCGCGCAGATCGACACCGTGGAGGAGCTGTATCTCACGGGTCTGCACCTGAGCCAGTTCCGGCACCCGACGCGCTCTCCGCTCTCGTACTGGGAAGCGGCCCTCGACCGCGATCCCGGCGACGTGCGCGTCAACCTCGCGCTGGGCGACGCGCGATACCGCTCGGGCGAGTACGCCGAGGCGCTCCGCCACGTCGAGACCGCCGTGAGCCGGCTCACGCGCCGCAACGCGAACCCGACGGATGCCGAGGCCTTCTACCTCGGGGGGCTGATCCTGCAGCGACTGGGGCGGCCCATCGACGCGGAGCGCGCCTTCGGAAAGGCCGGATGGGACGGCACGTGGGCGGCGGCCGCCGGCTTCGAGCTGGGGTCGTCACTCGCGCGCCGGGGTCGTACCCGGGCGGCCCTGCGGGTTCTCGATTCGCTCGACGGGGTCGCAGCGTACGACAGTCGTCGAGAGGTACTGCGGGCCGTGCTCCTGCGCCGCGCGGAGCGGGCGACCGAGGCCGACCTCGTCCTGCGCGAGGTGCTCGCGGTCGAGCCCCTGAACCCCACCGCGCGGCACCTCTCGGGCGCGCCCGGTACGGACGACCCCGGTCTGCTGCTCGACACCGCCCTCGACCTCCTCCATCTCGGTGAGGTGGACGACGCTCTCGGGCTCCTCGCCCGCGTCACGGGCCTCCCGGTCTGTGCGGCGGGGAACGTCATCCCCCTCGCGCACTATCTCACCGCGGCCGCTCTCGAGGAGCGGGGCGAGGCCGATGCGGCCGCCGCGGCGCGATCGGCGGCGCGCGACAGTGATCTGACGTGGGCGTTCCCGCACGGACTCGCGGCATTCGACGCCCTCGGCGCCGCGATCGCCGCGGACGACTCCGACGCTGTCGCCCGCTTCCTGCTCGGCAACCTGCTCTACGGGCAAGGACGGCGCGAGGACGCCCTGGCGCGGTGGCGCGAGGCGATGGAGCGGGGCCTTCGCGACGTGGTGCTGCTGCGCAACGCCGCGATCGCGGAGTTCACCGTCGCCCGCGACGACGACGCGGCGTGGAACCTCTACGAGGAGGCGACGCGGACCGCCCCCGACGACGCGCGGCTGCTCTTCGAACGCGATCAGCTGGCGGCCAAGCTGGGGCACTCGACGGCCGATCGTCTCGCCGTGCTCGACGAACGGCGCGAGGTCGTGCTGACCCGCGACGACCTCACCATCGAATACGTCACGCTGCTGACCTCCGAGGGACGTGCGGGGGAGGCGCGCGGCATCCTGCTCGGTCGGGCCTTCCACCCGTGGGAAGGGGGCGAGGGGCGCGCGCTGGCCGCGTGGGACCAGACCAACGCCGCGCTCGGTCTCGCGCCCGCCGACCCGCCGCCGTCTCTGGGCGAGGCGCGCCCGCGCTACGTCGCTCCCGCCGCCGTCCGCGACGACGGGGTCACCGACTACTTCGCGACGAGCCTGCCCGAGCTGCTGCTGTTCCACCGCGAGGACGAGAGGGGATGATCGACGACGTCGTTCTGACGGCGGGGCACTACGAGGCCGTCGTCACCCCGTTCGGCGCCGCGCTGCGCTCCGCGCGACACCGGGGGCGCGACCTCGTCGCCGCGCGCCCGCCGGGGTTCGACCCGTCGATGAGGGGTGCGGTGCTGGCACCGTGGCCGAACCGGACGGCGGACGGTCGTTACGAGTTCGACGGATTGACGCACGAGCTGGAGATCACCGAACCGACGACCCGGACGGCCGTGCACGGCCTCGTGACGCGAACGCTGTTCGACGTCGCCGCGCGGACCGCGCGATCCGCCGTGCTGAGCACGGTGATCGATCGGCCCTCGGGCTACCCCTGGCGGATGCGACTCGACGTCTCGACCGTCGTGTCCGAGGAGGGCATCCAACAACGGATCACCGCGACGAACGAGTCGGAAGAGCGCGCCCCTGTCGGGCTCGGAGCGCACCCCTCCCTCGTGGCGGGACCTGCGGTCCCGTCGGCAATCGACCGGTGGACCCTCACGGTCCCCGCCGACGAGGTGATGCTGGTGTCGGGCGACAGGATGCTCCCCGTCGGTCGGGTGCCCGTCGAGGGGACTCCATACGACCTGCGTCGGAGACGGCCGATCGCAGACCGGGTCGTCAACAACGCGCTGACAGCGCTGCGACCCGACGACGAGGGGATCGTCCGGGTCTCTCTCGTCGATCCGGCCGACGGGACGGGCGTCGAGCTGCGGGTCGACGGCAGCTCGCCCTGGCTGCAGGTCTACACCGCCGACCACGGACCCGCGGGGGAGTACCGGCACGCGGTGGCCGTCGAACCGTCGACCTGTCCACCCGACGCCCTCCGCTCCGGGGTGGATCTGCGCCTGCTCGAGCCCGGTCAGTCGACGTCGCTGTGGTGGGAGCTTCGCGCTCTCTGAGCTCCGAAGCCCTCCCCCTTCGCTCGCGGGCATAGGCTCAGCGCATGTCGATCGCCGCGGGTCACGGCGGCGGGTCCCACCCCGCCCCGATCTTCGGCGACCACTCCTACCGGTCCGAGCTCTATCAGTGACGCGGGTGTCGTTCTTCGCCACCCCTCACTGATCGGATCGCCATGACCACCCGTACCTACCCCACCCCTCCCGCGCCCGGCCTCGAATGGGCCGACGCGCACATGCCCCTCACCCGCGAGGCCGTCCGCGAGCTCGCGCCGGTGTTCGACGGCCTGCGCATCGCGATGTGCCTGCACATCGAGCCGAAGACGGCGGTGCTCGTGCGCCTGCTCGTCGAGGCCGGAGCACAGGTCTCGCTCACCGGTTCGCCCGGGACCACCCGCGAAGACACCGTCGCCGACCTGCGGGATCGCGGTGTCACCGTGCACGCCGCCCGCGACGACGACGCCCCGCGCGTCGCCGCGGTGCTCGCGAGCGACCCGCACCTCATCCTCGACAACGGCGGCGACCTGTTCCGCGGCGTGCTCGACGGTCACCCCGCCAAGCACCTGCGCGGCGGGACCGAAGAGACGACGACCGGCGGCATCGTCCTGCGCCGTCGCGAGCACGAGGTGCGGCATCCGATCGTCGTCATCAACGACAGTCCGCTGAAGCTCTTGGTCGAGAACCGCTTCGGCGTCGGCCAGTCGGTGGTGCAGGCGTTCATGAGCGCGACGAACCTCATGATCCCCGGCTCGCGGGCGACGGTCATCGGGTTCGGTCCGTGCGGGCGGGGGACCGCGCACACCCTGCGCCAGCTGGGTGCCGTCGTGACGGTGGTCGACACGGATCCCTACCGCGCCCTCGAGGCGTCGCTCGAGGGGTTCATCGTCGCCGGGCTCGACGAGGCGCTCGCGCAGGCCCGGTTCGTCTTCCTCGCCACCGGGGCACCCGGGGTGCTCGGGGCCGCGCAGATCGCGCACCTCCCGCACGGCCTCATCATCGCCGGGGTCGGTCATCACCCGTGGGAGATGGATCTGGCCGCGCTCGGCCGGCCCGTCGCCACCGAGGGATTCCACGCGACCTACGCCCTGCCCGGCGACCGCGCGGTGCACGTGATCGCCGACACCAACATGGTCAACCTCGTCGCGGGGCTCGGCAACCCGATCGAGGCGATGGACCTCGGGCTGACGCTGCAGGCGCGCTCGTTGGCCGCCGTCGCGCGGGGCGAGGTCGCCACCGGGGTGCACCCCGTTCCGGATGCCGTGGACCGAGGGATCGCCGAGGCCTTCCTGCGTCTGCGCACGGCGAACTGAGTCGCGGCGCCTCGTGACGGCATCCGCCCCCGCTCCCGACCCGCGTCGATGGCGTGCGCTCTCGGTCATGCTGATGGGGCAGTTCGCCGCCCTGCTCGACGTCAGCGTGACCAACGTCGCCCTGCCGTCGATCGGGCGCTCGACCGGGGCGGATGCCAGCGAACTCCAGTGGATCGTGACGGGGTACGTGCTCGCCTTCGCGCTCGTGCCGGTGATCGGCGGACGACTGGGTGACGGGTGGGGGCGGCGGCGCATCTTCACGATCGCCGTGCTCGGGTTCGTGATCGCGAGCGCCGCGGTCGGTCTCGCACCGAACGCGGGCCTGCTGATCGCGGCGCGGGTGGTGCAGGGGCTGTTCGGCGGCATGATGGGGCCGCAGGTCTCGGGCTTCATCCAGAACGCGTTCCCGGCGTGGGAGCGGGGCCGGGCCTTCGGGCGCCTGGGGCTCACGGTCGGCGCGGGCACCGCCCTCGGCCCGGTGATCGCGGGGCTGCTGATCTCGGCGGGCGGGCCGGACATCGGCTGGCGTCTGGTGTTCTTCATCAACGTGCCGGTCGGTGTCGCCGCGGTGCTGCTCGCCCGACGGTGGGTTCCCGCCGACGAGCCCGTGGCCGCGGCATCCGGTCAGCGCGTCGACGTGCTCGGGGCGGTGCTGCTGGGCGCCGGCGTGCTGTGTCTGCTGTTCCCGATCGTCGAGACCGGCCAGGGCGGGGGCCCGCTCATGCTGCTCCTGCTGATCCCGGCGGCGGTCTTCCTGTTCGGGCTCGTGCGGCACGAGGCGCGTCTGACGAGGGCGGATGCCGGGCCCCTTCTCGACCTGCGCCTGTTCCGCGTGCGCTCGTTCGTCACGGGCGTCGTGTTCGCGATCGTCTTCTTCTGCAGCAACACCGGCATCCCCCTCGTGCTCGCGCTGTACTACCAGGACGGACTCGGCTTCACCGCGCTGCAGTCGGGCCTCGGCGTCACGGCGTACGCGATCGGATCGGTGGTCGGCGCACCCGTCGCCGGCCGATTCGTCTCGCGGGTGGGGCGCCCGCTGCTCGTGGGCGCGGTCGCGGTCTTCACGACCGTCACGGTGATCCTCGGCGTGCTGGTGCAGACGGCGGCCGACGCGACCGATCCGGTCACCGTGATCCTGCGCCTGTGCGTGCCGCTGTTCGTGCTCGGCGTCGCGGGCGGCGCGATCGTCACGCCCAACCAGACGCTGACCCTCGCCGACGTCGACCCCCGACGCGGCGGGGTCGCCGGGGGCGTCGTGCAGACCGCGCAGCGCGTGGGATCGTCGATCGGCCAGACCGTGCTGGGCACGAGCTTCGTGCTCGCCGTCGGGACCGCGGCCCGTGCGGGCGGTTCGGGTACTCCGGCACCGGATGCCGTTCCCTTCGCCGACGCGCTCACCCTCGCCCTCTCGGTGTCGGTGGTGTTCTCGGGGGCGGCGATGCTGCTCAGCGCGATCGAGGTGCGGCGCCACCGCGAGCGGTAGGCGGCCGGTAGCGCTTCGCCGCGCTCGGGCGGAACGCTCTCGTGCGCGTCAGGGGTGGGTTCCGAGGTGATTCCCCTGTTTCGCCGCGTTGCCGGGCGGTGAAGCGGCTCCCGCCGCGTCTCGGTGGTGGCGTCCGCAGGAGTGCAGCGGGCCCCGGACGGCGTCGGGTCGGACCCTACCCTGACGGGGCGTACCGACCGATCGGTGCGATGCGCCACCCGAATCCCGCACTCGACCCGCATCGGAGCCTCATGCGATCACTCGCGTCCTCGCGCGCACGCTGGTCCGCCCTCTCGGCGACCGTCCTGACGTCCGCGCTCGTCCTCAGCCTCGCCCCCGCGGCAACAGCCGCCCCGCCCGGAGGCGTTCTCGCCTCCGGCGACGACTGGTCCATCACCTCCGCACCGGGCGGTTACCTGGTCAGCTACGAACTCGACGAGCCGCTCCCCATCGTGAGCGACGCGCCGACCCTTCTCGTCGACGGCGAGACGATCGGTCTCGCGACCGAGTCGGCCGACGGGCTCACCCTGTCGGTGTCCACCTCCGACTCCCGCGTCGTCTCCGCGCACGACGTCGAGAAGGGCTGGGCCTCCGGCGGAGGAGACAAGGCGGCGGAGGACCCGACCGCGAAGATCTCCTCCCGCACCGACGACGAGCAGGCCGCCCCGCGGGCGACGACGTTCTCCGGGGCGGACGACCCCGCCGACCCGGGGCCGAACTCCGTGACCGAGGTGGAGTACGACTTCGGCGACCGCGCCATCGCGCTGCAGGGCATCGGCGGCATCCGGGGCGAGATGACCGGCAAGATGTACCTCACCGACGCCCCGGGTGAGCGCCCCACCGTGATCCTGCTGCACGGCCGCCACGCCTGGTGCGCGACCGGAACGGCGAACACCCTGCGCTGGCCGTGCGACCCCAGCCAGGTGAACGTGCGGTCGTACCAGGGCTACGAGGGGACCGGGCGCGCCCTGGCCTCGCACGGCTACAACGTCGTGTCGATCGCCGCGAACGCGATCAACGCCAACGACAACCCGTTCGCCCTCGACTTCGGCGCGCGCGCACGCGGGCAGCTCGTGCTCGACACCCTCGACATGCTCGCGGCCGTCGACGCCGGTCGACCCGTCTCGTACGACGACGTGAGCTGGCCCGACGCGCAGGGGTCGTCGACCACCGTGACGCGCACGCTCGATCAGGCGCTCGCCTACGCCACCACCCGCTCGGACGCACCGGCGACCGCGGCGGCGGGGGTGACGGCCGCGAGCCTCGCCGGCCGCTTCGACCTGGACGACGTCGGGATCATGGGGCACTCTCGAGGCGGTGAGGGCGTGACCGCGGCGGTCACCCTGAACGCCGCGCGGGCCCAGCCGTTCGGCATCACCGCCGTTCTGCCCCTGGCGCCCGTCGACTTCGGCCGTATGACCGTTCCCGACGTTCCGATGAGCGTGGTGCTGCCCTACTGCGACGGCGACGTGGTCAATCAACAGGGCCAGCACTTCGTGGACGACTCGCGTCACGCCTTCGGCGACGACGTGCTGCGGTCGGCGGTGTGGGTGATGGGGGCGAACCACAACTTCTTCAACTCCGTCTGGACGCCCGGGAAGTACCCCTACGCGACCGGCGACGACTGGAGCACGAAAGACCTCACCTCGAGCTGCTCGACGACCGACTCCACCCGACTCACCGCCGCCGATCAGTATCAGGTGGGCGTGTCGTACATGACGGGCTTCTTCCGCATGACGATGGGGCACGAGAAGCAGTTCCAGTCGCTGTTCGACGGGTCGACCACGCCGTCGACGCCGCGTACCGCCTTCGCGGACGTGCGCGTCATGGCGGCGCAGCCCGGGTCGGCGACGAGTCTGGTGACCGACTTCGCCTCGCCGAGCACCCTGGTGCGCACCACCGGTGCGGCCTCCGCCCAGGTGTGTGCGAACGCCGAGACGTCGTCGTCGATCCCGCCGGCCATGCCGTACTGCACCACCCGCGACATCGGGTCGGCTCGCGTGCCGCACTGGACGCCGGCGCGGTTCGGGTTGAACGTCGAGGCCACGCCCGTCACGCGGTTCGTGTGGAGCGGCGGGACCGATCCGGCGACCCCGAGCACCGGGGAACTGCGGGTGTCGCTGCCGCCGGGCTCGCGCGACGTGTCGAAGCGGTCGCAGCTCACGGTGAAGATGGCCCCCGACCGCACGGTTACCTCGGGCACCGATGTCGTGGTCAGCGTCGTCGACGGTTCCGGCCGCGTCTTCAGCCGCGCCGTGTCGGACATCAACCCACTCGCCGTCAACCGCATGCCGGGCGGGTCTCAAGCCGTGCTGAACAAGTTCGTGCTGCAGCAGGTGACGATCCCGCTCTCCGACCTGGGGGTCGACCTCACCGACGTCCGCGAGGTGCGCTTCTCGGCCGCGGTCGGCGCCGACGGCACCGGGGCGGGTGGGCTCTACCTCTCCGACCTCGCTTTCGACACCCCGACCAGCATCGCCGCGGACGTCCGCAAGCGGACCACGGTGGGCGTCGGGTCGACGATCGTGGAGGAGACGGACGGCCCGAGTACCGCGCAGGTGGCGGTGGCGCTGAATCACGCCGACTCGGCGACGGTGACCGCGTGGTTCAGCGTGCTGGGCAACGGTGTCGTGTCGTCGGCCTCGCAAAAGGTCGTCTTCGCCCCAGGGGAGATCTGCAAAACCGTGACCGTCCCCATCGTCGGCAACGACACCGCGTCGGCCACCCCCACCTCGTCGTTCGTCATCAGTGCGACGAACTCGACGGATGCCGTGATGGGGGCGGACGCGTTCGGACGGCTCTCCGTGCGGGAGGACGACGGCGTGACGGGTGACAGCCCCGAGCTCGCCCCGGTCGGAGTGCAGGGGGATGCCTGCGCGGAGCTCGCGGCCGCGCTCACCCCGGGCCGGCTCTCCGCGTCTGAGACGGAGGTCGCCCCGGGCGGCTCCGTCACCCTCACCGGGTCGGGTTTCCGCGCCGGTGAGACCGTCCGCTTCACCCTCGCGGGCGAGGAGATCGCCTCGGTCGTCGCGGACGCCAGCGGAACGGCGACGGTCGAGGTCGAGATCCCGGCGGACGCCGCGCGGGGTGTGCGGGCCGCCGAGGCGGAGGGCGAAGGCTCGGGTCGGCTGCTGGACGTCGACATCGCGGTGCTGACTCCCACCTCGACCACCGTCACGCTCGACGGCGGTTCGACGCTCACCGCGGGCGGCGCGTTACGCTTCACGGCGACCGTCGACGGCGCGAGCGAGGGCACGGTGCACCTGGTGGTCGTGCCGGCCGCGACCGATTTCGACCAGACGGAGCGCGTCCTCGCCTCGGCCACGCTCGTCGACGGCAGCGCTCAGCTGGACGTTCCGGACGGATTGCCGGCCGGGACGTACGTCGTGAAGGCGGTGTTCGACCGCACCGACACCGCGTCGGCGTCGGCTTCCGAGCCGCTGTCGTTCACGGTGGCCGACGCGCCCGGATCCGGCGACGCCGGCGGCTCGCCCTCGTCGGGTGCCCCCGCGAGCACGGGCGGCGGGGCGAGCGGAAACCCTGCGCCCGCCGCGCAGCCGACCGGCGACCAGCTCGCGCGCACGGGTACCGCAGAGGTCTGGGCGTTGCTCGTGGCGGGTGCGGGTCTGCTCGGTGCCGGGGCGCTCGCCGTGGTGATCCGTCGCCGTCGTCAGGGCGTCGATCCGGTCGCTCGGAAGATCTGACGACGATGCCGGTCCGCCCGGTCGAGCTCGCCCTGCCGGCGTCTCGACCGGGCGGACGTGCGTTATCTCAAAATCAGGAGACATGGATACGCCCTCGCCGTCGTCGCTCGACGGTGTCATCCTCATCGGAACCCGGTTGCCTGCTGCACACCGCCGAACTCGCCGTGTGGGGCACCGGCGCCGCCGGGCCGCACGTCGTCGCCGTGGTGCAGGCGCGCCTCCCGCTCCCGGTCCGCGCGCATCACCGGCTGCAGCGGTGGGCGTTCTCGCTGCTGCAGCGCTCCGCGTGCGAGCGCGGAGCGGATGTCGACGTGACGGTGCTCGTCGTCGCCGCCGACACCCCGGCCGAGCTCGTGCGACGGCGCGTGGGCGAACTCGTGCGACGACCGGTCGGGGTCAACCAGGCGTCGGTCCTGTACGAGCACGAAGTGCGCGAGCGGACGATCGCTCAGGCGGCGACGGCCGACTTCATCTGAGCGGCGACCCGCACCGGCCCGGGATGCGTCAGACCGGGGTGGTCTCGGGCCAGTGCACCGCCACGTCGAGGCGGCGTCGTTCGCCGGCGTCGGCGCCGGTGGCGAGCAGATCGACGAGCGCGGCCATCGCCTCGCGGCCCAGCTCGTCGCCGTCCACGTCGATCGCCGGCACCTCGTCGGCCCCGATGGCCTCGGCGACCAGGCGCTCGGCACTCACGACGATTTCGCCGGGTGACGAGACTCCCCGCGCCCTCAGCGCGAAGACGAGTCCCAGCCCGATCGACGTCGCATAGGGCACCACGGCGGTCGCGCCCGAGGTCACCACCGCATCGGCCGCACCGACCCCGGCCGCGAAGGTCGCGGGGAAGGGTCCCAGTCGGGTCAGCGCGACGCGGTCGCCGACCGCCCGGTCGATCGCCGCGCTCCGCTGCGCATCCTGCCACGATCCCTCCGGACCGCCCAGGTAGGCGATCGCCCGGTGCCCGTCGTCCGCGAAGCGCGCGGCGAGGTCGGCGAAGGCGCGCGGGGTGTCGGCGACGAGCGAGGTCATTCCCGCGACCTCCCGGTCGACGAGCACTGTCGGGCCGAAGGCGCCCACCTCGCGCACGACAACGTCGGGCGCGCGCGGGGCGACCAGGATGCATCCGTCGACCTGACGCATGAGGCGCCCCAGGTCCACGATGTCGTCGGCGTCGTCGAGCGGGTGCACCGCGACGGTGAGCTGCAGGTCGGATGCGCGAGCGCGGGCCTGCGCCCCGGCGATGATGGGCGTGAAGAAGGCGTTGTCGAGGGTCGGCACGACGAGGGCGACGATGCCGCTGTCGCCACGGGCGAGGTGACTGGCCGCGCGATTCGGAACGAACCCGAGCTGCACCGCGGCGGCGCGAACGCGCGCGACCGTCTCGGGGGCGACGAGATCGGGGCGCCCGAGCGCCCGGGATGCCGTCGACTTGGCCACACCGGCCAGAGCGGCGACGTCGGCGAGCGTCGTCACGGATTCCCCTTCCGCTGACGCGAGCCTCGCGCACAGTCCGATCATCCTACTGAGCCGTGACAACCGGTTGCGTTGGCGGCGGCACGGCGTTTTACACGCTGTTTACACGAGGGGTCGCATTTCGGCTCGCGAGCGCCCTACGGTGGTAACAACCGGTTGCGCAACCGGTTGCAAACCCCCTCACGAACGGAGTCCGCCCGTGCTGTCACGCCGTACCGGACTGCTCGCCCTGCCGGGGCTGGCGCTGCTGCTGGTGGGGTTCCTCGTCCCCTCGGTGGCGATGCTCTTCGCACCTCCCGGAGTCAGCGCGCTCGACATCTTCGAGCGCCTCGGCCGCATGCTGACCGACCCCTACGACCTCGCGATCATCGGACGCACCGTCGGCCTCGGGCTCATCGTCACGATCGTCTGCATCGTGCTCGGCTTCCCGATCGCGTACCTGCTGGCCCGCTCGACCTCCCGCTGGGCGGGCGTGCTGCTCGCCCTCGCGATCTTCCCGCTGCTGCTCAGCAACGTCGTGCGCACCTTCGGTTGGCTCGTGCTGCTGGGCTCGAACGGCGCGGTCGGACAACTGCTCGTCGGGCTCGGGCTCGTCGAGAAGGCGCCCCAGCTGCTCTACACGGAGCTGGCGATCGTGCTCGGCCTTACGCAGCTCTTCCTCCCGCTCGCGGTGATCTCGTGCTACTCCGCCGTCGCCCAGGTCGACCCGGGCCTCGACGACGCCGCCCGCGGACTCGGCGCCGGTCGCACGCGCACCTTCTGGGGAATCGTCGTGCCGCTGTCGGCTCCCGGCATGGTGGTGGCGGCGACCCTGGTCTTCGCCGGGAGCGTCACCGCCTACACGACGCCGTACCTTCTGGGCGGGTCGAGCCAGCGCATGCTGTCGACGCAGCTCTACTCGTACTCGAGCGTCAGCATCGACTGGGCCGCCGCCAGCGCGACCGCGATCATCATGACCGTCCTGGTCTTCGCGGTGTCGGGGCTGTCGGCCGTCGTCGGACGACGGGGGGCCACCTCGTGAAGACCTCGCGTCCCGTCGCGGCCTCGCTCGCCGTCGCCGGCTACATCGTGATGATCGTTCCGATCCTCTTCGTGGTCGCCACCGCGTTCACCGCCGGTCGCTCGCTGAAGTTCCCGCCCGAGGGTTTCTCGCTGCGCTGGTTCGAAGCCGCCTTCTCGTACGACCCGTTCCTGTCGGCCCTGGTGTCGAGCCTCGAGCTCGCCCTGCTCGCAACGCTGCTCGCGCTGGTGATCGGCGTGCCGGTGACCCTGGCGATCCATCGCGGCCGTCTTCCCGGCAAGGGCATCGTCGAGGGGTTGTTCCTGTCGCCGCTGATCGTGCCCGAGCTGGTCGTCGGCCTGGCGCTCTACCAGCAGCTGATCATCGGTCTGCGTCTCGACAACTTCCCCGTGCTGCTGATCGGTCACACGGTGCTGATGCTCCCGTACGCGGTGCGCGTGACGGGTGCCTCGCTCGCGCTCGCCGACCCCGGTGTCGAAGAAGCCGCCCGCGGCCTCGGCGCCTCGCCGGTGCGCACTTTCTTCACCGTGACCCTGCCGCTGCTGCGCCCCGGCATCTTCTCCGCCGGGCTGCTGAGCTTCGTCACCTCGTTCAACAACGTGCCGCTGTCGCTGCTGCTCCAGAGCCGCGACTTCCGCACGCTCCCGGTCACGATGCTCGACTACGTGCAGCAGAGCTACGACCCCATGGTCGCGGCGACCAGCACCATCATCCTCGCGAGCACGGTCGTCGTGGCCGTCATCGCCGAACGCACGGTCGGCTTCGCCCGCATCTTCGGAGGGATCAACCGATGACCACTGCAGCAGAATTCGTCGGGGTCACCCAGCGCTTCGGCGACTTCACCGCCGTCGACGACATCGACCTCGCCATCCCCACGGGCAAGCTCACGACGCTGCTCGGCCCGAGCGGGTGCGGCAAGACCACGTCGCTGCGCATGCTCG
The DNA here is from genome assembly GCF_021026215.1 of Microbacterium sp. JC 701. Taxonomy (NCBI): domain Bacteria; kingdom Bacillati; phylum Actinomycetota; class Actinomycetes; order Micrococcales; family Microbacteriaceae; genus Microbacterium; species Microbacterium sp. JC 701. The sequence goes on from NZ_JAJNCV010000003.1 coordinate 257,058, forward strand.
CCGGCTACACGCAGCCCACCTCCGGGCGCATCATGATCGCGGGAACGGATGCCACGCGCCTGCCTCCCGAGAAGCGCGGCCTCGGCATGGTGTTCCAGTCGTACGCGCTGTTCCCGCACATGAGCGTGGCCGAGAACGTCGGCTACGGCCTGAAGCTGCGCAAGGTCGCCCCGACCGAACGCAAACGCCGGGTCGCCGAGGCCCTCGACCTCGTGGGGCTCGGGCATCTCGCCGCGAGCCGGCCCAAGAAGCTCTCGGGCGGGCAGCAGCAGCGTGTCGCCCTCGCCCGCGCGATCGCCATCCGCCCGACCCTGCTGCTGCTCGATGAGCCCCTGTCGAACCTCGACGCCCGCCTGCGCGTGCAGATGCGCGCCGAGATCCGTCGCATCCAGGCCGAGACCGGCCTCACCGTCGTGCTCGTCACCCACGATCAGGACGAAGCTCTCGAGATGTCCGACCGCATGGTGCTCATGCGCACCGGCCGCATCATGCAGGAGGGCGCTCCCTCCGAGGTGTTCGGCGCTCCGGCCAACCGGTTCGTCGCCGAGTTCCTGGGCTACGAGAACTTCGTGACGGATGCCGACGGGTCGCTCACCACCGTGAGGCCCGAGCACCTGACACTCGGTGCGTCGGCGGCATCCGGACTCTCGATCGACGGCGTCGTCACCGACGTGGCGTACCGCGGCGTCGACCGCCTCGTCACCGTCGAGACCGTCGACCGCGCCGGAGAGACGGTCCGCCTCGTCGCCGACGTCCGCGACGAAGACGTCACGGCCCGCCCGGGCCAGAGCGTCACCGTGTCGGCACCCGCCGCGCGACTCATCCGGCTCGCGGCCTGACCCGCGCGCTTCCCCTGCCTGCTCCACCCGCCCCGCCCCACCGCACACGTCGGCCGGCCCCGCCCGCCGTTCGAGAGGACACCGCATGAACCGCACCCCCCGCCGCATCCTCGCGGCCTCGTCCGTCTTCGCCGCCACCGCGCTCATCGCCACGGGATGCTCCGGCTCCTCCGGCGGCGGCGATGCCGCGGCGAGCGACACCATCGTCGTCAGCACCTTCCCGTTCGGCGTCGAGGAGTTCCAGAAGGCCGTCATCGACCCCTTCACTGAGAAGACCGGGATCAAGGTCGAGGTCGAGACCGGCAGCAACGCCGACCGTCTGTCGCAGCTGCAGCTGGCCGCTGGGGATCCCGGCATCGACGTGATGCTGATCTCCGACACCTTCGCGGCATCCGGACAGGAGAAAGACCTGTTCCAGTCGTTCGACGAGTCGAACGTGCCCAACCTGGCGAACATCGCCGACTTCGCCGTCGAGGAGGGCTTCGACGGCCCCGCGTACAGCTACCAGCTGAACGGCACCATCTACAACACCGGCGAGGTCACCGCGGCGCAGGCCGCCGACTGGTCGCTGTACGCCGACCCCGCCCTCAGCGGTCGCCTGGCGTTCCCCGACATCTCGGTCACCGCCGGTCAGCTCGCCGTCTCGGGCGTCGCCGACGCGTTCGGCACCGGCCCGTTCGACATCGACACGGCCTACTCGACCATCGGCGGCTGGGCCCCCGGCATCCTGCAGTTCTACTCGTCGTCGACCGAGGTGACCAACCTGCTCACGCAGGGCGAGATCGTCGCCGCCGACGCGCTGAGCGGGTTCGCGACCACGCTGATCGCCTCGGGTGAGCCGGTCGCGTGGACGGCGCCGACCGAGGGTCGCTACATGGCGACCAACCGCGCCATGATCCCCGCGGGTGCGCCGAACGTCGAGGGCGCCTCCGCCTTCGTCGACTACCTGCTCTCCACCGAGGCCCAGAGCCAGTCGGCCAAGATCGTCGGCGACCTGCCCGTCGCCCTCGACGCCGAGATCCCCGCCGAGATCACCGCCGTCGTCGGCGACATCGCCGCCGACCCGGTCGCCGCCGGCTACTCGACGCTCGACCCGGCGGAGATCCTCCCCAACCGCGGTCAGTGGGTCGAACGCTTCGCCCGTGAGGTCACCTCGCGCTGACCCCCCGACCGGTCGTCCGTGCCCCACGCCGGGCGACCGCCCGCCCGGCCACCGAGATCCCCCCGCTCGGTGGCCGGGTCCCCTCCGCTCCACCACGCATGAACGGCTCCACCATGTCCGCACAGCCCCTGCCCGCCGCGTACCTCCACCGCCTGCCCAAGGCCGATCTGCACTGCCACCTCATCGGCACGGTGCGCCCCGCGACGTTCGCCGAGCTGGCGCGACGGGAGTCGCTCGCCCTGCCGGCCGACCCCGAGCGCATCTTCGCCGACATCAACTCGCTGCCGCCGGATCCCGCCCTGTATCGGCACACCCGCATCCCGGTGCCTCAGGAGCGCGGCGCCGATGAGCCCGCCGTGTCGTACTCGCTGTTCCAGGTGTCGAACTGGGTGGTCGAGGTGCTGCGCGACGCCGACGATCTGACCCGCATCGTCTACGAGGCCTTCGAAGACGCCCACCGCCTCAGCGGTACCCGTCACCTCGAGCTCTTCTTCGACGCGCTCCCGCCGCATCTCGCCTCGCTCGGCTACTCGGGCGCGGTCGAGGCCTACGCCGAGGGAATCCGCCGTGCCGAGCGCGACTTCGGTATGACGGGGCTCATGATCCAGGGCATCGACCGCAGCCGTAGCGGCGACGAAGCCCTCGAGGTCGTGCGCCGCGTCGTCGACAACCCGCACCCCTACGTCGCCGGCATCGGCCTCGACAACCTCGAGACCGCAGGTCCCCCCGAGCGCTTCGTCGACGCGTACCGGCTCGCGGGCGAGGCGGGCCTCGGCCGCACGGCCCACTCGTCGGAGCACGCCCCCACCGCCGTCAACACGATCACGTGTCTCGACGAGCTCGGCTGCGACCGCATCGACCACGGCTACTACGTGCTCGAAGACGACGAGGTCGTCGCGCGGCTACGCGATCAGCAGGTCGCCTTCACCGTCGCCTCCACCACCTCGCGCCGGTCGTGGCGTCCGTGGCGACGCGCGTCGATCTCGGCGATGCTCGACGCGGGCCTCAACGTCATCCCGTGCTCCGACGACCCCGGCATGTTCCCCACCACGTTGGCATCCGAGTACCGCATCGTCTCTGAGCAGATCGGCGCCACCGCCGACCAGGTGCGCCGCATGGCCGTCTCCTCGTTCGAGGCGTCGTGGCTTCCCGCCGCGGAGCGTGCCCGTGCGGTCGCCGCGGCCGAAGCGGAGATCGCGGCGCTCGACGCCGAGTTCGACCTGGTGGCGCCCGCGTCGGGACGCTGACGCCGCGGGGGTCGGGGCCTCAGCTCTCGTCGGCCCAGCGGTCGCGGTAGCCGCGATCGTCGTCGGGCCGCGCGGCATCCGGTGCCGCCCAGTCGACCTGGAAGCCGCACTCGCGGCACTCGTCGGCGGTGACCTGCTCGTCGAGCAGCGGATGCATCGTCACCCCGCACGCCGGGCAGATCGGCTGCCGGTCGTCGGTGTACGGGTCGCGCAAGGTCATGGCGGGTGCAACCGCGCGCTGTCGTGTCGTGTTCCCCGCCGCTAGCGTCGGAGCATGCACGTCGCCCGCCTCGGTCTCGGCCTCGCCGCCGTCGGCCGCCCCGCCTACATCACCACGGCCCGCGACGAGGATCTCGGCGATCCGGCCTTGCGCTCGATCGAGGCGTTGCGCGACCGTGCGCACGCGCTGCTCGACGAGGCGTGGGCTCTCGGCATCCGCTACGTCGACGCGGCCCGCTCGTACGGGCGCGCGGAGGAGTTCCTCGGGTCGTGGCTCGCACGGCATCCGGAGCGTCGCGCCGCGCTGACGATCGGTTCGAAGTGGGGCTACGCCTACGTCGGTGAATGGCGGATGGATGCCGCGGTGCACGAGCGCAAAGAGCACTCGGTCGCCATGTTCGACCGGCAGTGGCCCGAGACGCTGGCGGCGCTGGGCTCGGCTCCGGACTTCTACCTCATCCACTCGGTGACCCCCGACAGTCCCGCGCTGTCGGATGCCGTCCTGCTCGACCGGCTGCGCGCCCTGCGCGACCGCGGCGTCCGCGTCGGCCTGTCGACGAGCGGGCCGCATCAGGGCGAGGTGATCCACGCCGCCCTCGCGGTCGATGAGCACCCCTTCTCGGTGGTGCAGTCGACGTGGAACCTGCTCGAGACCTCGGTGGCGCCGGCCCTGCAGACGGCCCACGGCGACGGCTGGACGGTGGTGGTGAAGGAGGCTCTCGCCAACGGCGAGCTCGCGCGCGCCGAGCCGGGCAGTCGCCTCGACCGCCTGGCATCCGGACTCTCGCCCGACGTGTTCGCCCTCGGCGCCGCACGAGCGCAGCCCTGGGCCGACATCGTGCTCAGCGGAGCGACGACGGCCGCGCACCTGCGCCGCGGGGTGCAGGCGGGCCCCGTCGCGGCCCCGGACGAGCTCGCGACCGATCCCGACGACTACTGGCGCCGGCGGTCGGAGCGCCCCTGGCGGTGAGCTGCGCTCAGGGCACGCAGTTCAGGGTCGCGACGGTGCCCGAGACGTTCGCCCACGAGGTCGCGATCGCCGTGGCCAGCACCGCGCCCGACGACGAACGCGCCTGGACGTAACCGGAGGATCGCGCGTCGGCGATCGAGCGCACGGTGATGCCGGGGGAGTAGGTGCCGCACGTCGAGAACGACACGCGCGTGCCCGAGAGGCTCGATCCGCTGAAGGCGCAGACGTTGCCGTCGGCGCAGCTTCCGACCGCGCGCTCGGTGCCGGAGGGGGCGTCCATGGTCATGCCCTGCTCGGGCCATTCGGCGTGATGGGAGTCGATGACGACGCCGCCCGGGATCTCGCGGAGCGCCGCGGCGATGTCGGGGTGCAGCTGGTCGGTGCTGGTCATTCGGTGTCCGCCTTCCTGTCGAGGACATCCCAGAGGGTGTAATCGGTGATGGATCCCGCGGGGAGCTTCAGGGTGTCGCTGTCGGCGAGGAGCGCGGATTCGAACCCGACGATGCGCCCCGTGTCGGCCGAGAGCAACAGAGTCGACTCCGACGTGGTCAGCCCCGACGGCACCGCGGCGAGACCGACGACCGGGCGGCCGAGGCGGTCGAAGGCCGTTCCGACCACGCGGAGTCCGGGGGCCTGGCCGACGACCTCGAGCAGGGCTGCCTGCTGCGGACCGGTGAGCGTCCACTCGCCGAGCAGGGCGCGTGCCCCGAGCATCGCATCGCCCGCCGTCAACTGATCGCCGGCGCCCGTCGAGGTGAGCACCAGTGCCCGCATCGCGTCGACCGTCGGCTCGGGTGGGGTGGGGGAGAGGGGCGCGAACTGGTTCTGCACGAACGTCAGGTCGCCCACGACGGTGCCCGGCGTCGGTTCTCCGGCCGGGACCGTGTCTCCCGCCGCGTTCGTCGCCTCGGCGGCGGTCGTCACGACCGAACCGGACAGGTCGGCGTTCCACCGGACGTCGACCCACTCGCGGCGGAACACCGTCGCTTCGGCCTCGTCGGGCGACCCGCTGAAGTACCAGCCGAGAGAGAGCGAGCGGCGCTCGGGCTCGGCGGGTCCGGTGCCGTCGGTCAGGCGTTGCCGCGCCTGCGCGATCACCTGCGAGGCGTCGTCGGAGATCACGGTGAACGCCAGAGGTTGGGGAGTGAGGGCGGATGCCGGCGAACTCGGCATCCACAGGACTCCGGTCACGATCGCCAGCACGAGGACGACGACCGCGGCGGCGGAGCCCCACGTCACGAAGGCCGGTCGGCGGCGCGTGTTCTGCGCGGACGCGGCGAAGGCACGGGCTCGACGTTCGGCGTCGAGCGGGATCGGGGCGTCGAGGGGGGTGCGCGCCGGATCGAGGCGCTGCAGGGCGCGGGTCAGATCATCGTCGGTCATCGAACACCTCCTCCGCCGAGACGGTGGTCCCCTCGAGCAAGGGCCGGAGTTTCGCCCGCACGCGGTTCAACCGGGTCCAGACGGTCCCCGCGCTGGCGCCGACGACGATCCCCACCTCGGTCGCCGAGAGCTCCTCCCAGTACGTGAGCCAGAGGATCTCCCGCTCGCGTTCGGAGAGCTCGCGGATCGCGTCGACCAGACGTTCGATCATCTCGCCCTCCGACGAGCTCGAGAGAGTGCGCACCTGGTCTTCGATGTGCGTCCACAGTGCCCCCTCCCTGTCTCGTCGTCGGTACTCGTTCGCGATGAGGTTGCGTGCCGTGCGGTACAGCCACGGCAATCCGAACGGCTCTCGCGGATCCCGCTTGCGCCACGCGATCTCGAAGCACTCCATCGTGAGGTCGTCGGCGGCCTCGCGATCCGACACGCGTCGCTCGATGAACCGTCTGACCGCGATGTAGTGCTCACGGAAGAGCGCCACGAAGCCCGCGTCGTCCGTCACCGCCGTCTTTCCTCGTGCTCGTACCCGGGCTGTGTCGCCAGGGCGGTGAACCTTACGGCGGAGCCGCGGAAAAAACTTTTCGACCCCGGTGTAAGGAATGCGGCGGGGGTGACACAGCACTGGTGGGGGTGGGTGCCGTCTCCGGCTTCGAGAGGGCACCCGCATGCCCGTCGTCCGATGTTCGGGTCTGACGACGACGGGCGAGGGGTTGCGCCGCATGGGGGTGGCGCAACCCCTCGGATACCCGTCATGCGTTCCAGGATGTCAGAGTCGCGACGCCTTGCCCGGCGTCGACTGCGCCGTCCGGCTAGGGCTTCGCGTCCGGGTCGACGAGCAGGTTCGTGATGCGGGCCGTCGCGATCGGCCTGCCGTCGTCGTCGGTGACGTGGACGTCGTACGTCGCGAGACGTCGACCTCGGTGCGCCGCCGTGGCGACGGCGTGGATCCGCCCGTCACCTGCCCCGCGGTGGTGCGTGATGTTGAGGTCGACCCCGACGCAGACCTTGTCGTAGCCCGACGCGTGGATCATGGCCGCCCACGAGCCGACTGCCTCGGCGAGGGCGGCGGTCGCCCCGCCGTGCAGGCGCCCGAGCGACTGCGTGTTGCCCTCCACCGGCATCGAGGCCGCGACCCGGTCGGCCGACTGCTCGGTGACGGTGATGCCGAGACGCTCGTCGAGGGCTCCGGGGACGATGCTCCACACCGGCATGACTGCTCCTTCCGCCACGCTCGTGCGCAGCCGACTCGTGCGCTCTTGTCGAGCGCGTCCGGCTCTGACACTATTACTGAACGCTCGGTCGGTAACAGATCCGATCGAGATCCACCGCCCTGCCCACAGAACGACGGAGTTCTCATGGCCACCACCCACGCCCCGGCATCCACCCGTCCCACCGCAGGTATCTCGCGAGAGGAACGGCGCGTGCTCGCCGGCACCCTCGTGGGCACCTCGATCGAGTGGTACGACTTCTTCATCTACGCCCAGGCGGCGGGGCTCGTGCTCGCGCCGCTGTTCCTCGCCCCTCTCGCCCAGACCGATTCGGCCATCGCCCAGGTGCTGTCGTTCGCGACGATCGGCATCTCGTTCCTCTTCCGCCCGCTCGGCGCCGTCGTGGCCGGATGGCTCGGCGACCGCCTCGGCCGCAAGAAGATGCTCGTGCTCACGCTCATCATGATGGGCGTCTCGACGGCCCTCATCGGCGTGCTCCCGACCTACGCCGCGATCGGCGTGGCCGCCCCCATCCTGCTCATCCTCCTGCGCGTGCTGCAGGGTTTCTCGGCCGGTGGCGAGTGGGGCGGTGCGGCCCTGCTCTCGGTCGAGCACGCCCCGGTCAACCGCCGCGGCTACTTCGGCGCGTACCCGCAGATCGGGGTGCCGGTCGGCATGATCCTCGCCACCGCGACGCTGTGGATCCTCACCTCGTCGATGTCGGCCGAGGCCTTCCTCGCGTGGGGCTGGCGCGTGCCGTTCCTCTTCTCGATCGTGCTCATCGTCGTCGGATACGTCATCCGCCGCGCGGTGGAGGAGAGCCCCGTGTTCGAAGACCTCGTGCGCCGCCGCAAGGAGTCGTCGGCCCCTCTCGGTCAGCTGTTCCGCAAGAACTGGCGCCAGGTCGCCCTGACGGCGTTCGTCTTCATCGGCAACAACGCCGCGGGCTACCTGCTCATCGCGTTCTTCGCGACGTACTCCGTCACGGCGTTGGGCATGGATCGCCCCACCGTGCTGCTGGCCACGACCCTGGCATCCTTCGGCTGGCTCGGCTTCACCCTGTGGGGCGGCCGGCTCTCGGACCGTCTCGGACGCGTGCGCACCTTCCAGCTCGGCTACCTGCTGCTGGCCGTGTGGGCCGTGCCGATGTGGTTCCTCATCGACACCGCGAACATCGTCTGGTACTTCGTCGCGCTGTTCGTGATGACGCTCGGCCTCGGCCTGTCGTACGGACCGCAGGCCGCGCTGTACGCCGAGATGTTCCCCGCGAACGTGCGGTACTCGGGCGTCTCGATCGGCTACGCGCTCGGCGCGATCATGGGCGGAGCCTTCGCCCCGATGATCGCCGAGGCCCTGCTGCGCTCGACCGGCGCCTCGTGGACGATCGGCGTGTACATCGCGATCGCCGCGCTCATCTCGCTCGGCGCCGTCTCGCTCATCACGGAGCCGAAGGGCGTCGATCTGCGGGCGTGATCCCGGATGCCGAGGAGGGGCCCCTGCGCACGGCGCGGGGCCCCTTCGTGGTGTCGTGGGAGCACGCGCGAGGCGAGGGCGCCGGGTCAGGCGGTGCGCAGGCCGTCGAGGGCGATGCGCACGATGTCGGCCCCGAGGCGGTCGCCGTCGACGCTGCCCCCGGGGCGGTACCACTCGACGACCGAGTTGATCATGCCGAACAGCAGGCGGGCGGCGACGGCGGCGTCGACGTCGTCGCGCACGCTGCCCTCGGCCTGGGCTTCGGCGACGAGTCCGGTGACGCGGTGATCGAAGACGCGCCGCCGCTCGAGCGCGGCCTGCTCCACGGCGCTGTTGCCGCGCACCCGCAGCAGAAGCGTGACGGCGGGCAGCTGCGCCACCAGCACGTCGGTCGCGCCGGTGAGCACGTGACGCAGGCGGTCGGATGCCGCACCCTCGCGCGCGCCGGGCTCGTCGAGCACGGCTTCGAGGCCGCCCAGGGCCGCCTCGAGCGCGACCGCGAGCAGCTCCTCCTTCGAGGAGAAGTGGTGGTACAGCGCCGACTTGGTCAGTCCGAGACGCTTGGCGAGGTCGGCCACGCTCGTGGCGTCGTAGCCCTGCTCGTTGAACAACTGCACGGCGACGGCCAGCAGGCCCTCGCGGTCGTATCCGGGCCGCCCGCGGCGCGCGGGGGCGCCCGAGGTCGTGGCGGAATCGGCGATGCTCACGATGTCAGTGTGTCACTCCAGCAGGGCGGGGGAGTCCGCGCGCAGCAGCGCACGCGCCGCGTTGCCGATGACCGCGCTGTAGGTCGGATACGCGAAGCGCACCCCCGCGAGGGTCGCCACGTCGATCCCCGCGGCCATGGCCGTGGTCACCGACTGGATGACCTCGACGGCGTTCTCGCCCACCGCATGGGCGCCGAGCACGAGCTCGCGCCGGCGGTCGGCGATGAGCATGAGGAAGCCGTTCTCGCGGTCGTCGATCACGGCCCGGTCGAGGTCGGCGAAGCGCACGGTCGCGACCACGCACGAGGGGTCGCGGTCGCGCGCCTGCTCTTCGGTGAGGCCCACGCCCGCGTAGTCGGGGTCGGTGAATCCACCCGCGGGGAGCAGGTGGTGCGGCGTTCGCCTGTTAGCCCCGAGCACCGCGTTCTCGGCCGCCGCCTCGCCCTCGAACTGCGCGGCCTGCACGAGCATGTCGCGTCCGTTGGCGTCGCCGACGGCGAGGATGTGCGGGACCATCGTCCGGAAGTACCGGTCGACGGGGATCGCCGAGCGCACGACCTCGACCCCGGCGTTCTCGAGACCGAGGTCGTCGACATCGGCGGGCCAGCCGGTGGCCATGATCACCACGTCGACCTCGGTCGTGCGGGTGCCACCGCCCTCCCTCCATGCGAGCGTGACGGCTCCGTCGGAGGACTGCTCGAGGCTCTCGACCGTGTCGATGCCGGTGCGCACGTCGACACCGTTCGCGCGGAACGACGACGCGATGACCTCGGAGATGCGGGCGTCGGATGTCATGAGCACACGCGGCGCGACGTCGAGCAGGGTGACCTCCGACCCGAACGAACGGAACACCGTCACCAGCTGCGCTCCGGTGTTGCCGGCGCCGATGACGGCGACGCGGCGGGGGAGCGCGGTGAGCGACAGCACGTCTTCGGGCACGGTCGCCAGCTCGGCGCCCGGGATCGGCAGACGCCGCGAGTGACCGCCGACGCACACCAGGATCGACTCCGCGCGGATCCGGCGTCCGCTGTCGAGGACCAGGGTGTGATCGTCCGCGAAGCGCGCGCGACCCTCGTGCACCAGGTCGACGCCGGCTGCGGCGAAACGCTCGGCCTCGCGCTTGATGGAGCGCACGGCATCCACCCGCTCGTGGACGCGATTCACGACGGCGGCCCAATCGATGCGCGGTTCGTTCACGACGATGCCGTAGTCGTCGGCGGAGCGCGTCTCGCGCATCAGGCGCGCGGCCTTGGCGAGCACGCGCGTCGGGACGCAGCCGGTGTTGACGCACGTGCCGCCGACGCGTCCGGCCTCGAGCACCACCACCGAGGCGCCGAGCTCGGCGGCGCGCAGGGCCGCGGCGGTGCCCGCGGGCCCGGCCCCGATCACGGCGATGTCGTAGGTGTCGGCGTCGTGGTTCACGGTGATCCTCCGGACGGGTCGAGGACCCCAGTCAATCGCTCGGGGGCGACGGGGCGCTCGGGCTTGCGCCCGTGGCCGGAATCCTCGTCAGAGAACGTCGTCAGAACCCCTCGTACAGCTCGGTCGCGGTGAGGCCCTTTCCACCCAGTGCGTGCACGCCCGGTGCGGGACTCACCTCGAAGGTCTCTCCGTCGTAGCGCAGCTCGGCGGTGTAGTCGCCGCGGGTGTCGAGCTTGAGCTCGAACCGGCCCGTGTCGATGAGGCGGAGGGTCACCACCGCTCCGCTGCGCGCGAGGAAACTGACTTCCTTCTCTTGGGCGGTGGGCAGCGGGATGACGGGTTCGTCGGAGGCGTTCTCGCTCATCGTTCGTCCCGCCACGAGTGCTGCGGGTCATAGCCGAGCAGTCGGCGGGCCTTGTCGATCGACAGCAGCGTGCGGGTGTCGTCGAGGTCGCCGCGCGTCTCGACGGCGGGGAACACCTCGGCCACGAGGTCGGCGTTCGACCGGGTCATGACGGTGTCGGCCGCCGCGATGATGAACGTGTCGAACCCGACCGGCGCGGTCTCGAGCGCACGCTCGATCGCCTGGGCGCCGTCGCGGGCGTCGATGTAGCCCCACAGGTTCCACTTGCGCGTGCGGGCGTCGTCGTCGAACGGGAATTCGGCGTAGTCCTCGGGCACCATGACGTTCGAGAAGCGCAGCGCCGTGATCGAGAGATCGGGGTGCCAGCGCACCAGCTCGACCGCCATGCGCTCTTCGAGCGTCTTGACCAGCGAGTACACCGACTCGGGGCGCGGCGGATACTCCTCGTCGACGGGGATGTAGGGCGGCGGGACATCGAAGGGCAGACCGAGCACCGTCTCGCTCGAGGCGTAGACGACCTTGCGGATGCCGAGTCGCACGGCCGCCCAGAACACGTTGAAGGTGCTCGTCATGTTGTTGTGGAAGGTCGCGACGTCGGAGCGGATGCCGGGGGCCGGGATCGCCCCGAGGTGCACGAGCGCGTCGAAACCGTCGTGCTGGTCGTTCACGCCGGCGAGGGCGTCGATCACCTGGCCGTAGTCGGTGAGCTCGACCTGGACGAAGCCGGGGCCGCGCTCGCCGCGGACGTCGAGGCCGATGACGTCGTGACCGGCCGCGCGCAGTTCGCGGGCGACGACGGTGCCGAGCTTGCCGGATGAACCGGTGAGGGCGATGCGCATGGGAGTCCTCCGGGGATGTTGGGGTGGCGACGACGATAGCGGCGCCCTTCGACATCGACCCGCGGGTTGACGGGCGGCCCCGGCGCCCCTGCCACGCGGCGACGCGTTCGTCAAGATGTCGCACCCCTTTCGGCTCGGGGTGTTTCGCTATGCCCACGGCCCGATCCCGAAACCGCACCGACAGGAACCGCAATGCCCTCTCTGTCCTCCGCCACCGATGCGTTCCTCGCATCGCGCGCGGCCGATGGCGACCACCTCGCCTTCGGCGTGCTGGTGCGAAGGCACGCTCCTTTTCTGGTGGCTTTCGCCACGCGCTTGACCGGCTCGCGCGCCGACGCCGACGACTGCGTGCAGGAGGCCCTGATCACGGCGTGGCGGCGTCTGCCCGATCTCACCGAACCCGAGAAGGTGCGAAGCTGGCTCACGACGATCGTGTCGCGCAAAGCGACCGATCGTCTGCGCTCCCGGAAGATCTCGGAGGAGATCGAAGAGGAGATGGTGTCCGGCCGCGACGATCCGGAGCGCTCGGTCGTGACGTCGTCGCAGATGGATGCGTTGAAGAGGGTGCTGGCCGAGCTTCCCGAAGACCTCCGCGTGGTGTGGGTGCTGCGCGAGGTCGGCGGCCACAGCTACGACGAGATCGCCGTCGAGGTCGGAGAATCCGCGGCGACCGTGCGCGGTCGACTGGCTCGGGCCCGCAAGACCGTGTTGGAACGAATGCAGGAGTGGAGGTGACCCGGATGAGCGAGCACGACGACGACATCGGGGGGTCGGGCTACTCCCTCGAAGACCTCTCCGCGTATGTCGACCGCGGACGCACCCCCCGCATCCCCGCGATCGAGCGCAATGCCGAGTGCCAGGCGATCCTGGCGTCGATGGAGCGCATGGGACGACTGTCGCGCGAGATCGTCGACGAACAGGCGAGCGAACCGATCGCCGAGTCCTGGTACGACAGCATCATGCGCGAGGTCATGCGCGAATTCCGAGCCGGCCGCGACATCCCCCTGGCGCGCACCGACGACGGAACCGAACTGGTCGTGACGGAGGGTGCGCTCTACGAGCTCATCCGCACGGTCGGCGACCGCATCGAGGGAGTGCTGGTCGGACGCGTGCGCCTCGACCAGCCCGAGCCCGATGCTCCGCTGGATGTCACCGTCACGGTGAGCGTGCGGTTCGGTCGCGCGATGACCGACGCCGTCGACGAGATGCGCGACGGCATCCGTTCGGCCATCGACAGGCAGGGCGACCTGCGGGTCGGACGGGTGGACGTCACCGTGGGCGACGTGCACATCGACGAGGGGGAAGAGTGATGACGGGCATCAACGCAGCGGAACTCGCTCCGCGCATCGACCTGGCGGTGACGGCGGTGCAGGGCGTGCGCGAGTGCTATTCGGCGCGCCCCGTCGTTGCTCGAGCCTTCGAGCACGTCACCGACGTCGAGGGGTCGCTCGCCGCGGTCGACGAGGCCGGTGGGGTTCGGGCCATCACCGTCTGCATCGGGGTGTCGCTCGACGACGACGCGGCGGAGGTCGCGGCGTCGGTGGCTGCCGCGGCTCGCGCCGCCGGGGGAGACGACGTGCCCGCGTCGGTGCGCGTGCGCGTGTCGCGACTGGTCGCTCCCGCCTCCTGACCGGATCCGGGCCCGACCGGGGCGCGGCGGCTTACGCTGGGATCACCGTCCCCTCGTCCCCGGAGGCCGCATGTCCACGCCGCCCGTCATCGCCGTCACCGGTTCCACCGGCTCCGTCGGAGGGCGGGTCGCGCGCGACCTCGCCGCCCGCGGCATCCGTCAGCGTCTGATCGTGCGCGACGCGACGCGCGCTCCCGACCTGCCCGACGCCGAGGTGCGCGTCGCCCGTTACTCCGATGCGGATGCCGCGCGCGCGGCCCTCGAGGGGGTCGAGACGCTCTTCATGGTGTCGGCGTCGGAGACGGCCGACCGCGTAGAGCACCACCGCACGTTCGTCGAGGCCGCGGCCTCAGCAGGGGTGCGCTCGATCGTCTACACCTCGTTCCTCGCGGCGGCGCCCGACGCGGTGTTCACGCTCGGGCGCGACCACGCCGCCACGGAGGAGATCATCCGGGCGTCGGGCATGTCGTGGACGTTCCTGCGCGACAACTTCTACATGGACATGATGGAGCTCTTCGCCGGCGACGACGGCGTGATCCGCGGCCCCGCCGGCGAGGGACGCTGCTCGCTCGTCTCGCGCTCCGACGTCGCCGCGACCGCGGTGTCGGTACTCCTCGACCCGGCCGCCCACGCCGACACCGCCTACGACCTCACCGGGCCCGAGGCGCTGACCCTGGCCGAGGTGGCCGAGAAGATCTCGGCCGTCCGCGGCAATCCCGTGCGCTTCCACGACGAGACCGTCGACGAGGCCTATGCCTCGCGCGCGGGCTACGGCGCCCCGCGCTGGCAGGTCGACGCGTGGGTCAGCACCTACACCGCGATCGCGAGCGGAGACCTCGCGGCGGTGTCGTCCGACGTCGCGACGGTGACGGGGCGGCCGGCGCAGAGTTTCGACGAGTTTCTCGGCGCCGTGTCATGAACCGCCGGCTCGGGTATGCTGACCGCGTGCTGACCTGTCGCTGTTGTCGCTGAACGCTCTCGCGTTCTCTTTCGACGACCCCGTCAGCCGCGCCGTTCCGGCGCACCGATCCCACAGGACTCCACCGTGCGTTACGCCCAGAGCGTCGCCGACCTCGTCGGCAACACCCCCCTCGTCCGCCTCTCTCGCGTCACCGACGGCATCGCCGCCACGGTGCTCGCGAAGATCGAGTACTTCAACCCCGGCGGCTCCGCCAAAGACCGCATCGCCGCGAACATCGTCGATGCCGCGGAGCGCGACGGCCTGCTGCAGCCGGGCGGCGTGATCGTCGAGCCCACCAGCGGCAACACCGGCGTCGGTCTCGCCCTGATCGCGCAGCAGCGCGGGTACCGGTGCGTCTTCGTCGTGCCCGACAAGGTCGCCGAAGACAAGCGCGCGGTGCTGCGGGCCTACGGCGCGGAGGTCGTGGTGACCCCCACGAACGTCGAGCCCCACGACCCGAACTCGTACTACAGCGTCTCCGACCGCCTGGTGCGCGAGATCCCCGGGGCCTTCAAACCCAACCAGTACGCCAACCCGAACGGACCGCGCAGCCACTACGAGACCACCGGTCCCGAGATCTGGCGCGACACCGAGGGCCGGCTCACGCATTTCATCGCCGGCGTCGGCACGGGCGGCACGATCACCGGCACCGGCCGATACCTGCGCGAGGTCGCCGGCTCGGCGGTGCGCATCGTCGGGGTCGACCCCGAGGGCTCGATCTACTCGGGCGACGACATCCACGGCTACGACGTCGAGGGCGTCGGCGAGGACTTCTGGCCGGCGGCGTTCGACCCGACCCTCGTCGACGGCTACGAGCGCGTCTCCGACGCGGAGTCGTTCGCGATGACCCGCCGTCTCGCTCGCGAGGAGGGGCTGCTCGTCGGCGGCTCCAGCGGCATGGCCGTCGTCGGTGCGCTGCGCGTCGCGCGGGAGCTGCCGGCGGATGCCGTGGTCGTCGTGGTCCTGCCCGATCACGGCCGCGGCTACCTCAGCAAGATCTTCGACGACGACTGGATGACCGCGCGCGGCTACGACGTGTCCGCCGCGGCATCCGTCCTTCCCACCCCCACCCAGGAGCACTCCGCATGAGCACCCACGACGCCGCCCGCGGTTTCGACAGCCTCGCCGTCCACGCAGGCCAAGCGCCCGATGAGGCCACCGGCGCGGTCATCCCGCCGATCCACGTCTCGACGACCTACGCCCAGGACGGCATCGGGGGCCTGCGCGGCGGGTACGAGTACGGCCGCAGCGGCAACCCGACCCGAACGGCTCTCGAGACGCAGATCGCCGCCCTCGAGGGCGGTGCGCGCGCCCTCTCGTTCGCGTCCGGCCTCGCCGGCGAAGACGCGCTGCTGCGCGCCGCCCTCGTGCCCGGCGACGAGGTGCTGCTCGGCAACGACGTGTACGGCGGCACCTATCGCCTGCTGGCCCGGGTGCTCGGTCCGTGGGGCGTGAAGCTGCGCGTGGTCGACATGAGCGACCTGGATGCCGTGGCGTCCGCCATCGAAGAGCGCGCGCCGCGCATGGTCTGGGTCGAGACGCCGAGCAACCCCATGCTGCGCATCACCGATATCGCCGGCCTCGCCGCCCTCGGCCACGCCGCGGGCGCCCTCGTCGTGGTGGACAACACCTTCGCCTCGCCGGCTCTGCAGCGGCCGCTGTCGCTCGGCGCCGACGTCGTCGTGCACTCGGCGACGAAGTACCTGGGCGGCCACAGCGACGTCGTGGGCGGCGCGCTGGCGTTCGCCGACGCCGACCTCGCCGAGAAGGTGCAGTTCCTGCAGTTCGCCGCGGGCGCGGTGTCGGGACCGTTCGATGCCTACCTGACCACGCGCGGCATCAAGACCCTCGCCGTGCGCATGCAGCGGCACAGCTCCAACGCACAGGCGGTGGCCGAGCACCTGCTCGCCCATGACCGCGTCGCGAAGGTGTACTACCCGGGCCTGCCCTCGCACCCCGGTCATGAGCTGGCCGCGCGGCAGATGAGCGGGTTCGGCGGCATCGTGTCGCTCGAGCTGGCCGACGGTGCGGCGGCCCGCCGCTTCGCGGAGTCGACCCGCCTGTTCACCCTCGCCGAGTCGCTGGGAGGTGTGGAGTCGCTCGTGAACTACCCGGATGCCATGACCCACGCCTCCGTCCGCGGCACGGAGCTCGCGGTGCCCGAGACGATCGTGCGCCTGTCGGTCGGCATCGAGTCGGTCGACGACCTGGTCGCCGACGTGGATCAGGCCCTCGCGGCTCTCTGACGCCCCGGGTCTTGAAATGACGAACCCGGCCTCCCGCAGAAGCGGGGGCCGGGTTCGTTCGTCTACGCGACGGACGCGGGTCAGCGCTGGGCGCGGGCCAGGTTCTTCTCGAGCTCGTCGCGGTTCTGGCGCACCACGTAGGCGGGCTGGTCGCGCTCGACGCGCCAGCTCTCGCTCAGCGGTCCGACGTTGACGGTGTCGAAGCCGAACTCGTCGTAGATGCGCGTCACCAGGGCGACGGCTTCGTCGGAGTCGCTCGAGGTCGCCAGGGCGCGACGGTTCTCGCTGCCGTCGGGGGAGCCGTCGGTCGTGATGTCGGCGGCGGGGATGTGGTTGAAGGCCTTCACCACGGTCGATTCGGGCAGGTGCTCCTGAAGCATCTGCGACGTGGTGGTCTTCTTGTCGTCGAGCTCGGCGATGTGGCCGTCGCGCTCGAAGTAGTAGTTGTTCGTGTCGAGCACCGTCTTGCCCACGAGCGGGGCGACGGGCACGGCGTCGATCGCCTTCAGCGGCACCGTCACCACGACGATGTCTCCGGCCTCCGCGGCCTCCTGCGCCGTGGCGGCGCGGGCGCGCTCTCCCACCGAGGCGACGAGGTCGCTCAGCGTCTCGGGGCCCCGTGAGTTGGCGATGACCACGTCGTAACCGAGACCCGTGAAGCCCTTCGCCAGGGCCGAACCGATGTTGCCTGCTCCGATGATTCCTACAGTCGTCATGCAAAGGTGAACCGCGGCATCCGATGACGCATTCCCGGGAGCGGTACCAAACCTTCAGCAACTTAAATAACTAGCAGTCCTAGATACTTTAGTCAATGGGTCGTGACCCGGATGCCGGGGGTCATATCGTCATTGCTGTCGCACCCTCACGCGAGTGGTCGCAGTCCGGTGTTCGGGTCACCGTCCTGCTTGACCTGTGAGGGCGACGGCCCCCGGTGGACGCGGCTTCGGACCACCGGGGGCCGCTTTCTTTTCCGGGAGAGTCACCGCGTCCGCGCTGCGCCCGGACGGTGGAAGACTTGTCGGCGTGACCTTCGAGACCCGCCCCACGCGCTCCGCCCGCCTGTATCTCGTCTGCATCGGCGTCGGCCTCCTCGCCGGTCTCATGTCCGGACTGTTCGGCGTGGGTGGCGGCACGGTCATCGTGCCC
Source organism: Microbacterium sp. JC 701 (assembly GCF_021026215.1). Classification (NCBI taxonomy): domain Bacteria; kingdom Bacillati; phylum Actinomycetota; class Actinomycetes; order Micrococcales; family Microbacteriaceae; genus Microbacterium; species Microbacterium sp. JC 701. The sequence goes on from NZ_JAJNCV010000003.1 coordinate 274,874, forward strand.
CTGCTCGTGCTGCTGCTCGGCTTCGATCAGCGTCTCGGGGCCGGAACCTCCCTCGCCGCGATCGTCCCCACGGCATCCGTCGGTGTCATCACCTACGCCATCGACGGGCACGTCGCGTGGCTCCCCGCGCTGATCCTGGCCGCCTTCGCCGTCGTCGGTGCGCAGATCGGCACGTGGCTGCTGCCCAAGCTGTCGCAGACCGCCCTGCGCTGGGCGTTCGTGGCCTTCCTCGTCGTGGTGATGGTGAGTCTGTTCTTCGTGATCCCCTCGCGCGACGCGGAACTCGAGCTCACCTGGATCACCGGACCGGGCCTCGCGCTGCTGGGTGTCATCACCGGGACCCTGGCGGGCCTGCTCGGCGTCGGCGGCGGCATCATCGTCGTCCCCGCCCTGCTGCTGCTGTTCGGCACGAGCGATCTCATCGCCAAGGGCACGTCGCTGCTCATGATGATCCCCACGGCGATCTCGGGCACGGTCGGCAACCTGCGCCGCTCCAACGTCGACGTGCGCGCAGCCCTGTTCATCGGGGTCGCGGCGTGCCTCACCACCCCGGTGGGAGCCCTCATCGCGAAGTTCGTCGACCCGTTCGTGGGCAACGTGCTGTTCGCGATCTTCCTCGTCTTCATCGCCTCGCAGATGGCGGTCAAGGCCGTGCGCGGGCGCCACCAGCGCTGACTCCCCGCGGCGGCGCGACCCCGCTCGATAGACTGAGCGGGTGCCCGTGAACCCCGAACTCGTCGGTCGTGCCTTCGCACCGACCGCCCCCTACCTGGTCGGCCGAGAGAAGGTGCGCGAGTTCGCCCGCGCCGTCTTCGCCGACGCGCCGCAGCACACCGACCCCGAGGCCGCGCGCGCCCTGGGATACGCCGATGTGGTGGCCCCGCCGACCTTCGCGATGGTCGTGCAAGACCTCACGCTGCAGCAGCTGCTCGGCGACCCCGACTCCGGAATCGAGCTGTCGCGCCTCGTGCACGCCGAGCAGCGGTTCCGCTACACGCGGCCCATCGTCGCGGGCGACGAACTCGTCGCGACGCTCTCGGTCACCGGCATCCGCACCATGGGCGGCAACGCGATGATCACGAGCGAGGCCGAGATCGTGGATGCCGACGGCGCCCACGTCGTCACGACGACGAGCGTCCTGCTCGCAGGGGAGGCCGGCGCATGAGCCCGTTCACCGTCGGCGAGGTCGTCGCCGAACGCTCCGTCCACCTCACCCGTGAGTCGCTCGTGCGGTACGCCGGCGCCTCGGGCGACTTCAACCCCATCCACTACCGCGACGACGTCGCCGCGGCCGTCGGGCTCCCCGGCGTGCTCGCACACGGAATGCTCACGATGGGCATCGCCGTCGGCACGCTGGTCGAAGCCCTGGGCGACAGCGGACGCATCGTCGAGTACGGCGTGCGCTTCACCCGCCCGGTGGTCGTCGACCCCGAGACCGGGGCCGACCTGCACGTCAGCGCGAAGGTCGGAGCCGTCGACGACGAGACCGCCCGCATCGACCTGACCGTCACGTTCGCCGAGACCACGGTCCTCGGCAAGGCGCAGGTGCGGGTGCGGCTCGGTTGATGCCCGACGTCGAATCCGTTCCGCTCGCGCAGCTCACCACGCTGCGCACCGGTGGTGCGCCCGCGCGCCTGATCGAGGCGCGATCGGCCGACGAACTCGTCGCGACCCTGCGCGAGGTCTGGGCCGAGGGCGAGCCGTGGTTCGTGCTCGGCGGCGGCTCGAACCTGTTCGTCGGCGACGAGCCGTTCGAGGGCACCGTCGTGCGCATCCGCACCTCGGGCATCGAAGAATTGCCGGGCTCGCACCAGGGCACGGTGCGGCTGCGCGTGCAGGCCGGGCACGACTGGGACGCCCTGGTCGCTGAAACGGTGGCGCGCGGGTTCGCCGGCATCGAGGCGATGTCGGGCATCCCCGGCACCGTCGGCGCCGCCCCCGTGCAGAACGTCGGAGCCTACGGCCAGGAAATCGTGCAGACCCTCGTCGAGGTCGAGCTGCTGGATGCCACCACGGGCGAGGTCTCGACCGTCTCGGCATCCGATCTCGGACTCGGCTTCCGCACCTCGGTGCTCAAGCACCACTACGGGTCGGAGCCCGAGCGGCCCGGGGTGATCGTGTCGGTGACGCTCGAGCTCGAGCGCGTCGGTGCCGAGGAGCGACCGATCGCGGGCGACCAGCTGCGCGGAGCGCTCGGTCTCGAACCGGGCCAGGCGGTGTCGCTGCGATGGATCCGCGAGCACGTGCTCGCCACCCGCGCCCGCAAGGGCATGGTGCTCGACGCCGAAGACCCCGACACCTGGAGCGCGGGCTCGTTCTTCCAGAACGCGATCGTCTCGGAGGCCTTCGCACGCACCCTCCCGGCCGAGTGCCCGAAGTGGCCTCTGACGCCGGTGCTCGATCCGGTGACGGTCATTCCGCTCGCCGCGTTCGACGGCATCCTGCCCCCGCCCCCCGTGGTGTCGCGGCAGGTCAAGGTGAGCGCGGCCTGGCTCATCGAGAACGCCGGTCTGTCGCGCGGCTTCCGTTTCCCGCGCTCGCGCGCCGGGCTCTCGACCAAGCACACGCTTGCCCTGACCAACCGCGGAGAGGCGACCGCGGCCGAGATCGCCGAGCTCGCGCGCTTCGTGCAGAGTCGCGTGCAGGCCGAGTTCGGCCTGCTGCTGCAGCCCGAGCCGGTGCTGGTCAACGTCGAGCTGTAGCCCCGCCCGTTCCGGCATCCGCGTGCCGTCCTGCGGATGCGGGCGTCGACACGCCGGTCGAGGATGCCGTGGGTCGGCGTGTCGGCCGTGTCGTCCGCACGGCGGTCGCGGGCGCTCGCGCACGGGCCGCGGTGCCGTCCTGCGGATGCGGGCGTCGACACGCCGGTTGTGAGTGCCATGGAACGGCGTGTCGGCCGTGTCGTCCGCACGACGGTCGCGGGCGCTCGCGCGCGGGCCGCGGTGCCGTCCTGCGGATGCGGGCGTCGACACGCCGATTGTGAGTGCCATGGAACGGCGTGTCGGCCGTGTCGTCCGCACGGCGGTCGCGGGCGCTCGCGCGCGGGCCGCGGTGCCGTCCTGCGGATGCGGGCGTCGACACGCCGGTCGAGGATGCCGTGGGTCGGCGTGTCGGCCGTGGCGTCCGCAGGACGGTCGCGGGCGACCCGCCGGGAACGACCGCGGGGCGGCCACCGGAATCCCGGCGACCGCCCCGACGGACGTGGAAGATCAGGCGAACAGGCGCTGGAGGCGCTGGATGCCCTCGAGCAGCTGGTCGTCGCCCAGAGCGTACGACAGGCGCAGGTATCCGCTCGGGCCGAAGGCCTCGCCGGGCACGACGGCGACCTCGGCCTGCTCGAGGATGAAGTCGGCGAGCTCGAGCGAGGTGGTGGGCGTGACGCCGCCCCAGGTGCGGTTCAGCAGGCCCTGCACGTCGGGGTAGACGTAGAACGCGCCCAGCGGGTTGGGCACCTCGACACCGTCGATCTTCGACAGCTCCGACACGATCAGCTGACGACGGCGGTCGAAGGCGAGGCGGAACTGCTCCGCCTCGTCCTGGGGTCCGTTGAGCGCTGCGGCGGCGGCGAGCTGCGCGACGTTGTTGACGTTGCTCGACAAGTGCGACTGCAGGTTGCCGGCGAGCTTCATGGCATCCGCCGGTCCCACCATCCAGCCCACGCGCCATCCGGTCATGGCGTAGGTCTTGGCCACGCCGTTGACGAGGATGGTCTGCCCCGCGAGCTCGGGCACGGCCTCGACGATCGAGACGGCCTTGACGCCCTCGTAGGTGAGGTTCTGGTAGATCTCGTCGGTGATCACCCAGATGCCGTGCTCGAGGGCCCAGCGACCGATCTCGGCGGTCTCTTCGGGCGAGTAGACCGAGCCGGTGGGGTTCGAGGGCGAGACGAACACGAGCACCGTGGTCTTGTCGGTGCGCGCGGCCTCGAGCTGGGCGACGGTGACCTTGTAGTCCTGGTCGGCCCCGGCGAACACCTCGACGGGCGTGCCGTCGGCCAGGGCGATGGCTTCGGGGTAGGTGGTCCAGTACGGGGCGGGCAGCAGCACCTCGTCGCCGGGGTTCACCACCGTCTGGAACGCCTGGTACACCGACTGCTTGCCGCCGTTGGTCACGATGACCTGCGAGGGCGCGACCTCGAGGCCGGAGTCGCGGAGGGTCTTCGCGGCGATCGCCTCGCGCAGCACGGGGAGGCCCGCGGCGGGGGTGTAGCGGTAGTTCTTCGGGTCGTGCAGCGCCTTCGCTGCGGCATCCACGATGAACGAGGGCGTGGCGAAGTCGGGCTCGCCGGCCGCGTACGAGATGACCGGTCGGCCGGCGGCCTGGAGGGCCTTGGCCTTGGCGTCGACCTTGAGGGTCGCGGACTCGGCGATGGCGGACAGCTTGCGGGAGAGCGGGGCGCGGGAAGTCACGGTTCCGAGCCTACTGTTCGCGCCCGCCCGAGCCGAGGGCCGTGACGACTCCGAAACACGGCTCCACTAGCGTGGCCGGGTGACCGCCGCTCCCGCCTCTCCCGTGCGCTCTCGCCGCGGGGGATTGGCAACGCTCCTCCGCCTCGGTATCGCCACCCTCATCACCGGAGTCGCCACGGGCCTCGCGGTGCTCCTGCTGGTGTGGATCGTGCACAGCCTCGAGCACCTCGTGTGGGGGCACGAAGAGGGTCCGTTCCTCGATGGTCTGGCGTACCCGTCGGTGTGGTGGCTGCCCATCGTCACCGTCGGCGGGGCCGGTGTGGTCGCCGCCGTCGGGTGGTACCTGCTGCGCCGCTTCGGCCGCACGCTCGCCACGGTCGAGCAGGGGGTCGACGGGGCCCGGATGCCGTGGTGGGAGACCCTCGTCGACACGGTGCTGCAAGTGGGGTCGGTCGCGATGGGCGCCTCGATCGGCAAGGAGGTCGCCCCGCGCGAGCTGTCGGCCATGGCCGGATCGAAGATCGTACGGTGGTTCGGCCTCGACCCCCGGTGGCGCCGCATCCTGATCGCGTCAGCCGCAGGTGCGGGTCTCGCCGCGGTCTACAACGTCCCCCTGGCCGGTGCGCTCTTCGCCGTCGAGATCCTTCTCGCGCAGTTCAGCGTGGGAGCGGCCGTGGTCGCCCTGACCGTCAGCGCCGTCGCGACGCTCGTCGCACGCCCTCTCGTCGGCGACGGCTCGCTGTACACGGTGGGATCGCTCGAGGTGAACGCCTCGCTGATCGTCGCGGCAGTGCTCATCGGACCCCTCATGGGATGGGGTGCCACGAGCTTCGCGACGATCACGAAGAAGCTGTCGCGCTTCCGTCCCCAGGGGTGGAAGCTGCTGGTCGTCCTGCCCCTGACCTTCACCGCGGTCGGCGCGCTCGGCGCCGCGTTCCCGCTCATCCTCGGCAACGGTCGGGCTCTCGCCACCGCCGGCTTCGACCTGTCGCAGCCGGCCCTGCTGCTCATCGCGCTCGCCGTGCTGAAGTACGTCGCGACGACCGTGTCACTCGGCTCGGGGGCGATCGGTGGCACGCTGCAGCCGTCGGTCGCGATCGGTGCCGCGCTCGGTGCGGCCGCTGCGGCCGGCTGGGCGTTCGTGTGGCCCGGTGCCGACGGCACGGCGCTCGCGATCGTCGCGGCATCCGCGTTCCTCGCCTCGAACATGCGCGCCCCCTTCACGGCGATCGCGCTCATCATCGAGTTCACGAACACCGGGTTCACGCTGCTGCTGCCGATCTTCCTCGCCGTGGCCGGGTCGCTCGTGGCCTCCAAGCTCACCTCGCGCGAGAGCCTGCGCCCGTTCGCGCCGATCGACCCCGCACGACCGTAGCGTCGCCGGCCCCTAGGCTCGACGGGTGATCGAGTGGATCTTGGCCGAGTGGATGCAGATCCTGGGGTTCGCGACGGGTGCCGCGTGCGTGGTGCTGGCCGCGCGGCGCAACGTGTGGACCTATCCGATCGGCATCGCCAACAACGTCGTCTTCCTCGCGGTGTTCGTCCCCGCGGGCCTCTACGCCTCGGCCGCGCTGCAACTGGTCTACCTCGTGCTGGGCGTGCACGGGTGGATCCGGTGGACGCGCGGCGTCGAGCACGACCGTGGATACGTGGCCCGCACACCGCGCCGAGCGGTGCCCTGGTTGATCGCCGTGGCGATCGTCGGCACCGCCGTGCTGACGTGGGTGCTGGCGACGTTCACCGACTCCCAGGTGGCGGTGGCGGATGCCGCGACCACCTCGGCCAGCCTCGTCGCCCAGTACATGCTCAATCGCAAGTGGATCGAGAACTGGGGCGTGTGGATCGCGGTCGACGTCGCGTTCGTCGGCCTGTCGATCGCGACCGGCCTGTGGATCATCGCCGCGCTCTACGCCCTGTTCATCGTGCTGTGCATCGGCGGATGGCGGGGATGGACCCGGGTCATGCGCGAGAGCCCCGCCGCCGCGCCCGCGGACGCGCGTGTCTGAGCGGCGGTTCCGCCACGGCGTGGTGGTCGGCAAGTTCTACCCCTTCCACGCCGGGCACGCTCATCTGATCCGCTCCGCGGCGCGGGCCTGCGACCGCGTCACGGTCGAGGTGATCGCGGCATCCGTCGAGAACATCCCGCTCGAGCGGAGGGTCGCGTGGATCCGCGAGGGGCACCCGAGCGTGCGCGTGGTCGACCTCGTCGACGACACCCCCGTCGACTTCGCCTCCGAGACCGCGTGGGACGCGCACACCGCGACCATCGCGGGCCTGCTCGACGAGCCCGCCGACGTGGTGTTCACCTCCGACGACTACGGCGGAGAGCTCGCGCGGCGCCTGGGTGCCGAGTGGGTGCAGGTCGACCCCGGTCGCGTGATCAACCCCGTCTCGGGCACGGCGATCCGCGCGGATCTCGCCGCGCACTGGTCGGAACTGTCGCCCGTCACACGGGCCGACCTCGCCGCGCGCGTCGTCGTGCTGGGTGCCGAGTCGACGGGGTCGACCACCCTCGCCGAGGCGCTCGCCGCGGAGCTCGGCACGCTGTGGGTGCCGGAATACGGACGCGAGCTGAGCGAGACGCGCGAGGGCGGGCTCGACGCCCCCTGGCGCAGCGACGAGTTCGACCTCGTCGTCGATCGGCAGATCGCCTGGGAGGACGAGGCGCTGCGGCGGGTCCCCACCCCGGTGCTCGTGTGCGACACCGACGTGCTGGCGACGGCCCTCTGGCACGAGCGGTACGTCGGGTTCGTCGCCGATCGCCTGCATGCCCGGGCCGCCGCCCATCCGCCGGTGCTGTACGTGTTGACCGGCGATGAGATCCCTTTCGTGCAGGACGGCATGCGCGACGGCGAGCACATCCGCGCCGACATGCAGGAGCGCTTCCGCGAGGTGCTCGCCGCGCAGTCCGTGCCCTGGCTCGAGGTGCGCGGGTCGGTCGCCGAGCGACTCGCTCAGGCGTTGCCCGCCGTGCGCGACGCCGTGGCGCGGGCGACGTCGTTCGCCCCGCCGATGGAGGGGCGGTCGCTCGCCGAGCAAGAGGAGCTGCGGCGACGGGCCGGACGTTAGGCTGGCGCGATGGCCGACCGCTGGCACAAGCTCTCCGAGTCACCCACGACGTCCAATGCCGCCGACGGGGTCGCCCCGCTCGCTGCGGCCGACCTCTTCCGTGAGGCGCCCGCCCTGGCCGCGCCCCCGCTCGACGAGAAGCTGCGGCAGACGTACTACTGGATCGTCAACCGCGCGGTGATCTCGCCGTACTACGACGTGGAGTTCTCGTCGGGGCGCCCGCTCACCTTCGAGCTGGGCGACGCCGGCGCCGAGCTGACGCTGCCGAACGAGCCGTCGTACTCCTCGAACGTGCTGCTGCCGCTGCTGAGCTTCGCGGTGGGTGGCAAGTGCCTGCTGATCGGCGGCCCGGGCCGCGGCAAGACCACGGTCGCGGTGCTCATGGGAGTGCTCGCCGGGTCGACGCCCGAGGAGGTGCGCCGCGGCGTGCAGCAGGGGCAGCCGCAGCTGTCGATCAGCGACCTCGTCGGCATCCCACTGCCGCGAGACCTGATGAACGCGTCGAGCCTGGCCGAGATCGGCATCGCGTGGCGCGAGTGGCTGTCGCGTCCGGTCAAGATCGTCGACGAGTACAACCGCATCCCCACCAAGACCCAGTCGGCCCTGCTGACGATGGTGGCCGAGGGCTACGTCGAGAGCCACGATCAGATGCGTCGCACGGCCCCGGCCTCGGGCGTGGAGAGCTGGTTCTTCACCGCCAACGACGACGCGGGCGGGGGCACCTTCCCCGTCATCCAGGCGCTGCGCGACCGCATGGACGTCACTGTGCCCGCGGCGGGCTTCAACAGCCGCTTCCTCGATGAGCTCGTCGCGCGCGTCGAAGCGGGCGAGAAGCCCGAGGAGCACGTGCCCGCCGAACTCGTGTTCGGCCCCGACGAGCAGTCGGCGATGCGCGCGGCGATCCGTGCCGTGCCCGTGCCGGCCGAGGTGCGGCGGCGACTGGAGTTCTTCCTCGGCCACTTCGAATTCGTGCAGGGCGGTGGGCGCCGGTTCGAGTACCGCACGAAGGACACGGTGACCACGGCGGGTGGCCGGGTCGCCGAGGCGATCGAGGCGAACTCCGGGGCCGACCTCATGACCGACCTGGGCGCGCAGACCCTCAACGGCCTGTCGGTCCGGGCGCTGCAGACCCTCATCGTCTACGCCAAGGCCGTCGCCTGGTTCCGCGGCCGCGACGCCGTGTCGGTCGCCGACGTGGGCGCGATGCTGCCGTTCGTGCTGCGCGGCAAGCTGCTGCCCAACCCCACGCATCCGCGCTTCGACGTGGGCGCCGAGCGCGAGCTGAGCACCGACGTGATGAGCTGGCTGGCCGACCTGTTCGCCGAGTCGTGCCGGCAGTTCGACGCCCTCGGTCGCGGGACCGACGATCCCGTCGGCGAGCTGCTCGCGCAGCTCGAGGCGGGCCTCGACGGCGTCGGGACGGTGGAGGCCGGTCGCCGCCTCACCCAGATCGAGGCGCGCCTGCGCACGGTCGCGGGCACCGGCAAGCTCTACGGGCGCGACTTCGACGACCTCATGGCGCTCAAGTACCTGCACCAGCGCTACACCGCCTACCTGCGCTGGCTCGAGGGGCGCTCGTGATCCGACGCCCCGGCCACCTCGCCGATCACACCCCGCCGGTGGGTACTCCGGTGCCGGTCGAGGGGCTCGACCTGGCGCTGGCGGGGCGCAACGTCGCGGCGGCGGGCGGCTCGGCCGAGAGGTTCGCGGTGTCGTTCGCCGCGGGACGCGCGGCCGCCGAGGGCATCGACCCCGTCGCCCTCGCGGGCATCGCGGGCTGGCGGGCCGGGGCGCTCGGCCTGCGCGACGACGCCCTGCGCAGCATCGACGCGGCGCGGTCGACGGGTGCCGGGGTGGCCGCGGCGGCCGCCCTGGGGATGGATGCCGCCGACCTCGGCGCCTTCGTCGACCGGCAGCGCGCCGACCGGTACTGGTGGCCGGGCCGCCGCGAGGCCAACGGCTACGTCTGCGCGGTCGGGGGTTTCCGCGGCCTCGGCGGGGCGTGGACGGCGCCGCCGGCCGACGGTCGACCGCTCGACGCCGACGGCGCGTTCGCCGTGCGCACCGGGGAGCGGTGGTGGCGCATCGACGCCGACGTGTGGGGGTCGCGCCTGACCCCGCTCGACGACGAGCCCGAGCCGGGCGCCGCGGGCGCGGCATCCGTCCTCACCTTCGCCGACTCGTACCTGGCTTGGATCCACGTCGCGGCGCCCGCGTGAGCACGACGACCGCGCCGGTCGGCGGCGACCTGGCGGCGTGGGAGGCGGCGCAGCGGCTGTGGGGCGTGCGGCTGCACGATGCGCGCATGGCTCCCGGCGCGGGCGAGGGGCAGGGCGCTCCCGCGTGGTTCACCTTTCCGCCGGTGGTCACGGTCGACCCGGTCATGGTCGCGCAGCTCGGGGGAGCCGACGAGATGGAGAGCGTGTTCGCGCACGAGCTCGGGCACCACGTGCTCGCCCCCAGCACGCGCCTGGACGCGCTGAAGATCCGCCATCAGATGGCCCGGGCCCTGCAGGCCGCGGGTGCTCCCGCCCTGCGCGACGCGGATCTCGCGCTGATGTCGAACCTGTGGACCGACCTGCTCGTCAACGCGCGCGTCGCCATCCTGCAGCGACGGCGCGACGGCGCGGGCGAGCCCGGCATCGTGCGGTTGTCGCGGGAGCTGTACCGCGCGTCGCGCTCGTCGCCGAGCCCGCTGTGGTGGGTCTACCTGCGCACCTACGAGCTGCTGTGGAACCTGCCGGGCGGAACCCTCTGCGACCCCAAGCCGCCAGCGCCCGACCGACGCCCGCCGAAGCAGAAGCAGGAACTGCCGTGGACGCGCATCGCCGCGGAGCATCGCGCCGCCGAGAAGGCGCTGCGGCAGGCGCGGAAGGCCGCCGAGCGCGTGTCCGACGAACTGGCCGAGGCGACGGTCACGCGTCCTGCGCTCGACGCCGACGTGCTCGCCTCGCTCGTGCGCACCTTCGCGGGCGACGCCGTGGCCGGAGCTCTGCGCTTCGGCGTCGTGGTGGCGCCGTACCTCATCGACCCGCGCACCGACGGCGCGGGCGCGCTCCCCGGCGGCACCTGCGCGGCCGACGCCGCCGCCCCGACCCCCTCGGAGCTCGGTCGGGTGCTGTCGGACCGGCGATTGAGCGGCGCCGTCCCCTCCTCCGCAGGGGCCGCGGCCGCGTCGGTGGCGAAGGGCTCGGCCACGGGGCAGGCCCTCGGGATCGCGCAAACTCTCGAGCTGTACGCCGACGCCGACCCGGCTGCCGTGATCGCGGCCTGGTACCGCGCCGAGGCGACGCGGTGGGTGCGTCCGTTCACCCAACGGCTGCCGCGCGCGGTCTCGGCCGATCTTCCGGGGCCGTTCGAGAGCTGGGAGACCGGTGACGACCTCGCCGACCTCGACTGGCCCGCGACGTTGCAGGCGGGCGGGGTCGTCGTCCCGGGGGTGACGACGCTGCGGCGCTCGTACCTGCCCGATGATCCGCCGCCGGTGTCGTCGAGCATCGATCTCGACCTCTACATCGACAGCTCGGGGTCGATGCCGCAGCCGCAGACGGGCTCGCCCGCCGTGCTCGCGGGCACGATCCTCGCCCTGTCGGTGCTGCGCGGAGGGGGACGGGTCCGCGTGACCAGCTTCTCGGGGCCCGGTCAGGTCGCCGGCCACGAGGAGTACTCCCGCGACCCCGCCCGCACGATCGCCGACCTCGCCCACTTCTTCGCCGGCGGCACGACGTTCCCCCTCGACCTGCTCGACAAGAGGTACGCCGGACGGGGGACTCCGGATGCCGCGCACCGCCGTCACCTCGTCGTGCTCTCCGACGACGGGCTGACCTCGCTCTTCGGCGACGGCGACCCCGCTCGCGCCGATGTCGCGCCCCGGGTGCGCGAGACGCTCAGCACGGCGACCCTCGTCGTGCTCGATCGACAGCACCGGGTCGCGGAGCCGGCGCTGCGGGCGGGATACGACGTGATCTACATCGAACGGATGGAGGACGCACCCGCGGTGTGCGCCCAACTGGCGGAGGTGCTCGGTGGCTGAGGCGGACGATCTGCTGAGCGCGTGGTCGGCGATCGCGCCGCCCGAGAACACGGCGTGGGCGAGCGCCCGGCCCGGCCCCGGGGTCGACGAGATCGCCGCGCGCCTGTCGAGCGTGCCGCGGCCGTTCCTCGACGACGACGTCTCGCTGCGCGCGCTCGCCGGTGACGTGCTGGGCCGCCCCCTGGCATCCGTCGATCATGCCGACGACGCGCGGGTGCGCACGGGCGCGGCGATCGGTCTGTGGGTGGTGGCGAGCGAAGACCTCGTGCAGCCGTTCGTCCCGTCACTGGCGGGCGGCGATGTGACGCGCGCGATCGACGCCCTGGCGCTGCGCCTCGCGCCCGTGGTGGATCCGCGCGACTGGCTCGCCGACGCCGAGCGGCGGGAAGAGGCGGCGCGCCTCTTCCTGCTGTGGGTGGGCTTCCTGCCGGCCGGCGAAGACCGCGAGACCGCACGCGCCCTCCTCGACGCGCGCGACTCGTTGCGCCGGAACGCCGCGCTCGCCGAGGCCTACGCCGCCTACCGACACCGCGAGGAGATCGCCCGCCGCCTGGCCGAGGCGCGGGCTCGGGAGGCCGCCGCGAGGTACTCGAGTGAGTGACCCCGACGACCCGCTCGCGCTCGGCGAGTACCGACCGGGGTCGGCGGCGGTGCTGACGGATGCCGAGCGCTGGCCGACCCTCGACGCCGACGGCGCCGCGCGGCTGCAGCGTTGGCGCACGCACCCCGCGGCCCCCGCGTGGGTGCACGCCACGGGGGATCGCCTCTCGGCCGAAGCCGTCGACCGCGCGCGCACGCCGCTGCCGCTCGACGGGTGGCTCGACGAGCACCTCGCCGGCGCCCGCGCGCTGCCGTTCTACCGTCGGATGACGGGGCTTCGGACCCTCGAGGATTTCCCTCTGATCGGGCGCGCCGATCTCGTCGCCGACATCTCGGCGTTCGTTCCCCTCGACGCCGACCTCGACCGCATGCTGCACGGCACGAGCTCGGGGTCGACGGGGGCGGCCCTCGTCATTCCCGACGACGTCGAGGAGGTGGCGCGCGGCTTCCACCTGCTCGTCCGCCTGGTGCGCGAGGCGGGAGTGGACTGGAAACCGGATGCCGAGCGGCTCGCGCTCATGTGGGTGCTGCAGCAGCGCCAGGCCTTCACGTACGTGTCGATCGTCAGCGGCTTCGCCCAGCGCGCCATGGCGCGGGTCAACCTCGATCGGGGCGCCTGGCGGGCGGCATCCGATCGCTCGACGTTCGTGCGTGACGCTGATCCGCAGGTGATCTCGGGAAACCCCACGAGCCTGTCCGAGTTGCTGACCCCCGAGCTGCGGGCCGTCGTGCGCCCGCTGGCCCTGTTCTCGGGGGCGATGGCGCTGTCGGCGCCGCTGCGCGCGGAGCTTGAGGCCGCGTTCTCGTGCCCCGTGTTCGACGTGTACGGCCTGCACGAGACCCGGCCGATCGCGGTGCGCACCGACGACGGACCGTTCCGCGTGCTCGACCGGCGCGTGCACGTCGAGGTGCTCGACGCCGCGGGCGAGCCGGTCGTCGACGGCGCGATGGGCGAGATCACGGTGACCGCGGGCGAGAACCCCCTGCTGCCTCTCGTGCGGTACCGCACCGGCGACTTCGGCCGGCTCGTCGACCTCCCCGGCGGAGGCGTCGGCATCGCCGACCTCGAGGGGCGCGAGCACACCGACTTCATCAGCGCCGCGGGGGCGCGCGTGCCGTCGGTCGATCTCACGCAGCAGCTGCAGAGCCACGGCGCGCACGGCTGGACGGTGGAGCAGAGAGCGGACGGCGGGCTCGAGGTGCGGATCGCCGGAGGCGACGGAACGGCGATCGAGGCGGCGCTGCGGGCCCTGCTCGATCAGCCCGTCCAGCTCGAGCGCGTCGAGCGTCTCGGCGACCTCGGCGAGGGCAAACCCCGACGCTTCCGGTCCGCCGCGCGCTGACGTCCGGATGCCGAGGGGCCGGTGCTCGTGGCCCCGGCCCCTCGGCATCCGGTGAGTCAGTCCAGGTACTTCGCGTACGCCGGCAGGGTGAGGAACGCGGGGAACTCCTCGCGCAGCGCCACCTCGCGGAACACCGCGGCGGCGTCGTCGAAGCGGTCGCCCTCGAACCGGGGAGCGTCGGCGAGCACCTCGGTCATCAGCTCCTCGACGAAGCCGCGGGTGATGGCGATGCCCTCGGCGGTGGAGTGATCCTGGTGGATCCACTGCCAGATCTGCGAGCGCGAGATCTCCGCGGTCGCGGCGTCTTCCATCAGGTCGTCGATCGCGACAGCGCCCAGGCCCCGCAGCCACGCCTCGATGTAGCGGATCGCCACCGAGACGTTGCCCCGCACCCCCGCCGTGGTCACCGGCAGGCCGATGCGCACGTCGAGCAGGTCGGCGGGGTCGACAGCCACCTCGTCGCGGGTGCGCCCGAGCTGGTTCGGCTCGTCGCCGAGCACCGCGTCGAACTCTGCGCGCGCCACCGGGATGAGGTCGGGGTGGGCCACCCACGTGCCGTCGAAGCCGTCGCCGGCCTCGCGCCGCTTGTCGGCGGCCACCTTCTTGAACGCCGCCTCGGTGACCTCGGGACGACGACGGTTGGGGATGAAGGCGCTCATGCCGCCGATCGCGTAGGCGCCGCGCTTGTGGCACGTCTGCACGAGCAGTTCGGTGTAGGCCCGCATGAACGGCACCGTCATCGTAACCTCGCTGCGGTCGGGGAGCACGAAGCGGGCGCCCCGGCCGCGGTAGGTCTTGATGATCGAGAAGATGTAGTCCCACCGCCCGGCGTTCAGGCCCGCGCAGTGGTCGCGCAGGGCGAAGAGGATCTCCTCCATCTCGAACGCCGCGGGCAACGTCTCGATCAGCACGGTCGCGCGGATCGTGCCGTGGTCCAGGCCCAGGCGTTTTTCGGTGAACGAGAACACGTCGTCCCAGAGGCGTGCCTCTTCGGCCGACTCGATCTTCGGCAGGTAGAAGTACGGTCCCCGGCCCGCCGCGATCAGGGCGTGCGCGTTGTGGAAGACGTACAGCCCGTAGTCGATGAGCGATCCGGATGCCGGCAGCTCGCGCCCCGCGCGATCGATGAAGCTCACGTGCTTCTCGGGCAGGTGCCAGCCGCGCGGGCGCATCACGATCGTGGGGGTGCGCTCGGCGGTGACCTCGTAGCGCTTGCCCTCGGGGCTCGTGAACGACAGCTGCCCGCGGATGGCGTCGAACAGCGACAGCTGCCCGCCGATGACGTTGCTCCAGGTGGGGCTCGTCGCGTCTTCCTGGTCGGCGAGCCACACCCGCGCGCTGGAGTTGAGCGCGTTGATCGTCATCTTCGGATCGGTGGGACCGGTGATCTCGACGCGGCGGTCTTCGAGCCCCGGGCCGGCTCCGGCCACGCGCCACGACGGGTCGTCGCGGATGTGCGCGGTGTCGGCGCGGAAGTGCGGGTCGTCGCCCGTGCCGATCTCGAACCGGCGGCGCAGGCGAGCGGCGAGGCGGTCGTGCCGACGCCGGGCGAAGCGGTCGTGCAGCTCGGTGACGAAGGCCAGGGCCGCAGGGGTGAGGATCTCGACGTCGCGCCCGTGCAGGGGCCGGTCGAGACGAAGGTGCGGGGCGGATGTCGAGGTGCTCGGCATCCGGTGCCCTTCGGCGTTCGTGCCGGTGGCGGTCGTCGAGGTCGGCGATGTCGCGGTGGTGGGCGGGGTTGAGGTCGTGGGCGGGGGAGAGGTGTCGATGAGGGTCATGGTCGTGGCTTTCTGTGGCGCGTCCGCTTCTCGGACCATGTCCCGAAAATGGCGGCCTGGGGGTGGCCCAGGCAGCCGAAAGTGGGACATGGTTTGCGAAAAGTGGGACGAGGGGTGGGTGGGGTGCCCGGCGGCGCGGGGTGCGCGCCGGGCCGGGCATCGGAGACCATGTCCCGAAAATGGCGGCCTGGGGGTGGCCCAGGCAGCCGAAAGTGGGACATGGTTTGCGAAAAGTGGGACGAGGGGTGGGTGGGAGCGGGCGAGGGCTCAGTGGAACTGCGCGGTCTCGGTGGAGCCGGCCAGGGCGAGCGTGGCGCTGTCGGGGTTGAGCGCTGTCGAGACGACGTCGAAGTAGCCGGTGCCCGCTTCGCGCTGGTGGCGCGTGGCGGTGTAGCCCTTCGCTTCGGCGGCGAACTCGGCCTCCTGCAGCTCGACGTACGCGCTCATGGCGCGCTCGGCGTACCCGCGAGCGAGGTCGAACATCGAGTGGTTCACGGCGTGGAAGCCGGCCAGCGTGATGAACTGGAAGGCGTAGCCGAGAGCGGCCAGGTCGGCCTGGAACGTGGCGATCTGCTCGTCGTCGAGGTGGCGCTTCCAGTTGAAGCTCGGCGAGCAGTTGTAGGCGAGCTTCTTGCCCGGGTAGCGGGCGTGGATCGCCTCGGCGAAGCGGCGCGCGAGCTCGATGTCGGGCTCGCCCGTCTCGACCCAGAGGAGGTCGGCGTAGGGAGCGAAGGCGAGGCCGCGGGCGATGACCGAGTCGAGGCCCGGGCGCACGCGGTAGAAGCCTTCGCTCGTGCGCTCGCCGGTGAGGAACTCCGCGTCGCGCGGGTCGACGTCGCTGGTCAGCAGGTCGGCGGCCAGGGCGTCGGTGCGGGCGATGATGACGGTCGGCACCCCCGCGACGTCGGCGGCCAGGCGCGCGGCGTTGAGGGTGCGGATGTGCTGCTGGATCGGCACGAGCACCTTGCCGCCGAGGTGGCCGCACTTCTTCTCGCTCGCGAGCTGGTCTTCCCAGTGGATGCCGGCGGCTCCGGCCGAAATCAGCGACTGGGCCAGTTCGTAGGCGTTGAGCGGACCGCCGAACCCGGCCTCGGCGTCGGCGACGATCGGGGCGAGCCAGTCCTGCGTGATCTCGCCCTCGGCGCGCTCGATCTGGTCCTGCCGCAGCAGCGCGTTGTTGATGCGACGCACCACCGCGGGCACGCTGTTGGCGGGGTAGAGGCTCTGGTCGGGGTAGGTCTGCCCCGCGAGGTTGCCGTCGGCGGCGACCTGCCACCCGCTCAGGTAGATGGCCTTCAGCCCCGCGCGCACCTGCTGCACGGCCTGCCCGCCGGTGTAGGCGCCGAGGGCGCGGACGTACTCCTCGGTGTGGATGAGGTTCCACAGGTTCTCGGCGCCGCGACGGGCGAGGGTGGACTCCTCGCGGACGCTGCCGCGAAGGCGCACGACGTCTTCCGCCGAGTACGTGCGCTCGATGCCGTCCCAGCGCGGGTCGTTCTCCCACGCGGCGCGGATCTCGTCGGCGGTCTCGGTCTGGTCGCCGGGGCGCAGGGGCTGCTGGGCGGGGGTGGCCTGGATCGTCATGAGCGTTCTCCTTCGGATGCCGGGGCTGCGGTGCCCCGTGGAGACCACTGTCGGCGAAGAACAACTCCCTCGGAGTGCATTTGTCGTGTGAAGATCGCGCGATCTTCTGTTCCGGTGAGAACATGACGTATGGACACCGGCGTCTCTGCTTCTTCGGCATCCCTCCCGTTCGACGATGACGAGGTGGACACCCTCACCATCGGCCGACGCATCCGTCAGCTGCGCACCGCGCGCGGCCTCACGCTCGACGAGCTGGCCGCGGCGGTCGGCCGTGCCCCGAGCCAGATGTCGATGATCGAGAACGGCCGGCGCGAGCCGAAGCTCACCCTGCTGCAGGCGATCGCGCGGGCGCTGGAGTGCAAGCTCGAGCAGATCCTCGACGCCGAGCCCCTCGACGCGCGCGCCGCGCTCGAGATCTCGGTCGAGCGCGCGATGCGCGGGCAGACCTTCCAGGCGCTCGGCATCGAGCCGTTCCGCGTCGGCCGGTCGGTGCCCGACGAGGTGCTCTCGGCGATGCTCGCGCTGCAGGGCGAGATCGAGCGCCTCCGCGAGGAGCGCTCCGCGACACCCGAAGAGGCGCGGCGGGCCAACGTGGCGCTGCGCCGGCTCATGCGCACGCAGGACAACCACTTCCCCGACCTCGAGCGCACGGCATCCGGGATCCTCACCGCGATCGAGCACCCCGGCGGTCCCCTCACCCAGCGCGGGGCGAGCGACATCGCCGCGCACCTCGGCTTCACGCTGCACTACGTGCCCGACCTGCCCTCGTCGACCCGGAGCATCGCCGACGTGAAGAACGGCCGGCTGTACCTGTCGACGAAGGTCGCGAAGGGCGACCCCCGCGCGGCGGTGCTGCAGGCGCTGTCGAGCCGCATGCTCGGCCACGGCGAGCCGACGAGCTACGACGAGTTCCTGCGCCAGCGCGTCGAGACGAACTACCTCACCGGGGCCCTGCTCATGCCCGAGGCGCACGTCGTGCCCGCCCTCCGTGAGGCGAAGGAGCGGCGCACGATCAGCATCGAAGACCTGCGCGACGCCTACTCGGTGTCGTACGAGACGGCCGCGCACCGCTTCACCAATCTGGCGACCGTGCACCTCGGCATCCCGGTGCACTTCTTGAAGGTGCACGAGTCGGGCACCATCACAAAGGCCTACGAGAACGACGACGTGAACTTCCCCACCGACCGCCTCGGGTCGATCGAGGGACAGATGTGCTGCCGGCGCTGGACGAGCCGCGTGGTCTTCGACGAGGACGACCGCTTCAACCCGTACTACCAGTACACCGACACCGGCAACGGAACCTACTGGTGCACCGCCCGCGTGGAGCAGTCCAGCGAGGGCGCGCACTCGGTGAGCGTGGGCGTGCGCTTCGACGACACGAAGTGGTTCCGGGGACGCGACACCCCCAACCGCGGGGTGTCGCGGCACGCCGTCGAGACGTGCTGCCGCCGTGCTCCGGCCTCGTTGGAGAACGCATGGCGCGGGCAGGCCTGGCCCAACGTGCGCACGCCCCGCACCCTGCTGGCGACCCTGCCGACCGGGGCGTTCCCCGGCGTGGACACGACCGAGATGTACGAGTTCCTCGAGGCGCACGCCCCGCGCGGGTGAGGGGACGGGGCCGTCGTGCGGAGGCCGGGTCCGGCGCCGGAGTGCGGACTCGGCGCCGTCGTGCGGGCGCCGACCAGCGCCGTCGTGCGGATGTCGGGTGTGACCTGCCGATTCCGGATGCCGCGAACTCGGCGTGTCGGCTCCCGCATCCGCGGGACGGCGGGCGGGGGTTGATCGAAAACCTGACACGTGTAAGGTATCTCCCACGTGAGCTCCGTCCCCCCGGAGCGCTTTCGATGAGGAGAGCCAGTCATGAAGCACACCCTCGCGGCATCCACCGCGATCGTCGGACTCGTCGTGGGCGGTCTCGCCGCGGCATCCCCCGCCTTCGCCGCCCCGCCCGGACAGCCCGGTCCGCCCCCGCACGCGGGGCCGCCTCCGCACGCGGGACCCCCGCCGCACGCGGGACCCCCGCCGCACGCGGGGCCGCCGGCGCACGCGGGGCCGCCTCCGCACGCCGGTCCCGAAGCCCGCGACCTCCAGCGCTACGCCGCGGACACCTGGGAGTCGATGGCGGCGATGGCCCACGCGAACACCGGCCTGCCCGACGACAACATCGGCGGAGCGCTCGAGGCCGCCACGGCATCCGGATACACCTCGCCGACCAACATCGGCGGCTACCTCTGGTCGACCGTCACCGCGCGCGACCTCGGGATCATCGACGCCGACGAGGCGCGCGAGCGACTGACCGCCACCGTGTCGACGCTCGAGACCATGGACCGCAACGACGGCAGTGGCATGTACTACAACTGGTACGCGCCCGACACCGGCGCGAAGCTCGAGATCTTCCCGACCTCGGGCGAGGTCATCCACCCGTTCCTCAGTACCGTCGACAACGGATGGTTGGCAGCGGCGCTGCGCATCGTGCGCGAGGCCGAGCCCACCCTCGCCGACCGCGCCGATGCGCTGTACCGCTCGATGGACTTCTCGGCCTTCTTCGACTCCGCCGGGGCCGCGAACCTCCCCGCGGGCACCAACCGCGGCGGCTTCTGGGAGGCCCCTCCCGGAGACGGCTGCGCCGTCGAGGCCCCCATGTACAACGGCAGCGGCGAGCAGGCGTTCTACACCTGCCACCACTACGACACGACCGTCAGCGAGAGCCGCATCGCGACCTACCTCGGCATCTCCGAGGGCTCGATCCCGGCATCCGGTCTCTACGGCACGCACCGCACGATGCCCGCGGGCTGCGACTGGGCCTGGCAGGAGCAACTGCCCACCGGCGAGACGCGCACCTACGACGGCGTCGACGTCTACGAGGGCGTCTACTCGTACGACGGCATGTCGTTCGTGCCGAGCTGGGGCGGCAGCATGTTCGAGGCCCTCATGCCCGACCTGCTCATTCCCGAGACCGAATGGGGTCCGACGTCGTGGGCGGTCAACCACCCGATCACGGTCGAGATCCAGAAGCGTCACGGTCTCGATGAGGCCGGCTACGGCTCGTGGGGCTTCTCGCCGGCGAGCAACCCGTTCGGAGGGTACGCCGAGTACGGCGTCGACATCGCCGGCATGCGCTCCGACGGATACACCTCGGATGCCGAGAAGACCGACGTCGACGTCGATCGCCCCGGCTGCAGCGAGGGCACCAACCCCGATCCGACCTTCGGCGATGGCGTCGTCACCCCGCACGCGTCGTTCCTGGCGCTGCCCTACGACCGCCAGGGCGTGCTGAAGAACCTGCGCGGCCTCGAGAAGATGGGCGCCTATGGGCCCGGTGGCTTCTACGACGCCGTCGCGGTCGGCAGTGGAACGATCGCCGAACGCTACCTGTCGCTCGACCAGTCGATGATCATGGCCGCGATCGGAAATGCCCTCACCGGCGACAGCCTGAAGGACTACATGGTCGATGACAGGATGGAGCAGAACCTCCGGCCCGCCATCGAACAGCAGGTCTTCGGATCGTCGTGGGGCACTTCGCGCCGCTGACGTCTCGATCGCTCGATGCCCGGTTCCCGTGGGGTGCCGGGCATCGTCGCGCCCGGGGGAGAGGATGCCGATGACCGACGCCACCGCACCGCGCGCTCGCCGCGGGAGCTACTCCAAGGGTCAGCAGACCCGGCAGCGGATCGTCGACGAGGCGGTCGTCGTCTTCGGGCGGTCGGGTGTGACGGCGGGGTCGCTGCGCGAGGTCGCGACGCGGGTCGGGCTGACCCCGGCCGGCGTGATGCACCACTTCTCGTCGAAGGAGGAACTGTTCGCCGAGGTGTTGCGGCAGCGCGACGAGCGCGTGCGAGCAGCGGCCGGAGACCCCCGCGAGCACACGCTCGTCGAGCAGATGCGCAAGGTCGTCGCCCACAACGCCACGACCCGCGGCCTGACCTCGCTGTACACGCTGGTGGTCGCCGAGGCGAGCGACCCGGGGCACCCCTCGCACGCGGCGTTCGCCGAGCGCTACCGCCGCAGCGCCGAGACCGCGGCCGACCTGCTGCGCGCCGGCCAGGCAGCGGGCGAGGTGCGCGCCGACGTCGATCCCGAGCGCGCGGCGCGCCTGTTGAGCGCGGTCATGGACGGCCTGCAGCAGCAGTGGCTCCTCGACGAATCGGTCGACATGTCGGCCCTGTTCTCCGAGTTCGTGCGGGGCTACCTCGAGCCGCGCGGCTGACGCCCTCGGGCCGCCGCGCTCGCGGCATCCGCCCGATTCGGTCCGCCGTCGTGCGGATTGGAGACGTGACACGCCGTGCGGGTGGGGTGGCCGGACGGCGTGTCGGGGGTGTGGTCCGCAGGACGGCGGGTGTGGGTGTGCCGGGGGTGGTTCGCCGTCGTGCGGATCCGAGACGTGACACGCCGTGTGGGTGGGGTGGCCGGACGGCGTGTCGGGGGTGTGGTCCGCAGGACGGCGGAAGGAATGACAGCGAAACCCGGGTGGGGCGGAGGCCTCAGCGCCGGTGGAGGCCTCTCGTCAGGAGGCCGAGGATGGCGGCCTCGACGGTCGGCCAGTCGTGAACCACGAGGGCGTAGTCGAAACGGAGGGTGACGAATCCCCACGCGGCGGCTCGAGCGTCGCGACGCAGATCCTTGTGGCGGTGGTCGGCTCCGCCGTGATTCTCGACCCCGTCCACCTCGATGATGAGGGCGTCTCCGACGAGGAGATCGACTCTGCCCACCGAGTAGACCGACACCTGTGTGCGCACGTCGAGGTTCAGATGGCGGAGCCGCCAACGCAGAAGCGACTCGAGTCCGCTCTCCGCGTCGTCACGGGCGAACTGCAGTGCACGCCGCGCGTCAGCCGACAGGCCTGAGGCGAGCCGGGGGATATCGGTTGCCGCAATCGCTCGCAGGTGCAACGCGGATTCGACGGCGACGAAGAACTCCTCGACACCGCGGCACAGCAGGATCTGGCGCAGGATGCGGATGACGCCGGGTGTCGCGAACCGGTCGGTTCGGTCCTGATCCCAGTGCTCGACGCACGCGCACGCCGCGTGGGCGAGTCCGTGACCGTCGTGGGTCAGTCCGACGTGCTGGTCGCCGGAGGGGGTGAGCACCCAGAGACCGAGGTGCCGCGCCGCTGTCACGCAGGCGAGTGCCCCTCCGTGCTGCGCCGCGGTCCGACGGGGCGTGCAGATGTCGGCATCCGCGTAGATCCCACGCCGGAGGCGCACCAGAGTTCCGGACGCCACCGCGCGGTCCACTCGGGCGCGCGACCATCCATCGCGGTAGAGGTCGAGACGCCGACGGATGCGGCTGCCAGCGGAACACATGCGGCCACTGTGTCGCGAGGCGGCGAGAGCGCGCGGGGTGGATGCCGCTGTCTGTGGACGAACTCCGAGGATCTTGTCCTGTGGATCAGCCGCACCTACGCGGCCCGTCCGGTGTCGATGTGGTCAGGGGATGTGGTCAGGGGATGCCGTCGTGCGGACCGCGGCGGAGACACGCCGTCCGAGGATCGCGCGATCCGGCGTGTCGGGGTTCTCGTCCGCAGGACGGCGCGCCCGCGACGTGCGAGTCGCCGGCGGGCGATGCCGCGGTCGGGCCCGACGGATGCCGCGGTCGGGCCCACCGGCTGACGCGGGCCGGATTGTCCGGGCGCCGCGGGCGCCTCGCCGTCCTGCGGATGCCGCGAGAGACACGCCGGGCGGGAGGGGCGGGCGCACGGCGCGTCGAGGCTCGCATCCGCAGGACGGCACGCGCGGAGGGTTCCGCGCACCCGCGGCGCGTCGAGGCTCGCATCCGCAGGACGGCACGCCCGGAGTGACCTCCGCACGCACAGCCGGGCGTCCACAGCCGCGGGACTCGCGCCTTGCGGTTATCCAGGTTATGCGCATAAACTGACCACGACGTGCAGAAGGCGACCGACGACGGTCGCCCAGGTTCGAGGAGGAACACGATGAAGATCACCCGATGGAGCGCCGTGGCCGTCGTCGCGGTCGCCGCGATCGCCTTGACGGGCTGCGGACGCGCCTCTGACACCGGTTCCGGTGCCGCTGAGGCCTCGACGATCGGCGACGCAAAGGCCGAGGGCACGCTCACGATGTGGGCGATGGGTGCTGAGGGCGAGGCCCTGCCCGAGTTCGTGAAGCAGTTCGAAGAAGCCAACCCCGGTGTGACCGTCGACGTCACTCCCGTGCCGTGGGATGCCGCGTACAGCAAGTTCCAGACGGCGATCGCGGGCGGCAACACCCCCGACCTCGCGATGGTCGGCTCGACGTGGATGGCCGACTTCGGCGACGCGCTCCAGACCGTTCCGACCGACCTGTCGACCGACGGCATCTTCCCCGGTGCGCTCGACTCGACCATGATCGACGACCGCGCGACCGGTGTTCCCTGGTACGTCGACACCCGCGTGTTGTACTACCGCACCGACATCGCCGCCCAGGCCGGCTGGAACCAGGCCCCCACCACGTGGGACGAGCTGAAGCAGATGGCCGCCGACATGCAGTCGAAGGGCGGCGCGCAATACGGCATGCGGCTCCCGGCGGGCAACGACTCTTTCCAGGGCAATCTCTGGATGCCGTGGTCGAACGGCGTCGCGCTCGAGAACGGGTCGGAGTGGACCTTGGACACCCCGGAGGCCGTCGAGGCCTACGAGTACTACCAGTCGTTCTACACCGACGGCGTCGCGAACCCCGCCGCCGATCGCTCGGCCGGCGCGCAGGAGGCGGACTTCGTGGCGGGCTCGACCCCGATGCTCATCGACGGACCGTTCCTGATCGGACAGCTCGAAGAACTGGGCGGCGAGGGCTTCAGCGACAAGTTCACCACCGCGGTCCTGCCCACGAAGGAGTCGTCGACCTCGTTCAGCGGCGGCGCGAACCTCGCGGTCTTCGACGATTCCGACAATGCGGCCACTGCGTGGAAGCTCGTGCAGTGGCTGACCGAGCCCGAAACGCAGGCGTCGTGGTACGCCGCGACCGGAGACCTGCCCGCCGTGCAGGACGCGTGGAAGGACGATGCGCTGGCGTCGTCGTCGACCCTCGCCGCCTTCGGCACGCAGCTCGAGACGGCCAAGTCGGTGCCCGCGACGACGACCTGGGTGCAGGTGGCCGCCGCCGGTGACGCCATGCTCGAGAAGATCCGTCTCGGTCAGCAGTCCCCGGCCGATGGTGTGAAGGAACTCCAGGCCACCGCCGACCAGCTGGGTCTGGGCTGAGATCATGACGCAGGCAGTCGTGGGTGCGACCGGGCGGGCTCCGGCCCCCGGTCGCGCCCGCGCCGGCGGGGTGTCGAACCGCCGCCGGCGCCAGGGATGGGTCGCGTGGGGCTTCGCCCTGCCGTTCGTCGCGGTCTTCGCGGTGTTCATGGTGGTGCCGATCGTCGGGTCCTTCGCCATGTCGTTCACCGACTTCCGTTCGCGGGACATCCGTTCGCCCTTCGCGGTGAACTTCGTCGGGCTCGAGCAGTACGCCGGCGTCCTCTCCGACCCCGTCTTCCTCACCTCCCTCGGGGTGACGGCGACGTTCGTGATCGTCGGCATCCCGGTGACGATGGCGCTCGCCCTGGCTCTTGCGCTCGCCCTGAACGCCAGCAAGGGCCGGATCGTCTCGGTGCTCCGCGTGGGCTTCTACGCCCCCGTCGTGACGAGCATCGTGGCCGTGGCCGTCGTCTGGCGCTACATCCTGCAGCCCGAGGGGCTTCTCAATTCAGCTCTGGCGATCATCGGCATCCAGGGGCCCGATTGGCTCAACGACACCTCGACGGCCTTGCCGTCGCTCATCGCGATGGCGGTGTGGCGAAACGTCGGCACGCTGATGGTGATCTTCCTCGCCGGGCTCCAGGCGATCCCCACCGACGTCAAGGAGGCCGCCCTGATGGACGGCGCCTCGTCGTGGCGGCGACTGACCTCGGTCACCCTCCCGCTGCTGCGTCCCACGCTGCTGCTGGGCGCGGTGCTCATCTCGGTCGGCTTCCTGCAGTTCTTCGAGGAGGCCTTCGTGATGACCCAGGGCGGTCCGCTCAATTCCACCCTCTCGGTGGCCTATTACACGTTCAAGCAGTTCGGCTTCGGGCAGTACGGCACGGCCTCCGCGGCCAGCTACCTGCTGTTCCTGGCCATCGCGCTGCTCAGCCTCGTGCAGTTCCGCCTGCTGCGCTCGCAGGACTGACGTCAGGAGCCGTCATGACCCTCACCACTCCCGCGGCTCCGGCCGCCGTCGTCGAGACGACCGAGGCGCCCCGTCGTCGACGTCGTCCGGCCGACCGGATGACCCCCGGTCGTCTGCTCACCTCCGTCGTCTTGGTGGTCGGCCTGCTCGTCTGGGTGCTGCCGTTCGCGTGGATGCTGCTGGGCTCGGTGAAGACCCAGCGCGAGATCCTGCAGCGCCCGCCGACCTGGTGGCCCCAGCAGTTCACCTGGGAGAACTTCGCCGCCTGGTTCGGGCAACTGAACTTCGGGCAGTTCTTCGGCAACAGCTTCCTCGTCGCGGTGCTGACGGTGGCGGGCAATCTCGTCTTCTGCTCGATGGTCGGCTACGCGCTCGCGAAAATGGACTTCCCGGGCAAGAAGGCGCTGTTCATCGTCGTGATGGTGACGCTGATGGTGCCGGGCGTGGTCACCTTCGTGCCGCTGTTCGTGATGGTGTCGTCGCTCGGTCTCGTCGACAGCTACGCGGCGCTGATCCTGCCGTTCGTGACGACGCCGCTGGGTGTCTTCCTCATGCGGCAATTCATGCTCGGCATCCCCGACCCGCTGCTCGAGGCCGCGCGCATCGACGGGGCGGGGGAGCTGCGCATCTTCGCCCGCATCGTGATGCCCCTCTGCGGCCCGCCGCTGGCGACCCTCGGCATCCTGACCTTCCTCGCTTCGTGGAACAACTTCCTCTGGCCGTTGGTGGCGGCCCAGACCGAGGCGAAGTACACCCTGCCCGTGGCGCTGTCGTTGTATTCGACGGGCCAGAACGCGACGGACTACGGCCTGCTGCTGGCGGGGTCGGTGCTGGTGATCGCGCCCATCATCCTGCTGTTCGTCTTCCTGCAGCGCTACTTCATCCAGGGCATCGCCTCGACCGGTCTCAAGTGACGCGAAGGCCACGCGCCCCGCACGAGACCCGAGCCCTCGAAAGGACCCCATGACCTCCCCCCGCTTCTCCACCGCCCCCGACGGGACGCGTTTCCGCGACCTGAACGGCAACGGCGTGATGGACCCCTATGAAGACCCGCGCCGGAGCGCCGACGAACGCACCGAAGATCTCGTGGGGCGTCTGAGCCTCGAAGAGAAGGTCGGTCTGATGTTCCAGACCGTCATCGAGGTCGGCGACGACGGCGAGGTGCTCGAGGCGCCGGGCAAGATCTCGAAGTCGCCCACGACCACGGTGGTCGTGCACAAGAACATGAACCACTTCAACGTGCACGCGATCCGCACGGCCCGTCAGGCGGCGACCTGGAACAACAACCTGCAGGCGCTGGCCGAGTCGACGCCGCACGGCATCCCGGTCACCATCAGCACCGACCCGCGGCACGCCTTCGTCGAGAACACGGGTGTCGCGTTCTCGGCGGGTCCCTTCTCGCAGTGGCCGGAGGGGCTGGGACTCGCCGCCCTCGACGACGTCGAGACGGTGCGCCGGTTCGCCGAGGTGGCGCGCCGGGAGTACGTCGCCGTGGGGATCCGGGCAGCCTTGCACCCGCAGATCGATCTGGCCACCGAGCCCCGGTGGGGGCGGCAGGCGCAGACCCTGGGGCAGGATGCCGCGCGCGTGACGGAGTTCACCGCGGCGTACCTGCGGGGGTTCCAGGGCGAGAAGCTGGGGCCCGACAGCGTCGCCTGCACGACCAAGCACTTCCCCGGCGGAGGGCCGCAGCAGGATGGTGAGGACGCGCACTTCCCCTACGGCCGCGAGCAGGTGTACCCGGGCGGGATGTTCGACTACCACCTCGAGCCGTTCCGCGAGGCGATCCGCCGCGGCACCGCCGCGATGATGCCGTACTACGGCATGCCGATCGGCCTCGAGGTCGACGGCGAAGCGATCGAGGAGGTCGGCTTCGGCTACAACCGGCAGATCGTGACGGGCCTGCTGCGCGAGCAGCTCGGCTACGACGGTGTCGTCGTCACCGACTGGGAGCTCGTCAACGACAACCACGTGGGCGATCAGGTGCTGCCTGCCCGCGCCTGGGGTGTCGAGCACCTCACCGCCGTCGAGCGTATGGAGAAGATCCTCGATGCCGGCTCCGACCAGTTCGGAGGGGAGGAGTGCGTCGAGATGCTCCTCGAGCTCGTCCGCGCGGGCCGGGTGTCCGAGCAGCGCATCGACGAATCGGTGCGCCGCCTGCTGCGCGTGAAGTTCGAGCTCGGCCTCTTCGACGACCCCTACGTCGACGTCGATGCCGCCGAGCGCATCGTCGGCAACCCGGAGTTCCGCGCTCTCGGCGAGGAGGCGCAGGCGCGCTCGCTGACGGTGCTCGTCAACGAGGAGCGCGACGGCCGCCCCGTTCTTCCGCTGCGCTCGGTCGGTGCCGTGTACGCCGAGGGGTTCCGGGCCGACGACGTGGCGGAACTGGGCGAGGTCGTCGCCGACCCGTTGCAGGCCGATCTGGCGATCGTGCGCATCGGGGCGCCGTTCGACCCGCGCGACGACCTGTTCCTCGAGGCGTGGTTCCACCAGGGCTCGCTCGAGTTCGCGCCCGGCCTGGTCTACCGCCTGAATCAGATCGCGGCATCCTGCCCGCTGGTCATCGTCGTGAACCTCGACCGCCCGGCGATCCTCACCCCGTTCGTGGGCCACGCGGCGGCGATCGTGGCCGACTACGGCAGCTCGGCGCGCGCCGTGCTCGATGCGCTGACCGGGCGCGTGCTGCCGCGCGGTCGCCTGCCTATCGAGATCCCCCGATCGATGGATGCCGTGCGTTCCTCCCGCGAGGATGTACCGTCGGACACCGGCGATCCCGTCTTCCCCGTGCACCATGGGCTGGAGCTCACGGACGCGCTGGTGACTGCGGGGCAGAGGGGGTAAAGCGGCCGATGGCGGAGGGACAGGCGACGCGTCGACCGACCGTGTACGACGTCGCGCAAGAGGCGAACGTCTCGATCGCGTCGGTGTCGTTCGCGTTCCGCCGACCCGACAAGCTCAGCGACGCGACGCGCGAACGCGTGCTCGATGCCGCGCGACGTCTCGGGTACGCCCCCAGTGCGGCCGCCCGCGGCCTCGCGCGCGGTCGCACGGGGACTCTCGGCCTGCACGCGTTCGACCTGTTGCTGGAGCGCCCTGATCCGCTCGCACGGCCGCTCAGCGGCTTGAAGTCGCCGCGGCTCGACACCGGGTCGCCCATCGGCTGGGACGACACCGACGACGAGGTGCTGAGCGACCCTCGAGCCTTCCCCCTGTACGTCGACGAGGTGCAGCGCGGCTTCGAGCTCGAGTGCTGGGCGCTTGGGCGGCCCGTGATGCTCAGCAGCGGGTCCGACACCGACGTGTCGGTCGCCGACACCGTGGGGCGCGTCGACGGGCTCGCCATCTTCCCGTCGCCGCAGACCGCTCCGACGCTCGCCCGGCACTCGCCGTCGATCCCCATCGTGCTGTTCAGCACGGCTCCCGCCGATGACGCGCATCACCGTGTGCGCGTCGACAATGCCGGCGGCATGCGCGCCCTCGTGTCGCATCTCATCGACGAGCATGCCGCGACCGATCTCGCGTTCGTGGGGCGGCCGGAGGCGGCCGACGTGGTCGAGCGTCACGACGCGATGCTCGCGGAACTGCAGGATCGCGGCATCCGGTCTCGCCCGGGCGTCGTGGATGCCACCGTCCGGGGCGCCGACGACCTCGTGCCGCAGGTGCGCGCGCTGATCGCGGCGGGGCGGATGCCGCAGGCCTTCGTCTGCGCGTCGGATCAGCACGCGTTCGCCTTGCTCGACGCCCTCGAGGCCGAGGGCTTGCGCGTGCCCGACGACGTGGTGGTCACCGGCTTCGACGGCACCCTCGGCTCGCGCCTGACGACTCCGGCCCTGACCACCGTGCGTCAGCCGATGGAGGCGATGGGGCGCGCGGCGGCCCGCATCCTCGCCGGAACCGCGGGTGCCGCTCCGTCCCGTGGCGCGTTCGACGTCGTCTTCGAGGCCAGGGTCGTGGTGCGCCGCAGCTGCGGGTGCTGAGCGGGCGCGGGGGCCGCGCCGTCGTGCGGATCCGGCGGGCGACGCGCGGGGCCAGGGGCACCGGCATCCGGCGTGTCGAACGTCCCGTCCGCACGACGGCGCCCGCGGCAGCGCGTGTCGGGTGTCCCGTCCGCGCGACGGCGCTCGCGGCAGCGCGTGTCGGGCGTCCCGTCCGCACGACGGCGCCCGCGGCCCGGCCTATTTCGCCAGCCGCAGTGCCGCCCACAGCTCGGCGCGCGCGCCGAACGACGACAGGTCGCGGTCGAGCACGCGCTCGGCCTGGGCGACGCGGGCGCGCACGGTGTGACGGTGGATGCCGAGGGCCTGAGCGGTCGCCTCGTGCGAGCAGTCGTGGGCGAGCCAGGCATCCAGGGTCTCGAGCAGCGCCGAGCCCTGCGCCTCGTCGTAGGTCCGCAGCGGAACCAGTGCGCCGGCGGCGACGGTGCGCGCGGCCTCGGAGCCGAGGGCGGCGAGAAGACCCGCCCGCGCGGTGTCGGCGAAGTCGGCGACGCCGGGCGTGGCCAGCCGGTCGCGCGCGGTGCGCGCCTGGGTCAGGGCGGCCGAGAACGCGTCGTAGCCGGTGGGTGCCGAGCACCCGACGACGATCTCGAACCGCTCGGCGACCTCGGCCAGCGTGTCGCGCGCGCCGGCGGGTACGACGATGACGAGGCCGTCGTCGCCGCGGCCGAAGAACACTTCGCCGCGGCGCTCCTGTGCGCGCAGCTCGAGCCACTCGGCGAGGGCGGTGGAGCGGGCGGATGCCGCGGGCGTCAGCGCCACCACGACCGGCGCGGTCGGCAGCGGGCCGAACAGGTCGCGGCCCGCGCGCCGGGCCAGCGCGGGATCGTCGGTCGCGAGCGACTGCACGAGCCCGGCCCGGAAGGTGCCGATGGCCCGGCCGAGGCCGTCCTGCTGCTCGAGGGCGAGGGCGGCCATCGCGACAACGGCGGTCACGACGCTGCGCGCCTCGTGGTCGAGGTCGTCGGCCGCGAGCGCGAGCACTCCGCGCAGGTGCCCGCCGCGGCCGAGGGTCTGCAGGCTCACCGAGGTGTCGTCCGGGCGCACGGTCGACGCGGCGCGCGTTCCCCGGCGGAGCATCGTGGTGACCTCGGCTCCGACGGCGTCGAGGACGGGGGAGGAGAGTCGCGCCGGAGGGTGCTCGGTGCTGAGCGTGCCGGCCGCGTCGAACAGGCCGACCCAGCAGTCCAGCTGCCGCGACAGTTCGGCGAGGGTCGCCGACAGGCCGTCGGGGCGGAGGGCCGCGAGCGAGACGGCGCGCTGGGCCGACAGCGACCAGCTGCGCCGCGCGTACGACTCCGCGGCGATGGCCTCGGCGCCGGCGCGGGCCACCGCGATGAAGGGGGTGCGGTAGGGCACCTCGAACAGCGGCATCCCGCCGGCCAGGCACGCCGCCGACAGTCCCGCCGGAATGCCCTCGCGCACGACCTCAGTGCCGAAGCCCAGTCCGCGCACCCCGCGCGCCAGCAGGCGTCCGACGTAGGAGTCGTAGTCGGTCGGGGCGGCGTCGGCGAACTGCGTGCCCGTGGTCAGCAGCACGAGCCCCTCGCTGAGGAACGGCGTCGGATCGGCGAGGTCGCTGGAGTGCACCCACCGCACGGCCCGGTCGATGCTGCCGG
Source organism: Microbacterium sp. JC 701 (assembly GCF_021026215.1). Lineage (NCBI taxonomy): Bacteria > Bacillati > Actinomycetota > Actinomycetes > Micrococcales > Microbacteriaceae > Microbacterium > Microbacterium sp. JC 701. Next base: position 305,448 of record NZ_JAJNCV010000003.1, read on the forward strand.
CGGGCAGCTCGGCTTCGTCGACGACCAGGCGCAGGTGCAGGTCGGTGCGGGCGAGCAGGGCGCGCAGGCTCGGCGGGGCGACGGCGCTGTCGGCCATGGATTCTCCTGTACGAGACGTATATGAGGGCGCTTGCGACTGTACAGGCAGGAGAGTGCGGGCTCCGTGGCGGCGTCCGTAGCATCGCCGCCATGAGCCTCGACACCCTTCCCCTCGTCGGCGGTCCGACCCTTCCGCAGGAGCGCCGCCTCGTCACCGCCATCCCCGGCCCGCGCTCGCAGGAGCTCCTCGAGCGCAAGGCCGCCGCCGTGGCATCCGGAGTCGGCCACACCGTGCCCATCCAGGCCGTCGCGGCCGGCGGGGGAGTCGTCGTCGACGCCGACGGCAACTCGCTCATCGACCTCGGCTCGGGCATCGCCGTCACCAGCGTCGGCAACGCCCACCCCGCGGTCGTGAAGGCCGTGCAGGAGCAGGTGGCCGCGTTCACTCACACGTGCTTCATGATCTCGCCCTACGACTCGTACGTGTCCGTCGCCGAGGCGCTGAACCGCCTCACCCCCGGCGACCACGCGAAGAAGAGCGCGCTGTTCAACTCGGGCGCCGAGGCGGTCGAGAACGCCGTCAAGATCGCCCGCAAGTTCACCGGTCGTCAGGCGGTCGTCGCCTTCGACCACGCGTACCACGGCCGCACCAACCTCACGATGGCGCTGACGGCGAAGAACATGCCGTACAAGAGCGGCTTCGGCCCCTTCGCCGCCGAGGTCTACCGCGCTCCGCTGTCGTACCCGTTCCGTGACGGGCTCTCGGGACCGGATGCCGCGGCCAAGGCCATCTCGCTCATCGAGAAGCAGGTCGGCGCCGAGAACCTCGCCGCGGTCATCATCGAGCCCATCCAGGGCGAGGGCGGGTTCATCGTCCCCGCCGACGGCTTCCTCAACGCGATCGTCGACTGGTGCCGCGACAACGGCGTGGTCTTCATCGCCGACGAGGTGCAGTCGGGCTTCGCCCGCACCGGCGCAATGTTCGCCAGCGAGCACTTCGGCATCGTCCCCGACCTCGTCACCACGGCCAAGGGCATCGCCGGCGGTCTGCCGCTGGCGGCGGTCACGGGCCGCGCCGAGATCATGGACGCCACGCACACCGGCGGCCTCGGCGGCACCTACGGCGGAAACCCCATCGCCTGCGCCGCCGCCCTGGCCTCGATCGACGCCTTCGAGAACGAAGGGTTCGTCGGGCGCGCCCGCGAGATCGGCGAGCTGCTGCTCGGTCGCCTCCGCGAGATGCAGCAGAGCGATCCGCGCATCGGCGACGTGCGCGGCCACGGCGCGATGATCGCCGCCGAGTTCGTCGACCCCGCCACCGGCGCCCCCGACGCCGCGCTCACCTCAGCCGTGGCCAAGGCCGCGATCGCCGAAGGCGTGATCGTGCTCACCTGCGGCACCTACGGCAACGTCATCCGTTTCCTGCCCCCGCTGTCGATCGGCGACGACCTGCTCGCCGAGGGCCTCGACGTCGTCGCCGCGGCCCTCGCGCGCAGCTGACAGGCGTCCCGACGGCGGCGGAAGACCCGAGAGCCCGCCGCCGTCGGGGCCACACTTTCCGACTTCGAACGACAAACCTAAGGACGCTTTCATGGACGAGATCACCCGAGACGTGGTCGTCATCGGAGCCGGCGCCGCCGGCCTGACCGCCGCCAACGACCTGCGCACGGCCGGACTGTCGGTCGTCGTGCTCGAGGCGCGCGACCGCGTCGGCGGGCGCCTGTGGACCGACGTGGTCGACGGCGCGATGCTCGAGCTCGGCGGCCAGTGGGTCTCGCCCGACCAGACGGCGCTCATCGACACCGTCGCCGACCTCGGGCTCGAGACCTACAGCCGCTACCGCGAGGGCGACAGCGTCTACGTCGGCCCCGACGGCGAATCCAAGCGCTTCACGGGCGAGATGTTCCCCGTCGCGCCCGAGACCGAGAGGGCGATCGACGACATCACCGCGCGTCTCGATCAGATGGTCGCCGAGATCGACCCCGACAAGCCGTGGGCGCACCCGAACGCCGCCGAGTGGGACAAGATCTCGTGGGACGCCTGGCTGCGCGAGCAGACCGACGACGACGAGGCCGTGCGCAACCTCGCCTTCGCGACCGGCTCGGCGATGCTCACCAAGCCCACGCACACCTTCTCGCTGCTGCAGTCGCTGCTCATGGCGGCATCCGCCGGCTCGTACTCGAACCTCGTCGACGCCGACTTCATCCTCGACAAGCGTGTCGCCGGCGGCCTCCAGCAGGTTCCCGAACTGCTCGCCGAGCGCCTCGGCGACGACGTGATCCTCAACCAGCCCGTGCGCCGCATCGTCTGGGGTGCCGCATCGGCGACCCCCGCGAGCCCCGCCGACGCGGCCACGGGGCAGCGCGTCGACGACCTGCGTGCGCTGACCGCCCGCGTCGATGCGGCGAAGTCCTCGTCCGACGGGGTCACGGTGATCGCCGACGGCGTCACGGTGCGCGCCCGCTTCGCCGTGCTGGCGCTCGCGCCCGTGCTCTACTCGCGCATCTCGTTCGAGCCCCCGCTGCCGCGCGTGCAGCACCAGATGCACCAGCACATCTCGATGGGCTTCGTCATCAAGGTGCACGCCGTCTACGAGACGCCGTTCTGGCGTGACAAGGGCCTGTCGGGCACCGCCTTCAGCCCGTACGAGCTCGTGCACGAGGCCTACGACAACACCAACCACGGCGACGAGCGCGGCACCCTGGTCGGCTTCGTGTCCGACCAGAACGCCGACGACGTCTTCCGTCTCAGCGCCGAGGAGCGCCGCGAGCGCATCCTCGAGTCGCTGTCGCACTACTACGGCCCCGAGGCGAAGAACCCCGTCGTCTACTACGAGAGCGACTGGGGCACCGAGGAGTGGACGCGCGGCGCCTACGCCGCGAGCTTCGACATGGGCGGTCTGCACCGCTACGGCGCCGACCTGCGCGAGCCCGTCGGCGCGATCCACCTCGCCTGCAGCGACATGGCCGGCGCGGGCTACCAGCACGTCGACGGAGCGATCCGTCAGGGCCACCGCGCCGCCGACGAGATCCTCGAGCGGACGCGCGGATGAGCGGCGACCGCGTCGTCGTCGGCTACACGGCGACCGACGCGGGCGCCGACGCCCTCGCCCTCGGGGCGCGACTGGGAGCCGCGCTCGACACGTCCGTCCACGTCGTGGTCGTGCTGCCCTCGGCCGAGAACAACGTCTCGATCCCGACGGATGCCGGCTACGAGCGTCTCGTGCAGGACACCGCCCGCGGCTGGCTGCGCGAGGCGCTGGCGCCGTATCCCGGCATCCGGGGGCACGTGCGTTTCGCGTCGTCCGTCTCCGACGGCCTGGTCTCGGCGGCGGAGGAGTTCGGGGCGGCCGTCATCGTCGTCGGCACCGGCGGGGGAGGGCCGCGCGGCCGGCACCGCCTCGGCACGACCGCCGAAGAGCTCGTGCACTCCGCTCCCGTCCCCGTCGCCCTCGCTCCCGAGGGTGCACGCGACGTCGATCCCGTTGTGGGTCTCCCGCGCATCACCGCCGCGATCGGCACCCGCCCCGGAGCCGACGTGCTGCTCGACACCGCGGCATCCGTCTCCCGTCGGGCGAACGCTCCGCTGCGACTCCTCTCGCTCGCGGGGGTCGACCTGCCGGGGCGCGTCGACGCGTCGCTGACCCGGTTGACCGGTCAGGCGCACGCCGAGAGCGTGCTCGAGTCGGTCCGCACGGCCCTCCCCGCCGAGATCGAGGCCGAGGCCGTCGTCGGCGCAGGCTCCGACATCGAAGACGCGGTGTCGCGCATCGACTGGATGCCGGGCGAGATCGCCCTCGTGGGCTCCAGCCGGCTGGCCCAGCCGCGCCGGCTGTTCCTCGGCTCCACCGCAGGGCGGATCCTCCGCGCCCTGCCCGTTCCCATGATCGTGGTGCCCCGCACCTCGGAGACCTCCTCATGACCACTTCTCGCAACGAGGCGAGCCCCGCACCCGACAGCGCCGTCACCACCGGCATCTCCAACAAGGGACTCCGGGTCGGCTCGATCGGCATGGTCGGCGCCGTCGTCATCGGCATCTCGACCATCGCCCCCGCCTACACCCTCACCGGGGCCCTCGGTCCGACGGTCTCGGCCGTCGGGTTCCAGGTGCCCGCGATCATCCTCGTCGGGTTCATCCCGATGCTGCTGGTGGCCCTCGGCTATCGCGAATTGAATTCCCGGCTGCCGGATGCCGGCACCTCGTTCACCTGGGCGGCCCGCGCCTTCGGGCCCTGGGTCGGCTGGATGGCCGGGTGGGGTCTGATCGCTGCGACCGTGATCGTGCTGTCGAACCTCGCCGGCATCGCGGTGGACTTCCTGTTCCTTCTGCTCGCGCAGATCAGCGGCAACGCCGAGATCGCCGAGCTCACGCGGGTCGTGCCGATCAACATCGCGGTGTGCCTGCTGTTCATGCTGCTGGCCACGATCGTGTCGTACCGCGACCTGCAGACCACCCAGCGTCTGCAGTACGGCCTCGTCGGCTTCCAGATCCTCGTGCTGCTGGTGTTCGCCGGGGCGGCGGTCGTCGAGATGACGAACGGCAACGCCTTCGACGCGAGCCCCGTGCAGCTGTCGTGGTTCAACCCGTTCGAGGTCGACTCGTTCAGCGCGTTCGCCGCCGGGCTCTCGCTGTCGATCTTCATCTTCTGGGGGTGGGACGTCATCCTCACGATGAACGAGGAGACGAAGGATCCCGACAAGACCCCCGGTCGCGCGGCCACCGTCACGGTGTTCCTGATCGTGGCGCTGTACCTCTTCATCGCCGTCGCGCTGCTGATGTTCGCCGGCAACGGCACGGGCGAACTGGGACTGGGTAACGAAGACATCCAGGAGAACGTCTTCTTCCACCTCTCGGGACCGATCCTCGGCCCCCTCGCCTTCCTCGTCTCGCTCGCCGTGCTCACCAGCTCCGCGTCGTCGCTGCAGGCGACCTTCGTCGGACCCGCCCGCACGCTGCTCGCGATGGCGCACTACGACGCCCTGCCGGCGAAGTTCGCGAAGGTCAGCCCGCGCTTCTTCACGCCCGGCTACGCCACCATCGTGTCGGCCATCGTGGCATCCGTGTTCTACGCCGTCATGCGCGTGCTCAGCGAGAACGTGCTCACCGACACCATCACGGCCCTCGGCGCGATGATCTGCTTCTACTACGGCCTCACGGCCTTCGCGTGCGTCTGGTACTTCCGCAAGCAGTGGTTCGACTCGGTGCGCAACGTGCTGCTGACGCTGCTCGCCCCGCTCGTGGGCGGAGTGATCCTCGCGGTGCTCTTCGTCACCACGCTGATCGACAGCGCGAGCCCCGATTACGGCTCGGGCTCCGAGATCGGGGGAGTGGGCCTGGTCTTCGTCATCACGGTGGTCATCATCGTGGTGGGGATCGTCCTCATGATCGCCCAGCGCGTGAAGAGCCCCGGCTTCTTCCGCGGTGAGACCCTGGGACGCGAGGCGCCCGCCAGCGCCCGCCGTCGCCGCACGACCTGACAACGAAACGAAAAGGAGCACCATGAGCGACTACGCCGTCGTCAATCCCGCCACCGGCGAGACCCTCGCCGAGTACGACACGCTGAGCGACTCCGGGGTCGAAGAGGCCATCGCCTCCGCCCACGAGGGCTACCGCGTGTGGGCGGCGACCGCCCCGGCCGAGCGCGCCACGGCCATCCGCCGCGTCGCCGAGCTGCACCGCGAGCGCCGCGACGAGCTCGCGGCCATCATCGTGCGCGAGATGGGCAAGCCCCTCGAGGCCGCCCTGGGCGAGGTCGACTTCGCGGCCGACATCACCGAGTACTACGCCGACAACGTCGACAAGATCACCGGCGACACCCCGCTCGACATCCTGGCCGAGGGCACCGCCGTGATCCGCCGCTCCCCGCTGGGCGTGCTGCTGGGCATCATGCCGTGGAACTTCCCGTACTACCAGGTCGCCCGTTTCGCGGCGCCGAACCTGGCGGTGGGCAACACGATCCTCCTCAAGCACGCGCCGCAGTGCCCCGAGTCGGCCGAGGCGCTTGAGGCGATCTACCGCGACGCCGGGCTCCCCGAGGGTGCCTACGTCAACATCCGCGCCACCAACGACCAGGCGGCGACCATCATCGCCGATCGTCGCGTGCAGGGCGTCTCGGTCACCGGCTCGGAGCGCGCGGGTGCCGCGGTCGCCGAGATCGCCGGCCGCAACCTGAAGAAGGTCGCGCTCGAGCTCGGCGGGTCCGACCCGTTCATCCTGCTGTCCACCGACGACCTCGACGCCGCGGTGCAGGCGGCCGTCGACGCGCGCCTCGACAACAACGGACAGTCGTGCAACGCGGCCAAGCGCTTCATCGTCGCCGACGACCTGTACGAGGGCTTCCTGTCGAAGTTCACCGCCGCCCTCGGCGAGGCCAAGGTGGGCGACCCGTTCGCCGACGACACGGTGCTCGGGCCCCTCTCGTCGCTGACCGCGGCCGAGCGGCTCGACGAGCAGGTGCAGCGCGCGCAGGCGCAGGGCGCCACCGTCGAGGTCGGCGGAAAGCGCGACGGGGCGTTCTACCCCGGCACCGTCCTCACCGGGGTGACCAAGGACATGGACGCCTACGGCGAGGAGTTCTTCGGCCCCGTGGGCGTGGTCTACCGGGTCTCGGGTGAAGACGAGGCGGTGGCCCTGGCCAACGACACGGGATACGGCCTGGGCTCGTACGTGTTCACCACGGATGCCGAGCAGGCGCAGCGCATCGCCGACAAGATCGAGGCCGGCATGGTCTACGTCAACCTCGTGCTCGCCGACTCGCCGGAGCTGCCCTTCGGCGGCGTCAAGCGCAGCGGCACCTCGCGAGAGATGGGCCTGCTGGCGGCCGACGAGTTCGTCAACAAGAAGCTCATCCGCTCGGCGTGACCCCCCACCGCACCCCTCGGTCCGCGCGCTCTCATGCGCTCCGACCGAGGGGTGCGGCGCGCTCCGCGACATGCCCGGTGGGGCCGGCTCGGTTCGCCAGGTCCGACCTCATGACATAGACTGGGGAGTGCAGTCGAAATCTGCATTCTTTCGCCGTGCCCCCGGGCACGCGGCATCCCTCCCCGAGAGATTCCAGGCGGAACGCATGTCGGTTTCGAATCCTGGATCCCGTCGGGATCTTAGGGCGGTAGCTCAATTGGCAGAGCAGCGGTCTCCAAAACCGCAGGTTGCAGGTTCGATTCCTGTCCGCCCTGCGCACAGCGCACGCTGGCACACAGACAGACCTAGGTGGTTCGATGACGCAGGAAGAGGCGAAGGGCGAGATCGTCGCAGACCGCGGCGCGCCCCGCGAGAAGAAGCTGAACTTCTTCGCGCGGATCGCTCTCTTCATTCGTCAGGTCTTCGCAGAACTGCGCAAGGTCGTCACGCCGACGCGGCAGGAGCTCCTGAAGTTCACCGCCGTCGTCCTCGGGTTCGTCGTCGTCATGATGGCGATCGTCTACGGCCTCGACGTGCTGTTCGTGTGGATCACCACCGCCGTCTTCGGCGTCCCCGGTACCGCCGGCGCCTGACCGCGTCTGGACGGACGCGCGGCGCCTGGAGCGGCCGCCTCTGAACGGAAGAGATCACAGTGTCTGAAAGATATGTCGACGACGCCGACTGGGCGACGGCAGCCGAGCAGTCCAGCGAGGACGACGAGGCCCAAGAAGGCAACGTGCTCGAATCGCAGGAGCGCGCCTCCGACTCGGCCGAGCACTCCGCCGTGCACGTCGTCGACGACGAGACCGACACCGACGACGCCGACCTCGGCGACATCGACATCACCGACCCGGAGGCGGACGCGATCGTGAACGACGCTCTCGAGATCGACGAGACCAGCGAGGCCGAGGCCGCCGCCGAGGTGCTCACCGACGCCCTCGCCGAGGAGCAGGCCGAAGAGGCCGCCGAGGCCGCCGACGAGGTCACCCCCTACGACGGTCCCGACATCAACGGCGAGCCCGACGCGCCCGTGCTCGACGAGGACTTCGTCGACGAGGTCTCCGCCGCGGCATCCGTCGTCGACGAGGCCGAGGCGTCCGAGTCGCCGGCCGACGCCGCGACCGATGTCGACGCCGAAGAGACCGACGAAGACGCCGACCCGTACGAGGCGTTCCGCGCCGAGCTGCGGTCGCTCCCCGGCAAGTGGTTCGTCATCCACTCCTACGCCGGTTTCGAGCGCAAGGTGAAGGCCAACATCGAGCAGCGCAAGTCGACGCTCGAGGTCGAGGACGACATCTACCAGGTCGAGGTCCCCATGGAGGACGTCGTCGAGATCAAGAACGGCCAGCGCAAGATGGTCAACCGCGTGCGCATCCCCGGCTACGTGCTGGTGCGCATGGACCTCAATGAAGACACCTGGTCGGTCGTGCGTCACACCCCCGGTGTCACGGGCTTCGTGGGCAACGCCCACAACCCCACGCCGCTGCGCTTCGAAGAGGCCTTCAACATGCTGAAGAGCCTCGTCGAGGTCAAGGAGTCCGCTCCCGCGAAGGGCGGCGCCGTCAAGGGTGCTCCGACCGCGCAGCGCGTCATCCCCGCCGAGGTCGACTTCGAGACCGGCGAGACGATCACGATCAAGGAGGGCTCGTTCGCGGGTCTTCCCGGCACGATCAGCGAGATCAAGCCCGAGAGCGGCAAGCTCACGGTGCTGGTGTCGCTCTTCGAGCGCGAGACCCCGGTCGAGCTGTCGTTCGACCAGGTCACCAAGATGGTCTGACGCCCACCCGCGTCTTCGCGAACGCCCCGCCCGGCTCGTCCGGCGGGGCGTTCGCCGTTCCCGGCGGGCGCCGCTCTCCTTGCGTCGGGAGGGTGGGATGCCGACGGGCGTCACGTCGCGTATGATGGGCAGGTTGCGTGCGTCAGCGCGCGACGACCGCTGCCCGGAATCCGCCGGGTGTGCGGGAGAGAGGGAGCCGCCACGGCCCCGCTCGAGAGAGGAAAAGGATATGGCACCCAAGAAGAAGGTGACCGGCCTGATCAAGCTCCAGATCAAGGCGGGTGCGGCCAACCCCGCGCCCCCCATCGGTCCGGCGCTCGGTCAGCACGGCGTCAACATCATGGAGTTCTGCAAGGCGTACAACGCGGCGACCGAGGCCCAGCGCGGCAACGTCATCCCCGTCGAGATCACCGTCTACGAGGACCGCAGCTTCACGTTCATCCTGAAGACGCCCCCCGCCGCAGAGCTCATCAAGAAGGCCGCCGGTCTCGCCAAGGGCTCGTCGACGCCCCACACGGTCAAGGTGGGCAAGCTCACCAAGGACCAGGTCCGCGAGATCGCCACCACGAAGCAGCCCGACCTGAACGCGAACGACATCGAGGCCGCCTCGAAGATCATCGCCGGCACCGCCCGTTCCATGGGCATCACGGTCGAGGACTGAGGGAGATAACAATGGCTACCAAGTCCAAGGCATTCCGCGCCGCTGCTGAGAAGATCGCGGCCGACACGTTCTACACCCCGACCGAGGCCGTCGCCCTCGCGAAGGAGACCGGCTCGAAGAAGTTCGACTCGACCGTCGAGGTCGCGCTGAAGCTCGCGGTCGACCCCCGTAAGGCCGACCAGATGGTTCGCGGCACGGTCATCCTGCCCCACGGCACGGGTAAGACCGCGCGCGTCATCGTCTTCGCCAACGGCCCCGCGGCCGAGGCGGCTCTCGCCGCCGGCGCCGACGAGGTCGGTGGCACCGAGCTCATCGAGAAGGTCGCCGGCGGTTACACCGCGTTCGACGCGGCCGTCGCCACGCCCGAGCTCATGGGCCAGGTCGGTCGCCTCGGTAAGGTCCTCGGACCCCGCGGCCTCATGCCGAACCCCAAGACCGGCACCGTGACCCCCAACCCGGCCAAGGCCGTCGAGGAGATCAAGGGCGGAAAGATCGAGTTCCGCGTCGACAAGCACGCCAACGTGCACTTCGTCGTGGGCAAGGCATCGTTCACCGCTGAGCAGCTCGACGAGAACCTCGCCGCCGCTCTCGAGGAGATCGTCCGCCTCAAGCCGTCGAGCTCGAAGGGCCGTTACATCCAGAAGGGCGCCGTGTCGACCACGTTCGGCCCCGGCATCCCGCTGGACGTCAACTCCATCATGTGACATCCGTCACTTCGGAAGCCCCGTCGCGCCTTGCGCGGCGGGGCTTCTGCGTTGCCGGCGCGTGCACGATCGTGCAATACAGCGTCATCCGGGAAGACTCCGCTGCCGCGGCGTGTTCTGCTGGAGGGTGCGCTCGCGCACCGACCACGTCCGGCGCCGCACCGCGCCACCCCCCCCACATCACACATGTCTGGAACAGCTATGCCCCGTCGCCGTCTGACCGTCCTCGCCGCCACCCTGGGCCTGAGCGCCCTCGCGCTGACCGCCTGCAGCGGCGGCTCCTCCACGACCGATCCCGCCGCGGGCGCCGACCTCGGTCTGGTCTCGGGCGGCACGCTGACCGTCGCCACCGAGGGCACCTACCGCCCGTTCTCGTACCACGAGGGCGCCGGCGAGCTCACGGGCTTCGACGTCGAGATCGCCAAGGCCGTCGCCGACAAGCTCGGCCTGCAGGTGAAGTTCCAGGAGACCCAGTGGGACGCGATCTTCGCGGGCCTCGATGCGGGTCGCTTCGACGTCATCGCCAACCAGGTCTCGATCAACCCCGACCGTCAGGCGAAGTACGACTTCAGCTCGCCGTACACGGTGTCGCGTGGCGTGATCGTCACCACCGAAGACGAGAACGGCATCTCGAGCTTCGCCGACCTGTCGGGCAAGACCACCGCGCAGTCGCTCACCAGCAACTGGTACGAGCTCGCGACCTCGAGCGGTGCCCAGGTCGAAGCCGTCGAGGGCTGGGCGCAGGCCGTCGCGCTGCTCAAGCAGGGCCGGGTCGACGCCACGGTCAACGACCAGCTCACCTACCTCGACTACGAGAAGACGAACAGCCCCACGGGCCTGAAGATCGCCGCGCAGACCGACGACACCTCCGAGAGCGCGTTCGCGTTCAAGAAGGGTCAGGACAAGCTGGCGGATGCCGTGGACGGCGCCCTCGACGAGCTTCGTACCGACGGCACTCTCGCGCAGATCAGCGAGAAGTACTTCGGCGCAGACGTCACCCAGTAAGCCCGATGTAAAGCCCCGCGGATCATCCGCCACCCACCCGTAGCGTGGACGGCGGATGATCCGCTGCGGCGTCCGCCGCGGGTGATCCGCGCCCGCGCGAGGAAGGAAGCCCATGAACGACGTCTGGTCGCTCCTGGTCGAATCGTTCTGGCCCATGCTGCTGGCCGGGTTCACCGGCACCATTCCGCTGTCGCTGGCCTCGTTCGCGATCGGTCTCGTGCTCGCCCTGCTGATGGCGCTCATGCGCCTCTCGCGCAACCTCGTGCTGTCGGGCATCGCCCGGTTCTACATCTCGGTCATCCGCGGGACGCCGTTGCTCGTGCAGCTGTTCGTGATCTTCTTCGGCCTGCCGTCGCTGGGGCTCACGATCGATCCGTTCCCGGCGGCGGTCATCGCCTTCTCGCTGAACGTCGGCGGCTACGCGGCCGAGATCATCCGCGCCGCGATCCTCTCCGTCCCCCGCGGGCAGTGGGAGGCCGCGCACACCGTCGGCCTGTCGCCGACCAAGACGCTGACCCGCATCATCCTCCCGCAGGCGGCCCGGGTGTCGGTGCCGCCGCTGTCGAACACCTTCATCTCGCTGGTGAAGGACAGTTCGCTCGCGTCGCTGATCCTCGTCACGGAGCTCTTCCGCCAGGCGCAGAACATCGCGGCGTTCTCGTACGAATTCATGGCCGTCTACCTCGAGGCGGCGTTGATCTACTGGCTGTTCTGCCTGGTGCTGTCGTTCGGGCAGAACGCCCTCGAGAAGAGGCTGGACCGCCATGTCGCCCACTGAACCGTCCGCCCCGCTGCTCGCAGCGACCGGGCTGCAGAAGAGTTTCGGAACGAACCGCGTGCTCGACGGCGTCGATCTCGAGGTGCGCCGCGGTGACGTGCTCGTGCTGATCGGTCCGTCGGGGTCGGGCAAGACGACGGTGCTGCGCTGCCTGAACGGACTCGAGACCCCGGATGCCGGCGTCGTGGCGTTCGATCAGGGTCCGGTGGTCGAGTTCGGTGGCAAGGTGTCGAAGGCCGACCGCACGGCGCTGCGCGACAAGTCGGCGATGGTCTTCCAGCACCACAACCTGTTCCCGCACCTGACGGTGCTGCAGAACGTCATCGAGGGGCCGACGCAGGCGCACGGCGTCGCGAAGGCCGAGGCCATCGCCCGCGCCGACACTCTGCTGACCCGCTTCGGCCTCGCCGAGAAGCGCGACGCGTATCCCTCCGAGCTTTCCGGCGGACAGCAGCAGCGCGTCGGCATCGTGCGCGCCCTCGCGCTGCAGCCGCAGCTGCTGCTCTTCGACGAGCCCACCAGTGCCCTCGACCCCGAACTCGTGGGCGAGGTGCTGACGGTACTCCGCGAACTCGCGGCCGAGGGCTGGACGATGGTCATCGTGACGCACGAGCTCGGTTTCGCCCGTGAAGTCGCCGACGAGGTGCTCTTCTTCGACGGGGGAGTGATCGTCGAGCGCGGCACTCCGTCCGAGATCCTGCGTCAGCCCAAGATGGAGCGCACCAAGCGCTTCCTCGACCGACTCCTGCGACCGATGGACTGATCATGTCGCGTCTGCGGGAGGTGCTCGGCGTCGAGGTGCCGATCGTACTCGGCCCGTTCGGCGGCCTGTCGTCGGTGGGGCTGACGGCCGCGGTCAGCGAGGCGGGCGGGCTCGGATCGTTCGGCCTCTACGGCTACGCGGCCGAGCGCATCCGCGACACCGTCCCTGCTCTGCGCGCGGCGACCGACAAGACGATCGCCGTCAACCTGTGGATGCCGCGGGGCGACGAGGTCACCCCCGACGACGTCGACCTGCAGCGCTACGTCGACGCCGCGGGCGACCTCTTCGCGCGCGCAGGCATCTCCCGCCCCGAGGCGCCGCGCGCCTTCATCCCGCCCGTGGCCGAGCAGCTCGAGGCCGTCTTCGACGCGCGCCCCGACGTGCTGAGCGTCGTGTTCGGCGTTCCGGATGCCGCGACCCTCGCGACCGCACGAGAGCTCGGCATCCGCGTGATCGGAACGGCCACGTCGGTGGACGAGGCCCGCGCGCTCGATGCCGCGGGTGTCGACGCGATCGTGGCGACCGGAATGGAGGCGGGTGGTCACCGGGTCTCGTTCCTGCGCGACGCCTCGGCTTCGCTCGTCGGCACGTTCGCCCTCGTGCCCCAGGTCGTCGACGCCGTGGGGGTGCCGGTGATCGCGGCGGGGGGCATCGCCGATCGTCGGGGTGTCGCCGCGGCCTTCGCCCTGGGGGCCGAGGGCGTGCAGGTCGGCACCGCGTTCCTGCGCACGAGGCAGTCGGCGGCGACGCGGGCGCATCGTGAGGCGATCGCCTCGGCATCCGACACCACCACCGTTCTGACGACGGCGATGAGCGGTCGGCTCGCGCGCGGAGTGCCCAACGACGCGGTGCGGGCGATCGAGGAGTCCGGCGAGATCGCGCCCTTCCCGGCGCAGAACTGGCTCACGGGAGTGTTCCGTCAGGCCGCCGCGGCGAGCGGCGACGCCGAGTTGCTGTCGCTGTGGCTGGGCCAGGCTGCGGGCCTCGCGCGTCTGGATGATGCCGCCGACGTTCTCGCCGAGCTGCGGGCGGGTCTTCCGCTCTAGGCGGTCGCGCGGATCTCGAACCCGTCGCCGGGATCGGTGGTGCCCTCGATCACATCGACGTCGTCGACGCGGGCCGTCGACGGACCCTCGTGCGCCCAGGCGATGAGGGCTTCGACGGCGTCGGGATCGCCCGCCACCTGCGCCTCGACCGAGCCGTCGCGGCGGTTGCGCACCCATCCGCGCAGCCCGAGCCGTTGCGCCTCGTCGTGCAGTGCGTAGCGGAACCCCACACCCTGCACGCGTCCGTTCACCGTGATCGTCGCCGTGCGCATGGGTCCATTCTCGTCGTCCCGTGGGCCGCGGATGCCCCGCGGCCGGCGAATCGCCGCTCAGTGCGGCAGGACGAGCGAGATCGCGATCGCGAACATCACCACGGCGATCACCGCGTCGAGGATGCGCCACGCGCGCGGGGTGTCGAGCCACCGCCCGAGCCAGCGGGCGCCGAAGCCGAGCGAGGTGAACCACAGCACGCTCGCCACACAGGCGCCCAAAGCGAAGGCCCATCGATCGTCGCCGTGGGTCGAGGCGACCGAGCCCAGCAGGAACACCGTGTCGAGGTACACGTGCGGGTTCAGCCACGTCAGGGCGAGGCACGTCGCGAGGGCGGCGGCCAGCGTGGTCCGGGCCGGGCGCGTGCGCACGGCGGTACCGCCGGCGTCTCCGGCGCGGGGGGAGGGGGCGGATGCCGCGCCCCCGTCGACCCGCAGGGTCTCGCCGCTCGGACGCAGAGCGCGCCGCGCGGCGAGCACGCCGTAACCGACGAGGAACACGGCCCCCGCCCAGCGCACGACGGTGAGCAGCCACGGCACGGCCTGCAGCACGAGCCCGACGCCCGAGACGCCGAGCACGATGAGGATCGCATCGGACAGAGCGCACACCGCGACCACGGCGAGCAGGTGCTCGCGCCGGATGCCCTGGCGCAGCACGAAGAGGTTCTGGGCGCCGATGGCGACGATGAGCGACAGGCCGAGGCCGAGACCGGCGAAGACGGAGGGGAGCACGACGACGACGCTACGGTCGCCCAGAAGAAAAGAACAGCTCATTATTCTGATGAACCATTAGCATCGCTTCATGCCGGTCCCGCTCGATCTCGCTCGCACCCTCGCCGCCGTCGTCGACGAGGGCACCCTTGACGCCGCCGCCCGACGCCTGCACATCACCCCGTCGGCGGTGAGCCAGCGGCTGCGCGCGCTTGAGGACCAACTCGGACGCGTCGTGCTCGTGCGGTCCAAGCCCGTACGCACGACCGAGGCCGGCGACGCCGTGGTGCGCCTCGCCCGCCAGCTCGCCCTGCTCGAACACGACGCCCTGGCCGCCCTGGGCGCGGAGGAGGGCTCGGTGGCATCCGTCGCCCTCGCCGTCAACGCGGACTCGCTCGCGACGTGGTTCCTGCCCCCGCTGGCGCGCGTGGCGGCGCGCCGCGCGGTGGTGTTCGACCTGCACCGCGACGACCAGGACTTCACGGCCGGGCTTCTCGAGAGCGGCACGGTCATGGCCGCCGTCACCTCGCGCGAGACCCCGGTGGCCGGGTGCCGGGTGCGCTCACTCGGGGTGCTGCGCTACGAAGCGGTGGCGACCGTGGGGTTCGCCGAGCGGTGGTTCGCTCGGGGGGTCGACGCCGACGCGCTCGCGGTGGCGCCGATCGTCGACTTCGACCGACGAGACGACCTGCAGACGCAGTGGCTCCTGCGGCGCGGGGTCTCGCCGGCGGATCCTCCGCGGCACCGCGTGCCCGCCTCGCAGGACTTCGCCGCAGCGGTCGGGCTCGGGCTCGGGTGGGGGCTTCTCCCCGGATTCCAGTCCGCCGAGGGGCTCGCCCAGGGTCGCCTGGTGCGGCTCGGTGCCGATCCGGTCGACGTGCCCCTGTTCTGGCAGCAGTGGAACCTCACCTCTCCCTTGCTCGACGAGGTGGCCGACGAGATCGTCGGCGAGGGGCGGCGGATGCTCGCAGCCGGGTGACCCCCGGCTCCGCGGCATCCGCCGGTCAGTCGTCGCTGACGCAGAGGACGATCTTGCCGCGCGTGTGCCCGCGCTCGAGTTCGACGTGCGCGTCGGCGGCATCGGCGAGGTCGAACACGTGCTCGACGTAGACCCGCACCGCACCCGAATCGAGCAGGCGGGCGATGGTCGCCAGGGCGCCGCCGTCGGGGATCGTCTTGTAGTCCGTCGAACGGATGCCGCGGGCCGCGGCCGCCTCGCGGAAGCCCGGCCATGCGCCGGTCGGCACCTCGATGAGCAGGCCCCCGGGGCGCAGCACCTCGAGGGAGCGCGTGCCGGTGTCGTCGGAGACGTCGCCGATGAGGTCGATGACCACGTCGACGTCGTGGACGACGTCTTCGAAGCGCGTCGCGGTGTAGTCGACGACCTCGGCGGCTCCGAGCTCGCGGAGCCATTCGAGGTTGCGCGTCGAGCCGGTCGCGATGACGTGCGCGCCGAAGTAGGCGGCGAACTGCACGGCGAAGTGCCCCACCCCGCCACTGCCGGCGTGGATGAGGATGCGCTGCCCCTGGTGCGCGAGGGCCGTCTCGACGACGAGTCCCCAGGCGGTCAGCGCGGCCAGGGGGACGGCGGCGGCCTCGACGTGCGAGAGCGAGGCGGGCTTGCGGGCGAGCGAAAGCGTGGGAACGACGGCGTACTCGGCCGAGGTCCCGGGGGTGCGGGGGAAGGCGGCCATGCCGTACACCTCGGTGCCGACGGGGAACGGGTGCGCGTCGAAGGGGGTGCGCACCACCACGCCGCTCACGTCGAACCCCGGCACGGCCGGCCACGCGTCGATGGCAGCCGACATGCCGCGTCCCGCGCGGGTCTTCGCGTCGATCGGGTTGACGCCGGCGGCGATCACCCGCACGAGGACCTCGCTGAGCACCGGAGTGGGGACCGCGACGTCGGCGACCCGGAGCACCTCGGCGGAACCGGGGGCATCGAACACCACCGCTCGCATCGTCTCGGGCAGCGCGGGGGCGGGCTGGAGGGCGGCCTCGGGACGCGTCGATCGGAATCTCATCGGGCGCTCTCTCTCGTGACGTCGCTACGCAGCGACTTCGCTGCGGTCCGCCCAGTCAATCGCGCCATTGTCTCGCCGGTGTTACGCGTCGGTCACCGTGTCGCGAAGCCCGTCGAGGGCCGGGATCCACGGCATCCGGGATCGCCCGATGCCCTCCGCGGTCGGCCCCCGCTGCCGGTCAGTCGCGCGAGGGGACTTCGCCGACGGCGAGGGCGTGCAGCAGCGTCGAGAGGTGACGGATGTCGCCGATGGTCCAATCGGCGATGGCGTCGTAGAGGCGGCTCTCGTGCGGGGCGCGGGCATCGGCCAAGCGGGTGTGCCCGAGCTCGGTGACGGCGATCAGGCGCGAACGACGATCGTTCGGGTCGGGCGTGCGGGTGACGAGTCCGAGATCCTCGAGCTCGCTGATCCCGCGACTGAGGAATCCCTTGTCGGCGGCGAGGCGCTCGGCCAGGGCCGAGAGGGTGAGCGGTCCGAAGCGGCTGACGACCGAGAGGGCCTTGAACGTCGCCGGCAGCATCCCCGGGCTCACGCGTTCCGCCGCTTCGGAGACGAAGCGGCGGAACACGGTCATGAGCTCCGAGAACGACGATTCCAGGGCCTGTACGGCCTCGCGGCGCTCGTCGTCCGTTTCGCTCTTCACGTCAGACATCCTCTCCCATCCCGGCGTCACGACGTGCGCGGCGCGGGGAGGCGGCATCCTGAGTCGGGATCGTTCCCGTGGCCGAGAGCGTCGCCATCGCCTCGGGGACCGAGACCGTGGCGAGGTCGGCTTCGCTCGCGGCGACGCGCTCCGTCGTCGTCATGCGGGTGAGGGGACGGTTCGGCAGGAACACGATCGCGATGAGGCTCACGATCGCCACGGGCACCGCGATGAGGAACGAGTGGGCGATCGACTGGGCGTAGATGTCCTCGACGATCACGCGCACGCTCTCGGGCAGGGTCGACACCTGGGGGATGGCTCCCGACTGCAGCGTCTGGGCGACGGCGGCGCCCTTCTCGCCCAGGCCCATGATCGCGGCCTGCAGGTCGGCCGCGCGGTCGGTGAACAGGCTCGTCGCCATGCTCGCCAGGGCCGCACCCATGACCGAGACGCCGATCGTGCCGCCGAGGCTGCGGAAGAACGTGACTCCCGAGCTGGCCGCACCCATCTGGCTGGGGTTGGCGGTGTTCTGCACGACGAGCACGAGGTTCTGCATCGTCATGCCGACACCGGCACCGAGCAGGGCCATGTACAGCGACACGAGCGCGAAGTTGGTGTCGTAGTGGATCGTCGACAGCAGGAACGTCCCCGCGATCAGCAGCACGCCGCCGGTGATGAGGAACGGCTTCCAGTGACCGAAGCGCGAGATGAGCGCACCGACGACGATCGACGAGACCAGCAGGCCGCCGATCATCGGGATGGTCATGACGCCGGCCTCGGTGGGCGTGGCGCCACGGGCCATCTGCATGTACTGGCTGAGGAACACCGAGGTGCCGAACATCGCCAGGCCGGTCGCGATCGAGGCGATCGTGGCGAGGGTGAAGGTGGCGTCGCGGAACAGCGTCAGCGGCACGAGGGGCTCCGACGAGCGCAGCTCGACGACGACGAACAGGATCGCCGCGAGCACCGCGCCGCCGACCATCAGGAAAGTCTCGGTGCTGGCCCACTCGAAGGTGCTGCCGGCGTTGGTCACCCAGACGAGCAGCAGCGAGACGGCGGCCGAGAGCAGCACGATGCCGAGGTAGTCGATCTTGACCTTGCGCGTCGGGCGGGCGGGGAGGTGCAGCGTGCGCTGCTGGATCAGCAGGGCGGCGACGGCGAAGGGGAGGGCGACGAAGAAGTTCCAGCGCCATCCGAAGGCGTCGGTGATGACACCGCCGAGCAGGGGGCCGCCGACGGTGGCGACGGCCATCACGGCGCCGAAGAGGCCCATGTACCGGCCGCGCTCGCGCGGGCTGATGATGTCGGCCATGATCACCTGGCTGAGGGCGGCGAGACCGCCGGCACCGAGGCCCTGCACCGCGCGGAAGCCGATCAGCATGTCGGTGTTCTGCGAGAACCCGGCGGCCGCGGTGGCGAGCACGAAGATCGCGATCGCGATCTGGATGAGCACCTTGCGGTTGAACAGGTCGGCGAGCTTGCCCCAGATCGGGGTCGAGATCGCGGTGGTGAGCAGGGTCGCGGTGATGACCCACGTATAGGCGTTCTGGTCGCCCGACAGGTCGTGGACGATGACCGGCAGCGACGTCGAGACGACGGTCGAGGCGAGCATCGACACGAACGTGCCGAGCAGCAGGCCGATGAGGGCCGGGAGGACGCGCCGCTGTGCGGGCGCCTCGGGGGAAGAGGTTGTCATGCGGGAGCTCCACGAAAGGGGGGACGGATGCCGCGACGACGATGGCGCGATTAGTTGACTGATGTCAACGATACGCCTATTGCTTGACTTCCGTCAACTATTAATCGAGGAGCGCGAGAGCGCGGTACCTCTCCGTGGGCTCGGGGCGGACCGGCTCGGGACGCGGCTGACGCGCCTCCATCGTGCGGCGGTAGAGCTCGTCGATGAGGGAGGTGGCGAGACCCACCAGTTTGGAGATCTCGCGCTCGTCGCGGTCGATCCACTGGCACCGCGGTTCGTCGTGCAGGGGGACGAAGCCGTCGTGCTGCTCCCAGGCGACGAGGGTGCGCTCGGCGCCGAGCACGTGCTGCTGCCACCAGATCTGACGCATGTAGGTCTTGGGGATCGAGCGCCACGCCTTGTTGGTCGTCTTGATCTCGGCGAGCACGATGCGGCCCTCGCCGTCGACGACCACGCCGTCGGGGGTGGCGAGGTGACGCTTCTCGACGACCGCGTGGTAGAGCGCGGAGGAGGGGCGGATGCCGTGGGTCGCCGCCACCCATGCGGCGATCTCGGGCTCGCGACGACGACCGTGCGCCGTGAAGGCGTTGCCCGAGAAGTTCGAGCCCATGAGCTTGGCATCCGCCGCTCGCGCGATGGCGTTGTGGCTCGTCAGCGTCGCGACGTCGGTCGCGGTGATGCCCCGGCTGCGCGCGCGGATCCAGGCGACGCGATCACGCGAGTCCGCGACGATCCGGGCGTCGAGGTCGGCGCTGCGCGATGCGACGAGCTCGGGGGACATGCGTTCGACCCTAACCCCGCTCGCCCGTGGAGCGCATGCGAGGCGCGGCGCGTCGGCATCCGGGGTCTTGTGCCGCAGGTAAGGGTGCCCTAAGTTGTCTGCATGCCCGCCGAAGATCACGCCGCGAAGCGCCCCGACGGCGGGCGCTGGTGCGACATCGAGGGCGCCGTGCTGCTCGGGGGAGACGCGCAGAACGTCGCCGAGATGCGTCGGATCGCGGCCGCGCTCTCGCCCGACGTGCACCTGACCGTCGTCGTCGAGGTGTGCGGCGCCGCCGAGGTCGGCGTCGTCGACGCGGGGGACGGGCGTGTCAGCTGGCTCGACCGCACGATCGACGGCGAACTGCGTCCGCGCGGCGAGCGGCTCGCGCAGGCGATCCACGCGTGGTGCGCGGAGTGGGCGTGCGGCGACGCGCCGATGTGCACCGTGTGGCTCGGTGCGCGCACTCCGTCGCGTATCGTGCGCATGACCCGCGCTCTGCTGCCCGAACCCCGCGTCTCCTGACGCGGGCGGATTGGCGCAGGCCCGGGGGATCGGGTACAGTGGGGGCAAGCCAAAGACCGTCGGTTATCGGAGTGCTCGCATTCCGATCGAAGCGTCTGCTGAAAAGCAGGGGACCAACGCAGGTGTACGAACTCTCCTTCGGGAATCGAGCTCCGTGCCTTGCGCCGGAGCTCTTCTTTTTTGTCCGGACCCCGGTGTCTTCGGCCGGCGCCCCGCCATCGCGGAGCGCCTCGTTCACACAAGGAGTGGCCATGGCGCAGAAGGATGCATCGGTCGCCGAGCTCACGAAGAACTTCGAGAGCTCGACCGCCGTTCTGCTGACCGAGTACCGCGGTCTGACGGTTGCCCAGCTCAAGCAGCTGCGCAACGACATCCGTCAGGACGCGGATTACGCCGTGGTGAAGAACACGCTGACCAAGATCGCCGCGGCTAACGCGGGGGTCACGGGACTGGACGACGAGCTCAAGGGCCCGTCTGCCATCGCGTTCGTGCACGGTGACCCTGTCGCCGTCGCGAAGAGCCTGCGTGCCTTCGCCAAGGCTAACCCTCAGCTCGTGGTGAAGGGCGGCTACTTCGATGGCGCCGCTCTGACCGCGGATGAGGTCAACAAGCTCGCCGATCTCGAAAGCCGTGAAGTCCTGCTGGCGAAGCTCGCCGGCGCGATGAAGGCGACGATGACCAAGGCGGCATACGTCTTCCAGGCGCTTCCGTCGAAGGCCGTTCGCACGGTCGACGCGCTGCGCGAGAAGCAGGACACCGCGGCCTGACCCGGCCCCGGATGATTAACCCGATCAAGGAGATACAACATGGCTAAGCTCAGCACCGAAGAGCTGCTCGACGCGTTCAAGGAGCTCACCCTCATCGAGCTCTCCGAGTTCGTCAAGGCGTTCGAGGAGACCTTCGACGTCACCGCTGCCGCCCCCGTGGCCGTTGCCGGCCCCGCCGCCGGTGGCGCTGCCCCCGCCGAAGAGGTCGAGGAGAAGGACTCGTTCGACGTCGTCCTCGAGGCCGCCGGTGACAAGAAGATCCAGGTCATCAAGGTCGTCCGCGAGCTCACCTCGCTCGGCCTCGGCGAGGCCAAGGCCGTCGTCGATGGTGCTCCCAAGGCCGTGCTCGAGGGCGCGAACAAGGAGACCGCCGACAAGGCCAAGGAGGCCCTCGAGGCCGCCGGCGCCACGGTGACCCTGAAGTAATAACGCTTCACGGTCGCGGTAACGCGATGCACACGAAGCCCCGGATGCCACGGCATCCGGGGCTTCGTCGTTCCCGGTCGGAGCCTCGGACGGAGTTCACGCAAACGAAACCTGTGAGTCTGGGAAAAGGGTATGCGGATCGTTTACGGTCGTTGAGAACCCCCGTCGATCCCCCCACGCGACGTCGTTCCCACGTTCGTCGTTATCTGGAGACCCATGCTTTCCGATGTGTCGCGCGTGCCCGCACGCCGTTTCACGACCGTCCTGAGCGCCGCCCTCGGCGCGGCTCTGCTCGGTTCCGCCCTCGTCCCGCTCCCCGCCTTCGCGGCCGACGGCCCCCGGGTGGTGATCAACGAGGCCTACCTGAAGGGCGGGAGCGCGAACGCTCCGTTCTCGCAGAAGTTCGTCGAGCTCTACAACGCCGGTGACACCGCGCAAGACCTGAGCGGGTGGTCGCTGCAGTACCGCTCGGCCTCCAGCGAGAGCGCCCCGACCGGTGCGAACACGCAGAGCCTGACCGGCTCGATCGCCGCTGGCGGCTACTACCTCATCGCCCTCCCCGGCAACGGCGCCACTGGCGCGGCCCTGCCCGCCGCCGACCTCACGAGCACGGGCCTGAACCCCTCGGGGACGAACGGCCAGCTGTTCCTCGCCGATGTGGCGGAGTCGCTCGCCCTTCCCGCCGGCTCGGTCGACGACGACCGCGTGGTCGACTTCGTCGGCTACGGCTCGGCGGTCGGCTTCGAGACGGCGGCGGCGACGGTCGACGGGGGCAACTCCGTGCCCAACTCGCTCGTGCGTTCGGGTTTCGTCGACACCGACGACAACTCCACCGACTTCACCAACGCCACGACGGTCACGCCCCAGGGTTCCGCCGGCGGAACCCCCGCCCCCGAGCCCGAGCCTGACCCCGAGCCGACCGAAGAGCCCTCGGCTCCGGCTCCCGACGTCGTCACGCCCATCCGCGAGATCCAGGGCACGGGCGCCACGACCCCACTCGACGGCACGACCGTCACGACCCGCGGCATCGTCACCGCCGCATACCCCACGGGCGGGTACAACGGTTTCTTCCTGCAGACCCCGGGGACCGGCGGAGCGGTCGACGCCGCGACCCACACGGCATCCGACGCGATCTTCGTCTACGGCTCGGCCGCGACGGCGCTCGTCGCGCAGGGCGACTACGTCGAGGTGACCGGGACGGCGGGCGAGTTCTCCGGCCAGACCCAGATCACCGCGGATGCCGCTGCGGTCAGCATCCTGACCGAGGACGCCGACGCCGTGTCGCCGGCCGAGATCGGCTGGCCCCAGACCGACGAGGAGCGCGAGCGCTTCGAGGGGATGCTGCTGGCGCCTCAGGGCGACTTCACCGTCACCAACTCGTACAGCACCAACCAGTACGCCGAGGTCGGTCTCGCCGCCGGGACCACGCCGCTGCGCACCCCCACCGACGTCGCTCGTCCCGCGACCCCCGAGTACGTGGCGGCGGTCGCCGACAACAACGCTCGGGCCGTGGTGCTCGACGACGGGGCGTCGATCAACTTCCTGAACGATGCGAACAAGGGCATTCCGCTGCCCTACGTCTCGCTCACCGACCCGGTGCGCGTGGGTGCTCCGGTGACGTTCACGCAGCCGGTCATCCTCGATTACCGCAACAACGCGTGGAAGTTCCAGCCGACCCAGCAGCTCACGGTCGACAACGCCTCGACGGTGCAGCCCGCGACCTTCGCGAACACCCGCACCTCGGCTCCCGAGCCGGTCGGCGGCAGCGTGAAGATTTCGAGCTTCAACGTGCTGAACTACTTCACCACCACCGCCGAGAGCGTCGGGTGCACCTCGACCTACGACGACCGCGACGGCAACCCCGTCACGGCCGACACGTGCCCCGCCCCCGGTCCTCGCGGTGCCGCGAACGCCGAGAACCTCGAGCGTCAGCAGGCGAAGATCGTCGCTGCGATCAACGGTCTGGGCGCCGACGTCGTCTCGCTCGAGGAGATCGAGAACTCGGCCCAGTTCGGCAAGGACCGCGACGACGCACTGTCGACGCTGGTCGACGCCCTCAACGACGCCCTCGGAGCCGAGGAGTGGGCCTTCGTGCCCTCGCCCGCCGCCGTGCCTGCGTCGGAGGACGTCATCCGCACGGCCTTCATCTACAAGAAGGCCGTCGTGACCACGGTGGGCGACAGCGTCATCCTCGACGACCCGGCGTTCGCCAACGCCCGCCAGCCGCTCGCCCAGGCCTTCGCGCCGGTCGACGACGAGGGCGCGAAGATGCTCGCGATCGTCAACCACTTCAAGTCGAAGGGCGACAGCCGACCCGCCGCCACCGGCGACAACGCCAACGGCGTGCAGGGCGCGTTCAACGGCGACCGCGTGCGTCAGGCCGAAGCGCTCGGCGCCTTCGCGCAGGAGCGCTCCGCGCAGGTCGGCACCGACGAGGTGTTCCTGCTCGGAGACTTCAACTCCTACACGCAGGAGGACCCGATCGAGACGCTGCGCTCGTTCGGCTACGAGCCGCTGGAGGCGGGCACGGGCAAGTACTCGTACTCGTTCAGCGGGCAGTCCGGGTCGCTCGACCACGTGCTCGCGTCGCCCTCGGCGCGCGACCTCGTGACCGGCGTCGACGTGTGGAACATCAACGCCGTCGAGGCCCTCGCCCTGGAGTACAGCCGCTACAACTACAACGCGCTGAACTTCTACGACGCCTCGCCCTACCGCTCCAGCGACCACGACCCCGTCGTCGTGGGGGTCGACCTGTCGTCGACCACCGAGCTCAACCTGCTCAACATCAACGACTTCCACGGGCGCATCGACGCCAACACCGTGAAGTTCGCGGGCACGATCGAGCAGCTGCGCGCGGAGGGCGGCGACGACAAGACGCTGTTCCTCTCCAACGGTGACAACATCGGCGCCTCGCTGTTCGCGTCGTCGAACGCCGGTGACAAGCCGACGATCGACGTGCTGAACGCGCTCGATCTCGCGGCATCCGGAGTCGGAAACCACGAGTTCGACAAGGGCGCCGACGACCTGCTCGGGCGCGTCTCCGACCTCGCCGACTTCGAGTACCTCGGCGCGAACGTCTACCGCGACGGTCAGCCGATGCTCCCCGGCTACGAGATCCTCGAGGTCGACGGTCTGCGCGTCGGCGTGATCGGCGCCGTCACCGAGGAGACGGCGTCGCTCGTCACCCCGAGCGGCATCGAAAGCGTCGAGTTCCGCGAACCGGTGGCCGAGGTCAACCGCGTGGTCGGCGAGATCCGCGACCAGGTCGACGTCATCGTCGCCGAGTACCACGAGGGTGCCAGCGCGAGCGCGTCGGCGGGCGAGACCCTCGAGAAGGCCGTCGCCGAGGGCGGCGCCTTCGCGCGGATCGTGACGGAGACGGATGCCGATGTGGATGCGATCTTCACCGGTCACACCCACGAGGAGTACGTGTGGGAGGCACCGATCCCCGGTGGTGAGGGCACGCGTCCGATCCTCCAGACCGGCAGCTACGGCGCGAACATCGGCCAGGTGGTCCTGGACGTCGACCGCGAGAGCGGCGAGGTCGTCGGTCACACCGCCCGCAACGTCCCCCGTCTGGCGGCCGAGGCCGTCGAGGACGACCCCGAGAAGACCGCCGAGAACAGCGCGGCGCTGGACGCCGAGCTGATCGCGACCTACCCGCGGGTCGCCGAGGTCGACGCCATCGTCGACGCCGCCCTGGCCGAGGCCGACCGCGTCGGTTCGCAGCCGGTCGGTTCGGTGACGGCCGACATCACCACCGCGTTCACCGGCGGCGCCTACGTCGACGGCGTCTACACCGGTGGCACGCGCGACGACCGCTCGAGCGCCTCGGCGTTGGGCGGCCTGGTCGCCGATGCGCTGCGCACGACGCTGGCCGACCCCGACCGCGGCGGCGCCGACATCGCCCTGGTGAACCCGGGTGGGCTGCGCGCCGAGCTGCTGCGGGGCGACGACGGAGTGATCACGTTCGCCGAGGCCAACGCGGTCCTGCCGTTCGTGAACAACCTCGGCACGACGACGCTGACCGGCGACCAGTTGCGCCGCCTGCTCGAGCAGCAGTGGGGCGACGAGGCCGGCCGCGCCGCGACGCTCGCGCTCGGGGTGTCCCAGAACGTCCGCTACACCTACGATGCTTCGCTCCCCGCGGGCGAGCGCATCACGGGCATCTGGATCGACGGGGCAGCCGTCACTCCCGAGGCCGAGTACCGGGTGGGCACGTTCAGCTTCCTGCTGCAGGGCGGTGACGCCTTCTCGGTCTTCACCGAGGGTGCCGACACGCGCGACTCGGGTCTCATCGACCGCGATGGCTGGATCGCCTACCTGCAGGCCAACCCGGGGCTCACGCCCGACTTCGCCGCTCGCGCGGTGCAGGTGACGGGGGCTCCGGCCGAGGTGCAGCGCGGGGGCCAGATCAGCTTCGGCGTCTCGAAGCTCGACCTGACCTCGCTGGGCAGCCCCCTCACCACGGAGCTCACGGTGACCGTCGGCTCCGCGGCCCCGGTCACGGTGCCCGTGGTCGACGGCGCGGCTCAGGTGTCGGTGACCGTGCCGGCCGACGCCGGCGAGTCCCTCGAGGTGGTCCTCACCACCGCGACGGGCACGACGGCGACGGTGCCCGTGCGGGTGACGGACGCCGCGGTCGACCCGGGCACTCCGGTACAGCCCGGCACACCCGGCGAGCCGGGGCAGCCCGCCGGTCCGGGAACCCCGGGACAGCCCGGCGCGCTGCCACTCACCGGTACCGACACCGCCTGGATGGGTGCCGGCGTGCTCGCCGCGCTCGCTCTGCTGGGTCTCGGCCTCGTCGTCCGCCGACGCGCGACGCGCAACGCCGACTGACCTCGAGTCGCACGAAGACCCCGGATGCCGCGGCATCCGGGGTCTTCGTCGTTCCCGGCCGGTCGCGCGGCCGGGGTGGCTCAGGCCGGTCGCGGGGGAGCGGTGGAGGCGCGCACCACGAGACGGGTCTCGGCGGGCGTGCGCCACGGCGGCTGGCTGGTGCCCTCGATCATCGACAGCAGCAGGCGGGTGGCCTCGACGCCCTGGGCCTCGGGGAACTGCTCAACGGTGGTGAGCGAGAACATCTCGGCGTAGTCGTGACCGTCGATGCCGACCACGCTCAATTCGGTCGGTACCGAGATGCCCATCCTGCGCGCGGCGATGATGACGCCGATCGCGACCTCGTCGCACGCGGCGACCACCCCGGTGGGACGCGTCGCCGTGTCGGCGAGGAACGACACCGCCGCCGCGTACGCGTCGGTGATGGTGAGCGTCGCCGGCACGCTGCGGATGCGCACGGCCAGGCCGTGATCGTTCATGGTGTTGCGGTAGCCGATCGAGCGTTCGTCGACGTCTTTCGCGGGTGCGTCGGTCGAGGGGGTGCTGCCGACGAAGGCGATGTCGGTGTGGCCCAGCGCGATCAGGTGCTCGGTGATGTTGCGCGTGATCGCGACGTTGTCGAGGCCGAGGGTGGGGACGCCCGTCAGCGGGTTGCCGATGCTGACGACGGGTTTGCCGATGTTGGCGAGACGCTCGAGATCGGCGTCGTCGGGCTCGAGGGCCGCGGCGATGATGCCGTCGAAGCGCTTTCTCGCGAGATAGGTCGAGTACAGCGTCTCGCGGTCGTCCGACCCGGGCTCCGCGACGTACAGGGTCACGTCGTAGCCGAGGGGGATAAGGGTGCGTTCGACGCCCTCGACGATGGATCCGAAGTACCAGCGGTTGACCTTCGGCACGATCAGGGCGATGGTGCGCGTGCGTCCGGTGGCTAGGCTCACCGCGCTCGTCGAGGGCACGTAGCCGAGGGATTCCGCGGCGTCCGCGACGCGTCGGCGCGTGCTGTCGGAGACGTAGCCGCCGCCCGTGAGAGCACGGCTCGCGGTCGATTTCGACACCCCGGCGAGGCGTGCCACATCGGCGATTCCGCTCATGCGTGATCTTTCTTCCCGTGGTCGACGTCCGTGTCGACGTCGAAGTAGCGTATCCGAGATCGACCCGAACTGGAACCGGTTTCGCGTCGGATCCAGGCCGAGATCCCGCGTCTTTCCGGGAGTTATCGGTTCGTGATGTGGGACCGGTTGCAACTCTTCGGGATTGCATCTACGGTTGCCTGGAATCGGTTCCTGACAGGTTCCGATGCACCACTGAACTCAAAGAGGAGAGATCACATGGGTATGTCACAGCGGTATCGCCTGCTGGCTCCCGTCGGGCTGCTGGCGGTCGGAGCGATCGCCCTCGCAGGCTGCGCCGAAGGTGACAGCAGCGGCGGCACCGGCAGCGGCTCGGGAGGCGACACGACCGTCCGCATCTCCGGCGGCATCACCGGTACCGAGGCCGACGCGCTGAACCAGAGCTTCGAGCAGTTCACCAAGGACACCGGCATCAAGGTCGTCTACACCGGCGACAAGAGCTTCGAGGGCAACATCGTCACGAAGGTGTCCGGTGGCGACGCCCCCGACATCGCGATCGTCCCGCAGCCCGGTCTGCTCAAGACCCTCATCGGCACCGGAGACGTCCAGAAGGCGTCCGACACCGTGTCGAAGAACGTCGACGAGTACTGGGGCGAGGACTGGAAGTCCTACGGCACCCAGGACGGCGAGTTCTACGCCGCCCCGATGCTCGCCAACCTCAAGGGCTACGTCTGGTACTCGCCGGCGAAGTTCAAGGAGTGGGGCGTCGAGGTTCCCAAGACGTTCGACGAGCTCATGACCCTGACGCAGACCATCCAGCAGAAGACCGGCGCCGCCCCGTGGTGCGCCGGCTTCGCCTCCGACGCCGCGTCGGGCTGGCCGGGCACCGACTGGATCGAGGACATGGTCCTGCGCCAGTCCGGCCCCGACGTCTACGACCAGTGGGTCGCCAACGAGGTCAAGTTCACCGACCCCCAGATCAAGGAAGCCTTCGACGCGGTCGGCAACATCCTGCTCAACCCGTCGTACGTCAACGCCGGTTTCGGTGACGTCAAGAGCATCAACTCGACGGCGTTCGCCGACGTGGCCGCGAAGGTCGCCGACGGCAGCTGCCCGATGACGCACCAGGCGTCGTTCCTCTCGGCCAACTTCCTCACGGTGAAGACCGCGGCCGGCGCGACCCCGACGATCGCCCCCGACGGCGACGTCTACGCGTTCCTGCTCCCGGGCGTCAAGGAGGGCGAGCTGGCCGTCGAGGGTGGCGGCGAGTTCGTCGCGACGTTCTCCGACAACGAGGCCGTCCAGAAGGTCGCCGAGTTCATGTCGACCCCCGACTTCGCCAACGCTCGCGTGAAGCTCGGCGGCGTCATCTCCGCGAACAAGGGCGCCGACCCGTCGCTCGCCTCCAGCGAGTTCCTCACCGAGGCGATGAAGACGCTGCAGGACCCGAACACCACGCTCCGCTTCGACGCGTCCGACCTCATGCCGGCCACCGTCGGCTCGGGCTCGTTCTGGAAGGGCATGGTCAGCTGGATCGACGGCACGCCCACCGACCAGGTGCTGAGCGACATCCAGGCCGGTTACGACAACTGACCCTGGAAGATCAACCGGTGGGCCGTCCGCGACGCGGGCGGCCCACCGGGTCCATACTTCTCATCCGCCCTGTTGCTAACGGGCACTCATCGATGAGCACGAAGGCGTGTTCGGGAGGGACGTCATGACCGACATCAAGAACGCGGAGACGACGCCGGCGGCGTCGCCACCGCCGCGTGGCAGAGAGGCCCGTGCATCGCGCGGCACCGCCGCCACGAGACGGACCACGACGATCGTGGTCCTCGTGGGCCTCATCCTCGCGGTGGCGCTCTTCCTGTTCATGGTGACGCGCGCTCCCGCCGACACCAAGCCGACCACCCTCGGCTTCTCCCTCAACAGCTTCTTCATCTGGCTGGGCGGCCTGAGCCCCCTCGTGCAGATCCCGCTCGTCATCGTCGTGTTCGGCGTGGTGGTCGCCCTCCTGCTGCTGCTCATCGAGTACGCGCCGCGCGCGGGCAAGGGATACTTCTGGCTCCGCCTCATCGCGTGCTTCGCGATCCCGGTGCTGGCCTTCATGCTGCTGCGGCCCTACCAGAACGCCGTCGTCTACGTGCTCGGCATCGCTGTCATCCTGGGCGCGATCCTCTTCTACGCCGACTACCGCTCACGCCAGGGCGCCGGCTACCTGTTCCAGCTCATCCTCTTCGCCGCACCCGCGGCGATCCTCCTGCTGATCGGCCTGGTCTACCCGGCCATCACCACGTTCTTCCAGTCGTTCTTCGACAAGACGGGCGACAACTTCGTCGGCTTCGAGAACTACATCTGGACCTTCACGAACCCCGAGGGCTTCTGGTCGGTCATCAACACCCTCATCTGGGTGCTGCTGGCCCCGACCATCGCCACCGCGATCGGTCTCGCGTACGCCGTCTTCATCGACCGGGCCGCGGGCGAGAAGTACCTCAAGGTCCTCATCTTCATGCCGTTCGCGATCTCGTTCGTCGGCGCCGGAATCATCTGGAAGTTCGTCTACGACTTCCGCCAAGGCGACCAGCTCGGCGTCTTGAACGCGATCGTCACGGCCTTCGGCGGTCAGCCGATCTCGTGGCTGTCGGCGGCGCCGCTGGTGAACACCCTTCTGCTGGTCGTGGTCTTCATCTGGAGCCAGACGGGTCTGGCCATGGTGATCCTGTCCGCGGCCATCAAGGCCGTTCCGCCAGAGCAGAACGAGGCCGCCGAGCTCGACGGCGCGAGCGCCTGGGAGCGCTTCATCAACGTCACCGTCCCCGGCATCCGCTCGTCGCTCATCGTCGTGCTGACCACCATCGCGATCGGTGCGCTGAAGATCTACGACATCGTCGCCGTCATGACCGGTGGACGTAACGACTCGACCGTCCTCGCCTTCGAGATGGTCAACCAGCAGCAGCGATTCCAGAGCTACGGGCACTCCGCTGCGCTGGCCGTGGTGCTGTTCATCTTCGTGCTGCCGCTGATCATCTTCAACGTGCGCCAGATCCGGAAGCAGAGGGAAGTGCGATGACCACCTCCACCGTGGTGATCGAGCCCACCACCGACAACCGCTCGGCCCGCCAGGTCGCCCGCGACACGCGCAAGCACGAGGCGATGGCGCGCAAGCGCCTCACCTCGAAGGGCGCGACGATCGCGGCGATCGTGATCGCCTTCTTCTGGACGATCCCGACGTTCGGCCTGTTCATCACGTCGTTCCGTCCGGGTTCCGACACGCAGTCCACCGGTTGGTGGACCGTGTTCGTCGACCCGGCGTTCACGCTGGACAACTATCGGCTCGCGCTGACCTCGGGCGGAACCGCCCTGACGCTGGCGCAGTCGTTCCTGAACTCGCTGGCGATCACGATCCCGGTCGTGCTCTTCGCCCTCGCGGTCGCCTCGCTCATCGCGTACGCCTTCGCCTGGATCGACTTCAAGGGCCGCAACTTCTTCTTCATCTTCATCTTCGCGCTGCAGATCGTGCCGCTGCAGATGGCCCTCGTGCCGCTGCTGAGCCTGTTCTCGCGCGGGCTGACGATCAACGAGGTCACGATCTTCCCGGGCTTCGACCTGCGCGGGGTGGAGCACAGCTTCGCCACCGTGTGGATCGCGCACGTGATCTTCGCGATGCCGCTGGCGATCTTCCTGCTGCACAACTTCATCGCCGAGATCCCGGCCGAGGTCATCGAGGCCGCGCGCGTCGACGGGGCCGGTCACGGGCAGATCTTCTTCCGCCTGATCCTCCCGCTCGCGGCCCCCGCGCTCGCGTCGTTCGCAGTGCTGGAGTTCATCTGGGTGTGGAACGACCTGCTGGTGGCGACGATCTTCGCGCCATCGTCGTCGCTGCCGTTGACGCAATCGCTCAACTCGCTGTCGGGCACCTGGGGCGACCAGTGGTTCCTGCAGTCCGCGGGCACGTTCATCTCGATCCTCGTGCCGCTGATCGTGTTCTTCCTGCTGCAGCGCTTCTTCGTGCGCGGCCTGCTGGCCGGAGCGACGAAGGGCTGAGCCCGTCACGACCGAAGGGGCGCGGCATCCGCACGGGTGTCGCGCCCCTTCGTCGTTCCCGGCGGTCGGTGGGTGGCGAGGTGCGCCGGGTGGCGGGGTGCGCCGGCTGGCGAGGTGCCCGGGTGGCGGGGGATATCGGCCGGGGGCGCGTGCATGAACGGCATCCGCCCGCAAAGACGCGAGGAGAGACCGTCGACACGAGCGGATCGCGTTCACGGGTGGGGTGGGGCGGATGCCGCGGGGCGCTGGCGGTCCGGATCGCGGCGCGCGTCGCGCCGGGCGGTCAGGCGCTGCAGCCCAGGCGCGACTGGATGTCGCGCATCGCGTCGAGCTCGGCCGACTGGCCGGTGACGATCGCGCCGGCGACCTCTTTGACGCGGGGATCGCTGCCGAGCTCGATGACGGCCTGCGCCATGGGGATCGCGCCCTCGTGGTGGCGGATCATGAGCTGCAGGAACAGGCAGTCGGCGGGCTGACCTTCGGCGCTGCGGAGCTCGTCGAGCTGCGCGTCGGTCGCCATGCCCATCTCATCGAGCAGCTGTTGTTCGGTGAGCGTGGCGGTGTCGCCGTGGCTGTGCTCGCCCGACTTCTCCATCCACGTCATGAGCGGCTGCGACGACGACTGGGGGAGCCCCCATTCGACGAGCCACCCGTACATCTCGCCGCGCTGGCCCGACTG
The DNA here is from genome assembly GCF_021026215.1 of Microbacterium sp. JC 701. Lineage (NCBI taxonomy): Bacteria > Bacillati > Actinomycetota > Actinomycetes > Micrococcales > Microbacteriaceae > Microbacterium > Microbacterium sp. JC 701. The sequence goes on from NZ_JAJNCV010000003.1 coordinate 337,577, forward strand.
GGCGGTGGCGATGTCGTACGAGAGGCTGCGCAGCTCGTCGTCGGAGGTCTTGCGGTAGATCTCCATCGCCATGAGCACCGCCTGCGTGTGGTGCACCTGCATGTCGCGTGCGAAGCCGGCATCCGCCGACGTGTCGGAGGGATGCGCGGGCGCGGCGGTCGCGCCGAACGCGGTGAAGCGTCCGATCGCGAACGCCACGGCCACGATCGCCACGACGACCAGTGCGACGACGGCCCACCGGACGGCGGGGCGCGCGACCGGGGTGTCGTCGGTCATCAGGCCCGGCCCGGGCCGTTCGCTCCACCGGAGCACGCGGCGTTCGGCTCGGGGGCGTTCTGGCTGCGCCAGAACTCCGTGAAGAACTCCGAGATGCGCGGGTCGGACGGGTCGTCGACCTTCAGCTGGTGGTTCCACGCGCTGACCGCGACGGGGGTGTCCATGCCGGGGTAGGGCGAGAGCAGGGCGTAGCTCGAGGGCATGACGGCCTTGAGGGCGTCGATGCCGGCTGCGTCGACCCGCTCGGGGTCGTAGGTGATCCAGACGGCGCCGTGCTCCATGGAGTGCACCGCGTTCTCGTTCTGCTGGGGCTCGGTGTAGACACCGCAGTTCAGCCAGATCGGGTTGTGGGGGCCACCCGCGGGCGGGGTCTGCTCGTAGGTGACGGTGCCCTGCACGTGATCGGAGCGGTTTTCGAACGTCTGCACGCCGTCGATCTCGCGGCCGGTGCTGTTGCCCGCCTGGTAGCTGGTGGGGGGAGCGGGGGCGAACGCGAACGAGGCGACGACCAGGCCGATCACCACGAGGGCCGCGGTCGAACCGACGACCCACCACACGAGCTTGCCGCGCTTCCGCTTCGCGACCTGCTTCTGGTACTCCGCGAGCTTCTCCTGGCGCTTCTGCTCGCGCTGCTGCTTCACGGTGAGGTCGATCTGCGCCTGCTTGGCCGGGTTTCCGCTGGCACGTTTGTCGGAGGAAGAGGTCATGCGCTGTGTTCGTCTCTCTGGTGGGCGGGACGCATCGGCAGCCGCCGACGGGTCCATTTTATTCGGGTGAATGAGCTGACGGCCTGGGAGGAACCCGCGAGCCCGGATGGTGGCGCAGGGGGTCTGCGCGCTAGTATGAACGAAGTCGAATCGATTCGAGGTTCGATATTCCCCCCAAACTTTCTCAGCCCGACCCGTTCGGGCTGTCCATGCTGCGAAACGAACCCCCGTGCTCGATACTGCTTCCGTTCCCGTCGTCTCCCCCGACTCCCGCTCCGCGCAGACGCACACCGGCGCCATCCGCGCGCTCGGCAAGAACCCCGCCACCGCGCCGATCGTGCTGCACCCGGGAGACGCGATCCCGTCGTCGCGCCGCCTGCTCTACATCATCGTTCTCGGTGCGCTGACGGCCCTCGGGCCCTTCACGATCGACCTGTACCTGCCGGCGTTCCCCACCCTCGAGGCCGACTTCCAGACCACCGCGGCCGCGATCCAGCTCACGCTGACCGGCACGATGATCGGCTTCGCGCTCGGTCAGCTGATCGTCGGGCCCCTCAGCGACAAGGTCGGCCGCCGCGTGCCGCTGCTGTCGGTGACCGCCCTGCACGTCGTCGCGAGCGTGTTCGCCGCTCTCGCCCCGACGCTCGAGACCCTCTCGATCGCGCGCGTGCTCATGGGTGCCGGAGCCGCTGCGGGCGGCGTCGTCGCCGCGGCGATCATCCGCGACCTGTTCGGCGGCAAGCGCCTCGTCGTGATGCTCTCGCGTATGGCGATGGTGTCGGGCGTCGCCCCGGTGCTCGCCCCGCTCGCCGGCTCCGCTCTGCTGCTGGTCATGCCGTGGCGCGGCATCTTCGTGGTGCTCGCCGTCTACGGTGCGGTCATGCTGGTCTCGGCCATCCTGTTCATCCCCGAGACGCTTCCGGCCGCCCGTCGTGGGGGCCCCGGCTCGACCACCGTGTGGCAGCGCTACGGCAGCGTCTTCCGCGACCGCGTCTTCATCGGCGTGCTCATCATCGGCGCGATGACCTTCTCGGGCCTGTTCTCGTACCTGTCGGCGTCGTCGTTCCTGTTCCAGGTGTCGTACGGCTTCAACGCCCAGCAGTACGGCGTGCTGTTCGCGGCCAACTCGATCGGCGTCGTCGTGGGCGTGCAGATCGCCTCGCGTCTGGCGGCGCGCTTCGGGCCGCAGTGGGTGCTGGCCGTCTCGACGGCGGTGCTCGTGGTCGCCGGTGGGGCTATCGTGCTGACCGACCAGCTCGGGCTCGGACTCTGGGGCACGATCATCCCGCTGTTCTTCTTCATGACCGCGTGCGGGTTCACCTTCCCCTGCGCCCAGGTGCTGGCCCTCGATCGCCACGGTAAGGCCGCCGGCACGGCGCAGTCGATCATCGGCGCGGCCAACTTCGGCATCGCCGGCATCATCTCGCCGCTGGTCGGACTGCTGTCGGTCGGCTCGGGCATCACCGCCACGACCATGGCCTCGGTCATGCTGGGCTGCGCGGTCATCGGCGTGCTCTCGCTGTGGCTGCTGGTGCGCCCGCGCACCGTCGAGCGTCTCGCGCCGTGACCCTCGCACCCGTGGGAGCGCACACAGTAGCAGAACGGCCCCTGCACGCCCCGCGCTGACGGGGGCCATTCCCTCGGTGGCGCCGACCCGGCATCATGAGGCGATGGATGCCACAGCGACTCAGGACGTGCTCGACACGCGCCCGCAGCGCTTCCGCGCCACCGTCGGCATCGTGCTCGTCGCTCTGGCGTGCGGTCTGGGCGCGTGGGTGTTCTTCCGCGGCCCCAGCCCCTTCGCGATCGACACATGGTGGAACCAGCTCTTCGCCTCGGCTCCGTCGCAGCCGGTGTACGTCTTCGCGATCTTCATGGACACCGTCGGCGGCCACCTCACCGCGGTGCTGATCGTGCCGGTGCTGGGCGCGGCCGCGCTGTTCTTCTCGCGACGACGATGGTCGGCGCTGTACTTCTTGAGCGCCTCGGTCGGCAGTGCGCTGCTCGTGCAGGCGCTCAAGCACACGTTCGGGCGCGCGCGCCCGGAAGACATCCTCATCCTCAGCGACTTCGGCTCGTTCCCCTCGGGGCACGCGGCCAACGCCGCGACGATCGCCGTGGTGGCGGCGGTGCTCTTCCCGAAGGTCTGGGTGCGCATCGTCGGCGTCGCGTGGGTCGTGCTCATGGCGTTCAGCCGCACGTACCTGCACGCGCACTGGCTCTCCGACACCGTGGGCGGCGCCCTGGTCGGCGCCGGGGCCGCGCTGATCCTGGCCGCGGCGTTCTCGCGCCTGCGTGCTCGCGACGAGGACCGACTGGCCATCAGACGCGCGCGCAAGGCGGATGCCGAGGCCGCGCCCTCGTCGTAGGCTGACGCGCATGAGCGAGCCCGGTGCCGTGCCCTCCGATCCGACCTCAGCCGATGCCGAGCTGGCGCGACTTCGCGCCGAGGCGGAGGCTGCCGAAGCCGAAGTGAGGCTCGCGCGGGCGCGGGCGGAACTCGCCGCGGCCGAAGCCGCCGCCGCACGGGCCCGATCCGCGTCGGGGACGCCGTCGCCGGATGCCGCGACCCCGGCCGCCGAACAGACGCCGGCGCCCGGCGATGAGGTCGAATCCGCGACCCCCGCAGCCCCCGCCGCTCCCGCAACCCCCGCCGCTCCCGCACACCCCGCGGCATCCGGAACCCCCGCCCCCGACGCGCCTCTCACCGAAGCGCAGGTCGCGGGCATCGCCGCCGGGTACGCCGGAACCGGCGCAGCGCTCGATCTCGGCGTGCTCGTGAACGGGGGACCGGTGCCCGCCGTGCCCGTGCGCATTCCGTTGGCCATGACGAACCGCCACGGCCTCGTCGCCGGCGCCACCGGCACGGGCAAGACGCGCACCCTGCAGCTGCTCGCCGAACAGCTCTCGGAGAACGGCGTTCCGGTGTTCGCCGCCGACATCAAGGGTGACCTGTCGGGCCTGGCCGCCGCGGGGACTCCCAGCGAGAAGCTCTCCGCACGCACCGCCGCCCTGGGCCAGAACTGGTCGGCGCGGGCGTTCCCCGTGGAGTTCTTCGCGCTCGGTGACGATGTGGGTTCGGGCATCCCCGTGCGCGCCACGGTGTCGGGCTTCGGTCCGCTGCTGCTCAGCCGCGTGCTCGGACTCAACGCGACGCAGGAGTCGAGCCTGGGGCTCGTGTTCCACTACGCCGATCAGAAGGGGCTCGCCCTCGTCGACCTGTCCGACCTGCGGGCGGTGCTCACCTTCCTCACCGGAGACGAGGGCAAGGCCGAGCTGAAGGGCATCGGCGGCTTGTCGGCGGCGACCGCCGGCGTGATCCTGCGCGAGCTCGTCGCGTTCTCGGCCGCCGGGGCCGAGACCTTCTTCGGCGAGCCCGAGCTCGACGTCTCGATCTTCCTGCGCACCGACGCCTCGGGCGCGGGCATCGTGAGCCTGCTCGAGGTGCCGAACGTCGCCGCCCGCCCCGAGCTGTACTCGACGTTCCTCATGTACCTGCTGGCGGAGCTCTACGAGGTGCTGCCCGAGGTGGGCGATGTCGACAAACCGAAGCTCGTGTTCTTCTTCGACGAGGCGCACCTGCTGTTCCGTGACGCGTCGAAGGCGTTCCTCGAGGCGATCACGCAGACCGTGCGGCTCATCCGCTCGAAGGGCGTGGGCGTCTTCTTCGTCACGCAGACCCCGAAGGACGTGCCGGGAGACGTGCTCGCCCAGCTCGGCTCGCGGGTGCAGCACGCGCTACGCGCCTTCACCCCCGACGACGCCACGGCGCTGCGCGCCTCCGTGCGCACCTACCCCGATTCGGGTTACGACCTCGAGCGGGTGCTGCAGGAGCTCGGTACGGGTGAGGCCATCATCACGGTGATGAGCGAGCGGGGGGCACCCACCCCTGTCGCGTGGACGCGCATCTTCGCGCCCCGCGCCTCGATGTCGCCGATCGCCGCCGAGACGATGGCCGCGACCGTGACGGCATCCGCCCTCTTCTCGACCTACGGCACGCCCATCGACCGCGAGTCGGCGCGCGAGATCCTCGGTGCGCGCATGCAGGCGGCGACCGAGGCGCGCGAAGCGGACGAGCGGGCGAAGAAGGAGGCCGCCGACGCCGCCGAATACGCCAAGCAGAAGGCCGCGATCGACAAGGCCAACGCCGAGGCGCAGAAGAAGGCCCAGCGGGAGTACGACCGCATCCTGAAGTCGACGGCCGCTCCGCGCAGCCGCACGAGCGCGCCCGCCTCGGGGCTCGACGGCCTGCTGGGTCGCGGGGCCACGAAGAGCATCGTGAACGGCGTCATCCGCGGCCTGTTCGGCAACAGCCGACGGCGCTGACCCCGAGAACGTGGAAGGGGGCGGATGCCGAGGTGTTCGGCATCCGCCCCCTTCCACGTCACCGCTACGAGCGGCGGATCGCCAGCGGCATGGTCGAGGTGTCGAGGAAGGGGTCTTCGTCCTGCCCCTCGACGAGGGCCTCGGCCTCGGCCGGCGTTTCGACCGTGGGCAGCGACCCGAGGAGCGGACGCTTGGCGGTCTCGCTCATCGCCAGGAGCGCGACGAGTCCGAGCGCGGCGAAGAACATGATGTAGAACGCCGGCATCAGGGTGTTGCCGGTGAGGTCGATCAGCGCCTGACTGAACAACGGGGTCGTGCCGCCGAAGAGCGAGACGGCGATGTTGTAAGCCACGGCCATCGCTCCGAAGCGCGAGGCCGTGGGGAAGAGCGCCGGAAGAGCGGATGCCGAGATCGCGACGTAGAACGCCACCGGCACGGCCGCGAGGCACAGCGCGATCATGACGGCCCACAGCTCGCCGATCTGCATGATGAGGAACGCCGGCACCAGCAGCACCAGGGCCGAGCCCGCGGCGATCGCATACACGGGCTTGCGGCCGATGCGGTCGCTCAACCGCCCGATGAGGGGGAGCGCGGCCGACATCACCAGCAGCACGGGAACCGTCGCCACCGCCGCCGTGATGTTCGAGACGCCGACCTCCTTCTCGAGGTAGGTCGGCATGTAGCTCGTGAGGGCGTAGCCGGCGGTGTTGGTCGCGGCCACGAGAGCGATGCCGATCAGCAGCGCCTTCCAGTGGTGGCGGACGATGCCGACGAGGCCCTGCCGGGCCATCGGGTCGCTCGCGTCGATCTCGGTCGATCCGCCCTGCTCGAAGGCGGGCGTCTCGGGGATGCGCAGGCGGAAGTAGATCGCCACGATGCCGAGCGGGATGGCGAGCAGGAACGGGATGCGCCAGCCGTAGTCGATCATCGCGTTCTCGCCCGAGATCGACGTGGTGATCGCGGTGGTGATCGCGACGGCCGAGGCGCCGGCGGCGAAGCCGACGTACGAGCCCACGTCGAGCCATGACGACCAGAAGCCGCGGCGCTTGTCGGGGGAGAACTCCGACACGTAGGTCGTGGCCCCGGCGTATTCGCCGCCGGTGGAGAAGCCCTGGATCATCTTCAGCAGGTAGAGCGGGATGATCGCCCAGAGCCCGATCTGGGCGGAGGTGGGCAGGAGGCCGATCAGCGCGGTCGCCGAGGCCATCATGGCCATCGTCAGGAACAGCACCTTCTGCCGGCCGATGCGATCGCCGAGGGGGCCGAGCACGAACCCGCCGAACGGGCGGACCAGGAACGAGATCGCGAAACCGAGGAGGGTGACCAGCAGGCCCCACGGGGCGGGGACGTCGGAGGCGAAGACCGCGGTCAGCGTCACGGCGAGGTAGCCGTAGATGCCGAAGTCGAACCACTCCATGAAGTTGCCGACGACGGTGCCGCCGATGGCGGTGCGGACGCGCTTGGTGTCGACGACGATGACATCGTCGACCTCGAGCCGGGGGGCTCCGGATGCCGAGGGGGATTTCTCGTTCATCCTTCTACCGTTACCCCCATCGCGCTCGCGTTTCCAGTCCAGGCGTTGCGCCCGGCGATTTGCTAGTCCACGGATCCGCAGACTTCTCCGCCGGAGGTCAAGCCCCCGGCGATGTCGGAGGGGCGGCGTACCGTGACCGGCATGAGCGAGCTCTCCGCCCCCACCGGCCGCGAACCAGCCCTGGTCGCGCAGCCGCGATCCGACGGGTCTGCACCCCTCGCCCTGGTCCTCGGGGCCACGGGCTATCTGGGCGGGCGGCTCGTGCCGCGGCTGCTCTCGGCGGGCTACCGGGTCAGGGTGCTCGCGCGCGATCCGCGACGTGTCGGCGCCTTCCCGTGGGGAGACGACGTCGAGACCGCCACGGGCGACGCGACCGACGTCGACGCCGTGCGCGCCGCGGTCGACGGCGTCGACGTGCTCTACTACCTCATCCACTCCATGGGCAGCGCCCGCGACTTCGAGGCCACCGACCGGGTCGCGGCCCAGACCGTCGCCGACGCGGCCTCGGCGGCATCGGTCTCGCGCATCGTGTATCTCGGGGGGCTCCACCCCGATGACGCCACGCTCTCGGCCCACCTGCGCTCGCGCGTCGAGGTGGGGCAGATCCTGCTGCGCAGCGGTGTGCCCACCCTCGTGCTGCAGGCGGGCGTCGTGATCGGCTCGGGCTCGGCCTCGTTCGAGATGGTGCGCCACCTCACCGACGTGCTGCCCTACATGCCCGCGCCCAAGTGGGTGCGCAACCACATCCAGCCGATCGCCGTGCGCGACGTGCTGCACTACCTGCTCGGCGCTGCCCGCGTCGCCCCCAACGTCAACCGCGCGGCCGACATCGGCGGCCCCGACGTGCTGCGCTACGGCCAGATGATGAACGGTTACGCCATGGAGGCGGGGCTGCCGCAGCGCGCGATCGCGTCGCTGCCGGTGCTCACCCCGCGCCTCGCCTCGCACTGGGTCAACCTCGTCACCCCGATCCCCAAGGCGATCGCGCGCCCTCTCGTCGAGTCGCTGCAGAACGACTGCGTGGTCAAGGACCGCGCGATCGACGATCTCGTGCCGCGCCCCGAAGGCGGGCTCATGCCGTACCGCGAGGCCGTGCGCCGCGCGCTGGGACGCGTGAACGACGACGCGATCGAGACCAGCTGGCAGGATTCCGAGGTGTCGGGTGCCCCGAGCGACCCGCTGCCCAGCGACCCGGAGTGGTCGGGGCGCCTGGTGTACACCGACATCCGCACCATGACGACGACGGCGAGCTCGGCGCAGCTGTGGTCGGTGATCGAGGGGATCGGCGGCGAGAACGGCTGGTACTCCTCGCCGCTGCTGTGGGCGATCCGCGGCTGGATGGACCGCCTCGTCGGTGGCGTGGGCCTCGCCCGCGGCCGGCGCAGCCGCTCGGTGGTCACCGTGGGCGATGCCCTCGACTTCTGGCGCGTCGAAGCGATCGAGCCCGGTCACCTGCTCCGTCTGCGCGCCGAGATGAAGGTGCCGGGCGGGGCCTGGCTCGAGCTGCGGGCCACCCCCGAGGGCGAGGGGGCGCGGTTCGACCAGCGCGCCCTGTTCTTCCCGACCGGGCTCGCCGGGCGGCTCTACTGGCTGTCGGTGCTGCCGTTCCACGGGCTGATCTTCAGCGGCATGGCCCGGCGCATCACCGCCGCCGCCGAGCACGTACAGCGCGAAGACCTCGAGCCGAAGGCGAAGGCGGGGCGCATCGCGCCGGAGATCGCCGAGGTCGAGACGACCGCGGCCCCCTCGTCGTGAGCTTCGCCTGGCCGCAGGCCTGCCCCGCTCTCGTGTCGCGCCCGTAGGCTGAGCCGCGTGCCACATCACGCTTGCGTCCTCACCGTCTCCGACCGCTCGGCCGCAGGGCTGCGCGAAGACCGCGGAGGACCCCTCGCGGTGTCACTGCTGCGCGAGGCGGGGTTCGCTTGCGACGACGCGGTCGTCGTGCCCGATGGCGCCGACAGCGTCGAGACGGCGCTGCGCGCACTCGTCGCGGCGGGACCGGGGCTCATCGTCACGACCGGCGGCACGGGCATCGCCCCCACCGACCGCACGCCCGAGGGCACGGCACGCGTCCTCGACCGCGAGATCCCCGGCATCGCCGAGGAGTTGCGTCGGCGGGGCCTCGCGGACACCCCGATGGCCGTCATCTCGCGGGGCCTCGCGGGGATCGCCGACCCCGGCGCCCTGATCGTCAACCTGCCCGGGTCGACCCGCGCCGTGGCATCCGGGATCGCCGTCATCGCCGAGCTCGCCCCTCACGTGCTCGACCAGCTCTCCGGAGGAGACCACGCATGAGCGCCGTCCGCATCGCCCGCCTGTCCGAGACGCCTCTCGATCTCGACGCGCACCTCGACGCCGTCGAGGACTCCTCGTCGGGCGCCGTCACGACCTTCGTCGGGCGCGTGCGCGACATCGACCCCGACGCCACGGGTCAGGTCGTCGCGCTCGAGTACAGCGCGCACCCCGACGCCGAGCAGGCGCTGCAGCGCATCGCCGAGAGCGCGACCGCCGGCACCGACGCGATCGTCGCGGTCAGCCACCGCGTGGGCCGGTTGGGCGTGGGGGAGGCCGCCGTCGTCATCGCCGTGGCATCCGGTCATCGCGCCGAGGCGTTCGAGGTGTGCCGCACCGTGATCGAGACGATCAAGACCGACCTGCCCGTGTGGAAACGACAGGTCGAGGCCGACGGGACGACGGAGTGGAAGGGCCTGGGCGGCTAGGTTCGCTCCGCGCCGCTCACCGGCGCGACAGCGTCGCCACGATCGGGCGGTGGTCGCTCCCGGCGTCGTCGAAATCGGTGCGGACCTCGAAGGAGCGCACCTCCCACGCCGACCCGACCAGCACGTGGTCGATCGGCGCGGCGAGACCCGTCGGCAGGCGCACGGGCCACGTGCCGAGCGCGGCCGCTCCCGCGTCGGCGGCGGCATCCCGGCATCCGCCGACCGTCGCCTCACCCTCGCCGAGGCCCGCGAGGTGGTCGAGGGTCGAGTTGAGGTCGCCCGCGAGGATGACATCGGGGCCCGTGCACTGCGCCGCGACCCAGTCCATCCCCTCCGTCCACTCCGTCATGATCAGCGGCAACGGCGGCAGCGGATGCGCGGCGACGATCGTCGGCCCGTCACCGCCGACGGGGCGGTACACGCCGCTCGGCACTCCCGGCGTCGAGCCCGCCGACGCGTCGAGGGCGTACGGCCCCATCGACGTGGAGAGCAGGAGCGAGGTCGGAATGGGGTCGTCGCCCGGGTCGGCTTCTCGGGTGGTTGCGGTCATGCCGATGCCGTCGCCGGCCAGGAGGTCGACGACGGTCGCCGCCGCCACGGCATCGGTCTCGGGGAGGACGACTACGTCGGCGCCCGTCTCGCGCACCAGCCGCGCGATGCTGTCGGGTGAGGCACCGCCCCCGTAGGTGTTCCACGCGGCCACGACGACCTCGCCGTCGGCGATCAAGCCGCCGAAGCCGCGACTCAGCACCACCGCGCCGTTGCCGACGGCTGCTGCCGCGAGAACGATCGCGAGCGCCGCGGACACGGCCCACCGACGTCGGAGCACGGCGACGAGCGCGGCGACGGCTGCGAGCACGGCGAAGGCCAGCGCGACAGGTCCACGGAACGGGATCAGCTGCGCGAACACCTGCAGCCGTTGCGCGCCGACCAGCTGCGGCCAGACCGCGAGCACGGCGAGGGCCGAGCCGAGGACGAGCGTGACGAAGAAGGCCGTGCGGCGGGCGGTCGACATGCGGCCAGTAAAACAGGGTGCGATGCCGCTTCCCTGCGAGGAAGGGTGGCGGCGGGCGGGTGAGGGAGTGCGCGAGCCCGGGCTCAGCCGCCGGCGAAGGGCGGAAGCACGTCGACGTGCGTGACCCCCGCGAGCGGGACGTCGTCGTCGTGACGGGTGCCGTCGACGAGCACGGCGCAACGATCCAGGATCTCGCCCAGAGCCGGGTGGTCGGCGACGACGGCCTCGCGCAGGGCCGTCAGAGACGGTTCGGCGCGGTCCTCGGCATCCGTTCCCGCCGCCTCCGCCGCAGCGGCGAAGTAGCGCACGCGGACGTTCATGCGTCTTCTCCGGGACGCATCCAGTCGCCCGACTTGCCGCCGGTCTTCGACACGATGCGCACGTTCTCGATGACCGTGCCCTTGTCCATGCCCTTCACCATGTCGACGATCGCGAGGGCGGCGACCGAGACGCTCGTGAGGGCCTCCATCTCGACGCCGGTGCGGTCGGCGGTGCCGACGGTGGCTTCGATCTCGACGCCCTCGTCGGTGATCGCGAGGTCGACCGAGGCGCGGTGCACCCCGATCACGTGCGCGAGGGGGAGGAGGGCGGGAGTGGACTTCGCGGCCTGGATGCCGGCGATGCGGGCCACCGCGAGCACATCGCCCTTGGGGGCCGTGCCGTCGCGGAGGGCGGCGACCACCTCGGGGGCGCAGCGCACGAAGCCACGCGCCGTGGCGGTGCGGACGGTGGGCTGCTTGAGGGTGACGTCGACCATGCGGGCGTGGCCCGCGGCGTCCAGGTGGGTGAAGGTCATGGAATCAGCATGACATCGAGCGGGTCGCCCACCGACACGGTGGACACCTCGGCGGGGACGATCGCGAACGCCTCGGCGCGCGCGAGAGAGGCGGCGAGGTGCGAGCCCGATCCGCCCGCCGTGGCGGGGCGCACGGTGCCGGCGACGAGGTCGATCACCGCGGGGAGGTACTGGCGGCGGCCGGGCGGGGTGGTCCAGGACTCGGATGCCGTGAGCCGGGCGATCCGCCGATCGATCACGGTGCGGCCCTGCAGGGCCAGAAGGGCGGGGCGCACGAACACCTCGAACGACACCGCGACGCTCACCGGGTTGCCGGGCAGGCCGAAGACGAGCCGACCGTCGTCGAGCGCGCCGAAGGCCTGCGGCTTGCCGGGCTGCATCGCGACCTTCTCGAAGGCGATGCGCCCCTCGAGGGCCTGGCGCACGGGCTCGTAGGCTCCCGCGCTCACGCCCCCGCTGAAGACGATGACGTCGACGTCGGCCGCGTGCTCGAGCAGGGCGTGGATCGCGTTCGCGTCGTCTCGCAGCGACGAGATGACCGTCACGTCGGCGTCGGCGTCGGCGACCAGGCCGGTCAGGAGCGTCGAGTTGGAGTCGGGGGTCTGACCGCGCCCTGGGACGACCCCGGGGACGACCAGTTCGCTGCCGGTCGACACGACGGCGACCCGCGGGCGACGGTGCACGTCGAGCTCGGCCACCCCCGCCGCGGCGGCCGCGGCCAGAGCGAACGGCCCCAGGCGTTCGCCGGCCGACAGGACGACATCGCCCGCGCGGGTGTCGCCGCCGCGGCGGCGGATGAAGGCTCCGGATGCCGCGGGCGCGCGCCGCACCTCGACGGTGCCCAGGGAGTCGGCGAGGCCTCCCGCGGTGTCTTCGAACGGAACGATCGCGTCGGCGTCGGCGGGGACCGGCGCGCCCGTCATGATGCGCACCGCCTCGCCCGCGCCGAACGACGGGTCGTCGGACGACCCGGCGGGCAGATCGGCGATGACGCGCAGGGTCACCGGGTTCTCGGCATCCGCCCCCTCGACGTCGGCGAAGCGGACCGCGAAACCATCCATGGAGGAGTTGTCGAAGCCGGGCAGGTCGTGAGCGGCGCGCACGGGGGCGGCGAGCGTGCGGCCGGCCGCATCGGCGAGGCGCACGGTCTCGACGGGCAGGACCGAGACGGCGTCGAGCACGCGGACGCGGTGCTCCTCGACGGTGAGCAGCGGGGTCATCGGGGCCTCCGGGGTCAGGACGAAACGGCGGGGCGGGCGGCGGGGGAGAGCGGGATCACGTCGTGGCGGACGCGCAGGGCATCGATCACGACGAGCCGGCCGAGCAGGGGGTCGCCCGCGCCGGTGACGAGCTTGATCGCCTCGGTGGCCAGCATGCCGCCGACCTGCACACAAAGCGACCCGAGCACGCCGACCTGGGCGCACGTGGGTGGTTCGCCCGCCGAGCCCGTTGGGAAGAGGTTGCCGAGCACGACGGGCGCGTGCCCCTCGGGCGGGGCCGACCAGAACACGGTCACCTGCGCGGCCCACTCCTGCACGGCGCCCCAGACGAGGGGGATGCCGAGGCCCTCGGTCGCGGCGGCGACGGCCTCGCGCGTGTCGAAGGTGTCGCTTCCGTCGATGACGAGATGCGCGCCCGCGAAGAGCTCGGAGGCATTGTCGGAGGTCAGTCGTACCGTTCGTTCATGGACGACGGTGAGGGGCGACAGGTCACGCACGGCGCGCGCGGCGGAGGCCGTCTTGGCGGTGCCGATGTCGGTGATGCGGTGCGCGAGCTGGCGCTGCAGGTTGGTGCGCTCGACGGTGTCGTCGTCGATGATGACGAGCTCGCCGACTCCGGCCGCGGCCAGTGCGAGCAGCACGGGGGAGCCGAGACCGCCGGCTCCGACGACGGCGATGCGCGCTGCCGCGAGGCGGCGCTGGCCCTCCTCGCCGATCGCGGCGAGCACGGCGTGACGAGCGGTGCGGATGAGTTCTTCCGGGGCGAGCGAGGCCACCGGCTCGACCAGCGGCTTCATCCGCCGATCGCGCTCATCGTGCGCTCGGGCTGCACGAAGTCGGGGCGCGCGAGTCCCACGCGGTCGGAGCCGTGGGCGCGGGGCTTGGCCCACATGGCCTCCCGCCAGACCTGCGCGATGCCGGCGTCGTCGGCGCCCGCACGAAGGGTCGAGAGGAGGTCGGTCTCTTCGTGCGAGAAGAGGCACGAGCGCACCTTTCCGTCGGCGGTGACGCGGGTGCGCGTGCAGGCGGCGCAGAAGGGTTCGGTGACGGAGGAGATGATGCCGATGTGTCCGGCGACGGCGGTCTCTCCGGGGCGGCGCACCTCCCAGCGCTCGGCGGGGGCGGCCCCGCGTCCGCGCGGATCGGGGGTGAGCGAGAACGCCGTCTCGATCTCGGCGCGGATGTCGCGCGCGGCGATGACGTTCGTCGCCATCCACGAGCGGTCTCCGTCGAGGGGCATATCTTCGATGAAGCGCATCTCGAAGCCGTTCGTCACGGCCCAGTCGACGAGCGAGACGATCTCGGTGTCGTTGACGCCGCGCAAGAGCACCGCGTTGATCTTGATGGGGCCGAGGCCGGCGGCGCGCGCGGCCTGCAGCCCCGCGAGCACCTTGTCGAGGTGCGGGCGGCGCGTGAGCTCGGCGAAGGTCTCGGGGTGCAGGGTGTCGAGCGAGACGTTGAGGCGGGTGAGGCCCGCGTCCTTCAACGCCTGGGCGCGGCGATCGAGGCCCACGGCGTTCGTGGTCATCGAGATCGGCAGTTCGGGGTTGTCTTCGCGGATGCCGGCGATGATGAACTCGAGGTCTTTGCGCACCAGGGGCTCGCCGCCCGTGATCCGCAGTTCCTCCGCGCCGAGGGACTGCACCGCGACGCGCACGATGCGGCGGATCTCGTCGGTCGACATCAGCTGCGTCTGGGGGAGCCACGGCATCCCGTCGGCCGGCATGCAGTAGGTGCAGCGCAGGTTGCACTTGTCGATGACCGAAACGCGCAGGTCGGTCGCGACGCGGCCGAAGCGGTCGAGCAGGCCGCCGTCCTGCGGGGCTCCGGTCGCGGCGAGGGCGGTCGCGCCGGATGCCGGAGAGGGGGCGCCGGTCGCCGGGAGGGCGGTCGCGCCCGATGCCGGAGAGGCGGCGCCGGTCGAGGGGAGCGCGGTGGCCCCCGATGACGTCACGGTCGCGCCGAGGGCCACGGCCACCGGCCGTCGCGTCGGGGTCGCGTGCTCGGCATCCATGGGTCGAGCCTAGGTCAGTCCCGGTGGGGTCGGGCGGTGAGCCGGGATGCCGCCACGGCGGGCCGCTCTCGCCGGGCGTCCCGGCCACCGCGGGCGGTACGGTCGTCGCATGACGAACACCTTCCGCATCGCGCAGGCGGCGGGCCTGCTGGGCGTCAGCGACGACACCGTGCGCCGCTGGATCGACCTGGGGCTGCTGCCGACCACGGGCGCGACGCCGGTGGAGATCCCCGGGGCCGCTCTCGCGGAGCGGGCCGTGGCGCTCGCCGCCGAGCCCGATGACCCCACCAAGGTTGCCTCGAGCGCGCGCAATCGCTTCGTCGGGCTCGTCACGCGCGTGCAGGTCGACGGCGTGATGGCGCAGGTCGACCTGCAGTGCGGGCCGCACCGGGTGGTGTCGCTGATGTCGGCCGAGGCGGCGCGCGAGCTGGCGCTCGAGCCGGGGTCGCTGGCCGTCGCGTCGGTGAAGGCGACGGTCGTCACGGTCGAGAAGCCGCGTAGCTGACGCGCGCAGCTCGGCCCGCTCTTGACCCGCTCGGCCGCTCGCCGCGCCCGCTCGGCCGCTTGCCGCGCCCGCTCGGCCGCTTGCCGCACGCGAGACTGCATCTGGCTGACAAGTCAACGTCAGGCTGACGCGCAGTTGTCAGCGGGATGCAGTTTCGCGGCATAATCGGGAGGGAATGGCCGTCGAACTCCGCGAATGCGGAATAATCGTAGACAAGCGAGCCGCCGGGTCGCCGAAAGGACCACATGCGTCGCTCCCTCCGCCTTCTGACCATCCTCGGCGCGGTCGCCGTTCTCGCCTCGGGCTGCGCGTCCGCGAGCCCGGGCGCAGACCCGGCCCCCTCCGCATCCGCCGATTCCCTCGCCGGAACGGTCGAGGTGTACGCGGCCGCCTCGCTGCAGCGTTCGTTCGACGAGATCGCGACGGCGTTCGAGGCCGCCCACCCCGGAATCACGGTGAGCGCGGTCTACGACGGGTCGAGCACGCTCGCGACGCAGATCGGCGAGGGTGCCCCCGCCGACGTGTTCGCCTCGGCCGACGAGAAGAACATGGCCAAGGTCGCCGACCTGGCTCCCGACCCGCAGCCGTTCGCGGGCAACACGCTCGTGATCGCCGTGCCGACGGGCAACCCCGGAAAGGTCGCGACGCTCGCCGACCTCGCGCGGGTCACGACGGTGCTGTGCGCCGCCGAGGTGCCGTGCGGTGCCGCCTCGCAGACGCTGCTGTCGAACGCCGGGGTCGCGGTCACTCCGGCGAGCAGCGAGCAGAACGTCACCGCCGTGCTGACCAAGGTCGCCGCCGGCGAGGCCGACGCGGGACTCGTGTACGCGACCGACGCGAAGGGCAACGGCGACGTCGAGGCGATCGTGCCCGACGGCGCCGACACGGTGGTCAACACCTACCCGATCGCCACTCTCACCGACGCACCGAACCCCGAGGCGGCCGCGGCCTTCACCGCCTTCGTGCTGTCGGACGACGGGCAGAAGATCCTCTCCGACGCGGGATTCCGGGCTCCGTGACCGGCGGCGGCTTCGTTCCTCGCTGGCTGGTCGTGCCCGCCGGGATCGGACTGCTGTTCCTGCTCGTTCCGCTGACCGCCCTCGTCGCACGCGTGCAGTGGGCGACGCTGTGGAGCGACGTCACCTCGCCCGCCGCGCTGTCTGCCCTCGGCCTGTCGCTCGGAACGGGGGTGGTGGCGACCGCGGTGTGCGCGGTTGTCGGCATCCCTCTGGCTCTGCTCATCGCGCGCAGTCCCGCGCGCACGGCGGCGGTGCTGCGGGCCCTCGTGACCGTGCCGCTCGTGCTGCCGCCCATGGTCGGCGGCGTGGCGCTGCTGTACCTGTTCGGGCGTACCGGCCCCCTCGGCGCGCTGGGATTGCCGTTCACGACGCCCGCCGTCGTGCTCGCGCAGGTGTTCGTCGCCCTGCCCTTCCTGGTGCTCGCCGTCGAGGGCGCCCTGCGCAGCACCGGGGTGGGGTTCGAGCGCACCGCCGCCTCTCTCGGGGCGTCGCGCGCCACGATCCTGCGGCGCATCACCCTGCCGTTGGCGGCGCCCGGAATCGTGGCGGGGGTCGTGCTGTGCTTCGCCCGCGCGATCGGCGAGTTCGGTGCGACGGCCCTGTTCGCCGGCAACCGCCCGGGCGTCACGCAGACGATGCCGCTGGCGATCTACACCGCGTTCAACGGCGCGGGGGTGTCGCAGGGTACCGCGGTGGCCCTCTCGCTGCTGCTGCTCGTCACGGCGGTCGCCGTGCTGCTGCTCGTGCGCGGATGGCGCCCGGGGGTGGGGCGATGACGATCCCGGATGCCGCCGCGCTCAGCGCTCGCGTCGTCGTGCGCCGACGCGACTTCGCCGTCGACATCGCCCTCGACGTCGCCCCCGGCGAGACCGTCGCCGTGATGGGGCGCAGCGGAGCAGGCAAGTCGACGCTGCTCGGCGCGCTCGCGGGTCTCACCCCGCTCGACGACGGGGAGATCTCGGTCGACGGGCGCGTCCTCGACCGTGCGCCGCGCCTGCGGACGGCTCCGATGCAGCGCGGGATCGTGCTGCTCGGTCAGGACGCCCGGCTGTTCCCCCACCTGACCGCGCGCGAGAACGTCGCCTTCGGTCCGCGCTCGGCCGGGGTCGCGGCATCCGTCGCCCGTGCCGCCGCCGACGAGTGGATCGCGCGCGTGGGGCTCCCCGGCGACGGGGATCGCCGCCCCGCCGAGCTGTCGGGCGGAGAGCAGCAGCGCGTCGCGGTGGCCCGCGCGCTCGCCGCCGAGCCCCGGGTCGTGCTGCTCGACGAGCCCCTGGTCGCCCTCGATGCCGTCACGGCATCGGAGATCCGCGCGATGCTGCGCGAGCGCCTCGCCGGGGTGACGACGGTGGCCGTCACGCACGATGCGGTCGACGCGGCGGCCCTGGCGGATCGTCTCGTGATCGTCGAGCGGGGCCGCATCACGCAGCAGGGGTCGGTGCGCGAGGTGCTGTCGGCACCGGCGACGGAGGTGGCGGCGAAGATCGCCGGTCTCGAGCGGCTCATCGGCGAGGCGCGGGGCGGCGCCTGGCAGCGGGGCGACCTGCGACTCGAGTCGGCGGACGCCGCGCCCGTCGACGGGACAGCCCTGGCCGCGCTCTTCCGCGCGAGCGACGTGCGCCTCGGCGAGGTGCGGGCTGCCACGGTCGTCGCCCTCGAGCCGACGCCGTCCGGCGTCCGCGTGATCACCGATGAGGTCGTGGCCGAGGTCTCACCGGCCGAGGCGGCGGGCCTGCGCCCGGGCGACGTGGTGCGCTGGAGCATCGATCCCGCGCGGGTGCGATTCGCGCCGGCATCCTGACTCAGACGCCGACGACCCGCCCGCCCTCGAGCCGCACCTCGCGGTCGACCAGGCCCTCGGGCACCTCGACGTGCGAGACCAGCACCACGGCGCGTTCGCGCCCGACCGCACCGAGCAGATCGAGAAGAAGGGCATCGGATGCCGCGGGGTCGACGCCCGCGGTCGGCTCGTCGAGCACGAGCACCGGGAAGTCGCGCAGCAGCGCACGGGCGAGGGCGAGGCGCTGCGCCTGCCCGCCGGAGACGAGACCGCCGCGGTCGCCCACGCGGGCGTCGAGACCGCCGCGCTCGCGAGCCCACTCGGCCAGACCGACCCGGGCGAGCACATCCCACAGATCGTCGTCGGTCGCGGTGTCGCGCGCGAACAGGAGGTTCTGGCGGACCGACTCGTCGAACAGGTACGGCGCCTGGTCGATCAGGCCGATCGTCTGTCGCAGGTCGTCGCCCGACAGCTCCCGCGCCTCGACGCCGCCGAGGCGGAACGACCCCTCGTAATCGAGGAAGCGCGCGAGCACGTGCGCGAGGGTCGTCTTGCCCGCGCCGCTGGGACCCGTCACGAGCACGGTCTCGCCGGGTGCCACGCGCAGCGAGACGTCGGTGAGCCGGCCGGCGTCGCCGTCGGTCTCGGCCCTTGCGGGCCAGTGCGCGCGGATGCCGTGCAGCTCGAGGCCCGCGCCGAGCGCCGGGGCCACGCCGGTCGGGGTCGACTCGTCGCGCGGCAGGCCCGCGGGAACGGTGTCGGGCACGGCCTCGGCGAGGCGTTCGACCGCGGCGCGCACCTGCCGCCACGACGCGAGGGCGAGGGGCACCGGGCCGAACACGTCGAACACGGCCATCGGCAGCAGCACGACGACCGCCAGGCCGGGGCCGGAGAGCGTGCCGGCGGTGACCCCCGACGCCGCGACGATCAGAACGAGGAGCGAGGCGACACCCGCCAGCACCGACACCGCCCCCGCGGTGAGGCCCTGCGCGCCGCCGCGCCGCACGATCGCCCGGCGTAGCGCCGCATCGGCGTGCCGGACGCGCTCGCGCGCGGAATCGAGAGCCTCGTAGGCCGTGAGCACGTCGAGGTTCGCGAGCAGGTCGTGCACCGCGTCGGCGACGGCGGCGCGCAAGGGGGCGATCGAGCGTTCCGCCCGGGCTCCGGCGGCCCAGCCCACGGCGACGGCGACCGCGAAGGCCAGCGCGAGGCACAGCAGCAGCACGAGAGCGGCCGGCCACGACACGAACGCGGTGAAGACGACGGCGGCGAGGGCCGTGACTCCCGCGGTCACCAGCGGCAGCACCACGCGCAGGGGAAGGTTCTGCAGTTCTTCGACATCGTCGACCACGCTCGAAAGCAGACCGCCGCGGCGCGAGCGGGCGAGTCCGTCGGGGGCGAGGGCCACGAGATCGCGCACGAGGTCGGCGCGGACCCCGGCGAGCTGGTGCAGCGCCGCGTCGTGACCGGTGAGGCGCTCGAGATAGCGGAACACCCCGCGCGACAGCGCGAACGCGCGCACCCCGACGACGGCGACCGAGAGGTACATCACGAGGGGCTGCTCGGCCGCCCGCGTGATGAGCCACGCGCTCGCCGCGATCAGCGCGACGGCGCTCGCCGCCGAACCGAAGCCCGACAGGAGGGCGGGTGCGAGGCGGCGCGGGGTCGGCAGGGCCGAGCGCAGGATGCCGCGGACGCGGTCGTTCATGAGCGCACCTCCGGATGGAGCGAGGTGAGTTTGTGGACGGTCCCGGTCCCTTCGACAGGCTCAGGGACCTCGGGGGGCGGCTCAGGGACCTCGGGGGGCGGCTCAGGGACCTCGGGGGGCGGCTCAGGGACCTCGGGGGGCGGCTCAGGGCGCGGGTTTCCGGTCCCTTCGACAGGCTCAGGGACCTCGGGGGGCGGCTCAGGGACCTGTCGGGCTGCGTCGCGCGGGGGCGAGAGCTCGATCACCCGATCCGCGATCGCGCGGGCGGACCGGCGGTGCGAGACCAGGAGCACGCCCCGGCCGGCATCGGCTTCGCGGCGCAGCGTGGCCCACAGGTGCGCCTCGGTGTCGGCATCCAGAGCGCTCGAGGGCTCGTCGAGCACGAGCACCGCTGCTCCGACGACCCGGCTGCGGTACAGGGCGCGTGCGACGGCGACGCGCTGCGCCTCGCCGCCCGACAGACCCGCGCCGCCCGCGCCGAGCGGCGTACCGGGAGCGATGTCGGCCGCCCCCGCGTCGGCCAGGGCGGCAGCGATCTCGGCGGGATCGGCGGGGGAGCCGAGCGCGACGTTCTCGGCGACGGTGCCCGACACGAGTCCTGGACGCTGGCCCGCCCAGGCGACGACGGCGCGGGCGTGCGGCACGGCGACCCCGTCGACGAGCACCCGGCCGTCGTGCTCCGCGTAGCCGAGCAGAGCGGCGATCAGCGACGACTTGCCCACGCCGCTCGGTCCCGCGATCAGCACCACTTCGCCCGGACCCACCGAGAGCGAGACCGTCGGCAGGGCATGGCCCTCGCGATGCACCCGCACGCCGTCGAGGGCCACCGTCGATCCGAGCGTCGAGGGCGCGGCATCCGGAGTCTGTCCTTCCCGCGCGGAGCGCGCGGCGTCGAGGGCGTCGAAGATCTCCTCGGTCGCGGCGACTCCCTCGGAGGCTGCGTGGAACTGCACGCCCACCTGACGCAGCGGCAGGTAGGCCTCGGGGGCCAGCAGCAGCACGAACAGCCCCACGAGCAGCGAGAGATCGCCGGCGAGCAGGCGGAAGCCGATGGTCACCGCGACGATCGCGACCGAGATCGAGGCCAGGAACTCCAGCGCGAACCCCGACAGGAACGACACGCGCAGCACCGTCATCGTCTCGCGCTTGTAGTCGCGCGTGATGGTCTCGATGGAGTCGGCCGCGCGGTGCTGGCGTCCGAAGGCCTTCAGCGTGCCGAGCCCCTCGACGGTGTCGGCGAAGCGCGCGGCGAGGCGGCCGAGCGTGCGGTACTGCCTCTGCTGCACGCCGCGGGTGGCGAGGCCGATGAGCACCATGAACACCGGGATGAGGGGGATCGTCAGCACGACGATGAGCCCCGACAGCGGGTCGGCGAGGGTCATGGTGCCGATGAGGATCGGCATGGTGATCGCGGTGGCCACCAGCTGCGGCAGGTAGCGGCCGAAGTACGCGTCCAGCGCCTCTAGACCGTGCCCCGCGGTCACGGCGAGGCCGGCGGCATTGCGGGCGCCGAGCCACCGCGGGCCGAGGCGCGTCACGGCCGAGACGAGGGCGTCGCGCAGCTGCAGCGAGGCTGCCGCGGCGCCGCGGGCCGACACCCGCTCGGAGGCGGCGATCAGCGCTCCGCGCAGCACCACGAGTGCGGCCGCCATTCCCACGAAACCCCACACCTCGCTCAGCGTGCGCCCCTCGATCACCCCGACGAGCGCGCTCGTGAGCGCCCAGGCGAAGCCCACGATGACCCCCGCCTGCGCGAGCACGATCGCCGCGGTCACGGCGAAGAAGCTCCGCGACGCGGTCGCGTACCGCAGCAGGCGGGGGTCGACGGGTTTCATGGCGGGGGTCTCAGTGCGCGACGAGCGCGGCCTTCTCGATGCGGGCGCGGGTCACGCGCTTGCGGAACACCCAGTAGGTCCACCCCTGGTAGGCCAGGATCAGCGGCAGGAAAATCAGTGCCGCCCAGCTCATGATCGTGAGCGTGTAGTCGGTGCTCGACGCGTTGTCGATCGTCAGGCTCGCGCCCCCCGCGAGGGTCGAGGGCATGACGTTGGGGAACAGCGCGAAGAAGAGCGCGGCGACGGCGGCGACGATCGTGACGGCCCCGAGGGTGAAGGCGGTTCCCTCCCGATCGCGCAGGTTCGCGACCCACGACCCGATGAGGGTGAGGGCGGCGACCCCGGCGAGGGCGACGACACCGAGCAGCAGGGGCGCCTCGGCGTTCGCGGCGTCGATGATCGTCCAGACCAGGAAGAGTGCGGCCAGCGCGATCGTCAGCAGGCCCGCCTTCTTCGCGAGCGCCCGTGCGTCGGCGCGAACCTGCCCGTCGGTCTTGAGGGCCACGAAGTAGACGCCGTGCAGGAAGAACAGGCTCAGGGTGGTGAGACCGCCCAGGATGCCGTACGGGTTGAGCAGCGTCAGCACGGTGCCGGCGTACTCGTGGTCGGCATCCAGCGGCACGCCCTGCACGATGTTCGCGAACGCGACTCCCCAGAGGAATGCGGGCACGGCCGAGCCGATGACGATCATGCGGTCGAACGAGCGCTTCCATTTGAGCGAATCGCGCTGGTGGCGGTATTCGAAGGAGACGCCGCGGGCGATCAGAGCCAGCAGGATTGCCAGCAGCGGCAGGTAGAACCCGCTGAACAGCGTCGCGTACCACTCGGGGAACGACGCGAACAGCGCGGCGCCGGCCACGATGACCCACGTCTCGTTGAGGTCCCACACGGGACCGATGGTGTTGATGATCTGCCGACGGGCGATGTCGTCCTTGCCGAGGAAGGGGAGCGACATGCCGACGCCGAAGTCGAACCCGTCGAGCACGAAGTAGCCGACGAAGAGGAAGGCGACGATCCAGAACCAGAGCTGCGCGAGATCCATTTCCTGCTCCTAGTAGACCGTGGTGGGGGTGTTCTCGATGGAGTCGTCGTGCACGGCATCCGGATCGGGCAAGGGCTCGGGGCCCTTCTGCGCGAACTTGACGATGAGACCGAACTCGACGATCGCGAGGGTGAGGTAGACGAGGGTGAAGGAGACGAGCGAGATCAGCACGCTCCAGCCCGGCACGCTCGGCGAGACGCCGTCCTGCGTGAGCATGAGGCCGAACACGATCCAGGGCTGACGGCCCATCTCGGTGAACACCCATCCGACGAGGCTCGCGAGCATGGGCAGGGGAGCGGCCCAGATCGCGATGCGCCACATCCAGCCGGCGACGGGGCGCTTGGCGTTCTTGCGGGTGACCCACAGGCCCACGACGCTGACGAGCGCCGCGATGCCGCCGAGGGCGATCATCCAGCGGAACGCCCAGTAGGTGACCCACAGCACGGGGGCGAAGTTGCCGTCGACCTGGTCGGCGAACTGCGGGAACATCTGCTGGCTGTAGAGGGTGTTGAGGTCGTTGATGCCCTCGACGCAGCCGTCGAGCGAGTGCGTCGACAGGATGCTGAGCAGGAACGGCACGCGGATGCTGAACAGCTCGCTGGTTCCGTCGGGGGTGCCGAGCGTGAAGATCGAGAACGAGGCGTCCTGCCCGCAGACGGTGTTGAAGGTCGCTTCGGCCGCCGCCATCTTCATGGGTTGGGTCGCGACCATCACCAGGCTCAGCTGGTCGCCGACGATCGCGACGAGCACGAACGACACGAGCGTGCCCCACAGTCCGAAGCGCAGCGTCTTGCGCATCATGTCGGTGTTGCGTCCGCGCGCCATGTGCCAGGCCGAGACGGCGACGACGACCATGGCCGCGAACATCCAGCCGGCGAAGATCGTGTGCGGGAAGGCGGCGAGGGCCACGGGGTTGGTGAGCATCGCCCAGAAGTCGACGAGCTCGGCGCGGTGGCCGTCGGCCGACATCTGATAACCCACCGGGTTCTGCATGAACGCGTTCGCGGCGATGATGAAGTACGCCGAGAGGGTGGCGCCGATACCGGCCATCCAGATGCTCGCGAGGTGCGCGAGGCGGGGGAGCTTGTCCCACCCGAAGATCCACAGGCCGATGAAGGTCGCCTCGAGGAAGAAGGCGAGCAGGCCCTCGAAGGCGAGCGGGGCGCCGAAGACGTCGCCGACGAAGCGGGAGTAGGCCGACCAGTTCATGCCGAACTGGAACTCCTGCACGATGCCGGTGACCACGCCCATCGCGAAGTTGATCAGGAAGATCTTCCCGAAGAAGCGCGTGATGTGCAGCCACCGCACGTCTCCCGTGCGGTACCAGACGGTCTGGAAGATCGCCACGATGAGCGACATCCCCAGCGTCAGGGGCACGAAGAGGAAGTGGTACAGCGTCGTCAACCCGAACTGCCAGCGGGCGAGGGCGAGGGGGTCGAGCCACTCCATCAGGAGCCTCCGATCGAACCGGATTATGTGGTCAGACCACATGCTACGCCGCGCCGTCGGAGCGCCGAAGGGCGATGATTCGGCGTCGAACCACCTCCGCCGGTCTAGATTGGGGCTTACCGAGCAAGTCTTTTCCCGAACCCGTCCGGAGGCCGCATGTCGGTGCGTCAGAGCCTGCTCGCGATCCTCGATCGCGGCGCCTGCTACGGCTCGCAGCTGCGGGCCGAGTACGAGCGGCGCACGGGGGTCCGCGTGAACGTCGGCCAGGTGTACACCACGCTCGAGCGCCTCGAGCGCGACGGGCTGATCGAGAGCATCGGCGTCGACGACGAGGCCCACGTGCTCTGGCAGCCCACCGCCGCCGGTCGCGACGACGCGCGGTCCTGGCTCGCCGGTGCGTCGCTGGCCGAGGGGCGCGACGAGGTGGCGCTGAAGATCGCCCTCGCCGTCACTCTGCCGGGCGCCGACGTCGACGGCATCCTGTCGGCTCAGCGCGCGGCCGTGCGCGAGGCGCTCGCGCGGGTCGACGAGGAGGGGGCGGATGCCGCGCCGGCGGCCATCGTGCGCGCGGCGCGGCGGGCGCGGCTCGAGGCCGACCTGCGCTGGCTCGACGAGGTGGAGCAGCTCACGGTCGGAGCCGAGCCGTTCGGGCTGTCGGAGGAGCGTCCGCGGCGCGGTCGACCGGCCCGTTCCGCGGTCTGATCGCGGGTAACGCTGATCGTCGGATCCGTCAACCCCGGCGCGGGCCGGGGGTCTGCGGCGCACTGTGAGAGAACCCGAACGACCCAAGGAGTTCTCACATGGTCATGGAAGCACCGCTCAGTCGCTCGGGTTCTCTGAAAGCCGCCGCTCGCGCCGCCGCGAAGCTCGCCGCTCTCTCCGCGCCGACGACCCCGACCGTGATCTCCCCGTCGCCGGTCGCGTCGTCCGCGCTCGAGACGATCACCGAGATCCCGTGGACGCGCATCGACCTCGATCTGTACGAGGTCGCCCGCGGCGGATACATCGTCGGATACGTCGAAGTGGTCGGGGCGGTCTTCGTCGCCCTCGGCGGTACGCGCTACGACCGCGCGGTGGAGGTGTCGCAACACCTCACGTTCCACGCGGCCGTCGACGTGCTCGTGCGCCGCGGCGCCTGACCGCGGTTCGCCGAGCCGGTCTCACCGGGCGAGCGTGTAGCCCGCCTCGTCGATCGCACCCGCGAGGGCGGTCTCGTCGGCCGCACCGGTGGAGGCGATGCGCACGATCGAGGCGCCTCCGACGTGCAGCTCGACGTCGAGGACCTCGACGCCGTCGAGGGCGCTGAGCTCCTCGGTCACCGCGCGCACGCAGTGGTCGCAGGTCATGCCCTCGACGCGGAGTTCGTCGGTCGCGGGTCGGGAAGAGGGTGCGGATGCCGCGGCGCCATGGCCGCAGCCGCACGCGTCGCCGCAGCCGCCCGAGGTCGGGGTGGAGGCGCTCAGGCCGAGTTCGATGCGCTGCTCTGTCATGGGGGACTCCTTACGATCGAACCAGGCGGGCGATCGCCTGGTTGGCTTCTTTGAGCTTCTCTTCGGCGACGGGTCCGCCCTGAGCGGCCGCCTCGGCGACGCAGTGCGAGAGGTGGTCGTCGAGCAGTGAGAGGGCGACGTTCTCGAGGGCCTTGGTCACGGCCGACACCTGGGTGAGGATGTCGATGCAGTACTTGTCGTCGTCGACCATGCGGGCGATGCCGCGCACCTGGCCCTCGGCGCGGCGGAGGCGCTTGAGCAGGTCGTCCTTGTGGCCCTCGTATCCGTGCATGGTCCCAGCATACCCCCGAGGGGTATGACTAGCACCGTCTCCCGTCCTGTCAACCCCCTCGGCCGGAGGCGTCTCCTGACGGATCGTCGAATCATCAGGAGGTCGACATGTTCGCTCGTCGTACCGGTGGTGGTCTGCGATGACCACCGAGCCCTTCCCCACCGGCCCCCATCGCCCCGTTCGCATCCCGGCGATGCCCCCGCTGCGCTCGCAGCGGAGACAATCGGAGGATGACGAGAACGCTGGCGGCACTCCCGGGCGCCGCCCGGAGACTCTGCCTCAGTCGAAGAAACGGCGAGATCTGCACCCGTGAGAATGGCCACCGCGGGCTGCACCACCGCAAAGGCGGACGCCTGCTGTGGAACGACCTCCAGGCCGACCCGCCCGCGTGTAGCGGAGCGGGGACCGAGGCTGAACCCGCGCCGACACTCGACGACGGCTTCCCCGACGGTCGGGCTGTCTGCCCCGTCTGCTGGGCGTTCGTCGAACTGACCGCTGAGGGCACGCTGTCGGCGCACGACTCGTGGCGAGGCGACGAGTCGCGCGCCGAAGCGGATCACCGACGCGACTGGTTCAACGCGTTCGGGTGGTGACCAGCGCCGCGCGCCCGTCGACCACCTCCACGGTCTCGTCGAGCGCCTCGCGGTGCACGAGGTCGTGCGTGACGAGCAGGGTGGCCGTCTGCCGCTCGTGCGTCAGCCGCGCAAGCAGGCCCATGATCTCGGCTCCGCGTGCGGTGTCGAGGGCGCTGGTGGGTTCGTCGACCAGCAGCACCGAGGGCTCGTGCACGAGGGCACGGGCGATCGCCACGCGTTGACGTTGCCCGCCCGATAGCTGCGCCGGGCGGCGATCGGCGACGGCGGCGAGCCCCACGGCATCCAGCAGCTCGTCGACGCGACCGCGGACGAGGGCGCGACGCTCGCGCCGACCGGAGCCGCCGAGCTCTGCCATCACCCGCAGCTGCTCCCGCGCGGTGAGGGCGGGGAGCAACTGCGGCTGCTGGAACACGATGCCGATGCTCTCGCGGCGCAGCGTCGTGGCCTGCGAGCGACTTAGGCGCGTGGCATCCGTTCCCGCGATCATCACGCGGCCGGAGTCGGGCCGCACGAGGGTCGCCGCCAGCGCGAGCAGGCTCGATTTGCCCGAGCCCGACGGGCCGGTGATGCCGGTGAGCACCCCGGACCGCCCCTCGAGGGTGACGCGGTCGACCGCGGTGACGCGGGCGTCGCCGTCGGGGTAGGTGAGGGTGACGTCGTCGAGCAGGATCATCGGGTGCTCCCCAGAGCAGTGAGAGGGTCGGACGAGGTGACGGTGCGCAGCGACACGGCCGCGCCGGCGAGGCCGAGCGCGATCATGATGGCGGCGGGCGCGAGGGTGGTCAGGGGGTTCAGCACGAACGGCAACGCGCCCCCGGCCAGCGCTCCGAGCAGGGCGGTCAAGCCGATCCCGACGCCGACGCCGAGCACCAGCACGACCAGGGCCTGCCCCAGGGCGTCGCGCACGAGGGCCGGGGTGCTGGCACCGAGCGCCTTCAGCACGGCGACGTCGCCGGCGCGCTGCATGCTCCACACGGTGAAGAACGCCCCCACCACCAGTGCCGAGACGCCGAACAGCATCGCGATCATGAGCGCGAGCGAGCCGATCTCGGAGCGGAACGTAGGCAGCGCCGTGAGGCTCGAGAACGGGGCGGATGCCGTGGTGCCGGTCTCGGCGGCGACCTCATCCCACGCGGGAGTGCCGGTGACGGCCAGCACGGTCGCCGCGCCCGTGCCGCCGAGCCGCTCGTCGAGGGCGCGCAACGCCCCGGGAGTCAGGGCGAGTACCGGCGTGTGGCTGTACGACAGGTCGGCGCCGATCGACGACACGCGGAAGGCGGCTCCGGCGAGGGTGACGGTGTCGCCGACCCCGGCTCCGAGGGCCGTTGCCGCGGCAGAGGACAGGCCCACCTCGTCGTCGCCCGCCGCGCTCACGCCGAACGCGGGGGAGTCGAGCCCGAACAGGGCGACTCCCGCCGAGCCGCCGGGGCCCTCCGCTCGCGCCTGCGAGATGCCGACCGCGGTGACGCTCTCAACGCCCGGTGCCGCCCGCCACGCGGCGACGGTGGAGTCGTCGATCGCCGACTCGGCGAACGTGGCCGCGGCGTCGGCGGTGGGCTGCAGTACGAGCCGGTCGCCGGGCAGGGCGAGCACCGCCGAGACGTTCTGCGCGGCGAGACCGCCGGTCAGGCCGGAGAGAAAGCCGACCAAGAGGGTGATGAGGGCGACGACCGCCCCGATGAGGGCGAACCGCCCGCGGGCGAACCGCAGATCGCGCCATGCGACGTACACGTCGCCTCCTTCCGCCGGCGGATCTCACCGGTACCCCTCCAGCGTGGTCAGCGGACGCGTCCGCGTCATCGGGGCAACGGGCGAACCCGCTCTCCACCTTTCGGATGATCCGTCGGGGGCGCGGCTTCCGTAGCCTGGACACCGACATGCCGCACCGCACCCTCGCCCCCGTCTTCGCGGGCCTGCGCGTCGGCCTGCACGTTCTGTTCTGCGGGCTGCTCGCGCTGGTCGTGGTGCGCGTGCTCGTGACGAACGGCTCCCTCGTGGCGCTGGTGCTCGCCGGTGTCCTCGGCCTCGTCTATCTCTCGGGCCTCGTCGTCGCCCGGACGCGACGCCGCGCGTGGGGCATCGTGTGGATCGTGGCGCTGACGCTCGTGTGGGCGGCGCTGGTGTGGCTGGTGCCCGAGGCGGCCTATCTCGTCTTCCCGCTGTTCTTCCTGTACCTGCACCTGTTGCCGCGAGGGGTGGGACCGATCGCCGTGGTGCTGACCACGGCGCTGACCATCGTGGCGTTCGCGGTGCACGGCGGTCTGAGCGTCGGGGGCGTCGTGGGACCGATCGTGGGCGCCGGGGTGGCCCTGCTGATCGGACTGGGCTACTCGGCGCTCGAGAAGCGGGCGGCCGAGCGCGAGGCCCTGATGGCCGAGCTGTTGGCCACCCGCGACCGCCTCGCCGCCGCCGAACGCGAGCAGGGCACCCTCGCCGAGCGTTCGCGCCTCGCCCGCGAACTGCACGACACCGTCGCGCAGGGGCTGTCGAGCATCCAGATGCTGCTGCACGCGGCGGAGCGGGCGGATGCCACGGGCCCCGGCATCGCCCACGTGCGCCTCGCGCGCCAGACCGCGGCCGACGGCCTGGCCGAGACCCGTCGGTTCATCCGGGAGCTGGCGCCCCCGAGCCTCGATCGCGGGCTCGCGTCGGCGCTCGAACGCCTCGCCGCCGGGTGGGGGAGCCGAGAGGGCGTGGAGGTCGACCTCGACCTCGATGCGGAGGTGTCGCTGCCGATGGACGCGCAGACCGCTCTGCTGCGCATCGCGCAGGGGGCGCTCGCGAACGTCGGACAGCACGCGCGGGCCCACCGCGTCGGCATCCTGCTGGCGTCCGTCGAAGAGGGCGTACGGCTGACCGTGACCGACGACGGCATGGGGTTCGATATCGAGCGGGCGGAGTCCACGGCATCAGCCACCGATTCCTTCGGGCTGCGCGCCATGCGCGAGCGGGTCGACCAGCTCGACGGGCGCATCCAGGTCGACAGCGCCCCTCGCGCTGGCACGACTCTCACCGTGACCCTGCCGGTGGGGGCGTCGTGATCCACGTCGTCATCGCCGACGATCACCCCGTCGTGCGCGCCGGGGTCCGGGCCCTGCTCGACGCCGAGCCCGACATCGCCGTGGTGGGCGAGGCCTCGACCCCCGACGAGGCGGTCGCGCTCGCCGCCGACCTCGCCCCGGAACTCGTGTTGATGGACCTGCAGTTCGGCGACCGGGCCGCGGGAGCCGACGCCACCCGCCGCGTGCGTGCGCTCGCCGCCCCGCCCTACGTGCTGGTGCTGACCAACTACGACACCGACGGCGACATCCTGGGCGCGGTCGAGGCGGGCGCCAGCGGATACCTGCTCAAAGACGCGCCGCCGCACGAGCTGCTCGCCGGCGTGCGCGCCGCCGCTGCCGGGCAGAGCGCCCTGGCCCCGGCCATCGCGGGGCGCCTGCTCGCGCGCCTGCGCGAACCGCGGGTGACGCTGTCGGTCCGCGAGATCGAGGTGCTGCGCCTCGTGTCGCGCGGGGCGTCGAACGCCGACGTCGCGCGGCGCCTGCACATCACCGACGCCACGGTGAAGTCGCACCTCGCGCACGTCTTCTCCAAGCTCGGCGTGACCTCCCGCACCGCGGCGGTGTCGGCGGCCCGATCGCTCGGCATCCTGCGCTGACGACCGACCACCGCGTGCCCGTACGATGGGCCCCATGATCCGGGTGCGCGTGGTCGGGGTGGCGCTCGATCCCGCCCAGCAGCACGTGATCCTGCTCAAGCCCGTCGACGTCGAGAGCCACGGCGACCGCGTCCTGCCGGTGTGGATCGGTCCGCAGGAGGCGATGTCGATCCTGGTCGCGATCGAGGGCTCGGGGTCGCCGCGGCCGCTCGCGCACGACCTGATGACCGCGATGCTCGGCGAGCTGTCGGCCTCGGTCGACCGGGTCGAGGTGACGCACCTCGACGAGGGCACGTTCCACGCGCGGGTCGTGCTGAACACCCCGGTCGGCCCCCGCACCTTCGACGCGCGACCCTCGGATGCCATCGCCCTTGCCGCCCGCGCCGATGCGGTGATCCTCGTGGCCGAGGCGGTCTTCGCCGAGGCCGGGGTTCCCGACGAGGCGGTCGAGCTCGAGGCCGCGGCCGACGAGGACCGGGTCGAGGAGTTCCGTCGCTTCCTCGACGACGTCGATCCCGAGGATTTCCAGGGCTAGCACCGATGCCCGGGGCCCTCGGGCGCTCCTAGACTCGCGGAGGGGCCGCTCGCGGCGGCCGTGATCCACGACGAACGGGGTACCAATGCAACTCGCCATGGTCGGACTCGGACGAATGGGCGCCAACATCGTCCGCAGGCTCATGAGAGACGGTCACGACTGCGTCGTGTTCGACGTGAACCAGGACGCCGTGCAGGCCCTCGTGGCCGAAGGGGCCACGGGAGCGACCAGCATCGCCGACCTGGCCTCGAAGCTCGAGAAGCCGCGCGCGATCTGGCTCATGATCCCCGCCGGCCTCACCGGCACCGTCGTCGACGAGGTGGCCGCGGTGCTCGAGCCGGGCGACATCATCATCGACGGCGGCAACTCCAACTACCGCGACGACGTGCGCCGCGCGAAGAAGCTCGACGACAGCGGCATCCACTACGTCGACGTCGGCACCAGCGGCGGGG
This sequence comes from Microbacterium sp. JC 701, assembly GCF_021026215.1. Taxonomy (NCBI): domain Bacteria; kingdom Bacillati; phylum Actinomycetota; class Actinomycetes; order Micrococcales; family Microbacteriaceae; genus Microbacterium; species Microbacterium sp. JC 701. The sequence continues at coordinate 368,546 of NZ_JAJNCV010000003.1, forward strand.
TCTTCGGTCTCGAGCGCGGCTACTGCCTCATGGTCGGCGGCCACGACGAAGCCGTCGCCCACCTCGAGCCGGTGCTGCGCACGATCGCCCCGGGCCCCGGCGAGGTCGAGCGCACACCCGGCCGCACCGGCGACTACTCGACCGAGGAGCGCGGCTACCTGCACTGCGGTCCGTCGGGCTCGGGACACTTCGTGAAGATGGTGCACAACGGCATCGAGTACGGCATCATGGCCGCGCTCGCCGAGGGACTGAACGTGCTCAACAGCGCCGACGCGGGCCTGCACCAGGGCGAGCACTCCGCCGAGGTCGCCCCGCTGGAGGAGCCCGAGTTCTACCAGTTCGACATCGACACCGCGCGGGTCACGGAGCTCTGGCGCCGCGGGTCGGTCATCTCGTCGTGGCTGCTCGACCTCACCGCCGCCGCCCTCTCGCAGAACCCCACGCTCGACGGCCTCGCCGGTCGCGTGTCGGACTCGGGTGAGGGCCGATGGACGGTGAAGGCCGCCGTCGACACCGGCGTGCCCGTGCCCGTGCTGGCGGCGTCGCTGTTCGAGCGTTTCGCCTCGCGCGGTGAGGACCACTTCGCCAACCAGGTGCTCTCGGCGATGCGTCTGCAGTTCGGCGGCCACCAGGAGCTGCCCGCGGGCGACGTGCTCGAAGCCGGCCAGAAGAAGGCCGAGAGCGGTCGCGACTGACGAGCGGCCCCGGCGCGGGTCGGGGCGGCGTCAGCGCTCGAGCAGGATCTGACAGATGAAGAGGCCCCCGCCGTCGTTCCACACCTCGACGGCGGGGGCCTCGCACGTGCCGTCTTCGGCGGTGAGCAGGTGGATGCCGGCGTCGTCGACGATCGCGTAGGGCCCGACCGTGCCGCGCACGGGCGCCGAAACCCCCTCGGGGAGGGGACCGGTCGTCGCCAGCGCCTGCATCAGCGGGGCGCTGGCCTCTTCGGTGTAGAAGGTGTTGCCGTCGTAGTCGCGGCAGTTGGGGGTGCCTCCCGCGCCGACCGGGAAGCCGGTGCCGAGGCAGTAACCGCCGGCGGCGACGTCGGGCAGGCCGCTGTTCGCGTCGCGGTAGGTCTCGAAGACCTGCTGCCATTGCACGAGCTTGTCGGTCGCGGCGGCGTTGGGCGTCGTCTGTCCTGCCGTCAGCAGCCACACGAGGAACGCGATGGCGCCGAGGATGATCACCCCACCCGTCGCGAGCGCGACGACCGCGGCGGGGTGGAGGCGGGCGCGGGTCGGGGCGGGGGACGACGTCGACATGGCGGGACGCTTTCTCGAGGGGTGCGCAAGACGCGAGAGCGGGTCGCGCCAGATTCACACGGGCGCGCGGCGCACAGAGCGCGCCGTCGCCCGTCGTCCCGGCGAGCCCCTCTCGCGTTCACCCGCCGTTTCGCACGCGTGTGATGGGGTGCTCACCATGCGGGCCGGATCCCACGGGTGAAGGCGCTCCCTCGGGCAGGGGAGACTAGAGGGATGAGCAGTTCCTCCGCGACCGCGCCCTCCGACCGCTACGTCGTCGCCACCGACGGCGCCTGCAAGGGCAATCCGGGGCCGGCGGGCTGGGCGTGGGTCGGCGAAGACGGGCACTGGGCCGCGGGCTCGATCCCCGAGGGCACGAACAACATCGGCGAACTGCTGGGTCTCCTGCACGCGATCACCGACCACCCCGACGTGCGCGAACTCGTCGTGCAGGCCGACTCGAAGTACGCCATCGACACGTACTCGAAGTGGATGGACGGCCACCGCCGCCGCGGCTGGGTCACGAGCGCGAAGAAGCCGGTCGCCAACCAGGGCATCCTCGAGGCGCTCATCGCCGCGCGCGACGCCCGTCGGGCCGCGGGGCTCCCCGACGTGGTGCTCGAGCACGTGCGCGGACACTCCGGCCACGTGCTGAACTCGTGGGCCGACGAGCGCGCGGTGCGGGCCTCGCAGCACGCCGCGAAGGGCGAAGAACTGATCTGGACGTCGTTGCGCGGCCTCGACCGACTCGAGGTGGCCTCGGCCCCGCCGCGGTCGGCAGCGGATCGCAACGGTCGCTGACCCGCGCGCAGCGCTAGCCCGCGAGCACCTCGGCCTCTTCTGCGGGGGTCAGTCCGGCGCGTCTCGGGCGATCGATTCCGCGCGCGCGTTCGTCGTCGAGCGTGCGACGCATCGTCTCGGCGAGCGGTCGTCGACGACCCCCGGATGCCACGAAGGCGGCGTCGCTGCGCCGCGAGAAGCCCCGCGCCTCGGCGGGGAGCCACAACGGCAGCGACCGCGGCCCGGCCCAGTACTGCACCCCGCGCGCCGAGAGGGTGTCGTCGTCGAGCGGCACGCTCTCGCTGACCGGCGCATCGGCGTGCCCCCGGGCGGTGTCGCCCCCGGCGGCGTCGCGAGCGGCGGCGAGCACCGCGGCGAGCGGCAGCTCTTCGCCGACCGCGTTGATCGGCCCCGTCACCCCCGTGCGCCCGGCGAGCTCGATCCACGCGGCGAGGTCGTCGACGTCGATGCCCTGCACGTGCCGACCGGCGGTCGCGGGCACGAGGACGCGGCCGCCGCGGGCGAACCGAGCCGGCCAGTAACCGTAGCGGTCGCTCGGGTCGCCCGGACCGACGATCAGTCCGGCCCGGGCGAGCAGAGCCCGATCGGGCAGTCGCGCCGCGGTGAGCCGTTCGGCGTGCACCTTGGCATCCGGATACGCCGTCAGATCCCGCGGCTCGACGAGATCGGCGCTTTCGTCGGCGAAGGGGACGTCGGAGTGGGCGTACACCGAGACGCTCGACACGAGCGTCCAGTGCGCGGCGCGGTCGGCCAGGGCCTCGAGGGCGGATGCCACGAACCCGGCGTCCCACGAGAGCTCGACGACCTCGTCCCAGTCGTGCCGCACGTCGGTGTAAGCGTGGGGGTCGTCGCGGTCGGCGCGCACGAGCCGCGCACCCGGCGCGGGGTCGCCGGAGTCGCCGCGGGCGAGGCACGTGACCTCGGCGCCGTGCGCGAGGGCATGAGCGGCGATGGCACGGCCCAGCCACGCCGTTCCGCCGAGGATGAGGACGCGTCGCATGCCGGCCAGCCAACCACCGTCGCGTGGCGGACGCGAGGGTGTTCGCGGGTGGCGGAGGCGAGGGTGCTGGCGAGCGGGTGTTCGCGCGGATGCGTCGCCGCGTGAGGGGGCCGCTGAGTCGGGCAGAAACGGGCCCGCCGGAGGGGCCGTCGCACGTCAGAACGGCGGCGGGTCGGGGTCGGGCGCGAAGGCGACTCGCCGCTCCGGCGGGTCAGTGGTGCGACGACCCAACGGGCTGGTCCATACGATGCTCCCGTCGGGCTGCTGCTCGGCTGTCCACGCGGCCTCGGTCTTGAGCACGTGATGGCGCTTGCACAGGCAGGCGAGGTTGCAAAGGTGCGTCGCGCCGCCCTTCGCGTGGTCCAGGTTGTGGTCGATCTCGCAGCGTCGGGCGGGCTGGCGGCATCCGGGGAATCGACAGTGCACGTCGCGGATGCGCACGAAGCGACGCATCGCGGGCGTCGGCCGGTAGCGGTCGACGGCGAGGGCGACACCGGTCACGGGATCGGTGAGCAGGCGTTCCCACCCGGGTGCCCCGGCCATGAGCTCGCGCGCCGTGTCGGCGTCGACGGGAGTGCATCCGTCGAGCATCGCCGCCCGCTCGCTCGCGCCGACGGCGGTGAGCACCGGAATGACGACCGAGACCTCGGCACGGATCGCCCCGAGGCCCCCGGGGAGGTGCGCCTGGGTCGGATCGACGACGGGCCGGCCGCCCAGGACGAGGTCGCACAGCAGGTCGGCGCGGGTCTCATCGATCGATCTCGTGTCGTCGACCCCACCGTCGTCGCCCGCGAGGTGCGCGACCTGGCGCACCGCGCGGGCCTGGCGCGTGAGGCGGTCGAACATCGCCCGGATCTTCGCGGCACTGTCGATCACCCCGAGCTGCGCCATGCCGTCGACGTCGTCTTCGATCCACACACGGCGCCGCTGGACGGCCTCGTCGTGGCGCTCGTCGATCGAGCGGGGCTGCAGCTCGTCGACCACGGCGCGGGCGAATGCGCGAGTGCCGGCGACGGTGTCGCGTTCGGCCCGTGCGAGCACTCGACGCTCGTACTGCCGTCGGCTCGGCTCGTCGACGAGGCACGCACCGATCTCGCGGACGACCTCGGTGTGCCGCGCCGTGATGCGCGCCTCGGCCAGTGCCTCCACCGTGGCGGGGAAGTCGTCGACCAGGCTCGCCGCCTCGGACAGGCGGCGCTGCGCCGTGCGGTCGTGCCACCGGAGTGCTGCGCCGATCTCGGCCGCCACCGACCGCAGCGCGAGCTCGCGCTCCTGCACGGCCGCGGGCGAGTGCGCGGTCCGCGCCGCGGCGATGGCGAACGCCCGGCCGAGCAGCCGCGCTCGCTCCGCCTCGAGCTTCGCGATCGACGCGTCGACCCGCATCAACGCCTCGACGATCTGGTCGAGCGCGAGCTCGTCCGCGTCGTCGGTGACGGGGCGGCTGTGCATGTAAACATGCTCCCGCCGACCTCCGACATCGGCCCGGGACGTCGGCCGGGGACAACGGCCCGAGACAGCGGCAAGGGCTTCCGCGCGAACCGATCAGCACGATAGGAAGAGACGTGCCCGACCAGCCGCAGGCCCCGTCCCTCATCCAGCGACGCATGACCCTCTCGCGCGGTCTGGCCTACCCGATCGCCGCCATCGCGGTATCGGCGCTCAATCTGATGTTCCAGATCGTGCCCCTCGTCGAGTCCGGTGGCACCGTCGGCTGGCAGTGGATCGTTGTCGTCCTCTGGGCGGTCCTGCTGACCGCGAGCATCGTCATGCTGGTCAGGGCGCGAGGTGCCATCGTCGCTTTCGAGCGCGAGCACGGCCGCGACGCGGGCAGGCAGAAGCCCGTCGGCCACCCCTGACGAGGCTTCTCCCCAGGCCTCGGCATCCGGAGATCGTCCACATCCGAGCCGCGTATCTCACTTTCGACATACGACCTCCGCTAGCTTCTCCGCCACGGCATATATCCCCGCACGGGGATCGACGAAGGGGTGGGAAAGATGACGGACACGCACACACCGCAGGTGCTCGGTCGGCCGACCGGAGCCTTCGTGGGGGCCTCCTGGGTGGCACTCGGGCTCGGCGCCTCGGTGTATTTCATCGGCCTGTACAGCGCGCACATGACGCTGGCCGAGAAGGGCTTCTACCTCTCGGTCTTCCTGCTCGGGCTGTTCGCCGCGATCTCGGTGCAGAAGGCCGTGCGCGACCGTGCGGAAGAGATCCCGGTCACCGGCGCATACCTCGGCGTCGCGTGGAGCATGCTGCTCGTCGCGCTCACGGTCATGGCCGTCGGCTTGTGGAACGCCGAGCTGCTGCTGTCGGAGAAGGGCTTCTACGGCATCGGATTCGCGATGAGCCTGTTCGCCGTCGTCGCCGTGCAGAAGAACGTGCGCGACCTCGCCGCATTCCGCTCCGTGCACCCCGAGCCCGCGCCGAAGGAGCACACGACCTACCCGACGATGGGGTGAGCTCAGCCGACCGGCGTCCCCTGGTGGAACAGGCACCGCGGTGCGGGGTCGCACCGCCAGAGGGACGACCGGCGGCTGACGCGATCTTCGAACCGCAGCAGGTACGTCAGCAGCACCGTGTCGGGTCCGAGCACTCGGTGCTCCCTCTCGCTCAGCGAGGGGGCGGGGTCGGTGCCCGGCTCGTTCTGCAGCGCGGCCACGATCTCGTCGCGCGTCCAGCGGCGGCCGGACTGACCGAACTCCACGAACGAGGGATCGAGCAGTCGGCCCGCCTCCTGCGGGTCGGAGCGCACAGACGGATCCAGCAGGTGCTGCTCGGCTGCCCAGGCCGCGGCGACGAGGGCCTCGTCATCCCGAACCCGCCCGCGGATCACGTACGACCGCTCGATCCCGGCGGTCTCCCGCCCCCAGGTGCTCGGGGCGACCCGACGCTGGTGGGCGTCGAATGCGGCCTCGTCGACGAAGCGCTCCGCCACCCGCCACACCAGCTCGTCAGCGGTGGGAGTGACCTCGAACGACAGGCATCCGGGCTCGGCGCGAGTCAGCGCGACGTGCTCGTCGAGGTGGGCGCGCACGCGTTCCGCCTCGGCCGCGTCGGCGCAGCGCAGCTCGCCGGAGAGCGTGACTTCAGGCCCGCGCGAAGGAGAGCGGTCGTCGGGATCGGCCGCGTCGAGGCGCGTCAGGGAAATGCCCACGAGCCCACCGTAGGCAGGAACGTCCAGCAGAGTCGTATCGCGGCGTCGGTACCCTGGAACCGCCGAGTCGCGTCACCGACTCGCGCGCACCCGAAGGAGACCCCCATCGCCGCTTCGCCCTCTTCGACGAGGATCCGCGCCCTGCGCACCGCCTCCCTCGCGATCGCCGGGATCGGCGCCGCGATCACCATGGGCGCCCTGGGGCCCTGGTTCACGCCGGTGATCCTGCTGGTCGCCACGGCCGGGGCGCTGCTCGTCATCTGGCGGAGCGATGGGGCCACGGTCGGTGCCCGCGCCACGGTGCCGGTGCTCGTCGTCGTGGTCGCCCTCACGGTGGCGGCTCTGCTCGGTCTCGCGGGCCCCCTGCCCTCGGGGTGGGTGTGGGCCTCGCTCGGCGCGTATGCCGTGGCGTGGGGTGAGTACCTCGTGTCGCAGACCATCGCGCGTTCGCACGGGCTGACGGGCTACCGGTAATCCCCGCCGCGGCGCGTTGATCGGCGCCGCTCGGATCACCGCAGCTCGAGGCAGACCAGGTCGGGCCGCTCGTCCCACGACGGCACGACCTCGAACCCGGCGCGCGCGTACAGCGACAGCGCGGGCTCGCGCCATCTCCACACGGACAGCCGCACCGGTCGTGGCGCACCGTCGACGGCGGTGGCCAGCAGCGCTGAACCGACGCCGCGACCGCGGGCGGCCGGGGTCGTCCAGAAGCGGGAGATCTCGCCTCCCTCGGCTGAGCGCGCGATCACCACGACGCCGCAGTCCTCATCGTCGACCGCGGCGATGAGCACGCGACGGTCGGCGAAGACGTCGGCCGGATCGTCGATCTCGCGCGCGTAGCGGGCGGGCATCGCGGCATCCGCGTCGACGAGTCCGTGCTCGGCCTTCTCGGACTCGGTGCGACGGAGGTAGTCGCCGACGAGCATCGAGACGGACTCACCGTCGCGCGGGAACCGGGCGGTGCGGATGACGACGCTCACCGCCCCACCGTAGACGGAACGGGCCCGGATGCCGGGGAATCGGCATCCGGGCCCGTCCGGGCACTCGCGAATCAGGCGGTGGCGAGAGTCGACTGCCAGCCGAGGGCGGGGGCGACGTGCTTCGCGAAGTTCTCCACCAGGCGCAGGTTGAAGTCGACGCCCATCTGCGAAGGGATCGTGAGCATGAGCGTGTCGGCGCTCATGACGGCGGCGTCGTTCTGCAGCTGCTCCACGAGCACCTCGGGGGGTGCGGCGTAGGTCTTGCCGAAGGTCGAGCGCATGCCGTCGATCACGCCGATCTGGTCGCTGCCGGACGAACCGCCGAAGTACATCTCGTCTTCGGCCGTGACGATCGGGAAGATGCTGCGACTGACCGAGGTGCGGGGCTCGCCCGGGTGTCCGGCCTCGCGCCACGCGGCGCGGAAGGCGTCGAGCTGCTGCGCCTGCAGGATGTCGAACGGCGTGCCGTCGGCCTCGGTGAGCAGCGTTGACGACATGAGGTTGACGCCCAGGCGTCCCGCCCACTCGGCGGTCGCGGTGGTGCCGGCACCCCACCAGATGCGCTGACGCAGACCGGGGGAGTGCGGCTCGATGCGCTGCAGGCCGGTGCCGCCGCCGAAGGGGCTGTGCGGGTCGCGCTCGGCGAGACCCTCGCCGTCGATTGCGCGCAGGAACAGGTCGAAGTGCTCGCGGGCGATGTCGCCGCCGCGCGGGTCTTGCGAGCCCGTGTAGCCGAACGCCTCGTAGCCGCGCACGACCGACTCGGGTGAGCCACGGCTCACGCCGAGGGCGAGTCGATTGCCGCTGATGAGGTCGACGGATGCCGCCTCCTCGGCGAGCACGAGCGGGTTCTCGTACCGCATGTCGATCACGCCGGTGCCGACCTCGATGCGCGAGGTGCGGGCGGCGATCGCGGCAAGCAGGGGCATGGGGGCGGCCTGCTGGCGGGCGAAGTGGTGAACGCGGAACGAGACGCCGTTGACCCCGAGGTCGTCCATGCCCTGGGCGAGATCGATCGCCTGGAGCATCGAGTCGCCGGCGGTCAGTTGACGCCCACCGCCGAGGGGCCCGTAGTGGCCGAAGGAGAGTGTGCCGAAGGAGCGCATGTCGGATACAACATCACACTCCTCGATCTATTCCCGCGCATATACCGCGATCGGCCCCGGGGGCGTCCAGGTGTGGAACCATTCAGAGCATGGACGATGACGTGCTCCAGGAGTTGCAGCTCCTGCGCGCACGGGCGTACGGACCCGACGCCGACATCGCCGATGACCCCGCAGCCCAGCAGCGGCTCGCACAGCTCGAGGAGCAGGAGCGACGGGCTCGCGCGACCCCGGCTCCGACCCCGGTCGACCCGCCCCCGCTGCCGCCCCGGCCTGCCGTCGACCCCGCCGCCGCGGCATCCGGAACCTCCCGCCCCCTCGAGGTCGCGAGCACCGACGAGACGCCGTCCGACGATGACGCAGGTCGCGACCACGAGACGCCCCGCGAGCGCCGCCCGCTCGTGCGGTCGAAGCGCAGCTTCTGGGCGTGGGCGATATCTCTGGCGGCGGTCACCGCCCTCGCGAGCGCCGCCACGGCGTCGGGGGTGGCGCTCGTTCCGGTGTCGACGGCGACGGGGGCGTCGCAGGTCGACGTGCTCGTGCCCGATCCCGCGGCCACGGTCCCCTCGATCTTCGGCGACCGCGGACTCGACTCCCGCGGCTACCGCGACTACTTCGGCGTGACCGCCTTCGCCGGGTACGTGCAGATCGACGCGAGCGAGAACCGCAGCCCCTGCCTGTACCTCCTCGACACCGACGAGGTCGACCAGGGTGGTTCGCGCGGCTTCCGCGGCAACTTCGTCTACGGCGGGTGCGGCGCGGGAGTGTTCCCCGCGACCGTGCAGTTCGTCGTCGCCGACGGCATGCCCGAGGCCTTCGTCGAGCGGTTCCCCCTCGGCACGAGCGTGCAGTTCGTCTTCGACGGAGAGAACGTCGGGGTCTTCGCGGACCGCGACGGAGAGGACCGACCCGCGGTCGCGGCAGGCGGCATCCAGGGCGGTCCCTGAACCTGTCGGAGGGCGGTCCCTGAGCCTGTCGAAGGGCGGTCCCTGAGCCTGTCGAAGGGCGGTCCCTGAGGCTTCGGCAAGCTCAGTCGCCTCGCGTGGTTCCGGTGGCTTCGACAGGCTCAGCCACCTCGTGCGCAGTGGTCCCTGAGCCTGTCGAAGGGTGGTCCCTGAGCTTGTCGAAGGGTGGTCCCTGAGCCTGTCGAAGGGCGCGGATGAGAGGCTGGGGGAGTGACCCCCCTTCTCGAGCACGTTCCCGTCGGCGCCGATGCGGATGCCGCGTACCTGGGCTTCGTCGAGTGGGCGGGCTCGCGAGGGCTCACGCTTTACCCCGCGCAGGACGAGGCGATCATCGAGATCGTCTCGGGCGCGAACGTGATCCTGTCGACCCCGACCGGCACGGGCAAGTCGCTGGTGGCGGTCGCCGCGCACGCCGCCGCCCTCTCCCGCGGCGGGCGCACGTATTACACCGCGCCGATCAAGGCCCTCGTGAGCGAGAAGTTCTTCGCCCTCGTCGACATCTTCGGCGCCGAGAACGTCGGCATGGTCACGGGCGATTCGTCGGTCAACTCCGACGCTCCGATCATCTGCTGCACCGCGGAGATCCTCGCGAATCTCGCCCTGCGGCAAGGGGCCGACGCGAACGTCGACCAGGTCGTGATGGACGAGTTCCACTACTACGGCGAGGCCGACCGCGGCTGGGCCTGGCAGGTGCCGCTGCTGCTGCTGACCCGCGCGCAGTTCATCCTCATGTCGGCCACCCTGGGAGATGTCACCGAGATCGCCGACGACCTCTCGCGTCGCACCGGCCGGCCCACCGCGCGGGTGACAGGTGTCGAGCGGCCCGTGCCGCTGCACTTCGAGTACGCGCGCACGCCCGTGCACGAGACGGTGCAGGAGCTGCTCGACACGAAGCAGGCGCCGATCTACGTCGTGCACTTCTCGCAGGCCGCGGCGATGGAGCGCGCCCAGGCGCTGTCGTCGATCCGCATCATCGGTCGCGAGCAGCGCGACGAGATCGCCGAGGCGATCGGCGGCTTCCGCTTCACGACCGGCTTCGGCAAGACGCTCTCGCGCTACGTGCGCGCGGGCATCGGCGTGCACCACGCCGGCATGCTGCCGCGCTACCGCCGCCTGGTCGAGACACTCGCCCAGCGCGGTCTTCTGCGCGTGATCTGCGGCACCGACACCCTGGGCGTCGGCATCAACGTGCCGATCCGCACCGTGCTCATGACCGCGCTGACCAAGTACGACGGCACGCGCATGCGCCAGCTCTCGGCGCGCGAGTTCCACCAGATCGCCGGTCGCGCGGGCCGCGCGGGCTACGACACCGCCGGAACCGTCGTCGTCATGGCGCCCGACCACGAGATCGAGAACGCCGCGCAGATCCTCAAGGCCGGCGACGACCTCAAGAAACAGAAGAAGATCGTGCGCAAGAAGGCGCCGCAGGGCTTCGTCAACTGGACCGAGCAGAGCTACGACCGCCTCGTCGCCGCCGAGCCCGAGCCGCTGCAGCCGCAGATGAAGCTGAGCGCCGCGATGCTCATCAACGTCATCGCCCGCGGGGGCGACGTGTTCGGCAACGTCCGCTCGCTCGTCTTCGACAACCACGAGTCGCGCGCCCGCCAGTACGAACTCGCGCGTCGAGCCCTCGCGATCTTCCGCACCCTCGTGCAGGCCGGTGTCGTCGAGGCGGATGCCGACGGCATCCACCTCACCGTCGATCTGCAGCCGAACTTCGCGCTCAACCAACCCCTCTCGCCGTTCGCGCTCGCCGCGATCGAGATGCTCGACCCCGAGGTCGAGCTCGGGAGGGCTCCGGATGCCGTGCCGGCGGCGTCGTCGGTGGGCACGGGGCACTACGCGCTCGACGTCGTCAGCGTCATCGAGTCGACCCTCGACGACCCGCGCCCGATCCTGTCGCAGCAGCAGTTCCGCGCGCGCGGCGAAGCCGTGGCGGCGATGAAGCGCGAGGGCATCGAGTACGACGAGCGCATGGAGCTGCTCGAGGAGATCACCTGGCCGAAGCCCCTCGACGAGCTGCTCGCACAGGCGTACGAGGTGTTCGCCTCGAGCCAGCCGTGGATCCGCGACTTCGAGCTGTCGCCCAAGTCGGTCGTGCGCGACATGTACGAACGCGCGTGCTCGTTCGGCGAGTACGTCTCGCTGTACCAGCTCGCCCGCAGCGAGGGTCTCGTGCTGCGGTACCTGAGCGACGCGTTCCGCGCGATCCGCCAGACGGTTCCGGTCGATGCGCAGACCCCCGACCTGCTCGATCTCATCGCGTGGCTCGGCGAGGTCGTGCGTCAGGTCGACTCGAGTCTCGTCGACGAGTGGGAGCAGCTGATCAACCCGGCCGACGATCCCACGGCTCCGGTGGTTCCGCCCGCTCCGCCGTCGATCCTCACCAACCGGCGCGCGTTCGGCGTGCTCGTGCGCAACGAGATGTTCCGCCGCGTGCAGCTGGCCGCTCTCCAGCGCGACGACGAGCTCGTCGAACTCGACCCCGACGTCGACTGGCCCGCATCCCTCGACGCCTACTTCGACGAGCACGACGAGATCGGCACCGGGGGAGCGGCGCGCTCCTCGGCCCTCGTCGTCATCGACGAGTCGTCCGCTGCGGACGGCGTCTGGCGCGTCGAGCAGATCATCGACGACCCCGCCGGCGACCACGACTGGCGCATCCGCGCCGAGGTCGACCTCGCCGCCTCCGAGGAGGAGGGCACGGCGATCGTGCGCGTCACCGAGGTGATCCGCCTCTAACCCGCGGTTCCCCCGGTGGGGCGCCGACCGACGACGCGGCGGAGCACCAGACCGACCACGGCGACCACCACGGTCGTCACCAGTGGCGGCACGATGATCTCCGGCATGGTGGATGCCGAGACGAAGACGCGCGCACCGAGATCGGCCATACCCGGCAGATCACGGGCGAGCACTCGCGTCCCCGCGGCCGAGGACAGCGCCGTCGTCAGAGCCGGGACCAGCCACACCAGCACGAGTCCCACGAGGCCCGTCAGCACCCGCCCGATGGTCGAGACACCCGTCCAGACGATCGCAAGGCCGACGAGAACCGGGGAGACGTACGGCAGCACCGGCAGCAGGGCCTCGAACGGAGAGGTGTACGAGAACAACGGGAAGAGGAACGTCGCGAGCCACGATCCCCCCGCCGCGGCCCCGACCACCAGGCCGAGACCCGCGCCGGCGCGCGGCGCGGCGGCGAGGAGGACGCAGGCGACCCACGCCGTGAGCGCGGCCAGCACGGCCACGGCCGTCAGCAGCACCAGGTAGAGCACCGACTCGTCGCGGTCAACAGCTCTTGCTCAGCCTCAGAGAACGGGATGACCGTCGTGAGCTCCGGCATTTCCGTATACGGCAGACCCGCGCACATGACCATGCCGGCGCGCTCTACGAAGCCCTTCGCCTTCAAGCGGTCCTCCTCCGGGAGGGCGCTCAGGTCGGCCATGGTGTGCGAAATCATCGCCGTGCCGACGCCCACCTGACGGTTGAGTCGGGTGAGGAAGTCCACGCGGTCGACGATGCCGTTTCCGGCGCGCAGGGCGCGCCACAGCTCGTCCATGATGACGAAGTAGTGCCGTCGGGGTTCCAGGCCAGCGTCCGCGAGGACGTTGGCGATGTTCACCGTCGCGAAGCCGTTCGACCAGCACGCGAGCAGCGTGGCCGCGCGCAGATCGCCCTCAGCCTCACCGATCGCGGAAATGTCGTAGACCACCGGACGGTCGAGCGCCATGGGGTTCGTCGTGTGGTGCGAGAACACCCCGCCGAGGCGACCGCTACCGGTCGCCAGGGCGAGCAACGACGCTTCGAGGCCACGCGTAATCTCCTGGTACTTGTCGAAGTCGCCGCGGTCGACGGCCACCTGTCGCAGCTCCTCCGGGCCTTTCTGCACGACGGCCAGCAGATCACCGAGCACCGGGATGCCTTCCATGTTGCGATCGAGCACGCGGAGGGCCTGGTCGATGATCGACTCCTCGACGTCGGTCGGCGGCGACTTGCGCTGGATCGTCAGCAGGGACGACACCATCGCCAGGCGGCGACCGTGGGCGTCTTCCAGTACCTCGTTGGCTTTTTTCTGGAAACCGGCCTCGATGAGGCGCAGAGCGGCCTCCTTGGCCTCGCCGGGGTCGAGCACGTTGAGGTATCCGCGCCCGCGGCCGAGGGTGATGACCTGACCGCCGAGCGCGCGGATGACCTCCACGTAGTCGGGGCGCAGATCGCCCAGCACGAGGGGCTGCACGCCGTAGCCGGCGAGTCCCGACGCCATGCGAGCGATGACCGTCGACTTGCCGAGCCCGGGCTTACCGAGCACGAACACAGACGGGTTGCTGATGAGCTTCGCCCGCTGGAACCACGAAATCGGGTCGGCGCAGAGCGTCGCCCCCGTGTGAATGTGGCGACCCAGCGGCACGCCCACCATCGGCGTACCGGCGCCGATCGCGTACGGCCACAGGCCGCACGTCTGCACCGTCGTGCCGCGCCACTCCGGGACGGGCTGTAGGTACGTCGACGAACCGCCGCCGGGGCCGCTCCACCCGCGAGAGGTGAGCGACCCACCGGACGCGCCCGCGCCCGTGGCGGTGTTCTTGCGCCCGGTGCGGACGAAGACGAGCGCACCCACCACGACGAGCAGGATCAACCCGCCCAACGCGAGCAGCGCGATCAGATCAGGGCTCATCAGATTCCCTCCCTCAGCATCGCCGGGACAGCTACGTGCTTGGTCAGCACGAGCCCGAGGGGCAGAGCCGCGGCGAAGGCGCTGTCCTGTGACCCGCACACCGGGCGCAGCCGCAGCCGAGCGGTCGCGCCGAGGTTGTCGACCGCCGCGCGAGCGTCGGCCTCCTTGCTCGGGTCGATTACAGTCGCGGTCACGAGGATGCCGAAGTTCACCAGGCCCGCGCCCGATGCCTCCTCCGACTCCGTGGCCTGAGCCGAGCGCAGCGCGAGCGAGTCGCGCGCCGCCGGCTTCCGGGTTGTTTGCTGTCCAAGACTGCGACCGCCCGCGTCCGAGCGCGTCCTTGGTGTTGGTCACCTTGCCGGTGTTGTCGTAGGCGTAGGCGGATGCGTTCCCGTTGGCATCCGTCACTACCGTTCGACCGAACGAGTAGGCGAAGGTGGTGTCAATGCCCGGCTGTTGCGCGACCTTCGTCACACGGTGTGAGGAGTCGTACGTGAACGTCACCGTCGTCGTTGCCCCGGCGGCCCCTGCGACGGGGAACACCATGGTGGAGATGCGGCCGGTGGCGTTGCTGCAGTACCGAGCGGGTGGTCGCCGCCGTCTGCACGATCGCGACGACCTGAACGATCACGAGCCCGCCCAGCGCGGCGAATGATCGGGCCAGGCCCGGACGCGACCGGCGCGCGCGGGCGATGATCCCGGCGAAGACGCCCCCGACGACGAGCAGCACGATGATCGTCGTGATCGCGTACTGACTGTAGGGCAGCATCACGAAGGGCCCGACCTTCGCGGGATCCTGCCCCTCGCCCAGGTTCTGCAGCGGCAGGAACGGCCCGGTCAGCAACCAGGGCAGCAGACCCGCCACGCCGCCCGCCGCCCCAGCAGCACGAACCACGCAGTGCCCGTTCGTCGGCGCAGGTCGGTGTCGTCGTCCATGAGGCCCCCGTCTCGGTCGATGCTCCGACGCTATCGGAGCGACGCGGGCGCATCGTGTCGCCGAGCCGTCGCCGCCACCTGGCACGCGCGGCGGCGGCCTTCTCCACAGTGGGCGATCGGGTGCATTCGTGCACAGTCTCACGACAGCTGCCCGCGGGCAGCCCGCACCGTGATCTACAGTCGGGGCATCTCATCGTGAAAGGACCGGGCCATGGAGACGATCCCCCTGCTGTCGACAGCGATCGGATTGCTCGTCACCGGTTCGGCGACCATCCTCGGGGGCACGAAGTGGATGATCGGTCGTGTCGGACACCGCACCGACGCGCGCTTCGCCGAAGTCGGCGCACGCTTCGACCAGATGGACGCGCGCTTCGACCGGATGGACGCGCGCTTCGATCGGATGGACGAGCGCATGGACCGGGCCGATGCCCGTTCCGCAATCCATGACGAATCCCTCGTCGGCCTCAAGCTCGACCTCGCGCGCTTCGAAGCGCGCACGGACGAGCGCTTCGTCGCCGTGGGCGCGCGCTTCATCGCCGTGAGTGAATCCCTCGCCGAGATCCGAACGACGGTGGCCCGCCTCGAGGGCCCCCACCCGCCGTTCCTCATCGCGCGCGGGTGAGCGGCGAAGCCGGGGGAACCCGCGCACGAACGACGGATGCCGAGGCCCCGGGGCCCCGGCATCCGGTCTCTTCTGCGTGTGTTACGACTTGCGGGCGACGCGGTTCTCGGCGCTGACCATCCACGACAGCTGCTCGAGGCGCTCGAGCACACCGTGCAGGATGTCGGCGCTCGTGGGGTCTTCGTCGTCGACGTCGTCGTGCACCTCGCGGACGGTGCCGACCGTCGCGTCGAGACGCTGGGTGATGAGGTCGATGACCTCCGACGTGTCGACCTCGCCCTGGGGGAACTCCGGCAGGGTGGTGGTCTCGGCGATGGTGTCGCTGCGGCCGTCGGGCAGGGCGTGCAGAGCGCGCATGCGCTCGGCGACCTCGTCGCTGAACTCACGTGCGGCGTCGATGATCTCATCGAGCTGCAGGTGCGTGTCGCGGAAGTTCTTGCCGACGACGTTCCAGTGGGCCTGCTTTCCCTGGATCGACAGCTCGATCAGGTCGACGAGCACGGCCTGCAGCGAGTCGGTCAGCTTCTCCGACGCCTGGAAGCCCTTCTCGGCGTTCTGCTCGTCGGTGGTCTCGGGACCGCTGCCTCCGCGCGCGGGGCGACGACGGTTCTTGGTGGGGGCGTCCTTGGTGGTAGTGGACATGCGCGTTCCTTTCACTCACGGTCGATATCGACGCTAGGCGCGACGCACGCACTCGCAGCGGGGGTTGCGGGGGTTGCGAAGCCGGGGTACCGCCGATCGCCCCTAGCCGTTCACCCGGGGATCGACAACCCCGGCTCCGTGCCGCCGCCGCGTTCCTAGCGTGAGAGTCGTGCCATTGCATCCGCCCTCGCCCTCTCGCCCCCTTCGCGACTACGCCGCGATCGGCGATGGCCGCACGGTCGCCCTGATCGGCCTCGACGGCTCGGTCGACTGGTTGCCGCTGCCCAACATCCACTCGCGGCCCGTGTTCGCGCGCCTCGTCGACGAGTCGTCCGGCGGCTGCATCGAGCTCGCCCCGGTCGGGGAGTACACCGTCACCCGTCGTTACATCCCGCGCACGAACGTGCTCGAGACGACGTTCACGACCGACACCGGGGTCGCCACGGTCACCGACGCGATGGTCACCGGCATCGCCGGTCGCCTGCCGTGGGCGGAACTCGCCCGCCGCGTCGACGGCGTGAAGGGCGAGGTCGAGTTCGCTTGGTGCGTGCAGCCCGGCACCATGCTGCGCTCCGCCGCCCCCTGGACAGAGCGCATCGACGGCTTCTCGATCATGCGCATCGGCCACGTGTCGCTCGCAGTGACGGGTCACGAGCACGGTCTTCACGGTGATCCGGATGCCGGGAACGAGAGTATCGACGGCGGTTTCACGACCGAGAAGGGGTCGCGTCACCTGCTGGTGATCGCCGCGACCGAGGGGGAGCCCTTGCGCGTCCCCGACGCGCAGAACGTCGACCGCGGGATCGACCGCACCATCGGCGGCTGGGAGATGTGGTCGGACGAGTTCTCGTACGACGGTCCCTGGGCCGACGACGTGCAGCGCAGCGCCCTCGCCCTCAAGCTCCTGCTGTTCAGCCCGACCGGTGCGATCGCGGCCGCGGCGACGACGTCGCTGCCCGAGAACCCGCGTGGGGGGAAGAATTGGGACTACCGCTACGCCTGGGTGCGCGACCTCGCCTACACCGCGCACGCCTGGGTCGGTTTCGGCCTGCGCGAAGAGACGCACGCCGCGATCTCGTGGCTGCTGCGCACGATCCGCAAGAACGGCCCCGAAGTACAGGTGATGTACACCCTCGACGGCGACGCCGAGATCGGGCTCGAGAAGCACCAGGTGCCGGGATGGAACGGCAACCAGCCCGTCGTCACCGGCAACCCCGCGCAGGGGCAGCTGCAGCTCGGCGTCTACGGCGACCTCATCGCCCTCTGTCGCACCTACGTCGAGGCCGGCAACCGCCTCGACATCCAGACCGGGCGTCTGCTCGCCGACGTCGCCGACCGCACGTGCGACCTGTGGCGTCTCGAGGATTCGGGCATGTGGGAGCTCCCCGAGCTGCGGCATTACACCTCGTCGAAGATGGGCTGCTGGAAGGCGCTCGACGATGCGCAGTGGCTCGCCACCGGCGGCCACATCCCCGACAACGGCGACCGCTGGCGCGCCGAGCGTGACCGCATCCATCACTGGGTCGGGGAGCACTGCTGGTCGGAAGACCTGCAGACCTACACGCTCGCCCCCGGCAGCGAAGACCTCGACGCCTCGGTGCTGCTGCACGCTCCGACGGGCTTCGACCGGGGCGAGCGCATGTCGAAGACGGTGGATGCCATCACCGAGCGCCTCACGACCGAGAACCACCTCGTCTACCGCTACACCGGCATGGACCAGGAGGAGCACACCTTCGTCGCGTGCGCCTTCTGGCGGGCGACCGCCCTGGCCTGCGTCGGCCGGCACGCCGAGGCGATCGAGGCCATGGATTCCCTCGTCGCCCAGGGCAACGACGTCGGGATCTACTCCGAGATGATCGCCGAAGACGACGGCGCCTTCTGGGGCAACCTCCCGCAGGCACTCAGCCATCTCGCCCTCATCAACGCCGCCCTCGTCATCCGCGAGGTGGTCGACCCCGCCGACCTCGGCGGTCACTGATCCTCCACCGGGGCCTCCGGTCCCGGCATCCACCCCCCCCTGAAAGGACTCGCCATGAGCACGCAGTACACGTTCACCGACCCGTCGAAGCTGTACGCCGACATCGACCCGCAGTCGCAGGACCAGAAGGAGCCCGGCCTCGACGCCGAGCTGACGCCCAAGGCCAAGTTGGGTGAGGACACCTACGTCGGCACCGAGCGCCTCAAGGGCCGCAAGGCCCTGATCACGGGCGCCGACTCGGGCATCGGTGCCGCCACCGCGATCGCCTTCGCCCGCGAGGGCGCCTCGGTCGCGATGTCGTACCTGCCGCAGGAGAAGGAGGATGCCGACCGCATCGCCGGGATCCTCCGCGAAGCCGGTGCCACGGTCGTGCAGATCCCCGGCGACCTGCGCGAGCGCGAGTACGCCCGCACGCTCGTGAAGGAGGCGGTCGAGGGCCTCGGCGGCCTCGACATCGTCGTCAACAACGGCGGCAAGCAGATCTTCAACGAAGACGTCACCACCCTGACCGACGAGCAGTTCGACGACACGTTCAAGACCAACGTCTACGCGATGTTCTGGATCTGCAAAGAGGCCGTGCCGCACCTGAAGCCCGGTTCGACGATCATCAACACGACCTCGATCCAGGCCTACTCGCCGGCGCCGATCCTCGTGGACTACGCCTCGACCAAGGCGACCATCAACACCTTCACGAAGGCGCTCGGTCAGCAGCTCGCCCCCAAGGGCATCCGCGTCAACGCCGTGGCTCCCGGCCCCATCTGGACCCCGCTCCAGGTCACCGACGGTCAGCCCGACGAAAAGGTCGACGAGTTCGGCGAGGAGACCCCTCTCGGTCGCATGGGCCAGCCGGCCGAGCTCGCCCCGGCGTACGTCTACCTCGCTTCGGCGGAGTCGAGCTACGTGATCGGCGAGACGCTCAACGTCAACGGCGGCATGCCCACGCCGTAAGCGTCGTGCGCAGAGAGGGCCGTCGTCCGGGGTTCGGACGGCGGCCCTCCGTCGTTCGCGGAGCGCAGGTGGCTGAGCCTGTCGAAGCCTCCGGTCCCTTCGACGGGCTCAGGGACCTCGCTCCGGCAGATGGTGCGAAGCGGGGCGTAGGTGGCTGAGCCGGTCGAAGCCTGCGGTCCCTTCGACGGGCTCAGGGACCTCGCTACGGCAGGTGGTGCGGGGCGGGGCGTAGGTGGCTGAGCCTGTCGAAGCCTCCGGTCCCTTCGACGGGCTCAGGGATCTCGCTCCGGCAGGTGGTGCGGGGCGGGGCGCAGGTGTCTGAGCCTGTCGAAGCCTCCGGTCCCTTCGACGGGCTCAGGGACCTCGCTCCGGCAGATGGTGCGAAGCGGGGCGTAGGTGGCTGAGCCTGTCGAAGCCTCCGGTCCCTTCGACAGGCTCAGGGACCTCGCTCCGGCAGATGGTGCGAAGCGGGGCGTAGGTGGCTGAGCCTGTCGAAGCCTCCGGTCCCTTCGACGGGCTCAGGGACCTCGCTCCGGCAGGTGGTGCGGGGCGGGGCGCAGGTGGCTGAGCCTGTCGAAGCCTCCGGTCCCTTCGACGGGCTCAGGGACCTCGCTCCGGCAGGTGGTGCGGGGCGGGGCGCAGGTGGCTGAGCTCGTCGAAGCCTCCGGTCCCTTCGACGGGCTCAGGGACCTCGCTCCGGCAGATGGTGCGGGGCGGGGCGCAGGTGTCTGAGCCTGTCGAAGCCTCCGGTCCCTTCGACGGGCTCAGGGACCTCGCTCCGGCAGGTCAGTCGGTGAGCGGCTTGCGGTAGAAGATCTCGCCGTCGGCGGTCTCTTCGGTGCGGTGATAGCCCTCGCGCTCGTACAGGCGCTGGTTGGCCTCGCTGAGACCGCCGGTGAAGAGTTCCGCGGTCGTCGCCCCTTCATCGCGGCCGCGCTGCTCGACGGCCGCCAGCAGCGCCGAACCGAGCCCCGCGCCCTGCTGGTCGGGCGCGATCGCGAGGCGGCCGATCAGCAGCAGCTCCCCGTCGCGGCGCGCGCGGACGGCTCCGACGATGCGGTGTGCGTCGACCGCGACGCACCCGAGGTTCTCGACGAGCTCCGCCCGCAGCTCTTCGAGCGTCTGGGTGAGCGGCGGCATGTCGGGGTCGCCGTAGATGAGCGCCTCGCTCGCGAAGGCGGCGCGTTGAATGGTCAGCACCTCTCCCGCGTCGTCGGTGGTGATCGGACGGATGGTGGGCGCGTCGGCCATGGTCGTGTCCTTCTGAGGGATGTGAGGCTGCGGGTTAACTATCATGGGCTTCGGTGCCGCGTCATTCGGGTGAACGGTATCTCGCACCATGAATGACTTCTACGACACCTCGGTCCGCACGGACGACATCGCCGCGACGGATGCGTGGCTGCGCGCGCAGTACGGTCACGTCGACCTGCAGGCCGACGACGCCGTCTACGCCGAGCGTCTCGTCGGCGACGGCGCATTCGCACTGCGACGACTCGAGTGGGATTCCCGCGTCGATCTGGCCTACGAATCCGACCGCTTCTACGTGTGCAGCTCGACGCCCGGGTACGCCTGGCGGATCGGTCGCTGGGACGGGGAGTTCAGCGTCGCTCCGGGTGTCATCCAACCCGGCGACGAGTTGCGCGCCCTCGCCGACCACTGCCGTCTCGACGTCGTCTCGTTCGATGCCGAACGACTGACGCAGACCGCGTGCACCATCTACGGTGACGACGAGCTCACCGTCCGCTTCGCCGGTACCGACCCCGTCTCGCCGCGCCTGCGCGACTATTGGCTGGCGACCCAGCGATGGGCCCTGACGCAGCTGCCGGTCCTCGCGGAACCGCTCGTGCGGGCGCACGTGTACCGCGCGTTGTCGGTCGCGGCGCTCGAGAGCTTCGCGTTGGTCGGCGATCCGCGCGAGCGACGCGCGTCGGCCGCGGCCCAGGCGTCGATCTACAACGCCGCCGCCGCGTGGATCGACGATCACGCCTCGCTGCCGGTCACGGTCGACGACGCCGCTCGCGCCGCGGGCACCTCGGTCGACGGGCTTCGTCGCGCGTTCGCCGCCAACGGGCAGGTCGTCGAGTCGCCCGAGGGCTACCTCGAACTCGCCCGCCTCAGCGCCGCGCACGCCGACCTGCTCGATGCGCACGCCGACGAGACGAGCACCGAGCAGGTCGCTGCGCGATGGGGCTTCGGCGATCCCGCCGTGTTCGCCACCGCGTACCGAGCGGCTTACGGCGTCTCGCCGCGCACGACGCTCGAACGCTGACCGCTCAGCGATCGCGGTCGGTGTACTCGCCGGGGTCGCTCACGTCTTCGTCGTCGCGGTCGCCGCTGGGCAGCTGCACGTCGGTGTAGGCGCCCGCCTCGTCGGCACGCGGACGAGAGGCGCTGCCGTCGGCGTTCTCGCGGTCGACGTACTCGCCGGGCTGGTCGGCGCTGCCGCGATCCGCGGTGCCATCGGGCAGTTGCACGTCGGTGTACTCGCCCTCGCCGGGTCCGGTGCCGTGTGCGCCCGCATGTCCGTCGGCGTGGTCGCCGTCGTGGCCGGGAACGTGGTGATCAGCCATAGCCGCCTCCTCGGGGTCGTGGTGGAATCGACGGTAGTCCCCGGATGCCGCGTGCCCGAGGCTCTTGACACGCGTTCTGCCGTGCGCCGTCGACGGTGTCAAGGGCGTGGGCCGGATCGCGGACGCCGGGCAGGGTGGAGACATGCCAGCTCTCGCCATCATCCTCGTCATCGTCGGTCTCGTGCTGCTGTTCCTCGGCGTCTTCGTCGAGGCGGTCAAGTTCCTGCTGTGGATCGGCATCATCATCCTGATCATCGGTGTGATCGCCGCCCTCATGCGCTTCATCCGCCGCAAGGCCTGACGCTCCGCGTCTACCACGCCGCCCCTCGCGACACTCGTCGCGGCGGGCGGCGTTCGTTCGTTCAGGCGGTGAAGAGATCGCGCGCCCGCGGCGGGTGCTGCGCCGCGACGGCCTCGAGCGCGGGTCCGAGCTTGTCGTGGCGGAACGCGAAGCCGGCCTCCTGCAGGACGCGCGGCACGGCCCAGCGGCTCTTGAGCACGAGCTCCGGCTCGTTGCGCAGCACGGCCATGGCGGGATCGAGCATCCAGCGGAAGGCGGGCAGACCGAACGGCGCACGCGCGATGCGCCGCAGCTCGCGCATCAGCGTGCGGTTGTCGCTCGCTTCCGGGGCCGACAGGTTGACAGGACCGGCGAGATCCTCGCGATCGCGGAGGAACCGCACCGACCCCACGACGTCGTCGATGTGGATCCAGCTGAACCGCTGGCGGCCCGAGGTCCGGTGCCATCCCGAAAGGGTCGGGCCCGTGGGGTGCGCGCCGATCGCGCGATAGCGGCGATGCGGGAACCACCAGCTGTCGATCTGCGGCCCGCCGAGTCCGAGGCGGGCCAGGGCGAACAGCATGCGGGTGGCGGGGCCGTCGCCGAGCACGATCGCCATGCGCAGGGCGACCCTCCGGGTGCCGGGGAGGTCGCCGTCGAAGAACGCGCGTTCCCAGCTCGTGGCGACATCCACCGAGAACCCCTCGCCGATGATGCCGTCGACCTCGTCGTTGCCGCTCTCGGTCTCGTGCCGGTAGATCGTCGCGGTGGAGGCGTTCATCCACACGCGGGGTGGTCGCCGGGCGGCGCTCACGGCGCGGTGCAACGATCTCGTCGTGTCGACGCGCGAGCGCAGGATCTCGTCGCGGTTCGCGTCGGTGTACCGGCACGACACGATCTTTCCGGCGAGGTTCACGAGCACGGCGGCGCCGTCGACCGCGCGGGCGATGGCCGCGGTGTCGCCCCAGACGATCGGCCCCGACCGACCGACCGTGACCACCTCGTAGCCGTCGTCCGCGAACGCCGCGCGGAGCGCTCCGCCCACGAATCCGCCCGCCCCGGCGATCACGACGCGGGGCCGGTCGGGCGCCTCGCCCGGCATCACGCGGTGCGCATGCGCCGCGGTCTCAGCGTCGGCACCGTCTGCTTCGATCATGGTTTCCCGCATCCTCTCGCCGGGTCGATGCTAGTGAGGCCGTGACCGTGCGCGTCATCGCGACCGAGAGGTGCCATGCGATGGGCATGATGAAACGGTGAATGCCCACGAGCAGGACAGCTGGATCACCCTTCCCGCCCCCGTCGCGTACGACGCCCTGGTCGAGCCGCCCTATCGCGACCCGAAGCTCAAGCCCGGCGCACAGGCGGTGTCGGCCTTCGCAGCCGCCCTCGAGGTCGGCAACAGCGCCTCCTCGTTCACGGTCAACCTCAACCAGTTCAGCGTCGAGTGGGGGTACGCCGCCGTGCGCCTGCCCTCCGCCGCGCCCGCGCTCATCGTCGAAACCACGCGCGCTCGGGCCGAGACCCCGCTGCCCGCTCTGCCCGAGGTCGGGCGCTCGGCCGATGTCACGCGCACGACCAACGGGACCTCCTACGGCATCGCCGGAGGCGTCTTCGTGGTGCTGGCGGCGACCGCCTTCCTGTTCGTGGGGCGGTGATCGGGCGCGGCTGATCTCCCTCGACAGGGGGAGGCGACGGGGCGTGAGAGATCCGTAGCGTGGAGGCATCCCCACCCCCCCCCGGAAGGACCACCGTGACTCTCGCCCGTCGCTTCGCCGCCGCCCTGTCCGTCCTCGCCGTCGCCGCGCTCGCCGCGTGCACGAGCGCGGCCCCCGAGTCGCGTGCGAGTCGCGCGGCATCCGTCGACATCCCCTCCACCGCGGTGGGGGAGCGGATGACGTGGGTTCTCGACCAGCTCGAAGCCGAGGAGGACGCGACGCCCGGAACCTGGGCCCGCGTGCTCCACGAGGACTTCCAGAAGCAGGTGTCGGCGGAGCAGGTCGCCGAGCTGCTCAATCGGCAGATCCGGCCCGCGGCTCCCTTCACCGTCACCGCCTACCAGGGCACCGACACCCAGGCGCTCGCCACCGTCGCCGGGAGCCTGGGCGATCCCTTCGACCTGACCCTCTCGATCGACGCGGACGACCGCATCACCGGCATGATCTTCGGGCCGGCCGCCACGCCCTGGGAGCCCTCGACCTCGCTCGACCAGGTCGAGGAGCGCCTGCGCGCCCTGCCGGGCGACGTCAGCGCGCTGGTGCTCCGCGGCGACCACGAGATGCTCGACATCGACAGCGCGCGATCGGCCCCGCTCGCGTCGGTGTTCAAGCTGTACGTGCTGCTCGCGGTGGCGGATGCCGTGGCATCCGGCGACCTGTCGTGGGACGAGGTGCTCGTGCTCGGCGACGCCGACCGCAGCCTCCCCTCCGGCGAGTTGCAGGACGAACCGACCGGCACCGAGGTGACGGTGCGCGAGGCCGCCTCGGCGATGATCCGCATCAGCGACAACACCGCGACCGACCTGTTGATCGGCCGACTGGGCCGCGAGAGGGTCGAGGCTGCGGTCGCGCGCAGCGGACATGCCGACCCCGCGGTGCTGGTGCCGTTCGTCTCGACGAAGGAGCTGTTCACCCTCGGCTGGGGGGATCCGGCGCTCCACGAGGAGTGGGCCGCCGCCGATGTCGCGGGCAAGCGTGCTCTGCTCGACCGCATCGATGCGGCACCGCTCGCGGTCGACGGTGCGGCGGTCGTCGCGCCGGCGTGGGAGGACGGCTTCGACTGGTTCGCCTCGGCCGCTGATGTCGCCGGGGTGCACCGAACGCTGCAGCAGACGGGCGACGCCGAGGTGCTCGGCATCCTGAGCGAGAACCCCGGGCAGGGCCTCGACGTGGGCACCTGGCCCTACGTGGCCTTCAAGGGCGGTTCGAGTCGGGGCGTCGTGACCGGCAGCTGGTTCGTGCGCGACGACGACGGCGAGGCGATCGTGGTGCTGATGATGTCGTCGACGGATGCCGCGGCGGTCACCGGCGCGACGCGGGACTTCTTCCACCTCGCCGAAGACGCCCTGCGCCTCGCGCACTGAGCGCGATCCTGTCTGAGGTCCCTGAGCTTGTCGAAGGGCCCCGAACCCGCAGAAGCTCCCTGACCCCGCAGAAGGTCCCTGAGCCTGTCGAAGGGACCCCGAACCCGGAAGGTCCCCGAGCCGGTGGAAGGTCCCTGAGCCTGTCGAAGGGCCGCCCCGAGCGCGGCGGGGCGACCGGCTCTCCCGGCCGCCCCCGCCGCGCTCGTCAGGCCCGGTCGGGGTCGGGCAGCGTCTGCGCGATGCGGCTCGAGGCCGCCGAATCGCGACCGACCCCCGGCTGGAACTTCGCGATCGGGTCGTCGCCGTCGACGTGCGGCTCGGGGCCGTCATCGGCGGGCGCGGGCGAGGCCGGCGTCTTCTCGGCCGACTCGTCGGCCGTGTGGTCGGCGTCCGCGTTTGCGCTGTCGATGTCTTCGGTGTGACGCGAGGTCGAGCCCCCGTCGCCGCCGTGTTCGCGCTCTCCGTCGGCGTTGCGCGTGCCGACCCCCGGCAGGTCGTTCTGGCTCGAGACGCCCTGCACGCGCGCTTCGTCGTCGGGGTCGATGCGCGCGGCTCCCACGGCCCCCGTGTCGGCACCGGCGGCGCCGGCGGGCACGTCGGCGGCGAGACCGTCGGATTCGGGCACGAGGTTCTCCTCGTCGGTTCCGGGCAGGTGGTCGGCGGGGTTGTCCATGGTGTTCCTTCCGTGGGTGTGCCGCCACGCTAGGCGCCGATCCATCGGGGTGGACCGGGGTTGCGCGTCATCGGGTCGCGGCATCCGGAGCCTGCGGCCGACGATGTCGGAGCCCGTGGGTAGGCTCGGAACAGCTTCGAAAGGAACCGCAATGCAGCAGCGTCCCCTCTCTCGTACCGGCCGCGAGGTCTCGGCGATCGGCCTCGGCACCTGGCAGCTCGGCCCCGACTGGGGCGGGGTGAGCGAAGACGAGGCCCTGTCGGTGCTCGCGGCCTCGGCCGACGCCGGCGTCACTCTCTTCGACACCGCCGACGTCTACGGCGACGGCCGCAGCGAAGAGATCATCGGCACCTTCCTTCGGAGCACGGATGCCACGGGCATCACCGTCGCGACGAAGATGGGCCGCCGTGAAGACCAGGTGCCCGAGAACTACACGATCGAGAACTTCCGCGGCTGGCTCGACCGCTCGCGGCGCCTGCTCGGCACCGACACCCTCGACCTCGTCCAGCTGCACTGCCCGCCGTCCGCGGTCATCGACGACGACGCGACCTGGGACGCCCTCGACCAGCTCGTGAGCGACGGCGTCATCGCCGCGTACGGCGCCTCGGTCGAGACGATGGACCAGGCCCTGTCGGCCCTCCAGCGGCCGAACCTGACCAACCTGCAGATCATCTTCAACCCGTTCCGCCTCAAGCCGCTCGACGAGGTGCTGCCGCTCGCGGCCGAGAAGAACGTGGCCGTGCTCGCGCGCGTGCCCCTGGCGAGCGGTCTGCTGTCGGGCAAGTACACGCGCGACACCACGTTCGACAAGGACGACCACCGCACATACAACCGCAACGGCGAGGCGTTCGACAAGGGCGAGACCTTCTCGGGCGTGCCGTTCGACGAGGGAGTGGCGGCCGCCGACGAGCTCAAGAACGCCCTGCCCGAGGGCGTGACGCTGCCCGCGGCGACGCTGGCCTGGATCGCGTCGCGCGAAGGCATCACCTCGGTGATCCCGGGGGCCCGCTCGGTGCAGCAGGCCACCGCGAACGCCGCCGCGGCCGACCTGATCGACGGCGGCTTCGACCTCGCGGCCTTCGACACCCTCGTGCGCGACGTGTACGACCGGCGTCTGCGGGCGGAGATCCACCCGCAGTGGTGAGACCGACATGACGAAAGCCGGGCCCGTCCATATGGACGAGCCCGGCTTTCGTTCGGAAGGTGACGTCAGCTGACGTCGCCGCGCCAGGCGCCCGATTCGGTGCCGCGCGACTCGATGTACTTCTTGAAGTTGTCGAGGTCCTTCTTGACCGAGTGGTCGTCGGCGCCGAAGGCGGCACCGAGCTTCTCGAGGACGCCGGTGGGGGCCCAGTCGATCTGCACCGTGACACGCGTCTCGGTGTCGGACAGGCGGTGGAAGGTCACGACGCCGGCGTGGTTCTCGTCGCCGCCCACGCTGTTCCACGCGACGCGCTCGTCGGGGTGCTGCTCGGTGATCTCGGCGTCGAACTCGCGCTCGGCTCCGGCGATCTTGACCTTCCAGTGCGTGAGGGTCTCGGACTTTTGCGTGATGGACTCCACGAAGCTCATGAAGTGGGGGAACTCCTCGAACTGCGTCCACTGGTTGTAGGCGACGCGAACGGGAACGTCGACGTCGATGGTTTCGATGACCTGGGCCATGGTGTCCTCTTCCTGTGTGTCTTCCGGGGCTGCCCCCAGTCTTCGTGCGCCCACCCGCCCGCACCCCGGGGGTTGAGGGATCGGCCCTCGTGGCCTATACGCGGGGGAGACGCGTCAGGCGCGGCCGCGCAGGATCAGGTGCCAGTAGACCCACGGAAGCACGCGGCGGTCGGCGATCCACGAGAGCCGGCGCTCGCGATACAGCGAGCGCCAGAACGGGACGCTCGGCTGCAGCCGGCCCTGGCGGTCGAACTCCGCGAACACGACGGTGCCGCGCGACACCGTGAACGGCACCACGCTGTACCCGTTGTAGGTCGCCGTGGGCGCGCGCCCGGCCAGCACGGCCGTCATGTTCTTCACCAGCGCCTGGGCCTGGCGGCGGATCGCTCCGCCCGAGCGGCGCGTGGCGACGGTCGCGGCATCGCCGAGGGCCCAGATCTCCGGATGCCGGGTGTGCTGGAACTTCTCGGGGTCGACGTCGACGAAGCCGTGCGGGTCGTCCGGGGCCGCCAGGCCGCTGCCGGCGATCCACTCGGGCGCCCGCTGCGGAGGGACGGCGTGCAGCAGGTCGTAGGCGATCGTCTCCTCGGCGTCGCCGTGGCCGATCGTCACCGTCCGTGCCGCGGCATCCACCGCTCGAAGCTCCCGGCTGTAGTGCACCTCGATGCCGTACTCGTCGAGTTTGCGCTGAAGTTCGCGGTCGATGGCGGGGATGCCGAAGGGTACGGGGTCGGGGCACACGAAGACGACGCGGATGCCGTCGCGCACGCCGATCGAGCGCCACCAGTCGCAGGCGAGGTACATCGGCTTCTGCGCCGCGGCTCCGCACGACGCGGGCTCGGGTGGCTGCGTGAAGACCACGGTGCCGGAGCGGAAGTCACGGAGCGCGGGCGAGGCCTTGGCCGCCAGGTCGTAGTCGTAGTTCGAGATGCCCGTGGCATCCGCCATCGCCTCGGGAAGGCCCGGAACCTGCTCCCACGCCATGCGGAGGCCCGCGCACACGACGAGTTGGTCGTAGTCGATGCGACCGCCCGACACCAGGTGCACGCGTCGGGCGTCGGGGTCGACCGTGAACGCCTCGTCGCGCAGCCACCTCACCCCCGGCGGGATGACGTCGGCCTGGGGGCGGACGGCCTCCGAGGCGCGGGCGGCGCCGCCGGCGATGTGGGACTGCAGGGGAGCGAACACGTGCTGTTCCCGCGGCTCGATCACGGTGATGTCGCCGAGACGGGCGCGGTGCAGGCGCCCGGCGATCGACAGTCCGGCGTTGCCGCCGCCGATCACGACGATGCGCGGGGTCGCGCGGGCGGGCACGGCGGAACGGGGGTCGGGCATGGGGGATCCTCTCGTTCGTCCCACCGTGCGTCATCGGCGTATACGCCGCCAGCACCTTGACAGGTGCCGCTCACGACGGCGACGACGGTCGCAGGGACCTGTCAAGGGGCACCGGCCGATGACCGCGGCCCCGTTTGATGAGAGAGCCGCGCCACCCGCGGCTTCGCGTCTGCGACGAAAGGACCCTCTCATGAGCGACGCCTCGATCGACCCCACTCCCTCCGACGCGGCTATGGCGGGCGTGCAGCCGCTGCGCGACGGCGACACCTCCATCGAGCCCGATCCCACGCTCGACCCCGCCCAGGCGGAGTGGGACGCCACGACCGCCATCGACGAGGGCGCCGACCCCGACGACATCAACCCTGCCACCGCGACGGGCGCCGACCCGGCCGAGATCCCCGCCGACGACAGCGACATCCCGCTCGAGGACATTCACCCCGAGTCCACCGGCACCGACTCGCAGGGTATGGACCCGGGCGTTGTCGAGCTGGGCGAAGAGGGACAGGGCGACCTCGCTCCCGAAGACCTCTGAGACGTCTCGCGAACACCGCACGATGCCCCGACCCTCGATGAGGGGGCCGGGGCATCGTCGCGTGCGGACTACTGCTCGATCAGCTGAGGCGTGCTCTCGTGCGCCGCGATGGCACCGTCGTGCTCGTCGGTCGAGACGGCGATGCGGCGCGGCTTCGCCTTCTCGCTGACCGGGATCGTCACGCTCAGCACCCCGTTGCGGTACGACGCGCTGATGCCGTCGGTGTCGATGCCCTGCCCGAGGTTGAGCTGGCGGACGAACGACGCCGTCTCGCGCTCGCGCGTGATCCACTTGACGCCCTCGCCCGAGCCGAGGGTGCGCTCGGCGCGGATCGTGAGCAGCTGGCCGTCGACGTCGATGTCGACCGAGCCGGGGTCGATACCGGGGAGGTCCGCCGCGAGCACGTAGTGGTCGCCGTCGCGGTAGAGGTCCATCGGCATCCGTCGCGGACCACCGCCGCGGCGAGCGTCGAGGAGCGTCGACGCGAGGCGGTCGAGGTCGCGGAAGGGGTCGTAGGTGGCCATGGTCGTTCTCCTTTTCGATCGGTCGGGACTCGGATCCCCGATGTTCTGTGAAGTTGAGTCCATATGGCTCAACTGCGATCAGATTAGCACTCGGCCCAGGAGAGTGCCAAGACCCTGCATGCGAAATCGGCGCACCTCGCCGAGCCCATCGGCCCTGACGCGAGCCCCGTGCGCGTCGGCATTCGTGGCCCTTCCCGACACGGTCAGCGCGGGCGACGCAGCGGGATCCGCGACCAGCCCCCGCTCACGGCACCGGGATCGTGCTGGGGAGCGAGGACGGCTCCGGTGGTCGTCGGCGCGGGGCGACGCCGCAGTCCCAGCGCGTGCTGCAGCGTGCGGATGAAACGGTCGTACACGCGCGGCGCGAAGAACTGCAGGGGGCGGGTCACGAACTGCGCCGCTCCCACGCCGACCTCGTGACGGGGCCCGCGCGTCACCCGCACGACGGCCCGGGCGACGCGGTCGGCCGACACCACCGGCGGCAGAGGGAAGGGCGTGCGCCCCGTCGAGTTGGCGGCGCGCTGGTAGATGGGGGTGTCGATGCTCGCCGGGAGCACGATCTTCACCCGGATGCCGCGGTGCGCGAGCATCTCCTGCCGCAGCGACCGCGTGAATCCGAGCAGGCCGTGCTTCGCGGCGACGTACGACGAGACGTACGGGCCCGCCACCTGCGCGTACAGCGAGCCGACGAAAACGATCGTCCCGGTGCCGCGGGCGAGGAAGTGGGGGAGCACCGCCCGCGCCGCGCGCATGTGGCCGGTGAGGTTGGTCTCGATGACCCGGTCGCGCACGGCATCGGGGGTGTCGGCGATCGACCCGTACGAGAAGACGGATGCCGAGGCCACCCACACGTCGATGCGTCCGAACCGGAGGAGGGCGATGTCGGCGGCGCGCTGCGGGCCGTCGGCGAGAGCGAGGTCGATCGACGCGGTCTGCACCTCGGCCCCGCGAGCGCGGCATTCCGCGGCGGCGGACGCGAGCGCCTCCTCGTCTCGGGCCACCAGCATGAGACGCGCCCCCTGGCGGGCGAAGCGCAGGGCGGTGGCACGGCCGATCCCGCGGGATCCTCCGGTGATGACGACGACCTGGGGCATCGGGGTCTCCTTCGAGGCTTCTGCGGAACGCTGCTGCCCCGGCGCTCGCGACGGTAGGCGGGAGGGGATCGGATGCCGCGGGGGTTGACGTACCGACGGCCGACGCCCGTGCGCACCGGCGGGCCGCCCGGTGGACACGCCGTTCCCGGATGCCGATCCGCGGCGCGTTGCGCCGGATCCCCGCCGTTGTGCCCGGCGACCCCGCCGCGGGCCTCCGGACCGCCACCGCCGCGGGCCACCGGACCGCCGCCGCGCGGTAGCGTCGGACCCGTGACGGATGCCGCGACCACGAGGTCGCCCCTGCGGGCCCTGTGGGGGGCCACCCATCCGGGGCCCACGCTCGTCGTGACCGTCCTCTCACTCGCGCTGGGCATCGCGGCGGGGCTCGAGCCGTGGCGCCTGGGGCTGCTGGTCGTGGCGGTGTTCGCGGGGCAGGTCTCGGTCGGACTGTCGAACGACGCGATCGACGGCGCCCGCGATGCCGCGGTCGGACGCACCGACAAGCCGATCGCGGGGGGAGCCCTCACCCCCGAGCGCGCGCTGGCCGTGGCCGTCGGAGCCCTCGTGGTCGCCCTGCTGCTCTCCGCACCCTTGGGGGCTGCTCTCGTCGCGGCGCACGCGATCGCCCTCGCCTCGGCCTGGGCCTACAACGCGGGCCTGAAGTCGACCCCGCTCTCGATCGTGCCGTTCGTGCTGAGCTTCGGTCTCTTCCCTTCGTTCGCGACCCTCGCCGGCCCCGACCCGGCGCTCGCCGCGCCGTGGGCGGCACTGGCGGGAGCCGCGCTCGGCGCCGCCGTGCACCTCACCAACGTCGTGCGCGACCTCGACGATGACCGCCGCACGGGCGTGCGCGGGTTGCCGCACCGCCTCGGTGCCCGCGGGTCGGTGCTGATCGCCGCGGCCGGGATCGTCGTCGGAGCTCTGGCGGTGCTGCTCGGGCCGTCGGGTGGGGCGGATGCCGTCGGGGCGGTGTTCTTCGCGGCCGTGGTCGTGGTCGCGGTCGTCACCGCGGTGCTCGTGCTGGTGCGGCCCCCGGGACGCGCGGTGTTCCAGATGACGATGCTCGCGGCCCTCCTGCTGGCCGCCCAGCTCGTCATCGCGTGAGAACTGCTCGTCAGGTTCCGGATGCCGCCCGGTCGAGGCGCATCGCGTAGGCCCGGGTGAACAGCGCGCCACCCGGTCCGCGCAGAGCGGTGCGGAGCGCGGCGGAACGGGCCGCGTGCGCCCGCGGGCCGGAGGCGCGGCCCAGCAGGGTGTTGAGGAAGGCGAGGCGCGCGGCGTGCCGGGCCGACGCGAGGCGGTCGCGCTGCCAGCGATCCAGACCGGTCTCGTCGCCCCCGCGCACCCATGGCGCGAGCAGCGGGGCGAGGGTGAGCGCGTCGAGCAGTCCGAGGTTCATGCCCTGACCGCCGATCGGGCTCACCTCGTGCGCGGCGTCGCCGACGACGATCACGCGGCCGCGACGCAGTGCAGGAGCCACCGCGCGTCGCACGCCGAAGCTCGACGCCCCGGCCGTGTCGACCTCGACCCCCGTTCGGCGCGCCACCGCGTCGTGCAGGAAGGCCGCGGCATCCGGAACCTCGTCCCGCCCGGCCCAGGCCACGAGCCTCCGACGTCCGTCGGGGAGGGGGAACGACTCGACCACGCCGTCGCGCTCGAGGTGCACGCGGGCGACCGGCCCTCCCGGCGCGGTGACGTCGGCCATGACGTAGCGATCGGGGTAGTGGTGGGTGCGCACGGCCCCGTCGCGGTAGACGAGGGAGCGTCCCGCCCATCCGGATGCCACGACCACGACCTTCGCGCGCAGGTCGTCGGCCCCCGCGACGCCGACGCGCACGCCGTCCGCCTCCGCCCGCAGCGACTCCACGGTCACCCCGCGCCGCACCGGCGGGGCGAGGGCGGTCAGCACCTCGATCGTGTCGGACTGCGGCAGCGCCGCCACGTACGGGTGGCGCGCCCGCAGGCGATCGAAGCGGATCGCGGCGAGCAGGCGTCCGTCGGCTCGGGCCTCTCCGCGCGCGATCCGCACCGCTCGGTCGAGGATCCCGTCGGTGGCGCCCGAGGCCTCGAGCAGGGCGAGGGCGGGGGAGTGGATGCCGATCGCCCGCGTTCCCGCTCCGGCCTCGGTGCGACGTTCGACGAGGGCGATGTCGACGCCCCGCGCGCGCAGGTCGGCGGCCAACGCCAGCCCCACGGGGCCGGCGCCGACCACGAGCACCTCAGTCATCGGCATCCGCCCGCCCTCGAGCCACGGCGAGCACCCGGAACGGCGCGGGGGTCTCCACCTGCCAGGGCGCGCCGAGGGCCGCGGCGAGCTCGGGCGCGCGATAGCTCCGCCGGATCGAGCGCAGCCCGTCGACCCGCAGGAAGGTGCCGGCGGCGAGAGGGGCGATCCCCGCGGCGTACAGGGCGTAGGCGAGGCGCCCGCGGGCGATGTCGGCGTGCAGCACACGTCCGCGCGAGAGGGCGAGCGAGTCATCGGCGAAGCGCCGCAGCCCGTCGGCGTCGAGATGGTGCAGCACGTGGTTCGAGATCACGAGGTCGAACCTCTCGCCCGCGGACAGCAGATCGTCCGACCCCTGCGCGACGAACCGCACGCCGGATCGTTGCCGCTCGCGCGCGGCCTCGACGGCGCGCGGATCGGGGTCGGCTCCGACCCACTCCACCTCGAGTCCGTCTCGCGCGGCCAGCGCCGCCAGCCGCACGACGACGTCGCCGCCCCCGCATCCGAGGTCGAGCACGCGCGCCGGTCGGCCCAGGGCGCGCAGCTCGGGACGCACCCGCGTGCGGTACACGTGCCCCCACGCCGAGACGAGACGGTTCACCACGTCGAACCGCCGATACGTCGCGGCGAGTGCGCGGGGGTCGCAGTCGGGGTCGTCCATCAGCTCTGTCAGCGCGGTGTCGCGCCGGGCCAGCGTGCTCACGCGCCGGTGCGGCGCATCGTCAGCCGCGCCGCCTCCACCGTGAGCCCCGGCCCGAACGCGAGGGCGGCCACCCTGTCGCCCTCGACGCGCTCCGCATCGGCCAGCAGGTCGCGCAGGATGAACAGCAGCGTCGCGCTCGACATGTTGCCGTGTCGGCGCAAAACTTCGCGCGAGGGGGCGAGGGCGCTGGCATCCAGACCCAGGGCGTTCTCGACGCGGTCGAGGATGCTGCGCCCGCCCGGGTGCACGGCCCACGCGTCGACGGCCGAGAGGTCGCCCAGCACGTCGTCGGCGATGGTCGAGATCTCGCGACCGATGATCCGCGGAACCTCGGGGGTCAGGGTCATCTCGAACCCCGAGTCGCCGACCGTCCAGGCCATGTCCTTCTCGCCGTCGTCGGTCACATGGGTGGCGAACCCGTCGAGGTCGAGGCCGTCACGCGAGGAGTCTCCGGATGCCACGACCGCCGCTCCCGCACCGTCGGCGAACACCGAGGCGGCGACGATCTGGTCGGGGTGCGAGGAGGTCTGCCAGTGCAGGGAGCACAGCTCGCAGCATGCGACGAGCACGACCGCCGCGGGGTCGTCGCCGACGATGCGGGCAGCGAGACGGAGGGCGGGAATGGCCGCCGCGCAGCCGATGAAGCCGAGGTGGTAGCGCTCGACCGCCGGCGAGAGTCCGAGGTCGCGCACGAGGTGGTAGTCGGGCCCGGGGGCGAACATGCCGGTGCACGACACCGTCACGACGTGGGTCACCGCGTCGGCCCCGTACCCCGAGCCCGACAGCGCCTCCCCGGCAGCCGCGGCGAAGAGGGCGGGCGCACGGCGGCGGTACTCATCGTTGCGCGCTCCCGTCGGGGGCATCAGCAGGGTGTCGCCGTCGCGCACCGGGAGCCCCTCGACCTCGGTGCCCGCCAGCTGCGGCAGCACGACGTGGCGAGTGTCGATGGCGGCGGCGTCGAACGCCGCGCCGACGAGGCGCTGGCTCTTGCGGTCGAACCCGGGTTGCGCGGCGAACAGGTCGCGCAATGTCGACTGGGAGACACGGGTATCGGGCAGGGCCGTGCCGATCGACACGATGCGGGCGGTCATGCCTCACCTTGACACGGTTTCACCCGACCGGGCGCGGATCGGAGACCGGTTGTCGTGCGCCGATTCTCGTGCCAGCGCCTCAGACGGCGACCAGGTCCGCCAACAGCAGCCCCGCGATGGCTCCGCGGTAGTCGTCGATCATGCGCCGGCGGTCGAGGCGCCCGCGGGCGGCGACGGCCGCGGCGCGCAGGGCGGGCCGGTGGGCGAGGGCGTGGGTCCACGCCGCCACGATCGACGACTCGTCGCGGGCGGTGACCAGGCCGAACCCGTCGATCATGCGCGCGGCGTCGCCGACGTCGGTGGTGACGGGAACGGCTCCGGATGCCGCCCCCTCGACGAGACAGAGCGGCGAGGCCTCGCCGAAGGCACTCGTGAGGGCGACGATGTCGGCGATCCGGTACAGCTCGGGCATGTCCTCGCGCAGCCCGAGCGCGTGCAGGTTCACCGACTCGCCCACTCCGCTCTCGGCCCGCAGGGCGCGGAACGCGGGGTTGTCGGCCGTCATGCCCGAGCCGCACATGACGTAGTGCGCTCCGGGCGCGCGACGCGCGTGCGTGGCGACCGCGCGGAGGAAGAGCCCGGGGTCCTTCATCGCGTCGAACCGCGCGGCGAGCAGCACGACGGGGGCGGAGTCGGGGATGCCGAGGCCCGCGCGGATGCGCCGGCGCTGCACGCGCGTGCCGGGGCGGAAGCGTCGCGTGTCGATGCCGTTGTCGATCACCCGCGCCTCGCGGGCGACGACACCGGCGTTCGCGTAGGCGAGCGAGGTCGATTCGGCGCACGAGATCGTGGCGGTCACGGCGCCGCTGCCCGCGGCATCCGTCAACCACTCGAGAGCGGGGCCGGAGTGCGTCGGGTCGGAGCGGTGCAGGCACGCGGCGATCGGGCGGTCGGGGAGCAGACCTGCACGCTCCAGCGCGACGACGAGGCTGAGCGGCTGCTCCTTCAGAGAGAGCACGACGTCGGCCTCGGTGAACAGGGCGGCGGCCCGGGCGAGCTCGGTCGCGGTGAACTCCTCGGGGGCGAGGGGACGATCGCCCGCGATGCGGTCGAAGGTGTCGATGACGACCCCCGCCTGCTGCAGGCGGCGGAAGCGCGTGTCGTCGCGGGCGGACTGCATCGAGGCGTCGCGACGCGCGGCGGAGGTGAGCGAGAGCACGCGGTGCTGCTGCGCCCCGCCCTGCGACAGGCCGGCGACCACGTCGGAGTGGAGGATGCGCGCCCCGCCGGCGAAGAAGCCCTCGTAGAGCGAGAGAACACGGATGGGTCGAGTCATCGTCAGTCGCCTTCGGGGCCGGGGGTGGGGCACCGCGGACGCGGTCGTCCCATGCTGAAGGCTCGACCCCGAGTGGTGGGTTACGTCCACGAGACCATCGCATGAACGCCGGGACACGACCCGGTTCGCCCCCGTGAACGAGCCGACGCGCCGGCTCCCGGGGGAAGGAACCGACGCGTCGGGTGAAGGGGCGGTCGATCACGCCGGGGGCGCGACCTCCTTCGCCTCGCCGACCTCGTGCGTGCGCGACCAGGGCCACCGCTTCGTCGCGGGCGCCGTCGCCGACGGCTGGGGGGCCTCATCGATCGAGCGCGGGCCGATGCCGTTACCCATGGCGGCGGTCATCGCAATGCTCCACACCGAGCCCGTCTGCCGTCCGCTCTGCTGTCCGTAGATCATGGTCGTTCTCCTCGCTCCCGTCTCCCGACGGGGATGCCCGTCTCCCGACGGGGTCGTGACCTCAGTCCTAACCCCGCGATGCGCGGCGAGACGCGCCCTTGACAGCGGTGACACGGTGAGCATGCCGGCCGGGAACCGCGTACTCCGCCGCCGGGCCGACCCGCGGGGCGTTTGCGAAAGGGTGGCGTGTGCGTCGGCTCGGAGTGTCACGATGACGGCGCGCGGGCGCAAGCGGGCGGC
This sequence comes from Microbacterium sp. JC 701, assembly GCF_021026215.1. Classification (NCBI taxonomy): domain Bacteria; kingdom Bacillati; phylum Actinomycetota; class Actinomycetes; order Micrococcales; family Microbacteriaceae; genus Microbacterium; species Microbacterium sp. JC 701. The sequence continues at coordinate 405,273 of NZ_JAJNCV010000003.1, forward strand.
GCTCTGGGTTGCAGTGAGTACGATCGTGCCTCGTGCAGACGTCTACCGGTGCTTCGACGCCCCCCTCGCCGGGGTCGGACCTGAGTCGCGCGCTGCTCGCTTACGGCGAGGCCCGCCGCACGGCGGCCGCGGAAGCGCGGCGCGTCCTCTCGCTCAACGAGCTCGACGCACGCGCCCTCATGTTCGTCGCCGAGAACCCGGGAGCGCGTCCCTCGCACGTGCGCGACCACCTGGGCATCACCTCCGCGGGCGTCACGACCCTCATCGACCGCCTCGTGCAGCGCGGCGCTGTGCGCCGCGACCTCGACGACGAGGATCGCCGCGTCAACCACATCACCGCGACCGTCGATCTCGACGCCGAGCCCTGGCGTCACCTGCGCGCGTTCGACGCGGGCATCGAGAAGGCCGTCGCCGATCTCGACCCCGCCCACGCCGCCATCGCGGCCAGCGTCATCGATCAGCTCATCGGGGCCACCGACAGCTGAGCATCGGCGACCGTTCGGATCGCCCGCGGATCACGTCGCCGACGAGGCGTCGGGTCAGGAGCGTGCGACGAACGCTTCGGAGCGCGCCTGCAGGAACGAGCACAGAGCGCTGAGCGTCGCGAGTTCGCCCGACAGCGCCATGACGCGTCCGGCGGGCAGCGGTGCGGCGTCTTCGCGCGGCTCGAAGGTGACGGCCCACTCGGTGGATCCCTGTTCGGGGCCGGGGGAGATGAAGAACGTCGTCGACACGCTGCGCAGCTGCGCGGCGATCAGACCCGTGTCGGAGCCGTCGTCGCCGTCTTGCGGGATCACCCGCAGGATCTCCGCGTGGTCGTACCCCATTGCGCGGAAGTCGTCGACCCAGGTCTGCAGGGTCGTCATGGTGCGGAACGGCATGCGGGTCCCTTCGGCGGGCGGGGCGCCGGGCGGCGTCACCCTCCCATTATGGCCTCGCGCGCGGCCCGTCTCCGCTGGCCGAGGACTACTCACGCGAATGCGCATTCTGTATTGAGCGCTTCATTTTATGGCTGATCAAGTCGAAATGCGCATGAATGCGCGCGGGAAAGATACGGTGGAAAGACGGATGGGGGGCATCCGCGAAATTCGCATTCGTCGTATCGACTGCGTGGGAGCGTTCCCGCATTCACCTGCGCTATCGCGCCGGTTATCGCCGTCGATCCCGGACGAATGAGGACACTTCGTGGAGCATACGAACATCGAGACGCGAGACGCCGAGACCGTCGAGCATCTGTGGCAGACGGTCGTCCCCGGTGCACGCATCTCGCGAGCCGAGGCGATTCAGCCGGCGCTCACCTGGCACGCGGCATCCGAGCCGGGGTTCGCGTTCTGCGACTACACGATCGGCTCCACCATGCTGGTCGAATCCGACCCGCTCGACCAGGTCGTCGTCGGCCGTATCGCCGGCCCGCGGGTCTCGGCCACTTATCGTCGCGAGCGCATCGACGCGGCCGTGCCGTTCATGGTGGTCGATCGTCCTCTCGAGATCGCCTTCACGGGGAGGATCGCCGGCACCGCCGTCTCGTTCTCGCGCACCGACTTCGACGAGGCCGCGCGCCGTCTCTCGGGTGACGACACCCTGCGCGTGCGCGCCACGGGCTACGCCCCGGTGAGCGAACAGCGCATGCGCTACTGGTCGCGCACGTGGGAGTACACGCGCGACGTGCTGCTGCGCTCGCCCGAGCGCACCCCACTCATCGAGCAGCAGGCGCGCACCCTCATGCTCGAGGCGTCGCTCCTGGCCTTCCCGACCACCTTCACCGACGCCCTCGCGGCGGGTCGACCCTCGCGACCGCTGCCCGCGCCCGTGCGCCGCGCCAAGGCGTACGTCGAAGCGCACGCCGCGGAGCCCGTGGTGCTCGCCGACATCGCCCAGGCGGCGCGCCTGTCGCCCCGCGGGCTGCAGTACGCCTTCCGCGCCGCGACGGGTCGCACGCCCATGCAGTACCTGCGCCGGGTGCGTCTCGACGCCGCGCGCGCCGAGCTGCGCAGCGCCGATCCGTCGGTCGACACCGTGGCCGCGATCGCGGCGCGCTGGGGTTTCTCGAACCTCGGCCGGTTCGCGGCGATGTACCGCGGCGAGTTCGGAGAGACGCCCTCCACGACGTTGCGCTCCTGACACGAAGCGGTCACCCGCGCCGGGTCAGTGGCCCGCGCCGAGCTCTCCGCTGAGGCGGTCGTGGAAGCGCGAGGCGTGGTCGTTCATGCCCACCAGCTCGACCGTGGTGCCCACGTGCGCGTACTTCGTGCGCACGGCGTCGAGGGCGGCGACCGTCGAGGCGTCCCACACGTGCGAGCGCGACAGGTCGATGACCACTCGCGAGGGGTCGTCGTGGTACGCGAACTTCGTGGTGAGGTCATTGCTCGAGGCGAAGAACAGCTCGCCCTCCACGGTGTAGCGGGCGACGTCGGCGCCGACTTCACGCGTGACGCGGGTGAGGCTCGCGACGCGGCGGGCGAAGAGCACGGCGGCGGCGATCACGCCGACACCGACGCCGATGGCGAGGTTGTGCGTCCACACCGTCACGGCGACGGTGAGCACCATGACGATGGTCTCGCTCACCGGCATCCGCCGCAGAGTCGCGGGGCGGATGCTGTGCCAGTCGAAGGTGGCGACCGAGACGACGATCATGACGGCCACGAGCACCGCCATCGGGATGATCGCGACGACATCGCCGAATGCCAGAACGAGGACCAGCAGGAAGACGCCCGCGAGGAAGGTCGAGATGCGCGTGCGGGCCCCCGACGCCTTGACGTTGATCATCGTCTGGCCGATCATCGCGCACCCGCCCATTCCGCCGAACAGGCCCGACAGCACGTTGGCGGCGCCCTGCCCGAGCGATTCGCGCGTCTTCGACGAGGGGGTGTCGGTGATGTCGTCGACCAGGGCCGCGGTCATGAGCGACTCGAGCAGTCCGACGATGGCCATGGCGATCGCGAACGGGAAGATGATCGCCAGCGTCTCGCCCGTCAGCGGGACGTTGGGCACGAGCAGCGCGGGAAGGCTCTCGGGAAGGGCGCCCTGGTCGCCGACGGTCGGCACCGAGATGCCGAACACGACGACGGCGCCGGTCAGCAGCACGATCGCCACGAGCGGGGCGGGCACGACCTTGGTCAGGCGCGGAAGCAGGTACATGATCGCAAGGCCCGCCGCGGCGATCGGATAGACCGCCCACGGCACGCCGATCAGCTGGGGCACCTGCGCCGTGAAGATGAGGATCGCGAGCGCGTTGACGAAGCCGACCATGACGCTGCGCGGGATGTAGCGCATGAGCTTGGCCACCCCGAGCAGGCCGAGGATCACCTGCAGGAGGCCGCCGAGGATCACCGTCGCGAGCAGGTAGTCGACACCGTGCTCGCGGGCGACGGGGGCGATGACGAGGGCGATCGCCCCGGTGGCGGCCGAGATCATCGCGGGGCGTCCGCCAAGGAACGAGATGGCGACCGCCATGACGAACGACGAGAACAGGCCCAGGCGCGGGTCGACGCCGGCGATGATCGAGAACGCGATCGCCTCGGGGATGAGGGCGATGGCGACGACGAGGCCGGCGAGCACCTCGCGGGTGAGCAGGCGGGGGGAGCGCAGGGCCTGCAGGACGGTGGGCTCGGTGCGCGGGCGCGCGAGGGCAGAGGTCATGGAGAGTCTCCAGGAGGTAGGGGAGGGGACCCGCGTCGGCGCGGGGAAGAATAGGGGGGTCGCGATCGCGACGAACTAGACTCTACCGTAACGAGAGGGTTGCGGGATCGGGGATGCGATGACCGAGGTGCGACCGATGCAGATCGGCGAGCTCGCCGAGCGGACGGGGCTGTCGATCCGCACGCTCCGTCACTACGACGAGATCGGTCTGCTGCGTCCCTCGGCCCGCACCGAGGGTGGCTTCCGTCTCTACACCGCCGACGACGAGTCGCGCCTGCTCCTCATTCGCCGCATGAAGCCGCTCGGCTACTCCCTCGAGCAGATGGGGGAGCTGCTCTCGGTGGTCGACGGCCTCGAGGCCGATCCTTCCGACGAGGCGCTGCGCGCGCGGCTCGCCGACATCCGCGACGAGGCGCACCAGCGGCGGGAGGACCTCCGCCGCAAGGTCGCCGCGGCCGACGAATTCATCGCTCAACTGGAGGCACGATGACCGCGCACGACATCGTCCTCGAGGGTCACGGCATCCGCCTGTCTCCCGCTCGAGCCGACGACGCGGCCGAGGCGTGGCCGCTGACCGACCCGGAGCTGTGGAGCCGCATGACCACGCCCTGGGCGGACTCGGTCGAGGCCTACGCCGCGCGCGTCGAGCAGCAGCGCGCGACGCCGGGGCTGTACGCCTTCACGGTGCGGGATGCCGAGACCGGTGAGGTCCGCGGCGCCACGACGTTCTACGAGTACGTGCCCGCGCAGGGGCGGGTCGAGATCGGGACGACCTGGTACGGCCGCGCGTTCCAGGGCGGTCGCACCAACCCCGCCGCGAAGATGCTGCTTCTCACCCACGCGTTCGAGGCGTGGGAGGTCAATCGCATGGCGCTCCGGTGCGACGCCCGCAACGAGCGCAGCGCGCGCGCCATCGAGCGTCTCGGGGCCACCCGCGAGGGGCGCCTGCGACAGCACCGCATCGCTCCCGACGGCAGCGTGGCCGACACGCTGTACTTCTCGATCCTGCGCGACGAGTGGCCCGCGGTGCGCGCCGGTCTCGAGGAGCGTCTGCGCGAGGCCTGATCGCGCCGAAACTGCATCTCGCCGACGAAACGGCCGCAGTCTGCAACGGGCGTGTCAGCGAGATGCAGTCTCGCGGTGATCGTGGCGTGAGGCGGACGCGTATGGGCGCGGGCTCAGCCGGCGGCGGCCTCGGCGGCGCGACGACGGGCGAACTCCCGCGCCTCGGTGAACAGCTCGAGGTCGATCTGCACGTGTCGGCGCGCGAGCTCGGCGGCCTCGTCGGGGGTGGCCTGCACGATCGCGTCGACGATCGCGTCGTGCTCGCGGGCGGCGCGCGTCTCCATGCGGCGATGGCTTCCGCGGTCGCCCCACGGGTGCGCCGGGGCCGACAGCGAGAGGTGTCGCTCGTGCTCGAGCAGGATGTCGCGCAGCGCGGTGTTGTGCGCGGCGTCGATGATGGCGAGGTGCAGCAGGCTGTCGGCGCGCTGCTTCGGGTCGCCCGACTCCGCCGCGTGGAAGTCGTCGAGGCGGCCCCGCATCGCGGCGATGTCGGCGTCGGTGCGCCGCTCGGCGGCCAGGCGCGCGAGCGAGGAGTGCAGCATCGAGCTCGCCGTGCACGCGTCGACGAGGTCGCTCCATCGCTCCTCGAACCACCGGTCGACGCCGACCACGATCGAGGCGGGCCAGTCTTCGGCGACGAACGTGCCGCCGCTCCGTCCGCGACGCCGTTCGATCAGGCCGCGTGTCGACAGGTCGTCGAGGGCAGCGCGCACCGTGGTGCGTCCGACGCCCAGGAGGGGAGAGAGGTCGCGCTCGGCGGGAAGACGGGTGCCCGGGAGGAACTCGCCCACCGCCACGGCGGTGATCAATCGATCGGTTACGCGCTCCACCAGGGAGGCGTCGTCGGTGTCGGCCATGGGCTCCCGTCGTTTCTCCCATGTTAATTCCGCAGAAAAGGTTTGCCAACGCACCTTTAACGGGTCCACCATGACTGCATGCACCGCTCCACGCACCGCTCCACGCAACGCGAGATCACCGTTCCCTTCCGCGACGGCTTCACCTGGGCCCGCCTCACCGAACCGACCGAGCCCACCGGCGCCGCGCCGCTGTTCGTGCTCCACGGGGGCCCCGGGATGGCGCACAACTACGTCTCGAACCTCGACGCCCTCGCGGAGCTGACCGGTCGCACCGTCGTGCACTACGACCAGATCGGGTGCGGCAAGAGCTCCCACCACCCCGACGCTTCGGCCTCCCAGTGGGTGCCGCAGCTGTTCGTCGACGAGTTCCACAACCTGCGCGAAGCGCTCGGCTTCGACGAGTACCACGTGCTCGGTCAGTCGTGGGGCGGCATGCTCGGCGCCGAGATCGCCGTGCGTCAGCCCGCGGGGCTGCGAAGCCTGGAGATCTGCAACTCCCCGGCATCCATGGCCCTCTGGCTCGCGGGAGCGGCGCGACTGCGCGCCGAACTCCCCGAAGACGCCCGCGACGCCCTCGACCGGCACGAGGCCGCCGGCACCCTCGACGACCCCGAGTACGCCGAGGCCACCCGCGTGTTCTACGAGCGCCATGTGTGCCGCGTCACGCCGATGCCGCAGGACTTCGTCGACAGCGAGCAGCAGATGCTCGCCGACCCCACGGTCTACTTCACGATGAACGGGCCGAACGAGTTCCACGTCGTCGGCACGGGTCGTGACTGGACGATCATCGACCGCCTGCCCCAGGTCGCCGTGCCCACGCTGGTGGTCGCCGGCGAGTTCGACGAGGCCACCCCCGAGACGTGGGAGCCCTTCGTCGCGCACATCCCCGGCGCCCGCTCGCACGTGTTCGCCGGGGCGAGCCACTGCACCCACCTCGAGATGCCCGACGCCTTCCGCACGGTCATCGCCGACTTCCTCGCGCCCCTTCCCTGACACCCGCCCCACCCCACCCGAACCAGGAGACCCGATGTCGCACCCCGCCCCCGAGGCCCAGCAGTCGCTGGAGTCGTTCGGCTACAAGCAGGAGCTCAAGCGCTCCATGTCCACCTTCGACCTCGTGGTCTACGGTCTCGTCTTCATGGTGCCCATCGCGCCGTGGGCGATCTTCGGCGTGGTGTTCAACGCCGCGAGCGGCATGGTGCCGCTGGTCTACCTCACCGGCGTGATCGCGATGATCTTCACCGCCCTCGCCTACGCGCAGATGTCGAAGGCGTTCCCGATCGCCGGCTCCGTCTTCTCGTACGTCGGTCGCGGTCTGCACCCCACGGTGGGCTTCTTCGCGGGCTGGGCGATCCTGCTCGACTACCTGCTCGTGCCGACGCTGCTGTACGTGTTCGCGGCCTCGTCGATGGCGGGCATCTTCCCCGACGTCCCGCAGTGGATCTGGGCCGTCTCGTTCGTCATCATCAACACCGTCATCAACGTGCTCGGCATCGGCTCGATCAAGATCGCGAACCGGGTCATGCTCGCGATCCAGCTCGCCTTCGTGGTGATCTTCGTCGTGATCGCGATGGTCGCCCTGTCGTCCGGCACGATCCCCGGCGCGGAGTTCACCATGGCTCCGCTGTGGGATGCCGAGAAGGTCAACCCCGCGCTCATCGCCACCGCCCTCTCGATCGCGGTGCTGAGCTTCCTCGGCTTCGACGGCATCTCCACGATGGCCGAGGAGTCCACGGGTGACCGGAAGTCCGGCGGTCGCGCCATGATCATCGCCCTGCTCGTGGTCGCGGTGCTCTTCATCGCGCAGACCTGGTTCGCCAGCGCCCTCGCCAACGGCACGATCGCCTTCGGCGACGACGAGGTCAACAACGCCTTCTTCCTGCTCGTGGCCAAGGCCGCCGGCAGCGGGTGGGCGACCGCCTTCCTCGCGGTCAACGTCATCGCGGTCGGCATCGCCAACGCGGTCGCGGCCCAGGCGGCGACCTCGCGCCTGCTCTATTCGATGAGCCGCGACCGGCGCCTTCCCGCCTTCCTGTCGAAGGTCACCTCGCGCCAGGTGCCGATGGCGGCGATCCTGCTGGTGAGCGCGATCTCGCTCGTGCTGGTGCTGTTCTTCGTCGGCCAGATCGCCGTCATCTCGTCGCTGGTGAACTTCGGCGCCCTGCTCGGCTTCATGCTGCTGCACGTGTCGGTCGCGGCGTACTACCTCGGCAAGAAGAAGTCGAAGAACTACCTGCTCCACCTCGTGGTGCCGCTGGTCGGCTTCCTGATCATCGGATACGTGCTGCTCAACGCCGATATGACCGCCAAGATCGGCGGCATCCTGTGGCTGGTCGTCGGCGCGATCGTCTACGTGATCTTCGCCCGCAAGAGCGGCGGGGCCACCGGACCCCTGCCCGAGCACGCCACGGCGACCGCCGGCGAGGGCGGCGGAGAGGTGGCGTCCCGATGACCTTCGAGCACCGGCTCGGTAAGGAGCACGGTCGCCCGGGGTACGACGCCTCGGTGCCCCCGGTGCTGCGCATCCGCCCCGGCACCGGCGAGAGGATCGCGTTCGAGACCGACGACGCGGTGTACGCCGAGCTGCACGACCACGGCGATCTCGCTGCCCTCCAGGCGCCGATCAACCCGGTGACGGGTCCGGTGTACGTCGAGGGGGCGAAGCCGGGCGACGCCCTGGCGGTGCACGTGCACGAGATCCGCCTGGGAGACTACGGCTGGTCGCAGAGCCTCCCCGGCGCCGGAGCGCTGCAGCACCGCATGCCCGACCACGTCGTCAGCCGGCGCATCCCGATCGACGCGGAGGGAGTTCACCTCACCGAGCGGCACGTGGTGCCCGCGCGTCCGATGATCGGGTGCATCGGCACGGCGCCGGCGACGGGGCAGAACTCCACCGTCATGCCCACGACCGCGCTCGGCGGCAACATGGACCTCACCGACGTCGCCCCGGGCGCCACGGTGTACCTGCCCGTCGAGGTCGAGGGGGCGCTGCTGTCGATCGGCGACATCCACGCCGTGATGGCCCGCGGCGAGTCGTCGTTCGTCGCGATCGAGGCGGCGGGCGTGGCCGTGGTCTCGATCGATCTGATCCCGGATGCCGCTCTGCGCGCGCCCCGCGTCGAGACCGACGAGGAGTGGATCTTCGTCGGCCTGGGCGACCCCGTGCAGGAGAGCGTCCGGCGCGGCTACGAAGACGTCTTCGACCACCTCGTCGACGAGCGCGGCTGGGACCGGATGGACGCGTACGCGGTCATGAGCGCCCTCGTGCACAGCGAGCTGGGCGGACCGACGGGGTCGGAAGCGCCCGATCCGCTGCATCCGTTCCGCGCCGTGGGGGCGGTGACGCTGCACCGCCTGCCCAAGAGCGTGCTCTGACCGGGGGGTGGCCCGGACGCGGTGGCGGTTCGAGCGGGGCCGGAGCGCCGTGTAAGATCGTCCCTTGGAAGTGTGTCCGAGCGGCCTAAGGAGCATGGCTGGAATCCATGTAGGCGGGGTAACTCGCCTCGCAGGTTCAAATCCTGTCACTTCCGCCACACGAAGAGCGTCACCCCTCGGGGGGGGCGCTTTTCGCTCGTCAGACGGGGGTGGTCTCGCGCTCCGGGGCCTCGGCCCCCGGTCGCACGAGGAGGGAGCGCGGCGCGATCCGTGCCACGAGGCGTCGCGTGCGGGAGGCGCCCGACGCCAACTGCGTGCGGATGCGCTCGACCGCGTCGGCGAGCGCGGGTCCCGCCGCGGCATCCGGCTCCGTTCCGGCGTAGCTGACCTCTTCGAGCGCTGCGCGGAGCAGATCGACGTCGTCGGCGTCCACGCCGTGCTCGTCGACGAGTTGGGTGGCGTAGGCGCGCGGCGACACGCTCGCGGGGGAGGGGATGCCGAGATCGACGGCGTCTTCGCGCATCGCCGTCCACGCGGCCACCGGGTCTCCCGCCCGTGCGGCGGCGAGTCGACGGCGCCGGACGACGGTGCGCACGACCGACGGTGCGGCAGCCAGCAGCAGCAGTGCGAGTGCGATCACGACGGAGGGGATCCACGCCGTGCCGGTGCGGGCGGCCACGCCCGCGCCTCCGGCCTCCACCGCCCCGGTGTCTCCGCGATCCGCCGACGACGCCGCCGGCGACGGAGCCGTCGAGGGAACGGCCGCGTCTTCTTCGGGGGTCGTGGGGGCGGCTCCCCCTGTCGTGGAGCTGGAGGCGAAGTTCGTGGGCACGCCGAGGCTGTTGGTCGGCTCGAAGGGCACCCAGCCGATGCCCTGGAAGTACACCTCGGGCCACGCGTGCAGCTGGCTGGAGGTGACCGTGTACTCGATGCCCCCCTGCTGCGGGATGCTCGAGGCCGTGCCGGGCAGGTACCCGATCACGATGCGCGAGGGCATGCCCAGCGAGCGCGCCATGACCGCGAACGCCGAGGCGTAGTGCACGCAGTAGCCTGCGCGCACCTGCAGGAAGTCGGCGACGGCATCCATCCCCGCCCCGTCGAAGCCCGCCTCGACGGGCGCATCGAGGGAGTAGCGGAACGCGCTGCTGCGGAACCACGTCTGCAGGTCGATCAGCGCGTCGTACGACGTGCTCGCGCCGGCCGTCACCTGTCGAGCCGTGTCGCCGATGATGGCGGGGACGTCGGGGGGCAGCGAGGTGAGCGCCGGGTCGAGGTCGGGGCTGCCGACCTGACGGGCGCGGATCTGCTCGAGGGTCGGCCGGGGCACGTTCGCCTGCACCTCGTACACCTGGTCGCGCGTCGAGCCGGCGCGGGTGACGACGGTGCGGTTCTGCGGCATGCCCAGCCAGTCGCCCGACAGTCCCGTGACGGTCGAGGCGGGGTAGGGCACGGGCAGCCACGGGCTGTCGAGCTGATCGACGGTGACGGTGGTCGACCAATCGGCCAGGGCGATGTCCTGGTCGACGCCCACGCGGTCGAACACGGGCCCGTCGGAGGGCACGGGCACCGTATCGGAGCTGTCGGGTTCCCACACGGCGCCGTCGAAGCGCGAGAGCGTGACGGCACGCAGGTACGGGGCGGTCGGCCCGGTCGTGCGCACGGTCAGCACGTCGACCTCGCGCGGCTGGCGCAGGTCGTTGCCGAGTTCGAGGTTGGGGTTGATGGTCGTCCCGATACCGCCGGTCCCGCCGGTCGCGAAACGCAGGCCCGGCTGGGGCAGTAGCGGGGTGGCGACCACGGCGACGATCACGGCGACGGCGGCCACGCCGAGCGCGGTCGACGAGGCGCCCAGGCGACGCGGGGCCGGGTCGCGGTCGGACACCGCGATCGCCCGAGCGCGTGTGTCGACGCGCAAGAGGAACAGCAGAGAGGCCGCCAGCAGCACGAAGGCGACGATGTCGACGTCGGAGGGGATCGCGATGGTCGGGATCAACGAGACCGCGACGAGACCGACGCCGGCGAGCAACGGCATCCGGGCCGTGAGCACGACGTGATCCAGCACCAGGGCGAGTCCGCCGATCGCTCCCACGAGCAGGAACGCCAGGCCGACGGCCGGTTCGACGGGGGCGACACCGAGGCGGATCTCCTCCGACGCCCCCGAGAGCAGACCCGGGACGCTCGCGAAGGTGGCGGGGGTGGGGATGAGCCCGAGGAGCGCCGTGGTGCGACCGAAGATCGCCGTCAGCAGCACGACCCACACACCGAGCTCGATGGCGCTGGCGAGGATCGCGGGCAGGCGGGCGATGCGCACCAGCAGGCCCGCGCCCAGCACCCCGGCCGTCACGACGACGGCGCCCGCGACCCACGGGCCCGGCGCGATGACCGAGAACACCGGCAGCATCGCCGAGACGATGGCCGCGAACAGCCCCAGGGTGAGCATCGTCGCATCGCGACGTCGACGCGGGGTGCGCAGCACCGTGAGGTCAGCCGACACGGGAGTACCCCTGTTCCATGGCGTCGTCCCACGCTGCGGCGACCTCGCCGCCCGACCGCACGAGGGACGCACGCCATCCGCCGGCGCGCAGGCCGTCGAGGTCGGTGTCGAAACCCTCGTCCGCGACGACGATCAGCACCGGCATGGCCGAGTGTCGCGCCACGGTGCCCAGCGAAGCACGATCGTCGGCCCCCAGTCGTCCGGTGACCACCACGACCGGGCCCAGCAGCGCGCCGGCCGAGGCGGGCACGATGCGGTGCGAGGGGTCGTCGGGGCGCGCACGCAGGCTCGCGAAACCGGCCGCGGTCCGGCGGGCGTCGACGTCGTCACCGCCCTCGACGGGATCCGTGAGCAGGGCCCCGTCGCTGTCGACGACGTCGACGGTGTAGCCCTCGTGCACGAGACGTGCGATGACCGACACGCACGCGCTGACTGCCGTCTCGAACGCCGCATCGGCGCCCGGCGCGTGCGCGGCGAGCGGCGACCAGCGCGACAGCGCGCGGTCGAGCACGACCGTCGCGGCCGGAGACGACTCCTGCTCCTCCTGACGCACCATGAGGGTGTCGCGGTGGGCCGTCGCCCGCCAGTGGATGCGCCGCATCGAATCGCCCGGGGCGTAGGGCCGGGCGACGAGGTTGTCGGCGCCCTGGCCCAACTGCATCGTCGTCGTCTGGCGCGACCCGCCGGCCTCGCCCGACGCGGTGGGCAGGGGAGCGAGGTCGACCACGGCCGGACCCACGGTCACGGGGGTGGGGCGCCCGAGGGCGAGCCGCCGCCGGACCAGGCCGAAGGGATCGGTCGTGGTGACCTCGAACGGACCGAGGGAATGGATGCCGCGCGACGTGCCGACGACCTCGTAACGCACCTCGATCGCTCCGCCCGCGCCCGCGAGCGTCGATGAGAGGCCGGGAGAAGCGCCCTCCGCCCGACCCGAGAGACCCGACGGCAGCGCGTCACGCCAGCGTCCGGGGCCCGTCGGCAGCGCGCTGTGCAGACCCGCGCGCACGAGCACGCTCGCGCGGGCGCCGACCTCGGGCACCTCCGGGGTGATCGTGCGCGTCACCGAGCCCGCGCCCCGCGTGAGCAGCAGGGCGATGCCGGAGGCCGCGAGAAGCGCCGCCAGCAGCGAGGCGAAGTACAACAGTTCCGGGATGCCGGCGCGCTGGGCGATCACGAACGAGGCCACGGCCAGCAGCACCGCGCCGGTGCCGCGGACGGTGAACGGCCACCAGCGCCGCACGGCCGGCCTCACGGTCGCGGCGCGAGCGGCACGCGGACGCTCGTGGCGATCCGATCGAGCGCGTCGGCGACCACGGCGGCCCCGGCGCGACCGCCGGCCGCCGACCGGTTGGCGATCAGACGGTGGGCGAACACCGGCGACAGCAGCGCCGTGATGTCGTCGGGGATGACGTAGGCGCGACCGTCGAGGGCCGCGCGCACCTTCGCCGCGCGCACGAGCTGCAGGGTCGCGCGGGGGCTCGCCCCCAGGCGGATGTCGGGATGGCTGCGGGTCGCCTGCGCGAGGGCGACGACGTAGTCCTCGAGCGCGGGCGCCACGTGCACGCCGCGCGCCCAGGCGATCATCGCCGTCACCTGACGCGCGGTCACCACGGGAGTCAGTCCGTCGAGCGGGTTCACGCTGTCGCGCTGGCGCAGCATGAGCGCCTCGGCCGCGGCATCCGGATACCCCATCGAGATGCGCAGCAGGAAGCGATCGCGCTGCGCCTCGGGCAGCGCGTAGGTGCCCTCCATCTCGAGGGGGTTCTGCGTCGCGACGACGAGGAACGGCGAGGGGAGCACGTGGGTCCGACCGTCGACGGTGACCTGGCGCTCCTCCATCGCCTCCAGCAGCGACGACTGCGTCTTGGGGGAGGAGCGGTTGATCTCGTCGGCGATCACGATGTTGGCGAACACGGCACCGGGGGTGAACTCGAACTGCCGCTGCACCGGGTTGAACACCGACACGCCCGTGATGTCACCGGGAAGGAGGTCGGGAGTGAACTGGATGCGCCGCACGTCGGCGTCGACCGTGGCGGCCAGGGCCCGCGCGAGCATGGTCTTGCCGACGCCGGGAACGTCTTCGATCAGCAGGTGTCCCTCGGCGAGCAACGCGATCAGGGCGCTGCGCACGGCATCGGGCTTGCCGTCGATCACGCGGGAGACGGATGCCACGATGTCGCCGGTCAGCTGGGCGAATGACGCGGCGTCCAGGCCGATGTCGACGCCCGGGCGCGGGCTCGTGTCGGTGCGGCGTGTCCGCGTGGTCGCCTCGGGCGTGACCGTCTCGTCCATGGCATCCCTTGTGTCGTGGAGGGCGGCGGCGCATCCTCGCCGCCGTGACCTGATCGTAACCCGCGTCATGGTGCGGCGGGTCGGAAAGAGCCGGGTGCACAGGGGGCGCACGGCTGCACCCCTAGGATCGGGGGCGTCGATCCGCCCGAGGAGCCCCATGCCCGACACCGCGACCACCCTCCCGTTCACTCACGTGCTCGCCGTCGACATCGGCGGGACCAAGGTCGACGCGGCCCTCGTGTCCGTCGAGGGAGAGGTCGAGCGTGCGAGCGTGGCCCGGCGCCCGACGGGGCGCGAGGCCGACCGTGCGCAGATCGCCCGCTACGTCCGCGAGGCCGCCGTCGCCGCGCTCGCCGCGGTGCCCGGTGCCCGCGTGGGAGCGATCGGGGTGGGCAGTGCCGGTCCCGTCGACCTCCCGTCGCGGTCGGTGTCGCCGCTGAACCTTCCCCTGGCCGCGGGCCTGCAGATCGACGAGGTGCTCGACGGACTCGTCGACGGTCCGATCCACCTGGCCCTGGACGGCACCTGCATCGCCCTCGCCGAGCACTGGCGCGGAGCCCTGGTCGGCTGCGACGACGCGATGGCCATCGTGGTGTCGACGGGCGTGGGCGGCGGCTTCGTCCTGGCCGGCGAGCCGGTGCGGGGCGCCAGCGGCAATGCCGGACACCTCGGCCAGATCTTCGTGCGCACCATCGACGACGGCGAGGTCGTCGCCTCGACCCTTGAAGCCGTCGCGGCCGGACCCGGCACTGTCGCGTGGGCACGCGCCCAGGGGTGGGAGGGCCTGACGGGGCTCGATCTCGCCGCCTCGCACGCGGCGGGTGACGACATCGCCGTCCGCGCGGTGCGCCGCTCGGCCACCGCCGTCGGGCAGGCGATCGCGGCCGCGGCCACGCTGTGCGACCTCGAGGCCGTGGCCATCGCCGGCGGGTTCTCGCAGGTCGCGCCCGACTACATCGATCAGGTGCGCGCGGCGGCCCAGGCCGCCTCTCTGCACGCCTACGCGCGCCGCTGCCGCATCGTGGGGTCGGGACTCGACGGCGACGGACCGCTGCTGGGCGCGGCCGCGCTGGCGCTGCAGGCGTGAGGCGCCGCGTGCCGTCGTCGCGGGGCCGGTTTCGGCGGTGAATCCCGGCGACGGATGCGCGCGGCTGGATCGCGGCGGGGAGACGCCGATGAGTCGGGTAGGCTAGTCGACGGCTCTCCGCGTGGCGGTATCCCGGCCAACTCCCCCAGGACGGAAACGTAGCAAGGGTAACCAGGCTCTACCGGGTGCGCGGAGGGTCTTTTCTTTTCCCCGATGCCCGACTCTGTGGCTCGACACCGCGCCTTAATGCCGGGCGAAGGGCCCGTCGAGCACCGCCCACTGCAGCAGCATGATGGTCTTGGCATCATGGATCGATCCGTCCCGGATCATCTGCATCGCCAGATCGATGTCGTATTCGAGGATCTCGATCTCCTCGTCCTCCTCGGCCAGGCCCCCGCGATCGCCCTCGCGGTCGGCGCCGTCGTAGGCCGCGGCGAAGAAGTGCAGGCGCTCGGTGACCGATCCCGGGCTCATGTAGACGTCGAACACGTGCTGTATTTCATCGACGCGCACCCGCGTCTCCTCCTCGGCCTCGCGACGGATCGCGGTGACCGGGTCGTCGTCGTCGAGCAGGCCCGCGGCGGTCTCGATGAGCATGCCGTCGGGGTGGTCGTTGACGTAGACGGGGTAGCGGAACTGCCGGGTGAGCAGCACGGTCCGCCGGTCGGGGTCGTAAAGCAGGATCGTCGCACCGTTGCCGCGGTCGTAGGTCTCGCGTGTGAGGGTCGTCCACTCGCCGTCGTCGCCGCGGTAGCGGAACGTCGTCGCCCGCAGCACGTGCCAGCCGGCCGCGAGGAGGTCGACGTCGGTGACCTCCACCCGCGGGTTGCGGTCGAGGTCGCGGCCGGTGAGGTGCAGGCCGGTGCGGCCGCGGTGATCGGCGACGGTGGTGCCGGGGCGAGGGTCGGTCATGACTCGGAACAATAGTGCAGAAACGTGCAACACTGTGGACCATGCTCGCTGCCGCCCGGAAAGACGCCCTGCTCGACCGGCTCCGGCGCGACGGCCGTCTCGTCGTGAAGGACATCGCCGTCGAGCTGGGTCTCTCTGAAGACAGCATCCGCCGGGACCTCCGAGAATTGGATGCCGCGGGCCTCGCCGTCCGCGTCTACGGCGGGGCGCTCCCGGCCTCGCCCGCCGTCGCCGACTACGCCGCTCGTCGCGAGGTCGCGCGGGGGAGTAAAGAGCGCGTGGCCGCCGCCGCGGTCGCCCTCATCGAGCCCGACTCCACCGTGCTGCTCGACGGCGGGACGACGACCCTGGCGATGGTCGATCTGCTGCCGCGCTCGTTCGGCGGCACGATCATCACCCACTCGCCGACGATCGCCGCCGCGCTCCTCGACCACGACGCCGAGGTCATCATCCTCGGCGGGCGCCTCTACAAGCACTCCGCCGTGGCCTGCGGGGCCGCGGCGATGGAAGCGGCGCAGAACGTCAGCGCCGACCTCTTCTTCCTAGGCGTGACGGGGGTTCACCCCGAAACGGGGCTGTCGACGGGGGATGCCGAGGAGGCGGCCATGAAGCGCGCTCTCGCGGCCCGCGCGGCCGAGACGTTCGTCCTCGCGAGCGAGGAGAAGCTCGGTGCGGCTTCGCGCTTCGGCATCCTGCCGCTCGACGGGGTCGCGGGGATCATCGCCGACCTCGACCCCGACACGGCGCTCGCCGCGGATCTCCGGAGGGTCGGCGCCCGGCTCGTGCCGGTGGACCCCTCCTGATCACTCGACACCGAAGCAACCCCGCGGCGGTGTCGGAGGCCCGCAATAGGCTGGCTCCGTGACGCAGAGCATCTACATCACGTCGGCCGAAGGTCATTCGGGCAAATCCTCGGTGGCTCTGGGCGTCCTCGACGCCCTCAGCCGCGTCACGCCGCGCGCGGGGGTGTTCCGTCCCATCGCGCGATCGACGGCCGAGCGCGACTACGTGCTCGAGATGCTGCTCGATCACGACAGCGTCGACCTCGCCTACGACGACTGCGTGGGCGTGACCTACGACGACGTGCGCGACGACGCCGACGCCGCTCTGGCCCGCATCGTCGAGCGGTACAAGGCCGTCGAGGCCCAGTGCGACGCGGTCGTCATCATCGGCAGCGACTACACCGACGTCGGCAGCCCCGCCGAGCTGGCCTACAACGCCCGCATCGCGGCCAACCTGGGCGCCCCCGTGCTCCTCGTGCTCGGCGGTCGTGCGCAGCAGGGTCACAGCGAGACGCTGGGCATGTCGGTCGCACGCACCCCGCACGAGGTCGGACAGATCGCCTCGCTCGCCGTCTCCGAACTGCAGCACGAGCGGGCGGCGCTGTTCGCCGTGATCGCCAACCGCGCCGATCCCGATCACCTCGACGAGATCACGGCATCCGTGCGTCAGGTCGTCGACGCGCTGCCCGTCGGCACCGCGGCCGAACGCCGCAGCGTGCCCGTCTGGGCTCTTCCCGAAGACCGCTTCCTCATCGCCCCCTCGGTGCGCGGCGTGCTGCGCTCCGTCGAGGGTGAGCTCATCAAGGGCGACCCGGCGCTGCTGACCCGCGAGGTGCTCGACGTGGTCGTCGCGGGAATGTCGATGGTCAACGTCCTGCCACGGCTCAAAGAGTCCGCGGTCGTCGTCATCCCCGCCGATCGCAGCGAGGTGCTCATCGCCGCCCTGCTGGCCAACGCCTCGGGCACCTTCCCCTCTCTCGCCGGCATCGTGCTCAACGGCGGGTTCGAGCTGCCCGATGCGATCGTGCGCCTCATCGACGGCCTCGGCTCGCCCCTGCCGATCATCGCGACCGACCTCGGCACCTACGACACCGCGGTGCGCATCATGAACACGCGTGGTCGCCTGGCCGCCGACTCGCAGCACCGCTACGACACCGCCCTCGCCCTGTTCGAGCGCCACGTCGACACCGAACTCCTCACGCGCGAACTGGGCGTCGCCCGCCCGAGCGTGGTCACCCCGCTCATGTTCGAGTACGGCCTGGTCGACCGCGCCCGCAGCGACAAGCGCCGCATCGTGCTGCCCGAGGGCAACGACGACCGCGTGCTGCGGGCGGCGGCCACCGTGCTCTCGCGAGGCATCGCCGACCTCACGATCCTCGGCGAGCCGATCGAGGTGCGTGGGCGCGCGATCGAGCTCGGCATCGACATCCGCGACGCCGAGGTGCTCAGCCCCTTCGACGCCGTGCACGTCGACAAGTTCGCGACCGAGTACGCCCGGCTCCGCGCGCACAAGGGCGTCACCTTCGCGCAGGCCGCCGACACCGTGACCGACGTGTCGTACTTCGGCACGCTCATGGTGCACCTCGGCCTCGCCGACGGAATGGTCTCCGGCGCCGCTCACACCACGGCGCACACGATCCGCCCCGCGTTTGAGATCATCAAGACCGCCCCCGGCGTCTCGGTCGTCTCGAGCGTCTTCCTCATGGCCCTCGCCGACCGCGTGCTCGTCTACGGCGACTGCGCCGTCATCCCCGACCCCACGAGCGAGCAGCTCGCCGACATCGCCGTGTCGTCGGCCGCCACCGCCGAGCAGTTCGGCATCGCGCCGCGCGTGGCCATGCTGTCGTACTCGACGGGCGAGTCCGGCACGGGCGCCGACGTCGAGAAGGTGCGCACCGCGACCGCCCTCGTGCGCGAGCGCGCGCCCGAGTTGCTCGTCGAGGGACCCATCCAGTACGACGCCGCGGCCGACGCGGCCGTCGCCCGGGCCAAGATGCCCGACTCCGAGGTCGCCGGTCGCGCGACGGTGTTCGTCTTCCCCGACCTCAACACGGGCAACAACACCTACAAGGCCGTGCAGCGCTCGGCCGGGGCCGTCGCGATCGGCCCCGTGCTGCAGGGTCTGAACAAGCCCATCAACGACCTCTCGCGCGGCGCCCTCGTCGACGACATCGTCAACACCATCGCGATCACCGCGATCCAGGCCCAGGGGGGCACCCAATGAGCGTCGTCCTCGTCGTCAACAGCGGTTCGTCGTCGTTCAAGTACCAGTTACTCGACATGGCGCACGAGCGGGTGCTGGCATCCGGTCTCGTCGAACGCATCGGCGACCCTTCGACAGGCTCAGGGACCGGGGGAACGGCGACCCACACCATCACCGCCGCGGCCCTCTCCGCTCCCGACGCTCCGGCGCCCACGGTGACGGATGCCACCTACACGATCGAGCGCGAGATCCCCGACCACACCGCGGGCTTCGCCGTCATGCTCGACGCCTTCGCCGCGCACGGGCCCTCGCTCGACGAGCGCGCCCCGGTCGCGGTCGGTCACCGTGTCGTGCACGGCGGTGCGCGCTTCTTCGCGCCCACGGTCGTGACGCCGCTCGTCGAGATCAACATCGACGAGCTGTCGGTCCTGGCGCCTCTCCACAATCCCGCGAACCTCGCGGGGATCGTCGCGGCGAAGAAGGCGTTCCCCGACGTTCCGCACGTGGCCGTGTTCGACACGGCCTTCCACCAGTCGCTCGCTCCCGAGGCGTACACGTACGCGATCGACCGCGAGGTCGCCGAGGCCCACCGCATCCGTCGCTACGGGTTCCACGGCACGAGCCACAAATTCGTCAGCGAGGCAGCCGCCGCCTTCGTGGGTCGCCCGCTCACCGAGTTGAAGCAGATCGTGTTCCACCTCGGCAACGGCGCCTCGGTCGCCGCGATCGAGGGCGGGCGTTCGGTCGACACCTCGATGGGCCTCACGCCTCTCGAGGGGCTCGTCATGGGCACGCGCTCGGGAGACCTCGACCCCGCGGTGCTGCTGCAGCTCGCGCGCCGCGCCGAGATGTCGACCGCCGATCTCGACACGCTTCTCAACAAGCGCTCGGGCCTGCTCGGCATCGCGGGAGTGTCCGACATGCGCGACATCCAGCAGCGACGCGAGGCGGGAGACCCGGCGGCGCGCCTGGCCTTCGACGTCTACATCCATCGCCTGCGCGCGTACGCGGGCGCCTACCTCGCGCAGCTGAACGGGGTCGACGTCATCTCGTTCACCGCGGGGGTGGGCGAGAACGCCGCCGCCGTGCGCGCCGAGGCCATGGCGACTCTCGGGTTCGCCGGGGTCGAGATCGACGCCGAGCGCAATGCGACGCGCGGACGCGGCATCCGGCGCATCTCCACCGACGCCTCGCGCGTCGAGGTGCTCGTCGTGCCCACCGACGAAGAGCTCGAGATCGCGCGGCAGACCCTGTCGGTCACCCGCTGAGACACCTCGTCCCGCTACGCTGACCCCGCCCTGCTGGGGCGATCGTCTTCTTCGACCCGGAGTTCCCCATGACCCCCACCGCCGATCTGCCCGACCTGACGACGTTCGACGGGGTGCTGTTCGATCTCGACGGCGTGCTGACCCCCACCGCCGAGGTGCACATGCGGGCGTGGAAGACGATGTTCGACGAGCTGTTCGCCGCGTGGAAGATCGAGCCGGCCTACACCGACCGCGACTACTTCGAGTACGTCGACGGCAAGAAGCGCTACGACGGCGTGGCGAGTCTGCTGCGCAGCCGCGACGTCGAGGTGCCGTGGGGCGATCCCTCCGACGACCCCTCCGAAGACACCGTGTGCGGAGTCGGCAACCGCAAGAACGTGGTCTTCTCAGAGATCCTCCGCCGCGAGGGCATCGCGCCGTACCCGGGGTCGGTGGCCCTTCTCGACGTGCTCCAGAAGGCCGGGGTCCCCATCGCTGTCGTGTCGAGCTCGAAGAACGCCGTCGAGGTGCTCGACGCCGCCGGCATCCGCGATCGCTTCCCCGTCGTCATGGACGGCGTCGTCGCCGAGCGCGACCACCTGTCGTCGAAGCCCGCACCCGACGTGTTCGCCGAGGCGGCGCGCATGCTGGGCGTCGACCCGGCCCGATCCGTCGCCGTCGAAGACGCACTGAGCGGCGTGAAGTCGGCCGTCGCGGCCGGATACGCGGTCGTCGTCGGCGTCGATCGCGGCGTCGGGGCCGACGACCTCGCCTCCGCCGGGGCCACCGTGGTCGTCGACGACCTCGCGGCCTTCGTAGACTGAGCCGTCGCCTGCACGCGACCCACCCGACTCACCGCGGGCGCGCGGGATGCCCCCTCGCCCTGGAAGGCACGTGATGATCGATCGCGATCGTTTCCCCATCGACGAATGGCGTCTCGTAGAAACCGAGTTCTCGCTCGACGACGTGGGGGTCACCGAGACCCTCTTCGCGGTCGGCAACGGCTACCTCGGACTGCGCGGCAACTCCATCGAGGGGCGGTTCGCGCTCGAACAGGGCACGTTCATCAACGGGTTCCACGAGACGTTCCCGATCCGTCACGCCGAGCAGGCCTACG
Organism: Microbacterium sp. JC 701; assembly: GCF_021026215.1. Taxonomy (NCBI): domain Bacteria; kingdom Bacillati; phylum Actinomycetota; class Actinomycetes; order Micrococcales; family Microbacteriaceae; genus Microbacterium; species Microbacterium sp. JC 701. The sequence continues at coordinate 426,343 of NZ_JAJNCV010000003.1, forward strand.
GTTTCGCCGAGGTCGGTCAGACGATCATCAACGCTCCGGATGCCAAGGTCATGCGCGTCTACGTCGACGACGAGCCGCTGTCGCTCGACGTCGCCGACGTGCGGGAGTACGAGCGCGTGCTCGACATGCGTCAGGGGATCCTGCGCCGCAACCTCCTGTGGGTCACGCCCTCGGGCAAGCGCGTGCGCATCGAGGACGAGCGCTTCGTGTCGTTCGACGAGAAGCACCTCGCGGTGCTGCGCCTGACCGTCACCGTGCTCGATGCCGACGCCCCCGTCACCGTGAGCAGCCAGCTGCTGAACCGTCAGGACGGCGAGGGCATCTACGGCGGTTCGCCCATGGCATCGAAGCAGTCCGGTTTCGACCCGCGCAAGACCGAGAAGCTCAGCGACCGCGTGCTGCAGCCGCGCGAGTACTGGCAGGACGGCGACCGCTCGGCCCTCAGCTACGAGGTCAGCGAGTCGGCCATGACGCTCGCCGTCATCGCCGACCACCTCGTCGAGACCGAGAACGAGTACACCTCGCGCCAGCTCATCGAGCCCGACATCGCCAAGAACGTCTATCGGGTGCACGCCCGGGCCGGCGTCCCCACCACGATCACCAAGCTCGTGAGCTACCACACCTCGCGTGGCGTTCCCACGGGTGAGCTGCTCGACCGCTGCCGCCGCACGCTCGATCGCGCGGTCGAGACGGGCGTCGACCGGCTCGTCGAGGAGCAGATCGCCTGGTACGCCGACTTCTGGGATCGCTCCGACGTGCGCATCGGCGGTCACGGCGACCTGCAGCAGGCCACGCGCTGGTGCCTCTTCCAGCTCGCGCAGGCGGCCGCCCGCGCCGACGGGCAGGGCGTGCCGGCCAAGGGCGTCACGGGCTCCGGCTACAGCGGGCACTACTTCTGGGACACCGAGGTCTACGTGCTGCCGTTCCTGGCGTACACGTCGCCGCTGTGGGCCCGCAACGCGCTGCGCATGCGCTACCTCATGCTTCCCGCGGGCCGCAAACGCGCGCACCAGCTGAATGAGGCCGGGGCGTTGTTCCCGTGGCGCACCATCAACGGCGAAGAGGCCTCGGCCTACTACGCCGCGGGCACCGCGCAGTACCACATCAACGCCGACGTGGCCTACGCGCTGGCGAAGTACGTGCGGGCGACCGGCGACGAGGAGTTCCTCGCCCGTGAGGGCGTCGACATCGCCGTCGACACGGCCCGCCTGTGGGCGACGCTGGGGTTCTGGCGCTCGAGCGACGGCTCCGACGACGGGGAGCGCGACTCCTTCCACATCCACGGCGTCACCGGGCCCGACGAGTACACCACCGTCGTCAACGACAACCTGTTCACCAACGTCATGGCGCGGTTCAACCTGCGCTTCGCCGCGCGCACGGTCCGCGATCTCGCCGACCGTGATCCCGACGCGTACGCGCACATGGCCGATCGCATGAACCTCGACCCGTCGGAGCCCGAGCGGTGGGACAAGGCCGCCGAGGCCATGCACATCCCGTTCAGCGAGGCCCTCGGCATCCACCCCCAAGACGCCGTGTTCCTCGAGCGCGAGATCTGGGACCTCGAGAACACCCCGCCCGATCAGCGTCCGCTGCTGCTGCACTTCCACCCGCTGGTGATCTACCGGTACCAGGTGCTCAAGCAGGCCGACGTGGTGCTCGCGCTGTTCCTGCAGGGCAATCACTTCACGGATGCCGAGAAGCTCGCCGACTTCGAGTACTACGACCCGCTGACCACGGGCGACTCGACGCTGTCGGCGGTCGTGCAGTCGATCCTCGCGGCGGAGGTCGGCTACCAGGACCTCGCCTTGGAGTACTTCCGTCAGGCCGCGTTCGTCGACCTCGGCGACCTGCATCACAACGCCTCTGACGGCGTGCACGTGGCCTCGGCCGGTGGGGTGTGGACGGCCCTCGTCAGCGGTTTCGGCGGCATGCGCGACCACTTCGGTCTGCTGACCTTCGACCCGCGTCTGCCCGCCGACTGGCCCGAGCTGTCGTACGTGCTGCACTGGCACGGCACGCGCCTCGACATCACCCTCACCGCGTCGGCGCTGACCCTTCGCGCAGGGGGAGAGGGCGGCCCCGTCACCTTCGCCGTGCGCGGGGTGGACTACACCGTCGCGCCAGGTGAGACGGTGCGCGTGGCCCTGCACGGACAGGGGCCGGTGCGGCCCGGTCGTCCCTCGATCCGCCAGCTCGAGGGCTCCGTGCGCGAGGACGGCACGCTGCTGTCGGCGTCGGTGCCGATCGTCACCGCGACCATCCCGGTCGTCGGCGACGACGAGGCACCCATCGCGGTCGGACTCGACGGCGGTTTCTGAGCTCTTCGAACGCGGCGGCACCCTGCGGGGGTCGCCGCGTTCGGCGTTCGCGGGCGCCTTCTCCGCCCGCGGGAGGAGGATCGGGGAGGGGAGGACGCCAGGGGGCGATCGCGTCCTCCGTCGCCGGAATCTCCGCCGTTCCCCGCGGTCCGAGGGTCGATCGTCGGGGGCGCGGAGGCGATGTCGGAGGTACGCCGTAGGCTGGTGGAGTGACGACAGCCCTGTACCGCCGATACCGCCCCGAGGCGTTCGGCGAGATGATCGGGCAGTCGCAGGTGACCGAGCCGCTCATGACCGCCCTGCGCAGCGACCGCGTGGGTCACGCGTATTTGTTCTCGGGTCCGCGCGGCTGCGGAAAGACCACCTCGGCCCGCATTCTGGCGCGCTGCCTCAACTGCGCGGCGGGTCCCACCGACACCCCCTGCGGCACGTGCGACAGCTGCGTCGAGCTGGGGCGCGGCGGCGGCGGGTCGCTCGACGTGGTCGAGATCGACGCGGCGAGCCACAACGGTGTCGACGACGCCCGCGACCTGCGCGAGCGCGCGATCTTCGCCCCCGCGCGCGACCGCTTCAAGATCTTCATCCTCGATGAGGCGCACATGGTGACGCAGCAGGGCTTCAACGCCCTGCTCAAGCTGGTCGAAGAGCCTCCGGCCCACGTGAAGTTCATCTTCGCCACCACCGAGCCCGAGAAGGTGCTCGGCACCATCCGCTCGCGCACGCACCACTACCCGTTCCGGCTGGTTCCGCCCGCCGCGATGCTCGAGTACGTCCAAGAGCTCTGCGAGACCGAGGGCGTGAGCGTCGAAGCCGGCGTGCTGCCCCTCGTCGTTCGCGCCGGTGGCGGGTCGCCCCGCGACACCCTCTCGCTGCTCGACCAGCTCATCGCCGGCAGCGACCCGTCGACAGGCTCGGCGACCGAACCCGCGGGCCACGTGCTCGTGCGCTACGAGCGCGCGGTCTCGCTGTTGGGCTACACGCACTCCGAGCTGCTCGACGAGGTCGTCGACGCCTTCGCCGCGAACGACGGCGGAGGAGCCTTCGCCGCCGTCGACCGTGTCGTGCAGACCGGCCAAGATCCCCGCCGTTTCGTCGACGACCTGCTCGAGCGCCTGCGCGACCTGATCATCGTGGCGGCCACGGGTGCGGGCGCCTCCGCGGTCCTGCGCGGTGTCCCCGACGACGAGCTGGAGCGCATGTCGCGGCAGGCCACCGCCTTCGGAACCACCCGTCTGTCCCGCACGGCCGACCTCGTGGTGGCCGCGCTCGACGAGATGACCGGCGCCACCTCGCCCCGTCTTCAGCTCGAGTTGCTGGTGGCGCGCGTGCTCACGCACGCGGGTGTCGCTCAGGGCGGATCGCCCGCCACGGCGCACGACATCGAAGCAGGGCGCGGTCATGCCGCAGCCCCCGCGCAGGTCGCCCCCGCGACGGGGCGTCCCGCGTCACCCGCGGCCGACATCGCCGCCCCGTCGACCCAGTCGGCGGTGTCGTCCGCTCCCGCGGCGGCCCCGCGCATCGCGTCGCCCGGTACCTCATCGGGCGGCGCCTCGTCGCCGGCCGTGGCCTCCCCGAAGATCGCTTCACCGGCGGTGGCCTCACCGACCGTGGCCTCGCCGGCCGTCGCTTCCCCCGGCATCGCCTCTCCTGGGGTCGCCGCCCCCCGCATCGCGTCGCCGGGCGGGGCAGCCCCCGCGGTGGCGTCTCCGGGCGTCGCCGCCCCGCGGATCGCGGCTCCCGGTCGCCCCGAGCCGACGCCGGCGGATGCCGAGAGGCCCGCGCCCGCGCCCGCGACGAACCGCGTCGCCGCCCCCGCGACGGCCGGCAGCGCCCCCTCCGACGATGACGCCCCGCCGCCCTTCACCGACGACGACGCTCCGCCGCCGTTCGACGACGGCGACGCTTCCGTGTTCGACGAACCCGCACCGACCCGCGCGGCCTCGCCCGCGACGGCCGTCGAACCGGCTCTCGCCATGCCCGACGACGACGAGGCGCACCCCTTCGACAGAGCGCCCTCGGCGGCATCCGTCTCGACGTCGGGAGGCACTTCAGCAACAGATTCCGTCGCGGAGGCCGAGCCGGACGCGAAGCCCGAACCGGTCGCGAAGCCCGAGTCCCCGACGAAAGCCGCGCCGGCGTCGGAGCCCGAGTCGGCGTCCACGGCCCCGCCCGCTGAGGCGACCGGCACAGCCGAGCCCTCGGAACGCGTCGAGCCCGCTGCGGCGGCTGAGCCGACGGCGACCCCCGCGCCCGACGCGACCCCCGCGCCCGACGCGACCCCCGCGCCCGACGCGACCCCCGCGCCCGACGCGGCAGCCCAGAACGACGCGGCAGCCGAGAACGCCGCTGCGGCGGAGCCCGCCGACGCGGCTCCCGCGCCCGGCGAAGCTCCCGCATCCGACGAGGCCTTCCCGCTCGAGCCGTCCGCCCCGACGCCGCCGGCGACCCCGGTCGGCCCGATCGACCTGGCGCACGTACGAGACGCGTGGCCCGAGGTGCTGGGTCAGCTCGAGGTGGCGAGCCGTGCCTCATGGCTGATCGTGTCGACCTCGACTGTCGTCGCGTACGACGACGACGTGCTCACCCTCGCGTTCCGCACGACGAACGATCTGTCGGCGTTCAAGACCCGCACGCCCGAGGGCGGCCCGAGCGAAGACCTGCGGCAGGCGATCCAGGCCGTGCTCGGGGTCCGAGTGAAGTACCTCGCCCGCCTCGAGGGCGACCAGCCCGGTGGCCCCGGTGGGTCGGGCGGTGGCCCCGGCGGCCAGGGCGGCGCTCCGCGCGGACCGGCCGGCCCGGCGCCCGCCGGCCCGCAGGCGACGCGACCGAGCGGGCAGCAGCCCCCCGCGCCGCGCGCCGCGACCTCGTCGGCCCCGTACGCCTCGTCGGTGACCGAGTGGGCCGTGGCGCCCATCCCGGCCTCCGACGGCGCCGCGCCGTCGGCGTTCCGCGCTCCGACCGCCCTGGCGGTCGACGACGAACCCGACGAGGCCTCCGCGGGCATCGCACCGGCCACCCCCGTGCGCGAGGGTGTCGTGCTCCCGCCCCGTGACGTGGCCCGGTCGGTCCCGGCCCCCGAAGAGGTCGACGACGACGACGTGATCCCGCCCGCCGACGAGACCGAGGCCCCGCTGCCGCCGGTCGTCGTTCCGCGCATGCCCCCGCTTGGCGGCGGCGTGCAGCGCTACGGCGAGGCGGTCGTGCGACAGATGCTCGGCGCCACCTACGTGCGTGACGAACCCTACGAGCCCCCGACGAGGTTCAACTGATGTACGACGGAATCGTCCAAGACCTCATCGACGAGTTCGGCCGCTTGCCGGGCATCGGCCCGAAGTCGGCCCAGCGCATCGCGTTCCACATCCTGCAGTCGCCGTCGTTCGACGTCTCGCGACTGTCGACTCTGCTCGGCGAGATCCGCGACAAGGTCAAGTTCTGCGAGATCTGCGGCAACGTCACCGAGCAGGAGCGCTGCTCCATCTGCCGCGACCCCCGTCGCAACGCCACCCTGATCTGCGTCGTCGAAGACGCGAAAGACGTGGCCGCGATCGAGCGCACCCGCGAGTTCCGCGGTCTGTACCACGTGCTCGGCGGGGCGATCAGCCCGATCGCCGGCATCGGTCCCGACGACCTGCGCGTCACCCAGCTCATGCAGCGCCTCGCCGACGGCACGGTGCAAGAGGTCATCCTCGCGACCAACCCCAACCTCGAGGGCGAGGCGACCGCGACCTACCTCAGCCGGCTGCTGCACACGCTCGAGATCCGCGTCACCCGCCTGGCATCCGGTCTCCCCGTCGGCGGAGACCTCGAATACGCCGACGAGGTCACCTTGGGTCGCGCCTTCGAGGGCCGCCGCGCGCTCTGACCTCGGCCTCGGAAAGTCCGCGCCGGCCGCCCGCGACTACCGCCGCACGCGCGCCCGCACCCGGGTGACGCTGGTCAGCGTCGCGCGCACCGGCTGGCCGAGGTAGATGCCGAGCGAGGCGCCGACGGCCAACGCGATGCCGATGGTGGCCGCCCCCGCGAGGGTGGTCACGCCGGTCATGAGCACGGTGGGGTCGTCGCCCGACTCGACCACGCCGAGCAGTCCGCGGAACACCGCGGCACCGGGCACGAGTGGCAGGATCGCCGCGGTCGTGATCGCGACCGACGGCACGTGCAGGCGGTAGGCGACCACGATGCCGGCGAAGCTGCCGACGAAGGCGCCCACGCCGCTCGCGGCCGCGACCTCGAAGCCGACCCCGGTCGCCGCGACGTACCCGGCCCAGGCGACGAGGCTGAGCGCCGCGCTGACCACGACGATGCGTGCGCCGGCGCCGTTGTACACCGCTACCGCGATGGCGATGACGGCGGCGCCCACGAACTGCAGGGCGACGGGTCCGAGCGGCAGAGCCGTGGACGGCGGCGACATGCCGAGACCGATCACGCGCACGGTCTCGAGACCGGCGAGGATTCCGAGTACCACGCCGAGCGTCTGCGTCGTCAGCTCGAGAATGCGGCCCGTGGCGGTGAGGGCGAAGCCGTCGATCGCGTCTTGGGCTGCGCCGACGACGGTGAGTCCCGCGAGCATCAGCACGATCCCGGATGCCACGATCACCGACGGTCTGATCGCCGCGGCCGCGTCGAGGCCCGTGTAACGCAGCAGGGGGGAGAGCGCCGCGACGACGGTGAGCACGAAGCCGCCCGCGATCTGGGCGAAGAAGTAGGGCACGCGGGCACGGGCCATGATGTGCTGCGTGGTCGCGGCGAGCGCCGCGGCGATGAACGACAGCACGAGGGCGAGCCAGTTCGCACCGAACATGATGGCGACGCCGGCCGCGAGCGAGGCTTGCGAGACGATGACGATCGCGGGGCGGTAGCGGAACGGCAGGCGCCGGATGGCGCGGCAGCGCGAGATGGCGTCGTCGAGGGCCAGGCCGTTCGCGATCTCCTCGACGAGGGCCTGCAGGCGCTGCAGCTTCGCGTGGTCGGGTACCGAGCCGCGCACGACGCGCAGCAGGGTCGTCGGATGGGTCGCCCCCGGCCGGCTGTGCGCGATGGTGATCGAGTTGTAGGTCACGTCGACGTGCACGGGGTCGAGTCCGTACGCCCCGCACACGCGCACGATCGTGAGCGTCACCTCGTTGGCGGGCGCGCCGACGACCAGCATCGTCTCGCCGATGCGGATCGCGAGGTCGAGGATGCGCGTCGACAGCGCCTCGTCGATGACGGGCAGCAGGGTCGTGTCGGGCGACGACGACGCGTCGTCGGTGTGCACGAGACGGCGCAGCGACGACAGCCAGTGGCCGGGGGTGAGCGGCATCCGATCGCTCCAGGGGGGAGGGGGTGGAACCCGTCGATCCTATCCGCGGGCGGCTGGGCGCTCGCATGACAGTACGTGCATGACGGGGGCGGTATGCGCGCGCCTTTAGGATGATCCTCGGGCGCGACACCAGCGCCGGCGTCGTGGCATCCCGACGCACGACCCCTCCGGGAGTTCTCCTCATGGCTCTGATCGTCCAGAAGTACGGCGGCTCGTCCGTCGCCGACGCCGAGAGCATCAAGCGGGTCGCCAAGCGCATCGTCGACACGCGTCGCGCCGGCCACGAGGTCGTCGTCGCCGTCAGCGCCATGGGCGACACCACCGACGAGCTCCTCGACCTCGCCGGTCAGGTCGCGCCGATCCCCGCGCCGCGCGAGCTCGACATGCTGCTGTCCAGCGGAGAGCGCATCTCGATGGCGCTGCTGGCCATGGCCATCCACTCGATGGGCTTCGAGGCGCGTTCGTTCACCGGCAGCCAGGCGGGCATGATCACGGATGCCACGCACGGCGCGGCCCGCATCGTCGACGTCACGCCCATCCGACTCCGCGAGGCGCTCGACGAGGGCGCGATCGTCATCGTCGCCGGCTTCCAGGGATTCAACCGCGACACCCGCGACATCACCACGCTCGGTCGCGGCGGATCCGACACGACCGCCGTCGCGCTCGCCGCGGCGCTGAAGGCCGACGTCTGCGAGATCTACAGCGACGTCGACGGCATCTTCACCGCCGACCCGCGCGTCGTGCCTCTCGCGCGCAAGCTCGACCGCGTCGGCAGCGAAGAGATGCTCGAGCTCGCCGCCAACGGTGCCAAGGTCCTCTACATTCGCGCGGTCGAGTACGCGCGGCGCCACGGCGTGCTGATCCACGCCCGGTCCACGTTCAGCCCGAACGAGGGCACCTGGGTGCTCGACCCGTCGAAGAAGTACCCGCTCGTCCCCGAGGGAGCCACCATGGAAGAGCCCATCGTCGCCGGCGTCGCCACCGACCTCAGCCAGGCCAAGATCACCGTCATCGGCGTGCCCGACGTGCCCGGCAAGGCCGCCGACATCTTCAAGATCGTCGCCAAGTCCGGTGCCAACGTCGACATGATCGTGCAGAACGTCTCGGCGGCGGCGACCGGTCGCACCGACATCTCGTTCACGCTGCCCAAGACCGACGCCTCCGTCGCGCTCAAGGCCCTCGCGGGCGAGCAGTCCGAGGTCGGGTTCCAGAGCCTCGTGCACGACGATCAGATCGGCAAGCTCTCGGTCGTCGGCGCGGGCATGCGCACGCACTCGGGCGTCTCGGCGACGCTGTTCGAGGCGCTGAGCCTGGCGGGCGTCAACATCGAGATGATCTCGACCTCCGAGATCCGCATCTCGGTCGTGGTGCGCGGCGTCGACCTCGCCGAGGCCGCCCGCCTCGTGCACACCGCGTACGGTCTCGACGGCGACGCCGAGGCCACGGTCCACGCCGGCACCGGTCGCTGATCCGCCCGGCTCATCCGCGGCGGTCGACGCTCACGACGAGCGGATGCCGCTGGGTCGCGCCGAGATGAACATCGACGCGCGCAGCTCGAGCACGTGCTCGCGCGCGAGAGCCGCCGCGCGCTCGGCATCGCCGGCTTCGACGGCGGCGAGGATCGCAAGGTGCTCGTCGTTACTGCCGCGGAGGTACTCGATCGGGTACGGCACGAAGTAGCCGTAGAGCGCGTCGGCGGTCGTGCGGTGCGTCTCGAGGGCCCAGTCCTGGAGCGCCGCCGCGGCCATCGCGCGGTGGAACCGCACGTCTGCCTCGTGGAACTGCGACCAGTCGTCCGCGGCGGACGCGTCGGCGCTCGCCTGCCGAGCCGCATTCAGGTGGGCGATCGCGGTCGGGTCGTCGCGGTGCCAGGCCGCCTCGGCGGCGAGGGACGACTCGATCAGCGCGCGCTGGGCGATGAGGACCCGCACCGTCGGGGTCTCGCCGCGCAGTCGGACCACGGCCGGGTCGTTCGCCCAGCGCGAGATGTCGGCGTGGGCCGAGACGAACGTGCCGCCGTTGCGGCCGCGGCGCCGCTCGAGCAGTCCCTCCTCGGTCAGGGTCTCGAACACCCGGCGCACGGTCGCCGTGCTGACTCCGAACGCGTCCGCCGCGCGGTGATCCGAGGGCAGGTGGGCACCGGGCGGCAGCAGGCCCAGTTCGATCGCGAGGCACAGTCGGGCGCGTACGGCGTCGGATGCCGAGAGCGGGACGATCGACGAGAGTGCCGGGGCCGCGGCGGCATCGGCACTCTCCGTCGTCATCCGTCGATCATGTCATCCTGCGCGCGGGCGACGGCGATCGCGGCGGTGGGCGTGGCATCCGGTACCTGGATCTCCCCGATACGGCGTCGCCCGCCCCACGCCGCACCGACCACACCCGCGGCCACCGGGAGCAGAGCGAGCACGATCGACAGGGCGACGCTTCCTCCGGTCACCAGCGTGAAGTTCGACAGCACCAGCCAGAGCGAGAGCGCCAGGCCGATCACCGCGGCGATCGGGGCGACCACCGCGCGGCCGATGAGGGCGCGGCGCACCTGGGCGTTGCGCGAGAAGAAGACCAGCACGGCCACCGAGGTGAGCAGCATGAGCAGCACCATGCCGACCGTGGCGACCCCGGCCATCGAGCCGAAGACGCCGACCAGGGGTTCGACGTCGAACAGCGCGAACGCACCCACGATGACCGCGGCGGTGATCGTCTGCACCATCGACGAGAACGCGGGCGATTCGTGGCGCCCGTGCACGACGCCGAGGCGCCGGGGGAGTGCGCCGCGACCGGCGAGGGTGAACTGGTAGCGCGCGATGATGTTGTGGAACGACAGCACGCAGGCGAACAGGCTCGTCACCAAAAGCACCTGCGTGATGTCCTGGAAGATCGGGCCGAGGTAGCGACCGGTGAGGTCCATCAGCATGTTCGCGTCGCCCGCCAGCGTCGCCTTCGCGAGAGCGACCGCGCCGTCGGCGCCCGCGCCCGTGATCAGCGCCCAGCACGACACGGCGTAGAAGACGCCGATGATGATGACGGCGAGGTAGGTGGCGCGGGGGATCGTGCGGGCGGGGTCGCGCGCCTCGTCGCGGAAGACGGCCGTCGCCTCGAACCCGATGAACCCGGTGAGCGCGAACAGCACCGAGATGGCGAGGCCGGGGCTGAAGACGTTCTCGGCCGAGAACGTCGACCACGCGATCCCCTCGGCGCCACCGGTCGAGAAGATGACGACGTCGAGCACGACGACCACGGTGATCTCGGCGACCAGGGCGATCCCCAGCACGCGCGACGACAGTTCGATGTGTCTGTAGCCGAGCACGGCGACGAGGATCAGCGCGACGAAGGCGTAGACGCCCCAGTGCAGGGTCGGCCCCCCGAAGAACGTCACGAGATCTCCGAGCGCCCACCCGAGGAAGCCGTACACGCCGACCTGGATGGCGGTGTAGGCCACGAGGGCGACGAAGGCGGCGGCCAGTCCCGCGCGCGGGCCGAGCCCCGCCGAGGCGTACGAGAAGAACGCTCCGGCATCGCGGACGTAGGGCGTCATCGTGACGAAGCCGACGGCGAAGACGAGCAGCACGAGCGCGGCCAGCAGGAAGCCGACCGGGGCGCCGGCGCCGTTGCCCGAGCCGACCGCGATCGGCACGTTGCCGCCGATGACGGTGAGGGGAGCGGCGGCGGCGATCACCATGAAGACGATCGAGCCGGTGCCGAGTCGACCCGAGAGTCGCTTCACGCCGGGGGTTGTCGGGGGAGTGGGGGTCATGCGGGCGGCCTTTCGTTGCGGGTGACGGGGTCGGGCTGCCGGGGGGCGGTCTGCGGGGAGGGAGCGGAGGTGAGGTCGGGACGCCGGTCGCGCAGGTAGGGGTTCGCGGCGCGGGAGCGCTCGATCGCGGCGGGGTCGACCGTCGCGAGCAGCAGTTCGTCGCGGTCGGGGCCCGCGGCGGCCAGAACGACGCCGTCGGCACCCACGACGCTGCTGCGCCCGACGTAGCTCAGATCGCCCTCCGACCCGACGCGGTTGGCGTAGGCGATCGCGACCTGGCTCTCCCACGCGCGCACGCGGATGAGGTGCTCCGCGATGAAGGCGTAGGGCTCCATCTGCGCCGTCGGCACGAGGATCAGATCGGCGCCGGCCACGGCGAGGGCTCGGACGTTCTCGGGGAACTCCACGTCGTAGCAGATGAGCAGACCGAGGCGAAGGCCCCGCCAGGTGAGGAGGGGACCGAGCGTCTCGCCCGCGACGAAGAGCGAACGGTCGAGGTCGCCGAAGAGATGCGTCTTGTCGTACCGCGCGAGCACCGTGCCCTCGGCGTCGATCACGAGCACGGCGTTCGCGATGCCGTCGGGGCGGCGCAGGCCGGTGCCCACGACGAGGGCGATGCCGGCCCGGACGGCGACCTCGCGCAGGCGGTCGACGAGGTCATCGGTCACGACCTCGCCGAGTCGCGGCCCGATGTTGTAGCCGGTCGCGAACATCTCGGGGGTGACCAGGATCTCGGCTCCGCCCTTCCGCGCCTCGCGTGCGGCCCGGGCGATGCGCTCGAGGTTGCGGGGCACGTCGCCGGGCTCTCCGCGGGCCTGCAGAACGGCGATCCGCACGGGGGAGGATCCGTCATAAGTGTTCATCGTGAACACAATATAGAGCGCGCTGTTTCCGCGGTGTAACGGGTTCGCAAAGAGCCGTCTGCGCCTGCCGGTAAGATCATCGAAATCCCGAACGCAAGGACACTCGCATGACCCGCATCTCCGATTCCGGAATCTCCCTCGCCGTCGTCGGCGCCACCGGCCAGGTCGGCACCGTCATGCTCGAGATCCTCGCCGAGCGCTCGTTCCCCATCCGCGAGCTGCGGCTGTTCGCCACCGCTCGCTCCGCCGGCACCTCGATCGACTTCGGCGGTCACTCCGTCGTCGTCGAAGACGTCGCCACGGCCGATCCCGCGGGGGTCGAGGTCGCCCTCTTCTCCGCCGGCGCCACCGGTTCGCGCGCCCACGCGCCGCGCTTCGCCGAGGCGGGCGCGCTCGTCATCGACAACTCCAGCGCCTGGCGCATGGACCCCGAGGTGCCGCTGGTCGTCAGCGAGGTCAACCCGCACGCGATCGACGAGGCCGTCAAGGGCATCGTCGCCAACCCCAACTGCACGACCATGGCCGCCATGCCGGTGCTGAAGGTGCTCGACACCGAGGCGGGCCTCGAGCGCCTCATCGTCAGCACCTACCAGGCCGTCTCGGGGTCCGGCCTCGCCGGTGCCCAGGAGCTCCTGGGCCAGGTCGAGGGAGTGCTCGCGCAGGGCGGTGTCGAGCGTCTCGTGCGCGACGGTTCGGCCCTCGACTTCCCCGCACCCGAGAAGTACGTCGCCCCGATCGCGTTCGACGTCATCCCCTTCGCGGGCAACCTGGTCGACGACGGCCTCAACGAGACCGACGAAGAGAAAAAGCTGCGCAACGAGAGCCGCAAGATCCTCGAGCTGCCCGAGCTGCGCGTCGCCGGCACCTGCGTGCGCGTCCCCGTCTTCACGGGTCACTCGCTCAGCATCAACGCCGAGTTCGCGCGCGACCTCTCGCCCGAGCGCGCCCGCGAACTGCTCGCCGACGCCCCCGGCGTGCGCCTTGAAGAGGTGCCCACCCCGCTGCAGGCCGCCGGCACCGACCCCAGCTACGTCGGCCGCATCCGCGCCGACCAGTCCGCCCCCGAGGGCAAGGGCCTCGTGCTGTTCATCAGCAACGACAACCTGCGCAAGGGCGCGGCGCTGAACGCGGTGCAGATCGCCGAGCTCGTCGCCCAGAAGCGTCTCGCGACCGCCTGAGGACACGGCATCCGGATGCCGGGTGTCAGGTGTCTCGACATCGAACCGACCGATCTCTCGATGTCGAGACACCTCACGGCCCGCACCTAGAATCGACGGGTGACTGAAAACGTCGATGTTCTCCTCATCGGTGGCGGCATCATGTCCGCCACTCTCGGCACGCTGCTCAAAGACCTCCAGCCCGATCTGAAGATCGCGGTGCTGGAGCGCCTCAGCGACGTCGCGCAGGAGAGCTCCAACGCCTGGAACAACGCCGGCACGGGCCACGCGGCGCTGTGCGAGCTCAACTACATGCCCGACAGCAAAGACGGAGCGCTCGACCCGTCGAAGGCCGTCGCGATCAACGAGCAGTTTCAGCAGAGCCGCCAGCTCTGGTCGACGCTCGTGGCCGAGGGCGTGCTCGACGAGCCGTCAACGTTCATCAACGCGACCCCGCACATGACCTTCGTGCGCGGCGAGAAAGACGTGGCGTACCTGCGTCGCCGCTACGAGGTGCTCAAGCAGCAGCCGCTGTTCGCCGGCATCGAGTACAGCGAGGACTCCCGCGTCATCAACCAGTGGGCTCCGCTGCTGATGCAGAAGCGTCGCAAGGGCGAGCCCTTCGCCGCCACCCGCGTGCCCGCCGGCACCGACGTCGACTTCGGCTCGCTCACGCGCCAGCTCTTCGCGAACCTGAGCGAGAAGGGCGTCGAGGTCGCCACCAACCACGACGTCAAGAAGCTCAAAAAGAAGAAAGACGGCACCTGGGAGGTCTCGTACCGCCACGTCATCGGCGGCACCCCGGGCTCCATCAACGCGAAGTTCGTCTTCGTGGGTGCAGGCGGATGGGCGCTGAAGCTGCTCCAGCGCTCGGGTATCCCCGAGATCAAGGGCTACGGCGTCTTCCCGATCGGCGGGCAGTGGCTGAAGACCTCGAACCCCGACATCGTCTCGAAGCACCGCGCCAAGGTCTACTCGCAGGCTTCGGTGGGCGCGCCTCCCATGTCGGTGCCGCACCTCGACACGCGTGTCGTTGACGGGGAGTCGGCTCTGCTGTTCGGACCGTTCGCGACCTTCAGCCCGAAGTTCCTCAAGAACGGCTCGATGCTCGACATCGTCACGCAGGTTCGTCCGCACAACATCGGACCCATGCTCAAGGTCGCCGTCGACAACCCGGGCCTCATCAAGTACCTCGTGAGCGAGCTGCTCAAGACGCACGCGAAGAAGGTCGACAGCCTCCGCGAGTTCATGCCCACCGCGAAGGACGACGACTGGGAGCTGCTCGACGCCGGTCAGCGCGCCCAGGTGATGAAGCGCGATAAGGACAAGGGCGGCGTCCTGCAGTTCGGCACCGAGGTCGTCACCTCGGCCGACCACTCCATCGCCGGTCTCCTCGGCGCCTCGCCGGGCGCCTCGACGGCCGTGTCGATCATGCTCGGCCTGATCAAGACGTGCTTCCCCGAGCGCATGGCCGCGTGGGAGCCGCGTCTGCGCGAGCTCATCCCCAGCTACGGGGAGTCGCTGAACACGCGACCCGACGTCGCCCGTCGAGAGCTGGACGCCACGGCGCAGGCCCTCTCGATCAACCCCTGAGGCGCTCGTGGCGAAGCTGTACTTCCGCTACGGGGCGATGAACTCCGGCAAGTCGACGGCCCTGCTCCAAGCGGCGTACAACTACGAGGAGCGCGGTCAGCGCGTGCTGCTGGCCAAGCCCGAGATCGACACCAAGGGCGCCGACCAGATCGACAGCCGACTCGGTGTGAAGCGTTTGGTCGACTTCCTCGTGGCGCCCGCCGACGACCTGCGCGAGGTGTTCCATGCTGCGGCGGGGCACGCGCCCGTCGCGTGCCTGCTCGTCGATGAGGCGCAGTTCTTCACCCCGGCGCAGGTCGACGACCTGCTGCGCATCGCGGTGCTTGACGGCATCCCCGTGCTCGCGTACGGCATCCGCACCGATTTCCGCACCGAGGCCTTCCCGGGATCGGCCCGTTTGATGGAGATCGCCCACAGCCTCGAAGAGCTCAAGACCATCTGCCGCTGCGGCCGCAAGGCGATCTTCAACGCGCGTCTCGTCGGCGGAAGGTTCGTCTTCGATGGCGACCAGGTCGCGATCGACGAGGGGCAGATCGCGGGCGAAGTCACCTACGAGTCGATGTGCGCGGCCTGCTACCTGCGCGAGTCGGGCGGGCGGCTCGACGGCCGCTGAGGGCCGCCGCGAGCGCGAGCGTGACGATCGGCGTCGGAGTCGACCGATAGCCTGGAGGCATGCGCGTACTCCTGGCCGGCGGTGCCGGTTACATCGGAACCCACACGGCCGTCGCCCTGCTCGAAGCCGGTCATGACGTCGTCCTGCTCGACGACCTGTCGGGGACGCACGCCGTCGCCGCCGAGCGGGTCGAGAAGATCACCGGCAAGCCCGCGCCGCTGATCATCGGCGACGCCGCCGACGAAGCCGTCGTCGCCTCCGCCTTCGACGACCACGGACCGATCGACGCGATCATCCACCTCGCCGCGTTCAAGGCCGTGGGCGAGTCGACGCAGAAGCCCCTCGAGTACTACTCCAACAATCTCGACACCACGTTCGCTCTGCTGCGGGTCGGTATCGCCCGCGGCATCCGGAGCTTCGTCTTCTCGAGCACCGGCACGGTGTACTCCGACCCGGCCGACCTGCCCTTCACCGAGGAGTCGACCACGAGCGTCGACCTCTCGAACGCCTACAGCAAGTCCAAGCGCATGAACGAGGTCGTGCTCGCCGACGTCGCGCGGGTGAACCCCGATCTCAACGTGACGGTGCTGCGCTATTTCAACCCGGTCGGCGCGCACCCGTCGGGTCTCATCGGTGAAGACCCCGCCGGCATCCCCAACAACCTCATGCCGTACGTCTCGCGCGTGGCGATCGGCTCGCTCGACGAGATCGGCGTCTTCGGCTCCGACTACGACACCCCCGACGGCACGGGTCTGCGCGACTACATCCACGTCGTCGACCTCGCCGAGGGTCACGTCGCCGCTCTCGAGCAGGCGCAGCCGGGTCACGCGGTGTTTAACCTCGGCACCGGTCGTCCGGTCAGCGTGCTCGAGCTCATCGCCTCGTTCGAGAAGGCCGTGGGGCACGAACTGCCCAAGAAGATCCTCGACCGCCGCCCGGGGGATGTCGCCGCGACCTACTGCGACCCCACCAAGGCCGGCGAGGTGCTCGGCTGGCGCACGCGACTCGAGATCGACGACGCGTGCCGCGACTACTGGAACTGGCAGACGACGAACCCCGAGGGGTACCGCACGGCCGCCGACGCCTGAACCCCCTGTCGCCGCGCGGACACGAGCGTAGGGTGATGTGGTCGGGCCACACCGTGAGGTCCGCGCAGACGGAGGATGCCATGCCGAACAGCGCTCCACGCGCCTGGCAGGTGGTGCTCGAGCGGATCGAGGGCGACCTCCGCGAGGGCCGGCTCGCCCCCGGCGATCGATTGACGCCCGAACGCGAGCTCGCGACCCAGCTGGGCGTCGGGCGCTCGAGCGTGCGCGAAGCGGTACGCGTGCTCGAGGTGCTCGGCGTGGTGCGCACCGCGACGGGATCGGGCCCCACCGCGGGGGCGATGATCGTCACGACCCCGCGCGGGGGCCTCGCCGCCTTCCTGCGCCTGCAGGTCGCCGCCAACGGCTTCCCGCTGGGCGACGTGGTGCGCACGCGCATCGTGCTCGAGTGCGACGTCGCCGAACGCCTCGCCGGCGCGGAGGCCGACCTCACCGACACCGTCGAGGTGCTCGACGCGATGGATGCCGACGACCTGGCATCCGATGAGTTCCTCGCTCTCGACGCGCGGTTCCATCAGGCCCTCGCCGAGGCGTCGGGTAACGCCGTCGTCTCGGCCATGATGGCCGGACTCCGCAGCTCGATCGAGGCCTACACGCGAGCCGGGGCCTTGCGGCTCGACGACTGGGCGAGCACCGCGCAGCGGCTGCGGCGCGAGCATCGGCGGATCGTCGACGCCGTCGAACGCGGAGACGCCGCCGAGGCGCGGGACTGCATCCGCCGGCACATCGCCGACTACTACACCGAGGTGGCGCAGGCTCTGAGCCCGTCCGACCCCGCCGACGCCGCCGTCGCCGACGCGGCGCGTGTCGCCGTGACCGCCGACAGGTCGTCTACGCCCGTCTGAGCCGTCGACGGGCGTCGCACCCGTCTTGATAAGGAGAACCGTGTCCGATCGCCCCGCGCGCCCGCCGCGTCCGCAGCACGTGCTGTCCGTCGTCTCCCGTGAGCGGCTGAGCCCGCACCTCGTGCGCATCCGTGCGCGCGGTACCGACCTCACCGCGTTCCGCGAGAGCCCGCACACGGACGCCTACGTCAAGATCACCTTCGCCAAGCCCGAGTTGGGTCTCGAGCCGCCGTACGACCTGGCGGCGCTGCGCGAGACGCTGGCCCCCGATGACCTCCCCGTCACGCGCACGTACACGGTGCGGGCGGTCGACGGCGACGAGCTCACGATCGACTTCGTCGTGCACGGCGACGAGGGACTCGCCGGCCCCTGGGCCGCCCGAGCCGAGCCGGGGGAGCGCCTGGTCGTCTCGTCGCCCGGCGGGGGATACGCCCCCGACTCGACAGCGGACTGGCACCTGCTGGCCGGCGACGAGTCGGCCCTGCCGGCGATCGGGGCGGCGCTGGAGGCTCTGGCTCCGGATGCCGTGGGGGCGGCGTTCCTCGAGGTGCAGAGCCCCGACGAGCAGGTGACCCTGCGGGCGCCCGAGGGCATCGCCCTCACCTGGGTGCACCGGGGAGACGCCCCCGCCGGCGCGACGCCGGTGCTCGCGGAGGCCGTTTCGCAGTGGCATCCGCTCCCCGGACGCGGGCAGGTGTTCGCCCACGGGGAGCGCGAGGCGATGAAGGCCCTGCGCGACATCGTGTTCGGGCAGTGGCAGCTCGAGCGGTCGCAGGTGTCGTTGTCGGGGTACTGGGCCTACGGGCGTACCGAAGACCGGTTCCAGGCCGAGAAGCGCGAGCCCATCGGTCAGATCCTCTGACGGGCGAACGCCGCCCGCGCTCGAGCGCGGGTGGGCGTCAGCGCGGGCGGATGGCCCGGCCCTCGGGGCTCAGCTCTCGGCGCGCTCGGGCAGCGTGGGGACGAGCTCGTCGAGGAACGCCGCGGTGTCCTCCCAGCCGTGCACGGCCTGGCACTCGACGCCCATGGCGAGCACGGGGTAGTCGTTGCCGTCGGGGTCGAGGCGGTCGCCGACGAACAGCATGTCGTCGAGGGAGATGCCGGTCGCCTCGGCGAGCTTGCCCATGCCGTAGGCCTTGTCGATCCCGCGGTGGGTGATGTCGACCGAGGTCGACCCGCCCGAGCGCACCTCGAGGTCGGGAATGCGTGCGGCGACGGCCTCGCGCAGGCTGTTCTTCTTCTCGCCCGTGGGGTCCCACGCCATCTTCGCCTCGAGCGGCGCCGACTGGCCGAGAGCCGAGAACGTGATCTGCGAGCCGCGGTCCTCGAGGATGTCACCCCAGGGCTCGGCCTCCCACAGACCCAGGCGCTCGGCCTCTTCGCGCACTGCGGAGAGGGCGCGCTGCTTCTCGTCGTCGGTGAGCGAGTGGGCGTACACCGTCTCGATGCCCTCGGCGTTCAGGCGGTAGTACTGCGTGCCGCAGGTCGGCATGAGGTGGAAGTGCGACAGGAGCGCGGCGTCGGCCTGCGGCAGACGCTCGACCACCTGGGTGCGGAACTGCTGCAACTGGCCTCCGGAGATGATCGCCACCTCGACGCGGGCCGCGAGGGCGAGCAGGAGCTCGCCGATGCGGGGGTCGATCTGCGACTTCGACGGGGCGAGGGTGTCGTCGAGATCAAACGCGACGAGGCGGGGCGTGGTGTCGGGCACGGGTGCTCCTGGCATCAGGTGGTCGTTGCGCGCACGCCTACAGATGCGGCGCGGGGTCGTGTCGATTCTAGGCGGGAGGCCGCGGATCTCCCGACGGCCCCTCAGGCGAGGCTGCGGGTGAAGAGGCGGCGTCCCCCACGGGAAGGCGTTCCGCCGCGGGTGGTTCGATCCCGAAGTGCTCCACGGCGTCGGCCGCAGACAGGAGACGCAGCCGAAGGATCCCGGGGAAGCATGAGAGTCCTCTCATGAATGACGGAAAGCGAAAAGAACTTCATAACGAACGTTCAGGTTGTCGTAGGGTAGGCGCGACGCTGAGAGGTGGGTGGGGGCCCGATCGCGGTTCCCGTCCTGCTCGCCGTGCGTCTTCCGACGAGACACGTGAGAGAGACGATGACACGAAACATGAAGCGCTTGGGGTGGGCCGGTGCGTCCGCCGCTCTGGCGCTCACCGCCTCCGGACTCCTGGCCCCGGCTGTCGCCTTCGCCGGTGAGGCGGAGTCCACCGCCCCGACCTCGGGACCCCAGTTCGATTCCACGGCGAAGAAGCTGATGACCGAGAACGACCAGGTCGAGGGCGTCGCGAAAGACGGCTCCGGCAACGTCGTGATCTTCACCTCGACCGACGAGGCCGAGCTCGAGGGCACCGCCAAGGCCTTCGTCGACTCCACCTCGAACGTCGTGGTCAAGAACATCGGCAAGATCTCGGCCCTGGCCGCCACCGACGTCGTCGGCGGTGCGGGCTACGTCTCGCCCATCGACGACACCTCGGGCGCCCTGTGCTCGGTCGGCTTCAGCGGGTGGACCCCCGAGGGCGACCCCGCCGTCATCACCGCCGGCCACTGCAACGCCGACGGCACTCTCACGCAGAGCTTCCTCACCGTCCCCTCCCGCGACGAGGCCGCCGGCGGCACCCAGCCCGCGATCGGTGCTCCGCTCGGAACCCTCGGCTTCTCGCAGTTCGGCGGTCCGGGCAACAGCGAGGGCGCGAACGGAAACGCCTCGTCGGTCGACATCGCGACCATCGACGTGACCAACGTCACGCTCGATCTGCTCCCCGAGATCACCGACTGGTCGACGCCGAGCGATCTGTCGAAGTCGACCACCGACGTGCGCGCGGTGGGCAAGGCCCAGCTCGACAAGCCGGCGTCCAAGTCGGGTCGCACGACGGGGCTCACCAGCGGCACCGTCACGGCCGAGGGCTGGGTGCAGGTGGAAGAAGAGGCGGGCGATGCCCGTTGGGTCTACGGTTTCGCGGTGGAGGGTGCCCCCGGCACCGTCCTCAGCGGTGACTCCGGTGGCTCGGTGTTCCAGGGCTCGACCGCCGTGGGCGTCGTCTCGGGTGGAGACCCCACGGGTGCCTTCCTCTGGGCCGCCGACCTCCAGGCCGGACTCGAGCGCACCGGTGGCTACACCGTGGCGCTGAAGATCGACGCTCCCGTTCTCACGACCCCCGCCGACGGCGGATCGGTCGCCGTGGGCGGCACGATTTCGGGCACCGCGCCTGCCGGTTCGACCGTGAAGGTCACCCCCGCCGCGGGCGACGCCTTCGAGGCGACCACCGACGGTTCCGGCAACTGGAGCTTCCCCGCCCCCGACAAGCTGGGCGACTACGACTTCTCGCTGCAGGCCGTCAACGGCTACAACACCTCGGCCAAGGTCGACGCCTCGGTCGTCGTCAAGGCCGAGGCCCCGGTCATCGTCTCGCCCGTCGACGGCTCGATCGTCGAGAACGAGCTCACCGCCATCTCGGGCACCGGCCTCGCCGGCGCCACGGTGACGCTGAGCGGCGACGCCACCGGCACCGCGAAGGTCTCGGCCAGCGGACAGTGGTCGGTCAAGACCGACCTCGGCATCGGCACCTACTCCGTCACCGCCGTTCAGGCGCGTGACGGGCAGACCTCCGCCGAGGCCACCTCGTCGTTCACGGTCGCTCCGTCGGCTCCGACCATCTCGGGCATCCAGGACGGCGCCACCTACAGCGGCGCGGCCGTTCCCACCTCGGTCTCGGGCACCGGTGTCGCCGGTGCGAAGGTCGTCGTGACGATCAACGACGCCAAGGTCGGCGAGACCACTGTCGACGAAGACGGCACCTGGTCGATCGTGCTGCCCGCCGCCCTCGGTGAGGGCTCCTACGCGGTCGTCGCGACCCAGACCGTCGAGGGTGTCTCCAGCACCGCGACGGTCAGCTTCGCCGTCGCAGCCGTTCCGGCGCCGTCGCCCTCCCCGAGCGGCACCCCCGCTCCGGGCGGCAACGGCAACGGTGGATCCGGCAACGGTGGCGCGGGCAACGGCGGTAACGGTGGCGGCCTCGCCGTGACCGGTATGGGCGACGTGGCTCCGTTCGCGTGGGGTGCTGCGGCACTCCTGCTCGCGGGCTTCGGTGCCCTCGGCTTCCGCAAGGTGCGCCGCTCGGCCCGCTGAGGTCGATGAGCCAGCGCCCCCGGCGCCTTCCCGTTTCGGAAGGCGTCGGGGGCGCTTTCGTTGTCGCGACCGCGGGTCGGTGCGCGCGACGAGGGGGACGGCGCCGACTCGTCGCGCGATTACGATGAGCTGACGTGCCCGACGGAGCCCGCGAAGGATGCAACGGATGAGAACCCGACGCGCAGCGTGGGCGACCACGATCGTTCTCGTCGTGGCGGCCGTGGTCGTCGCCGCCCTCGTCCTGACCTTCGCGGTCCAGCGGGTGAGTTCGTCTTCGCATCTCGTCCTCGAGAACCCGACGCTCATCTTCTCCGACCCGGGGGCGGTGTCGTTCGCCGTGTCGGGGGCGAGCGCGAGCGTGACGTGGAGCGTGGCCGACGAGGGTGGTCACGAGGTGGTCTCCGGCACCGCCGAGCCCGACGACGGATCCCTCACCATCGACGTCGCGCAGCGGGTGCCGACCGGCTACTACACGGTGACCCTCTCCTCGCCGTCCGATGGAGACGTCACCGCCGCGTTCGGGGTCACCGGCCCCGCCCCCGCGGACGATCGCTACTACAGCGTGCAGACCCTGAGCGCGCACCCGAACAGCGTCTACAGCGTCAACATGGACCGTCTGATCCCGATGCTGAAGGGACTCGGCTTCTCGTCGCGACGCGACTCGGTGTACTGGAGCCAGTTCGAGCTGTCGGCCGGCGAATACTCGACCCCGCCGTCGATCCAGCGCACGCTCGACGAGGATGATCAGAACGACATGTCGCTCGTCTGGACGGCCGGCAGCGGCAATCCCCTGTACGACGGGGGCCGCCTCCCGTCGTCGCCCGAGGCGATCCGCGCGTACGCGAAGTACATCGACGCATTCCTCACCGCGCACCCCCACGTCACCACCGTCGAGATGCTCAACGAGTTCAACGGCACGAACAACAGCGCCTGCGGCGCGACGGCGGCGTGCTATCTCGACATCGCGAAGGTCGTCTATCCGTTCGTGAAGTCGCGGCATCCGGATGTCGTCATCGTCGCGGGGGGACTCGCGGGTGTCAGCCTCGATTGGTGGCGCGACTTCTTCTCGGCGGGGGGAGTCGCCTACGGCGACGCCTTCTCGTACCACCCCTACGGGCTCACGCCGCAGCGCCTGGGCGAGGTCGCCGACGAGATCACGCGGTTGATCAAGAAGAACAATCGAGGTGTCGGCAAGCCGCTGTACATGACGGAGGTCGGGTGGTCGATCTCCACCGAGCAGAAGGGCAACCCCGCGAAGGTCGGGACCGAGGAACAGCAGGCCGACCGGCTCGTCTACAGTTTCATCGCGCCGCAGGCGAGCCCGCAGATCGCTCTCGTCAACTGGTACCAGGCGCTCGATTACGGCCCGACCGAGACGGAGTACAACTTCGGCCTGTTCCGTCAGGCGACGGACAACGTCAAGGGGTTCCAGCCGAAGAAGGCCGCGGTCGCGTTCTACGTCCTGCGGTCGCAACTCGACGGCTTCCACTACGTGCGCACGGACACGCTCGCCGGCGACGTGCAGTCGTACGTGTTCTCGAACGACAAGGGGGTCACCACGCGGGTGATGTGGCGCACGACCCGGTCGTCGGCGGACACCTCGACGACGTCGGTGACGCTCCCGGCGACGGGCAAGGCGTACCTGACGGTCACGAGCGTCGACGGGGCGCGCCTGGCCGCGGTCACCGGTACCGCGGCGTCTTCGACGCAGGAGGTCTCGACGTCGCCGATCTTCGTGACCACGAGCGATTCGCCGCCTCCGGCGCGGTGACCCGCGAGCCGACGGAGCGGCGCATCCATCCGCCGGACAGGAAGAAGGCCCCCCGCGATCCCGCGGAGGGCCTTCTGTGTTGTGGTCGGGGTGACAGGATTTGAACCTGCGGCCTCGTCGTCCCGAACGACGCGCGCTACCAAGCTGCGCCACACCCCGTTGCAACTAGAAAAGTCTACCCTGTCGAAGCGGATGCTCCGAACCACGGCAGGACCCGGGCGCGTCATGATCGAGGCCGTTCGTGCGGGATCAGGTGCGCGGAGTGCCTCGTCTCCGCGCGATCCAGTACGCGGCGGCCCCCATCGCCAGGACGACGGCCGCGATCCCGCCGGTTCCTCCGATCGCCGCCGCCGACATCCCGGTCGCGGCGAGGGCGGCCGGAGTCGACGCGGGCGGACTCGACGTCACGGGCGGCGGTGTGCTCGCCGCGGGGGTCGGGTCGACCCGCACCGGGGGAGGATCCCCCCACTGCGTCGTCTGCGAGGGGGAGGCGAACCTCTCGACGAAGACGAAGCCGGGAGAGAGGTGCTCCATGGTCTCGGCATCCTGGGCGCCGCGATCGATGCGCCAGACGGCGGTGTACACGCCGGGGCCGGGAAGGGGGTCGCTCTGCACCCGGTAGACGCCGCCTCCCGTGGCCGGATCGGTGCGGAGCTCGAGGTGCGCGACGGGGTCCAGCCCCGCGGGGATCTCGTCGGATTCGACCGGGAACGAGCTGGTCGCGAACACGTCGGCCGTGGCCGTGATGACGACGAACGAGCCGTCCTCGTGACGCGGCCACGGCTCGTCGCTCTCGACGGCGACCTCGTCGACGAATCGTCCGTCCTGCAGGTGCGCTGAGGTGGAGATGTGCGGCGCGAAGCGCACGGGGCGCGTGGTGGCGTCTTCGGCGGTCAGCTCGAAGGTCGTGGGGCGTGCGGGCCCGGCCGATTGCTGCTGATCGGGGGTGGTGTACGAACGGATCGCGGCGGTCTCGACGGTGAACGTCCCCGTCGCGCGGACCGCATAGGGTCGTCCGTCGTTCGCGGCGGGAACCGGGGCGGAGATCGGGTAGACGATGCCTCCCACGACCCCCGATCGCTCCGCGGCGCCCGTGTCGGCGAACACGGCGTTCTCGAGCCGCAGCGTGCCCGACGCCGTGGGGTCGACGTCGGCGGTCACCGTGCCGCGCGTGGGGTCGTCTGCCTGCGTGGTGAGGGTCAGCGTTCCGCCGACGCGCGGGACCGCCAACGCCTCGGCCTCAGCGAGGTAGGTCAGAGCGAGGTTCTGGACCGCGACGTTGTTCTCGGGGCTGGCCCGCCGCATGATGTGGTCGATGGCGCCGCGCAGATCGTCGCCGGTGTAGCCCCACGAATGCAGGGTGGTGTCGCGGTCGACGATCGCCTTGACCGCCCAGCCGACACTCGCCGCCTGCACCGGGTCGTCGGTCTGACCGTAGGTGCCGACGAGGTGGTTGATCGAGACCAGCTGCTGGGGGCTGAGGCCGTTCACGTCGGAGGATTCGCCGTGGTCGGTCGTGTCACCGGTCGCCACCGGAAGCCCCGGGTGGATGCAGTACGTGTGCACGTCGCCGACGCGCATCGATCCGTGCCAACCCGTGGACGACAACGGCGCCCAGGTGCCGAAACCGGTGCCCTGGTCGGCGGCGTGCGCGGCGGGCGCGAAGCCGACGGCGCCGAGAAGTACGGCGACGGCGGCGGCGAACGCCGCCCGACGGCGCCGTGACGGAGGTGGTGAGTGCTGCATGCGAGTCCCTTCGATTGGAAGAGACTCGATCTTGCGTGAGGAGCGATCGCCGCCGATGCGAGAACGGAGCGATCCGTGGAGGGATCGGTCCGTTCTGGTGCTGTGCAGAAGCGGTCAGCGAGGCAGCAGCGTCAGCAGCGTGGCTTCCGGCCGGCACGCGAAGCGCACGGGGGCGTAGATGGAGTGTCCGAGACCCGCGCTGACGTTCAACGGCACCGTTCGCCCGTCGTGCGTCCACTCGCTCAGACCGCGCGCCTGGTCGAGGGGCAGGTCGCAGTTCGACACCAGCGCCTTGCTGCTGAAGGGGATGCGCACCTGTCCGCCGTGGGTGTGCCCGGCCAGAAGCACGTCGGCGCCGAACGAGGTGAAGGCGTCGAGGGTGCGCCGGTAGGGGGCGTGCATCACACCGAGGGTGAGGTCGCCGGCATCCAGTCTCGAGACGACCGGGGGGATGAGCTCGGGCCGATCCCAGTTGCGGTGCGCGTCGTTCACGCCGAACGCCGTGATCCGCGTGCCCTTCACCTCGAGCGAGACGGCCGTGTCGTCGAGGAGCTTCCACCCGAGGTCGGCGGTGAAGAACCGATCGAGGGCATCGATGTCGAGGTGCTTGTGAGCCGGAACATGCCCGGACGGTCCGAGGAAGTAGCGCAGCGGATTGCGCGGCGCGGGTTCCTGGTAGTCGTTCGAGCCGTGCACGACGAGTCCGGGGACGCCGCGCAGGGCGGCGAAGGCGGTCCGGATGCCGGTGAGCCCATCGCGATGACCGAGATTGTCTCCCGTGTTCACGACGAGGTCGGGCGAAAGGTCGGCCAGGCGCGCCATCCACTCCTGCTTGCGGTGCTGCCAGGGGGCCATGTGCGCGTCGGAGACGTGCAGCACGCGGATCGGTTCCGCGCCCTTCGGAAGCACGCGCAGGGCGTGGTAGCGCACCGTGAACAGGTAGCGCTCGACGCCCATGCCCCAGACGGCCGCCCCGACAGCGGCCGCCCCCGCGACCCCGAGGGGCGCGAGGGCGGCGACGCGGGAGGCGCGGCTCACGGGCAGTCCTTCGCGCTGACGTTCAGCACGACCGGGGTGTCCTTGTTGGCCGCGGTGCCGCCGGCGGGGTTGCTGGCGGTGACTTGGCCGCCGTCGGGGGCCTTGTCGCTCTTCTTGCAGTCGCCGATCGAGAAGTTGGTGAAACCGGCGTTCTTGAGATCGTTCTGCGCGGCGTTGATGCTGCGGCCGATCACGTCGGGGACGGTGCCACCCTTTCCGTTGCCGGGGCTCAGGGTGATCTGCGAACCGGCGGGGGCGGAGCCGCCACCGGGGTTCTGCGCGGCCACGCGGTCGCCGCCGAGCTCGGAATCGATCGGGTCTCCGACCGTCACGCGGAAGCCGGCGTTCTGCAACGTCGAGGTCGCGCTGTCGATGCTCTGGCCGACCACGTTCGGGAGGTCGCGCTGCTGCGTGCGCAGCAGGTTGCTCGCGGGGTCGGGGAAGCGGTCGCCGCCGTAGACGTCGTCGGCCGCGCGCTGCACGTCACGTGCCAGTCGGTAGCGCATGTCGCTGAGCTGCAGGCCGTTGGCGAACTTCTGGAAGAGGCTGACGGTGCCGCCGTCCCAGTTGCCGACCCAGACCGCGGTCGTGACGTTGGTCGACGACTCGATCATCCAGGTCTCGTGGGCCTCGTGCGTACCGGTCTTACCGAGCACGGGGGTGCCGTCGCCGGGGTTGGCCTGCGAACCCGTTCCGCCACCCTGCATGACGCCCTGGAGGGCGTACGCGGCGGTCGCCGCGATCTCGGGCGTCAGTGCGGTCTCGCACTGCTGGTCGGGGATGGGGCGCTCGGAGCCGTCGGCCGCAGTCACCTTGTCGATGACCTTCGCGGGGCAGCGCGTGCCGCCGTTGGCGACCGTCGAGAAGGCGCCGGCCATGGCGATCGGCGAGATGTTGTCGCTACCGATGACCTCGTTGGCGTTCGCCATCAAGATCTCCTTGCCGTCGCCCGTCTTCACGCCCATTTTCTTCACGACGTTGGCGATGTCGCAGAGGTCGAGCTCGGCGGCCATGGCGAGATAGCCCGTGTTCAGCGAGTCGCGCGTGAACATCATCGGCGTTCCCACGTAGCCGCGGCTCTCGTTGAAGTTGTTGATCGTGTACTTCGTGGTGTTGACCCACGGACCCTGGCACGAGTTCTTCATGTTGGGGACGGGCTGCAGGCGACCGTTCAGCGTCTCGTTGAGCGAGTGCCCCTTCTCGAGCCAGTCGATGAGGGTGAACAGCTTGAACGTCGATCCGGCGCTGAAACCGATCGATCCGCCGTTGTCGGAATCGCCGGCGAAGACGATCGAGCTGTACGAGGGGTCGGAGTCGGCGAGGGTCGGGTCCTGCGTGAACTTCGTGTTCTGCGCGAGGGCGAGCAGGCGACCGGTCTTGGCCTCGAGGCTGACGGCGGTGGCACCGAACTTCAGGTTGTCGTAGCGGGCCGGGTCGAGGTTGGTCGGCGCGTTCTCGCTCATGGTCTCTTGAGCGGCGTTCTGCACGTTCCAGTCGAGGGTCGTCTGGATCGTCAGACCGTCCTGACGCAGCGCGTTGACGCGGTCGTCGGTTCCCTCGCCGAACGCGGGGGAGTTCAGGATCGTCGAGACCACGTACTGGCAGAAGTACGGGGCGGCCGAGGCGGCGCAGCCCTGGGTCGTCGGGGTGATCGCCGGGGTGATCGGCTCGATCGCGAACGACACGTACTGCTCGTGGGTGATCTTGCCGTCGGCCTCCATGCGGCTCAGCACGTAGAGCTGGCGGCCCTTGGTCTCGCTGTAGCCGTCGGCGGCGGCGACCAGCTGGTCCTGCGTGATCTCGCCGTTGTCGCGCAGCGTGTACAGCGCCTGGATGGTGCCCTGGTCGACATCGTCGATCGAGCCGTCGGGAGCCTTGTTGTAGGCGGTCTCGCCGTCGCTGATGCTGCCGGTGGGCAGATCGATGCGGAAGCGGTTGGGGTTCTGCACCATGCCGGCGAGGATCGCGGACTGTCCGACGGTCAGGTTCGCGGCGGGGGTGTTGAAGTAGTACCGCGCGGCGGCGTCGATGCCGTACGTGGTTCCGCCGAAGTTGGCGATGTTGAGGTACCCGAGGAGGATCTGATCCTTCGTGTACTCCTTCTCGAGCTGCACCGCGTAGCGCATCTCCTGCAGCTTGCGCTGGTAGCCCGCGGCACCGTCCGACTGGATGGCCTCGAGCGCGCACGCCTGCAGAACTTCGTCGCGGCTCTTGGCTTCGACCGCCGGGGTGCTGTCCGTCGCCTCCACGGCGGGGATCGCACGGGCGTCGCGCTCGCAACGCTGCACGAGCACGTTCTTGACGTACTGCTGGCTGATCGAGGATCCACCCTGCGTCTCGCCGCCCGAGGCGTTGCTGAGCAGTGCACGGGTCGTACCGATGAGGTCGACACCACCGTGCTGGTAGTAGCGCGGGTCCTCGGAGGAGAGGATTGCGTCGTACATGACCGGGTTGACTTGGTCGAAGGTGACCGGGGAGCGGTTCTGGTCGTAGAACTTGGCCAGGACCTGGTCGCCGGCCATCAGCGTCGTCGGCTGCATCAGCTCGTCGGGCTGCAGGTAGCTCGGCATGTTGTCGAAGATCGTGATGGCGCTGGAGGCCGCCGCGCCGGAAACGGCGATGGCGGGCGTCACGGCAGCGGTGACGAGGAGTCCGGCGACCGCGCTCAGGCCGACGAGGCCGACGATGCCGCCGAGGGCACCGCTAGCCGTTCGTTTGTTCTCGGGCATAGCCTTGAGGATAAGCGACGTTGCTGGGCGATGCCTCGAAGGTGAGCCCTGCGCGCGTACGCGTCCGCCCCCGCGCGCAGATGCTGCGCGCTCCGAGCAACCTCCGGGAGCCCGAGATGATCACGTGGGAGTACCTCACCACGCCGCTGCTGATCCACAACACCGCCGCGATCCTCAACAACTGGGGCAAGCAGGGCTGGGAGCTCGTGCAGGTGGTGACCGGCCCCGAGGGCGGACTCGTCGCCTACCTCAAGCGCCCCACGGGCGGAGGCGCAGCGAACGCGGGTCTCGGTGCCGCCGAGACCGCCGCCAAGCAGTTCGAGGGGCAGCAGTGACCGTCTCGGAGCGTCTGGCCGCTCTGGGCGTCGAGGTGCCCGCGGTCGTGCCGCCCGTGGCGTCGTACATCCCGGCGAAGCGCCACAGCGACCTCGTCTACACCTCGGGCCAGCTTCCGATGGTGCAGGGTGCACTCCCCGCCACCGGCAAGGTCGGCGAGACCGACGGGCTCGTCAGCCCCGCGGATGCCAAGACCTACGCCCGTCAGTGCGCGCTGAACGCCATCGCGGCGGCCGCCGCGCTCGTGGGAGGCGTCGACAACCTCACCGGTGTGCTGAAGTTGACCGGCTTCGTGGCATCCGTCCCCGAATTCACCGGGCAGCCCGGCGTCATCAACGGTGCGAGCGAGTTCCTCGGCGAAGTCTTCGGCGAGGCCGGGGCGCACGCGCGCTCCGCGGTGGGAGTGCCGGTGCTCCCGCTCGACAGCCCCGTCGAGGTCGAGGTGGTCTTCTCGGTCGCGTGAGCGGAATTCCGGATGCCGACTCCTCGGCATCCGGATCGAAGGGGGCGTCCCGCGTGTCGGGGCGCCCCCTTCGTCGCGCCGCCGGTCGCCGGTCACGGCGGATTCTGAAGTGGCGGGGAGGATCATTCGTGCTCATGACCACCTCCGTCGTGCCGGGCGCGTCGTCCGCCGCCGCCTCGAACCCCTTCCTGGCCCCCGCCGCCCACCCGCGTCGGCTGGTGCTCACCGCCGTGGCGACCGTGCTCGTGCTCGTCGCTGTCGGCTTCCTCCTGCGGCTCGTGCCGCTCGACGTCGGGCTCTCCCGTGTCGTGCACCGCTCGCACCTCGGTGCCCTCGGTGCGATCGCGGAGGGGTTCTATCGTGCGGTCAAACCGGTCTCGGCGGCCGGGATCATGGTCGTGGCGACGGCGGTCGTCGGCTTCGCCACGCGTCGGTGGCAGGCGGCCCTCGCGTTCGTCGGGACGATCGCGCTCACTTGGGGCTCGGCGGAAGCGATCAAGCTCGTCGTCGAGCGGCCTCGCCCCGGCCTGTCGGAGCAGGTGGTGAACGCCGTCGGGACGACGGCCGACCCGTCGTTCCCGAGCGGCCACGTCGCGTTCGTCGCCGCTTTCGCCGCGGCGGTGATCTGCGTGTCGTGGGCGACCCGCTGGCGCGCCCTGGCGATCGGAGTGGGCGTCGTGCTGGTCGCGGCGATGATGCTGTCGGTGGTGTACATCGGCGTGCACTACGTCGGCGACGCGGTGGCATCCGTCATCTGGGTGGCGGGCATCTTCCCGGCCGTGCGCGCCCTCCTGGCGTTCGTCGTCGCACGGGCGCAGGAAGTGGTCGACGCCCGACGCCGGTGAGCCGGACCCTCCCCGTGCGCGGCATGAGGTTCGATAGCATCGGGCCGAGCCGATAACCGGGGGGAGGGCTCGAATGAACGACGCCGCGCAGATGCTGATCGCGATCGCCGGTCAGTTGGAAAAAGCCAAGGAGCTATCCGACGTCGCGGAGAACCTGTCGGGGGAGCTCGCCGCTCTCACCGGGGTGGGAAGCAGCGAAGATGACGAGGCGACGGTGACGGTCGATCACCAGGGCATCGTGACGGGGGTGACTCTGTCCGCCGGGGTCTCTCGCTCGGATGGTCGCTCGATCGCGGAGGCGATCCTCACTGCGACGAAGCGTGCGATCGACGACGTCAAGCGTCAGGCCGAGCCTTTGCAGGCGGCCATCCTGCAGCCTTACCGCCCCCAGCAGACCGTTGACTTCTCGGCGCAGTTGGACGAGCTTTTCCGTCGTGTTCAAGCGGTCGACGGGATCACAGACGAGGAGAATCGCTGATGACCGATCTCGATGTCCAGGCCGACGCGTTGCACGCGCACGCGTCCGCTCTTCACGGTTCGGCGGAGAGGTTCGACGCGGCGGCGGTTGCGGCGCTGCAAGCGGTCTCTCTCTCGCCCGAGGCTTTCGGGCTGCTGTGCTCGTTCCTCGTACCCGTCGTCGGCACGCAGCAAGCGACCACGGTTGCGGGGCTGGGCGCACTCAAGCTCGCTTTGTCCGCAGAGGCGACCGCCGTCTCAGCAGCGGGGAGCGCCTACGCCCTCCTCGACGACGTGCTCGCCTCCGAGATCGCGAAGGTCATCTGATGTCCCTGCTCGTCGCGCCCACCTATGAGAGCGGAGCGAGCGGGGAAGCCATCCTCG
The DNA here is from genome assembly GCF_021026215.1 of Microbacterium sp. JC 701. NCBI lineage: Bacteria > Bacillati > Actinomycetota > Actinomycetes > Micrococcales > Microbacteriaceae > Microbacterium > Microbacterium sp. JC 701. The sequence goes on from NZ_JAJNCV010000003.1 coordinate 457,788, forward strand.
GGGCGATTCCCATTGCGGGAGGAATCGCCGACAGTGTTCGCGACTTCGGTAACGGCAATATCACCTCGGGCGTGATCGACGTCGCCGGATCGGCTCTCGACGTCGTCGGCGTCATCGCGAACCCCATTGCCACGCTCGTATCGTCGTGCGCGGCGTTCCTCCTCGACTACATGAGCCCGCTGCATGAAGAACTCGAACTCCTCACCGGGAGTCCGGAGATGGTGCGTGCGCTCGGCGGGACCTGGGACAACGTGGGGGAGGCGCTCACCGCGATCGCCGACGATCGCGACCGCGCGCTCGCCGGGTTGCGCGAGTCGTGGGAGGGCGCGGCGGCCACCGGCTACGAGACCGTCGCCAACGGCTTGACGACCCTTATGCGCTCGTTGGCCGACGCCGCCCACAGCAACGCCAACGGACTGCGTCTCGCGGCTTCCGTCGTGCAAGTCGTGTACGAGATCGTGAAGGGCATCATCGCTGATCTGGTCGGTCAGCTCATCCAGGCGGTCGTCATCGCCATGGCGACCGTGGGCGTCGGCCTGCCGGCCGTCGTCGCCCAATGCAGCGCGAAGATCGCCCAACGCGTACCCCAGGTCGCGCGATGGGTGGAGAAGATCCAGGAGGTCATGCGCCGAATACAGGACATCGTCGAGACGTTCACGCAGCTCGGACGCAAGTTCGAGATCAACGCGGGCACCATCAAAGGCACCCTCGACAGAAAGGTCGACGTGTTGGTCAGCGTCCAGTCCGTCGATCTCGTCAACGCCGTGAAGGGCATCAACAGCGGCATCACGAAGTCCACCGAAGCGGGGGCCGAGTCGTGAGCGGCCCCGGCGACTCCTCCGGGGTACCGCAGCCCACGCGCGAGCGCCTCGCCCTGCGTGAGGCGCAGTACGCCGCTGCCCGCGCACGCGGAGAAGAAATCCTCGCCGCTCAGCGGGCGATGGACGCGGCGCGGGGCACAGCCTCGTCCTACCTCGGCGAGGTCACGGCGACGGTGTCGGCCCGGGGCCTTCTGACCGATCTGCAGATCACGCCGCGAGGAGCCGCGCTGGGCCCACGGGTCCTGGGACGGCTCGTCTCGACGACGATCCGCGAGGCGCTGCTCGATCTCGAGGGCAATCTGATCGCTGCGGTCGACGAGACCGGCCACTCCGAGGCTTCTGCTGCACTCGTGGCAGAGGTCACGGGTGGATTGCGGGGCCCTCTGGCAGCCCTGGATGATACAGAAACTGCGCGCCAGCAGTGACATCGCGCGGTGGCGCGCCGTCGCCTACCGCTCGCCGCCCATCGTTGACGCGACCGTCGGAAGGTGCGAGCCTCCCGACCGCGTGCCCACATACACACCAGTCGGCGTGCCGGGTGGAACGTCCCAGACGTCGATGGCTTGTTGGCGCGACATCGTGACGTGCTTCTGAGCGTCGGGCGCCTCCTGCCATGGCACCTTGCCCTCGAGGCCGTACCCCTTCCAGTCCGGGCGGATGAGGCGCTGGCCGAGGGAGAGTCCGGCACCACCCTCGAGACGACGCGGGAAGACCCCCGTGCCCGCGACCAGGGGATCGGCGCGACCCCATGCGCGTTCGGGGACGGATTCGATCACGCCCGCAAGCGTCGTCGCGACGCTACGGATGTGGCCTGCGTCGTAGGGCTCGAAGCCGTAGGCGAGCACGACGCCGGCGCGAATGACCACGGCGCTCACGGAAACCATCTCTGCGAGCACGTCGAGGGTCTGCGGTGTCAGAAGGTCCTCGGCGAAGGAAGGCACGAATCCCTCGACGGTCCAACGGCCGTCAGCCGTGCGCCCGGGACCCAGCGGCGGAAGTGAGAGCCCGTAGTCCTTCTGCGTCGATGCAGCGTCGACCAGTCTGATTTCGGGGAGAGGCGCAGGCAGATCGATCCACACCGCGTTCGTCTCCCGCCGATCTCCGTGCGGAATGCCGCTGTTCGTCGTGCCGTATTCGTACCCGATCAGGCGGCCCGCGCGACAGCGGTGCCCGGCGACGGACCCCTCGGCGACGTCGATCACCGCAACCGTCCAGATGTCGTTGCGGCGGATGCCGCGCAGAGCTGCCTCGCGCAGCTCGTACGGAGGTGCGGGCTGGCTGGCGAACCAGGCCCACCCGCTGCCCTCCATCTCCGCTCGGAGCTGGGCCCGTTCGCGCAGAGCCTCCTCGCGCTTACGCTTGCCGAAAATCACGGTCGCAGTCTACGTGCGCAACCCATCGCCGCGACCGATTGCGGGTGCAGCCACTCGCGGGAGGAGGGGGAAGGCGGTCAGAATGAACGTGCGAGCGCCGACTCGGCGTCGGCGATCGCCGTCCCGGTCCGTAGGAGCACTTCGGCGCAGCCGTCGAGCAGAGCCTGCATGGCGCGCATCTGCTCTTCCCACTGCGTCCGCGCGAGGGAGTACGCCTCACGCGCCTCGCCCTGCCAACCACTCTCCATGGCAGCGAGCTGTGCGTCCAGCTGATCGAGTTCTGCGCCCATGCGTGACGACGCGCTGCGAAGCGTCTCGACGGTCTGGCTGACGCGGCCAAAATCGATCCGGATGCGATCCGCCATCCTCGTCCCCCTCGAATGTCGATTCCCGACACCACAGTACCTAGCTCGACGGCCGCTCCCCGTGCTTTTCGAACGTTGAAGATCCCGGATGCCATGGATCACGGCATCCGGGATCTTCCTCACTTCACCTGGGCGCTGATGACGCTCATGACGGCGGTGTCGGCGAGGGTCGTGGTGTCGCCGACCTCGCGGCCTTCGGCGACATCGCGGAGGAGACGGCGCATGATCTTGCCCGAGCGCGTCTTGGGCAGTTCTCCCACGATGTAGACGTCGCGCGGGCGGGCGATCGGGCCGATCTGCTGGCCGACCCACTTGCGCAGCTCGTCGCCGAGCCCCTCGACGGGGTTCTGCTTGAGGTAGCGGCTCTTGATGATGACGAAGGCGACGACCGCCTGACCCGTGGTCTCGTCGCTCGCGCCGACCACGGCCGCCTCGGCGACGCCCTCGTGACCGACCAGGGCCGACTCGATCTCGGCGGTCGAGAGGCGGTGCCCCGAAACGTTCATGACGTCGTCGACGCGGCCGAGCAGCCACACGTCGCCGTCGTCGTCGAGGCGGGCGCCGTCGCCGGCGAAGTAGTAGCCCTTGTCGGCGAACTTCTCCCAGTACGTCTCGCGGTAGCGGTCGGGGTCGCCCCAGATGCCGCGCAGCATGCTCGGCCAGGGTTCGGTGACCACGAGGAGTCCTCCGCTGCCGTTGCCGACCGGTTCGCCCGCGTCGTCGACGACGGCGATCGAGATGCCGGGCACGGGCACCTGCGCCGAGCCCGGCTTCGTCTCGGTGACGCCCGGCAGCGCGGAGATCATGATGGCGCCGGTCTCGGTCTGCCACCAGGTGTCGACGATCGGCGTCTCGTCGGCGCCGATGATCTCGCGGTACCAGACCCACGCTTCGGGGTTGATCGGCTCGCCGACCGAGCCGAGCAGGCGCAGGGACGACAGATCGAACTTCTGCGGAACGTCGCGTCCGATCTTCATGAAGGACCGGATCGCGGTGGGCGCGGTGTAGAAGATCGACACCTTGTGCTTCTCGATGAGCTCCCACCAGCGTCCGGGGTGCGGGGTGTCGGGGGTGCCTTCGTAGAGGAGCTGAGTGGCGCCGTTGGCGAGGGGGCCGTAGGTGACGTAGGTGTGCCCGGTGATCCAGCCGATGTCGGCGGTGCACCAGTACACGTCGGTCTCGGGGTGCACGTCGTGGACGACGCGGTTCGTGAAGGCCGCCTGCGTCAGGTATCCGCCGGAGGTGTGCAGGATGCCCTTGGGCTTCCCCGTCGTGCCGGAGGTGTAGAGGATGAACAGCGGCGTCTCGGCGGGGTAGGCCTCGGCCTGGTGCTCGCCCGACGCCTGGGGCACGACGTCATGCCACCAGAGGTCGCGCTCATCGGTCCACTCGACCTCGTTGCCGCCGCGCTTGACCACGACGACGTGCTCGACCGTCTCTTGGACGCCCGACCCGTTGCGATCGGCCAGGGCCTGGTCGACCGCGGGCTTCAGCGGCGACACCTTTCCTTTACGCCAGCCGCCGTCGGCCGTGATCACGACCTTCGCTCCGGCGTCGTCGATGCGCGCGCGCAGGCTGTCGGCCGAGAACCCGCCGAAGACGACGGAGTGCACCGCGCCGATGCGGGCCACTGCGAGCATCGACGAGATCGCCTCGGGGATCATCGGCAGGTACAGCGCGACGCGGTCGCCCTTCTCGACGCCGAGGTCGGTCAGCACGTTCGCCAGACGCTTCACCTCGTCGGTGAGTTCGGCGTACGTCACGTTGCGGGTGTCTCCCGGCTCGCCCTCCCAGCGCAAGGCGATCCGGTCGCCGTTACCGGCCTCGACGTGGCGGTCGAGGCAGTTGTAGGCGACGTTGAGCTCGCCGTCGGCGAACCACTCGGCGAAGGGCGGATTCGACCAGTCGAGCACCTTCGTGAAGGGGGTGTGCCAATGCAGCTCCCGTGCCTGGTCGGCCCAGAAGCCCTCGCGGTCGGCTGCGGCGCGCTCGTAGAGCTCGCGGTCGCCGATCGCGGCGTCGGCGAATGCGGCCGACGGGGCGAACCGGCGGGTCTCGTTGAGGAGGTGGTCGATCTGGCTGCTCATCGCGGCGCTCCTTCGCGTTCACGGACGCCGGCGCCCATGCGCAGCGTCGTCACGTCGGTCACGCTAGCGACACCCTCCGACACGGGCCACCTCCGATAGTTGGCATCGCGGTGATCGGTCGGCGCAGCAGGGAAACAACTGATATATCGCGTTGCATACGTCTGGAAAGTTGGTGGCGCCCTCCGGCGCGCGTACGCTGTCTACCGCCCGAACATCGCTTCCGGCACCGCGTCGGGGGAGCCCCCCAATTTTCCCCGGCGCGTGGCGGCATCCCTCGCCCCCCACTGTAGGGATGCCGCCCCCTTCATTTTCGGACGGCCCTCCCGCGCGACGAGGCGCGGGGTTCCTCCCCAGATGACTCATCGCTCCGTCTCTCCACCGATCGACCGATCCGGTCAGCGGGCGCGGTCGACCGGTCCCTACGGTCGTCGTCATGTCGATTCCCTCCCTCCCCGCTCCGTCCGTCGTCGACGCGACGGACGCGGATCGCGACGACGCGGCGCTGGCGTTCCTTCGCCCGTTCCTCGACGACCCCACTGTCACCGATCTCTTCGTCAACGGCGAACGGGGCCTCTTCGTCGACCGCGGAGACGGCATCGTCCGCGTGCCGTCGTGGCGGGCCAGCGAGGCGGAGGTGCGACGACTCGCCGTCCGCCTCATCGCGCGCGGAGGGCGGCACCTCGACGACGCCTCTCCATGCGTCGATGTGAGGTGGGCGCGAGGGGTGCGCGTGCACGCGGTGCTCGCGCCCGTCGCAGCGACCGGGACGTGCATCTCGGTGCGCGTGCCGGTGTGGTCCGCACCCGACATGGCGAGGCTCGAAGGTACCGGCATGTTCGACGCCGCGCAGAGGGCCCGGCTCGAGGGACTCGTCGCTCGGCGCGACAACCTGCTGATCGTCGGCGCGACGGGGGCCGGGAAGACCACTCTCCTCGCCGCTCTCCTGGGCTGCGTCGCCGACACCGAACGGATCGTGACGATCGAGGAGGTCGCCGAGCTGCGACCAGCGCACCCCCATCACGTCGCTCTCGAAGCGCGCCAGGCCAACATCGAAGGCGTCGGAGGCATCCCCGTGTCGCGTCTCGTGCGCGAGGCGCTGCGCATGAGGCCCGACCGGCTCGTGATCGGCGAGGTGCGCGGCGAAGAGGTGCGCGAGCTGCTGCTCGCGTTGAACACCGGCCACGACGGGGGAGCCGGGACGCTCCATGCCAACAGCCTCGTCGACGTCGCGCCCCGGCTCGAGGCCCTGGGCGCTCTCGCGGGGATGGATGCCGGGGCGGTGGCACGGCAGACGGCGGGGGCGATTGCGGCGATCGTGCACGTGGAGCGTGTCGCCGGGCGCCGCCGTGTCGCGGCATGGGGGCGACCCGCGATTCGCGACGGTCGACTGCTGATCGAGGCGCGGGAGTGGGAGTGACACGGCCCTCCGCCCGTCCGGCCGCGGGCGACGACGACGCGATCGAGACCGTCGCGCGGTTGGCGACGCTCATGGCCGGGGGCGCTGCACCGGCGGCGGCGTGGTCGCACCTCGCAGCCGGAGGCGGTGCCGTCGTGAACGCCGCAGCGGATGCCGCGCGACGCGGCGTCGACGTCGGACCCGTGCTGGTCGCCGCGGGCGGCTCGTGGATCGGGGTCGGGGCGATCTGGAGCGTCGCGGTCGAGACCGGAGCTCCCCTTGCCGAGACGCTGCGCGGGGCCGTCGTGGCGCTGCGCGATGTCTCGGAGGTGTCGGCCGATGTGGCCGTCGCGCTGGCCGAGCCCACCTCGACCGCCCGGCTGCTCGGCTGGTTGCCGGTGCTCGGGGTGCCGATGGGGTACGCGATGGGGTTCGACCCCGTGAGCATCCTCGTCACCGATCCCCTCGGACCGCCGTGCCTGGTCATCGGGGGCCTCCTCATGGTCGGGGCGCGACTCTGGACGAGAGCGCTCGCGCGCCGAGCTCGCCCGGCCGCACGCATTCCGGGTCTGGAGCCCGAGCTGTGGGCCGTCGCGCTGTCGGCGGGAGTGTCGGTCGACCGCGCGAGCGCGCTTATGGGCGGCCTCGCCGACGTCGGGGAGGACGACCAGGCGACAGCGGCCGTGCAGCGGACGCTCGATCTGGCGACCCGGGCGGGTGTCCCCGCCGTCGAGCTGCTCCGCGGCGACGCGTGGCTCGCCCGCCACCGCGCGCGCACCGAGGGGCGAACGGCCGCAGCGCGGCTGTCGACGCGGCTGCTGCTTCCGCTCGCCGTCTGCACCCTCCCCGCGTTCCTCCTCCTCGCCGTCGTCCCGCTGGTGCTCGGCATCGTCCGATCGAACGCCTTCCCCTGACCCGCGATCCGGCGCGACCGCGCCCTCCGCTCGCCGTCGGCCCGCGGAGTCATCCCCTCCCCACCTCTACCCTGGAGAACGACATGCCTCTCTTCCCTCATCGCGACTCGGGTTCTTCCTTGCTCCCGTTTCCCTCCCTCACGTCGGCGCGGGCGGGTGCGCTCTTCCTCGACGAACGGGGGGCGGCGACGGCCGAGTACGCGGTCGCCACGATGGCCGCCGTCGCCTTCGCGGGATTGCTCGTCGTCATCATGCGCAGCGACGAGGTGCGCGGCATCCTCACCGACCTGGTGCGCCGCGCCCTGACGGTGCAATGACGATGCCCTGGTCGCGCAGCGGGTGTACTCGCATCGCGGTGGCGGGCGCGTCGAGAGGTGAGCCCGGCCGACGGCTCGGTGAACGGGGGTCGGTCACGGCCGAGTTCGCCGTCGCCCTGCCCGCCGTACTGGTCGTGCTCGCCCTGGCGGTCGGTGCGCTGAGCACGGCGGCGGCGACCATCCGCGTGCAGCACGCCGCCACCGAGGCGGCACGGCTCCTCGGCCGCGGCGACGAGAGCGGGCTCGCGCGGGTCGCCGAGATCGGGGCCACGGCCACGATGCAGCGTTCGGACGACCTGGTATGCGTCGAGGCTTCAGCCCCCGTGCCGCTGCACCTTCCTCTCCCTCCCGTCGCCGCCCGGGCGTGCGCCCTGGACGGCAGGCACTGATGGCCGGCGCGACGGCGACGGTGGGGGTGGTCGCCGTCGTGGCGGCGCTGGCCGTCGGCCTCGGCTGCGTCGGCGGGGCCGCGATCGCCGCGTCGCGCCTCGCGGGGACGGCCGATGCGGCCGCACTCGCCGCGGCGGACGCGGCGAGCGGGGCGGTGACGGGCACCCCGTGCGACGAAGCGGGACGCATCGCCGCGGCCGGCGGAGCGACCCTGCGAGAGTGCGATGTCGCGGGCCTCGTCGCCACCGTCACCGTCGGCGGGGCGTACGGTGGAATCTCCCTCGATGCGCGCTCGCGAGCCGGACCCCCAAGCCGGTGAGCCCGTGAGACCTCCCGGAACCCGAACAGGGAGGCGTGTGTATGGTGTGCATCGAAGAAAGGACCCCAGTGGCAAACGGAAAGAAGCTCGTCATCGTCGAGTCCCCGACGAAGATGAAGTCGATCCAGGGATACCTCGGCGACGACTACGAGGTGCTCAGCTCGGTCGGTCACATCCGCGACCTCGCGTCGAAGAAGGAGATCCCGGTTGACAAGAAGGCGGCGTACGGCAAGTACTCCATCGACGTCGAGAACGACTTCGACCCCTTCTACGTGGTCAACGATCGCAAGACGAAGACCGTCGCCGAGCTGAAGCGCGCGCTCAAGACGGCCGACGAAGTCCTGCTCGCCACTGATGGTGACCGCGAAGGCGAAGCCATCGCGTGGCACCTGCTCGAGGTCCTCAAGCCCAAGGTTCCCGTGCGTCGCATGATCTTCCACGAGATCACCAAGGACGCCATCAAAGAAGCGGCCGAACACACGCGTGAGCTCGACGTCTCGCTCGTCGACGCGCAGGAGACCCGCCGCGTCCTCGACCGCCTTTACGGCTGGGACGTCTCGCCGGTCCTGTGGCGCAAGGTCGGCTCGGGTCGCGAGGGCACCGCCCTCAGCGCCGGCCGCGTGCAGTCCGCCGCCACCCGCATGGTCGTCGAGCGCGAGCGCGAGCGCATGGCGTTCGTGTCAGCGTCGTACTGGGACGTCGAAGCGCTCGCCTCGCAGGCGGGGTCGTCGTTCCGCACGCGCCTGAATCGTCTCGACGGCGCTCCCATCGCCCGCGGTGGCGACTACGACGACAACGGACAGCTGAAGAAGGCCGTCGTCGTGCTCGGTGAAGAGCAGGCCCGGTCCCTGGCCGAGGCGATCACCGCCGCCGGTCGCGCGACGGTCGCCAAGGTCGAGGCGAAGCCCGGCACCCGCAGCCCGCGCGCCCCGTTCACCACCTCCACGATGCAGCAGGAGGCCGGTCGCAAGCTCTCGATGAGCGCCAAGCACGCCATGGGCGTCGCGCAGCGGCTCTACGAGAAGGGCTTCATCACCTATATGCGTACCGACTCGGTCGCGCTGTCGGGCCAGGCCATCTCGGCCGCCCGTGCGCAGGCCGTGGCGCTCTACGGTGACAAGGCCGTTCCCGCCAACCCCCGCATGTACAAGAGCAAGTCGAAGAACGCGCAGGAGGCGCACGAGGCGATCCGTCCCTCGGGTGAGACCTTCCGCACGCCGGCGTCGCTCGCTTCGTCGCTCGACCGCGACGAGCAGAAGCTCTACGACCTCATCTGGAAGCGCACCGTCGCCAGCCAGATGGCGGATGCCAAGTACGAGACGACGACCGTCACGCTCACGGTGCAGGCGGGCGCGCAGACGGCCGAGTTCACGGCATCCGGCACCGTCTACACCTTCAAGGGCTTCCTCGAGGCCTACGAGGAAGGCGCCGACGAGAAGCGCAACGACGACGACGCCGACCAGTCGCTGCCCGCGGTGGCCGTCGGCGACGAGCTCGTCGTCAGCGACGTGGAGCCCAAGGGGCACAGCACCTCGCCGAAGCCGCGCTACACCGAGGCGAGCCTGGTGAAGGCCCTCGAAGAGAAGGGGATCGGTCGCCCGTCGACCTTCGCCAGCATCATCGGCGTCATCCTCGACCGCGGATACGTCACCAAGCGGGGTCAGGCGCTCGTGCCGAGCTGGCTCGCGTTCAGCGTCGTGCGACTGCTCGAAGAACACTTCGCCGACCTCGTCGACTACGACTTCACCGCCGCCCTCGAAGACGACCTCGACGCCATCGCCCGCGGCGAGCAGCGCCGCACCGAGTGGCTGAAGTCGTTCTACTTCGGCTCCGACAAGCAGGTGGGCCTGCGTCACATCGTCGACAACCTCGGCGAGATCGACGCGCGCGAGCTCAACTCCACGCGCATCACCGACACCGCGACCCTGCGCTTCGGCAAGTACGGTCCTTACCTCGAGGTCACCGACCCGACGGCCGACGCCGACGCCAAGCCGCGCATCGTCAACATCCCCGAAGACCTCGCTCCCGACGAGCTCACGCCCCAGAAGGCGCAGGAGCTCATCGACGCTCCGGTCGCGGGCGACCGCGTGCTGGGCGAGAACCCCGAGAACGGCAAGCTCGTCGTCGTCAAGGACGGCCGCTTCGGTCCCTACGTGCAAGAGGTCGACGCCGAGGAGCCCGAGGAGGTCGACCAGGCCACGGGTGAGGTCGTCGAGCAGCCGAAGAAGCGCGCGACGAAGAAGGACGCGGCCCCCAAGCCCCGCACTGCCTCGCTGTTCCGCTCGATGTCGGTCGACACGATCGAGCTGGACACCGCCCTGCAGTTGCTCTCGCTGCCGCGCGTCGTGGGCGCCGACCCGACGTCGGGCGAGGAGATCACCGCCCAGAACGGTCGGTTCGGTCCGTATCTGAAGAAGGGCACCGATTCTCGGTCGCTCGACGACGAGAAGCAGATCTTCGACATCACCCTCGAGGAGGCGCTGGCCAAGTACGCCGAGCCCAAGTACGGCGCTCGCCGCGCCTCGAGCGCCTTGAAGGAGTTCGACGCCGACCCGGTCAGCGGCAAGCCGCTCAAGCTGAAGGACGGTCGCTTCGGTCCGTACGTCACCGACGGCGAGACCAACGCCACGGTGCCGCGTGGCGAGAACGCGATGGAGATCACCTTCGAGCGCGCCGTCGAGCTGATCGCTGACAAGCGCGCGAAGGGACCGGCGCCGAAGCGGGCGACTGCGGCACGCAAGGCGCCGGCCGCCAAGACCGCCGCGGCCAAGACCACGGCCGCGAAGACCACGGCCGCGAAGACGACCGCCGCGAAGAAGACCACGGCGACCAAGACGACGGCGGCGAAGACCACCGCGGCGAAGACCACGGCGGCGAAGACCACCGCGGCCAAGACGACGGCGGCGAAGACGACCGCCGCCACGGCGACGACCACGCGCAAGGCGCCGGCGAAGAAGTCGTGACCGGCGACACCACCCGGCCGCTGCAGGTCCCTCGGGCCGCGGCGGCCGGGGGGCCCGGCCTGTTCGTGACGTTCGAGGGCGGCGACGGCGCGGGCAAGACCACGCAGGCGTCGCTGCTCGAGGAGTGGCTCACCGACCAGGGCCGACAGGTCGTGCGCACGCGCGAGCCCGGGGGGACCGAGGTGGGCGTCCGCATCCGCGACATCGTGCTGCATCACCGCGGTCACGTCGCTTCCCGCGCCGAAGCCCTGCTCTACGCCGCCGACCGCGCGCACCACGTCGAGACCCTCGTGCGGCCCGCGATCGCGAGGGGCGGCGTGGTCATCCAAGACCGCTACCTCGACTCCTCCGTCGCCTACCAGGGCGCGGGGCGGGTGCTCGACGCCGACGACGTCCGCGCGCTGTCGCTGTGGGCGGCCGAAGGGCTGCTACCCGACCTCACCGTGCTGCTCGACCTCGATCCCGCGGCGGCGCGAGCGCGCCTCGACGCCGACGACAAGCCGTTCGACCGCCTCGAGGCCGAGAAGAGCGAGTTCCACGCCCGCGTGCGAGAGGGGTTCCTCGCGCTCGCCGCAGACGAGCCGGAGCGCTTCCTGGTGCTCGACGCCGCTCGCCCGGCCGACGAGCTGGCGGCGCGCGTACGCGAGGCCGTCGGCCGGCGACTGGGCTGATCACGGGTCACCAGGGGATGCACAGCCGCGCACCGACGGCGGTGTCCGACCCCCCGGATAGGCTGGGCCCATGTCCGTCGTGATCGAGCCGTCGTCCCGGACCGCCGGTCCGGCGCCCTTCCCGTGGGACGCCGTGTGGGGGCAAGACGAAGCGGTCGCGAGCTTGCGCACCGCGGCATCCGACCCCTCCGCCCTCGCCCACGCGTGGCTCATCACCGGTCCGCCCGGGTCGGGTCGCTCGACCCTCGCCTACGCCTTCGCCGCCGCGCTGATCGCCGACCCCGGCGACGAGCAGGCCCAGCGGCAGGTGCTCGCGCGCACCCATCCCGACCTCACCGCGCTGCGCACCGAGCAGGTCGTGATCCGCATCGACGAGGCCCGCCGTCTCGTCGAGCGCGCCTCGTTCGCCCCCTCGCTCGGGCGACACCGCGTGATCGTCGTCGAAGACGCCGACCGCATGTCGGAGCGCACCTCGAACGTGCTGTTGAAGGCGCTCGAAGAGCCGCCCGAGAAGACCGTCTGGGTGCTGTGCGCACCCAGCGACGCCGACCTGCTGCCGACCATCCGCTCGCGCGTCCGCGTACTGCGACTGGCCGAGCCCAGCGTCGCCGACGTCGCGGCGCTCATCGTCGAACGCACCGGAGTGACCCCCGAGGTCGCAGAGGAGTCCGCCCGGCACGCGCAACGCCACATCGGCATGGCGCAGCGCCTGGCCACCGACGACGACGCCCGCGCCCGGCGGGCCGAGACGCTCGCTGCGGTGCTCGCGGTGCGGGGCATCGGCGACGCCGTCGACGTGGCGAGCCGCATCGTGCGACTGGCGACCGACGACGCCAACGCGCTCACCGCGACCCGCGACGAAGAAGAGCGTCGCTCTCTGCTGCGCATGCTCGGAGTGGCCGAGGGGGTCGCCGTGCCGCCCTCGGTGCGCGGGCAGGTCAACGCGCTCGAAGACGACCAGAAGCGTCGCGCCACGCGCAGCCTGCGCGACGGGATCGACCGCGTGCTCACCGACCTGCAGTCGTTGTTCCGCGACGTGGTGATGATCCAGTACGGCCGCGAGGGCGACCTCGTCAACAGCGAGCGCATCGACGCGCTCCGCGCCCTCGCGAGCGAGTGGTCGCCCGCCCGCACCCTCGGCGTGCTCGACCGCATCTCGGTCACTCGCCGCAACCTCGAGCAGAACGCCGCCCCGGTGCTGGCGTTGGAGAGTCTGATGATCACCGTCGCCAACGGATCGACCCCGTGAGCCTGCGCAGGCGCATCACCGCTGCCGCGGCGGGTCTCGCCGGCCTCGCCCTCGTTCTGAGCGGGTGCCTCTACGCGCAGATCCCGCCCACGGCCCCCGTCGACGGTCCGTCGCTCACGCCTCAGACCGAGGGCATCGACTCCTCGCTGCTGCCGTACTACGGTCAGACGCTCGATTGGCAGCCCTGCGGATCCGCCGGCTTCGACTGCACGAGCGTCACGGCGCCGCGCGACTACGCCGACCCCTCGGCGGGCGAGCTGCAGCTGGCCGTCATCCGCCACCGCGCGACGTCGGGTCAACCTCTCGGGTCGCTCTTGACGAACCCGGGTGGCCCGGGCGTGAGCGGCGTCGACACCGTGCGCGACTCCCTCTCGCTCGTGGCAGACGAGACGCTGACGCGCGACTACGACGTCATTGGGTTCGACCCGCGCGGAGTCGGGCAGTCCGCGCCCGTCACCTGCTACGACGCGGCCGGCATGGACGCCTTCCTGTACGACATCCCGCCCGGTGAGCGGGGGAGCGACGAGCGCAACGCCGCGCTCGAGAAGCGTCAGGCCGACTTCGCCCAGGCGTGCGCCGACAACAGCGACGGCATCCTGCCGTACGTCTCGACTGCGAACGCCGCGCGCGACATGGACCTGCTGCGCGCGGTGCTCGGCGACGAGAAGCTCAACTACCTCGGGTTCTCGTACGGCTCGTTCCTCGGTACCACGTACGCGGGCCTGTTCCCCGAGCGGGTCGGACGCATGGTGCTCGACGGCGGGATCGACCCGAGCCTTCCGTCCAGCGCGAGCGGAATCGCCCAGGCGGTCGGGTTCGAGAACGCCCTCCGCGCCTTCATGGCCGATTGCCTCACCTCGTCGGAGTGCCCGTTCACCGGCTCGGTCGACGACGCGATGAACGACCTGTCGTCCCTGCTGTCCCGCGTCGATGCGCGCCCGCTCACCGCCGGCGACGGGCGACAGCTCGGGGCCGACACGCTCGTAACTTCGATCGTGGCGGCGCTGTACAGCGATCAGAACTGGCCCTACCTGCGGCAGGCGCTCGCCGACGTGCAGAACGGCGACGCCACGGTGGCCTTCCAGCTCGCCGACTTCTACAACGGACGCGTCGACGGCACGTACCAGGACAACACGATGCAGGCGCTGCGCGCCTACAACTGCGTCGACTATCCCGACGAAGGCGACGAAGACGACCCGCAGCTGCTGGCCGAGCTCGAACAGAAGGCTCCCGTCGTCGCTCCGTACTGGATCGGGCCCGACGCGTGCGCCGCCTGGCCCGCGCCGCCGACCGGCGTCCGCGAGAAGATCACGGCGCCGGGCTCCCCGCCCATCGTGGTGCTGGGTACCACCGGTGACCCGGCCACGCCCTACACCGAGGCGCAGGCGCTCGCGGAGCAGCTCTCGCAGGGCGTTCTCGTCACCTACGTGGGCGAGGGACACCTCGCCTACAACAAGGGCAACGACTGCGTGAACTCGGCCGTCGACGATTACCTCGTCGACGGCACCGTCCCCGCGGTGGGACTCCGCTGCGAGTAGCGGCACAGCGTCGCGACCCCCACCCGCCTAGGCTTGTCATGTCACATCTCGAGGAGACCCCTATGACCGCGCCCATCGCCGACCTGGCGAGCTACATCGACCACACGCTGCTCAAGCCCGAGGCCACCCGCGCCGACGTCGAGCGCCTCATCGCCGAGGGCGCCGAGCTCGGAACCTACAGCGTGTGCATCTCGCCGTCGTTCCTGCCCGTCGACCTGCCCGCAGGGCTCAAGCTCGCCGTCGTCTGCGGCTTCCCGAGCGGCAAGCACCACGCCGAAGTCAAGGCCGCCGAGGCCGCCCTCTCGGTCGCGCAGGGCGCTGACGAGATCGACATGGTCATCGACGTGGGTGCGGCCATCGCGGGCTCGTACGACGTGGTCGAGGCCGAGATCCGCGCCGTGCGCACGGCTGCTCCCGCGCCCACCGTGCTGAAGGTCATCATCGAGTCCGCAGCGCTCAGCGACGAGGCCATCGTCGCCGTGTGCGAGGCGGCGGTCGCCGCCGGTGCCGACTTCGTCAAGACCTCCACCGGCTTCCACCCGGCCGGCGGCGCCAGCGTCCACGCGGTCGAGCTCATGAAGCGCACCGTCGGCGATCGCGCCGAGGTCAAGGCCTCCGGCGGCGTGCGCACCCGCGCCGCCGCCGAAGAGATGATCGCGGCGGGGGCCACGCGCCTCGGTCTGTCGTCGAGCCGCGACATCCTCGCTGACCGCTCGGCGACCGGGGACTACTGACCCGCGTACCGCGAGGCCCGCTGGAGCATGTAAGATCGATGATCGTGCACGCGACAGCGCGCACGTGCCGCCTTAGCTCAGACGGCAGAGCGATTCACTCGTAATGAATAGGTCAAGGGTTCGATTCCCTTAGGCGGCTCCGAAGGCCCTCACCCGCTTCCACCGGGTGGGGGCCTTTTTGCATCCCGCGCGACGAGCCGGGGGCCGGTGACGGTGCCCGATAGGCTGAGGGGCGCCTCGTTCCGCGCTCGCGCGACGGCGTCTTTCCGCCCGCTACCCCGCAGGAGCCCCCGTGTCGAATGCCCTCGATGCCGTCATCGAGATCTTCACGTGGGTGGGCCTCGGCGGTGGTCTGCTCCTCGCCTTCGCGGCGGTGTTCCTCTTCCTCGCCGACGGCACGTGGATGCCCGCACGCGCCGTGGTGGAGCACGTCGAGGGTGGGCGCGTCGTGCGGTGGTTCGACGACGACGGTGGGGTCAACGAGGCGCCGCTGTCCGCGCACGACGACGCGAAGGTCGGCGCCGCGGACATGACCGACATCTTCTATCGCCGGGGGAGTGCGCACCGCATGCGTCTGACGAAGTCGTCGCCGCTCGTACGGTTCGTCTCGTTGCTGGCCGCCGGGGTGCTCTCGCTCGGGACCATCGCGTTCGTGATCTCGATCGTGCTGTTGTTCGCGCGCGGGTGATCCGTGCCCGGCTCCCGCGCGGCCCGCGAAGGTCGGACTTGACGAACGGACCATATCGCTAGATAAGCTAGCAATATGCCCGACGCTCCCGCGCCCGCCCGCCGCCGTTCACGCCGCCTCGACGATCGATCGACGGCGTCGCGCTGGTTGCGCATCGGCATCCCGAGCCTTCTCGTGCTCCTCTGGGTCGTGGGCGGCTCGATCGGTGGACCCTTCTTCGGCAAGGTCGACCAGGTCGCCACCAACGACCAGTCGTCGTTCCTGCCCCAGTCGGCGGATGCCACCCGGGTCAGCGAGCGCCTGACCGATTTCGTGGGCAGTGACACGATTCCGGCCATCGTCGTTGCCTCGTCCGCCGATGGCAGTGCCCTGACCGATGAGCAGGTGACCGACCTGCAGACGCTCGCCACCGACATCGCGGGTCTCGACGGCGTCAGTGGCGACGCGTCGCCTCCGGTCGTCTCGGACGACGGGCAGGCCGCGCAGATCTTCGTGCCCATCGACAGCTCGGGCGAGGTGCGCGACGTCGTGGAGCAGGTGCGCGAGAAGGTGTCCGCCGAGGTGCCCGCGGGCATCGACGCGTGGGTCACGGGTCCCGCCGGCTTCACCGCCGATCTCGCCAAGGGCTTCCTCGGGATCGACGGGCTGCTGCTCGGTGTCGCGTTGGTCGCGGTCTTCGTCATCCTCGTGATCGTCTACCGCTCGCCGCTGCTGCCGGTGCTTGTGCTGCTGACCTCGGTGTTCGCGCTGTGCGTGGCGCTGTTGACCGTCTGGTGGCTCGCCTACGCGGGCATCGTGGTGCTCAACGGCCAGGTGCAGGGCATCCTGTTCATCCTCGTGATCGGTGCCGCGACCGACTACGCGCTGTTATACACGGCGCGCTTCCGCGAGGCGATCGGCGAGGGTCGCAAGAGGTGGGATGCCACGACCCGTGCCTGGCGCGGAGCGTTCGAGCCCATCCTGGCCTCGGGTGGCACGGTCATCGCGGGCCTGCTCTGCCTGCTCCTGTCGGATCTCGCGACGAACCGGGCCCTCGGTCCGATCGCCTCGATCGGCATCGCCTTCGCGGTGCTGTCGGCGCTGACCTTCCTTCCGGCCCTGCTCGCCCTGGTGGGGCGTGCGGCGTTCTGGCCCTTCCTGCCCAAGCCGGGCAGCACCGCCCTGCCCGACGACTTCACGCAGCCCGCCAAGGGCCTGTGGCCGCGGCAGGCGCGTTTCGTCGCGCGTCGGGCCCGCCCCGTCTGGATCGTGTGCACGCTCGTGCTCCTGGCCGCGTGCGTCGGGGTGACGCAGCTGCGCGCCGACGGCGTGCCCGCGAGCGACCTGGTGCTGGGGGCGTCCGAGGCGCGCGACGGTCAGGCCGCGCTCGCCGAGCACTTCCCGGGCGGCTCGGGAAGCCCCGCGTACGTGCTGGTCCCCGAAGCGCAGGCGGCTCAGGCCGTCGAGGTGCTCGATGGAGCGACAGGCGTCGACGCGGTGGCCGTGCTCAGCGGCGACGCGCCCGGCGGCCAGTCGCCGGTGAGCGTCGTCGACGGCGCCCTGCAGACCACGGCGTTCGGGCCTCCCGGCACGCCCGCCCCCGCGCCCACCGTCTCGAACGGCGACGTACTGCTCGCGGCGACGCTCTCGGACACCGCGGATTCACCCGCCGCCGACGAGGCGGTGCGGCAGCTGCGCGTCGATCTCACCGACCGGCTCGGTGAGGGCACCGCCCTGGTCGGCGGCGTCACGGCCACCGACATCGACTCCATCGACACGTCCATCCGCGACCGATCGCTGATCATCCCGATCGTCCTCGTGGTGATCCTGCTCATCCTGATGGCGTTGCTGCGCTCGATCGTGGCTCCGCTGCTGCTGATGGGAACCGTGGTGGTGTCGTTCGGAGCCGCCCTCGGAATCAGTGCGCTGGTCTTCGACGGCCTCTTCGGCTTCCCGGGCGCCGACCCCGCCGTCCCCCTGTACGGCTTCGTCTTCCTCGTCGCGCTCGGGGTGGATTACAACATCTTCCTGATGTCGCGCGTGCGGGAGGAGTCGCTCGCGCACGGCACCCGCGCGGGCATCCTGCGCGGCCTGGTCGCCACCGGCGGCGTCATCACCTCGGCGGGACTCGTGCTGGCCGCCACGTTCGCGGCGCTCGGCGTCATCCCGATCCTCTTCCTCGCGCAGATCGCCTTCATCGTCGCCTTCGGTGTGCTGCTCGACACCTTCGTGGTGCGCTCGTTGCTCGTGCCCGCCCTGGCGTACGACCTCGGTCGACGCATCTGGTGGCCCTCGAAGCTCGGCCGGCAGGAGCGGGCGGATGCCGACGCGCCTAGGCTCGAGGCATGACCCGAGCCCTGTTCATCGTCGACGTCCAGAACGACTTCACCGAGCACGGCGCTTTGGGCGTCGAGGGAGGGGATGCAGTCGCCGAGCGCATCTCGCGCTTCCTCGAGCGTCACGCGGGGGAGTACGCCGTGATCGTCGCCTCGCGCGACTGGCATCACGGCGATGACGACAACGGCGGGCACTTCTCGTCGACCCCCGACTTCGTCGACTCGTGGCCCGTGCACTGCGTCGGTGGCACCCCTGGCGCCGACTACGACGAGTTCTTCGACACCTCGCGGGTTACGCACCACCTCAAGAAGGGGCAGGGCAAGCCCGCCTACTCGCTTTTCGAGGGAGTGTCCGACGAGGGTGAGACCGCCGCGCAGATCCTCGAGGCCCACGGCATCCGCGACATCGATCTGGTGGGGATCGCGACGGACTACTGCGTGCGGGCCTCGACCCTCGACGCGCTGGCGGCCGGTCGCGGGGTGCGGGTGTTCACCGACCTGATCGCGGGGGTGCACCCCGACTCCAGCGCCACCGCTCTCGCCGAGCTCGAGGCAGCCGGTGCGCGGCTGACCCCCTCGGCGGAGTGAGCTCGGCTACACGCACCCGGTCGGGTCGTCGTCGTCGGTGCGGGGGATCGAGAGGGTCACCGTGGTGCCCTCGCCGGGTGCGCTGACGAGGCGCAGTCGACCGCCGTGCGCATTGGCCACGCGTTGTACGCTGGCGAGCCCGATACCCTGACCGCCGTCGCCCTTCGCGGCGTAGCGGCCGCGTTCGCCGTCGTTCGTGATCACCGAGAGATCGTCGGGGTGGATGCCGCGGCCGGTGTCGCGCACGCGCACGGCGGCACCCTCGTCGGTCTCGAACACCGAGATCTCGATCTCGTCGTCGGAGTACTTGGCCGCATTCTCGAGCACGTTCGCGATGGCGCGGCGCAGACCCAGGACGTCTCCGCAGACCGGAACGGGGTCCATCTGCGCATAGACGACGCGCTCGGACGCGGCGCCCGGGAGAACGAGTGCGACGGCGCCCCGGGCGACGAGATCCATGGTGGCGCGGTGGTGACCGCGCGTCGACTCCGGGTTGACGTTGGCCATGAGCGCCTCGGCCATCGCGACCATGTGGTCGCTCG
This sequence comes from Microbacterium sp. JC 701, assembly GCF_021026215.1. Lineage (NCBI taxonomy): Bacteria > Bacillati > Actinomycetota > Actinomycetes > Micrococcales > Microbacteriaceae > Microbacterium > Microbacterium sp. JC 701. Next base: position 477,058 of record NZ_JAJNCV010000003.1, read on the forward strand.
CCTCGCCGGCCCGCTGCAGCAGGCGATTGTCGTCGCCGATCTCCTCGCCGATCAGGTCGAGGTAGCCGCGCAGCGCCGTCACGGGGGAGAGCAGGTCGTGGGCGAAGGTGCGCTGCAGGGCGACCCGCTCGTCGGCGGCCTGCTTCTCGCCGGTCAGGTCGCGCACGATCTTGACGAACCCGAGCACCTGGCCCTGGTCGTTGCGGATCGCCGAGATCGTGACGCGGGCCCAGAACTCCGAGCCGTCGCTGCGCAGGCGCCAGCCGGTGTCTTCGACGTGACCGTCGCGCTGCGCGGCGGCCAGCAGTGAGTCGGGAACCCCGCGTCGGCGGTCTTCTTCACGGTAGAAGCGCGAGAAGTGCGATCCGAGGATCTCGTCTTCGCTGTAGCCCTTGATGCGCTCCGCGCCGAGGTTCCAGCCGCGGACGAACCCGCCGCTGTCGAGCTTGACGATCGCGAAGAGGTCGACCTGCTCGTCCCAGTCCTGAGGGATCGAGCGCCGGATGCTCGTCAACGGGTGCGCCGGGTCGACCCCGGGCGCGACGGGCGGAGTCGGGGGTTCTTCGGGCACGCTGCTCATCGGACGGCACGGGCGCGGGTCGGGATACTCGCTGAAGCCATGCCTCGATCATGGCCCCCCGGTGGGGCGGACCGACAGCGATTGACATTCGCCGAACCGGTCCGCTCCCGTGTCACGAGACGGTGACGAGGGTGCGCTGCCAGCCGCTCGAGCCGTCGGGGGCGATGGGCGCCTGGTCCTGGATCTGCACGTTGCCCTGCGCGTCGGTGGCCCGGACCGCGATGTAGTGCGTGCCGGCCTCGGCGGTCCAGTCGAACTTCCACTGCACCCATGACTGGGCGTTGATGGGCGTCGAGAGCTGCGTCTGCTGCCACTCGCCGTTGTCGATGCTGACCTCGACCTTTTCGACGCCGATCGGCTGGGCCCAGGCCATTCCGGCCACGACCACGGGTCCGGCGGCGATCGGCGTGCCGATCTTGGGGGTGTCCACGCGCGACGACATCTTGATCGGCGCCTGCGCGGCGTACCCGCGAGGGGTCCAGTACGCCTCGTCCTTGTCGAAGCGGGTCACGGTGAGCTTGGTGACCCACTTCGTCGCCGAGACGTAGCCGTACAGACCCGGAACGACCATGCGCACGGGGAACCCGTGCTCGAAGGGCAGCGGTTCGCCGTTCATGGCCACCGCGAAGATCGCGTCGAGGTTGTCGTCGGTGAGCGAGGAGAGGGGAGTGGATGCCGTGAAGCCGTCCACGCTCTCGGAGAGCACCATGTCGGCATCCGCCTGCACACCCGCCATCCGCAGCACGTCGCGGATCGGCAGCCCCGTCCAGATCGCGTTGCCGACGAGGTCTCCGCCGACCTCGTTCGACACGCAGGTGAGGGTCACGCCGTACTCGTCGAGGCCCATGTTGACGAGGTCGTCGAAGCTGAGCTCGATGGGGTTGTCGACCATTCCCTCGATCGACAGGCGCCACGTGGTGGGGTCGACGTTGGGAACGCTCAGCGCCGTGTCGACGCGGTAGAAGTCGGCGTTGGGGGTGATGATCGGGCTGAGGCCGTCGATCTCCCAGTTGGCGTCCGCGGGGACGGTGACGGTCGACCGCGCGGCCGGCAGACGCAGGGCGTCGCGAGCGGCGGCGACCGACGAGGTCGCTGCGTTCAGCACACGTGCGCCCACTCCGACGACGACGGCGCCGACGGCGGTGAGGCCGGTGAAGAGCAGGAAGTGGCGGCGGTCGGTGCCCGTGGCCTCGACGTTCTGCGCGGTGGCGGCCGCCACCCAGCGACGCAGGCGGACCATGGCCAGCATCAGCACGAGGACGCCGGCGATGGTGCCGGCGACCGGGGGGAGCCAGCTGAGGGCGCCGGCGCCAGTGCGCGTGACGATGGCGGCGGTGGCGAGGATTCCGCCGATGCCGAGCAGCACGACCCCGACGAAGCGGAAGCGGTATTCGAGGACACCGGCGACGGCGGCCGCGACGGCGGCACCGAGTCCGACGCCGGCGAGCAGGGCGATCTTGTCGCTCTCGCCGAACAGGGTGATCGCGAGCTCCTTCAGGGGGCGCGGGACGATGTCGACGATGAACGAGCCGACCGCGAGGATCGGGCTCGCCGAGCGGGCGACCAGTGCCGCAAGGGCCTCGGCGACCGCCAGCAGTGCTGCCGCCGATACGATTCCGGCGAGTGCGGCCCAGATCCAGGCGTGGGGGCGGCGCACCGACGCCTTCCGGTCGGTCTTCGCCGTGGTGTCGGTGGTCATGGCATCCCTCGTCTCCGGCCGTCGCGCACGCGTGACGAGGCCTCACACCTCATTCGGAGCGGAAGGGGAAACGGATGCCGTGGGGGTGAGTGCGAAGAGGGCGACGCCCGACGCGATGAGGGCCAGGGCGAGAGCCAGTCCGGCCGTGACCGGCTCGCCGAGCAGGGGGGCCGCCACGACCGCGGTGAGCACGGGGCTGAGCGCGCCGGCCGCCGCGGGGATGCTGCTGCCGAGGTTCTTCACCGCCACGACGTAGCAGGCGGTCGACAGCAGGCCGGTCCCGATGCCCTGCACGAGGGCGTAGCCGCCGAGGGCTCCCAGGTCGATGGAGCCCGAGAACAGGTGCGACGGCAGGGCGCCGGTTGCGGCGAGCACCGCGGCACCGAGGAGTGAAGCGAGCGAGACGACGACGATCACCCCGACGGGGTCGAGGCGCGTGCGAGCGAGGCCCACCGTGTACGCCGCCCACACGAACCCCGCGGCCAGCAGCACGGCGATGCCGCCGGGGCCGGCCGATCCGCCGGTGAAGACCGCGCTGGCGGCGACGCCTGCGACGATGGCGGCGAGGGCGAGGGCTCGACGGCGGGGGATGCCGCGCCGGCTGCGCGCGAAGAGCAGGAGCGTGACGAAGAGGGGCACCGTCCCGGGCACCAGCAGGCCGGTCAGCGCGGCGGAGGTGAGGTGGGCGCCCCACGCGAACAGCAGGTAGTGGGGGAGTCCGGCGAGCAACACCAGCGCGACGATGAGCGCCCGCTCCCGGCGGAGAGCGCGAAGGGTGCGGGAGATCCAGGGCGACAGCACGAGCGCGGGCACCGCGAAACGCACGATCGCGGCATCCGCCATCGTCAGTCCGGCTCCCTCGAGGGCCCGCGCCGACAGGGCGAACGACGACCAGAGCGCGACGACCGCGGCCACGGCCGCGAGGCCGATCACGGTGGAGCGAGCGAGCGCGGGGCGGCGCGGCAGGGCGAACGTGGTCACCCGCTGAGCGTAGGGATTCGCCGGTGGCAGGCGATTGCGAAAGTTGCCCGTGAATCGTTGATCTTGGCAGAATCTGCCGTATGACGGCTCTCGATGGCATCGACAAGCGAATCCTGCACGAGTTGCAGCAGAACGGCCGTCTCACGAACCAGGAGCTGGCCGATCGTGTCGGCCTCTCGCCCTCGCCGTGCCTGCGGCGCGTGCGCCACCTCGAACAGCAGGGGGTCATCGAGGGCTATCGCGCCGTCGTCGCCCCGAAGGTCGTCGGGCTGAGCATCACCGCGTTCGTGCGACTACGCCTGGCGACGCACGAGGGGGCGACGGTGGATGCCGTGGAGCAGCGCCTGCGCGCGATCCCGCACATCGTCGAGGCGCACCTGCTGGCGGGTGACTGGGACTACCTCGTGCGGATCGTCACGCCGAGCTTCGCGGAGTACGAGCGCCTGCTGCGGGAGCACCTGCGCGCGATCCCGTCGCTGGCCTCGATCGACACCACGTTCGCCTTCGCCGAGACGAAGCCGCTCTCGCCGCTCCCGCTCGGCGAGGAGACCGCGCGCCGCTGATCGGATCGACCGGTCGCCCGATCAGGAGAGGAACGCCACCGGCAGGTCGGCGATCGGGAGACCCGAGGCGGCGATCTCGCGTTCGATCGCCGCGTGGTGTTCGGCGGGGGCGGTGAGCTGCACCTTCTCGGCCCCGTCGATGGGGGTTCCCCCGCCGCCGAGGAAGAGCGCCGTGGCTCCATAGGTGTCGATGAGCCGGGCGAGCAGGTCGTGATAGCGCTGCGCCTCGCCGGGGCCGACGACGACGCCCAGCTGCGGGCCGCTCACCTCCACGGGAGTGCCGGGGCCGACGCCCGCGGCCGTCCGCAGCGCGTCGGCGCCGGCGACGAGGGGGAGAAGGCGGTCCGCCATCTCGCGGCCGTCGATCGTCGAGATCCCCAGGCGCGCACCGTCCCAGATCGCAGCCTGCACGGTCTCCCCGGGCGCGAGTCGGCCGATCTCGGTCACGACCGGGGCGGGATCGAACCCGACGTCGGGACACCCGTCGTCGGCCTCGCCCGCGAAGGAGACGCGCGTGTCGGCGACGGTGACCACGTCGAAACCCCACGACACGGCATCCGAATACTCCGACGCGCACGCCAGGCGCCAGACTTCGTCGAGGTCGTCATCGGAGACGGTCACCGAGAGGGACGCGTGCGGCTGGACGAACAACGGCGCCTCGACCCAGCGTTCGCTCTGCACGTCCGTCACCCCGGGAATCGAGCCGACCTGCGCGCTCAACGCGTCGAAGGCGGGGTCGGAGCGGGGGAAGCGCGTCTCATCGGCCATGAGGCCGAACATCAGCACGCCCCCGCCGAGAACGGCGATCGCCGCCGCCGCAGCAGCGACGACGGCGATGCGGGACCGCACGTTCTTCGGCATCCGTCGACCTCCTCACCCGGAGGGTACGAGGGTCGCGTGAACGCCGGGAGAACTCAGCGCGTGTTCGTGCGGACGCCGCGCTGTTTGCTCATCTTCGCGATCACCTTGCGGCGGATCTTCTGCACCTTCGGGTCCTTCCAGACCCGGTAGGCGACGGTCCCCGCGGCGGCGGCGCGCCCGATGGCCGTGCGGGCGATGACGGCGCCCGCGAGGGCGACCGCTCCGGTCCCGATCCAACGTCCGACTCCCATGGTGACTCCTCTGCTCGCGTCGTGAGGTGTCCACCCCACACGATCGAGCAGCGGATGCCGTGCCGCTTGCGTCACCGCGGGCGATATGCCTGCGCTCAGCGGACGGCGGCGCCCACGGGGGCGGCGAACGGCTCCAGGGCGGCGATCACGTCGTCGGAGAGCGTGGCCTTGCTCGCGTGCACCGCGTCGTCGACCTGGCTCGGACGCGAGGCGCCGATGATCGCGGTGGTGACCACGGGGTCGCGCAGCACCCATGCCACCGCCAGCTGCGGGATCGACAGTCCCGCCTCGCGGGCGACGCCCTCGATGCCGCGGATGCGCTCGAGGTAGTCGTCGGTGAGGGCGCTGCCGTCGAGGAAGCGGCTGTCAGCGGCGCGCGAGTCGGCCGGAACGGTGCCGTCGAGGTACTTGGCCGTCAGCAGACCCTGAGCGAGCGGCGAGAACACCGCGCTGCCGACGCCGAGGTCGCGCAGCGTCGGGAACAGGTCGGCCTCGGGCGTGCGGTCGAACAGCGAGTACCGCGGCTGGTGCACGAACAGGCGCACGCCCTCGGCGGCGAGCAGCTCGTACGCGCGGCGGGTGAGGTCGGCGGGGTAGTTCGAGATGCCGACGTAGAGCGCCTTGCCGCTGCGCACGATGTCGGCGAGGGCGGTGACCGTCTCTTCGATGGGCGTCTCGGGGTCGACGCGGTGCGAGTAGAACACGTCGACGTAGTCGGTGCGCATGCGGGTGAGGCTCTGGTCGAGGGAGCGCATCAGGTACTTGCGGGATCCGCCGTCGCCGTAGGGGCCGGGCCACATGTCGTAGCCGGCCTTCGTCGAGAGGAACAGCTCGTCGCGGTAGGGGCGCAGGTGGCTGTCGAGAACGGTGCCGAACGTCGACTCGGCGGCGCCGTAGGGCGGGCCGTAGTTGTTGGCGAGGTCGACGTGCACGACCCCGCGGTCGAACGCGTGCAGGAGGATCTCGCGCTGCGAGTCGAGCGTGCGGCCGCTGCCGAAGTTCTGCCACAGACCGAGAGAGATGCGGGGTAGACGGATGCCGCTGACACCCGCCCGCGCGAACGGGACGTCGTCGTACCGTGCGGTCGACGCGGAGAAGGCGGAGGTCAGGCGGGGGTCATCGGCAGCGATGGGCATGGACCGACTCTGCCACGGATGACCCGGTGCGCGCGTCAGGCCGGGACGCGCGCCAGTTCGTCGCGCAGGATGCGGGCGCCGGCGGAGAGCGCGCTCATCTTGTCGAACGCGACCTGGCGCGGCAGGGGGGCCATGCCGCAGTTCGAGCTCGCGATCAGCTTGTCGGCGTCGACGAACTCCAGGGCGCGCCGCAGCGTGTCGGCGACCTCGTCGGGCGTCTCGATGTCGTGGCCGGCCACGTCGACGGCGCCGAGCATGACCTTCTTGCCGCGGATGAGCTCGATCACATCGATCGGCACGTGCGAATTGTGGCTCTCGAGCGACACGATGTCGATACTCGAGCTCTGCAGCAGCGGGAACGACTGCTCGTACTGGCGCCACTCCGCGCCGAGCGTGGCCTTCCAATCGGTGTTGGCCTTGATGCCGTAGCCGTAGCAGATGTGCACGGCCGTCTCGGCGCGCAGGCCCTCGACCGCGCGCTCGAGGGCGGCGATGCCCCAATCCTTCGTCTCGTCGAAGAAGACGTTGAACGCGGGCTCGTCGAACTGGATGATGTCGACGCCCACCGCCTCGAGCTCCTTGGCCTCCTGGTTGAGGATGGTCGCGAACTCCCAGGCGAGCTTCTCTCGGCTGCGGTAGTGGCGATCGGCGAGGGTGTCGATCATGGTCATCGGCCCGGGAAGGGCCCACTTGATCGGGCGATCCGTCTGCTGCCGCAGGAAAGCGGCATCCGCGACGAACACCGGCTGACGACGGCCGACCGCGCCGACGACGGTGGGCACGCTCGCGTCGTAGCGGTCGCGGATGCGCACGGTCTCTCGGTTCTCGAAGTCGACGCCCTCGAGGTGCTCGATGAAGGTCGTGACGAAGTGCTGACGCGTCTGCTCGCCGTCGCTGACGATGTCGATGCCGCGGCGCTCCTGCTCCTGGACGGCGGCGCGCAGGGCGTCGTGCTGGCCCTCGGCGAGGGTGTCGCCCTCGAGCTCCCAGGGCGACCAGAGCACCTCGGGGCGGGCGAGCCACGAGGGCTTGGGGAGGCTGCCGACGAGGGCGGTGGGGATGAGCGCGTTCACGGTGGGGGTCTCCGGGGAAGTCATCGGGTCGGGAGGGCGTCGGCGACGAGCCAGGCGTCGAGCACCGCGCGGTGCGGCGTCACGAAGTGCTCCTCGGTGTAGCGGCCCTGCGTGATGCCGAGGCGGCTGCGCTCCTCGCGGTCGTAGGCGATATCGGTGCGCGTGAAGTCGCCGTGCTCGAGGGTCGGACGGAAGACCTCGCCGGCCGGGGAGTGGGCGTTGTAGATCTCGGGGCGGTAGATCTTCTGGAACGTCTCCATCGTGGCGATCGTGCCGGCCAGCTGTAGGTCGGTGTAGTCGGCGAGCAGGTCGCCCTCGAAGTAGAACGCCAGGGGAGCGACGCTGCCGTGCGGCATGAAGTAGCGCACCTGCAGGCCCATCTTGCCGAAGTACTCGTCGGTGAGGCTGAAGCTGTCCTGCTCGTACTCGAAGCCGAGCACGGGGTGCTCGACGCCGGTGCGGCGGTAGGTGCGGCTCGTCGAGACGCTGATGCACACGACGGGCGACTGCGCGTAGCGCTCGCGGTAGGCGGTGGAGCCCAGGAAGTGCTGGAAGAGCTTGCCGTGCAGGATGCCGAAGTCCTCGGGCAGGGTGAAGGGCTTGCCGTCCGCGTTGGCCGCCGGCAGCAGCACGCTGAAGTCGTAGTCGCGCAGGTACGACGAGAAGTTGTTGCCGACGATGCCCTGGTGGCGCTCGCCGGTGGTGGTGTCGACGACGTGGATGTCGAGCACCTCCAGCAGCGGGAACTCGCGGTCGGCGCCGGCGTCGTCGTCGAACTGCAGGTGGGCCGAGACGATGTCGAGCTCGACGCTGTACGTATCCGCGCCGCCGCCGACGAGGTCGTTCACGCGGCGGTCGATCATCGCGAGGGCGTTGCGCAGGTTCTGCTGGCGGTGCTCGCCCCGGGCGAGGTTGGCGAAGTTGGTGGTGATCCGCGAGCTGCTCGACGGCGCGTAGTCCTCGTCGAAGCGGGTGCTGGAGATGCGGAACGTGATGTCGTTCGCCATGGCAAGCCAATCGAGAAGGGCCGGGTGGGCCGTGCGGTGATCGTGTCTTCATGGTGCGCTTCGACCGGAGTCATCGGGTAATTCCGTTGAACTATGCAGAGGTATAGCCTTCGACTATGGCTAGGCGATCGAGCGGCATCACCCTGCAGCAGCTGCAGTACTTCATCGAGGTCGCGGCCGAGGGCTCGATCAGCGCGGCGGCCGACCTGCTGTTCGTCGCGCAACCCACGATGTCGGCGGCGATGCGCGACCTCGAGACGCGCGTCGGTCGCGACCTGCTCACCCGCTCCGCGCGCGGGGTCACGCTGACCGTCGACGGTGTGGAGTTCCTCGGCTACGCCCGCCAGGTCGTCGAGCAGGCCGAGCTGCTCGAGCAGCGCTACCTGGGGCGCCCGCCTTCGCGTCGCCTGCTCGGCGTCTCGGCGCAGCACTACTCGTTCGTCGTCGACGCGTTCGTGCGGATGGTGAAGGCGACGGATGCCGCGGAGTACGAGTTCTCCCTGCGCGAGACCCGCACCTTCGACATCATCGAAGACGTGCGCACCCTGCGCAGTGAGGTCGGCGTGCTCTTCCGCAACGACTTCAACCGCAACGTGCTCGACAAGCTGCTGCGGGACTCGGGACTCGCCTTCCATCCGCTCTTCCGCGCCGAACCGCACATCTTCGTCTCGCGGCGCAATCCTCTCGCCGGGCGCGAGCGCGCGAGTCTCGACGACCTCGCCGACCTGCCGCGCCTGACCTTCGACCAGGGCGCGAACAACTCGTTCTACTTCGCCGAGGAGATCCTCTCGACCCTGTCGAGCCGCCAGGAGATCCGCGTCTCGGATCGCGCCACGATCTTCAACCTCATGATCGGCCTCGACGGCTACACGATCTCGACCGGCATCATCAGTGACGACCTCGACCCCGAGATCGTCGCCGTGCCCCTCGAGGTCGACGAGCGCATCGAGATCGGCTGGATCGGTCGCACGGCCATCCCCCTCACCGAGCAGGCGCAGCGCTACCTCGCCGAGATGCGCGCCGTGGTGGCGGAGTTCGGGGTCGAGCTGATCGGCTGACGGCCGGCTCGGGTCGGTGAGCGGTTCGCCGTCGTGACCCGACGCGTCGGTGCCAGGATGAGGCATGGCATTCGGGATGGCCCGCGACGTGTTGCGCCCCACGGACTCCTCGCGCGCGGACCGGGTGACGTACGTCGAGCTGTTCTTCGACTTGATGTTCGTTCTCGCGCTGACGCAGTTGTCCGCCTACCTCTTCGAGAACCAGACTCCGCTCGGCGCGTTCGAGGGCGTCATCATGGTGTGCGCGCTGTGGTGGGCGTGGGTGTCGACCACCTGGGTGACCAATTGGCTCGACCCTGTGAAGCTTCCCGTGCGCGGAGTGGTCGTCGCTCTGGGGTTCGTCGCGCTCGTGATGAGCGTCTCGATCGCGGAGGCCTTCGGTGATCGAGCGTGGGCGTTCGCCGTGGCGTACGTCGTCCTGCAGATCGGGCGCACGGGGTTCATCGTGTGGGCGACCGTTCGTCACGACCGGCGGGTGGCGCACGATTTCGCTCTGATCCTCGGATGGACCGTCGTCGGGGGCGCCCTCTGGATCGTCGGTGCCGTGCTGCCCCCTGCCGGGCAGCTGCCGTTGTGGACCGCGGCGCTCGCTCTCGAACTGCTCGGCACGATCCTGGGGTACCCGATACCGGGTCGAGGAAAAGTGCGGCTGCAGTCGTGGGATCTGTCCGGCCCCCACATCGCCGAACGCACGGCGCTCTTCGTCCTCATCGCGGTCGGCGAGGGATTGCTCGTCACCGGCCTCACCTTCGTCGAGAAGGAGTCGTCCGCGTCATCGGTGGCGTCGCTGGTGACCGCGTTCGTCGCCGCCGCGGCGGCGTGGTGGATCTACTTCGATCACGGCGAGCGCGTCGGCGCTGAGGCGATCGAGGCGTCGGACGAACCAGGCCGACTCGCTCGCACGGCGTACACCTGGGTGCACCTTCCGATCATCGGCGGGATCGTGTTGCTGAGTGTGGGCGACAAGGAAATGCTTTCGCATCCCGACCAGCGAAGTGCCGCCGCGACCATCGTCATCGTCGGCGGGCCCCTCCTCTTCCTCGCGGGCACCGTGCTGTTCCGGCGCACCCTCGAACGGCGGTGGCCGAGAGCTCAGCTGTTCGGCCTCGTCGGTCTGGCCGTGCTTGCGGGGATGGCCCTTCTCTTGCCTGTCCTCGACGCGCTCGGATTGTCGATCGCGGCCGCGATCCTTCTCGCCGGTGTCGCAGCCGCCGAGACCGTCGAGCGGGTGCGTCGTGGGCGCAGAGCGGGGGGATGAACGCACCTCTGGCGGCGCAAGCGCGCGACGGCGGCGGAGAGCGTCGCGTCCGGTCCGACGGCGTAGTGCTCCGAGAGGGAGAGAGTGGGCCCGGAGGGGCTCGAACCCTCGACCCGCGGATTAAAAGTCCGATGCTCTGCCAACTGAGCTACAGGCCCTGATGTCTCCAGCGTACCGGGCGCGAACGGGCCCGCGTGTTCACCGGCGCGTGCGCGCCACGATCCAGAACAGGTACGCCCCGCCCACCACGCCCGTGACGAGCCCGACCGGGATCTGCAGGGGAGCGAGCGCCCGCTGCGCCACGACGTCGGCGATGAGCAGCACCGTCGCGCCGATCGCGGCCGACCCGACGAGGGGGATGCCGCTGGTGCCCATCACCCTCCTCGCCAGCTGGGGTGCGGCGAGGGCGACGAAGCCGATCGGTCCCGCGACGGCGGTGGCCGTGCCGGTCAGCAGCGCGGCCACGACGATGAGCACCAGCTTGGCGCGGCCCGTGCGCACACCCAGCGAGCGGGCGGTGTCGTCGCCCAGTTCGAGCGCGCGGACCTCGCGGTGCACGACGACCAGCACCGTCGACAGCACGATCAGCGAGGCGAGGAGCAGGGCGACGTCGGATGCCGAAGCGGCCACGAGACTGCCGAAGAGCCACTGCGTCGCGTTGCGCGCGATCTCGAGCGGCGCACGTGTGAGCAGGTAGTCGTTGACGGCCGAGAGCAGCATGCTGAGCGCGATCCCCGCGAGGATCGTCTTCTCGCGCGAGATCCCGACCCGCCGGGCGATCATCATGACGACCACGACCGTGAGCAGCCCGCCCATCCACGCACCGGCCGCCGGCGAGGCGGTGGGAGCGATGAGGGTCAGCCCGATCAACGCCCCGGTGGCCGAGCCGGCGCTGAAGCCGACGATGTCGGGGCTCGCGAGCGAATTGCGGGCGAGGGTCTGAAACACCGCCCCGGCGAGCCCGAGGGCGGCACCGATCGCGAGCGCGGCCGAGATCCGGGGAACCCGCAGGCCCAGCACGACGAGCGAGGTGCGCGCATCGCCCGTGCCGGAGAGGGCGGATGCCACGTCTCCCACCGACGCCTGGAACGAACCCGTCGTCAGCCCGACCACTGCCGCCACCGCGGCGACGACCAGCGTCACGCCGAGGGCGATGACGGGACGGCGGGAGCGGCGTCGCACGAGCGCGGTCACGTCGTCTTCCGCAAGATCAGCCACAGCAGCAGGGGCGCGCCGACGAAGGCGGCGACGATCCCCGCCTCCACCTCGCCGGGAAGCGCGATGACGCGACCGACGACGTCGCTCGCGAGCGTCAGGGTGGCGCCGCCGACCGCCGCGAGGGGGAGTGAGGAGCGAAGGCCACCGCTCGCCGATCCGCGGACGAGGTGCGCGACCAGCAGTCCGATGAACGCGAGGGGGCCGGCCGCGGAGGTGGCCGCCGCGCAGAGGATGGTGATCGCGGCACCCGCGCCGAGGATCACCGGGAGCGGGGAAACGCCGAGTGCTCGGGCGAGGTCGTCACCGAGACGCAGCTGATCGAGGCCGCGCGCGACGACGACCGCCAGCACGATGCCCACGACGGCGAACGGGAGCAGCTGCGCGGCGACGCCGGGATCGCGTCGCTCGAACGAACCGACCGCCCAGAAGCGGAACGACTCGAACGTGTCGTCGTCCGCGAGCGTGATGATGCGGACGAGCGCGCCGAGGCAGGCACTGAGGGCGACCCCCGCGAGCACGAGCCCGACGGTGTCGGTGCGTCGCCCGGGTCGGGCGGCGAGGGTGACGAGCACGGCCGAGCCGGCTGCCCCCGCGAAGGCGAACCAGACGTAGCCGCTCGCGGTCCCGATGCCGAACACGGCGATCGCGACGACGACGCCGAGGGCGGCGCCCGCGTTCACCCCGAGAAGTCCGGGGTCGGCGAGCGGGTTGCGGGTGAGCGCCTGCATGAGCACCCCGGCCACGCCGAGGCACGCGCCCGCGAACACGGCGGTGATCGTGCGCGGCAGGCGCAGCTGGTGCACGATGACGCCCGCGGCATCCGTGCGATTCGAGAACAGCGCCGAGACGACGTCGGGCGGCGAGAGTGGCCGTGATCCGACGGCGAGACTCGCCACGATCACGCCCATCAAGACGACGGTGAGGCCCAGCGTGACGACGGCGATGCGCGCTCGCGAGCGGCGACGCAGGCGCGCCGGGGAGTCGGCATCCGCAGACACGGCCGGGTGGATGTCGAGCACAAAGGTAAGGATAACCTAACCTTGTGACTGCTTTTCGTTCCCTGTCTTCCCGCCACCGTTTCCGTCCCCTCGTCGCCGCTCTCGGTGCCGTCGCCGTCGTCGCCCTCGCGGGCTGCGCCGGCCCTGCCGCCCCCACCTCGAAGGTGGATGCCGAAGCCGCGGCGACCGGAGAGTGGGTCGTCTCGCGCGACCTCGAGCCGGGCATGGGGTCCGACGAGGCCGACGGCGTCTTCCCCCGCGAGGTGACGCACTTCGAGGGGGTCACCGAGGTCCCGGCTGCGCCGACGCGCATCGCGGTGGTCTCGACGGGGCAGCTCGATGCGGTGCTCGCGCTCGGCGACGTCCCCGTCGCCGCGACCCGGGCCGAGAACAGCGGGCTCGTCCCGCAGTACCTGCGCGACGCGTTCGCCGACGACGCGGCGTCGCTCGACGCGATGACCGACATCGGAGAACGCACCGAGCCCGACCTCGAGGCCATCGCGCAGGCGGCGCCCGACCTCATCCTCATCAACTCGACACGCGGCGAGGCGCTCTACGACGCGCTGTCGGCGATCGCGCCGACGGTGGTGACGAAGGGCAACGGAGTGAACTGGAAGAGCGACTTCCTGCTGATCGCCGACGCCCTGGGCGACGAGGGAGCGGCTCGCGGTGTGCTGGATGCGCTGCAGAGCGACAGCGCGGACTTCGCCGCGACGCACGCCGTAGAGGAGCCGACGGTGTCGTTCCTGCAGTCGACCGGCGATCGCACGCGCATCATGGGCGTGCCCTCGTTCGCGGGCGGGATCGCTCAAGACCTCGGTCTCGGACGCCCGGAGTCGCAGCGGTTCGACGAGACGTCGCAGGAGATCAGCGCCGAGCAGATCGACCTCGCCGACGCCGATCACGTGTTCTACGGGGGAACAGGGCAGGGTGTCTCGTTCATCGAGGACGCCCCGCTGTGGTCGACGCTCTCCGCCGTCGCAGACGGGAAGACGACGATCGTCGACTTCGACCCCTGGTTCATGAACGCCGGCCCCGTCGCGGCACGGCTCGTGCAAGACGAGATCGTCCGCGTCCTAGGTTCGTGACGAACGAAAGCGAGCGCCGGACCCCCTCGCCTGGGGTCCGGCGCTCGCCGTCAGGATCGATCACTCAGTGATCGGTCGGATGCGCGTCGCCGCGCGTCCGAGGACTTACATCGGGGGCATCAGCACCGAGTCGATGAGGTACACCGTGGCGTTGGCCGTCTGGACGCCACCGCAGATGACGTTGGTCGAGCCGTTGACGGTGATCGCGTCACCCGAGCCGGCGACGGTCACGTCCTGGCCCTCGACGGTGGTGTGGGTGCCGTCGATCTCGCTGGGCGAGAGCTGGCCGGGGACCACGTGGTACGTGAGGATCTTGGTCAGGGTGGCCGAGTCGGTCTTCAGCGAGTCGATGGTCGCGGCGTCGATCTTGGCGAACGCGTCGTCGACGGGGGCGAAGACGGTGAACTCGCTGCCGTTCAGGGTGTCGACCAGGTTCACGTCGGGGTTCAGCTGGCCCGAGACGGCTGCGGTGAGCGTCTTGAGCAGCGGGTTGTTCGACGCGGCGACGGCGACCGGGTCAGCGGCCATGCCCTCGACCGAACCGGCACCGGACGGAACGGCGGCGGCGTAGTCGGCGCAACCGGGGCCCACGAGGTTGGAGGCCGGGTCCATGGCGCTGGACGACGCCGACATCGACGGCGATGCGGACATCGACGGCATCGACGAGGACTCGTCGGTGGTGGAGCCGCCAGCGGTGGAGCCGCCCGAGCAGGCGGTGAGTGCGAAGGCCGAGCCCAGAACGAGGGCGAGACCAGCAATAACGGGCTTCTTGTTGGTGAGCATGACATTCCTCCGAAATCGTCCGGATCGCGTCTGCGACCCGTCAGGGACACCCCGGTGCGAGGGGCGGTTCGCCGTGGAGCGGCTTACACAGGGCATTCGGGACCCCCGTCGCATCGGATTGCGGAATGTTGCGATTCGCCCGGCGTCACGGCATCCGGACGACGATAAATACCAGATCAGAGGGGTGAAAATGTTCCCGAGAATATTTTTGGACGAGTTTGCTTCGCGCCGGAGAAGGGGGCGGGAAGGCCGCGGGCGCTAGCTCACGCGCGACGCGCGCGCACGCACGCGTGCCCACGCGGAGACGTACGCAATGATGGGACGCATGGTGATCGACGGCTTCGACCTCCCCGATGAGGGGCCTGCGCCTGCCGATCACGTCGGTGCCTTGCTGCAGCGCGTGGCCGACGGCGACCGCTCCGCTTTCGCCGAGCTCTACGACACGCTGTCCCCTCGAGTGTTCGGTCTCATCCTGCGCGTGCTCGTCGACCGGTCGCAGAGCGAAGAGGTTCTGCAGGAGGTCTTCCTCGAAATCTGGCAATCCGCTGCGCGGTTCACTCCGAACAGAGGGCAAGGAAGATCGTGGATTCTCACGATCGCGCACCGTCGAGCGGTGGACCGCGTGCGGTCATCGCAGTCGAGCGTGGATCGCGATGTGCGCGCAGGATTCCGCGATATGGATGTCGCTTACGACGCCGTATCGGAAAAAGTAGAGATGAAAATAGAAGGGCGGCGCGTCGTCGATGCACTGGCGGCGCTTCCCGAAGCACAGAAGGAAGCACTCACGCTGGCCTATTTCGGTGGGTACAGCCAAAGTGAGATCGCAACCCTCGTCGGGGCACCGCTCGGCACGATCAAGACCAGGATGCGCGACGGCCTGTCGCGCTTGAGGATGGAAATGGGGGTGGACAAGTGAACGAGAGGGACTTCGCCGACCTCGCCGTCGGACACGCGCTCAACGCGCTCTCCGAGGCTGATGAGCGCGCGTACCAGGAGGCTCTCGCGGGGAACCCGAACTGGGACCACCACGTACGCCACGCCGTCGATGCGGTCGCCGCGATCGGCGACTCCGTCGAGCCCGTCGAGCCCCCGCCGTCCGTGCGTGCGTCGCTGTTCGCCCGCATCTCCGAGCTCCCGCAGGACTCAGCGGTATCCACATCTCCGAACGAATCCGTCGTCGACGACGAGGATTACGCCGCGGCCGGGCCCGCCGTCATCGAGCCCGAGCGCGAGGCTGTCACGGTCGGCGCGTCGTCGGCCTCCGGCTGGGGTGCCCGCCGCTGGTTCGCGCTTGCCGCGTCGTTCGCCGCCGTCCTCGTCCTCGGTTTCGGCGCCGTCACCGTCAGTCAGCTGTTCGCCCCGCCCGCCGCGGTCGTGGCCCTCCAGCAGATCGAAGACGCGCCCGACGCGCAGTCGGCCTCGGCCACCATGCCCGACGGCACGGTCGCCACGGCCCACTGGTCGCCCTCGAGCGGCAAGAGCGTGCTCGTCGCCGACGGCATGCCGGCGCTGCCCGACGGCAAGACCTACGAACTGTGGTTCGTCCGCGGTGAGGACCAGATCGCGATCCCGGCCGGGATCTTCGAGCCGGATGCCGACGGCAACGCCACGGCCCAGCTCACGGGCGAGATGCACAGCGGTGACGTCATCGCCGTGACCGTCGAACCCGCCGGCGGTTCGCCCGACGGCACGCCGAGCTCGGCCCCCGTGCTCGCTGTCGCCACGGCGTGAGTCGCCCCGCCTGAGCCCGGCCCGGCCTCCGGGGCCGACGCTCTAGCCTGGATGCATGAGCGATTCCCCCCGCGAGTTCCACAAGCCGGTCCGGCGCCCCGCCGAGCTCTTCGACCGCCTGTTCTCCGCCGAGGACCCCGCCGAGGTGTCGCGCGTCGCGCACAGCACCGCTCAGGCGCTGCTGTCCCGAGTGCGGGCCGACCCCAGCATCGACGTAGTCGAACGTCTCGTCGCCTTCACCGACGACCACGGCATCGACGACATCGCCGAGCTGTGGTCGCGCTCGCCCGCGCGGTCGCTTCCCGGGGCACTGTGGCGGCTCTACCTGCTGCAGCTCATGATCCACGACGACGCCCCGACCGCCGCCCTGCTGTACGAGCGTGGCCGGGTCGAGATGGCGACGGTGGATGCCGTGGTGGCCGGGGCCCCGGCTCCCGCCGGACCCGAAGAGCTCGTGGCGCTCATCGACACCATCCTGCGCGGTCTCTTCGAGGGGGACTTCGCCGTCGCCCTCGATCGCGCGGCGGCGTTCTGCCGGGTGCAGGCGGCGGGCTCGACCCACCTCGCCGACGACTACGAGAACACCGAGTCGGAGCGGGCGAGTGCCCTGACCACGCGCGCCCTGCGGCTGGCGACCTACGCCGAAGATCTCTCGGCATCCGCCGCTCTCTGGCGCCGCGACGCGTTGACGTGAGCGCTCCGCGGGAGAACACACCGCGGAAAAGAAAAGTGCCGGACCGCAGAACGCCTCTCGGCGCAAGGCCGCTCAGAGCGGCAGAAGATGGAGCCCGGGGTTACTGCGGCCCGGCATGAAGAGTGTAACAAGACCGGCGCGGTGGCATTCCCTCCGACAGCCCCGTTGACAAGCCCCGGGCGTGTCGTTTCCCGCGTCTAGGCTCGCGGTATGGCTTGGCGTTCCGCTCTTCTGCTCGACCCCGCGGCATCCGACGACACCCGAGAGGACTGGGACGCGACCTTCCGCGTCGTCGACCCCGACGGGCCCGTCCTTCCGCTCGGAGAGCTGAGCGCCCAGCGCGGCGACGGGATCTTCGAGTCGCTCGGCGTCGTCGACGGGCACGTGCAGGAGGTGGGCCCGCACCTGGCCCGCCTCGCGCGCTCCGCCGAGCTCTGCGAGCTGCCCGCGCCGAACCCCGCGCAGTGGCGGGCGGCGATCGCCCGCGTCGCGACCGAGGCGGGCTCGGGCGAGAACGTCATGAAGCTCGTCCTGAGCCGCGGAGTGGAGCAGGGCCCGACCCCGACCGCGTGGATCACGCTCGCCACGGCGCCCGACAACTCCCGCTCCCGGAGCGAGGGTGTCGACGTCGTCACCCTCGACCGCGGCTACGCCCTCGACGCCCCCGCGCACGCGCCGTGGCTGCAGCTGGGTGCCAAGACGCTGTCGTACGGCGTGAACATGGCGGCCATCCGCGAGGCCCAACGGCGCGGAGCCGACGACGCCGTCTTCGTCACCACCGACGGATTCGTGCTCGAGGCTCCCACGGCATCCGTCGTCCTGCGCGTCGGAGATCGCTTCGCGACCCCGTCGCCCGCCGCCGGCATCCTGCACGGCACGACCCAGCTGAGTCTGTTCTCGTTCCTCGAGGCGCGCGGCTTCTCGACGGCGTACGAGACGGTCCCGGTGACCGATCTCACGACGGCGGATGCCGCGTGGCTGCTGTCGAGCGTGCGGCTCGCCGCCCCGATCCGCTCCGTCGACGGCACGTCGGTTCCGGTCGACCGCGCGTTCACCGACGAGCTGAACGCCTACCTGCTGAGCCCGCGCGACTGAGCCCGCGCGACTGAGCCCGCGGGACTGAGCCCGCGGGACTGAGCCTGCGGGACTGAGGCGTGAACGACGAAGGCCCCGCCGGAGCGGGGCCTTCGCGGTGCGCTGGGTGCTTATCCGAAGCGACCCGAGACGTAGTCCTCGGTCGCCTGGACGCTGGGCGCGGTGAAGATCGACGCGGTGTCGTTGTACTCGATGAGCTTTCCGGGCTTGCCGGTGCCGGCGATGTTGAAGAACGCCGTCTTGTCGCTCACGCGCGAGGCCTGCTGCATGTTGTGCGTCACGATCACGATGGTGTACTCGCTCTTCAGCTCGCCGATCAGCTCCTCGATCGCGAACGTCGAGATGGGGTCGAGGGCCGAGCAGGGCTCGTCCATCAGCAGCACGTCGGGCGAGACGGCGATGGCGCGCGCGATGCACAGACGCTGCTGCTGACCGCCCGAGAGGCCGCCGCCGGGCTTGTCGAGGCGGTCCTTGACCTCGTTCCAGAGGTTGGCGCCCTGCAGCGACTTCTCGACGAGGGCGTCGGCGTCGCTGCGTGACATGCGCTTGTCGTTGAGCTTCGCGCCGGCCAGCACGTTCTCGCGGATCGACATGGTCGGGAACGGGTTGGGGCGCTGGAAGACCATGCCGACGTGACGACGCACGAGCACGGGGTCGACGCCGGGACCGTAGAGGTCGTCGCCGTCGATGAGCACGCGGCCCTTGACGTGACCGCCGGGGATGACCTCGTGCATGCGGTTCAGCGTGCGCAGGAACGTGGACTTGCCGCAGCCCGAGGGACCGATGAACGCGGTGACCGAGCGGGGCTCGATGTCGATCGAGACGCCCTCGACCGCGAGGAAGTCGCTGTAGTAGACGTTGAGGTCCTGGACCTCGATGCTCTTGGACACGAGTGAGTGCCTTTCTGGGCTCAGCGCGCCTTGGGCGCGAACACCGCCGCCACGATACGGGCGATCAGGTTGAAGATGACGACGAGGACGACGAGCAGGAAGGCGGCACCCCAGGCGTTGGCCTGCGACGCGTCGATGTCCTGCCCGGGGAAGCTGTACGCGGTGTACGCCATGACGGGGAGCGTCTGCATGGGGCCGTCGAAGGGGTTGGCGTTGAAGTTGTCGGTGAAGCTGGCGGCGATGAAGATCGGCGCGGTCTCACCCACCACGCGGGCCACGGCGAGAACGACGCCGGTGATGATTCCGGATGCCGCGGTGCGCAGGACGACCTTGATGATCGTCGCCGACCGCGGCACGCCCAGGGCGAGGGACGCCTCGCGCAGGTCGGCGGGGACCAGGCGCAGCATCTCTTCGGTCGAGCGGATGACGATGGGGATCATCAGCACGCAGAGGGCGATGGATGCCGAGAAGCCGCTGAACGCCTTCGGACCGATGACCAGGCTGAACAGCGAGAACGCGAACAGACCGGCGACGATCGAGGGGATGCCCGTCATCACGTCGACGAGGAAGGTGATGGCGCGACGCAGCGGGTTGTTCGGCTGCGCGTACTCGACGAGGTAGACCGCGGCGAGGATGCCGATCGGCACGGAGATGAGCGCGGCGATGCCCGTGATGATCAGCGTTCCGGCGATGGCCTGCCACGCACCCGCCGTGGCGACGACCTCGAGGGTGTTCGGGTCGAACGTGGATCCGCCGGTCTGGGTGATGAAGTTCCAGTTGACGACCGCGAGTCCCTTGGAGACGACGGTCCAGAGGGTCGAGATCAGTGGGGCCACGGCCAGCAGGAACGCGACGGTGACGAGGCCGCGCACCACCCGGTCGACGGCCTTGCGCCGGTTCTCGACGATGGTGGAGCCGACGCCGATCGCGATGAGGTAGATGATCGCCGTGATGATCAGCCAGGTCGCGAGGTTGAAGCCGCCGAGCAGCAGCTGCACGCCGGCGACGACGATCGCGACGCCCACGAGCATCATCGGCTCGATGTAGCGGGGGAGCTGCCCGCTGGTCAGCGCCAGGGGAGCGGAGGGGGCCGTGACGGTCATGAACGCTTGCCCTTCTTGCGGCCCTTGGACCCGGGTCCGGTCGCACCGATGATGTAGCGGGCGAACATGTTGACCGCGAGCGACACGACGAACAGCATCAGGCCCGTGCCGATCAGCGCCGAGCGCTGCAGGTCGGTGGCGATGGGGAAGTTCAGCGCGATGTTGGCGGCGATGGTTTGCGAGTTGTACCCGTCGGTGAGCAGGAGCACCGAGTAGATGAGGCTGGGTGACACGATCAGCGCGATGGCCATGGTCTCGCCGAGCGCGCGACCCAGGCCGAGCAGCGTGGCCGAGACCATGCCGCTGCGGGCGTAGGGGAAGACCGACAGGCGGATCATCTCCCACCGCGTCGCGCCGAGGGCGAGGGCCGCCTCTTCGTGCAGGCGCGGGGTCTGCAGGAACACCTCGCGGGTGATCGAGGTGACGATCGGGAGGATCATCACGGCGAGCACCACGCCACCGGTGAGCATCGTCGAGCCGGTGGACGAGACCGGACCCTGGAACAGCGGGATCCAGCCGAGGTACTGGTTGAGAAACTCGCCGACCGGCAGCAGCAGGGGGCGCATGACGATGATGCCCCAGAGGCCGAAGACGATCGAGGGGACCGCGGCCAGCAGGTCGACGATGTAGCCCAGGAATCCGGCGATGCGGCGCGGGGCGTAGTGCGAGATGAACAGCGCGATGCCGATCGCGACCGGAGCGCCGATGACCATGGCGATGAGCGCCGCCCAGATGCTGCCGAACAGCAGCGGGCCGACGTACTGCCAGAAGTTGGTCCACTGGCCGTTCTGGTAGCCGGCGAGATCGCCCTCGGTCCAGTTGCCGGTGATGGCGGGGAGGCCGCGCAGGATCAGGAAGATCGCGACGCCGGCGAGGATGATCATGATCGACACCGCGGCGGTGGTCGACAGACCGAGGAAGACGGAGTCGCCGACGCGACGCTTGCCGACGATGCTCGAGCGAGGCTGCGACGGCGGCGGGGAGGCGGGCGAGGTCTCGGGTTCGGTGACGGTGTCAGTCACGGGGGACCTCACGCTCGGCACGGGTCATGGGTTCTCCTCGATCGGGTGTTCTCTGAGGATTTCGGCTCAGCGGAGCGTTCGACGGTGGTCGACCGTTCCGATCAGCCCGGCCCGGCCCGCAGTGGATGCGAGCCGGGCCGAGTCCGACGAGATGTTTACTTGATGGCCGACAGGGTCTCCTGCGCGGCCTCGAGGACCGACTCGGGCAGCGGAGCCGAGCCGGCGTTCTTGGCGGCGACCTGCTGACCGAGGGTGCTGGTGATGAAGCCGAGGTACGACTTCACGAGCTCGGCCTGCTTGGCGTCCTTGAACGAGGTGCAGGTGATCGCGTACGACACGAGCGGGATCGGGTAGGTCTCGGCGGTGAGCTTCGAGTAGTCGAACTTCTTCGACAGGTCACCCGTCACACCGTTGCTGGCCTCGACGGCCGCGAGGTCGAAGGTCTTCGAGACGGCCTCGCCGCTGTACGCGATGGCCGTGCCGTCCTGGACGATCGACGCCGCGTTCAGGTCGCCGATGGCCGAGTGGTCGGCGTAGCCGATGGTGCCCGTGCCGGCCTTGACGGCCTCGACGACGCCCGAGCCACCCTTCTGCTTCGACACGTTGCCCTCGATCGGCCAGTCCTTACCGGCCGGGGAGGTCCACACCGACGACTGGGTCGCGGCGAGGTAGTTGGTGAAGTTCGTGGTCGTGCCCGAGCCGTCCGAGCGCGCGACGGTGGTGATGGGGCCGGCGGCGAGCGCGGTGCCGTTGTCGGCCGTGATGGCCGGGTCGGACCAGTCGGTGATCTGCAGCGCGAAGATCTTCGCGATGGTCTCGCCCGAGAGCTTGAGGTCGGTGACGCCGGGGATGTTGAAGATGATCGCGACGCCATCGAGGTAGATGGGGATGTTCACGCCACCCTCGGTGCACAGCGCCTTCGACTGGGTGGTCTGGTCGGCGGTGAGGGGAGCGTCGGAGCCGGCGAAGTCGTAGGCGCCGCTCAGGAAGTTGGTGACACCGCCGCCGGAGCCCTGCGACTTGTCGTAGTTGATCGTGACACCCTTGGCCTGGGCGTTGTACGCGGCGGTCCACGCGGCCTGCGCGTTCGACTGAGCGCTCGAGCCGCCCGACGTGATGGTGCCCGTGAGGGCGGTGTCGACCGTGAATGCCACGCCGGAGTCGGAGGGGGAGGCCGAGGCGCCGGCGGCGTCGCCACCGGAGGCCGAGGGGCCGGCGCAACCGGCGAGCGCGAGAGAGGCCACGGCGGCCACGGTGCCCAGCTGGGCGAGGCGGGAGATCTTCACTGTGTGAATCCTTCGGATGTCGGGAACTGGAAACCCGGTGCAGGGCTCTCCGGCACGGTAAACAGCGACTGCTAACAGACTGCGTTGTGCGGGTGAACGGGAGGTGAACCGGGTACGCCGTTCCGGGGCGTTTTCCTGGGCGTTGTACTGTTCGCCCGTGACGACACCCGCCTTCGCCGCACAGGCCCCGCTCGATCGAACGGACGCCGCTGCCCCCGCCCGCACGTTGATCGACCTCCTCAGCGACGTCGCGTCGCGGCATCCGGAAGCCTCGGCGATCGACGACGGATCGGGCGCGCTGAGCTACCGCGAACTGCTGGCGCGCGTGTGGCGCACGGCCGCGGCGCTGCACGCCGCCGGGGTGCGCCGCGGAGACCGCGTGGGCGTGCGGATGCCGTCGGGCTCGAAGGAGCTGTACGTGTCGATCCTCGCGGTGATGGCGGCCGGGGCGGCCTACGTGCCCGTCGACGCCGACGACCCCGACGAGCGCGCGCGCCTGGTGTTCGGCGAGGCGGGGGTGAAAGGCATCGTGGCGGGTGACGGGGAGTTCGTCGCAAGCGATCCGGATGCCGACCTCGTGCGCCTGTACGAGGGCGACGCGCCCCACCCGAGCACCAACGCGGTCCCCGTGGTCGCGCCCCCGGGCGTCGACGACGACGCGTGGATCATCTTCACCTCCGGCTCCACCGGGGTGCCCAAGGGAGTCGCCGTCTCGCACCGGTCGGCGGCGGCGTTCGTCGAGGCGGAGGGACGCATCTTCCTGCAGGGCGACCCGTTGGGTCCGGGCGACCGGGTGCTCGCCGGACTGAGCGTCGCCTTCGACGCCTCGTGCGAGGAGATGTGGCTGGCCTGGGGGCACGGCGCGTGCCTCGTGCCGGCGCCGCGCTCGCTCGTGCGCTCGGGGGAAGACCTCGCCCCGTGGCTGCTGCGCCAGAGCATCACCGTCGTGTCGACGGTGCCGACGCTCGCGGCGATGTGGCCGGCGGATTCGATCGAGAACGTGCGCCTGCTGATCTTCGGTGGTGAGGCGTGCCCGCCTGAACTGGCGGCGCGACTCGTCGCGGAGGGGCGCGAGGTGTGGAACACCTACGGCCCCACCGAGGCCACCGTCGTCGCGTGCGCGGCGCTGCTGGACGGATCGCTCCCCGTGCGCATCGGCCTGCCGCTCGACGGCTGGTCGCTCGCGGTGGTCGACGCCGAGGGCCTGCCGGTCGGCGAGGGCGAGGTGGGAGAGCTCATCATCGGCGGCGTGGGCCTCGCCCGCTACCTCGACCCCGCGAAGGACGCGGAGAAGTACGCGCCGATGCCGACGTTGGGATGGGAGCGGGCCTACCGATCGGGTGACCTCGTGCGCTTCGACCCGGCGGGCCTGGTGTTCCAGGGGCGCGCCGACGACCAGGTGAAGGTCGGCGGTCGACGCATCGAGCTCGGCGAGGTCGAGTCGGCGCTGCAGGACCTGCCCGATGTCAGCGCCGCGACGGTCGCGGTGCGCACCACCGAGGCCGGGGTGCCGGTGCTCGTGGGTTACCTCGTCATGGAGGAGGGGATGGAGCTCGATCGGTCCGCCGCGCGGACGGCGCTCGCCGAGCGGCTGCCCGCGGCGACCATCCCCCTGCTCGGCGTCGTCGACGCCCTGCCGGTACGCACCTCCGGAAAGGTCGACCGCGCCGCGCTGCCGTGGCCGTTGCCCGGCGTCGAGACGCCCGCGGCCACCGACTTCTCCGCCGACGAGGCGTGGTTGGCCGAGCAGTGGCAGGCCGTGCTGGGGCTGCCCGTCACCGACCGCAAGACCGACTTCTTCGACCTCGGAGGCGGCTCGCTCGCCGCCGCGCAGCTGGTCTCGCGCATCCGCGCGCGCGTGCCGGAGTTCTCGGTCGCCGACATCTACGACGTGCCGCGCCTGGGCGCGATGGCGAAGGCCCTCGGTCCGCAGCTCAAGGACGAGGCGCCCGCGTCGTTCCATCGGGCCGCGCCCACCCCGCGATCGACCCAGTGGGTGCAGACGCTGCTCGGAGCGCCGCTGTTCATCCTGTCGGGCGTGCGCTGGGTGCTGTACTTGCTCACGGCATCCGCGATCTTGCAGACCGTGCCCGGCTTCGAGGTGCTGCCCTCCGTTTCCTGGCCCGTGCTCGGCATCGGCCTGCTGATCTTCTCGACCCCGTTCGGGCGCATGGCCATCGCCGTGGCATCCGCTCGCCTCCTGCTGGCCGGGGTGCGCCCCGGCGACTATCCGCGCGGCGG
Organism: Microbacterium sp. JC 701; assembly: GCF_021026215.1. Taxonomy (NCBI): domain Bacteria; kingdom Bacillati; phylum Actinomycetota; class Actinomycetes; order Micrococcales; family Microbacteriaceae; genus Microbacterium; species Microbacterium sp. JC 701. The sequence goes on from NZ_JAJNCV010000003.1 coordinate 501,674, forward strand.
CGGGGTGCACATCCGCCTGTGGCTGGCGGAGCAGATCGCCGACCAGGTGGATGCCGTCGGCCTGGCCGGAGCGCCGTGGGTGTCGTACTACGCGCGGGCCCTGGGGGCGCGCATCGGCCGCGACGTGGACCTGCACGCCCTGCCGCCCGTGACGGGGATGCTCGTGATCGGCGACGGCGCCTCGATCGAGCCGGAGGTCGATCTGACCGGGTACTGGATCGACGGCGACCTCGTGCGCATCGGCCAGGTGCGCATCGGGGCCGGGGCGACGGTCGGCGCGCGATCTACTCTCGCGCCCGGCACCCGCATCGGTCGACGGGCCGAGATCGCGCCGGGCTCCGCGGTGTTCGGTCGGGTCAAGGCCGACCAGTCGTGGGCCGGCTCGCCCGCCGAACGGGTGGGCGGGATCGCACGGGACTGGCCGCGCGAGCGGCCCGCCGCCCCCACGCGATGGTTGTGGGCGTACGCGGTATCGGCCGTCGTGCTCGCTCTGCTGCCGCTCGCCGCTTTCACCGTCGGAGGACTCGTGCTCGCCCAGGGGCTGCGCGGCAGCGCGGATCTCGCGCAGGCCGTCGGGGCGGCGTTCGCCTGGCTCGTTCCGGCCGTGGCCGTGACGGGGCTCGTGTTCGCGGCATCCGTCGTGCTGCTCGTGCGCCTGTTGTCGATCGGGCTCGTCGAGGGCCCCCACCCGGTGCGCAGCCGCGTCGCCTGGCAGGCGTGGACGATCGAGCGACTGCTCGACGCCGCGCGCACGATCCTCTTCCCGCTGTACTCGTCGCTGTTCACGCCGATATGGCTGCGCATGCTGGGCGCGCGCGTGGGTCGCGACGTCGAGGCCTCGACCGTGCTGCTCATTCCGTCCATGGCGCGCATCGAAGACGGCGCGTTCCTCGCCGACGACACGATGATCGCCTCGTACGAGCTGCACGGCGGATGGATGCGCATCGGCCCCGTGCGCATCGGCAAGCGCGCCTTCCTCGGCAACTCCGGTATGGCAGCCCCCGGCCACCGCGTGCCTCGCGACGGACTGGTCGCGGTGCTCTCGGCCGCCCCGCCCAAGGCGAAGGCGGGGTCGTCGTGGCTCGGTTCACCCGCCGTGCGCCTGCGTCGCCTGTCGGCGGAGGGCGACGAGTCGCGCACGTACCGGCCCACCGCCGGTCTGCGGCTCGCGCGCACGCTGTGGGAGCTGTGCCGCTTCGTGCCCGTCGTCGTCACCTGCGCCATCGGGTTGGGCGTGCTGTTCGCGCTCGCCGCGCTGTGGGACACGGTCGGTCCGGTGGGGACGCTGCTGCTCTCGGGCATCGTGCTGCTGGCCGCGGGAGCCGTGGCCGCCGGGGTGTCGACCGCGGCCAAGTGGGCGATCGTGGGTGTCATCCGGGCGGGCGAGCAGCCGCTGTGGTCGAGTTTCGTCTGGCGCACCGAGGTGTCGGACACCTTCACCGAGATGGTCGCCGCTCCCTGGTTCGCCCGCGCGGCCGCGGGGACGCCCGCGCTCGCCGTGTGGCTGCGCACCCTCGGTGCCAAGATCGGCCGGGGCGTGTGGTGCGACAGCTACTGGCTGCCCGAGCCCGACCTGGTCACTTTGGGCGACGCGTCAACCGTCAACCGCGGATGCGTGGTTCAGACGCATCTGTTCCATGATCGAATCATGAGCATGGACACCGTCGAGTTGGAACCGGGTTCCACGCTCGGCCCCCACAGCGTCGTGCTGCCCGCCTCGACCCTCGGGGCGCACGCCACGGTCGGACCCGCGTCGCTCGTCATGCGCGGAGAGACGGTGCCCGTCGGTTCGCGGTGGAGCGGCAACCCCATCGGCCCCTGGCGCGCGGTCAAGGTGCGCGCCTACCAGTCGACCTCGTGAGCGCCGACGCCTACGCTCCGCAGAGCGGCGATCTCTCGTACGACGTGACGTCGTACGACCTGGTACTCGGATACCGCGTTCGCACGAACCGCCTCGACGGGGTGGCCACCATCTCCGCGGTCGCCCGCCAACCCGTGACCTCGTTCGCGCTCGATTTGGTCGGACTCCGCACCACGCGGGTGAAGGTCAATGGAGAGGCGGTGCGCTTCACTCCGGGGCCCCGCGTGCTCCGGGTGACGCCGGCGCGGGGACTCAGCGCCGGGGAGGCGTTCGAGATCGAAGTGGCGTACGCGGGTGCGCCCGCGCCGCGGCGGTCGCGGTGGGGCGCGGTCGGGTGGGAGGAGCTCACCGACGGCGCCCTCGTGGCGGGGCAGCCCGTCGGAGCCCCCACGTGGTTCCCCTGCAACGACCGGCCCGACAACCGGGCTGCGATGCGGATCGAGATCACCGTCGACGACGGCTACACCGCGGTCGCCACGGGAGTCGAGGGCGTCAGCTCGCGTCGAGGAGGTCGGGTGACCACGACGTTCGTCTCCGACGTGCCGACCGCCACCTACCTCGCCGCCGTGCACGTGGGGCGCTATCGCACGCGCCCGCTCGCGGGCTCCGGCACCGGGGTCGTTCCCGCCGTGACGGTGAGCGCGCCGCCCTCCCTCACCGCTGCCGTCGATCGCGCCTTCGCGCCGGTGCCCGAGATGCTGCGGCTCTTCGACACCCTGTTCGGGCCGTACCCCCAGCCCGCGTGCACGCTGGTGGTGACGGCCGACGAGCTCGAGATCCCCCTCGAGGCCCAGGGTCTCGCCGTCTTCGGAATGAACCACCTCGTTCCCGCCGCCCAGCGCCTCGTCGCGCACGAGCTCGCGCACCAGTGGTTCGGAAACAGCGTGGGGCTGGCGCGCTGGAGCGACATCTGGCTCAACGAGGGCTTCGCCTGCTACGCGGAGTGGCTGTGGTCGGAGCACTCGGGCGGACCGAGGGTGCAGACCTGCGTGGGCGAGTACCACGCGCGCCTGGCGGCGAAACCGCGCGATCTGCTGCTGGTGGATCCCGGGCCCGACGACATGTTCGACGATCGGGTCTACAAGCGCGGGGCGCTCACCCTTCACGCGGTGCGCCGTCAGCTGGGCGACGCCGCCTTCTTCGACCTGCTGCGGTCGTGGACCGCCGAGCACCGCCACGCCCTCGTCACCACCGATGACTTCCGTCGCGCCGTCGAGCGCGCCGGGGGAGCGGATGCCGCGGCGACGCTGTCGCGCTGGATCGATTCCGAGGCTCTGCCGCCCCAGCCTTGACCGGGTGATGCGGCCTGGGCAGTTCGTCGTTCGCGTGGCCCGGCTGTCGTTTCCGACCGCCGATGCGGAGATGCCCGTGCGCTCGCACTCGGCGTGAGCGCGCCTGCTCAAGGCGGGTGCGTCTGCTCGAGGCGCGCGCGGCTGCTCAGCGCGGGTGCTGATGCCGACCGCGGACCGCCGACACGGGGACGCGCGCCTGCACCGAGCGCGAGTGCGTCTCCACAACGCGGGCAGGCCTGACGGGCGCGGGTGCAGGGCGGTGCGCGCCCGGGGTGTGGGGATGAGTCGCTGAGGGCGTGGGTGCGCTTGCCGGGTGCGGGTGCGGGGCGGCACGCGTCAGAAGGTTGGGTGTCGATCGGCGCGGGCGCGGGCGCGTCTGCTCGAGGCGAGCGCATCGGCGCGGGCGCGGGTGCGCCTGCTCGAGGCGAGGGCGTGTGTTCGATGCGGGCGCGTCTGCGAGGCGTGCGGGGAGGGAGGAGCGCGCGCGGGGAGGAGCGCGCGCAGGGAGGCGTGGGTGCGGGGTGGTGCGTGTGTCAGAAGGGTGGGGGTGTGC
>NZ_JAJNCV010000004.1:0-73822 GCF_021026215.1 Microbacterium sp. JC 701
TTTCTCGCAATCCGAATACACGGACCGACGAGGAATAAATTGGCATTTGACAAGTGCACGCTGTTGAGTTCTCAAGGAACGGACGCACCCACAGGAAACAGTCTTCCGACCTACCCGTGAGGCAGTTCACTAGATTGCCGATTCGGCACGACCGACAGCACGAAAACTCCGGAAGGAGATGTTCTGCTGGGGATGTGTGCCGATTGGCAGGATCCCAACTGTAGACCAAAGAGTCGAAACTCTCAACATCTGGTGTTGGGGGGTGGTTCGCTACTTGAGGGGCTGCGGGGCCTTTCGGCCGCTCCGCTCTCCCCTGTGGGGCGAACAAGTAATAAGTTACGCGGGAACGGCCGACCCGTCGAATCCAGCCGCTCCCCGGGCGTGTCGCGCCCCCGGGGCCGCGGAAGGATGCGGGTTCTCAGGCGAAGCGGTCTGCTCCGCCCCATCCCCCGACCCACGCCTCCACGTGGGGCTCCGGCCCCACCGCGTGCGTTCCGTCGACGATGACGGTGCGTACGTGATGCCCGTCACTCATGTCCCAGCGGCGTCGGCGCTGGAGCGCGCGTCGACTGATCGCGTGGCCCAGCGTCGTTCCCTCGGGCGACACCAGTTCCACGGTGCCGACCGACGCGCCACTCAACACGGCGATCGCACGGACCAGAGGCTCGGGGTCGAGCACCACCACCGGTACACGCAGCTCGAGCACGACGCGGACGTCGTCCTCCGCCTCGGCGGACACACGGGGGTCCTGGCCCAGCACCGCCGACTCGCGCGCGGCATCCGTCACCACTCGTGCACGGGGGAAGGCGACGAGCAGGGAATCGACGCAGACGAACGCCGCAGCGGTCCCCACCCCCGCGGGTAGGCGCACCTCGAGGTCGGGCGCAGCCGGCAGCAGTCCTCGCGCGGACGACCCGTCCACGGGGATCAGCGATGCGAGACGCAGGGTCTGCTCGTTGCCCGCGCGACGGTGGTCGGCCGATTCCCGGCCGGCCCAATCCGGGCCGTCGTGCCAGGCGATGGCATCCGGGACGTGCGCGAACACCGCGCCGGCCTGCCACGCACGATGCGCCCACTCCCAGTCCTCGCCGCCGTACGACGAGAACGATTCGTCGAACCCCCCGGACTCCGCGAAGAAGCTCCGCGAACACGCGAGCACCGCGCTGATGACGTAGCGGTAGGAACGGTCGTCGGCGTCGAGCAGGTTTCCGCTGCGCGCATAGGCGTCGCGCAGCCATGCGGGCTCGTCGAGCTCTCGCGCGGGAGCCACCTCCGCGATCGGAGCGTCGAGCGGGGCCTCCGAGAGGTCGGCGTGGCGGCGGCGTCCCACGGTCACCGCTTCGGGGAGCAGTGTCGGCAGGCGCACCATCTTGCGCACGTAGTCGGGCTCGGGTGTCGTGTCGGCGTCGAGGAAGCACAGCACCTCGCCCGTGGCGGCCGCGACCCCGAGGTTGCGGGCCGCCGCGGCGCGGAACCCGCGGTCGTCCTGCCGGACGAGACGGACACCGGCGGGGACGGCGGGCTCGTCGGGGGATCCGTCATCGGCGACGATCACCTCGAGCAGATCGGCCGGATAGTTCTGCGCGCCGAGGGCGAGGAGGGTGCGGGCGAGCTCGGCGGGCTGGTCGTAGTGGGTGACGATGACGCTCACCCGGACCGGCTCGGGCTCGCGGTGCGCGAGCAGATCCCACCGGTTGCCCGGCACCCACGGCATCCGGTCGTTCCATGCGCCGGTCGGCGACTCGCTCACGCGCTCGCCTGCTTCCACCAGTCGAGGTAGGCACGCGCGGCGTCGGCGCGACCGTAGGGCACCCGGTCGAGGCCGTGCCAGGTGGACCCGGGATCGGCGCGCGCGGCCGAGACGGCAGCCGCGAGGGCGTCGGGCTCGACGGGCGACAGGGTCCCGGGCCGCAGGGCGGCCATCTCGTCGACGTAGCGGTTGCGCACGGCGAGAGGGCGGCGACCCCATCCGATCCACGACGCGAGGGATCCGGATGCCGAGACGTGGCGATGCGCGATCACCGGCACCGCGACCCGGCCCACGCGCGTGGCCATGTCGACATCGTCGAGCCACCCCGTGACCTCCACCCGGACTCCGCGATCCGCGGCGCGCCGCTCGAAGGCGGCGAGGTCGTCGGCGTGTCCGTCGGAGGCGCGACCGAGCACGGTGAGGCGCGTCATGCCGGCCTCGACCGCGGCGTCCAGCGCCTCGTCGTGGCCCTTGCCGGGATAGAAGAAGCCCAGGACACCGACCGAATCATCGAGGGGCCCGGCCGAGGTGTCCGAGGGGGAATCGACGGGAAGCGGCACGACCGCGACGGGGCCGTTCCACACCCCCTCTTCACGCAGCAGCTCGCGCTCATGGGCGCTGTTGACGACCACGCCGCGCGCGGCCTCGACCACCGCGCGGTAGAACGCCCGGCGGCGCGGGCGGTTTTGCTCCCCATCGGACTCCTGCGGCACGTCGTGCAGGGTGACGGTGAGCGGGTGGCGGGAAGCGAGGGCCTCGACGGCCCGCGCGGCGTCCTCGGGCGAGGCGCCCCAGAGGCGGTCGGTCACGTGCGCGTGAACGGGCGTCCCGCTCGGCAGTTCGGCGAGAGCATCGGGCGTCACCGTTCGCGTCGACGGCTCCCGTCGCACGACCTCCGCCGCGATCTGCCGGGCGTAGACGGCGACGCCGTGCGGCCCCGGGGGCGCGAGGAGCACGGGCGGGGCGGCATCCGGAACCGAAGACGTCGCGGTCACGCCGCAGCCGCCCAGGTGCGCAGGAGCGGGGTCATGCGCTCGACGACGGCCGCGAGCAGGGCGGGATGCGCGGCGTAGTACGCCGATTGCGCGTCGCGCACGGCCTCCGCGGACACACGCTCCCCCGCGACGATCCAGTCGGGCTCGGGAGCGTCGTCGAGATCCCACGCGTCGACGACCCACGACTCGAGGGGCGCGCGCACCGACGCGAGGATCGGGCGGCCGGGGTCGACGACCCGGCCCGGGCGGCCGAGCGCGGCCACGATGCGTTCGCCCAGGGGCAGGAACAGCGCGTTGCCAGGGTGGTTCACCGTGCGGGCGAGGTCGGAGACGACGGGCGAGAAGAGGTCGGATGCCGAGACGTCGAGCCCCATCGCCTCGCGGCGGCGCAGTTCGGCGATCGAGGCGTCGGCGATCTCGCGGACGGTGCGCGCCGGAAGTCGCGGGGGCACCGCGATCCCCGCCGCCGCAGCGACCGTGCGCACGTCGTGATACGCCACGATCGGCGGATCTTCGGGGAAATCGGGGAGGCGCAGCACCGCCTGGAAGGGATGCAGGCCGGCGAAGCGCACGGCCGGGACGGTGACCGTGCGGGCCCCGGACGGCAGGGCCGCGCGCAGCTGCGCGGTGCCGAGCGGGAGTCCGCGGTAGTCGTCGCGGATCGGCTGGACCACCAGGAACGCCGCCTCGGCCAGCAATGCGTGCAGGCGTTCCGCGTCGGCCGCGCCGAGTTCGTGCACCGCCGGCACGCGGATCGCCGGCAGCCCGTCGGAGGAGATGACAAGGCGCAGCGACTCCGCCTGGCAGTTGCCCACGACGAGCCCGAAGCCCGCGGGGGGAGCCGCGTCGCCGAAGAAGGCGGCGTAGTGCGCCCGGCGCGCTATCACCGCGTCGCCGTGATCCGCAAGGCTGTGCAGCCCCGGCCTCTCGCCACCCATGATGAGGAACGTATCCGTCGGTGCCATCGTCGTCACAACCGCCCCGTTGCATTGCGATGTGCCTGGTGATGCGGTACGCGCATCCCTACGCACGCAACGCCACGAGGAGGAGAAGATCGTCGCCACCACCGTCCCCCCGGTTCGAGTCGCCGCCGTTCCCTCGGCCCACCCTTACGTCACCGCCGTCGCCGACCCCGCGCACGTGCACCTGCTGGCGGATCCGCCGCCGCCCGGCGCTCCGGCCGGGCAATGGTGGCCGCCCCAGGTGCTGCTGCCGACGTGGCTCGAGCAGCACGCCGCGGAGTTCGACCTCGTGCACGTGCACTTCGGCATCGAGTCGTACCGCCCCGACGAGCTCGCCGACACCGTCGCAACCCTGCGCCGCCTCGGAAAGCCGCTGGTCTACACGGTGCACGACCTCGAGAACCCGCAGTTGAGCGCCCAGGAGGAGCATCGCGCCTCGGTCGCCGTGCTCGCGGAGGCCGCGGACGAGCTCATCACCCTGACCGACACCGCCGCGGAGGAGGTCCGCGCGATCGCGCACCGCTCCCCCACGGTCATCGCGCACCCCACGCTGCTGGGCGAGGCTGAGCGGCCGATGGGCACCGCACACGATCTGACGCGGGTGGGCGTGCATCTGCGCGACCTGCGTCCGAACATCGACGGCGTCGGCACCGTCGCCACCCTCGTGCGTGCGATCGCGGACCTGCGCGCGCAAGATGCGCGCGTCGAGGGCGTCGTGCGGATGAACGAACGCGTCCGCGACGACGAGGCCGCGGCATCCATCGCCCTGCTCGCCGAGAAGTGCGACGGCGTGCGGGTCGAACGCGGTCCGCGGCAGGACGACGACGAGCTCTCGACGTGGCTCGCCGACCTCGACGCGTGCCTGCTTCCCTACAGCCACGGCACCCAGTCGGGCTGGGCGGAACTCTGCTACGACCTGGCCGTTCCCGTGATCGGCACGCGCGTCGGTCACATCGCGGCGCAGCACCCGGGCGACTTCCACACCTTCGGCGTCGGCGATCCGCTCTCGCTCGCCCGCGCCATCGTCGGCGCGACCGATCCCGCGTGGTCGACACCGGGCTCACGGCGTCGCGCCGCCGAGGTCGAAAGGCGCCGAGCCGACCGCCTCACGGAGTGGGCGGCGGTGCGCGCGGCGCACCGCGAGGTCTACCGACGGGCTCTCTCGGCGGAGGTGGCCGCGTGATCCGCGGGCAGCGACCGCTGCGCGTGCTCGTGGTCGCACCCTCGCGCTACGCCCTGCGGCAGCCGCACGCCGGCGGACTCGAAGCGGCCGTCTGGGATCGCGTGCGCTGGCTGCGCTCCCGCGGCCACGACGTGACGCTGTGCGCCGCCGACGGCTCGGACTTCCTGGGCGAGACCGCGGAGTTCCGCCTGCCGACCCCCGAGTGGACACGGCCCGAAGACGCCTCCGACACCGACTACCCCAGCGGCTACGCCGACGCGGTGGACGCCGCCTTCGCCGTCGCGCGGGACCGCCTCATCGCCGACCGTCACCTGTACGACGTCGTCGACAACCACAGCCTGCACCCCGCTCCCATCCGCTGGAGCCGCGAGGCCGACATCCCGGTCGTCACGACGCTGCACACCCCTCCGCTCGAGCCTCTGCTCGAAGCCGCCGCCGACGTGCGCGACAGCTCGCATCGATTCGTCGCGGTGAGCCAGGCGACGGCGCGGGCGTGGTCGGTCGAAGGGGTCGACGCGTTCGTGTTCCCCAACGGCGTCGACACCGAGCAGTGGACCCGTGGCGCGGGCGGGACCTCGTGGGTCTGGACGGGGCGCGTCGTGCCCGAGAAGGCGCCGCACCTCGCCATCGAGGCCGCCCGCGAAGCCGGAGCGCACATCGTGCTGGCCGGCCGCATCGGCGACGTGGACTACTTCGAGCAGGAGATCGTTCCGCGCCTGGGAGTGCACGCGCGGTACGTGGGACCGCTGCGGCAACCGGATCTCTGCCGCCTGGTCGGCTCGTCGGCCGTCGCCCTGGTCACCCCGATGTGGGAGGAACCGTTCGGTCTGGTGATCGTCGAGGCCCTCGCGACGGGGACCCCCGTCGCGGCGTTCGACATCGGCGGGGTGTCGGAGGTGATCGCCGGAATCCCCGGCGCCATCACCGTCACCGCCGGGGACGTCGTGGCCCTCGCCCAGGCCGCTGCTCATCTCGCCGCCACCGGTGCACGCGAGCCGCTCACCCGCGTGTGGACGCGTCGCGCCACCGTGCGGCAGCACTCGCTCGCGCAGCGCCACCGCGAGGTCGAGCGCGTGCTCGCCCACATCGCGCAGCCGGTACCGGCGCGCCGCGTGCCGGCGGTGTCGTGGTGATCGGCTGGTACGTCCACCACCACGGATACGGGCACGTCGCCCGCTTCCTCGCCGTCTCACCGCACCTGCACGAGCCCGTCGTGGCGTTCTCGTCGATGCCGCGGCCGGCGGGCCTGTCGCCCGAGGTCGAGTGGATCGAACTGCCCCCGGACGCCGATTCGTTCGAGGACGCGGACGGCACGATCGTCGATCCGCGTCACGCCGAGCCGACCGCCCGCGGACACCTGCACTGGGCCCCGCACGGGCACCCCGGGCATCGCGCGCGCTTGGCGGCGATCGCGGCCACCGCCGATGACCGCGACCTGCGCGTGCTCGTCGTCGATGTGAGCGCCGAGGTCGCGGCCTTCGGGCGCCTGCTCGGACTGCACACCGTCGCGGTGACGCAGCCCGGCGAACGCACGGACCTTCCGCACGCCCTGGCCTACGCCCTGGCCGACCGCATCGTCGCGCCCTGGGCCCACGGCGCCGTCTCGACCACGGGACTCGCGGAGCACGCCGACCGCGTGATGTGGACCGGTGGGATCTCACGGTACGACGGCCGGCCCGACGACGGCGCCCGCGACGAGCGATCCGTGCTGCTGCTGGGTCGAGTGCTCGACGACGACATCCGCGAAGAGGCGACCGACCGCCTGCGCGCCCGCGGGTGGGAGGTCACCGCGATCGGGCACGACGAGGCCTCCCGCATCGACGACCCGTGGCCCCTGCTCACGCGCAGCACCGTCGTGGTCAGCGCGGCGGGCCAGAACAGCGTCGCCGACCTCGCGGCATCCGGATCTCGAGCCGTCGTCATCTCGCAGGACCGACCGTTCGACGAGCAGCACCACACCGCCGACGCCCTCGGCCGATGGGGGCTCGCGCGTCGCGCCGATCAGACCGTCTCGGCCGACGACCTCGTGACCCTCGTCGAGAGCGCCGCCGGCGACGACCCCGACTGGGCGCTCTGGCAGGTCGCGGGAGCCGCCCGGCGCATGGCCTCGGCCATCGAAGCGGTACTGCCGTGAAGACGGCCGTCATCACCGTCGCCTCGGCGGCGCGGCAGGAACACCTCGAACGACAGCGACGCGTGCTGGCGGAGGTGGCGGACGACATCGTACGGGTCGAGGCGTGGCTCGACGAGACGCCCCCGACGCAGGTTCCGGATGCCGACACCCTCACGCTGCACGTGCCGCCGGGGCCGCACGGAATGCGCGTGGGCGAAGGGCGCAACCGCGCCGCCGCACGGGCCCTGGAAGCGGGTGCGGAACTTCTCGTCTTCCTCGACGTGGACTGCCTGCCGGGTCCCGACCTCCTGCCCACGTACCGCGCCGCCGCGGCCGCGCACCCCGACGCGATCCTGGCCGGAGCCGTGACGTACCTGGCGAGCGTGCAACGCCCGGAGTCGGCATCCGACCTGCCGTTCCTCGTACGCCCTCACCGGGCGCGACCGGCCCTGCCGTCGGGGTGGACGCGACCCGCGGCCCCGCCGGAGTACGACCTGTTCTGGTCGCTGTCGTTCGCGGTGGCACCCGCGACCTGGGCCCGGATCGGCGGCTTCCACGCCGACTACGAGGGCTACGGCGCCGAAGACACCGACCTCGCCTGGACGGCTCGCGACGCCGACGTCGAGATGCACTGGGTGGGCGGGGCCGATGCGTTCCACCAGTGGCATCCGGTGTCGTCTCCCCCGTGGCAGCATCTCGACGACATCCTGCGCAACGGTGCGACGTTCCACCGCCGATGGGGGTCGTGGCCGATGGGCGGATGGCTCGACGCCTTCGCCGCGGCCGGGGCGATCGAGCGCCGCGGCGACGAGTGGGTGCGCACGGCCTGAGGCCTGCGGGGTGTCCACGACACCCGGAGTGCCGGGAGACCCGGACCGGGTGTCGTGGACGCTCAGCGGTGTGTGCGAGGCGCCCGCCGCCCCGCTCCCCACACGGATCGCGGGGCGCGGGACGGGGCGGGAGCCGGGACGCGACGGGCAGTCAGGGCGTCAGGCGCGACGCAGCCAGACCGTCGTCTCGCCCGGCAGCGTGTCGCCGTCGAGCGCGCGGCTCGACACCAGCACCTCGCCGGCGGGCAGGGGCGCCGGCTGGTCGCCGAAGTTGGTCACCACGGTCCAGCCGTTCGGGCGCTCGAACGCCACGACCTCGTCGCCGGCCGCGTCGACCCACGTGAGCTGCTCGTCGGTCTGCAGTTCGTGCCGCAGACCGAGGGCGCGGCGGTAGAGCGTGAGGGTGGACGCGGGGTCGCCGTCCTGCAGATCGACGGCGTAGGTGGCGAACCAGTCCGGTTGCGGCAGGTGCGCCCCGCCCTCTCCGAACCCGAAAGCGGTTCCCGACTCCGACCAGGGCAACGGCACGCGGCATCCGTCGCGTCCCTGATCGATTCCGCGGCTGCGGAAGAACGTCGGGTCCTGGCGCTGGTCGTCGGGGATCTCGGCCACCTCGTGCAGGCCGAGCTCCTCGCCCTGGTACAGGTACGCGGAGCCGGGCAGGCCCAGCACGAACAGTGCGGCCGCGCGCGCACGGCGCTCGCCTCGCTCGGCGTCGAGGGTCGGCGACTGCCCACCCGAGAGCAGCCACTCGTTGCCGTGCTTGAGCGTCGGGCGCCCGTCGTCGCCGCGCTCGGCGTCGGGAAGGCCGTACCGCGTGGCGTGACGGACGACGTCGTGGTTCGACAGCACCCACGTGGTCGACGAGCCCGAGGTCGCGGCGAGGGCGAGGTTGTCGGCCACGATCGGGCGGAACTGGCGCGCGTCGAAGTCGGCCTCGAGCAGGTCGAAGTTGAACGACTGGCCGAGGCTCTCGGCGCTCGCGTACAGCGGCACGCGCGAGGGGTGCACCCACGCCTCGGCCACGGCGGTGCGCGGCGGGTCGTACGAGTTGAACACCGCGCGCCATTCGGCGTAGACCTCGTGCACGTCGTCGCGGTCGAGCAGCGGGTGGTTCCCATCGATCGGCATCGCGTCGAGCTCGGCCTGCGAGGGCAGGGGCTCGCTGAGGTCTTTGGTGAGCATGTGCGCCACGTCGATGCGGAACCCGTCGACGCCGCGGTCGCTCCAGAACCGCAGGGTCTTCACGAAGTCGGCGCGCACCTCGGGATTCGACCAGTTCAGATCGGGCTGCGAGACGTCGAAGTTGTGGAAGTACCACTGGCCGTCGGCGACGCGCTCCCACCCGGATCCGCCGAAGACCGACACCCAGTCGGTGGGCGGCTCGGCCCCGTCGGGTCCGGTGCCCTCGCGGAAGATGTAGCGCTCGCGGGCGGCCGACCCGCGGCCGGCGGCCAGGGCCTCCTGGAACCAGGCGTGGTCGTTCGAGGTGTGGTTCGGCACGATGTCGACGACGACGCGGATGCCGTGGGCGTGCAGCTGCGCGATGAGCTCGTCCATGTCGGCCAGGGTCCCCAGCCGCGGGTCGACGTCGCGGTAGTCGGCGACGTCGTAGCCGCCGTCGGCGAGGGCCGAGGGGTAGAAGGGGCTGAGCCAGATGGCATCCACCCCCAACTCGGCCAGGTACGGAACGCGCGAGGTGATGCCGGGGATGTCGCCCAGGCCGTCGCCGTTCGTGTCGGCGAAGCTGCGGGGATAGACCTGGTACACGACGGCCTGGCGCCACCAGTCGGGGGCGTCGGAGAGTTCGCGAGCGTGTGCGGACGGTGCTGCGGTGGTCACGGTTGTCCTTTCGAGGGAATGGTCGGTCAGCCCTTGACGGCGCCCTGCGTGACGCCCGCCATCACCCAGCGCTGGGTGAAGAGATAGGCGACGATCGCGGGGGCCATGGCCATGAGGTACGAGGCGAAGGCGACGTTGTAGTTGTTGGAGAACTGCGTCTGGAACAGGTTCTGACGCACCGGCAGTGTCTGCAAGGCCGGGTCGCTGATGATGAGCGAGGGCATCATGAAGTCGTTCCAGGCGTAGAGGAAGGCGAAGATGCCGACCGTCGCGCTCATCGGCGCCAGCAGCGGGAAGATCAGCTGCCAGAACGTCTGCCACGTGGTCGCGCCGTCGATGCGCGCGCTCTCTTCGAGCTCGAGGGGGATCGAGCGCAGGAACGCGGTGAACAGCAGCACGCTGAAGCTGAGTTGGAACATCGTGGCGAGGATGATCACGCCCAACGGGTTGTCGAGCCCGACGCGACCCGTGAGCTGGATCTGCGGCAGCGCCACGACCGGGAACGGGATGAACATCGCCGCGAGCAGGTAGAAGAACGAGTAGCGGAAGAGCTTGCGATCCCAGTTGCGGGCGATCGCGTAGGAGGCGAAGGCCGCGAGGATGATCGTGGCGACGACGGTGCCGGCGGTGACCAGCAGCGAGATCGCCAGGCCCACCGGGAACTTCGTCAGCGTCCACGCCTGGACGAACCCGTCGAAGCTGATCGGCGACGGGAACGAGAAGGCGTTGCCGTCGACGACCTGGGTGCCGCTCTTCAGGGCCATCGAGACGGTGACGTAGAGGGGCAGCAGCACGGTCAGGGCGCACAGCACGAGGATGGTCGTCGTGGGCCAGTTGACGCGCTCCATGCCGACGCGACGCGAGCGGCGGCGCGAGGGCTCGGTGCCCGCGGGCCCCTGACGCTCGGGAAGGGTGAGCTCCGCCTGCTCGACGGCGAGGGCGGGCTGGTTGAGGGCGGTCATGACAGGGTGTTCCTTCCCCGGGTCAGCGAGAGCTGCAGGAGCGAGATGACGACGGCGACCACGAAGAAGAGCGCGGCGTTGGCCATCTGGTAGGCGTAGTCGCCTCCGTTGAATCCCAGGATGATCGACATCGCGACGCTGCGGGTCGCGGTGCCGGGGCCACCGCCGGTGAGACCGACGATGATGTCGTACGCGTTCAAGAAGCCCTTGAAGCCGAGGATGACGTTGATCACGACGTACCCGGCCACCAGCGGCAGCGTGATGCGCAGCAGCTGCTGGGTCTTGCTCGCCCCGTCGAGGCCGGCGGCCTCGTACACGTCGCCGGGCACCGCCAGCAGACCCGCGATGTAGATCAGGAGCGTGCCGGGGATGGCCTGCCACGCGGTGACGATCACGATCGCGACCCATGCGAGGTCGGGGTTGGCGAGCAGGCTCGTCTCGAGCCACGGGATGCCGAGGGCCGCCCCCGCCTCGGGCACCGAGTTGCTGAACAGGAAGTTGAAGACGTAGGCGATGATGATGCCCGAGATCACCATCGGGATGACGAAGACCGTGCGCAGCGCCTTCTTGAAGCGGATCTGCGCGGTCAGCCCGACCGCGAGCAGGAACGCCGCGACGTTGACGACGATCACGGTCGCGACCGAGAAGCCGAACGTGAACAGATACGCCTGCAGGATGGCCGGGTCGCTGAAAATCGCGATGTAGTTGGTGAGCCCGGTGAAGTTCCACTCCCCCAGGCCGATCGAGTCGGTGAAGCTGAAGAAGATGCCGATGAGACCCGGAACCGTGATCGCGAGCGTGAACAGCACGAGCGTCGGCAGCAGGAACAGGTAGTAGATCGGCTCGACCCGACGGGAGCTGCGACGCGCTGTCGCCTTGCCTCCCGTGACGATCGTGGTGGTGGTGGTCATCGCGCGGCCTCCTCGCCAGCGGCATCGTTCGTCGAGGCCGGGGGCTGGCGGAACGCCAGGCGCGACCAGTCCTCGTCCATCGTGCGCAGGGTGGCCTCGGGCGAGGCGCCGAAGATCATCGCCTGGGCGTAGTTGAAGGTCGGGATCGTCTTGGGCACCAGGACGGAGGCGCCCTGGTAGATGCGCCCCTCGTCGTAGTACGGGATCATCCCGGCCACGCGCGGGTCGCTCGGTGAGGGGGCGTCCGTGGTGGGGGCGAACCCGAGCTGCGACTCGTTGTAGGCCTGGATGATTTCGGGCTGGTAGAGGTACTCGAGGAAGTCGCGGGCGGCATCCTGATGGCGCGATGCCTCGGGGATGATCGCGGCGAGGTCCATGTTGACGCGCACCTTGAGGTCGGCCGGGTCGTCGGTCATGGGCAGCGGGAACGTGCCGACGGCCAGGTCGGGCGCCGTCTTGGCGATCTCGCCGAGCGCCCACGGTCCCTGCAGGTACATGCCCGCCTCGCCCTGGGCGAAGGCGAGGTTGCCGTCGCCGTAGGCCCGGCTCTCGGCATCCGGATTCGTGTAGTTCTGCGCCAGCTCGAGCATGCGGTCCATGGGCTCGGTGAAGTCCTTGCCGAACGAGACGGGCGAGTCGGGTCCGACCTCGGCGCCCTCGCCGGCGAGGCCGTCGAAGAAGTCGATGACGTCGAGCGAGCCGCCCACGGAGTAGTCGTACCAGCCCTGCGCGACGGTCCAGTCGTCTTTGAAGGTGCCGTAGAACGGGGTCACGCCGTTCTGTTTCAGGGTCTCGGCGACCTGGATGAGCTCGTCGTAGGTGGTGGGCACCTGGAGCCCGAGCTGGTCGAAGATCTGCGTGTTGTAGATGACGGATGCCGCCATCACCGAGTACGGCAGGGCGCTGGTGCGACCCGCGCACGAGCCGTACTGGTCCATGAGCGGCTGGAGGTCTTCGCGGACGCTCGCGGCGGCCGCGGTGCCGCTGAGATCGCTGAGCGCGCAGCGCTGGACGAAGCGGGCGACCTCGTAGTTGTAGTTGGCGAGCATGATGTCGGGCGGGTTGCCGCGGACGAAGCTCGCCGACACGACGTCGACACCCGAGCTGTCCATCTCGACGCGCACCTCGTCTTGAGAGGCGTTGTACTGCGCGACGACGTCGTTCATGAACGACAGCGCCTCGCGCTTGCTGAAGGTGAAGCGGATGGTCTCGCGCCCGTCGGCCGAGCATCCCGCGAGCAGACTCGCCCCGAGCACCCCCACCGCGGTCGCCGCGAGCCATCGTCGCCCGGCTCTGGTCTTCGTCGACACCTGGTTTCCTCCTCCGCCGCACTGCGAATATGTTGTATCAGCGACTAAATCTAGTCGCCAAATCAATGTCGTGGAGGCAGTATTGCATCGGGACGCAGGCCGGTCAAGAGCACCGGGCGCGACGCGACAGAGGGGCGGATGCCGATGGACGCCGTGACCGCCACGCCCTCGCTGCGTCGGCACAGCCTCGACGCCGTGCTGCGCCACGCGTGGGATGTCGACGCCTTCACCGCGAGCGATGTGATCGCGACCGTCGGGGTGACCCGGTCGACGGCGATCGACGTGCTCGACGAGCTGACGGCCCGACGACTGCTGGCCGAGATGCCGAACGCCCGCGCCGTCGGGGAGTACTCCAAGGGCCGGCCCGCGCGACGCTTCGCCTTCCAGCCCGGCTCCGGCGTTGTCGTCGGCGTCGACGCCGGTCGCGGGCACGTGACCGCCACCGTGGCCGACCTGCGCGGCGCGACGCTCGCGACCTCCCGCCTGGCCGTCGACCCCGAACGCGACTCCCCCGAGCGACGCCGACGCGCCGCCGAGACGATCGTCGACGCGACCCTCACGCGCGCGCGACGCGAGAGGAGCGACATCGTCGCGATGTGCGTCGGGGTGCCCGCCCCCGTCGACCGTCACGGACGCTCGCCCGTGCACCACGACCGGTTCTGGGAGCGCATGAACCCCGGCTTCGTCGACACGTTCCAGGCCTGGTCGCCGGTCGTCCGCGTGGAGAACGACGCCTCTCTCGCCGCCGTGGCCGAGCGCGCACGGGGAGCCGCCGTCGGCTGCGACGACTTCGTCGCCCTGCTCGCCGGGGAGCGCTTCGGCGCCGGCGTCCACCTCGACGGCCGCCTTCTGCGCGGAAAACACGGCGGCGCCGGTGAGACCGTCGCCTTCGACCGTGTCGAGGGCGTGGGCAGCGCCGAGGGGCTCGCGCCCCGCTGCGTCGACGCGGCGCGGGCGGCGCTCGCCGACGGCAGCCTTCCGGCCGACAGCGCGCTGCGCGGGATCGACCCCGAGTCCCTCGACGCCAAGACCGTGCTCGACCTCGCCGCTGCGGGGGACGCCGGGGCGCTCGCCATCGCCCGTCGGGTGGGCGGGGCGCTGGCCGGCGTGGTCGGCATCTTCGGCAGCCTCTTCGACGTCGACCGCGTGATCGTCTCGGGAGCGATCGCCGCGGGCGCGGGTCCCATCATCGACGCCGCGATCGCCGCCCTTCCGCGAGCTCTCGACCTGCCCGCCCCCGAGATCGTCGCCTCGGCCCTCGGCGCCGACATCGTCTCGATCGGCGCCGTCGCCGCCGCCGTCGAGGCGGCGCGCGAGAACGCCCTCGATCTGCCCGTCTTCGCGCTGCCCGAGGATCGCGTGCGGGCCTGAGTCACGGCATCCGGAACGACAGGACAACCCCCGCGGCGCGGATCGCGCGGACGGATAGCGTCGAGGGGTCCGGTCCGATCCCCGGGCAGGTGGAGACCCCATGCCTTCGTGGCCCGAACACGTCATGTGGTGGCACGTCTACCCGCTCGGCTTCGTCGGCGCACCGATCCGCGACGGCGAGGGGCCGGATGCCGAGATCGTGCACCGTCTGGGCCGGCTCGACCCCTGGCTGGACCACGTCATCGAGCTCGGCCTGAACGGGCTCCTGCTCGGACCGGTGTTCGCGTCGGAGACCCACGGCTACGACACCGTCGACCACCTGCGCATCGACCCGCGACTCGGCGACGACGGCGATCTCGACCGGTTGCTCGCGGGGGCTCGGGAGCGCGGCATCCGCGTGTTGTTCGACGGGGTTTTCAACCACGTCGGGCGCGCGCACCCCGCGTTCCGGACCGCGACCGAGGACGGTCCGCAGCTGTTCCGCGGGCGGTGGGTCGACGGACGGTTCGAGGCCGAGGTGTTCGAGGGGCACGGCGCGCTCGTCGCCCTCGACCACTCGTCGCCGGCGGTCGCCGACCTCGTGGTCGACGTGATGTGCCACTGGCTCGAGCGCGGGATCGACGGGTGGAGACTGGATGCCGCGTACGCGGTGCCGCCGGAGTTCTGGGCCGCGGTGCTTCCGCGGGTGCGCGAGAGGTTCCCCGAGGCGTGGTTCGTCGGCGAGGTCATCCACGGGGACGGCCCCGCGATCGTGCGCGCCTCGACGATGGACTCGCTGACGCAGTACGAGCTGTGGCAGGGCATCTGGCACGGCATCGCCGACGGAAACCTCTTCGAACTGAGTCACGCGATCGAGCGGCACGACGAACTGCTCGCCACCTTCGCGCCGCAGACGTTCGTCGGCAACCACGACGTCACCCGCATCGCCTCGGCCATCGGATCCGATCTCGTGCCGCACGCCCTCGCCGTGCTTTTCACTGTCGCGGGGACCCCGTCGGTCTACGCCGGCGACGAGTTCGGGTGGACCGGGGTGAAGGAGGAGCGCGAGGGCGGCGACGACGCGGTGCGGCCGGAGTTTCCGGCATCGGCCGCGGAGGTCGGCGAGGTGGACGAGCGGATCCTCGAGACGCACCGCGCGCTCATCGCGCTGCGCCGCCGCAAGCCGTGGCTCTGGCGCGCGCACACCGACGTGGTGGAGGTCGCCAACGCCGCGATCGTGCTGCGCACCGCGGTCGGCGACGACGCGGTCGTGGTGGCGCTGAACATCGGCGACGAGGCGGTGTCGGTGCCGGCCGCCGACGCGCGCACGGTCGTCACCGGTGACGGCACTCTCGCCGACGGGCGGGTCGAGCTCGGCCCGCGCGGGTGGGCGGTGCTCGAGGGCTGAGTCCCTGCGCTGACAGCAAGGTCCCTGAGTCGACAGCGAGGTCCCTGAGCCGACAGCGAGGTCCCTGAGCCGACAGCGAGGTCCCTGAGCCTGTCGAAGGGACCGGGACCCAGACGACCGCGGACGCTTCGACAGGCTCAGCGACCGCGCTTCGACAGGCTCAGCGACCGCCCGCCGGGACCGGGACCCGCAGACGACCGCGGACGCTTCGACAGGCTCAGCGACCGCGCTTCGACAGGCTCAGCGACCGCGCTTCGACAGGCTCAGCGACCGCTCACCGGGACCAGGACCCGCAAACGACCGCGGACGCCTCGACAGGCTCAGCGACCGCGCTTCGACAGGCTCAGCGACCGCGTCAGGCGCCGGCGCGGAAGCGGTGCTCGGGGCGACCGGTGCTGCCGTACCGCAGGCTCACCTGCACGAGCCCGCGTTCGGCGAGCGCCGTGAGGTGGCGCTGCGCCGTCGCACGCGAGACCCCGATGCGCTCGGCCACCTCGGTCGCCGACGCCTCGTCGGCGCCGAGCGCGGCGAGCACGGTCTGCTCGGTCGCCGACCGCGCGAGCGAGGGTCCGTCGCGCTCGCCCCGCATCGCGGCGGCTGCCCGATCGATGTCATCCTGCGAGAGCGGGCGCGGGCTCGACAGTAGATTGCGGTAGCGCGCGAAGCGGTCGAGGCGGTCGGCGAGCACGCGCGTGTCGAACGGCTTGACGAGATAGGCCAGCGCACCGGCCGAGAACGCGCGGCGCACGGTCGCGGCATCCGTCGCCGCCGACAGCACGAACGCGTCGACGTCGAGCGAGCGCACGAGTTCGATGCCGTCGCCGTCGGGCAGGTACACGTCGGCCAGCACGAGGTCGGGCGCGTGCGCGGCCACCGCGGCGCGAGCCTCGCCGACCGTGCGCGCCGGTTCGAGCGCGACGAAGCCCGGCCGCGCCGCCACCGCATCGCGGTGGAGCCCCGCCACGCGGAAGTCGTCGTCGACGACCAGAACCCGGATGCCGTTCACTCGCTGATTCCCTCTCGCTCGCTCGTCCCGCCCCGCACGCCCGGCAGTCTTGCCGCAACCACCGCGCCGTGATCACCGCCCCCGGCGTCGACCACCCACACCTCGCCGCCCCGGCGTCGGGCGAACTCGCGCGAGAGCGGGAGTCCGATACCCAGCCCGTGCACGGCATCGGAATCGTCTCCGCGCTCGCGCGGCGCGAAGATCGCCTCGACGTCGGCTATGCCCGGTCCCGTGTCGGCCACCGTCAGCACGACCGCGTCGGCGTCGTCGAGCACGCTCACCTCGACCCCACGGGGTTCGGGAGCGGATGCCGCCGCCGTCACGGCGTTGTCGATGAGGTTGCCGAGCACGGCGACCACGTCTTCGACGTCGTCGATGGGCGCGCTCGAGAACGTGTCGTCAGCCACGCGCAGGGCGACCCCGCGTTCGCGCGCCGACAGCGCCTTGGCACCGAGGAACGACTGCAGCATGGGGTCGCCGACGAGCTCGATGCCGGGCACGGCCCAGTCCACCGATCCGCGGTCGACGAGATCGGCGAGGAACGCGCGTGCTTCGTCGATGCGTCCGGCGTCGAGAAGGCCCACCGCGGCGTGCAGGCGGTTGGCGTTCTCGTGGCGCTGCACGCGCAGGGCATCGCCCATGGCGCGCACGCTGTCGAGACGGCCGGACAGGGCGATGACGTCGGTGCGGTCGCGCAACGTCGCCACCCGGCCGAGTGTCCGCGTGCCGCGGCGCACCGGACGCACGTCGAGGAAGACCACGCGATCTCCCAGCGGGAGCCCGCTCGACGCACCCGGTGCCGACAGGGCGGCGACGACGGCGGGCGGGAGCCCGAGCTCGTCGAGGCGGTGGCCGACGGCATCCGTGATCCCGAGAAGCCGCTCGGCGGAGGGCGTGCACACCCGCACGACACCGGCGTCGTCGAGGGCGAGCACTCCCTCGTCGGCGCTCTCGAGCACGGCGGTCTGCGTCTGCACGAGCGAGACGAGTTCTTCGGGCTGGACGCCCAGGGTCAGTCGCTCGAGCCGTCGGCGCATGAGCAGGGCGACCACCGCCCCGATCGCCACGGCGAGCGCCACGGCCACCGCGATCCCGCCGATGAGGGCAGGGAGGTCGTCGAACACGCTCGCGCGCTCGAAGCCGACGCTCACCTCGCCCACGGGCGCTCCCCCGCCGGGCGGATAGACCGGCACCTTGGCGCGGGCCGATTCGCCCAGCGTCCCCGTCTCCCACGTCACGACCTCGCGCCCGGCGAGAGCGTCGGCGAAGCTCGTGCTGACCACCTCGCCCAAGCGATTCGGATCGGGATGGGCGAGGCGGATGCCGTGGTCGTCGGTGATCACGACGAACAGGCCCTGCGTGCGGGCGGTCACATCGGCCGCGTACTGCTGCAGCGCGCCGCCGCGGAGGTCCGCGGCATCCGGAGTCCCGGGATCGGCCGAGTACTGCGCCACGCGCTCGCGCACCTCGGGCGCCTCGGCCACGGAGCGGGCGATGTTGAGGGCGGAGGAATCGGCCTCGGCCTTGAGCTGCTGCACGCCGAGCCAGGCGAAGACGGCGGTGCAGACGACAACGACCACGAGCTGGGTGGCGATCTGCACGAGGAGCATCCGCGTGGCGAACCGCATGCGCACCTCCTCGCTCGTCGTCTTCGGCGCACGGGGCGGCGCGCACGGCTCTGTGCGCGAAATGCGCAGAACACACGGTACGCGCATAACGCCCCGCAATGCGAGCAAGCGCGCGGCCGAGCACCCCGCGTCCGTAGTGTCACCGAATCGACGGCGCGCCCCGTGCCGGCATCCACGACGAAGGAGTCGCGATGACCCCCCTGATCCTTGCGGCCGAAGCCGAAGAGTACGCGGTGGCCTACACGCCCGCCGACGGAGTGCTCGTCGCCCTCGGCTTCCTCATGGTCCTGTCGTTCATGGCGCTGATCATGACGCGGCGCATGACCCCGATGGTCGCCCTCATCATCGTGCCCACCGTGTTCGGCCTCATCGCGGGCGCCGGCTTCGGCCTGGGCGACATGGTGATCGACGCGATCGGCAAGATGGCCCCCACGGCGGCCCTGCTGCTGTTCGCCATCATGTACTTCGGCATCATGATCGACGTCGGACTGTTCGACCCGCTCATCCGCGTCATCACGCGCTTCTTGGGCGACGACCCGGCCAAGATCGTGCTCGGCACGGCGATCCTCGCCGGCGCGGTCTCGCTCGACGGCGACGGCTCGACCACCTTCATCATCACCACCTCGGCGATGCTGCCGCTCTACCTGCGCCTGGGCATGAGCCCCGTCGTGCTCACCTGCGTCGCGGGCCTCATGAACGGCACGCTGAACATCGTGCCGTGGGGTGGCCCGACCGTTCGCGCCGCCACCGCCCTCGGCCTGCAGCCCACCGACGTCTTCGTGCCGATGATCCCCTCGCTGCTCGCGGGCCTGGTCGTCTCTCTCGCCTTCGCCTGGTTCCTCGGCCTGTCGGAGCGCAAGCGCCTCGCCGGCTCGATCGACACCGCCAAGATCGACGGCCCGGGAGGCTTCGGTCGCCTCGGCGCCCCGAAGATCTTCCGCGGAGCCGAGCACAAGCCCGGCGCCCTCGCGTCGCTGCGCACCGGCAACATCGTCACCGTCCGCGGTGGCGGGGCCGCCGTCGCCGCCCCGCAGCTCGTCGAGGCCGCCGACACGGCGATGGCCGACACGATGCTCGACCCCAACCGCGCGACCCTGCGACCCAAGCTCATCTGGTTCAACCTCGCGTTGACCATCGCGGTCATGGTGCTGCTGGTGCTCGACCTGTTCCCCCTGGCCTTCGTGTTCATGGTCGGCGCCGCGATCGCGCTCGTGATCAACTTCCCGAAGCTGCGCTCGCAGGCCGACGAGATCGTCGCCCACGCACCCAGCATCGTCGGGGTCGTGTCGATGGTGCTCGCGGCCGGCGTGCTGGTCGGCGTGCTCAACGGCACGGGCATGGTCACCGCCATGGCCGACTGGATCACCCAGGTCATCCCCGCGTCGATGGGGCCGTTCCTCGCCGTCATCACGGGTGTGCTGTCGATCCCGTTCACGTTCTTCATGTCGAATGACGCGTTCTACTTCGGCATTCTCCCGGTGCTGGCCGAGAGCGCGGCGAACTACGGCATCGCCCCGGTCGAGATGGCCCGCGCCTCGATCACCGGTCAGCCGGTGCACCTGCAGAGCCCTCTGGTCCCCGCGATCCTGCTGCTCGTCTCGCTCGCCGGGGTCAACCTCGGCGACCACCACAAGAAGGTGCTGTGGCGCGCGACCGTGGTCTCGCTGGTGATGCTCGCGGTCGGCGTGCTCGTCGGCGCGGTGCCTCTGCTGGGCTGAGGCCCGAATGCGACGAGACCCCGGATGCCATGGCATCCGGGGTCTTCTCGTGGGAACGACTCAGCGCGCGGGCGGGGCCGAGGCGCGCACGATCAGGCGCGTCGGCAGGGGCGTGCTCTCGGTGACGGTGTCGGGCTCTTCGACGAGCAGCAGCACCTTCTGCATGAGGATCTCGCCCAGAGCGGCGAAGTCCTGCCGCACCGTGGTCAGCGAGGGGTAGACGAACGCGGCCTCGGGCACGTCGTCGAAGCCGACGACGCCGATGTCTTCGGGCACCCGCAGGCCCCGCTCGCGCAGGGCCGACAACACGCCGATCGCCATGTGGTCGTTGGCGACGAAGATCCCCTCGCCGGGGGCGAGGTCGGCCTCCGACGCGATGCGGTAGCCGCTCGCCGCCGACCAGTCGCCGTGCACGGCCGGGGTCGACTGCGCGCGCGCCGCCGCGACCTCGTCGCGCCATCCGCGCAGACGCTCGACGGCATCGGGGTTGCGGGCCGGGCCGGCGATGTGGCGCACCGTGTCGTAGCCCGCCTCGAGCAGGTGGCGCACCGCTCCCCGAGCCCCGCGGTACTGGTCGATCGCGACGAGGCGCGGGTGCGGCCGGGCGCTGCTGGCCGAGGCGACGACGGGGATGTCGATGTCGAGGGCCTGCACTGCCGCGAGCACCTCGGTGTCGACCACGACGAGCACGATGGCATCCACTCGCTGCTTCAACAACCCGTCGATGGCGGTGCGCACCGCGGCCACGTCGTTCTGCGGCGAGCTGATGGCGTCGACGTTGTAGCGCGCCGCGCGGGCGGCGAAGTTGAAGTTCGTCGCGATCGACGACGGGCCGTAGTCGACCGTGCCGGGGGTGACGAGGCCGATCGTGCGCGTGCGCCGCGTGACCAGCGCGCGTGCGGCCGGCGACGGGCTGTACCGCAGCTGCGCGATCGCCTGCTCGACGCGCGCGCGGGTGGCGGGGCGCACGTTGGGCATGTTGTTGAGCACGCGCGACACCGTCTGGTGCGACACCCCCGCCAGGCGTGCGACGTCGAAGATGTTGGCGGTGCGGGAGGTCTTGTCGTCAGCCACCGTCACCCGCTTCCGGGGTGGTGTGACCGGCGACGAGTGCGAGCAGCGCGTCGGAGGTGAGATCGGCGGCCGGCACGATCTGGGCGAGCTCGCCGTCGCGCATCACGGCCACCAGATGGGCCACGCGCAGCACCTCGTCGAGCTCGGCGGAGATGTAGACGATCGACAGGCCGTTGTCGCTGAGTTCACCGACGAGGCGTTGGATCTCGGCCTTGGCGCCGACGTCGATGCCGCGGGTCGGTTCGTCGAGCACGATGAGGCGCGGCGACAGCGCGAGGAGGCGCGCGAGGAGCACCTTCTGCTGGTTGCCGCCCGACAGCGTCGAGACGGGACGATCGATGTCGGCGGGGCGGATGTGCAGCGCCTCGACCCAGCTCATCGCGAGCTCGCGCCGCCGCGCCGTGCTCAGTCGGTGGAACACGCCCCGCTGGGCCTGCAGCGCCAGGGTGATGTTGTCGAGCACGCTGAGGTCGCCGATGACCCCCTCGGTGCGCCGGTTCTCAGACGAGTACGCGACGCGACACCGGATCGCCTCTCGCGGAGTCGACAGGCGCACCGGGTCGCCGTCGATGCGCAGCTCGCCGGAGTCGGGGTGGTCGACGCCGGTGAGTGCCCGCGCGAGCTCGCTGCGGCCGGAGCCCAGCAGGCCCGCCACCCCGATCACCTCTCCCTCGGCGATGTCGAGGTCGGCGCCGCGCAGGCGGGGTCCGGATGCCATGCCCCGGGCGCTCAGCACGGTGGGGCCCTCGGCCGGGTCGGTGGAGCGCTGCCCGAGCGGGGCGAGCGCCTCGGCGGTGGCGCCGAGCATCTTCTCGACGAGATCGATGCGCAGGAGTTCGCGCGTGCCGTACTCGCCGACCAGGCGTCCTCCGCGCAGCACCGTCACGCGATCGCAGATCTCGTAGACCTGGTCGAGGAAGTGCGAGACGAACACGATCGCGATCCCCTGCGCTTTGAGGTCGCGAATGACGCGGAACAGTTCGGCGACCTCGTCGGCATCGAGGCTGGAGGTGGGTTCGTCGAGCACGAGCACGCGAACGTCGGTCGAGACGGCGCGGGCGATCGCGACGAGCTGCTGCACCGCCAGCGGGTGCGACGACAGCACCGAGGCCGCGTCGATGTCGACGCCGAGCGCCGCGAGCGCCTCGTCGGCCCGCTGCCGCATGGCCCGGTGATCGATGACGCCGAAGCGGCGCGGCTCGCGGCCGAGCGAGATGTTCTCGGCGACGGTCAGGTTGGGCAGCAGGTCGATCTCTTGGTAGACGGTGGAGATGCCACGGGCCTGCGCGTCGGCCGGCGACGACAGCCGCACGACGCGGCCGTCGAGCGCGATCTCGCCGGCGTCGAGGCGCAACGCCCCCGTGATCGCCTTGATGAGGGTCGACTTGCCGGCGCCGTTCTCGCCCATGAGCGAGTGCACCTCGCCGGGCAGCAACCGGAAGTCGACGTCGGCGAGGGCCGATTCGACCCCGAAACGCACCGTCGCTCCGCGCACCTCGAGGAGGGGCGGAGCGACGGCGGACATGGGGTCAATCATGCCCGCGCCGCACCTGCTGCGCCGACACGACCCGGAAGAATCACCGACTCAGCGCCGAGCGCGACACGATGACCCGCTGCACGACGACGAACAGCAGCAGCAGGGCACCCACCGTGATGCGCGTCCACGACTGCTCGGCACCCGAGAACGAGATGATCGTGCGGATCAGGCCGTAGACGAAGACGCCGATCATGGAGCCCACCACGAAGCCGCTGCCGCCGGTGAGCAGCGTGCCGCCGATGACGACCGCCGCGATCGTGTCGAGCTCGGTACCCACACCGTTCAGCGGATATCCCGCACCGGAGTAGGCCGTGAGCACGATGCCCGCCAGCCCCGCGCACACCCCGCTGATGACGTAGACCGACAGCTTGGCGCGGACGACGGGCAGACCCATCAGGCGTGCCGACTGCTCGTTGCCGCCCGCCGCGTACACGGTGCGGCCGAAGCGCGTGTACCGCAGCACGAAGGCGGCGAGCGCGACGACCAGCAGCGCGATGATGCCGGTGGGGGTGATGTACCACCCGGCGAACGAGAAGCGCGTCGACTGCAGCCACAGCAGACCCTCGTTGTCGACCTTGATGGACTCCAGGCTCACCACGAACGCGAGACCTCGCGCGAGGAACATGCCGATGAGCGACGCGATGAACGGCTGCACGTCGAAGAACTGCACGAGCACGCCGATCAGCAGGCCGATCGCCGCACCGATGAGCACCATGGCGGGGAGGGCGACGGCGACGGGAACGCCGTCGGAGAGCATCTTCGCGCAAAGGATGCCGGTGAAGGCCATCACCGCTCCGACCGACAGGTCGATGCCCCCGGTGAGGATCACGAAGGTCATGCCGACGGCCAGCACGAGCAGGTACGCGTTGTCGAGCAGGATCGACGACATGATGCGCGGGAGCTGGAAGTTGGGGAACCAGTACATGGCCCCCGCGATCATCACGACCAGGATGATCACCGCGGCGAACACCGGCACCCACGAGATGTGGCGGCTGAGGAAGCGACGGTAGGTCGAGGTGGGCGACGACGACGCCGTGCGCCGTTCTTCGGTGAGAGTGGCCATCAGGACAGCACCTTTGCGTCAGGACGTCGGGTGAGCGGGCGCGCCGCGGAGCGGCCCGCCGTGTGGAAGTACGCGCGGAACCGACGCGACTGCAGCAGCACCACGATGAGCACGGCCACGGCCATGAACACGGGGCTGACCGCGGGCGGCACACCGAGGAAGGTGATCGTGCTCTTGAGCGTCTGGATGGTGAAGACGCCCACGACGGTGCCCGCGAGGCTGAACTTGCCGCCCGCGAGCGAGGTGCCGCCCAGGACGACGGCGAGGATCGCGTCGAGCTCGATGTAGAGCCCTGCCGCATTGGCATCCGCCGCCATGATGTTCGAGCTGTAGAGGATTCCCGCCATGCCTGCCAAGGCACCGCTGGCGATGTAGGCGCCCCAGATGATGCCGCGCGAGCGGACGCCCGCCAGACGGCTCGCCTCGGGGTTGATGCCGACCGCCTCGGTCAGCATGCCCAGGGCCGTTCGCCGCTCGAGCACGCCGATGACGAGCACCGCGACGATCGAGACGTAGAACGCGAACGGCAGTCCCAGGACGTACCCGCCCGCGATGAACTTGTACGGATCGCTGTTGATGGTCGTGATGAAGCCGCCCGTGATCAGCAGGGCGACACCGCGACCGGCGAGCATGAGCACGAGCGTGGCGATGATGGGTTGGATGCCGAGGACCGAGACGAGGAACCCGTTCCAGACCCCGAGCAGGAGGGCGACGCCCACGGCCGCGGCGATCGCGGTGAAGACGACGCCGAGGTTGCCCGGGTCGGGCGAGGCCTCGATCACGGTGAGCGCGACGGCTCCCGAGACGGCCATGATCGCCCCGACCGAGAGGTCGATGCCGCGCGTGGCGATGACCAGGGTCATACCGAGCGCGACCAGCATCAACGGTGCGCTGTTGCGCAGGATGTCGATGAGCGAGCCGTAGAGCTGACCGTTCTGCACGGTGACGCTCAAGAACGAGGGGCGCGAGATCGTGTTGACGGCGATCAGCGCGAGGAGCGCGGCGATCGGCCAGACGAGGCGGTGCGCGAGGAACTTCTTCATGCGATCTTCTCCCGATCGGACGACACTGTCTCGGGTACGGTGGGCGCGGCCTGCTGCGACTGCCCCTCGGCGATGTAGGTCACCAGGGCGTCGAGATCGACGTCGCGGGTGGCCAGCTCGCCGATCTTACGACGGTCGCGCAGCACCGCCACCCGTTGGGCGATGCGCAGCACCTCCTCGAGCTCCGACGAGATGAAGACGACCGACAGGCCCTTCTCGGCGAGCTCGGCGACCTTGCGCTGGATGTCGGCCTTGGCGCCGACGTCGATGCCGCGCGTGGGCTCGTCGAGGATGAGCAGCTCGGGGGCGGTGGCCAGCCACCGGGCGAGCAGCACTTTCTGCTGGTTGCCCCCCGAGAGGTTGCGGATGAGGGCGTTCGGGTCGGCGGGCCGCACCCCGAGGGCGGTGATGTACTCGTCGACCACCGCCTGCTTCTCGGCGGCGCTGATGCGGCGCATCGCCCCGCGTCGGGCCTGGATGCCGAGCACGATGTTCTCGGCGACGGTGAGGTCGCCGACGATGCCCTCGGCACGACGGTCTTCCGACGAGAACGCGATGCCGCGGTCGAGGGCGTGACGGGGCGAGCCCGTGCGCGATGCGGTGCCGCCGACGTCGACGGATCCCTGGTCGGGACGGTCCGCACCGGCGAGCAGTCGCGCGAGCTCGGTGCGACCCGAACCCAGGAGCCCTGCGAGCCCGACGATCTCGCCCCCGAACACTTCGAGATCGACGGGCTCGAGGGCGTTCTTGCGGCCGAGGCCCGAGGCCCGCAGCACGGGCGTACCCGTGCGGTCGATGGGCCGCTCGGCACTGGCGGAGAGCGATTCCAGCTCCCCCAGCTCGCGGCCGATCATCTTGGCCACGAGTTGCTCGCGGCCGAGCTCGGTGATGGCGTACTCGCCGACGAGCGTGCCGTTGCGCAGCACCGTCAGCCGGTCGGAGATCTCGTAGATCTGGTCCAGGAAGTGCGACACGAACAGGATCGCCACCCCCCGGTCGCGCAGGTCGCGGATCACCGAGAACAACTGTTCCACCTCGCCCCGGTCGAGGCTCGAGGTCGGCTCGTCGAGCACGAGCACCTTGGTGTCGACGACCATCGCGCGGCTGATGGCGACCAGCTGCTGCACCGCGATGGAGTGGCTGGCGAGGATCGAACGCGTGTCGATGTGCACGCCCAGCTCGGCGAGGTAGGTGGCGGCCGCGGCGTGCGTGGCCTTCCAATCCACCATGCCCGCTCGGCGGATCTCGGCGCCGAGCATGACGTTCTCACCGACGGTGAGGTTCTGGCAGAGGTTGACCTCTTGGTAGACGGTGGCGACGCCGGCGGCCTGTGCGTCGGCGGTGGTGCGGAACTGCCGCTCCTCACCGGCGACGCGGATGCTGCCCGCGTCGATGCCGTAGACCCCGGTCAGCGCCTTGATGAGAGTGGACTTGCCGGCTCCGTTCTCGCCCATCAGCGAGTGCACCTCGCCGGCGCGGAGGGTGAAGTCCACGTCGTCGAGCGCCTTCACCCCGGGGAACTGGATCGTGATGCCGCTCATCTCGACCACGGCGGATCGTTCGGGTGTCATGTCGATCGCTTTCTCTGATCGGTGGCGTGCGGGACCGGGGAGGGCCCGGCCCCGCACGCCGGGGAGGATGTTCCGTCGATGCCGTGGCGATCGGACGGGTGCCGCCGTGGGAACGACGGCCGATCCCTGCGGATCAGTAGGGGCGGCTGTCGAGGACCTTGGCGGCCTGCTCCTGGTCGAAGGCCTGGTCTTCGACGATGTAGCTCTTGTCGACGGACTCGCCCGCGACGACCTTCTTCACGATCTCGGCAGCCTTCTCACCCAGCAGCGGGTTGCACTCGACGATGTAGTTGAACTCGCCCTTGGACAGCGCGGTCATGCCGTCTTTGACAGCGTCGATCGTGACGATCTTGATGTCGGTGCCGGGCGTGAGACCCGCCGCCTTGATCGCCTCGAGCGCGCCGAGACCCATGTCGTCGTTGTGCGCGAAGAGCAGGTTGATCTGCGAGCCGTACTTCTGCAGGAAGCCCTCCATCACCGTCTTGCCCTCGGCGCGGGTGAAGTTGCCGGTCTGCGAGTCGAGCACCTTGATGTCGGTGCCCGAGATCGCGGAGTTGAAGCCCTCGGCCCGGTCGGTCGCCGCCGACGATCCGGTGGTGCCCTCGAGCACGACCATGTTGGTGGGCGTCGAGCCGAAGTTGTCGGCCACCCACTTGCCGGCCGTCTCGCCCTCCTTCTTGAAGTCGAGTCCGACCCAGCTGGCGTAGAGGTCTTCGGATGCCGAGACCGTGCGGTCTTCGAGGATCACCGGGATGTTGGCGTCCTTGGCCTCTTTGAGCACGTCGTCCCAGCCGTCGGTGACGATGGGAGCGAGCACGATCGCGTCGACGCCCTGATTGATGAAGCTGCGGACCGCGGCGATCTGCGCCTCGGGCTTGTTGTCGGCCGCGTTGAAGATGAGGTTGAAGCCGTTAGCCTCGCTGAACGCCTCCTTCATCGACTCGGTGTTCGCGCTGCGCCAGCCGCTCTCGGAGCCGGTCTGCGCGAAGCCGACCGTGATGACGTCGCTGCCGCCTCCGCCGCCGCCCGCCGCTGCTCCCCCGCCGCCTGCGCAGCCGGTCGCGGTGAGTGCGATCGCTCCGACGAGCGCTGCGCCCGCGATGATCTTGTTCGCCTTCATGATGAAACCTCCTCGTTTCGCCGGCGCCTGTGCCGGTGTCATGTATGCAGCACCTCGGGTGCGCCGTGTGGGAATGTTAGCGCTCACACAACGCGTGCTGTCAAGCAATCTCGCTCCGGCAAATGTCACAGATTGATAAATGTGAAGCTTCACACTGGGCGCATGGCGGGGCGACGGAGGCCTTCGCCGCCGGGGCGCGACGGCGCGAGTGCGGCCGCCGGCCTGCCGGGGATCCGCGCACGAACGGTCGATGACGGGCACGGGAGCGTTTCGTCGTGTTGCGCCCAGCGATGCCCCGCGCCCGGTGAGCGCCTACCGTGGATGTATGACTTCCCTTCCGCATGCAGCCCCCGAGAGCACTCCCGCCATCGGCACCTCGGTCTCGGCGGACGACTTCAAGCGCGCGTTCCGCGGGCACCCGGGCGGGATCGCGGTCATCACCGCGTACGGAGAGAACGGCCCCGTCGCCTTAACCGCGTCGTCGGTGTCGTCGGTCAGCGCCGATCCGCCGCTGCTGATCTTCTCGGTGTCGGCGCTGTCGTCAGCGACGCCCACGATCATCGCGGCCGACACGATCGTGGTGCACCTGCTCGACGCCGAAGACATCTCGCTCGCCCGCGCGGGCGCGACCAGCGGCCTCGACCGCTTCGCCGACACGTCGACCTGGTCGCGCCTGGCCACCGGCGAGCCCGTCTACCACGGCGTGCGGGCGTGGCTGCGGTGCAAGATCGTCAGCCGAATGGATGCCGGCGGCTCCACGGTCATCGCCGCCCAAGCCCTGCAGGTCGACGTCGAGCGCGACCTCGAGCCCGGTGAGCCCGGCGCCGCGCTGGTCTACCACAACCGCACCTGGCACCGCCTCGGCGAGCACTCGCGGCTCGACTGATCCCAGTGGGTCGGGGCGGGCCCACCTCGGTCGGCTCGGCCGGCTCGGTCGCCTCGGTCGGCGAGACTGCAACTCGCTGACGACCCGGCGTCAGGCTGCAACGGACTCGTCAGCGAAATGCAGTCTCAGCGTGAAGGGCCCCGCGAAATCGCGTCAAAGGCCGCAGAACGCCGCGTAGAAGTCGTACATCTTGCGGCGCAGGTCGTCGGACGCCGCCAGCCGTACCGTCCCCGTCTGGCCGTCGGCCGTGGTGACGGCGAACGGGATGAGCGTGCCGACCTTGTCTTCGGCGAGCGCGTGCGCATCGCAGCGGTTGGAGACGAAGGGCACGCGCAGCTCGCTTGCGGCGTCGGTCCCCCGCACGACGCGCGAGATCATCACCGTCGGGGCCCCACCCGTGCCGTCCCACGGCGCCAGCAACGTCGTCCCCTCGACGGAGTCGATGGTGAACGATCCGTCACCGCTGCCCGCGCCGATGGCCACGACCAGGTCGGCGGAGGTCCCCGGCCCGCCGCCCTCGAAGTCGGCCGACTCGATCGTCGCCACCTCGTCGACCGCAGCGGTGAAGCACGCTGTCGCGTGAGCTGCCGGGAGGAACGAGAACCGATCGCCGGGCGTGATGGTCTGCGTGCCCGACGACGCGGCATCCCGCCAGTCCACCTCGACGACGGCGGATGCCGCTTGCTCGCCGCAGACGGCATCCGGAAGGGCGATCCGCAGGTCGGGCGATCCCTTCCCCGGCTCGAGGTCGACGGGCCGACCATCCCACGCCGGGTCGCCGGGGTGGTCCCCCGAGACGAGTCGCACGCCCGTGATCGTCACGGTGCGCTCGCTGCCGTTGGTGACGCTGACGGCGATGCGCCCCTTGGCGATGTCGGAGCGGGGTTGGTACAGGTCGGCCGACAGTGCGGGGGCGGGCTCGGCCGGGGCGGTCGGCGCGCATCCCGTGAGGCACAGCACGAGCGCGGGGATCACCGCGAGTGTCCACCGCATCCGCGCTCCTTCCGCCGTGGACGAAATCTACCTCTCCGCGTGGATGTGGGTCAGAACGCCCCGGCGTCGGAAAAGGCGATCTCGGCTGTCGCCAGCACCTCGTCGCCCGGGCCGACGGCGAGCACACGGGACGCTTCGGCACTGCCGCATAGGCGGATGTCCGTGTCGACGAAGGCGGGCGCCGTCATCCGCACGCTCAACGCCGTCATACGACGGCCCCCCGCGTGACGACGCGCGGCGTCCGCCATCAAGATCCGCAGCAGGGGCCCGTGCACGAGAAGGTCGGCGAGTCCCTCAACGTCCTGCGCCCACCGCCGGTCGTAATGCACGAGGTGGGTGTTGCCGGTGAGCGCCGAGAACCGGAACAGATACCGGGCGTCGAGATGAACGAGTTCGATCCAGTCGGCGTCGGCCACCGCGGCGGAGTCGATGCGCGGTGGGCGGGGAGGGCCGTCCGCCGCGCCGAGGAAGACGTCGTGCCAGGTGCTGCGCGCGACGACGCGGCCTCCGACCGCGAAGGTGCGCTCGATGTCGGCGAACACGAGCCGCCCGCGGGCGCCGCTCTTCTCCGTGAGGGTCCCGGCCCGCGCCGCCTGCGTCACATCGTCGCCGATGCGGAGCGGAGCCTCGAAGACCGTGTCCTCCCCCGCATACATGCGGCGAGGAAGGTCGATCTCGGGAAGGATGCCGTCGCGCGCGGGCGTTCCATCCGGCCGGAGATCCGCGAAGGGCACGGCGAAGGGGAAGAGGATCCCCTCCCACGCGGGAGGGAGCGCCCCCGATGCGGTCAGAGGCGACTGCCCCGCCGCGAAAGTGCCTCGATAGCCCTCCGCATGCGCGGCGTCCACCGCCTGCGTGCGTACGACCGTCATGACAGCGCTCCCGTCGCCCGGAGTCGGGCGATCTGCTCGGCGTCGTACCCCGCGAGACCCATCAGCACGGCGTCCGAGTGCTCGGCGAAGCGGTTGGCCCGACGGTTCGGAGTCGCCGGGGTGGCGCTGAGCTTGATCGGCTGTCCGAACATGCGCAGCACGCCCAGTGGACCGTAATCGGCCTCGACGACCATGTCGCGCTCGGCGGTGCCCGGGTCGTCGACGACCTCTCCGATGGTCTTGATGGCGGTGAGCGGGATGACATCTCCCGCCAGTTCCTCGAGCTCGGCTTTGGTGCGGGTGACAAGCCAGCGGCTCACCAGCGGCTTGACCCGCCGAGCGTAGACCTCGGGGTCGAACCGCTTGCGCATCGTGTCGATCTCGATGTCGTCGGCGGCCTCGGGGTCACCGAAGAGTTCGCAGCTCGCGCGCCACAGCTTGTCGGTGTAGGCCCCGAAGAACACCTGTCCGTCGGCGCAGTCGAACAGTTCGTAGGGCCGCACCCACGCGTGCTCGTTGCCGGCCGGCGTGGCTTCGACTCCCCGCACGGTGTAGTCGACGACCGCCGTCTCGGTGAGGGCGAGCACGCTGTCGACCTGGGCCACATCGACCAACTGCCCCTCCCCCGTCCGCTCGGCGTGACGCAGCGCTGCGAGCGTTCCCACGACGGCGAACAACGTGGCGGAGAGATCGCCGATGGTCACGCCGACGCGTACGGGCGGCTGATCGGGGTAGCCGTTCATCGACCACAGCCCGCCGGCCGCCTGCGCGGTGTTGTCGAAGGCGGGACGGCGGCTGCGCGATCCGGTCTGGCCGTACCCGGAGATGGCGACGTACACCAGCCGCGGATTCACCTCGCGCAGCACCTCGTAGCCCACGCCGAGCTTCGCCATGGTGCCAGGGCGGAAGTTCTCGACCAGGATGTCGGCGCGACGCACCAGCTCGCGCAGCGTCTCGACGCCGCCGGGGGCGGTCAGGTCGAGTCCCACGCCGAGTTTGCCGCGGTTGTACTGCGCGTAGTACCCGCTGAACTCTTCGTCGCCGTCGGTGAGATAGGGCGGGAACCCGCGCGAGACGTCGGGGTCGCGGGGGTTCTCGATCTTGATCACGGTCGCGCCGAGGTCGGCGAGCATCTGCGCCGCGTATGGCCCGGCGAGCACGCGCGACAGGTCGAGCACGACGACGCCGCTGAGCGAGCCGGCACCGGGGTCGAGAAGGGTGGTCATGCGGGGGTCTCCTCCCAGTCGGGAATGGGCGAGGCGTCGAGTGCGGCGGCGACCCGGGAGGCGTACGGGCGCCCGCGGATCCTCGAAAGCCATGCGCTCGTGCGCGCGAGGGCGACGAGGTCGACTCCCGTGCGGATGCCGAGGCCCTCCAGCATCCAGACGAGGTCCTCGGTCGCGAGGTTGCCGGTGGCCCCCGGGGCGTAAGGGCAGCGGCCGAGCCCACCCACCGAGGAGTCGAACTCGACCACGCCGTTGCGAAGGCCCGCGTAGACGTTGGCGAGGGCCTGGCCGTACGTGTCGTGCAGGTGAAGCGCGAGAGCGGAACGGGAGATTCCGGCGGCCGCCACCGCATCGATCGTGCGCTCGACGTGGCCCGCCGTCGCGACCCCGATCGTGTCGCCGAGAGCGAGCGTGCGGCATCCGGATGCGCTCAACGCGGAGGCGGCATCGACCACGGCTGCGGTGTCGACCGCCCCTTCCCAGGGGTCGCCGAACGACATGGAGACATACCCGCGGACGGGGATGCCGGCCGCCCGAGCCTCCGCGACGACCTCGGTCGCGCGGGCGATCGATCCCGCGCGGTCGGTGTTCAGGTTCGCCCGCGCGAACGAGTCCGTCGCACTCACGACGACGGCGACCTCCCGCACCCCCGCGGACAGGGCGTCGTCGAGTCCGCGACGGTTCGGGACGAGGGCGACACCTCGCGCGCCGTCAGGCACGTCGACGGATGCCACGACCTCGCGCGCATCCGCGAGCTGCGGGATCCACGACGGCGGCACGAAGCTCGTGACCTCGAGGGCGCGCACCCCCGCGGCATACAGGCGGGAGCACAGTGCGACCTTCACCGCAGTGGGGATGACGTCGCTCTCGGCCTGCAACCCATCGCGGGGTCCGACCTCGTAGACACTGACCGCAGCCGGCATCCCCTCGACAGGAACGGGCCGGGGACGGCGTACCGGCAAGGGATCGCTCACGACGAGCTCCTGCGCAGATCGGCGAGCACCTCGACGGCGTGCTCGACGCGGATGCGTCCGTCCGCCACGATGCGCGCGGCGACCTCGGCGATCTCACCCACCGTCGCCCCCGCGCTGGCGGCGATCGTGCGAGCGTGGAGGGTCATGTGACCGCGCTGGATGCCCTCTGCGGCGAGGGCCCGGCACGCCGCGAGATTCTGCGCGAGCCCCACTGCGGCGATCGTAGCGGCAAGCTCGCGGGCCGAATCGATCCGCAGGAGGTCGACGCCCGCGCGGGCCGTCGGGTGCGCGCGGGTCGCACCGCCGACCAGTCCCACCGCCAGCGGCACCTCCAGGGTTCCGACGAGGTCGCCGTCGGGCGTGCGCTCGAACCGGGACAGCGACCGGTACGCACCGTCACGGGCCGCGTGCGAGTGGCATCCGGCCTCCACTGCGCGGGTGTCGTTGCCCGTGGCGAGCACCACGGCCGTGATGCCGTTCATGATGCCCTTGTTGTGGGTGGCGGCGCGATAGGCGTCTTCCTCGGCGAAGGCGCTGGCCGCCTCGATGTCGGCCACCACCTGAGCGCCGCCCAGCAGATCGGCGGGGAACACGGCCCGTACACGGGTGAGACGCAGGTCCGCTTTGTTGGTGAGGATGCGCAGGAGGGTGCGGGCACCGGCGATCTCGGCGACCCGCGGAGCGAGCGCCTCCGCCATCGTGTTCACCGCGTTGGCGCCCATCGCGTCGCGCACATCGACGTGCAGGTGCACGATGACCTGCGTACCGGTGCGGGTGGGGAGCGTCCGCACGGAGATGTCGCTCGCTCCGCCGCCGAGAGAGACGAGCAGGGGGTCCTGGGCGTCGGCCAGCGCGAGCAGCTCGTCTCGGGCTTCGAGCAGACGCAGTCGCGCCCCTTCGGGGTCGACGGCGTCGACCACCTGTACCTGCGCGATCATGACATCGCCCGTCGTCGAGGTGGAGAAACCGCCGGTCGCACGGGCGATGCGCGCCGCATTGGACGCGGCTGCGACGACGGACGGCTCCTCGGTCGCCATCGGGACCAGTCGGTCGACACCGTCGATGCGGAAGTTCGTCGCGATGCCCACGGGCACGCCGAGAATCCCTACGACGTTCTCCACCATGTGATCGGCCTGAGACAGCGTGAGCCCCTGAGCCGGGTCGAGGCAGGCGAGAGCCCCGGGTCCGAGGCCGGCGCCTTCTTCGACGAGAGCCCGACGCTCGAGCGGGTCGTGGTCGCGGAGTCCGGAGAGTCGGCTGGTGGGGGTCACGCGGGCTCCTTTGCGGGCGGTGATGAGCCGCGTCGACCGCGGCGTCCCTTCGACGCTAGGTCGACGTGGGCCGGCCGAGTAGGGACGGGTCGCACACACCGAAGGACCGCGGGTGGGCGATTCATCCACCCGCACCGCGTTCCATCCGCTCGCGCACTTCGTCGAGCCGTACCGCGACGGACAGACGGAAGAAGCGCTCGTCGTCGCGCCACCCGTCACCGAGCAGCGCGTCGAGCTTCTCGAGCCGCTGCAGGATCGTGTTCGTGTGGAACGTCAGCGCGCGGGCCGTGCGGGTGGGGCTCGCTCCATGGCGGACGAACGCACGGAGCGTCGCGAGCAGGTCGCTTCCACGGGCGTCGTCATGTCGCCGCACCGCCCCGAGCGACGCGTCGAGGAACGAGAGCAACGCGCGGCGGTCCGCTCCGATCGTCGCCGCGTAGGGGAGCATCTCGTCGGCAGGGACGAGGGCATTGCGGAGACCGAGGGCGCGAGCCAGGGCGAGGGCGGAGCGGACCTGCCCTGCCGCCCGTGATGGCCCTCCGTCGTCGACCGTGCCCGTGACCGCCAACACCTCGGTGTCGAGATGCTCGCGCAGCGCGGCGAACGCAGCCGCGTCGAGAGCCGTCGCGTGCGCAGCCACCACGAGACCATCGAGCTCGCCGACCAGGGCGGAACTTCCGAGATGATGCGCCACCGCGCGGGCCGTCGCCGCGCGTTCGATCCCCACCACCGCGAAGGCCGTCACCGCGGTGAGCGCTTCTTCCTCGACCCCGGCCCGCCGCAGGGCCGAGGCCACGTCGGCACGTCTCTGCGGCGACGCGGTGACCAGGTCGACGAGCAGATCGGAACGCTGACGGTGATCGGCCTCGGCCACCGCCTCCTCCGACAGGGCGAGGAGGGCGGCGACCTGCGCCGCACGCTCGATCGTGCGGCGATCGACGTCGTCGAGGGGACGAGCGGGCGTCCCCACGACGATCGCGCCCAGCACCCGCCCACCGGCGGTGAGGAGGCTGACGGTGCGCTCGTAGGCGTCTTCCGCGTCGCCGACGGGGCCGAGCGCGCCACTCGCGAGATCGGCGTCGGCCCCGCCGTCGGCCGCGCGGATCGACCCCGCTGCGTCCACGATCACGATCGGCGCCTGCAGAGCGTGCGCGAGGGCACCGGCGACGGGGGCGAGACCGCCGCCCGCGAGCACCGCATCGACGAGCTCGCGGTGCACGCGGTTGGCGCGGTCGCGAGCGGCCACGTGAGCGGTGAGCTCGGCGACGGCGGCGCGCGCGAGATCAGCCTGCCGTCGGGCATCGGCGAGGGCCGCGGCCGTCTGCAGCACGACCGAAGCATGGTCGGCGAGCGCCGCCAGCAGGGCGGTGTCATCGGGGGTGAAGACGCGCTCGCGTCGCTCCGCGACGAACAGCACGCCCAATACCCGCGTATCGGATAGCAGGGGCACCCCGAGCATCGACACGATGCCCTCGCCGGTCACCGCGGCATCCACCCCGATCGAATGACGTTCCGCGGCGACGAGGTCGTAGCGGCGCACCGCCCGTGGCATCCGACTCTCCGCGATCGCACTCACCAGCCCTCGCCCGGGAGGGACCACGAGTTCGCGTAGCGCCGTGGTGACCGCACCGCGGGTCGCCCGCACTCGCAGCGTCGCATCGACGTCGTCGAATTCCGAGAGATAAGCGACGTCGGCCGCGAGCAGCTCCTGGGCGCGTTCGACGAGGCGGGCGAGCACGGCATCGGTGTCACGGACCGCCGTCAACTCGCGAGCGCTGGCGAACAGCGCCGTCAACTCGGCCGTGCGGCGGCGCAGGCCCGCGACATCGTCGACGCCCGGGGCGGGCGACGGCGGGGTGGGATTCGACGACGGCACCGTCGACTCACGCTCCCCGGCCGTGCAGGCGGCTCCAGGCGAGATCGGCGAGGGTCGCGGCGTGCAGGCCGAGCTGTCCGTCGTCGAAGACCGCGCGATCGGAGTGCAGGGGCGCCCGCCGACCCGCGGGCGCGACGCCGAGGAAGACGAGCACGCCGGGCACCCGCTCGAGCACGTAGGCGAAGTCCTCGGACGCCGGGGAGGGGGCGGCCAGGACGCTCACCCGCTCATCGCCGTGGGCGGCGCGCAGCGTCGCGAGGACGAGGTCGGTCTCGCGAGGGTCGTTGACGGTGACGGGATAGGAGTCGACCCAGTCCACGTCGAGAGTGCACTCGTGTGCACCCGCGATCCCGCTGAGGAGCGCGGGGAGCTCGTCGCGCACGCGGTCGCGCGTCGTCGCGGAGAAGGTCCGCACGTTCAACACGAGCGTCACGGTCTCGCTCAAGACGTTGCCCGCCGCAGAATCACTGCGAATGCCCGTCACCGAGAGCACGGCGGGGTCGGTAGCCGGCAGGCGCCGCGCGCCGAACGTCTGGACCGCCAGCACGAGCTCCGCCGCGACCGGCACGGGGTCGACGCCCTGGTGCGGCATCGCCGCGTGCCCGCCGGTCCCCCGCACGGTCACCGTCGCGGCGCTCACGCTCGCCATCATGGGTCCTGGACGGGTGACGAAGGTCCCGGCGTCGGTCATGGTGTCCACGTGCAGGGCGTATGCCGCCACGGGCGCCGCACCCGCGGCATCCAGGAGCCCTTCCTCCAGCATGAGACGCGCCCCGGCGAACCCCTCCTCGCCGGGCTGGAACATGAAGACGACAGTGCCGGCCAGCTCATCCCTGCGCGCGGCCAGCAGGCGGACGGCGCCGAGCAGCCCCGCCATGTGGAGGTCGTGCCCGCAGGCGTGCATCGCAGCGTCGGTGGCGGCGAAGTCGAGACCCGTCGCCTCGGTGATCGGGAGAGCGTCCATGTCGGCCCGGAGGAGGACGACAGGCCCCGGCCGCCCGCCCCGGAGAACCGCGGTGACGGACGACAAGCCGTCTCCCGTGGAGACCTCGAGACCGTACCCCTGTAGTTCGCGCAAGAGCACGGCCTGGGTCCGCGGAAGCTGGAGCCCCGTCTCGGCGAGAGCGTGCAGTTCGCGTCGGACCGCGATGAGCTCGGGGACCAGGCCCGCCGCGGCGGCGGCGAAGGCGGTCATTCCGTCGTCATCCGCACACCCAGCACCGGCACCGCGTCGAGCAGGTCGAGGGTGTACGCCTCGGTGGGAGCGGCGAGCAGCTGCTCGGTCGGGCCCGACTCGACGATGCGGCCGTGACGCATGACCGCGATCTCGTCGCTGATGTACCGGACCACCGCGAGATTGTGCGAGATGAACAGCATCGACAGCCCGAACCGCTCCTGCAGCTCACGCAGCAGGTTGAGGATCGCCCCCTGCACCGACACGTCGAGGGCACTGGTCACCTCGTCGGCGATGAGAACGCTCGGCTCCCCTGCCAGGGCGCGCGCGATCGTGACGCGCTGCCGCTGCCCGCCCGAGAACGCGGCCGGGGTGTCTCCCGCGCGATCGGGGTCGAGATGCACGAGGCTCAACAGCTCGCGCACCCGGTCCACGCGCGCATCGCGCGAGAACGTCTTGCCGCTGGCCCGCAGCGCCTCGGCGATCGAGTCGCCGATGGTCATGCGGGGATCCAGTGCGGAGAACGGATCCTGGAAGACGAGCTGCAAACGGCGTCTGGCCGCGCGGGCGGCGGCTCCGTGGCCGGACGCCATGACCCCGCCCACCCGCACCGCGCCCGAGGCGGGCGTGACCAGCCCGACGACGGCGGCGGCGATCGT
Source organism: Microbacterium sp. JC 701 (assembly GCF_021026215.1). Classification (NCBI taxonomy): domain Bacteria; kingdom Bacillati; phylum Actinomycetota; class Actinomycetes; order Micrococcales; family Microbacteriaceae; genus Microbacterium; species Microbacterium sp. JC 701. The sequence goes on from NZ_JAJNCV010000004.1 coordinate 37,308, forward strand.
GCTCTTACCCGACCCCGACTCCCCCACGAGACCGAGAGTGCGCCCGGCGGGGACGACCAGCGAGACGTCATCGACGACCGTCGCTCGGCCGTAGCGGACGGACAGGCGATCGATTTCGAGGGCGTTCACACCCCCACCTCCTCGGCGAGAGCGGAAGCGGCGACCTCGGGCGGGATCACCGGGAGCGGCCGGGTGCGGTCCGACGTCATGTCGGGCAGGCAGGCCAGCAGAGCACGCGAGTACGGATGCGTCGCGTCCTCGCGGATGCGCTCTGCGTCGAGTTCTTCGACGACGATTCCGTCCTTCATCACCAGCACGCGATCGCAGAACGCCGAAACGAGGGCGATGTCGTGGGAGATGAACACGATGGCCGCTCCCGTGTCGCGCTGCGCACGACGCAGGACACCCATCACCTGGCGTTGCACGGTCACGTCGAGGGCCGTCGTCGGCTCGTCGGCGATGATGAGCTTGGGGCGGCCGGTGAGGGCCTGGCCGATCATCGCGCGTTGCCGCATGCCGCCGCTGAACTGGTGCGGGTACTGTCCCAGTCGCCGTGCAGCGTCGGCGATGCCGACGGCCTCGAGTGCCGCGGTCGCATGGGCGCGGGCCGCACCACGCGACATCTTCAGGTGCACCTCCGGGACCTCGGTGAGCTGGCGCCCGATGGTCAAAGCGGGGTTGAGTGAGGTGAGCGGGTCTTGGAAGACCATGCCGAGCTCGACGCCCAGGGTCGAGCGGTCCGCGGCGGTCAGCGGGCGGGTCATGTCGATGCCGTCGAAGCGATGCGTGCTCGTGTCGATGCGCGCATCCGGCCCGAGAAGACCCGCGAGCGACATGGCTGTGAGCGACTTGCCCGAGCCCGATTCGCCGACGATGCCGACCACCTCGCCCGGCTGGATCCGCACGCTCACGCCACGCACTCGCTCGACCTCGCCACCGTCGGCCGTCGCGAACGCCACACGCAGGTCGGCGATCTCGGCGATCGGCTCGCCCGGCGCCGCCCCCGCGCGGGACGCGACCGCCCCTCTCGCGCGGCGGGTCGGCGACACCGCGCCGAGAGCGCGGCGGGCCACGGCGCCGCGTCCGCCGCCACGCGTGTCGGCGAGGGCCTCGCTCACGAAGGTGAAGACGAGGCCGGCGAGCACGACGGCGATGCCGGGGCCGATCGCGGCGAGCGGATTGACGTAGATGCGCGTGATGCCGTCCTGCAGCAATCGACCCCAGTCGTACTCGGGCGCCTGCACGCCGAGGCCGAGGAACGACAGACCGGCGAATGACAGCAGCGTGACGCTCGCGGTAGCGGCGGCGTTGACGAAGAGGGGGTTGGCGATGTTGGGCAGGATGTGCCGGACGAGGATGCCGAAAGGCCCCACCCCCACGACGCGCGCCGCGCGGACGTAGTCGCGCCCCGAGACGGAGGAGGCGAGGTTGTAGACCAGGCGCGCCATGAAGGGGATGCCGGAGATTCCGATGGCGAACATCGCGCTCGTCGCGCTGGCACCCCAGATCACGGTGAAGAAGAGAACCATCAGCAGCCATGGGAAGGCCAGGAGGATGTCGAGCAACCCGGTCGCGAGACGTCGAACGTGGCGAGGAAGGATCACCGCGATCAGCCCGTAGGCGATGCCGCCGACCGTGGAGACGGCCGTCGCCCCGAGGGTGAGTAGAAGAGAGACGCGTGCCGCGACGAGCACGCGTGCGAAGATGTCGCGGCCGAGGTCGTCGGTGCCGAACGGGTGCTCGAGGCTGGGCGGCAGCAGACGGGCGGGAACATTCGAGGTCTCGGCGGCGGCCAGGAAGATCGAGCCTCCCGCGATCGCGACGAAAAGGAAAAGCAGCACGCCCACCGCCGCGGCGATACCGGAGGGGGACAGCAGACGGGAGCGCCAGGTCATGGGTCAGCCCTCCGTGATCGAGGACCGCGGGTCGACGGTCACGAGGATGAGGTCGACGATGAGGTTCACGCCGAGGATGATGAGCGCATAGACGATGACCAGCCCCTGCACGATGGGGTAGTCCTTTGCCCCCACTGCCGGGACCATCACGCCGCCCATGCCGGGGATGGCGAAGATGGTCTCGATCAACACGGTGCCCGCGATCATGCCGCTCAGCAGCAACCCGCTGACGGTGAGCGAAGCGGTGATGATGTTCGGAAGGGCGTGCCGCAGGTAGACGAGCCGCCCGGGCAGGCGCTTCGCGCGGGCGGTGGTCATGTAGGTGGCGCCGAGCACTCCCGACATCTCGACCTGCACGATGCGGGCGAGGTACGCGAGCGGACCGAGCGCCAAGGCGAGGATGGGGAGGACGGCATCCTGAGGGCTGCCCCATCCCGCCGCCGGCAGCCACCGCAGCTGCACGGCGAACAGGGCGATGAGTCCTACCGCAAGGAGGAAGCCGGGGACGGCGATCAGCATTCCGAGAGTGCCCGAGATCAGGGCGTCGGCGAGCTTCCGTCCCGGCCGCTGCAGGGCCACCGCCGCGCCGATGCCGATCGGCACCGCGGCGAGGAGCGCCACGAGGAAGCTGAGTACACCGAGGGTCACGGTCGCAGGAAAACGCTGACCGATCGTCTCGGCGACGGGGCGCCCGGTGCGGATCGAGTCGCCGAAGTCGCCGCGCAGCAGGTTCGTGACGTAGTCGAGGAACTGGACGGGGATCGGCTTGTCGAGGCCGAGCTCCGTACGGGTCGCGGCGACGAGCTCGGGCGAAGCCTGAATACCGAGGGCTGCGCGAACCGGGTCGCCCGGCACGAGGTGCACCAGGAAGAACGAGGCCACCACGACGACGACGAGGGAGACGAGCAGACGGCCGATCCGTCGAAGGAGGAACGCGGCGCGCGGCGAGAGCTGCGGGCCGCGGGCGCGCCCCTCCGCCCGCACCGCGAGGGCGGCGGTCGGAGCGCCTGCCATGTCGGCGACGGCGGGCGGAGGGGTCGCAGTCACGGGATCAGCCCTGCATCCGGATCGAGGTGGGGTTGAGGAAGTTCGGCTGCTCGAACGTCGCGCCGCTCATGTAGTTCGGCAGGATGTTGTCGACGACAGGGAAGGTGTCGAACCGCTCGATGAGCTTCTGCTCGGCCTGCTGCCACAGCCCGCATGCCGCGTCGGGAGAGGCGGTCTTGGCCTGGGTGGCGAGCGCGTTGTACTCGGGATTGTCGACGAACATGAAGTTCAGTCCGCCCTGATCGGGGGTCGCCCCGCCGAAGAACAGGTCGAGCACGACGGGGCTGCCCGGGGCGATCTGAACCCAGCCCGTGTCCCAGTCGAAGCTCGTGTAGAGCTGGTCCGACCAGGCGGCGGCGTCATTCGCGGAGAGCTCGGTCACGACGCCGAGCTTGTCCCATGTCTCCTTCACGAGTTCGGCAGCCGGCGCGTGCGAGGCGGTCGGGGCGTCGTAGATGAACTTCACGTCCAGCGGTTTGCCGTCTTTCTCGCGGATGCCGTCGGAGCCGAGCGTCCACCCGGCTTGATCGAGCAGCTCCGCCGCACGATCGAGGTCGGTGTCGGGCAGCGACCAGCTCGGCGGGTCCTGCACGCAGAGCAGGGGCGTCTTCATCACGAGACCTGACGACGGCAGACCGGTGGCACCGGCGATGACCGGCCCCACCTCGTCGCGGTTGATCGCGGTCGACAGCGCCTCTCGCACGAGCGGGTCGGAGAACGGCCGTCCTTCGCGCTCGTTGAAGAGGATCTGGCCGACGGGATTGCGGACTCCCGTGTACTCGATACCGGCAGCTTGGAGGCGGTCCTGGTCGGGGCCGGTGACCACACCGGTGTTCAGCTCACCGGAGAGCAGCAGGTTGGTCACGGTGCTCTGGTCGGACACGATGCGGGCCTCGATCGTGTCGGGCAGGCCCTCGGTCTCGCCGGTGACCCCGTACGGGCCCCACGTGTACCCGTCGCGCTTGGTGAAGACGTACGCGTCTCCGGGGCGGGCTTCGCTCAGCTGGAACAGACCGGTGCCGTCGGTGGTGTCGGACAGCGACGCGATATCGGCGAGGCCCGCGTCGCAGACCATCATGATCGAGCCGAGGTTGACCGAGAGGAACGGATCGTTGACGGTGCTCGTCACTGTGACGACGTTGCCCTCGGCCGTGGCGGAGACGGCCTCGGTGATCACGGTGCCGTACGAGAAGGTCGCATTGGCCGGATCGGCGTTGTAGTTGAGGTTGTCGGCCACGGTCTGCCCCGTGAAGGGCGAGCCGTCGGCACAGGTGATGCCGTCTTTCAGGGTGAAGGTGGCCGAGGTGCCCTCATCGGTCCAGCTCTCGGCGAGCCAGGGCTCGTACTCGCCGTCAGGGGTGACGTAGATGAGCGACTCGTAGGCGATGGTGACCACGTCGAAGGTGTCGGGCGAGACCGTCTTCATCGGGTCGAGATCGCCCGGGTCGTCGCTGATCGCCTTGACGAAGGTGCCGCCCGACACGACCGAGCCCCCACCTCCGCCGTTCTCGGAGGGTGCGGCGCACGACGCCAGTGTCAGTGCGAGGAGGACGACCCCGGCGGCGGCCGGGGCGACGGTGCTGCGTTTCATTGCCTTGCTCCTTGATTCGGGTGAAGCGTCAGTGGTGCCAGACGTGGTGCTCGAGAGGTGGTGCGAGTGGGCGTGGTGCGGGCGGGTCAGCGCGCGGGGATGGGCGCGGCGAGGTGACTCAGGGGGCCGGCGGCTTTCACCGACACCTTCAAGGTCGGACGAGCGGTGTAGGACAGCGATGTCTCGAGGACATCGACGATCTCGACCGCGAGGGGATCGGCCCCCGCCTGGATGGCCTTGGCGATCGCCGCTTCCGAGGCGGCCGCGATGGCAGCATCCCGGTCGTCGGCGTCGGAGATCTGCTCGGCGCGGCCCCCGGCGAGGGAGATGGCCGCTCCAACCGCGTTCGCGACGTCAGCCCGGTCGGGGCGCAGAACGTCGCCGGCACCCGGCAGGTCGTCGGGAACGAGGAGGGCGCCGCCGCCGACCACGACCAGCGGCAGGTCGAGGCGACCGAGCGACAGACGCTCGACCGCCTCCTCGATGCGCTCGTGGGCGTGGGCGAGCGCGGCGGACAGCATGTCGCGCTTGGCGCTCGAGAGCGGCGGCAACGAGCGGCCCGGGATCCCCTGACCCGCCGCGGCTGCGGCGTCGGTGAGGGTCGCCGTCGAACCGCCGAAGAGCAGAGCTTCCTCGGTGATGCGGTAGCCGACCGACCGGGGCCCCACGGCGCCCGTGCGCCGGTCGATGACCGTGCCACCGCCGATGCCGAGGCTCAGGATGTCAGGCATGCGGAAATTGGTACGGACGCCGCCGATGTCGCGAGGAAGGGTCGATTCACGGGGGAAGCCGTCGACGAGGACGCCGAGATCGCTCGTGGTGCCGCCGACATCGACGACGATCGCGTTCTTCGCGCCGGAAAGGAATGCCGCCCCGCGGATGGAGTTGGCCGGCCCGGAGCCGATCGTCAGCACGGGGTAGCGCACCGCGTAGTCCAGCGACATGAGCGTGCCGTCGTTCTGGGCGAAGAAGGTCGACACGTCGAGCCCTTCTTCGGCGACGACGTCGACGAGCGCGCGCGTCACCTCGCTCGCCACACCGCGCAGCGCCGCGTTGAGGACAGTGGCGTTCTCGCGCTCGAGGAGGCCGTCGGGCCCGATGTCTTGGCTGAGGAACACCGGCATCGCTTCGCCGAGGTGGTCGTGCACGAGCTGCTCGACCTCACGCTCCTGCTCGGGCGAGGAAGGGCTGAAGATGCCGCAGATCGCGACGCTGTCGAATGTGCCGCCGAGGCGGTCGAGGAAGCGACGAATGCCGTCGCGATCCAACGGGGCGATGGGCGTACCGTCGACCATGTGGCCGCCGCCGAGCATCGCCGCTCCGGCGAGCACCTGCTCGCTGAGATCGGTCGGCCAGCCGGTGAGCGGGGGCCATTCGGTCGCGGCCGGTGCCCCGAGGCGCACGAGAGCGACCTTGTCGAGACCCCGGCGGGCGACGATCGCGTTCGTGGCGTGGGTGGTGCCCAGCATCACGCGCGAGACGCGATCGCGATCCCCTCCGATCTGCGCCAGCACCGCGGCGATGCCGGCGCGGATCCCGCCGATGACGTCGGCGGTCGTGGGCTGCTTGGTCCACGCGATGACGGACCCCGCGGCATCCACCACCACCGCGTCGGTGTTGGTGCCGCCGACGTCGACGCCGATGGACAGGTCGCGAACGGCGCTCATCGAGCGTCCTTCCGTTCGAAGGGGACGTAGGGGAGGTCGTATCCGAAGGCGCGGGGCCCTGCGAGCTCGAGACCGCGCTCGGTGCGCCACAGCGGATCGCATGCCCACGCGAGCACCGACACGCGCTGGCCATAGCGCAGCATCTCCGTGGAGATGGCATGACCGGTCTCGAGGTCGACGACGGTGATGAGGTCGGGGACTGTCGCGAGCACCTCACCGTCTTCGAGGACCACGAGGTTCTCGTTGCGCAGTTCGACGCGCTGGAGACGCCCGCGGTCGTCGCCGATGCCGGCGATCGTGAGGGAACCGCGCACGAACCCGCCCTCCGTTCGACGGGAGACGTCGGTGATCTTGCCGGTGATCAGCACGTCGGCTTCGAGTTCATCGGCGACGGCGCGTACGGGCTCGGTCGATTCGAGCAGGGCGTGCCCGACGCGGATCGCGGTGCTGATGGTGTTCGGAATGACCGCGCCCGCCGCCGAGTCGGCCGTGAGCAGGTAGTGCGCGCCGAGGCAGATTCCGCCCGCGGCCACGGTGACGGCCCGTGCGTGACGCTCGAGCCACGACAGGTCGACGGTGCGAAGGGTGACGACGTTGCCCACCACGTCGCTGAGCACGGCGAAGTCGCACGGCACACCGGCGACGTTGGTGGAGATCATCGTCGCCTCGGGGAAGGCGCGGCCCATGCCGTCTGCGTCGAGGAGTGCAACGCCCAGGCGCGCGGCCCACCCGGCCGGGGAGACGCCGTTACTGCCGCCGATCTCCGCGGGCATGATCGCCGTGATCTTTCGGCCCGCAACGCGCTCGGCCTCGTCCAGCAGCGTCTCGATCTGCCGCACCGACGAGAGCATCTCGATGCCGACGGTCGGAGCGCCGATGCCGCTCATCATGATGACCGCATCGTCGGGACCGAGGTCGTCGACGGAGAGCAGGCGCACGGGGCCGTGCTCGCGGATCGCGCGCTCGGTGGTCAGCTGCGAGGTGTACACCGCACCGCCGCCACCGGTGCCGAAGATCGCGGCCCCCGCTGCGAGGGCGGCGATGTCGTCGGCCGTGACGTGCTCGGGGGCGCGCCGGGCGGCGGGCGGGACGAGGGACGGGGATGCCATGAGTCGACCCTAGGGACCACTTCCCGGAGCGACAATGTGCTCGGGTACCAGGGAATCGGCGTACATTGTGCTCGTGGCACAGCTCACCACCGCCGACCTCCTTGCTCAGGCAGAACGCCTGGGTATCTCGCACGTCGCCGGCCCGACGGCAGGCGCGACCATCGAACGCGTCGACGTCGCCGCCTTGTCGGAGCTCCCCTCCCTGCCCGCCGGCACGCTCGCGGTGGTCGCCGGAGACGAGCCGCCCGCCTCGTACCTCGTCGACGTGGCCCTGCGGCAGGCCAGTGCCCGCGGTCTCGCGGGACTCGTGATGCCGGTGGGCTTCACCGCGGCCGAGACGGCGACGGTGCTGGCCGACCGCGGGGGCGTCCCCGTGCTCGTCTCCTCGGCGGCCCGCGCCCCCGACCTCGCCGTCACGATCGACCGCGTCATCAGCGGCGGGGCTGCGGAGTCGATGACCCGCGCGGCCTTCGCCGTCGAGAAGGCCACCGCCGCAGCATCCGCGGGGGAGACGGATGCCGTGGCCGCCATTCTGGAGGCCGCCGGCACCGCACTCGGTGTGCGCGTGAGTCTGCAAGACGACCCCGGCACGTCGTGGACCGACGCCGACGCCGTGTTCGCCGGTGAGGTGCCGATCGGACGTCTCATCGCCGAGACCTCCGATCCCGCGGCCACCGTCGCGCTCCCCGTCGTCGCCTCGCTCGTGTCGCGCGCGATGCAGCGACACTTGCAGGATCGATTCGCCCCGAACCAATCGCGCGCCGACCTCATCGTCGAACTGATCCTGGCCGAGGCCGGACGCGTCGACGGCTTTGTCGCCCCCGCGGCGCGACTCGGCCTGCCGCTGCAGCTGTCCCATGCGGTGGCGTGGATGCGCCCGCAGCACCGCGTGGACCCGGGACTGCGCGCCCCGCGCTTCGTCGAGGCGGCCCTCGAACTGTTCACCCTCCAGCTCATCGACGATCGTCCCGAGCTCTGGCACATCGCCTTCCTGCAGGACGACGTCATCCTCGTCAGCAGCGAGGACCACGGCGCGGGCGATCATCAGCGCCGCCTGCGCGACGTGATCGTGCGCGTGCAGGCGCAGGCGCGTCGGCTCATCGGCGATGGATGGACCTACACGGTCGGTCTCGGCACTCCTCAAACGGGCGCGGCCGGACTACGCCAGTCGGCCGCCGAGGCGCGTGTGGCCGCCGACTCCGCGATCGCGGCCGGACGGCTCGACGCCGTCGAGCTCACAGACGTGACGGGACTTCGACGCCTCCTGCTGGACTTCTACGCCTCGCCCGTCAGCCGCAACCTGCTCGACGACCTCTTGCACCCCCTCGATGCTCTCGGCCCGGAGCGATCGGCCACGGCCGTTCGCACCCTCCTGTCGTACCTCGGCAACCGCAACTCGCTCACCCAAGCCGGGCGGGAACTCAACCTGCACCCGAACGCGGTCGGCTACCGCATCCGTCGCGTGCGCGAGGTTCTCGACGTCGACCTCGACGACCCCGACACGCGCTTCGCCGTCGAACTCGCCTGCCGCGTGCGCCTCATCGGTTCCACCCGCTGAGTCCCCTGTGCCCGTGGCACACTCGCGACCACCGATGCTGTGCCGGGAAGACGAAGAGGCATCGGCGGGCGGCGGATAGCGTCGAAGGCATGCTTTCCAGCGACTTCCGCGTGCTCGGGCTCGAGGACATCCGCGCCACTCTGGGCGAGCCCGAGGGCCCTTCGATGCAGAAGATCACGGACCGCCTCGACGAGAACTGCCTGCGCTTCCTCGCCCATTCCCCCTTCGCCACCCTGGCGACGGCGGACGCGGAGGGCCGCTGCGACAGTTCGCCGCGCGGGGACTACCCCGGGTTCGTGCGAGCACTCGACGACCGCACCATCGTGATCCCCGATCGCCTCGGCAACAAGATCGCCGATTCGATGCGCAACATCGCCGACAACGGTCACGCCGCTCTGCTCTGCTTCGTGCCGGGCATGATCGAGACACTGCGCATCAACGGCCGAGCCGTCGTGACCGACGACCCCACTCTGCTGCGCGCGCTGGAGCAGGACCACAGCGTTCCCGACCTCGCGATCGTCGTGCACGTCGAGCAGGTCTACCTGCATTGCGGGCGCGCACTTCTGCGCGGCGGTCTCTGGGACGCAGACATGCAGGACCTCGCGACCCAGGTGCCGACGTCCGGACAGATCTGGGCGAGCACGTCGGGCTGGGACACCGCCGTCGGCGACGTCATCGACGACGCGATGTCCGGCGCTTACCGGGCGCTGTACTGAATGCGCACCCGTGAAGGCCTGATGCCCCTGGTGGTCCGGGAGATCACGCGTCAGACGCCCGACATCGTCAGCATCCGGATGCAGAACGCCGACGGGTCGCCCCTCCCTGCGTGGCAGCCGGGGGCCCACGTCGACCTGCAGCTCATCACACGCCACGAGCGTCAGTACTCGCTGTGCGGCGACCCGGCCGATGTCGCGTCTTACCGTGTCGCGGTCCGCCGGGAGGAACTCTCTCGCGGTGGCTCGCATTACATCCACGCGTTCCTTCGCGAGGGTGCGACCGTGTGGGTGCGCCCTCCCCGCAACCTCTTCGAGCTCGGTGAGGCTCGGGCCTATCTGCTGCTGGCCGCCGGGATCGGTGTCACCCCGATCCTTGCGATGGCGCGGCACCTGGCATCCGTGGATGCCGAGTGGCGCATGATCGTCGCCGCCCGCACGCGCGACGGGGTCGCGTTCGCCGATGAGATCGGCGCGCTGGGCGAACGCGCGACGGTGCATGTCAGCGCAGAGGAGGGTCGTCTCGACCTCTCGACCCTGCTCGGCACCATCGCACCGGGCACCGACGTCTACGCGTGCGGCCCCGCCGCCTTCACCGACGCGCTTCATGCCCTCGCTCCGACGCTGCCGGAGGGTTCGGGCATCCACCTCGAACGCTTCGTCCCGCGCGCGCGGGAATTCAGCCCGAACGAGGCGTTCACTGCGACAGCGGCTCGGTCCGGAGTCACCGTGGACGTGCCGCCGACGAGATCGTTGCTCGAGTCCCTGCAGGGGGCCGGGGTGGCGGTCAGCGGCTCGTGCCTGCGCGGGGTGTGCGGTTCGTGCGCCGTGCCCGTGCTCGCGGGAGCCGTGGAGCACCGCGACTCGCTCACGACCGACGACGACGCGCGTCTGATCTACCCGTGCGTCTCGCGCGCACGGTCCGGCGAGGCGCTGGTCCTCGACGTCTGAGCACGGCACGCGACGCCGGGGCGTGAGCGCTCCCCTCCGCGCACGGAATTTGCGCGCGCGGCGCCGCCAGGGCGCCCCCGTCTCACACGGCCCGGTGCGTGAAACGCCCGCCGAGCAGCGTCGCCGCCACCGGCATCTCGCGCAACTCGTCGCGTTCGCTCGCGAACGGGTCGCGTTCGACGACGACGAGGTCGGCGGGCTGGCCCACCGCGAGGCGACTGCGCGTGCTCGCGTCCAGGGCGACGTCGAGCGGGAGGCGCTGTTCCGGGTGCCAGGCGTCGCGGTCACCACGACTGCGGGTGGTGCCCGAGGCGATTGCGTGCCACGGATCGAGAGGTGCGACGGGGGCGTCGGATCCGAGACGCAGGGCAGCGCCCGACCGATGCAGCGACCCGAATGCGAACGCGCGCGCGGTGCGTCCCGCCCAATGCACGTCCGCGATGTCGCGGTCGTCCATCGCGTGCTCGGGCTGCACGCTCGCGATGAGACCGGCTCGAACGAAGCGCGCGAAATCCTCGTCGCGCACGAGCTGCGCGTGCTCGATGATCCCCGGCATCCCGAGCTCTTCGAACACTTCGATGACCTCGGTGTTCGCCCGGTCACCGATCGCGTGGACGGCGGGCAGGATGCCGCCTTCCCGGGCACGCAGCAGCAATCGGCGCAGCTCGTCGACGGGAACGCTCTGCACGCCGCAGCCGTGCTCGGAGTGAGGGCCGGAGCCGGGGTAGGGGTCCCAGCACCAGGCGGTGCGGGTGTTGAGCGAGCCGTCGACGACGACCTTGAGCCTGCCCATCCGCACGAGTCCCTCGCCATCGAGCACGTCGCCGGTGCGCAGGCCGAGGGATATCGCCTCTTCGAGGCGATCCGGCCAGACCGACGCGTCGACGCGGAGCGAACGCACCCCTGCCGCTGCTCGTGCGGGCCACTCGGCGAAGTTGGGCACGTTCTCGTAATCGACGACGCCGACGACGCCGCGGCGGGCAGCCGCATCCGCCACGTGCGCGAAAGCCTCTACGGGGATGGAGGCGGCTTCCTGGAACCTCTGCAGCGAGCCGATCCAGTCCCTTTCGGACACGACTCCGGTCGCGTCCGGCCGCAGCCCGAACCGTTCGGCACCTCGTGTGTTCATCCACCCGGCGTGCAGGTCGCCGCTGACGAGCACCACCGCATCGTCGGGGAAGGCTTCGTCCAGCGCCGCGAGCGAGGGCGGGGTCGACCACAGACCATCGCGATAGCCGTAGCCGACGAGCACCCCGTCGGTTCGCGGAGCGTCGGTCGCGACGGCCCGACGGACGGCGGCGATCGCATCTTCAGGACTGCGAGTGTCCGCGAGATCGATGCGCCGACTCGAGATCACCCACTGCGTGAAGTGCACGTGCGCATCCCACAGGCCCGGACCGACGAAGCGGCCATCGAGGTCGACCACTTCGCCTGAGACGGGACCACCGGTCGGCCGGATGGCGGCGATCGTCCCGTTGTTCAGCACGACGTCGATCGGGTCGGCCCCGTCGTAGGCGCGTCCGCCGCGCAGGGTGAGGGCGTTCACAGCGCGGGCACCGGAGCGCCGACCATGCCGAACAGATCCTTCGGATCGTCGGGGGCGGCCACCAGGTCGATCTGTTGGGCGAGATCCGTTCCGGCGACGCTGTCGCGCAAGAAGCGAAGGGCCGAGAAATCCTCGATCGCGAAGCCGACCGAGTCGAACACGGTGACCTGCTCGGCCGACGTGCGCCCCGCCCGCGACCCGGCGAGGACTTCCCAGAACTCCGTCACGGGGAAGTCCGCGGCGACGCGCTGGATCTCGCCCTCGATCCGGGTCTGCGGGGTGTACTCGACGAACACCGGTCCGCGGGACAGGATCGCGGGGTCGAGTTCGGTCTTGCCGGGGCAGTCTCCACCGATCGCGTTGATGTGCATCCCGGATGCCACGTCCTCATCGTGCAGCACGGTCGCGGAGGCTTTGTCGGCGGTGCACGTCGTGACGATGTCCGCGCCGCGTGCTGCCTCGGCCGCGGAGTCGCACACCACGATGTCGAAGCCCATCGGGGCGAGGTTGCGCACCAGCTTGGCCGTGGCCGCGGGGTCCACGTCGTAGACGCGGAGTCGATCCACCCCCAGCACACCGCGGAAGGCGAGGGCCTGGAACTCGGCTTGACTGCCGGCCCCGATCATCGCCATCGTTCGCGCATCGGGTCGAGCCAGGTGTCGGGCGACCATCGCCGAGGTGGCCGCGGTGCGAAGGGCCGTCAGCAGCGTCATCTCCGACAGGAACACGGGGTAGCCGTTGTGCACGTCGGCGAGCACGCCGAAGGCGGTGACGGTCTGGTATCCGCGACCGGGATTGAAGGGGTGGCCGTTGACGTACTTGAACGCATACGTGTCGGGATCGCTGACGGGCATCAGCTCGATCACGCCGAACGGCGTGTGGCTGGCCATGCGCTCGACCTTGTCGAACGAGGTCCATCGGCGGTAGTCGGCCTCCAGATAGGAGACCATCTCGGACATGAGCCGCTCGGCGCCGTGCGTGGAGACCCACCGCACCATCGCATCCACGCCAACGAATCCGGTCATCGTGCTTCTTCCTCTCGGGTGCGGATGGCGTCCATCCGATCGGCCAGGGCCGAATTCTCGTAGGGTCCGGGGGCGCGCAGCGCCGCCACCACGCGGTCGACCACCGCGTCGGGCTTGTCCTGACTGAGCTTCTGCTTCGCCTCGAACCGTGTCACCGGCAGCCGGAAGCCAACCGTTCCGTGCACGATGCGCTCGGCGTACGCGGAGTTCTCGAGCGTCCGGTGCATCAAGAACGGATTCGGCAACGGTGCCTCGAAGTGCGCGACGAGCCGGTCGAGCACGGCGAGATTCTCTTCGTCGCTCAGCAGCTCCGGCGTCCCGTACAGGTGCGCCACGACGAAGTTCCAGGTCGGCACGGCGGGAGAGGTGTCGTACCAGCTCGGTGAGACGTATCCGCTCGGACCGGACACGACGACCATCACCTCGCGCGTGCCGAGCTCGTGCAGCGCCTCGTCGGGGCGTCCGACGTGACTGACGAGCGCGAAAGGCTCCGCATCATCGACGAGGACGGGATAGTGGGATGCCACGAGCCCGCGTCCCGGGACATGGCTGACCAGCGTCGCCCAGGGGTTCTCGCGCACGAGAGCGCGCACGGCGTCGACGTCGTCGAGGGCGTAGTCGGGGGTGTACCTCATCGGCGCACCGCCGGCCCGAAGACGAGGACGAGCTCGGCGGAGGCGGCCGAATCGTTGCGGACGCCGTGGGTGACACCGGCGCGCGCATAGGCCGCGTCTCCCGCCGTGAGGACACGGTCCACACCGTCAGCGGTGAAGACGATCTCTCCCGACGTGACGACGTAGAGCTCGTCGCTGCTCTCGGCCGAGCAGCTGTCTTCGGCTCCGGCGAGGTGCCGATGCTCCCCCTCCGACGCCCCCGGGTCGAGCCGGTACAGCATCACCTGGGTTCCGAGGGCGGTGGCATCCGCGAAATACCATTCGATGCCCACGCGCCCCTCGCCCTCGTACAGGGTCCAGTCGTGGTGAGCTTCGTCGCGTCGTTGGATCAGCACGTCGCTCACATCGCCGGGACGACCGTCGCGTCGACCGCGAAGGCCGACACGTCGTCGGTGGTCGGGCGACCGGTCGCGAGCTCTGCCAGAGCCAGTCCGAACGCGGGGGTGAACTTGAAGGCGTGACCGGCCCCGAGGGCGACGACGACGTCGGGGTGTTCGACGAGGGGGCCGAGCACGAACCGCCGATCGGGCGTCAGGGCGTACTGGCACGTCACCGTCCGCAGGGCCGGTCCGCTCCCCGGAATCACCGCCCCGAGGAACGCGGTGAGCTCGCCGAGGCGCTCGCCGGAAGGGACGAAGGTGCGCTCGGCAGGAGTCATGAGGTTCTCGGAGACGTCGCGGGCCGCCTTCACGGTCGGCTCGCCGTACGTGGGGAAGCCGTAGAAGCACTGCTCGTCTTCCCAGATCCACACCGGGAAGCGCGAAGGGTCGAACGCTCCCGGCTCACCCGGGGCGAAATACGTCACCTGCTCCTGCATCACTTCGAGCGGGATCCGGATGCCGAGCGGCTCGAGCAGCGTGTTCGTCCAGGCGTCCGCCGCGACGACGACGCGGCGCGCGCGCACCTGACCGGCGTCGGTGGTGACGACGACTCCCCCGCCGTCCACCGGCATCAGCCCCTCGACGCGGGTCCGGTCACGGAGGTCGGCGCCGAGCACCCGCGCGTGGATATGGAGGGCCGCAACGGTGCGGGCCGCGTGGGCGATGCCCGAATCGGGTGTGAAGACGGTCGTGACACCCGCGGGGATCGCGAACTGCGGCCATCGGCTCCGCACCGCGTCGGGGTCGAGCAGTTCGAAGGGCACGTCGCTCTCGGCGAGACTCCGGGCGAAGTCGTCGGCGTCGTACGGACCGTCGTCGGGGATGAACACGACTCCCCCGGTCACCGTGAGCAGCCGCTCACCGGTCGCGACCTCGAGCGCCGCCCACTCCCGGTACGCCGCCTGCGCGAACCGCACGTACGCCGCGGCACCGTAGGAGGTCCGGACGATCCGCGAGGTGTCGTGCGAGGCTCCGCGCACGTGACCGAGCTCGTACTGCTCGAAGGCGACGACGCGCGCGCCGAGGCGGGCCAGGTGGTACGCAGCGGCGCTGCCGAGCGCGCCGAGGCCGACGACGGCGACGTCGAACTCCTCCATGACGGGTCCCTTCCACCGGCGGGAACGGATGCCGCGACGGATACCGGTAATTATTCGAACCGCCCGTCGCGGCGCTGTTACGGTCACCACCAGCTGCAATACTCGGCCGTCGGGATTGCAGTTATGCGAGGAGACCGCTGTGACCGCACGCGTCGAGCAAGCCGTGGCCATCCTCCGCGCCGTCGCCGGACGCACCGACCCGACATCTCCCCTCCCCCTGGCGGCGATCTCCGCTTCCGTCGGAGCGGGACTCAGCACGGCCTCGCGGGTGTGCGCGGGACTCGTCGAGAGCGGCATGTTGGAGCGAGGCGAAGCCTATGGGACCTTCGCGACGGGGCCTCGCGCGTTAGCGCTGTCCGGGAGCGCCGCCGCCGCGCTCGGGCCGACCGTTCATTTCGAGCTGCACCGGCTCGCGCAGGAGACCGCTGAAACCGTGATCCTCTCCGCCGCCGAGGGCACGGGCGCACGCATCATCGCCTCGGTCGGCTCCGGGTGGACCCTGCACGTCCCCGCAGCGGTCGGCGACGTGGTCACCGACGCCCGTCGCGCGGTGATCCGCGCTCTCGCGGGCGACGCGGAGGAGGCGGTGGTCGAGTCGCAGGCGGGCCGTGCTGTCGAGATCGCCGTCCCTCTCACCGCTCCAGACGGCCGCCGTCTGCTGTCGTTGGCGATCGCCCTTCCCGTCTACCGTGCCGCTCGAGCGCGTCCTCGCATCCGACGTCTGCTCGCCGACGCCCGCCGCGCCTTCGAACGTGCCCTCGACGAAGGGCATCGCGGTCCCGTCGTCCCGCCCCCGCTCGATCGCTCGACGATCACGACGTCCGTCCGGACGGAGGAAGCCGCCCTACGTCTGGTCGAGCACCTCGCCGTCGCCCCTGGCTCGGCGACGGCCGCAGCCGCGGCCGTGGGGTTGCGGCCCGACCGCGCTCGGCGCCTGGTGGACGCTCTCGTGCGCTCGCGCCTGCTCGCCCGCGACTTCGAGACCGACGCGTTGCACGTCGACCCGGCGATCCACGCCTGGCATCGGGCGGCATTCCTCCCCTCACTCGCCCGCAGGGGGTCCGCGCGCGCGATGACGACGGCCGAACGCGTCGGCGCGTGCGTCTTCGTGACGACCCTCGCGGGCATGCGCAGTTTCACCGTCGTCGAGCACATCGAGCCGATGGGTGAGGGCCTGCTCATGGCCCCATGGCTCGGCCGCCCCCACCCCCTGGTCGGCTCCGACGGCGGGCCCACCCTCGCCATGGACTTCGACGCCGCTCAGCTCGCCCACCTGTTCCCACGGCGGCACGGAGCATCGGAGTACGACCAATTCGTCCGACGCGTCCAGCGGGTACGCGCCGACGGCACGCTGACCATGCGCTCCGTCGACGAGTTCGGGATCACGTCGATCAGCGCCCCCGTCCGTGATGCCGCCGGGCTCGTCGCCGCAGCCGCCTGCATCGTCGGCGCGACCGAGGACGTCTCGATGCGCCTTCCCGAGCTGCAGGAAGCCGCCCGCATGCTCGCCGCGAGGCTGTCCGAGGATCTGGGCGCGACGTACGCGGCCTCCAGCGGTTCCATCGAGGCGGTGGACGCGGCATCCATACCGCCCTCCCGCTGACTCCGACTATCGTCGCTGCGAACGAGAGAAGGCCTCCGGATGCCGCTGACCCCCGAACCCGCGATCCACTACGTCACCGACGGCGACGCGGCCCATCCGACGGTGGTGCTCATCGCCGGCGGCGGGGCGCAGCTCATCGCCTGGCACGTGGATCTCGTCGCCCAGCTCGTCGACCGTGGCCTGCACGTGGTGCGCATCGACAATCGCGACGTCGGCCTCTCGGCGCGTTTCGGCGGGGTCGACGACATCGACGGCGGGTACGGCCTCGAGGAGATGGGCGACGACGTCGTGCGCGTGCTCGACGATCTCGGGGTCGCACGGGCGCATCTGGTCGGTCACTCCATGGGCGGAATGATGGCGCAGATGACCGCGCTGCGACATGCGGATCGCGTGGCGAGCCTGGGGCTGCTGTCGACGATCCCGGGGCGCGACCCGCGCTACGTCTTGCACGCCGAACCCGATCTGACGGGCGCCCCGGCGCGCTACACGCGTGACGAGGTGGTGGCCGGCGCCTCGGCGTTCGCGGCCGCCACCGCCGGCCAGCGGTACCCGCTCGACGTGGAGTGGAACGCCTGGGCCGCGGGCGAAGCGTTCGACCGCGGCTACTCTCCGGAGGGGTTCTCGCGGCAATGGGCGGCGCTGATGCGCGCGCCCGAGAGGCTCGAGTTGTTGCGAGACGTCGACGTCCCGGTTCTGGTGTTCCACGGCCGCGATGACGACGTGCTGCACTGGAGCGCCGCGGTCGACATGGCCGAGGCCCTCGTCGCCGCCGAGCTCCAGGTGCACCCCGGAATGGGGCATTACATCGTGCCGGAGCTCTGGCCCGAGTTGGTCGCGGGGATCGCGCGCACCGTCGCGGCCGGCGAGGCCCGTCACTGAGGAGCGCCCTACGTCGTGACGATGTCGACCACCGCACCGCGTTTCGTACTCTCCCACGAGCACATCTTCGAGCGGGCGTTCTTCTGCCGCTCGCGGGAGAACACGTCGCGGTGGCCGATGTCGCCGTCGAGGGTCGAGCTGCGCGAGCGACCCGCCCGCGCCTGAGCGTCAGTGCGCGGCGGTCGCTCCGCGGCGCGTCAGCCGCGAGATGCCCGTCACGATCCCCACGATGATCAGGCCGAGGATCAACCCGAACACCGCCGACATGGCCGTCTCGACGATCCACTCGACGACCGGGCCTGCGGCCTCGATCGCGTGAGTGACGACGTGGACGAGGTCGTAGGGACCCGACCAGAAGGTGTCGGCGAGGTTCTGCAGCACCAGGTGCCCACCGACCCACAGCATCGCGACCGTGCCGATGACGCTGATCACGCGGAAGACGGCGGGCATGGATGCCACGACCCGGGCCCCGAAGCGGCGGGCGCCCCGCGACTCGCTCTTCATGAGACGCAGACCGATGTCGTCGATCTTCACCAGCAGGGCCACCGCGCCGTAGACGACGACGGTCATGGCCAGGCCGATGATGAGCAGCGCCCCCAGCGTCATCCAGATGCCGAAGTCGGGGTCGAGGCTCGAGAGGGCGATGAGCATGATCTCGGTGCTGAGGATGAGGTCGGTGCGCACGGCGCCCAGCACGAGCTTCTTCTCGTCGCGCGGCTCGTCGGCGTCGCCCTCGGAGTGGTGGACGCCAAACCACTCGAGCACCTTCTCGGCACCCTCGAAGCAGAGGAACCCGCCGCCGATGATGAGGAGGTAGGGAAGCACCCACGGAGCGAACGCGGTGAGCAGCAACGCGATCGGGATGATGATCACGTACTTGTTGATGATGCTGCCCAGCGCGATCTTCCACACCACCGGCAGCTCGCGCGCGGGCGTCAGCCCCTGCACGTACTGCGGAGTGACGGCCGCGTCGTCGATCACGACGCCGGCCGTCTTGGCACTCGCGCGCATCGCGGCGCTGAGGATGTCATCGACGACGGCGAGGAGTCCGACGGACATGCGCTTCTCCCGGGGTGCGAGGGCGCGCGAGGTGCGCACCGCAGGCACGACCCTATCGGGGTGCGGGGTCGTCGCCGACGGGGTGGCGCCGGCGTCGGCACTCTGTCGTCGCCGCGCGGCCGTCGCTAGGGTGAAGCCACCGCCACCGCAGAGGAGAGCCATGTCGTTCATCACACGCGGATTCTCGGGACGACGACGCGAGCGCGATCCTCGACTCCCACCCGGTCAGACCCTCGTGGGCGACTGGCCCGTGCTGTCGGCCGGGCCGACACCCCGCATCGCCGACGACGACTGGGAGTTCGCGATCGGCACCGAGAACGGCGTGCACCGCTGGAGCCGCGCCGAGCTCGAGGCCCTCGGCGTCGAGGACATCACCGTCGACATCCACTGCGTCACGCACTGGACGAAGCTCGACATGCCGTGGCGCGGTGTCTCGCTCGATCGCCTCTTCGCCGGGGTCGAGACCTCGCATCGCTTCGCGATGGTGCACTCCTTCGGCGGCTACACGACGAACGTCGCCCTCGACGACCTGCTCGGCGGCAAGAGCTGGATCGCCTTCGAGGCCGACGGGGCACCCCTGACGCCCGAGCACGGCGGCCCCGCTCGCCTGCTCGTGCCGCACCTGTACTTCTGGAAGAGCGCGAAGTGGGTGCAGGGGCTCATCACCATGCCGGCCGACAAGCCCGGCTTCTGGGAGCAGAACGGCTATCACCTGCACGGCGACCCCTGGCGCGAGGAACGGTACGGGTGACCGCGCGCACCGCGGCCTGGCACGCCGCGACCGTCGTCGCCTCGCGCCCCGAGACCGCGACGGCCCGGCGCATCGAGCTCGAGGTGCCCACCTGGCCGGGCAACGAGGCGGGCTCACACCTCGACGTGCGCCTCACCGCACCCGACGGCTACCAGGCGAGCCGGTCGTACTCGATCGCCTCGGCCGGCCCGGGTACGCGCATCGTCCTCGCCGTCGACGAGGTGCCCGACGGGGAGGTCTCGCCCTTCCTCGTGCACGACCTGCGTGACGGCGACCAGATCGAGGTGCACGGGCCGCTCGGGGCGTTCTTCGTGTGGATGCCCTCCGATGGCCCCGTACCGGTGCAACTGATCGCGGGCGGCTCCGGGGTCGTCCCCCTCTTCGCAATGGCCTCGGCGCACGCGGCGAGCGCCGACGCGACCCCCTTCCGGCTGCTCTACTCCGTTCGCACCCCCGACGACGTGTTCTTCGCTGACGAGCTCGAGGCGTTGGTCGGCGAACGGTTCGCCCTCGACCTCGTCTACACCCGCCGGGCCCCCGCGAACGCGGAGCGTGCCCCCGCACGACTGACCGTCGAGGGCCTACGCGCCGCGGTCATCCCGGCCGACCAGCGGCCGCGCGTCTTCGTCTGCGGACCGACCCCCTTCGTCGAGGCGGTCTCGGGCTGGCTCATCGAGGCGGGCCACTCAGCCGCCCGCATCCGCACCGAACGTTTCGGAGGTTCGTGATGACGCTTCTCGACGGCAATGCCCTGGCCGGTCGCCTCGACGACCTGCTCGGATGGGATGCCACGGCATCCGGGGTGCGATGCACCCACTGCGGGCTGACGGGACTGCTCGCCACGGCGACGGTGTACGCCTCGGCCATGGGGATCGTGGCGCGATGTCGCGGGTGCGACGCCGTGCTCCTCACCGTCGTCGACGGCCCCGACGGCCGTTCGTGGCTGGCGCTTTCGGGCGTGAGCGCGGTGGAGATGCACCGCGCCTGACCGTTCGCGTTGCGACGGAGCATCCGGCCCCGGAATACTCGGCGCTGATCGGCATCCGGCCACGGGGGTCCGGAGCGAAGAACAGGGAGCGGGCGATGAGCGACGCACAGGCAGGGTGGTACGACGACGGTTCCGGGCGGACGCGTTGGTGGGACGGACAGCGGTGGACCGAGCGGTTCCAGGAGCCGACCCCTCCGCAGCCGGGCGTCGCGGGTTTCATCGAACGGGCGCAGGCCGACGCGGTGGCCGGCGCACAGCCGCGGCCCGCCCAGAACGGCTACAACTACGTGGTGCTCCAGGTGGTGCTGAAGGAGAAGCTCTTCGGCAGCGGCTCGAACAACCTGACCGAACTCGAGGGCGTCATCAACCGTCAAGCGGCGCTCGGGTTCCGCCTGCACACGATCACGACTGCATCGTCGGGCAGCACCGGGTTCGGCGGGGGTGATCGCATCCAAGCGACGATGGTCTTCGAGCGGCAGGTCTGAGAGACGCCGCTGGCTGAAGCTGCCGGTCGCATCACCCGATCATGTAAACCATGCCCCGACCGTCCGCGGTCAGGGCTTCGACGAACTGCTGCGCCTTCTCGAGGTAATCGAGGACGTAGCGAAGCTCGTCATCGCGGTTCGCCCCGTGCGGGCTCCTCCACCCGTCGGCCCACGCACGAACACGAAACTCGTCGAAGAGAGCGAGGTCTGAGTGAATGGCCGGCATCTCCGTGGGGAGAATGGTTCGGATGAACGGTTCTCACCCGAACCCCGTCATAGTGACGTTCCCCTCGAAAATCCGGTGGCATGACGCTGCGGCATCCGTCTTCGAATCGGGCAGGGTCAGGTCTTGAAGCGCGGCCCACGCCTTGTCCAGATACAGCATGTCGCGTTTGGGCGGGACCTGTTCGAAGGTCGTGAAGCTCACCGTGGCGTGCGGCTCCAAGCCCCACGCGTCGGCGAGCGGGTCGCTGGACAAGATACTGCGGGGGTCTTCGATCGCCTGCCGGGCGTGGACAGCGTCGAAAGCGTATGCGTAGTAGCGAATTCCCATGGCCACAGCATTGCCACCACGGGGTCACGTCCGGCGGGCGCATGGGCGATCTGGGGAGAATCGCGGCGAGATCGTCTCTGGGGAGAAGCCTCGGGCTCGGCCCACAGTCGGTACGGCGCGCGTCGGGCGGCCCCTCGTACGGTCAATGTCGACAACACGCGAAAAGCCCCGGCGAACCGGGGCTTTTTCGGCGGAGACGGAGGGATTTGAACCCTCGGTCCCCTTACGGGGACTCCACCTTAGCAGGGTGGTGCACTAGGCCTGACTATGCGACGTCTCCAGGTGATCGACGCCTCTCGGCGCGAGCACACCGCTCAATACTAACCGGATGCCGCCCGGCATTCGAACCACGTTCGCGATGCCGGGCGGCGAGGACTCACTCGCGGACGTTACCGTTCGAGCACGTCGCCTGCGCCGCGGTCTGCCCGGCGATGCCCTCGGGCAGCACGACCGTTCCGGAGCTCGGGTCGGGTGTGGGCGTGGCACCGTCGGTCGGGGTCGACGTCTCGGTCGGCGCCGGAGTATCGGTCGGGGTCGGAGCGGGCGTCGCGTTGGGGTCGGCCACCACTCCATCACCGTCGCTGAGGTTGCCCGACAGCTGCAGCGGCTGATTCGCGGCGAGCGCGGCCCAGAGCGTCTTGGCATCGTCTTCGTTCGGCACGACGCGGTTCGGGTTCGACGGGTCGGTACCGGTCGGGTACTGGATGAAGACGATCTCGTTGAACGGCACATCCTTGACCGCCGAGGCGATCTGGACGAGCGTCAGCGGGTTGGTCAGCGACGTCGAGGGGTCGACGTTGCGCAGCGCGGTCGAGGCCAGCTTGTAGAGGGTCGCCGGGTTCGACAGCACCTCCTGGCTCTTCAGCTTGTTGGCCAGTCGCGACATGTACTGCTGCTGGTTCGAGATACGGCCGAGGTCGCCGCCGTCTCCGACACCGTGACGCGTGCGCAGGAACTGCAGGGCGTCGAAGCCCTTCACCGTGCGGATGCCGGCGGGCCAGTCGATGCCGGTGTACGGGTCTTTGATGCCGTTGGCGATGCAGACGTCGACGCCGCCGATGGCATCCGTGATGTTGATGACGCCGCCGAAGCTGACCTTGGCCGCGAACGGGATCTCGAGTCCGCTGAGCTCGGAGACCGTCTGCACGACGCACGACAGGCCGCCGTCTTCGAACGCGCTGTTGATCTGGGCGAAGCTGCGCGCGGAGTTCTCCTGCCCGTCGGCGTTGGTGCACGCGGGGATCGGCACCATCAGGTCACGCGGGAACGAGATGACCGTCACGCGCCGAGGCGCGTCGGAGATGTGGATGAGGAGGTTGACGTCGTTCAAGCTGCCGTCGGAGTCGGGACCTGTGCATCGATCGCCGAAGTACTGCGCGAACGCCGGCTCGCACTCGTCGGTGCCGACCAGCATCATGTTGACGCCGCCCTGCAGCTCGCCGATGTCGGGCGGGACGGCCGGTTGGTTCTTCAGGTCGACGGCGTCGGCGGTGAAGCTGCGTGTGAGGTCGACGGCGGCGTAGGCGAGCACCGTGCCACCCGATACGAGCACGACGGCGAGGGCGATCGCGAGGCCGCGCAGCAACTGGGCGACGGGGCCCGGCGACGTGAGTCGCCCATGGCGCGCGACGGTCCGCTGACCGCGCGAAGGGGTGGTCTTGATCACTCGGGTCCTTTCACGACGGATGCCGCCGGCCCGGCAGCACGTCACGCTCCGGCGCGGCCGGAGGTCGCAGCAATACTAGGGACGGGCGGCTGTGAATGGCGTGAAGACCTGGCGTTTCATCGGCGCTTCTCGCCCCGCTGACAGGCGCGCTCACCCGCGCGGCGCGCGGAGCCTCCGGCGGCGTGGGCCCAACTACGTTCGACTCCCGCCCAACCGGTCATAACGCAGAACGGCGGACCCCTGCGGGGCCCGCCGTTCTGCGTTGCGGAGGGTGTGGGATTCTCCCCACCGCCCCTCCACGCGCCGCTGCGCGGCGCGCGGAGCCTCCGGCGGCGTGGGCCCAACTACGTTCGACTCCCGCCCAACCGGTCATAACGCAGAACGGCGGACCCCTGCGGGGCCCGCCGTTCTGCGTTGCGGAGGGTGTGGGATTCGAACCCACGGGACATTGCTGCCCACTGGTTTTCAAGACCAGGTCCATCGGCCGCTCGGACAACCCTCCCGGACCCGACGAGTCTACCGAGCACGTCGCAACATCGAGTCCAGCCCCCGGGCGCGGGCACGGCATCCGGATACCGTCGCGCCTATGGCACCGATCGCGCGCAGCCCCCTGGCCTCGTTCTTCCTCCGGCTCGGCCGGCAGGTGTGGGTGCGCGCCGCCGTGTTCACCGTCGTCGGGATCGTCGTGGTGCTGGCCGCCCGATTCGTCGGGCCCCTGCTGCCGTTCTCGTTCAGCTTCGGGCTCGCCGACGACGCCGTCGGCTCGCTGCTGCAGATCATCGCGACCGCGATGCTCACCGTCAGCACGTTCTCGGTCACCGCGATGGTCACGGCGTTCTCGTCGGCCACCACGACCGCCACCCCGCGGTCGACGCAGCTGCTCATCGCCGACCCGACCTCGCAGAACGCGGTGTCGACGTTCGTCGGGGCCTTCGCCTTCTCACTGGTCGGCATCGTCGCCCTCGAGACGGGGTACTACCAGGGCCAGGGGCGCACGATCCTGTTCGTGGCGACGCTGGTCATCATCGTGATCGTCATCGTCACCTTGCTGCGATGGATCTCGCACCTGTCGACCTTCGGACGGATGGCCGACGTGATCGACCGCGTCGAGAAGGCGGCCACCGAATCACTGGAGGTCTACGCCGAGAGGCCGACGCTCGGTGCCCGCGCCGCAGTCGAGATCCCCGCCCGGGCGAGAGCCGTCTACGCTGCGGACGTCGGCTACGTCACCCACGTCGACGTGGCGGGACTGGGCCGCATCGCCGAGCGCTTCTCCGTCGACATCCACGTGCGGGCGACGCCGGGACGCATCGCCGACGCCCGCGTCCCCCTCGCGAAGGTCGTCGGGAAGCTCGACGACGACGTGATCGCGGGCATCCGTCGCGCATTCAGGATCGAGCACCACCGCACGTACGAACAGGATCCCCGGTTCGGTGTGATCGCACTCACGGAGATCGGCAGCCGGGCGCTCTCGCCGTCGACCAACGACCCGGGGACGGCGATCGAGGTGGTCGCCGCGCTCCAGCGCGTCTTTGCGCGCGCTCTGCGTACCGAGGCGGACGACGACGTCGCCCACGAGCACGTCTTCGTGCCGGCTCCGCGCCTGGCGGATCTCGTCGACGACGCGTTCCGCCCGCTGGCGCGCGACGGAGCGGGACTCGTCGAGGTGCAGGTGCGTCTGCAGAAATGTCTCGCCGCGCTCGCGGCATCCGCCCCTCGGAATGCACGGGTGTTCCGCGATGCCGCGCGCGAGGCGCTCCAGCGGAGCCGGCGCGAACTCCCCCGAGGCGACCGTCGGATGCTGGAGGGATCGGCGCGCAGCGCCTGGCGGGACGTCGCCGCGGGATCGGTCGACGACCGGCGCTCCTGACAGCGCGCTATGGCCGGGCTATCGATCCCCTTCGGCGTGACCACGCACCGTTGAGGGCGCCCTCCGCGAGGAGTAGACCGGGTCTCATCAGTCGTTCACGACCCACGGGCCGTCTGACATGAGGAGGTCACCATGATCGTCACCAGCATGTCTTCGCAGATCGTCCTGGCGGTGTTCGCGCTCGTCTACGCGGCATCCGTCCTCGCCGCGGTCGTCGCCGTGCGAGACCCGCACGCGTCGGTCGGGCTCAAGGCCGCTTGGGCGACCGCCCTGCTGTTGCTGCCGCCGGTGGGCCTGGTCGCCTGGGAGGCCGCACGCGTGGTCGATCACCGCGCTACGATCCGCCCCCTGAGCGCGGTCGATCGCACCGCGTACCTGGCCGACCGAGCCGCCCACGTGGCGAGCGGCTCCGCGCGAGTGTGAAGCGGGGCGCGGGCCGGCGCTGCGTCGGTCCGCGCGCCGTCAGAGCGCCCGGAGCACCGCCGCGACGCCGCCCTCGGTGACCGAGAGACCGACTTCGCCGGCCGCGGCGTGCACCTCGGGCGGACCCTGGTGCATCGCTATCGCCCGGCCGCCGTTGTGCACCGCCCACTGCATCATCTCGATGTCGTTGCGCCCATCGCCCATCACCAGGACGTTCTCGGGGGCGATGTCGAGCCAGCCGCGGACGAGTTCGAGCGCGGTGGACTTGTCGACGCCCTGCGGGGCGATGTCGAGCCACGCGGTCCAGCCGATCGCGTACGACACCTGGGACAGGCCGATGCGCTCGACCAGTTCGAGGAAGTCCTTGTCGGTCTGCTCCGGCGCGACCACGACCACGCGGCAGACAGGCTGGCCCGAGAGCTCCGCGAAGGTCACCTTGTTCGCGCCGACGAGGTTCCAGTCGTCGAGGTAGTCCGTGAACAGGCGCTTGCCGTCGGGCAGCTCCACGAGGAAGTGCGCCCCGGACAGGTGCTCGCCGAGCAGCGTCAGCACCTCGGTGGGGTCGAACGTCTCGACGTGCGCACGCTCGTACTCCGCGGCATCCGCTTCGCCGCCCCTGCGCATCACGATGGCGCCGTTCGAGCAGACGGCGTACTCGGGACGGATGCCGAGGCGCTCCATGACCCCGTGCGTGCTGTCCCAGCTGCGGCCGGTGGCGAGCATGACCTCGTGCCCCGCCTCTTGCGCGTGGCGGACGGCGTCGACGACACCGGGGCTGAGGGTCTCGTCTTCGAGGAGCACGGTGCCGTCGATGTCGAGGGCGATGAGCATGCGTCCGACCGGCGCCTCACGGGCGACGTCGGCGACGAGCTCGGCCGCCTCGTCCTGCGGCGACGCGTCGATGTCTCCGGTGCGGGGAAGGGCGGCCTCGTCGCTCACGCGATGGGCTCCATGACCTCGAGCCCACCGAGGTAGGGCCGCAAGACCTCGGGAACCGTGACCGATCCGTCGGCGCGCTGGTGCGTCTCGAGCAGCGCCACGATCCACCGCGTGGTGGCGAGCGTGCCGTTGAGGGTTGCGACCGGCTGCGTCTTGCCGCCGTCGGCCGGGCGGAACCGGGTCTCGAGGCGACGGGCCTGGTAGGTCGTGCAGTTCGAGGTGCTCGTCAGCTCGCGGTAGGCGTCTTGCGTGGGCACCCAGGCCTCGATGTCGAACTTGCGTGCGGCGCTCGAGCCGAGGTCGCCGGCGGCCACGTCGATCACGCGGTAGGCGAGGCCCAGGTCTTGCAGCATGCCCTCCTGCATCGCGACGAGGCGGTCGTGCTCGGCCTCGGCATCGGCCGGGTCGGTGTAGACGAACATCTCGAGCTTGTTGAACTGATGCACGCGGATGATGCCGCGGGTGTCCTTGCCGTAGGAGCCGGCCTCGCTGCGGTAGCAGGTGGACCATCCGGCGTAGCGCTTGGCGCCGCGATCGAAGTCGAGGATCTCGTCCATGTGGTACCCGGCGAGGGGCACCTCGCTCGTGCCGACCAGGTAGAGGTCTTCCTTCGGCAGGTGGTAGACCTCGTCGGCGTGCTGGCCGAGGAAGCCGGTGCCGCGCATGACCTCGGGACGCACCAGCGTCGGGGGGATCATCGGGGTGAAGCCCGCCTGCAGCGCGCGGTCGAGGGCCAGTGTCATCAGCGCCAGTTCGAGGCGGGCGCCGATGCCGGTGAGGAAGTAGAAGCGGCTGCCCGAGACCTTCGTGCCGCGCTCCATGTCGATCGCGCCGAGCAACTCGCCGATCTCGAGGTGGTCGCGCGGGGTGAAGTCGTAGGTCGGGACCTCGCCGTGCGTGCGCAGGGTGACGAAGTTCTCTTCGCCGCCCGACGGGACGCCGTCGATGACGATGTTCTCGATCTTCGCGAGGGCGGCTTCGGCGGCGGCCTCGGCCTCGGAGGCGGCGTGCTGCGCGGCCTTCACCTGCTCGCTGAGCTGCTTCGCCTCGGCCACGAGCGCGGCCTTCTCGTCTTTCGGCGCCTGCGCGACGCGCTTGCCGTGCGCGTTCTGCGCGGCGCGGAGCTCTTCGAACGCGGTGATGGCGGCGCGGCGGTCGCGATCGGCGGCGAGGGCGTCGTCCACCGAATCCGGCGACTCCCCGCGGGCGATCTGGGAGCGCTTCACGAGCTCGGGATCTTCACGCAGCAGGGTCAGGTCGATCACGCGTCCATCCTACGGTCGGCGTCGCGTGCCGCTTCGCTCCCCCGGGGGGCAGCCCGCGCCACGACCCGCGGAATCGCGCGCGCACACCGGGGTGCTCGGCATCCGCCCGTCAAGCCCACCCCACCGCGCCGTTCCGGCGCGCGGGGCGGTCCTATGGTTGACCCCATGGCCGCCCCTGACGAGCCGCGTGACGACGCGGAGTCCCCCGAGACCGTTTCCGCCGACGCTCCCGACGAGGTGAAGGCGGATGCCGCCGCGGCCCAGGGCTCGGACGAGCACTTCCACGCCGCGCGCCTCGGCGACGACGTCGCCGATCACCCGCGCAAAAACGTCCCCCACCCGAAGGACGCCGCGGAGCCCGACGACACCATCCACCAGCCCGAGGACGTCGACCCCGACTCGTCGGCGGAGTTGCCCGGCAAGACGCAGCGCGTCGACCTCGAGGGCGAGGACGCCCCGATCGACGCCGAGACCACGCAGAAGAAGCGGGCCGCCCTCATCTACAACCCCGTCAAGGTCGACCCCGACGCCCTGCGCACCCGCACGGCCGAGCTGTCGGCCGAGGCCGGCTGGGCCGAACCGCTGTTCTACGAGACGACGGTCGACGACCTGGGCGACGACGTCACCCGCGCCGCCCTCGATGAGAAGGTCGACGCCGTGCTCGTGGCGGGCGGCGACGGCACCGTCCGCGCCGTCGCCGAGGCGCTGACCTCGTCGGGAGTGCCCCTGACGATCATTCCGAGCGGCACGGGCAACCTGCTCGCCCGCAACCTCAACCTGCCCCTCTCCGACAGCGACGCGATGATCCGCTCGACCTTCGAGGGTGACGTCCTCTCGATCGACACCGGGATCGCGCGCATCCGTCGCGTCGGCGGAGAGATCGAGGAGCACGGCTTCTCGGTCATGGCCGGCATCGGCCTGGACGCCGCGATGATCCAGAACACCCGCGACGACCTGAAGAAGCAGGTCGGCTGGGTCGCCTACGTCGACGGAGCGGCGCGGTCGCTCGTCTCGGCGAAGCCCTTCCGCGTCATGTACCAGCTCGACGGGCACCGCCTGCACTCGGCGAGGGTGCAGAGCGTGCTCTTCGCGAACTGCGGCGCCCTGCAGGGCGGCGTGGCTCTGATCCCCGACGCCTCCATCGCCGACGGCAGCCTCGACGTGGCCGTGCTGCAGCCGAGCGGCGTTCTCGGCTGGCTCGGCGTGTGGCGGAGCATCGTGTGGGACAACTCGGTGCTCCGGAAGTTCCGCGCCGGGCGGCGCGTGCTCGAGCGCCGCAAGGACACCTCGGTGCGCTACCTGCGGGGCACGGGCATCGAGCTGGCGACCGCTCCCGCGCAGCCGATCGAGCTCGACGGCGACGAGTTCGGCGAGGCGACGCGCGTGTACACCCGCATCGTCGCCGGCGGGCTCGTGGTCGCGCTGCCGAAGGGCCACGACACCTCGTCGCTCTGACCTTTTCGGGGCGGCGGCCGCGCGCGGGTGTCAAGCCCGAAGCACCGGATGCCGCGGTGGATAGCGTCGACGCATGGCTTCACCCTCGATCGTCTGGTTTCGCGACGACCTGCGCCTGACCGACAACCCGGCGCTTCGCGCAGCCCTCGACCGCGACGAGCCGATCGTCGCCCTGTACCTGCTGGACGAGGAATCCGACGGCGTGCGCGAGATCGGCGGGGCGGCCCGCTGGTGGCTGCACGGCTCGTTGACCTCGCTCGGCGAGCGCGTGAGCGAGCGCGGAGGGTCGCTGGTGCTGCGTCGCGGCAAGGCGGCCGAGGTCGTCCCCGCCCTGGTCGAGGAGGTCGGCGCCGGAGCGGTGTTCTGGAACCGGCGCTACGGCGGGGTGGAGCGCGAGATCGATGCCGGCATCAAAGAGAAACTGCGCGCCGACGGCGTGACCGTCGCCTCGTTCGCCGCCAACCTGCTTTACGAACCGTGGACGGTGCGCACCCAGTCCGACAAGCCGTACGGGGTGTACAGCCCCTTCGCGCGGGCCGTGCAGAAGCTTCCCGCCCCGCGCCCGCCGATGCCGGAGGCGCGCAAGATCCCCGGTTTCGACGGCAGCGTCGACGGCGACGACCTCGGCGCGTGGGGGCTGCTGCCCACGAAGCCCGACTGGGCCGGGGGCCTGCGCGAGACGTGGGAGCCCGGAGAGCCCGCCGCGAAGGCGCGCCTGAAGGAGTTCCTCGACGACGACCTCGGCGACTACTCGAAGTACCGCGACGAGTTCGCCGGCGGCGCCACCTCGAACCTGTCGCCCCGCCTGCGCTGGGGCGAGCTCAGCCCCTACCAGGTGTGGCACGACACCCTCGAGCACCGGGGATCGGGCCAGCACGCGCAGAGCGCGAGCGGCTTCCTCTCGGAGCTCGTGTGGCGCGAGTTCGCCTGGCACGTGACCTACCACTCCCCCGACATCGCGACGGTGAACTGGCGCCGCACCTTCGACGCCTTCCCCTGGCCGGAGCTCGACCGGTCGCACCTCGAGACCTGGCAGCAGGGCAAGACGGGCGTGGCCGTGGTCGACGCCGGCATGCGCCAGCTCTGGCACACCGGCGTCATGCACAACCGCGTGCGCATGGTCACGGCGTCGTTCCTCATCAAGAACCTGCTCATCGACTGGCGTCACGGCGAGCAGTGGTTCTGGGACTGCCTCGTCGACGCGGATGCCGCGAGCAACCCCTTCAACTGGCAGTGGGTCGCGGGAAGCGGTGCGGATGCCGCTCCGTACTTCCGCGTGTTCAACCCCGACACGCAGCGCAAGAAGTTCGACCCGCACGACGCCTACGTCAAGGAGTGGGCCCCGGAGTACCTCGGCGAGAACCCGCCGGAGCCGATGGTGGACCTCGGCGAGACGCGTAAGCGGGCGCTCGACGCGTATTCGCACGTGCGCCACGGGGGCTAAGCCGGAACCCGCTTCGACGGATCGCGAAGCTCGCGGCATCCGGGGACGCGAAAGGGGCGCCACCTCACGGTGACGCCCCTTTTCGAGACGGGTGTCAGTTGACGCGCTGCTCGGCGGCGGCGTCCTCGTCGTCGTCGTCGCCCGGGATGAAGACGTCGACCACGGTCACGTTGATCTCGGCGACCTTCATGCCCACGAGCTCGGTGATGGCCTGGTGCACGGCCGCGCGGACGTTCGAGGCCACGCGCTGAAGCTGCTCGGGGTAGTCGACCTGGATCGCGATGTCCGCGGCCACCTCGGTCTCGCCGACCTCGACGCTCACACCCTGGGCGTGGTCCTTGGCACCGACGGCCTGACGGATGTTGCCGATCACACGGGCCGCTCCGCCACCGAGAGCGTGGACGCCGGGAACCTCGGCCGCGGCGATGCCGGCGACCTTGGCGACGACGGCGTCGACGATGACGGTCGAGCCGCCGTCCTTCGTGGCAGGGGTGGGGGTGGCGGTGGTGGTGGTGTTCTCAGCCATGTTCGCTTCCTTCCGTCGTTCCGGGACCGTGTGTCCCGCGATGTCATAGGTAGGACGCACGCCGAGCACCATTCGTCACGGAATTTTCCTGAGAGGATCCTGACCGTCGGTCATCCGCCGAAGAAGTCACCGAAGGGCTCGCCGGCGTCCCCCGTGTCGCGCGCATCGATCTCGACGGTCTCGACCGACAGCGTCACACTCGTGTGCGGAGTGAACAGCACCCACATCTCGCGATCGCCGACCACGACGAACCGCTCGAACCTCCCGCCCGCGTGCACCGCCTCCTCGATTCGTCGCTCGAGGTCGCCGAGGTCTTGCCCCTGAGCGAGGAGATAGGAGTTCTCGCCTATCGCGATCTGCGTGCGCACCATCGTCTCGGTCCCCATGCGCGGGACGGTAGGCCGCGTCATCGGCGGAGGTCACGGGGGTTGCGCTCTCGCGCCGGAGGAATAGGAGAGGGCACGAACCGGTTGGATCCGAGGTGAACGACGCCATGCCTTCCCTCTCCGTTCTCGACCTCGTTCCCGTGCGCCACGGGCAGAGCAGCGCGCAGGCGGTGAGCGCCGCCCTCGACCTCGTCGAGCGGGCCGACCGCCTCGGCTACCGGCGCTACTGGTTCGCCGAGCACCACAACATGCCCTCGGTGGCGTCGACCACTCCCCCCGTGCTCATCGCCGCGGCTGCGGCGCGCACCTCGCGCATCCGCGTCGGGTCGGGCGGCGTCATGCTGCCCAACCACTCCCCGCTCATCGTCGCCGAGCAGTTCGCCGCCCTCGAGGCCCTGGCCCCCGGCCGCATCGACCTCGGCATCGGCCGCGCCCCCGGCAGCGACCCGGTCATCACCCAGTTGCTGAACCGCTCGGGCACCACGAGCGACGTCTCGCGCTTCCCCGACCACGTGACCGACATCATGGCGCTCACCTCGCCCGACGGGGCGACGGTGCGCTTCACCTCGGGCACCGAGTACCAGGTGAAGGCGACGCCCGCGGCATCCGGAACCCCCCAGGTGTGGCTGCTCGGCTCGAGCGACTACTCGGCGCAACTCGCGGCCAGCTTCGGTCTGCCCTACGTCTTCGCGAACCACTTCTCGGGCGAGGGGCTCACCCACGCGCTCGGGGTGTACCGCGACCAGTTCGTGCCCAACGAGTCGGGTGAAGGCCCGCGCACCTTCGTCACCGCCAACGTCGTCGCCGCGCCGACCGCCGAAGAGGCGGAAGAACGCGCCCTGCCGCAGCTGCGCATGATGGCGCGCCTGCGCACGAACCGCCCCATGGTGCCGCTCGAGACCATCGATCAGGCGAAGGCCGAGCCGTTCGACGCGATGGCCGAATCGATCATGGCCTCGACCCGGCAGAAGTGGTTCGTCGGCACCGGAGCCGAGGTGCAGGGCCAGCTCGCCGCGTTCGCTGCGCAGCACGGCGTCGACGAGATCATGATCTCGCCCGTCGCCGGAGCATACGAAGGCGAGGGGTCGGAAGGCCGCGTGCAGACCCTCGAGCTCATCGCGGCTCCCGCGACCGTCGCGGCCTGACGCGAGACAGGTGGCTGAGCCTGTCGAAGCCACCGGGGGCGCCGCGGGTCCCGGGCCCTTCGACAAGCTCAGGGACCTCTGCCGTACGCGAGGTGGCTGAGCCTGTCGAAGCCACCGGGGCCACCGCGGGTCCCGGGCCCTTCGACACGCTCAGCGACCTGGGCTGCGCGCGACACAGGTGGCTGAGCCTGTCGAAGCCACCGGGGCCACCGCGGGTCCCGGGCCCTTCGACAAGCTCAGGGACCTCTGCCGTACGCGAGGTGGCTGAGCCTGTCGAAGCCACCGAGGCCACCGCGGGTCCCGGGCCCTTCGACACGCTCAGGGACCTCTGCCGTACGCGAGGTGGCTGAGACTGTCGAAGCCACCGGGGCCACCGCGGGTCCCGGCCCTTCGACACGCTCAGCGACCTGGGCTGCGCGCGACACAGGTGGCTGAGCCTGTCGAAGCCACCGGGGCCACCGCGGGTCCCGGGCCCTTCGACACGCTCAGGGACCTGGGCTGCGCGCGACACAGGTGGCTGAGCCTGTCGAAGCCACCGGGGCCACCGCGGGTACCGGGCCCTTCGACACGCTCAGCGACCTGGGCTGCGACGGGCCGTTCGACACGCTCAGGGACCTCGCGACGGGTCAGGCCTCGGGCTCGCCGCTCAGCAGGCCGCGCAGCCAGTCGCGGGCCTCGACGAACACGTCGTCGCTGTAGCGCTGCGGGTAGCGGACGATCGCGCGGTCGGCGCGGGCATACGAGCCGAGGAAGATGACCTTCGGGCTGAACCGGCGGAGTCCCAGAAGAGCATCGGCCATGCGCTCGTCGTGCACGTGCCCGTCGGCGTCGATGACGAAGCGGTAGCGCCCGAGGGCGTCGCCGATGGGGCGCGAGGCCAGCAGGCTCAGGTTGATGCCGCGCGTGGCGAACTGCTCGAGCAGCTCGAGCAGGGCACCCGGGTGGTCCTCGGGCAGCTCGACGATGAGCGAGGTCTTGTCGGCACCGGTGGGCGGCGCCGGGGCGACCGTGCGGCTGACCAGCACGAACCGCGTCACCGCATTGGGGTTGTCGCCGATGTTCTCGGCCAGCACCGACACGTCGTGGTGGGCGACGATGCCGGGGGCCGCCACCGCGGCATCCGCCGCACTCGTCCCATCGAGCACGCCGAGCGCGCTCGCGACGTTGCTCTCGGCGGGAAGGTGCGCGTGGGCGGGGAGGTTCTTGCTGAGCCATCCGAGGCACTGGCCGTAGGCGACCGGGTGGGCGGCGATGAGCGAGACGTCGGCAAGCGTGGCGCCGGGGCGACCGACGAGCACGAAGTTCACCGGCACGAGGTATTCGCCCACAATGCGCAGACCCGGCACGGTGGCCAGGGCGTCCTGCGCGGTCGAGACACCGCCGTCGACGGAGTTCTCGATGGCGATCATCGCGGCATCCGATCGCCCCTCGACGACGTCGGCCAGCGCTTCGCCGACGTTGCGGACGGGACGCCAGATCTGATCGCGCGCCTCGGGCACCTGCGCGAGGGCCGCCTCGGTGAACGTGCCGGCCGGGCCGAGGTAGCTGTAGGTACGGCGGGCGGGCACGGTCTCTGTGTCGGGCAGCACGGCGTCCAGCCTAGACCTGGGGGATGATTCCGGATGCCGCGTCAGCGGGCCCCCGTCACCGTCCGGGGCCCGGTCGACGGGCGACCGCCCGCGGCGCGATGACGGATTCTCGCAGAATGCGTCACGGCGTGTGCGCATGTCGGAGGGAGCGGGCAGACTGGACGCATGAGCAGTCGCGCAGGGCAGCCCGCAGAGGCGTCCGATCTCATCGACATCGACGAACTGATCGCCGCGTATTACGACCGCAAGCCCGACGCCGCCGTGCCCGAGCAGCGCGTCGCCTTCGGAACGAGCGGTCACCGCGGATCCTCGCTGAGTACGAGCTTCAATGAAGACCACATCCTCGCCACGACCCAGGCGATCGTCGACTACCGCGCCGCGCAGGGGATCACCGGTCCGCTGTTCCTCGGCCGCGACACCCACGGGCTGTCGCTCCCGGCCGAACGCAGCGCCATCGAGGTGCTCGTGGCCAACGGCGTCGACGTGCGCGTCGACTCGCGCGACGCGTGGGTGCCGACCCCCGCGCTCAGCCACGCGATCCTCACCTACAACCGCGACCTCGACGCCTCCGACCCCGGCCGCGCCGACGGGATCGTCGTCACGCCCTCGCACAACCCGCCGCGCGACGGCGGCTTCAAGTACAACCCCCCGCACGGCGGACCGGCCGACACCGACGCCACGGGCTGGATCGCCGACCGTGCGAACGAGCTCATCGCCGCCGGCCTCGACGGCGTCACCCGCACGCGTCACGCCGACATCGACCTCGACGGCCTGGGCCAGTACGACTTCCGCGACGCGTACGTGCGGGATCTGGCATCCATCATCGACATCGACGCCATCAAGAACGCCGGTGTCCGCATCGGCGCCGACCCGCTGGGCGGTGCGTCGGTGGAGTACTGGGCGCTCATCGCCGAGGTCTACGGCCTCGACCTCACGGTCGTGAACCCCGAGGTCGACCCGACGTGGAAGTTCATGACGCTCGATTGGGACGAGAAGATCCGCATGGATCCCTCGTCGCCCTCGGCCATGGCCTCGCTCGTCGCCGCGCGCGCCGACTAC
Organism: Microbacterium sp. JC 701; assembly: GCF_021026215.1. Lineage (NCBI taxonomy): Bacteria > Bacillati > Actinomycetota > Actinomycetes > Micrococcales > Microbacteriaceae > Microbacterium > Microbacterium sp. JC 701. The sequence goes on from NZ_JAJNCV010000004.1 coordinate 72,646, forward strand.
GACATCCTCACCGGCAACGACGCCGACGCCGACCGCCACGGCATCGTCACCCCCGACGCGGGGCTGATGAACCCGAACCACTACCTCGCGGTCGCGATCGACTACCTGTTCTCGCACCGCCCGAACTGGCCGGCCGACGCCGCCGTGGGCAAGACGCTCGTGTCGTCGATGATCATCGACCGCGTCGCCGACGCCCTCGGCAAGACGCTGCTCGAGGTGCCCGTCGGGTTCAAGTGGTTCGTCCCCGGCCTGCTCGACGGCTCCGTCGCGTTCGGCGGCGAGGAGTCGGCCGGTGCGTCGTTCCTGCGCAAGGACGGCACGGTGTGGACGACCGACAAGGACGGCATCCTGCTCTGTCTGCTGGCCGCCGAGATCCTCGCGGTCACCGGCAAGACCCCGTCGCAGCGCTACGCCGAGCTCGAGCAGCAGTTCGGCTCGTCGGCGTACCAGCGCGTCGACGCTCCGGCCTCGCCCGCGCAGAAGTCGGCGCTGTCGAAGCTGTCTCCGGATGCCGTGTCGGCCACCGAACTCGCCGGTGAGTCCATCACCGCGAAGCTCTCGCACGCACCGGGCAACGGCGCCGCGATCGGCGGGCTGAAGGTGCAGACCGAGTCGGCGTGGTTCGCCGCGCGCCCCTCGGGCACCGAAGACGTCTACAAGCTGTACGCCGAGTCGCTCCGCGGTGAGGACCACCTGCGCGAGGTGCAGGAAGAAGCACGCGCGGTCGTGTCGGCCGCGCTCGGCCAGGCCTGATCCGCACGGTTCGTCAGCGGCGTCGCCCTTTGGGGCGGCGCCGCTTTCGCGTGTACCGGGTCGGCTCGACGAGCCGTCGTGCGGAGTCGACGGCGACACGCCGTGACCCCGGGCCGTGAGACCGGCGTGTCGGCCTTGAACTCCGCAGGACGGCACCCGGCGGGGCGGCGGGGCGGCGGGAGGATCGGGACGGGGACGGGACCGGGACGGGGACGGGACCGGGACCGGGACGGGGACGGGACCGGGAGACGGGACCGGGACGGGGACGGGGACGGGACCGGGACGGGGACGGGACCGGGACGGGACCGGGACGGGGACGGGACCGGGACGGGGACGGGACCGGGACGGGGACGGGACCGGGACGGGACCGGGACGGGGACGGGACGGGACGGGGACGGCACCGCGCCGACCGCCCCCTCAGGAA
>NZ_JAJNCV010000004.1:73919-257233 GCF_021026215.1 Microbacterium sp. JC 701
GAACCGTCGTGCGGAGTCGACGGCGACACGCCGCGACCCCGGGCCCGCAGACCGGCGTGTCGGCCTCGAACTCCGCAGGACGGCACCCGGCGGGGCGGCGGGGCGGCGGGAGGATCGGGACGGGGACGGGACCGGGACGGGGACGGGACCGGGACGGGACGGGGACGGCACCGCGCCGACCGCCCCCTCAGGAACCGTCGTGCGGAGTCGACGGCGACACGCCGCGACCCCGGGCCCGCAGACCGGCGTGTCGGCCTCGAACTCCGCAGGACGGCACCCGGCGGGGCGGGCGGGCCGCCGTAAGGGGCGGGGCCGGACGGGACGGGACGCCCGACCGGGCCGGGAACGCCGCGGCCCCGACGCTCCGGAGAACGTCGGGGCCGTGGCATCCGGGGCCGAAGCCGGGATCAGGCGGGGGCGAAGGTCTTCGCGTCGATCACGAAGCGGTAGCGCACGTCGCTCTTCAGCACGCGCTCGTAGGCCTCGTTGATCTGGTCGGCCGAGATGAGCTCGGTCTCGGGCGCGATGCCGTTCTCGGCGCAGAAGTCGAGCATCTCCTGGGTCTCGCGGATGCCACCGATCGACGAACCCGCAAAGGAACGACGGTTGGTGAACAGCGTGAAGACCTGGATGGGCAGCGGCTCCGGCGGGGCGCCGACGTTGACCATCGTGCCGTTCAGGGCGAGCAGGCCCAGGTACTGCTTGAGGTCGAGCGGGGCGCTGACGGTGTTGATGATCAGGTCGAAGCTCTTCTTGAGCTTGTCGAAGGTCTCGTCGTCCTTCGTCGCGTAGTAGTGGTCGGCGCCCATCTTCAGGCCGTCGTCCTTCTTGCTGAGGGTCTGCGAGAGCACGGTGACCTCGGCGCCCATGGCGTGGGCGATCTTGACGGCCATGTGGCCGAGTCCGCCGAGACCGACGACGGCGACCTTCTTGCCGGGGCCGGCGTTCCAGTGGTTCAGCGGCGAGTAGGTCGTGATGCCGGCGCACAGCAGCGGCGCGGCCTTCTCGTAGGGGATCGACTCGGGAACGCGCAGCACGAAGTGCTCGTCGACGACGATCTTCTCGCTGTAGCCGCCCTGGGTGATCGTGCCGTCGACGTCTTTCGCGCCGTACGTACCGATGTTGCCCTTCTCGCAGTACTGCTCCTCGCCGGCGAGGCAGTTCTCGCACTCGCGGCACGAGTTGACCATGCAGCCGACGCCGACGCGGTCGCCGACCTTGTGGCTGGTGACCTCGGAACCGACCTCGGCGACCGTACCGACGATCTCGTGGCCGACGGTCAGGGGGTAGGGCACGTCGCCCCACTCGCCGCGGATGGTGTGGATGTCGGAGTGGCAGATGCCGGCGTAGGCGATGTCGATCAGGACGTCCTTCGGGCCGACGTCGCGGCGCTCGATGGTCGTGGGCTCGAGGGGTGAGGTCGCGGACGACGCCGCGTAGGCGTTGACGTGCATGGGTCTCCTCAGTGGGGGATCGTTGCGGACGGTCAATCTTCTCCCGCCGACGCCGCCGAGGGACGGGCTTGCACGGATGTGCGCGAAGTGTCAGAGGAGGAGGGCCTCAGGCGGCGGGCGACAACAGGGCGGCGAGGCGCGGCAGCTGCGAGGAGTCCTCGAGGGCCGAGCCCACGGCTGCCACGCGCACCCCGGCGTCGAGGTAGTCGGCGACGTTGCCGGCGTCGAGACCGCCCGTCGCGACGAACCGCACGTCGGGGAAGGGTCCGCGGATCACGCGGAACCACGCCGGGGTCAGCCAGGTCGCGGGGAACGCCTTGAGCCAGCGCAGCCCGAGCGAGACGGCGAGCTGCACCTCGCTGGGGGTCGCGACGCCCGGGAGGATCGGGATGCCGTGCGCTCGGGCCGCGGCGACGACAGCGGGGTCGAGCCCGGGCGAGACGAGGTAGCGTGCACCGGCCGCGACGGCGATCGGCACCTGCGCGGGGTCGATGATCGTGCCGGCGCAGACGATCCGCCGGCGCTCGGCTCCCGCGGCGCACACCGCGCGCAGGGCCTCTTCGTCGGCGGGGGTCTGCAGGGGAACCTCGACGTTGTCGATGCCGAGGTCCCACGCGGTCGCGGCGAGCGCGAGCGAACGCTGGCGGCCCATCCCCCGCAGGATCGCCATGAGCGGGGCGGAGGCGAAGGTGTCGTCGAACCAGGCGGCGGTGGCATCGGGAGGGGTCATGCGGGCGTCCTGTCGGGGTGGATGGCGTCGTGCAGCGAGTCGCCGTAGGTGCGGAGGGTGAGCGCGGCGCGCTCGTGGCCGGAGCGGAGGCGATCGGATGCCGTGGCGCCGATCGCCCGCGCGGCGAGGTATCCCCCGGCGAAGGCGTCACCCGCTCCCACGGCGTCGAGAACCTCGACGGGCAGCGAGGGGACGAAGACGCGCTCCTCGCCCGCGAACACCGTCGCGCCGACGTCGCCGTCCTTCACGACCAGCTCGGCGACCTCGGGGAACAGCGCGCGCACGTCGGCGTCGGTGGGAGTACCCCAGAGCACCTCGGCCTCATCGCGGCCGACGAACACGAGGTCGGCCCGAGCGGCGAGGGCACGCAGCACGGGCGCGGCCTCGGCCGCCGACCACAGCGCGGCGCGGTGGTTCACGTCGAAGCTGACGGTGACGCCCTCGTCGCGCGCCCGGCCGATCGCGGCGTCGAGGAAGTCGCGCGCGGTGTCGGACAACGCGGCGGTGATGCCCGAGACGTGCAGCACGTCGACGCCGTCGAGGGCCAGGGTCGCGGCATCCGCCCTCGAGAAGCACGACGCCGCGGAGCCCCGGCGGTAATAGCTCACCCCGCGCCCCGGGTCTTTCACGTACAGCCCGGTGGGGTGCGCCGCGTCGCGCTCGACGAGCGAGACGTCGACACCACGGCCCGCGACCTGCCGCAGCACGCGGTCACCGAGTGCGTCGACGCCCAGGCGGCTCCACCAGCGTGCGGTCACGCCGAGGGCCGCGGCGTGCGCGGCGACGTTCGACTCGGCTCCGCCCGCGTCGACGAGGAAGCCGGTCGCCTCGACCACTCCCGCCCCGTCGGCGGGCGCGAGCATCGCCATCGTCTCGCCGACGGCGAGCAGCACGGGACTCATCAGCGCAGGTCGGTGATGGGCGCGGCATCCATGTCGTCGAACGACTGGTTCTCGCCCGCCATCGCCCACACGAACGAGTACGCGGCGGTGCCGACTCCCGAGTGCAGCGACCAGCTCGGCGAGATGATCGCCTGGCGGTCGCCGACGATGAGGTGACGCGTCTCTTCGCGCTCGCCCATGAGGTGCACGACGCGCGCCTCCTCGGGCAGGTCGAAGTAGAGGTAGCACTCGGTGCGGCGGTCGTGGGTGTGGGCCGGCATGGTGTTCCACATCGATCCCGGATGCAGCTGCGTCACACCCATCACGATCTGGCAGCTCTTCACGCCGTTCTCGTGGATGTACTGGTTGAGCGTGCGGCGGTTGCTCGTGAGCTGGTCGCCCAGCTCGCGGACCGTGCCTTCGCCCGGAGAGACGAGGGCGGCGGGGTAGGCCGTGTGCGCGGGGGCCGAGAACAGGTAGAACTGCGCGCCCGCGGCATCCGCCCCATCGGCGAAGACCACGTCGCGGATGCCGCGACCGAGGTACAGGCAGGCTCCGGTGACGAGCTCGTACACCTCGCCGTCGGCGGTGACGGTTCCGGCGCCGCCCACGTTGACGATGCCGAGCTCGCGGTGCTCGAGGAAGTACTCGCTGCGGATCTCGGGGTAGCCCGTGAGCGGCAGGGGCGAGCCGGCGGGCACCGCTCCGCCCAGCACGATGCGGTCGTGGTGGGTGTACGTCAGGCGCACCTCGCCGGCGACGAAGACGTCGTCGATGAGGAAGCGCTCGCGCAGCTGCGCGGTGTCCATGCCGGGGATCTGCTCGGGGTGGGTGGCGTAGCGCTGGGGGATGGAGGCGGTCATGCGAATCTCCTGGATCGGGGGTGGAAGGGGCGGGCGGCGGCGTGCGTCAGCGGACCAGCCACCCGCCGTCGACGGGGATCACCGCGCCGGTGACGTACGCGGCGGCATCGGAGGCGAGGAAGACGAAGGCACCCTGCAGGTCGGCCGGGGTGCCCCAGCGGGCGGCGGGGATGCGGGCGAGGATCGACGCCTCGCGATCGGCGTCGGCGCGGATGGGCGCGGTGTTGTCGGTGGCCATGTAGCCCGGGGCGATCGCGTTGACGGTGACTCCGGATGCCGCCCACTCGTTCGCCAGCGCCTTGGTGAGCCCCGCGACCGCGTGCTTGCTCGCCGCGTAGCCCGGGACGAGGATGCCGCCCTGGAACGACAGCATCGAGGCGACGTTGACGATGCGCCCCCAGCCCTGGTCGATCATGCGGCGACCGGCGGCCTGCGACAGGTAGAACACCGCGTCGACGTTGACCGCCATGACCTCGTCCCAGTCGCTCGTCGCGTGCTCGGCGGCGGGGGCGCGACGGATCGTGCCGGCGTTGTTGACGAGGATGTCGACACGGCCGAGGGCATCGGCGGCCTCGTCGATCGCGGCGGCGAGCTCGGCGGGCGTGGCCGTGGCGAAGTCGCGCTGCACCGTGTGCACGCGCCGCCCGAGGCCGCGCGCGAGCTCGGCGGTGTGCGAGGCGTCGCCGCGGTCGATCAGCACGAGGTCGGCTCCGGCCTCGGCGAGCGCGAGGGCCGCGCCCTGGCCGAGCCCGCGGCTCGAACCGGTGATGACGGCGACGCGGCCGTCGAGGCGGAAGGTGTCGAGGATCATGCGGAGTCTCCCGGGGGTGCGACGAAGGTGGTGGTGAGCTCGCCGAGGCCCGAGATGCGCACGGTCACCGCGTCGCCGGGGGCGAGGGGCCGGTGCGCCTCTTGGGCGTCGGGGAGCTTCTGCGGCGTGCCCGTCGAGACGACGTCGCCGGGCTCGAGGGTCATGACCTGGCTCAGGTGATGCACGACGAAGGCGACCGAGAAGACGGTCGTCGCCGTCGACTGCGAGACGGTCACGACCCCGTCGCGCACGACCTCGACGAGCAGGTCCTGCGGGTCGACCTCGTCGGCGGTCACGAGCCACGGGCCGAGGGGCGCGAAGCCGTCGAAGCACTTGCCGAGCGCCCACTGGCTCTGCTTGCGCTGCCACGAGCGGTCGGACACGTCGTTGAGCACGGTGTACCCGGCGACGTACGACATCGCCTCGGCCAGAGGCACGGCGTGCGCGCGGCGCCCGATGACCACCGCCACCTCTCCCTCGTAGTCGACGTCGTCGGCGACGGCGGGGACCACGACGGGATCGTTCGGCCCGCCGAGCGTGTTCACCGTCTTCACGAACACGTCGGGCGTGGCCGGGTCGTCGGTGGTCGGGTCGACGCCGTCGGGCACGTGACCGCGGTAGTTGTACCCGAGGCAGGCGAGGATGCGCGGCCGCACCGGCGCGCGCAGGCTCGAGGGGTCGAGGGTCGGCAGGGTCTCGGCATCCGTCGTCTCGATCAGATCCCGGATGCCGTCGAGCTCGGCGAAGAGCTCGCTCAGCGGTCGCGGGCCGAGGTCGAGCACGTGTTCGCCGGTCGCTCCCGCCACGACCGCCACCGACCGCTCGCCGGCGCCGCCGTCGATGCGCGCGAGCCTCACCACACGGGCCGCCAGTCGGGACGCGAGGCGCGCGCGAGCGCCTCGAAGTAGAAGTAGTCGCCCCAGAGGGTTCCCTCGTCGACGCCGACGTTCTTGGGCAGGTCGTAGACGCTGTGCAGCAGCACGGTGTCGGCGTCGTCGGCCCTGGCCGGGGTGTAGTGGGCGATGAGCGAGGTGAGGATGCGCTCGGCCGCCGCGCGCCAGCGGGGCGCGTTCTCGGGGTCGGCCTCGGCCAGCTCGAACAGTCCGCACACCGCGATCGCGCCCGAGGAGCTGTCGCGCGGGGCTTCGGCGCCGTCGTTGTACACGAGGTCCCAGAAGGGGACGTCGTCGGCGGGCAGGTGCGAGAGGAAGTACTCGGCGCACGTGCGGGAGGCCTCGAGCAGCGCCTCGTCGCCGGTGGCGCGGTGGTTCAGCGCGAAGCCGTAGATGCCCCAGGCCTGTCCGCGCGCCCAGCACGAATCGTCGAACGCGCCCTGCTCGGTCGCTCCGCGCAGCGGCTCGCCCGTCTCGGCGTCCCAGTAGAAGGTGTGGAAGGTCGAGCCGTCGGGGCGCAGGATGCGCGTGCGCAGCTCGGCCGTGTGCCGGGACACCACCTCGCTGAAGCGCGGGTCGCCGGTCTGCTCGCCCGCCCACGTCAGCAGCGGCATGTTCATGAGGCTGTCGATGATCGTGCGACCGCGCTGCGCGGGGTCGGCGAGGTCGCCCCAGGCCTGGATGATCCCGGCCGAGGGCAGGTAGCGCGTCATGAGGTGCTCGGCCGCCGACAGGGCGCTCGCGCGGGCCTCGGCGTCGTCGAGGAGGCGCGCGGGCGCCACGCACGACAGCGTGTAGAGGAAGCCGAGGTCGTGGGTGTCGAGGTCGTCCTCGTCGCGCACGCGGCGACCGAAGTCGGCGGCGTGGCCGAGCGCGGCGTCGCGGAACACGTCGTCGCCGGTCAGCTCGTAGGCGATCCACTGCATGCCCGGCCAGAAGCTCGTGGTCCAGCCGCGGTTCGCGCCCTCGGCGAAGCCGGGCACGGCGGGGCGCAGCGGATAGCGGTTCTCACGGGTCGTGTCATCGGGGTACCGCGCGCCGAAGGCGTCGATGTTGGCCCGCACCGTGGCCAGCACCTGCGCGATCGCGCGGTCGGTGTCCACGCGAGCGGTGGGGAGGGAGGTCGTCATCGGGGGATCCTTCAGGTCAGACGGCCACGGCGGCGTCGGCCGGCAGCACGGGACGGAGGCTGAAGCGGGCGTTGGCCCACACCAGGTAGAGAGCGGGGGCGGCCGTCAGGCCCAGGGCCAGCGCAGGGGAGGTCGTGAAGAGCACGGCCTGCCCCGCGAGCACCAGCAGGCTGACGGCGCTGAGATACCAGCGGCGTACGGCGAACACCGCGGCCGTCGACAGCAGCACGCGCAGCGGCGTGCCGGGAGCCTCGACCAGGGCGGTCAGCGCGACCGGCGCGACGGCCAGCGCGAGCAGCACGACGCACAGGCACAACGGCACGACGAGCACGCCCCACGAGGCCGTGGCGACGGCGCGCACGTCGATCAGCGCCAGCGTCACCACGACGGCGGCGAGAGCGCCGATCGCGAGCGACTTGCCGGCGGTCCGGCGCCATCCGGCCCAGAAGACGCGCACGACGCGCCCCTCCCCCATGCCGTGCGCACGGAACGCGGTGAGGGCCCCCGCGAGCGCCGGTGCGCACAGGGGCGCGGTCAGCAGCAGCAGCGGCCAGGATGCCGCGGGGTCGGTCGTCATGGCGACGATGAGGAACGGCGCGCACGCGACGGCCAGCATCACGTTGACGATCAGCCCGAGGTAGACCGTCGCGAAGACGCTCGCGTACGTGTCGTGGGAGATGCGGCGCACGGCTCAGCCCTTCATTCCGCTGGTCGCGATGCCCTCGACGAAGTACTTCTGTCCGAAGAGGAAGACGATCGCGATCGGGACGACCGACATGGTGAGCCCGGCGAACAGCAGGGCGTAGTTGGCGTCGTACAAGGTGCTCACAAAGCTCTGGAGCCCCAGCTGGATGGTCCACAGGTCGGGGCTGCGCAGGTAGATGAGCGGCCCGAGGTAGTCGTTCCACGTGTTCACGAAGGTCAGCAGCGTGAGGCTCGCGATCGCGGGGACCGACAGAGGCAGCATGATGCGGGCCCAGATGCCGTACTCGCTCAGTCCGTCGAGCCGCGCAGCCTCGGAGAGGTCTTCGGGGATGGTGTCGTAGTACTGCTTCATCAGGAACACCCCGAAGGCGCCGAACGCCTGGATCAGGATGATCGCCCAGAGGGTGTTCGAGACCTTGGCGTTGGAGAGCAGGATGAACTGCGGGATCATGTACGACTGCCACGGCACGGCGATCGTGCCGATGTAGACGAGGAACAGCACATCGCGGCCCGGGAAGCGCATGCGCGAGAACCCGTAAGCGGCGAACGAGCCGGTCAGCACCTGCAGGAAGGTGACGACCACCGCCAGCACGAGCGTGTTGCGGATCCACGTCAGCATGCCGGACTGCGTCCAGATGTCGACGTAGTTGCTCCACACCCACGTCTCGGGGAACCACTTCACGGGGGCGCTGAAGACGTCGTTGGGCGTCTTGAGCGAGCTCATGATCATCCAGAAGAACGGCATGAGCAGCGCCACCGCGGCGAGGATCATCACGGCGTAGCCGATGACGCGGCCGATGCGGCGCGCGGGGCGCTTCGCCCCCGCGACGGGACGACGGCGCGGCGGCTTCGCCCCCGCGGTGACGAGCGTGCGGGTGGCGTCGGGAACGAGGAGGTCGGTCATCAGGCGTCCCGCTTCTTGTTGATGAAGAACTGCACCAGGGTCACCACGATGCAGAGGAGGAAGAGCACGATCGAGGCCGCCGAGGCGTACCCGAACTGGTTCTCCTGGAAGCCCTTCTGGTAGATGAACTGCGACAGCACGAGGGTCGACTGGCCGGGTCCGCCCTGGGTCATCACCAGGATCAGATCGAAGATCTTGAACGAGTTGATCGTCAGCATCACCGTGACGAAGAAGGTCGTCGGGCGCAGGCACGGCAGCGTGACGTTGACGAAGCGCTGCCAGACGTTGGCTCCGTCGACGCGGGCGGCCTCGTGCAACTCGCGCGGCACGGTCTGCAGGCCCGCGAGGAACAGGATCATGTAGTAGCCCATGTCGCGCCACGTGCTGATGATGACGACGGCGGGCATCGCCCACTCCGACGAGGTGAGCCACCCCGGCGGGTTCTGCAGGCCGAAGAACCGCAGGATCTCGTTGATGGGCCCGTACTCAGGGCTGAAGAGCAGGTTCCAGACGACCGCGATCGCGACGATAGAGGTGATGTAAGGGAAGAACGCCGCGGTGCGGAAGAAAGCGACTCCGCGCAGCTTGTTGTTCAGCAGCAGGGCGAGTCCCAGCGCGACGATCATCGTCAGCGGGATGTGCAGAGCGGCGTAGTACAGCGTGTTGAACAGGGCGATGCGGAAGCTGCCGTCGCCGAGGAGCCGCTGGAAGTTCGCGATCCCGACGAACGCGGACGACCCGAAGACGTTCCAGTTCGTCATCGACATGTAGAACAACGTCACGACGGGCACGAGCGTGAGGGCGGCGAACCCCACGAAGTTGGGGAGGATGAAGCTCCACCCGATGAGGGTGCTGCGCAGCGTCAGACGGGAGCGGCTCCGCGGCCGGTCCGGCCCGGTCTTCAGCGCCCGCTTGCGGGTGTCGGCGATGGTCGCCATGGTGTCTCCAGGTCTCGAGGGGGTCTCAGGGGTGGCCGGCCCGGGAGCGGACCGGCCACCAGGGGGTGGCGTCAGCCGACGCCGACCTCGCTCTTCACGCGGTCCTGAGCCGTCTTGATGGCGTCGTCGATCGACGTCGACCCCGACATCACGGCGGTGTGCAGGTCGAGCAGGATGTTCTGCACGGCCGCGGTCTTGGCCGAGGTGGGGTTCTCCGGCTTGGTGTCGTGCGTCGACCAGGCGAACTTCGACAGTTCGTCGGTCGGAGCACCCTTGACGGCGAAATACGTGTCGGCGACGGACTCGCTGGTCAGCGCGGGGGTGATGCCCAGACCCGCGAGCACCTGGGCGCCGTCTTCACCGGCGGCGAAGGCGAGGAATTTCTTCGCGGCGGCCAGCTTGGTGGCATCCGCCGCCTTGTTCACGGCGAAGCCGGTCGGGTCGCCGAAGGTCACCGGGGTCTCGGAGGTGCTCGTCGTCGAGGAGTCGAACTGCGGGATGGGCGCGAAGCCCCACGAGAAGGCGTCGGCCTCGCCCTTGGCCTGCTGGGCGATGAGGGTCGCGACGTACCAAGTGCCCATGGGCATCATCGCGGCGGACTGCTTGCCGAACTCGGCCTGGTAGGTCAGCTTGTTGGCGGTGACGGTGTTGTACTCCACCTGCGCACCCGCCGACTGCAGGTCGAGCACGCGCTCGTAGTACGGCTTCATGTAGTCGTACTCGCCGTCGAGGATGTTCACGTCGGGGGTCTGCGCGTTGGCGAAGCCCTGGACGGTGGACTGCCAGCTGTGCTGGTACGTGCCGAGGGCTGCGGAGCCGGCGGCGCCGAGCTTGGTGGTGAGCTCCTTCGCGGCCTTCTCGTAGTCGTCCCACGTCCACGAACCGTCGGGCTCGGCGACGCCGGCCTGGGTGAAGAGGTCCTTGTTGTAGAAAAGCACCCACGAGTCCTGGCGGTAGGGCACCGCCCACGTCGCGCCGTCGACCTGGAACGCGCCGGCGCCGCCGATGCCGTCGGGCAGGCTCACGTCGGAGACGTCGGCCAGCTGGTTGCCGGCCTGGTAGGTGATGAACGACTTGAGGTTCTTCTGCGTGATGATGTCGGGGCCGGTGCCTGCGGCGAGGTCGGCCGTCATCAGGGTGTCGTAGTTGGTCGCGTCGTATTCCTTGACCTCGACGGTGATGTCGGGGTTCTCCTCGTGGAACTTATCGGCGAGGGCCTGGAACTCCGGCGTCGTGCTGAGGCTCCAGCCCGACATCGACAGGGTGACGGGGCCCGACTCGGCGGGCGCCTCGGACGATCCGCCGCTGCAGGCGGTCAGCGACAGGGCGGCGACGATGCCCACCCCGGTCGCGACGATGATCTTGCGCTTCATGCGTGCTGCTCCTTTGCGATTGCGTTCCGGGCGCCGCTTCGGGCCCGAGAGTGCCGGTGCGCCCTACGGGAGGCTCCGGAGTCTGTGAGGGGGGTGCGCGTGCGCAGCCCGTCGGGCCACGTCACCAGCGCGGTCCCGGTGATCTCGTCGAGGTCGAGGGTCGCGACGGTCTCGACCGGCTCGGCGGCCAGCGAGACGAGAGCCGCGAAGGGAACGCCGACGCGCGCGTCCCACGACAGCACCGGCACGGCCGCAACGACACCGAGCGGGCTGGCGTCGCGGCGGACCACCACCTGCGAGGTCGCGTCGTCGACCAGGGCCCGGATGCCGGAGACCCGGTCGTTCGCGCGCGCCTCGGCGGCGCCGGTCGAGGTGAGGTGCGCGGGCTCGGCGGCCGCGATCGGCCACCCGCCCATGCGCAGGCGCAGATCCGACGCGTCGAGGTCGTCGGAGAGCTCGTCGACCGTCACGATGCGGATCTCCCACGGGCCGCGCACGAGGGAGTGCACGCTCATGCGGCCCGCCGAACGGATCTCGCCCGCGAGCCCCGCACCGTGGCGGTGGCCGGTGGGCGAGGGCTCGACCCAGTGCACGTCCGACACGCTCGAGGCGATGCCCACGCCGTCGACGACGCGCACGCCGAGGGGTTCGAGCGCGGTGCGGTGCGTGGCCCGCCCGGCGGCGTCGACCAGCGCGGCGGACTGCTCGAGCGACTCGGTCCACGCGAGGTCGTCGAGCAGGGGCGAGGTGGCGGTCGAGTAGCCGATGCGGGCGTACAGGGGCGAGTCCGCGGTGCGCGCGCCGGGGAGCGATTTGTCGGTGCCGTGGTTGAACACGCGCACGATGCCGTCGGAACGCGTGCCCGAGACGATCCACCCGGCCGCGTCGATCGCGCGCAGGTCGTCGCCCTCTTCGACGGGCAGCGGCTCGTCGGCTGCGGCCCAGACGGGGTGGTCGGCGGGCAGGCAGATGCCGAGCAGGCCCTTGACCGCCCAGTACGGCGAACCGGGGCCGGAGTACGACTGCGCCAGCGCGCGCCACGGACCGTGCCACCCGAGGGTGAGGACGCCCTCGGCATCCGGAGCCCCGTTCCCGGTGAAGTGGTCGATGATGCGTGCGGCGGCTCCGCGCAGGCGCCCCGGGCTGGTCGAGGGAACCTCGGCCATCACGCCGGCCCAGAACGGCGCCGCGGCGGCGAACCGGTAGATGAGGCTGCGGCCCTGCAGCAGGGGCGAGCCGTCGGCGCCGACGAGGTGCAGGGCGTCGAGGAGGAAGCGATCGAGACGCGCGACGTCTGCCGTGGTGCGGCCGCCCGCGAGCTCGGCGGCGCCGGTCATGCGCGGCCACAGCACCGGGTAGACGTGCAGCGCCCAGCCGACGTAGTGGTCGAACGCGCGCTCTTCGCCGTCGGCGAGCCAGCCGTCGGTGCGCACGAACGAGTCGTGCCGGTCGAGGTCGGCGGCGATGTCGTCGGCCGACCAGGGGCCTCCGACCGAGCGGAGGAAGGTCTCGACCACGATGCGGAACCAGACCCAGTTGGTCTGCGGGTAGGTGTCGTCGCCCACGACGGGCGCGAGATAGGCGATGACCCGAGTGCGGGTGGTTTCGTCGAGCCGGTCCCAGATCCAGGGGCGGGTGAGATCGAGCGCCAGGGCGAGGGAGGCCGCCTCGACCTTGGCCTGCGCGTGCTCGTCGATGCGCACCCAGCGGTCGGGGGCCGAGGGGTCGACGCCGGAGCGCACGCCGCGCGTGAAGAAGGCGATGAGGTCGTCGACGCCCTGGCCCTCGGCACCGGCGATGCGCAGACCCGCGAGGAGGAAGACGCGGGAGAAGCCTTCGAGGCCGTCGACGTCGCGACCGTAGCCGCCCTCGTCTCCGGGAAACTGGATGCGTCCGTGGCCGGGCGTCGCGTGCTCCTGCGCGGCGCCGAGCAGCGCGTCGGCGACGGCGAGCCAGTCGTCGCGCTGGCCGCCGGCGAGGCGGGGGAGGGCGTTCATCGCCGCGGGTTCTCCTTTGAAGACCGTCGTCCACCCGCGGGTGTGAGTGAACGATGGCGAGCGTATCAACCAAAAAAGAACACCACAACATGTTTCTTGAATGGTCCTGATCGTTTATGATCGATTTAGCGGCCCACCCCGCTGAAGGAGATCGATGTCGTTCCCGTCCCCCGTGTTCCGCGGGCCCCTCGCCGAGGCGTTCACGGCGCCCGCTGCGACCGTGCTGCGCGACCCCGATGAGGCGCTCCCCCTCCGCCCGGCGACCGACCGCGACACCTGGGCTCGCGGGGGCATCATCGACGCCCCCGGCATCGAGGCCGTTCGCTCGATCGCGGAGGCCGAGCGGACGACCGCCTGGCCCCACCCCCGCGCGAGCGACGCCGCCCGCGTGCACCGCGACGGCGACCGCACGGCCTGGGAGGACGCCGCCTTCGCCCGCCAGCGCCGGCTGAGCCGCGTCACGGCTCTGGCCGCCGTGACCCTCGACGAGACCTGGATCGACGAGGTCGTCGACGGGGTCGTGATGCTGTGCGAGCAGAGCTCGTGGTGCTGGCCCGCGCACGACGACAGCTTCCGCATGCACGGGTCCGTGCTCGCCACGGTCACCGACCCGTTCGTCGACCTCGGTGCCGGAGAAGCGGTGGCGCAGCTCGCCTGGATCGATCACCTGCTCGCCTCCGCCCTCGACGAGCGTGCCCCGGGCCTGCGCGCCCGCGTGCGGCACGAGGCGCGCACGCGGATCTTCGAGCCGTTCCTGCGACGGCGCGACTGGCACTGGATCGGGCTCGACGGCGACGTGCACAACTGGAATCCGTGGATCCACGGCAACATCGTCGTCGCAGCACTCCGCCTGCTCGACCAGCCCGACGAAGGGGAGGAACGGGCGGCGATCATCGCCCTCGCCGTCGAGGGACTCGACCGCTACGTCGCCTCCCTCCCCGCCGACGGCGCGATCGACGAGGGCTACGCCTACTGGTGGAACGGCGCTTGCCGTGCCCTTGAGGTGCTCGACGTGCTCGCCCACGCGACCGACGGGGCCTGGGACGCCACCGGCATCGGAGCCCTGCGCGAGACCGTGGCCTTTCCGCACCGCAGCCATCTCGGCGGCGACTGGTACGTCAACCACGCCGACGGGCAGGCCCGTCCGCCGGCTGACCAGCCCTGGCACGCCCTGCACCGCGCGGCACGCCGGTTCGGCGACGCGGATGCCGCCGCCCTGGCCGCCTCGCATCGCCTCCCCGCTGCACCGGCGGCGACCGAGCGGGAGGGCCTCGGACGGCTGCTGCGCGGGCTCACCGACCCGGACTGGCTCGCGGCGGCTCCGACCGAGGCGCCTCTCCCCCGCGACGTATGGCTCCCCTCGACCCAGGTCTTCCTCGCCCGCGAGAGCGCGGGAACCCCGCGCGGACTCGCGCTCGTCGCCAAGGGCGGCCACAACGGCGAGCACCACAACCACAACGACGTCGGCTCGTTCGTCATCGCGGTCGACGGCGTGCCGGTGATCGTCGATGCCGGGCGCCCCACCTACACCGCGGCCACCTTCGGCCCCGACCGCTACGACATCTGGACGATGCAGAGCGCGTGGCACAACGTGCCCGTCGTGCGCGGAACGGACCAGCCTCCGGGGGCGGATGCCGCGGCCCGCGACGCCGCAGCCGTGATCGGCGACGACCGCTCGGTCTTCTCCGTCGACCTGGCCGGGGCGTATCCCGACGCCGGGCTCGCCGAGTGGCGACGACGCGCCGAGCTCGACCGCGATGCCGCACGCGTCGAGATCGCCGACGACTGGCGGTTCGACGACGGCGCCTCGACCAGCGATGACACGGTGCTGCACCTCGTCGTCGCCGGCGACGTCGACCTCGATACCGGCGCGGCGCTCGTCCGCCCGATCGCCGACGGCCGCGCCGTCCGCGTGCGGTGGCCCGACGACATCGACGCGCGCGCCGAGGTGCGCGATCTCGACGACCCCCTGCTCACCGAGGTGTGGGGACCGCGACTCACGCGGCTCGCCCTGCCCCTGGCATCCCGCACCACGTTCCGGCTCACGGTAGAACTGGACACACCGACCGAGGACACCCCATGACCGACACCACCCCGCATGCGCCCCTGGCCGCAGAGCGTCGCGACCACATCGTGAGCGCCCTGCGCACCGAGGGAGCCGTGCGCATCTCGCAGCTGACCGAAGACCTCGGTGTGGCCACCGTGACGCTGCGGCGCGACCTCGCCCAGCTCGAGAAGGAGGGGGTGCTGCGCCGCGTGCACGGCGGCGCCGTGCCCGGCGAGACCGCGCCCGCGCGGTCCGCGCACGACGCCGACGGCGCCGACACCGCTGTCGGCTCGATCGCCGTGCTGGTGCCCTCACTGGCCTACTACTGGCCCGGGGTGGTGCGGGGGATGGAAGACGCGGCCGGCCGGCTCGGGTACAAGATGCTGCTGCGCGGCGCCTCGTACGAGCTGCAGGACGAACGCCCCGTGCTCGAGCGCCTCGTGACCGGCGGCGACGTGCGCGGGTTGATCGTCGCGCCCAACACCGACACCGCCCACGCCCGCGATGTCATGGCCTGGCTCGCCGACTGCCCGGTGCCCAGCGTGCTCGTCGAACGCGACGCCGTGCTCGAGCCCGGCGGGACGCCGATGGAGTCGGTCACCACCGATCACGCCCTCGGCGCGCTGTTGGCCGCACGCCACCTCGCCACCCTCGGCCACCGCAAGGTGGGGCTCATCCTGTCGCGCCACTCCCCCACCTCGCGCAAGATCGCGCGCGGCTGGCAGACGGCGTGCGAGGAGCTCGAGCTCACGCCGGCCGATCACTTCGAGCAGACCCTGCCCGACCGCACGAGCCCCGACTTCTCCGCCGTCGTCAACGCCACACTCGACTCGGCGCTCGCGACCGGGGTGACGGCTCTGCTCGTGCACTCCGACCCCGAGGCGATGGCCTTCGTCGACCTGGCCCTGACCCGCGGCATCTCGGTGCCCGACGACCTGTCGATCATCGCGTACGACGACGAGGTGGCGCAGTTGTTCACCCCCGCTCTCACCGCCGTCAGCCCGCCGCGCGCGAGCGTCGGCGAGGCGGCCGTCGAGCTGCTGGCCCGGCGCATCGCCGAGCCCGACCGTCCCGTGCACCGCGTGCAGCTCAGCCCGCGCCTGAACATCCGCGCCTCGACGGCGGCCCCGCGGTCATGACAGGCCCTGCGGCCCACGACTTCTCGCCGTGGACGTTCCCCGGCGCGGCGTCACCCGCCGAACGGCGGCGCCAGGGCGCGCACCTCGACGAGCTGCGCACCGCGCACCCGGGGTGGTCGCTCGGCGACGGGGTGTTCGTGTCGGAGCACGCAGGAGTGGATGCCGACGACCTCACCCTCGGCGACCGCTCGTACATCGCGACGGGGGCGTACCTCACCGGGTCGCTGCGGATCGGTGCCGATTGCTCGATCAACCCGTACACGGTCGTGCGCGGCGACGTGCACCTCGGCGATGCGGTGCGCGTGGGGGCGCACACCTCGATCATCGGGTTCAACCACTCGTTCGAGCCGGGGGTGGAGGTCTTCCGCCAACCGTTGACCTCGCGCGGCGTGCGCATCGGCTCCGACGTCTGGATCGGCTCGCACGTCGTGGTGCTCGACGGCGTCTCGGTCGGCGACCACGCGGTGCTCGCGGCGGGGGCGGTCGTGACGAAGGACGTGCCGGCGGGCGCGATCGTGGGCGGCAATCCGGCCCGGCTGCTGCGGTGGCGCGTGCAGCCGGCATCCGCTGCGCCCTCCCTGCACGACGACCTGCGCCGGTTCGCCGACACCGCGCGCGCCGACCTTCCCGCGATCCTCGCGGCGAGCGCGACCGACGACGGTTTCCGCGATCGCGCGGGCGCCGCCTCGTCACTGCGGGCGCTGTGCGACGCGGTCGAACTGAGCGACCTGCTGACGGCGGAGCCTCCGCCGGGCGGCTCGCGCGACGAATGGGTCGAACGCATCGCGGGGCAGCAGCGACCGCACACGGGATTGATGACGGATGCCGCCTCGCTCTGGGACGACCCCGAGGCGGCCTACGGCGTACTCAGCGCGGGGTACGCCCTCGATCTGCTGGGCGCCGGGTTCCGGCATCCGTTCGTCGACGTCGCCGACGACGCGGCTGCCGTCGTCGCGCGACTCGACGACCTGCCGTGGACCGACGATCCCTGGCGGGCCGGCCATCACGTCGACGCGTTCGGCACCGCCCTGCGGTGGAGCCGCCGGCGCGGCGACCCCGTCGCCCCCGGGACGGCGGAGGCCCTCTTCGGGTGGCTCGCGCTGCGCGCGGATCCCGGCACCGGCATGTGGGGCTCCGCCCGGCCCGACGAGGGACTGCGGCTGGTGGTCAACGGCTTCTACCGCGCCTCGCGCGGGACCCTCGCCCAATTCGGCGTCGCGCCCGCCCACCCCGAAGCCGTCATCGACACCGTGCTGCGCCACGCGCGCGATGACCGGTGGATGCGCCCCGACCGCCGCGACGCGTGCACGGTGCTCGACATCGCCCACCCCCTCTGGCTCACCCGGCAGACGGGGTACCGCCGCGCGGAGGTGCGCGAACTGGCGGGCGAGCTGCTGCGTCACGCGCTCACCGGCTGGCGCGAGGGCGCCGGCGCGGCGTTCCGCCTCGACGCCGACGATCCGGGGCTGCAGGGCACCGAGATGTGGCTCACCATCGTCTGGCACCTCGCCGACCTGCTCGAGGCCTCCGACGCCCTGGGCTTTCGCCCGCGCGGGGTGCACCGGCCCGAGCCGGCACCGCTCTGAGGCCCGCGCGAGGCCCCACGGAACCCGCGTCGTCCGGGGCGTCAGCGCGGGCCGGAGCTCGCGCGCACGACCAGCGAGGTGGGGACGAGGGTGCGGGCGTGCTCGCCGCCGGATCCCTCGATGTCGGCGATCAAAGCGCTCATGGCCTCTTCGCCCACCCGCTCGAAACGCTGACGCACGGTGGTCAGCGGGGGCCAGAAGTTCGCGGCCTCGGGCATGTCGTCGAAACCGACCACGCTGACCTCGCCCGGCACGGCTCGACCCGCCTCGTGCAAGGCGCGGATCGCCCCGAGCGCCATCTGGTCGTTCGCGGCGAACACCGCCGTCACCTCGGGTCGCTGCGCGAGATCAGCGCCGATGCGATGGCCCGACTCCGCGGTCCAGTCGCCGATGAGCACGTCGGGCACGCGGCATCCGCGTGACTCGAGGGCCGCTCGCCAGGCGACGCGACGACGCTCGGCGGCGAACGATTCGAGCGGGCCCGACACGTGCCAGACGCTCTCGTGGCCCAAGTCGAGCAGGTGCTCGGTGGCCAGCCGGGCGCCTTGCGCCTGGTCGTTGTCGACGACCGCGTAGGGATAGTCGGCGCTGGAGTCGACGACCACGACCGGCAACCCCGAGGGGATCGACAGCTCGTTCTCGCCGAGGCGGTGCGTCTCGATGAGGATCACGATGCCGTCGACGGCGTGTTCGCGCAGGCGCAGGAAGGCCCCCGACACGTCGGACTGCGACGCGGAGTGCAGCGTGATGAGCGTGATGGAGTATCCGGATGCCGCGGCCACCGACGCGAGGGCGTCGAGGGTGCGCGTGTTGCCGTATGAGCTGAGCGAGAACATGATCACGCCGATGCTGCGGAAGCGCCCGGAGCGCAGCGCCCGCGCCGCGCTGTTGGGGCGGTAGCCGAGGGTCGCCATCGCATCGAGCACGCGCTGCCGGGTGTCGGGGTCGACGTTGGTGCGACCGTTCGCCACGCGCGAGACCGTCTGGCCCGACACGCCCGCGGCCGCAGCCACATCGGCCATCGACACCTCGCGGCGGCGCCCTCGCGCCGGGATCGCGGGCGACGTCGTCGTCGTCTCGCTCATGCGGGCCCCCTCTGGGATGTTGACGTTGACACCCTAGCGCGAACCTGGTTATGTTTACGTCAACATCCGAGCCACCCCGACTCGGATGCGCACCAACGAAGAGGCACCGGACGATGACGACCACCGCGGCACCCCCGCCCGCCCTGCGCACCCCGAAACGCAAGCGGCGCTCCCGTATCGACGACCGCGGCTGGCTGTTCGTGGCACCGTTCGCGCTCGTATTCGCGCTGGTGTTCCTCGCCCCGCTCGCGTTCTCGATCTACCTCAGCCTGTTCCGCGACCAGCTGATCGGCGGCAACGCCTTCGTCGGCCTCGACAACTACGTCACCGCCCTCGGCGACGAGAAGTTCTGGGACGGCCTGGGGCGCGTGGCGATCTTCCTCGTCGTGCAGGTGCCGGTCATGCTGCTGCTCGCGTTGGCCGCGGCGCTCGCCATCGACAGCGCGCGCCTGCACGCCGCCGGCTTCTACCGCATCGTGATCTTCCTGCCCTACGCCGTGCCCGCCGTCGTGGCGGTGCTGATGTGGGGGTACATCTACGGCGACCAGTTCGGTCTCACCCGCAACCTCAACGACCTGCTCGGCGGCAACGTCGTGCAGCCGTTCGTGCCCGAGTGGATGCTGGTGTCGATCGGCAACATCGTCACCTGGCAGTTCGTCGGCTACAACATGCTGATCTTCTACTCGTCGCTCAAGACGATTCCGAACGAGCTGTACGAAGCGGCATCCATCGACGGTGCCGGAGCGTGGCGCACCATCTTCTCGATCAAGATCCCCGCGGTCCGCGGCGCGATCGTGATCGCGACGATCTTCTCGATCATCGGCAGCTTCCAGCTCTTCAACGAGCCGAACATCCTCAAGCCCCTGGCCCCGAACACGATCTCGACGTTCTTCACGCCGAACATGTACGCGTACAACCTCTCGTTCGCCGGTCAGCAGTACAACTACGCGGCCACGATCGCCATCATCATGGGCATCGTCACGGCCGTCATCGCCTACGTCGTGCAGCTGCGCGGCTCACGTCAGGAGGCGCGATGACCACCGCGACCGCACCCCGCACCGATACCGTCAGCGCGACCGCCCCCGCGGCCCGCCGTCCCCGTGGCTTCGCCCGCAGCTCCACGCCGCGCAGCAAGAAGTCGGTCGTGCTGAGCATCGTGATGGGCCTGTACCTGCTGTACACGCTCGTGCCGCTGGCCTGGCTGCTCATCAACGCCACCAAGACCCAGCCCGACCTGTTCACCACGTTCGGCCTGGGCCCGGGCAACAGCTTCGCCCTGTTCGACAACATCGCCGCGACCCTCACCTACCGCGACGGCATCTTCGTGCGCTGGCTCGGCAACACGCTGCTGTACGTCGTCGTCGGCGCGGGCGGGGCGACCCTGCTGGCCACCCTCGCCGGCTACGGCCTGGCCAAGTACAACTTCCGCGGTCGCAAGGCGGTCTTCGCGGTCGTGCTCGGCGCGATCGCCGTGCCCGGAACCGCGCTGGCGGTGCCGACCTTCCTGCTGTTCAGCCAGCTGGGACTCACCAACACCCCGTGGGCGATCATCATCCCCTCGCTCATCAGCCCGTTCGGGCTCTACCTCATCTGGGTCTACGCCTCGGATGCCATCCCCACCGAACTGCTCGAGGCGGCGCGCATGGACGGCGCGGGTGAGTTCCGCACCTTCTTCACCATCTCGATCCGGCTGCTGACCCCCGGCATCGTCACCGTGCTGCTGTTCGCCGTCGTCGCGACGTGGAACAACTACTTCCTCCCGCTGATCATGCTGAGCGACCCGGCCTGGTACCCGCTGACCGTCGGACTCAACCAGTGGAACGCCCAGGCGACCGGCGTCGGCGCCCAGCCGATCTACAACCTCGTCATCACCGGCGCCCTGCTGTCGATCATCCCGATCGTCGCCGCGTTCCTGGTGCTGCAGCGCTTCTGGCAGTCGGGCCTGAGCGCCGGCAGCGTCAAGCAGTGACCCCCTGACTCCCCTCCCCGCGGCATCCGTTCCGGGTCGCCGCACCTGCACCCGCACCACATCCACAACAACGAAGTAGAGGAATCCGATGACATTCATGCGCAAGGGATCCGCCGCGCGGCGGGCCGTCTTCGCCGTCGCCGCCACCGCCCTGTCGGTGGGCGCGCTCACCGCGTGCTCGGGAGGTGGCGCCGGGGGTGGTGCCGCCGGCTCGGCCGACGACATCGAGAAGGCCCTCGAGGCCGGCGGCGAGATCACGTACTGGTCGTGGACCCCCTCGGCCGAGGCGCAGGTCAAGGCCTTCCAGGAGAAGTACCCCAAGGTCAAGGTCAACCTCGTCAACGCGGGCACCAACACCGACGAGTACACCAAGCTGCAGAACGCCATCAAGGCCGGCTCGGGCGCCCCCGACGTCGTGCAGATCGAGTACTACGCCTTCCCGCAGTTCGCCCTCTCCGACTCGCTGCTCGACCTGTCGTCTTACGGCTTCGGCGACCTCTCGGGCGACTACAGCTCGGGGCCGTGGAACTCGGTGCAGTTCGACGGCAAGATCTACGGCCTCCCGCAGGACTCGGGCCCCATGGCCCTGTTCTACAACAAGGAGGTCTTCGACCAGTTCGGCATCTCCGTGCCCACCACGTGGGACGAGTACTACGCCGCAGCGCAGAAGCTGCACGCCGCCGACCCGTCGAAGTACATCACCTCCGACACCGGCGACTCCGGCTTCGCCACGAGCATGATCTGGCAGGCCGGCGGCACCCCCTTCAAGACCTCCGGCACCGACGTGACCGTCGACCTGCAGGACGAGGGTTCGAAGACCTTCGCCGACAACTGGAACCGTTTCATCGAGGGCGGCCTGCTCGCCGACACCCCCGCGTGGAGCGACGAGTGGTTCAAGGGCCTCGGTGACGGTTCGATCGCGACGCTCATCACGGGCGCGTGGATGCCCGGCTCGCTCGAGGCCTCGGTTCCCGAGGGCTCCGGCAAGTGGGCCGTCGCGCCCATCCCGACCTACGACGGCACGCCCGTCACGGCCGAGAACGGTGGCGGCGGTCAGGCCGTGGTCAAGCAGAGCAAGAACCCCGCTCTCGCGGCCGGCTTCCTGAAGTGGCTGAACAACGACGAAGACAGCATCAAGATCTTCGCGGAGTCGGGCGGCTTCCCCTCCACCACCGCTCAGCTGAGCGACTCGGAGTTCGTCGACCAGGCCTCGGACTACTTCGGCGGACAGAAGATCAACGAGGTGCTCACCCAGGCCTCGAGCGAGGTCCGCGAGGGCTGGAGCTACCTGCCCTTCCAGGTCTACGCGAACAGCATCTTCAGCGACACCGTCGGCCAGGCCTACGCCAACAAGAGCGACTTGAACGCGGGGCTTTCGACCTGGCAGGACCAGCTCGTGCAGTACGGCAACGACCAGGGCTTCTCGGTCAACAAGTAAGTCAGCAGAACACCGGGGCGGGTCGCGTGCACGCATGCGACCCGCCCTTCCCTTCCAGCAGGAGAGACCCGAATGACCTCCCCCACCCGCATCTCGGTCGACCGCACGGCGCTCGGAGCCGAGGTCCCCCGCCGCCTGTTCGGCTCGTTCGTCGAGCACATGGGTCGCTGCGTCTACGACGGCATCCACTCCCCCGAGCACGCCGCCGCCGACGCGAACGGCTTCCGCGCCGACGTGCTCGAGCTCGTGCGCGAGCTCGGCGCGACCGTCGTGCGTTACCCCGGCGGCAACTTCGTCTCGGGCTACCGGTGGGAAGACGGCGTCGGCCCCCGCGACCAGCGCCCCGTGCGCCTCGAGGCGGCGTGGCACAGCACCGAGACGAACCAGGTCGGCCTGCACGAGTTCGCCGAGTGGGCGGATGCCGCGGGGCTCGAGGTCATGGAGGCCGTCAACCTCGGCACCCGCGGTGTGGCCGAGGCCGCCGACCTGCTCGAGTACGCGAACCACCCCTCCGGCACCGCGCTCAGCGACCGTCGCCGTGAGAACGGCCGCGAAGAGCCCTTCGGCATCCGCCTGTGGTGCCTCGGCAACGAGATGGACGGCCCGTGGCAGATCGGCCACAAGACCGCCGACGAGTACGGCCGCCTCGCCGCCGAGACCGCGCGCATGATGCGCTTCCTCGACCCCTCGATCGAGCTGGTCGCCGCGGGCAGTTCGAACCACGAGATGCCGACGTTCGGCGCGTGGGAGCGCAGCGTGCTGCGCCACACGGCGGGTCTCGTCGACCACATCTCGGTGCACGCGTACTACGAGGAAGACCCCTCCGACCCGGCGAGCTTCCTCGCCAGCGGCGCAGCCCTCGACCGCTACATCGGCGAGGTCGCCGACATCATCGACGAGGTCGGCGCGACCACCCCCGATGGCGGCACGATCGGCATCAGCGTCGACGAGTGGAACGTCTGGAACCAGACCCGCTGGAACGAGGTCGACAAGCCGCGCGTGTTCACCGGCGACTGGCCGATCGCCCCGCGCCTCATCGAAGACGACTACACCGTCACCGACGCGGTCGTCGTCGGCTCCCTGCTCATCACGCTCATCCGCCGCTCCGACCGCGTCTCGATGGCGAACCTCGCGCAGCTGGTCAACGTCATCGCGCCGATCCGCACCGAGCCCGGTGGCGGCGCCGCCTGGCGGCAGAGCACGTTCCACCCCTTCGCCCTGACGGCCCCGGCCGCCACCGGTCGGGTCGTGCACCCCCGCGTCGAGGGAGACACGATCGACACCGCCCGCCACGGCACCGTCGACGCGGTCGACGCCGTGGCGACCGTCGACGGCGATGCCGTGTCGGTGTTCCTCGCGCACCGCGCCCTCGACGCGGCGACCCCCGTCGAGCTCGACCTCGGCCGTGTCGCCGACGTCGAGGCGGTCGTGGTCACGATCCCCGAAGGCGGCGACCGCCACACCACCAACTCCGCCGACGGCGAGCCCGTCGCGCCGGCGACCCTCGCGGTCGAGGCCGGCTCCGACGGCATCCTGCGCTTCACCCTCCCCGCCCTCGCCTGGGTGCGCCTGACCGCGCGCCTCATCGACTGACCCGAAAGACACCGTGACGACTTTCTCCATCGGCGAGACCGACTTCCTGCTCGACGGGAAGCCCCACCAGGTCATCTCCGGAACCCTGCACTATTTCCGCATCCACCCCGAGCACTGGGCCGACCGCATCCGCACGGCCAAGGCGATGGGGCTGAACACCATCGAGACCTACGTCGCGTGGAACGCGCATGAGCCGGTCCGCGGCGAGTGGGATGCCACCGGGTGGAACGACCTGGGCCGCTTCCTCGACCTCATCGCCGAAGAGGGCCTGCACGCGATCGTGCGACCCGGCCCCTACATCTGCGCGGAGTGGCACAACGGCGGGCTGCCCGTGTGGCTGACGTCGACGCCGGGCATCGGCATCCGTCGCTCCGAACCGCAGTTCATAAAGGCGGTGTCGGAGTACCTCCGTCGCGTGTACGAGATCGTCGCCCCGCGCCAGATCGACCGCGGCGGCAACGTCGTGCTCGTGCAGATCGAGAACGAATACGGCGCCTACGGCTCCGACAAGGACTACCTGCGCGAGCTCGTGCGGGTGACGAAGGACGCCGGCATCACGGTGCCGCTGACCACCGTCGACCAGCCGATGCCGTGGATGCTCGAGGCCGGGAGCCTGCCCGAACTGCACCTCACCGGCTCGTTCGGCTCACGCAGCGAGGACCGCCTCGCGACCCTCCGAGAGCACCAGAGCACCGGCCCGCTGATGTGCAGCGAGTTCTGGGACGGGTGGTTCGACTGGTGGGGCAGCATCCACCACACGACCGACCCCGCGGCATCCGCCCACGACCTCGACGTGCTGCTCGCCGCGGGCGCCTCGGTGAACATCTACATGGTGCACGGCGGAACGAACTTCGGCACCACGAACGGTGCGAACGACAAGGGCCGCTACGACCCCATCGTCACGTCCTACGACTACGACGCCCCGATCGACGAGTCGGGCCACCCGACGGCGAAGTTCCACGCGTTCCGCGAGGTCATCGCCAAGTACGCGCCCGTGCCCGACCTCGTCCCCGAGCCCCGGCCCGATGCGCCCGTCTTCGAGGTCGCCCTGTCGGGCGAGGGCGAGTGGATGCCGGCAGCCACCGGTCCCGTCTCGCCCGCTCCCGCGACCTTCGAGCAGCTCGCGCACCTCGGGCCCCTCGTGCGCTACGACGTCGACCTGCCCGCGTTCTCGGGCCCCGCGGCGGTGGTGTTCGACGAGGTGCGCGACCTCGCGTGGGTGCACGTCGACGGCACTCCCGTCGGTCGCCTGTCGCGCGCGCTGCACGAGCGTGCGCTGACGATCCCCGCCGGCTCGCGGTTGACGGTGCTCGTGGAGGACCAAGGCCGGGTGAACTACGCCGACCGCCTCGGCGAGGCGAAGGGACTGATCGGCGCAGTCACCCTGAACGGCGAACCGCTCACGGGCTGGACCGCGTCGCCCATCGACCTCGACACCGTCGAAGGCGCCGGCACCGGCTCGATCGGCCGGGCGTTCCTGCGCGGATCGTTCGACCTCGATGCCCCCGCCGACCTGTTCCTCGACACCACGGGGTGGGGCAAGGGCTTCGCCTTCGTCAACGGCTTCTTCCTCGGCCGCTACTGGAACACCGTGCCGCAGAACACGCTCTACGTGCCCGGCCCCGCGACCCGCGCCGGGGCGAACGAGATCGTCGTGCTCGAGCTCGAGCACGCGGTCGAGCCCGTCGCGCGCTTCGTCGCCGCCCCGTCACTCGGGCAGCTCGAGGAGTAACACGTCACGAGAACAGGCGCGTGCGTCGAGAACAGGCCGGTCCCCCGCGGATCGGCCTGTTCTCGTTGCGGCGTCCTGTCCTCGTGACACGGCCCACGCGGAGCACGCCCGAGGAGGAGCAGGATGGAGGCATGACGATGGCCCCCTGGCTCCGCTCGCTCCCCTCCCTCACCGGCACCGCTCCGACTCCGGATGCCGAGCCCCTCCCCGACCAGCCGGAGGAGCTGTTCGAGCGGTGGATCCGGCAGGCCGTCGACGCCGGCGTGGCCGAGGCGCACGGTGCCACTCTCGCGACGGTCGATGCCGACGACATCCCGGACGCCCGCACGCTGATCCTCAAAGACCTCGGACCCGGCGGATGGGCCTTCGCCGGGCCGCGCGCCTCGGCGAAGGCGGCGCAGCTCGCCGCTCATCCCGCGGCGGCGCTGACCTTCTGGTGGCCGGCGGTGCTGCGCTCCGTGCGCGTGCGCGGGCGCGTGGTGGAGGCCTCGGCCGAGGAGTCGGCGGCGGATCTCGCCGCGCGCTCGGCCGCCGCGCGCGACGGCATCGGCCCGGGCGAGTGGGTGCTGTGGCGCCTGGTCGCCGACCGCGTGGAGTTCTGGCAGGGCTCCTCCGACCGCAAGCACCTCCGCACGATCTACCGTCGCACCGACGACGGCTGGCAGCTGACCTCCCCCGAGAGCGAGAACCGATGAGCGACTACGAGATCACCGAGATCGGCGGGCTCGACGCCTGGCGCGACCACTTCGGCGGCTTCGCCCCCGCCCGTTCGCGCGACGGGCGCCGCGTGGTCGACCACGAGCTGACGATGCAGTTCATCGGCATGACCGCGAACGCCCTCGCCCCCGGCGAGGAGGCCGGGTACTGGCACACGCACACCCGCGTCGAGGAGCTGTACGTGTTCCTCGAAGGGCGCGGCCAGATGGGCCTCGACGACGACGTGGTCGACGTCGACCCCGGCAGCGTCGTGCGGGTCGGGCAGGACGTGTGGCGCACCTGGCGCGCGCTGCCCGAGAGCGACGGCGAGCTGCGCTGGCTCTGCATCCGTGCGGGCGGCGAGGCCCTCCCCCACATCCCCGACGACAGCACGCGCGACCCCGAGCGGCCGATGCCCTGGGGCCCTTCGGCGTAGAAGATTCCGGATGCCGCGGCGCGCGGCATCCGGAATCACCCTTCGATCGGGAGCGTCACTCCGTCACGGGCACGGGCTCCGCGGCATCCGGAACCTTCGCCGTGAGCGAGGGGCTCGTGAAGCGCGCCCGCCCGATGACCACGGCGGCGGCGACCATGAGCGCAGCGCCCAGCACGTAGGGCGCGGCGTGGGCCACGTGGGCGTAGAGCAGGCCCGCGACGAGTGGGGCGACGGTTCCGACCGCGGCGTTGAGCGACTGCGCGGCTCCGGCGATCCAGCCCTGCTCGTCGTCGCCGACGGCGTTGGAGAGCAGGCCGTCCATCGTGGCCTGGGCTGCACCCTGGCCCGCCGCGAGCGTCAGGGCACCGACGACGAACAGCCACGGCTGGGCGAGCAGCGACGCGACCCCGGCGAGGGCGACGAGTCCGACCGCCTGGGTGACGATGCCGCTGACCACGACGCCCCGCTCGCCGATGCGCGGCAGCAGGAATCCGAGCAGCACGCCCTGGATCGCGATGTCGATGATGCCGACGCACGCGGTGAGCAGGCCGATCGCGGTGGGGTTCCACGAGATGGCGTCGAGGGCGAGCACGCTGAAGTTGTTGACGAAGAACCCGAACGGCAGCCCCACGAGGATCAGGCCGATCATGATCCCGCGCAGCTCGGGCCGGCGGAACACCCCACGGAACACCGCGAACGGGTGCACGGCCCGCAGGTCGAGCGAGGTGATGCGCTTGGCCGGAGCGAGGCTCTCGGGCAGCAGGAGGATGCTGAGGATCGCGACCGTCAGCGCGAGTCCCGCGGTGACGAAGACGGGCAGGTCGACGTCGATCGCGGCGAGGGTGCCGCCGAGGGCGGGGCCGACCATCGTGCCGATGCCGGCGGTCGCACCGAGCACGCCGAAGCGGCGGGCGCGCTTGTCGGGCGGGGTGATGTCGGCGAGGTAGGCGAAGAGGGCGGGAAGGTCGCCGGCGGTGACGCCCTGCACGATGCGGCCGAGCAGCAGCACCCAGAGCGCCCCGCCGATGCCGAAGAGCAGGAAGCCGAGGGCGGCGCCGAATCCGGCGACGATGATCACCGGTCGGCGACCGAAGCGGTCGGAGATGCGCCCGAGGAAGGGGGCGACGAGGAAGGCGCAGAGCGCGTTGACGGTTTCGAGGATGCCGACCCAGACGGCGAGGTCGGCGGGGTTCGACACGTAGCGGAGCACGACGAAGGGCAGCACGGGCAACACGACGGTCATCCCGGCGGTGGTCAGCGTCGTGATGACGACGAGCATGATCCAGGAGCGGCGACCCTGCTGAGGGGAAGGAGGAAGTGAAGTCACGCCGTAACTGTACTCGTACCAGTTTCGTTGTCAATACAGTTTCCGATCGGTACCGGTAGACTGCCCCACATGAGCACAGACGTGGGTCGCCGAGAGCGCAAGAAGGCCGCCACCCGCAAGGCCATCTCCGACGCCGCGACGATGCTCTTCGTCGAGCGGGGCTTCGACGAGGTCAGCATCCGCGAGGTCGCCGACGCCGCCGACGTGTCGCCGACCACCGTGTTCGCGCACTTCCCGCAGAAGGAGGCGCTCGTCTTCGACGAAGACGATGCCCAGCGCGACCTGCTCGTGGGCGCCGTGCGCGACCGCGCTCCGGGCACCTCGGTGTCGGACGCCCTGCGCGAGCTCTACCGGCGCGAGCTCATCGGCTTGGCCTTCGACCCCACGGGCGATCACCGCCGGCAGTTCATGAAGCTGATCACCGAGACCCCCGCCCTGCACGAGTACGCCTCGCGCATGTGGCTCCGCCACGAAGACGCCCTCGCCCTGGCGATCGCCGAGACGACGGGGCAGAGCGCACCGGATGCCGAGACCCGGGTCTACGCGCGCATGGTGCTGCAGCTGCAGATCCTCGCGTTCGAGCACGACGACGCCGCGGAGACGATCGAGGCGGGCTTCCGCATCCTCGAGCGGGGATGGCGCGAGCCGCGCTGACGCTGGGGCCGGGCGGCGGTTTGGGGCGGATTCCGTCACTCGGGGCGGACCATTCACGCCCCAACCTGCAGATCTCGCCCCAAACCCATCACATCGACCGACGCGCGACAGTACGGCGGTTTGGGGCGGATTCCGTCGCTCGGGGCGGAGAATTCACGCCCCAACCTGCAGATCCTGCCCCAAACCCACCACAGCGACCGGCGCGCGACAGCACGGCGGTTTGGGGCGGATTCCGTCGGTCGGGGCGGAGAATTCACGCCCCAAGCTGCAGATCTCGCCCCGAACCGGGGCATCGCGACCGACGGCGAGAGTGCGCGCCGGCGCCGCTAGACCGAGGCGCGCCAGACGATCGGGGCGTCGAGCAGAATGCCGCCGGCATCGGCCACGCCACCCGACAGCTGCAGCAACACGGCCTCAGCAGCGGCGGCGCCCAGCCCCTCGGCGGGTTGGTCGACCGTGGTGAGCGGCGGGTCGGTGCGCACCGCCCACGCGCTGTCGTCGAAGCCGACCACGCCGACGTCGTCGGGCACGCGTCGCCCGGCCGCGCGAAGGGCCTGCACGGCGCCGGCGGCCACGGCATCCGAGGCGCCGAACACCGCGTCGATGTCGGGCGCGCGCTCGAGCAGGCGCCGCATGCCGACCTCGCCGTCGGCGAAGGCATAGAGCGGCACGGGCTCGACCAGTGACTCGTCGAAGTCTTCGCCGAGTGCGTCGCGGAAGCCCGCCAGTCGGTCGCTGCCGGAGTCGCGGTCGAGGGCGGCGGCGATCATGCCGATGCGGCGACGCCCCGACGCACGCACGCGTGCGGTGATCGCGCGCGCGGCGCCGAGGTTGTCGATGCCGACCCAGGGGCGACGAATGCCGGGAGGGTGGCCCACGTAGGCGACGGGGAGTCCGAGGCGCTCGACCACGTCGGTGATGGGGTCGTGGTGACGCGCGGACACGATGACCGCGCCGTCGACGAAGCCGCCGCTGAGGTAGCGCGCGACCCGCTCGGTGTCGCGATCGGTGTCGATCACGAGGCACACCATTTGGTAATCGGCCTTCGACAGCGCGGTGTTGGCACCGAGCAGGATGCCGCCGATGTTGGGGTCTTCGAGGAAGAGCGAGTGCGGCTCGTGCACGATGAAGCCGACGGCCTGCGTGCGCTGGCGCACGAGCGTGCGGGCGGCGTTGTTAGGCACGTAGCCGACCTCGCGGATGGCCGTCTGGATGGCCTCGCGGGCGTGCTCCGAGACGTAGCCGCCGTTGAGGACGCGGCTGACCGTGCCCCTCGACACCCCGGCGGCACGGGCCACGTCGTGCACGGTGCTGCGCCGGCGCCCGGGCGGAGGAGGCGTCATATCGTCAGCCTATCGGGCGTGCGAGTTGACGATGCACCGCGGTCCGTGTCACTATGTGCACGTTCACACATTAGCGCCCCTGTCTTTCGGCGCGTGACTGTGTGCACGTTCACAGAATCACGCAAAGGAGCGCCTCCCGGATGCTTGCCGTCGACCATCTGGCCCCGCTCGATCGCGAGAGCGATCGTGCGACCGACCCGACCCGCGCGGGCGACCGTCTGGCCGAGCTGACCCGCGAGGGTCTCGTCTTCGGCTGCGACTACAACCCCGAGCAGTGGGACCGCGCCGTCTGGGACGACGACATGCGCCTCATGGTCGAAGCGGGCGTCGGGCTCATCGCGATCAACATCTTCGGCTGGTCGTGGATCAACCCCGCGCACGGCGAGTGGGACTTCGCCGAGCTCGACGAGGTCATGGACCTCGCCCACGCCCACGGCATCCGGGTCAACCTCGGCACCGCGACCGCCTCCCCCGCCCCGTGGGTGACCACGCGGCATCCGGAGATCCTCCCCGTAAGCGTCGACGGCACGCGCCGCTACCCCGGCGGACGTCAGGCCTACTGCCCGAGCTCGCCGATCTTCCGCGGGTACGCCGCCGAGCTCAGCCGTCGCGTGGTCGAGCGCTACGCCGGTCACCCCGCCCTCGCGATGTGGCATGTGTCGAACGAGCTCGGCTGCCACAACGCCCTCTGCTACTGCGACGCCAGCGCCACGGCCTTCCGCGAGTGGCTCGAGGCCCGATACGGCACGATCGCCGCTCTCAACACCGCGTGGGGCACCTCGTTCTGGAGCCAGCGCTACAGCGCGTGGGACCAGATCCTGCCGCCGATGGCCGCGCTCTCGCTGCGCAACCCGGCGCAGCTGCTCGACTTCCAGCGCTTCTCGTCCGACCAGCAGCTCGAGCTGTACCGCGCCGAGGCACGCGTGATCCGCGAACTCAGCACCGCGCCGGTCACGACCAACTTCATGGTGACCGCGCACATCCGTGCGCTCGACTACTTCTCGTGGGCCGGCGAGATGGACGTCATCGCCAACGACCACTACCTCGACCGACGCCTTCCCGAACCCCTCGCCGAGCTGTCGTTCGCGGCCGACCTCACGCGCGGTCTCGCCGACGGCGCCCCCTGGCTGCTGATGGAGACCTCCACCGGCGCCGTCAACTGGCAGCCGCACAACCTCGCCAAGGGCGAAGGCGAGCTGCTGCGCAACGTCGTCTCGCACGTGTCGCGCGGCGCCGACGGCATCTGCTTCTTCCAGTGGCGCGCCTCGGCCCAGGGCGCCGAGAAGTTCCACTCGGCCCTGCTCCCCCACGCCGGCACCGACACCGCCCAGTGGCGGAGCGTGCTCGAGGTGGGACGCACCCTGCGCCGGCTGCAGCCGATCGCCGGAACACGAGTGGCCTCGGATGCCGCCGTGCTCTTCGACTGGGAGAGCTGGTGGTCGATCGAGAACGAGGGTCGCCCGAGTGAAGACCTGCGCTACCTCGACCAGGTGCACGCGGCGCACGCGGCCCTCGCCGCGGCCGGCATCTCGACCGACGTCGTCTCGGCCTCCGCCGACCTGTCGGCCTACCGCCTGGTCGTCGTGCCAGCGCTGCACCTCGTGCGCGACGCCGACGCCGACGCGATCGCGCGCTTCGTCGAAGACGGCGGCACCGCCGTGATCACCTTCGCGAGCGGCATCGTCGACCAGGACGACCGCGTGCGCCTCGGCGGCTACCCCGGCGCGTTCCGCGACCTGCTCGGCATCGTGTCGGAGGAGTTCTCGCCCCTCGGCCCCGGCCAGGTCGTCGCCCTCGACGACGGCACGAGCGGCGCCGTTTGGTCGGAGCGCCTGCGCCCCGTCGACGCCGAGGTCGACGCCCGCTTCGTCGACGGTCCCGCCGCGGGCCTGCCCGCCCGCACCCGCCGCCGGGTGGGCGCCGGGTCCGCCTGGTACCTCGCCACCCTCCCCGCCGCCGCGGCCTACCGCGAGCTGCTGTCGCGGGTCGCCCAGGACGCCGGCATCCGCACCGTCGACGCTCTCCCCGGGGTCGAGATCATCCGCCGTGCGAGCGACGACCGCTCGTTCGTCTTCGTCATCAACCACACCACCGAGTCGGTCGAGATCGCAGCGCACGGGCGCGATGCGATGACCGACGAGGCCGTCGACGGCACCGTCGTCGTCGCCGGCGGTGCCGTCCGCATCATCGAGGAGGCCTCGTGACCACCACCGTTTCCGCCCCGCCGCGCGCCGCGCGCGAGAACGCACCGCGGCCACGACGCCCGCGGGTGCCGTTCAAGAGCGCGATCCTCATCCTGCTCGCCCCGTTCGCGGTGCTGTTCGTGCTGTTCTACGTGCTGCCGATCATCTTCGCGATCGTGCAGTCGCTGCTCGTGGTTCGCCGCGAGGGCACCTTCGGCAAGGCCGAGCTCGTCTTCGGCGGCCTGTCTCAGTACGTGCAGGTGTTCCAGAACGAGGCGTTCTGGTCGTCGATGCTGCGCATGCTCGCCTTCGGCGTCGTGCAGGTGCCGGTCATGCTCGGCCTCGCGCTGACCTTCGCCCTGCTGCTGGACTCGCCGCTGCTCAAGGGCAAGCGCTTCTTCCGCCTGGCGTTCTTCGTGCCCTACGCCGTCCCCGGCGTCATCGCCGCGATCATGTGGGGCTCGCTGTTCTCGCCGAACCTCTCGCCCTTCACCGCGCTGACCAAGAACGTCGACTTCCTCGGAGCCGACCTCGTGCTGTGGTCGATCGCGAACGTCGTGACGTGGGTCTACGTGGGCTACAACATGCTGATCATCTACTCGTCGCTGCTGTCGATCCCCAGCGAGATCTACGAGGCCGCCCGCCTCGACGGTGCCGGGCAGTTCCGCATCGCCTGGTCGATCAAGATCCCCCTCGTGCGACCGGCGATCGTGATGACCGCGATCTTCTCGATCATCGGCACGCTGCAGCTTCTCGCCGAGCCTCAGGTGTTCCGGTCCTTCAGCTCGGCCGTCACCAGCACCTTCACCCCCAACATGACCGTCTACGCCACGGCATCCATCCCCAACGCCAATCTCGCCGCCGCGTTCTCGGTGGTGCTGGCCGTGACCACCTTCGTGCTGTCGTTCGGCTTCATGAAGTGGATGCAGAAGAAGGGCAACGCATGAGCGCCGTCACCACCCCCCGCCCCGCGCGCAGCCCCCGTTCGGGCTCCTCCCGCCCGGCCGGCATCCGCTCGGGCGCCGTGCGCGAACCCCTCGTCTCGCGCACCTCGGCGATGCTCGTCATGGCCGTGTTCACGGTCTACTTCCTGCTGCCGCTGTGGTGGCTTCTGGTGGCCTCGAGCAAAAGCACGGGCGACATCCTCACCACGAACCCGCTGTGGTTCGCCGACATGCGCCTGTTCTCGAACATCGGCGACCTGTTCGCCTACCGCGACGGCATCTTCCTGCGCTGGCTCGGCAACTCCCTGCTGTACGCCGGCCTCGGCGGAGCGGTGGCGACGCTGCTGGCCGCGATGGCGGGCTACGCCCTGGCGAAGTACCGCTTCCCGGGCCGCGAGCTGGTGTTCGACGTCGTGCTCGGCGGCGTGCTGGTGCCGGCGACCGCCCTGGCTCTGCCGCTGTTCCTCATCTTCAGCCAGGTGCAGCTGACCAACACCTTCTGGGCCGTGTTCCTGCCCTCGCTGGTCAGCCCGTTCGGGGTCTACCTCGCGCGCATCTTCGCCGCCTCGTCGGTGCCCGACGAACTGCTCGAGGCCAGCCGCCTCGACGGCGCGGGCGAGATCCGGACGTTCTTCACCGTGAGCCTGCGTCTGATGAGCCCCGCGCTGGTCACGATGTTCCTCTTCCAGTTCGTCGCGATCTGGAACAACTTCTTCCTGCCGCTGATCATGCTGCGCAGCGAAGAGCTGTTCCCCGTGGTCTTCGGCCTGTACGGCTGGAACAACCAGCTCAACCAGATCCCCGAGCTCCGCGGACTCGTACTGATCGGCGCCCTGCTGTCGGTCATCCCCCTCATCGTCATCTTCCTGCTCCTCCAGCGCTTCTGGCGCAACGGTCTCGGGACCGGCGCCCTGAAGTAAACCCTCCGGCGGCTCCGGCCGCCCCTCATCCCGGGCGGAATGGCCCGCCCGGGCACCCAGAGAAAGGCATTCCCATGAAGCACAGAATCCTCGCCGCGACCTCGGGCGTCGCGCTGTCGGCTCTGCTCCTGGCCGGTTGCGCCGGCGGCGGAAGCGGCGACGGCGCCGCGTCCGCAGCCGACTGCGTTCCGGCCGACGGACAGGTCACGCTCGAGTTCACCTCGTGGATCCCCGGTATCGAGAAGGTCGTCGATATGTGGAACGCGGAGAACCCCGACATCCAGGTCAAGGTGCAGACCGGCCCCAACGGCAACAGCGGCACCTACCAGAACTTCTTCAACCAGATCGCGGCCGGCAACGCCCCCGACCTCGGCCAGATCGAGTACGACGCCCTCCCGAACTTCCTCGTGCAGGACGGCATCGAGAACATCGCCGGCTGCGCCGACGTGGTCGCCGCGAAGGACCAGTTCGTGCCGTGGGCCTGGAACCAGGTCGCGCTCGGTCAGGACGACGCCGTCTACGGCATCCCCCAGGACATCGGCCCGATGGCGCTGTTCTACCGCAAGGACCTCTTCGAGAAGAATGGCATCGCGATCCCCACCACGTGGGACGAGTACACCGAGGCCGCGAAGAAGATCCGCGCGCTCGGCGGTTACATCACCAACTTCTCGCAGTCCGACATCAACCAGTTCGCCGGCTTCGTCTGGCAGGCCGGCGGACAGTGGTTCGGCAACGACTCCGAGGGCTGGACCGTCTCGCTGACCGACCCCGCCTCGACCAAGGTCGCCGACTACTGGCAGTCGCTGATCGACCAGGACCTCGTCTCGACCTACCCCGCGTGGACCGACGAGTGGAACAACGCCTACAACTCGAGCCAGGTCTGGACCTGGAACTCCGCCGTGTGGGGTGCCAACTCCATCTCGAGCGGCGCTCCCGACACCGCGGGCGGCTGGGCCGTCTCCGACCTGCCGCAGTGGTCGGCCGGTGAGAACGTCGCGGGCAACTGGGGCGGATCGTCGATCGCCGTGCTCAAGGGCAGCGAGCACCCCTACGAGGCGACGAAGTTCGCCCTGTGGCTGAACACCTCGGAAGAGGCGCTCACCGCGCTGAACGAAGAGGCCAACCTCTACCCGGCCACCACCGAGGGCCTCAAGCTCCCCTCGCTGGCCAACGGTGTGGACTTCTACGGCGGCCAGAAGATCTACGACGTCTTCGCGAAGGCGGCCACCGAGGTGAACCCCGACTTCGTGTGGGGCCCGACCATGACCAAGACCTACGCCGATGTCTCCGACGGCTTCAAGGCAGCGGTCAGCGGCAGCGGCACCCTCGCCGACGCGCTGCAGAAGGGTCAGGACTCGACCATCAGCACGCTCGAGTCGCAGTCGATCCCGGTCAAGAAGTAACAGACTCTCCCCACGAGAGACGCCCGCGGATGCTCCGGCATCCGCGGGCGTTCTTCGTTTCCGGATGCCGCGGGCTGCGGGCGGACGCGGTGGTCAGTCGACCGCCGGCACGGCGAGTCCGAGCGACATCTCTCCGGCGACGGCGGCGAGACGCGCATCGAATGTCGCGAGCGGAACGCGATGGTGCACCGCCGCCGCGAGGACGCACGTGTCGGGCATCTTGACCGCGTGCCGCGCGCGCAGCCGAGCGAGAACGAGCGGTTCGTCGGGACCCATCG
The DNA here is from genome assembly GCF_021026215.1 of Microbacterium sp. JC 701. Lineage (NCBI taxonomy): Bacteria > Bacillati > Actinomycetota > Actinomycetes > Micrococcales > Microbacteriaceae > Microbacterium > Microbacterium sp. JC 701. The sequence goes on from NZ_JAJNCV010000004.1 coordinate 109,372, forward strand.
GCGCGACGTCCACCCCGAGATCGCGGAGGGCACCCCACAGCTCTTCTTCGCGCCCGACGCGGGCGGCGGCGACCAAAGCCTCCGCCGCGGTCAGGGAGTGCATGAGGAAGGGGCCGGGTTGCTCCGCGAACAGGGTCTTCGCCCGGTCGTGGTGCGCGTCGCCGGGGCTGAACAGGGCGATGACGACACCGGCGTCGAGCACGATCACTCGGGCCAGTCCGCGCGGAGCTCACGAAGATACCCCTCGGGGTAGATCCCCGCGAACCGCTCGACGGCTGCATCCACCGCCCCGCGACGGGTGCGTGCGCGCTGCGCCTGCTCGTCGCGGATCGCCTGGCCGCCCCTCACGACGAGGTGCAGGAGCAGTGCGCTCGGCGACTCGTCGGGCCAGAGCGAACGCGCGATGCGGAGGGCCTCTTCGACGTCGCGCGTGTGCGTCACCTGCGTGCGCAGTCGGGTCGTCGGCATGCGCCGAGTGTACCACCGAGGTGTCCGGTGTACCACCTGGGCGGGTCAGACCGCCGTGCTGCTCTCGCGCACCACCAGCGCCGCGGGCACCGACTCGGCGATCGGCTGCCCGCCCTCGATCGCGGCGATCAGGGCCGCGACCGCGCGACGACCGAGGGCGTCGAAGTCCTGTCGCACAGTGGTCAGCGGCGGGCGGAACTGCGCGGCATCCGCGATGTCGTCGAAGCCGACCACGGCGACGTCGTCGGGCACCCGCCGGCCCGCGTCGGCGAGGGCGCGCAGGGCCCCCAGCGCCATCTGGTCGTTGGCCACGAAGATCGCGGTGGCGCCCGCGAGGGCGGCCGCAGCCGAGTGACCGGATGCCGAGGTCCAGTCGCCCCGGACGGGTGCGGGCACCGTCGCGGCGGCCTCGAGCAGCGCCCCCCGCCATCCGCGCTCGCGCTCCGCCGCGGCGAACGACCCCGCGGGCCCGGCGAGGTGGTGCACCGTGCGATGCCCGAGGCCGAGCAGGTGCGCGGTCGCGGCCCGCGCTCCCCCGGCATGATCGGTCTGCACGATCGAGAAGCGAGCGTCGGGCGGGGAGTCGACGACGACGAGGTGCAGGTCGGCGGGCGGCTCGACGTCGCGCGCGAGCTCGGTCGCCTCGTTGAGCACGACCGCTCCGTCGACACCCTGCGACCGCAGGCGTGCGAAGGCGTCGCGGATGCCGCGTTCGCCGACGGTCACCACGGCGAGGGCGTACTCGCGCTCGGCCGCGGCCTCGGAGATCGCCTGCAGCATGCGCGAGTTGCCGACCGACGCGAGGGTCGACACGACGAGGCCGATCGTGGAGGTCTGCCCGGTGCGCAGGGCGCGCGCGGCCCGGTGCATGCGGTAGCCGAGGTCGGCCATGGCCTTCTCGACGCGCACGCGGGTGGCGGGGTCGACGCGGGGGCTGCCGTTGGCCACGCGTGACACCGTCTGCGCCGAAACCCCGGCCTTTTCGGCCACGTCGGCCATGGATACACGCATTGCGCCCCCTCCATGTTGACGATATCACGCGCCAGATGTAGCGTGTTATCGTGAACACGGAGACCCCCACCGCGATCGAGCTGGGCGCCGGCGTCGTCAAGCGACCGACGCGCCTCGCCGACGGCCGCGACCTGATCTACTTCGACGATCCCGGCACGACGCTCGGCGCCGAGCGCGCGGTCGACGCCCGCACCCTCGACCCGCGGCCCGCCACCGCCACCATGCGTCAAGACGTGCTGACCGGTGACTGGATCACCGTGGCATCCAATCGTCAGAACCGGGCGTTCCTCCCCCCGGCGCACCTCGACCCGCTCTCGCCGCAGACACCGACCAACCCGTCGGAGATCCCCTCGCTCTACGACGTCGCGGTCTTCGAGAACAAGTCGCCCTCGTTCGGCCCCGCTCTCGACGCCGCGGTCGGCGACGCCCCGGCAGCCGTCGATCCCCCGCGCGGCGCAGACGACCTCGAGCACCTCGGCCTCGGCCGCACCCGCACCTCGGTCGGTCGCTGCGAGGTCGTCTGCTTCAGCCCCGAGCACGAGGGGTCGTTCGGTTCGCTGTCGCGCACGCGCGCCCGCACCGTCATCGAGGCGTGGGCCGACCGCACCGCCGCGCTGTCGCAGCTCCCCGGCATCCGTCAGGTGTTCCCCTTCGAGAACCGCGGCAAGGACATCGGCGTCACCCTCCCCCACCCGCACGGCCAGATCTACGCCTACCCCTACGTCACGCCGCGCACGCAGCGCCTGCTCGACACGATCTCGCGCACCTCCGACGATCTGTTCGCCCGCATCCTCGAGTTCGAGCAGGCCGGCGAGCGCGTCGTGCTGCGAGGCGAGCACTGGACGGCGTTCGTGCCGTTCGCCGCCCGCTGGCCCGTCGAGGTGCACGTGCTGCCGCACCGCCACGTCGCCGATCTGTCCGAGACGACCGACGTCGAGCGCGACGAACTCGCGCCGTTCTACCTGCGACTGCTGCGCGGCATCGACGCGCTGTACGACACCCCCACGCCCTACATCGCCGCGTGGCACCAGGCCCCGGTCGACCGCGCGCGTGACGCGATCCGCCTCAACCTGCAGATCACCTCGCCGCGCCGCGCCGCGGACAAGCTGAAGTACCTCGCCGGATCCGAGTCCGCCATGGGCGCCTGGATCGGCGACGTGACCCCCGAGTCGCAGGCCGAGCGCCTGCGCGCCGCCCTCGACACCGTTCCGGAGGTGACGGCATGACCGCCGTCGACGACGCCCGCGCCCTTCTCGCCACCCTGACCGACGCGCCCGTCGCGGGAGTGTGGTCGGCCCCCGGCCGCGCCAACCTCATCGGCGAGCACACCGACTACAACGAGGGCTTCGTCTTCCCCTTCGCGATCGCCCAGCGCACCGCCGCCGCCGTGGCCCTGCGCGACGACGACGTGATCCGCGTGAGCTCGACGTTCGCCGACGCGCCCGTCGAGGTCTCGCTCGCCGAGCTCGACGACCGCATCGCCGCCGGCGGCCTCGACTGGGCCGGGTATCCGCTCGGTGTGGCGTGGGCGTTGCGTCGTGAGGTTCCGGATGCCGTGACCCGCGGCGTCGACATCGCCCTGGCCTCGGAGGTTCCGGTGGGAGCCGGACTGTCGTCGTCGGCGGCGATCGAGGGAGCCGTGGCATCCGCCCTGAACGACGTCTGGGCAACGGGTCTCGACAAGGTCGCCCTCGCCCGCGTCGGCCGCGTCGCCGAGAACGACGCCGTGGGCGCGCCCACCGGGATCATGGACCAGATGGCCTCGATGCTCGGCGTCGCCGACGCCGCGACCTTCCTCGACTGCCGCACGCTCGACACGCGCCCCGTGCCGCTCGGCTTCGCCGACGCCGGTCTGTCGATCCTCGTCGTCGACACCCTCGTCGAGCACGCGCACTCGACCGGCGGGTACCGCGAGCGTCGCGAGGCCTGCGAGCGGGGAGCGGCCGCGTTCGGCGTGGCCTCGCTGCGCGATCTCACCGTCGACGACCTGCCGCGCGCTCAGGAGCTGCTCGACGACGTCACCTTCCGCCGCGTCCGCCACGTGATCACCGAGAACCAGCGCGTGCTCGACACCGTGGCCGCCCTCGACGCCGACGGTCCCTCCGCGATCGGCGACCTGCTGGTCGCCTCGCACGTCTCGATGCGCGACGACTTCGAGATCTCGGTGCCCGAGCTCGACCTCGCCGTCGACACGGCGCTGGTGAACGGTGCGCTCGGTGCCCGCATGACCGGCGGCGGCTTCGGCGGGGCGGCCATCGCCCTCATACCGGTCGGGCTCATCGAGGCGGCGACCGACGCGGTGCACGCCGCGTTCTCGGCCTCCGGATACCGCGCCCCGAACGTCTTCACCGTGACCCCCTCGGAGGGCGCCCGCCGCGACGCGTGACCGGCCGGCGGGGCTGCCCGGTCACCGCGTACACAACTCCGGAGATTCGGCCGAAAACCGGGCCATCGGCCTCTCCTGGGCCCGGAACCGACGCGAATCTCCTGAGTTGTGTACCGGCCGTGGCGCGTCTGCCGCCGACGCGTCCTGACGGCGGGCCCACGCGAAACCCGGACCGGCCGCCCGGTCGCCGCGTACACAACTCCGGAGATTCGGCCGCACACCGGCCCATCCGCCTCCCCCGGGCCCGGAACCGACGCGAATCTCCTGGGTTGTGTACCGCCTGCGGGGGCCCGGGCGTACCCTGCCCGCATGGGCGACGACGAGGTACTGGCCTGGTTGCGCGACAGCGACCCGAGCCTGCGGTGGAAGGTCGAGCGCGACCTTCTCGATGAACCCGAGGCGACTTGGCAGGCCGCCCGCGCCCGTGTCGCCCACGAGGGTTTCGGGGCGCAGCTGCTCGCCGCGCAGGGCGAAGACGGACTCTGGGCGGGCGGCGCGCACTTCCCCGCCGACTTCTCGGAAGATGAGCCGCAGCCCTGGACCGCGACGTCGTGGTCGCTCATGAGTCTTCGGGAATGGGGGGTGGATGCCGATGCCCTCCGCCCCGACACGGCCGGGCTCCTGAAGCGCAACGCCCGCTGGGAGTACGACGACCTCCCCTTCTGGGACGGTGAGGTCGACGCGTGCATCAACGCCTTCACCCTCGCGAGCGGAGCATGGCTCGGGGCGGACGTCAGCGGCATCCGGGACTGGTTCGTCACGCACCGCCTGCCGGACGGCGGCTGGAACTGCGAGTGGGTGGAGGGCTCGACGAGGTCGTCGTTCCACTCGACGCTCAACGCGGTGATCGGGATCCTCGATGACGAGTGGCGCAGCGGCGGCACAGCCGAACTGCACGCCGCCCGCAAGGCCGGTGAGGAGTACCTGCTCGAGCGACGCCTGCTCTACCGGCTGTCAACCGGCGAGCGTCACGTGTGGGCGCACCACCTCGGCTACCCGTTCCGCCACCGGTACAGCGCGCTGCGCGCCCTCGACCACTTCCGCGCCGCCGCTCTGCACGACGGCGAGGCACCCGATCCGCGGTTGTCCGAGGCCGTCGATCGCCTCCGCGCCTCGCGCGACCCCGACGGCACGTGGCACCAGGCGTATCCGATGGACGGCGCCGTGTGGTTCCCGGTCGACGTGCCCGCGGGTGAGCCCTCGCGATGGTTGACCCTCTTCGCGCTGCGCGTGCTGCGCTGGTGGGACGGCGCGCGCGCTTCGGCGTGAGGGGTCGTCTTCTGTCGCTTCGGGGAGTGCGGAAGCGACGCTTCTCGACCCCTCACGCGGGATGCGGGGCAGGATGAGGGGCATGGATGCCGCTCCGCTCGCGCACACGTCGAAGGGTGAGGTCCGGGGGTTCCGTCGGGGTGGGACGGCCGTGTTCCTCGGCATCCCGTTCGCGAAGGCCCCCGTGGGTGCGCTGCGCTTCGCCGCCCCCGAGCCCGTCGAGGCCTGGGACGGGGTGCGCGAGGCCACGACCTACGGCGCCACAACGCAACGCGGCGACGCCGGCATCACGCTGATCCCCGAGCCGAGCGTGCCGGGCGAGGCCACGTTGAACGTCAACGTCTTCGCTCCCGCCGATGCGGTTCCGGATGCCGCGCTGCCGGTGCTCGTGTGGATCCACGGCGGCGGCTTCGTGTCGGGGTCGCCTGCCAGCCGCTGGTACGACGGCGACGCGTTCGCGCGCGACGGCGTCGTGACGGTCGTGCTCTCGTACCGCCTGGGCTTCGACGGGTTCGGCGCCATCGAGGGCGCACCCGCGAACCGGGGTCTGCGCGATCAGATCGCCGCGCTCGAGTGGGTGCGCGACGAGATCCGCGCGTTCGGCGGCGACCCTGCCCGCGTGACGATCGCGGGCCAGTCCGCGGGCGGCGGGTCGGTGCTCGCGCTGATGGCCAGCCCCGCGGCATCCGGACTCTTCCACGCCGCGATGGCGATCTCGCCCGCCGTGGGCGCCGTCGCGGGATCGACAGCGCGCCGCTTCGCCGACCGGGTGGCGCGGCTGGCCGGGGTCCCGGCCGACCGCGACGGGTTCGCCGGGGTGCCCGAGGAGCGCCTCCTCGCCCTGCAGCGCGCGGCGCAGAAGCCCGAGCGCGGGGCGCGTCTGACCGGGCTCACCGCGCTGCTCGACGACGGGCTGCCCCTAGGGCCGGTCGTCGACGGCGAACTGCTGCCGGCGGCCCCTCTCGACGCTCTGGCCGAGGGCGCCTCGGCTGAGATCCCGCTGGTGATCGGGTCGACGGACGACGAGTTCACCGGGCTGACCGCCCGGTTCCGGGCGGTGCTGCGCCTGGTGCCGGTTCCGTTCGTATTGGCGGTGCTGGGGCTCGGGCGCTCGCGCCGCCGCGCCTACCTCGAGCGCACGAAACGCCGGGGCGCCGCGGCCGTGCTCGGCGGGTACGCGAGCGATCGCGTGATCCGGGCGACGGTGCTGCGTGCGGCGCGGGCCCGCGCGGGAGCCGCCACCTGGCTCTACCGCTTCGCGTGGCGGTCGCCGTCGCTGGGGATTGCCGGGCACTGCCTCGACGTGCCGTTCTGGTTCGACCGCCTGGGCGCAGAGGGAGTCGATCGCATCGCGGGCGAGATTCCCCCGGCGGCTCTGGCCGCCGAAATGCACGCCGCGGCGGTCGCGTTCGCGCGCGACGGCGATCCGGGGTGGCCGGCGTGGGATGCCACGACCCGGCGCGCGCGGGTGTTCGGCGCCGCGGCATCCGCCCCCGCCGTCGAGACCGACGCGTACGCCGACGTCGCACCGCTGGTCGAACCCGCGATCTCCGGCGTGAGGGGTCACTTCTTGTCGCTCAGGCGTCTGCGCGGCGACAGGAAGCGACCCCTCACGCGCGAGGGGACGACGATCAGAGCTGCGGGATGACCTCGCGCTCGAACAGCGAGATGCCCGAGGTGTCGTACGCGGCCTCGGGGAAGTAGTGGATCGCGTAGCCGAGGCCGTGGTCGGCCCGCTCGCGCAGGCGTTCGACGATCTGCTCGGGCGTGCCGAACGCGTCGGAGGAGCGGTAGTCGGCCTCGATGGCATCCGCCCGCTCGTCGCCCACGTGCGGACGCAGGCGCGCGACGACGGCGGCCAGGCGATCGGAGGCCTCGGCCTCGGTCGCGGCGACGATCGTGTTGAAGTTCGTCGAGCGGGTGATCTCGGACGCGTCGCGGCCGAGGGTCTCGCAGTGCCCGCGCAGCACCTCGGACTTGTGGTCGAACTCCTCGAGCGAGCCGCCGAAGTTGGTGTACGAGGCGTACTTGGCCGCGATCTTGAGCGTGACCTTCTCACCGCCGCCGGCGATCCACAGCGGGATGCCGCCGGGCTGCAGGGGCTTCGGCTGCACGATCGCGCCGTCGACCTCGTAGAACTTCCCCGACAGGGTGGCCTCGCCGGTGGTCCACGCCTGGTGCATGATCTCGACGCCCTCGCGGAGGCGCCCGAGGCGCTCGGCGATGGGCGGGAAGCCGTAGCCGTAGGCCTTCCACTCGTGCTCGTACCAGCCGCCGCCGATGCCCATCTCGGCGCGACCGCCCGAGATCGCATCGACCGTCGCCGCGACCTTCGCGAGGTAGGCGGGGTTGCGGTAGCCCATGCACGTGCACATCTGGCCGAGGCGCACGCGGTCGGTCGCGGCGGCGAAGGCGGCCATGAGCGTCCACGCCTCGTGCGTGGCCTCGCTGCTGGGCACGGGGGTGGTGTGGAAGTGGTCGTAGACCCACAGCGAGGTCCAGGGGCCGTCGTCGGCGCTCTGGGCGAGGGAATTCATCACCCGCCAGTGCTCTGCGGGGTCGATCCCCACGAGGTCGAAGCGCCAGTCCTGCGGAACGAAGATGCCGAAGTCCATGGCCTCACCCTAGGCCCGAGCGACGATCGCGGGGCCGGTCGGAGGCCGAATCCGGGCGGGGCGGGCGAGGTGAGCGACCCCGCCGGGTGAACCGAGGGGCGCCACGACCGGTGGGCCTCCCGCGCGGCGACATCCTGGGGATCATGACGCCGTCCACGTCCGCCCTCGCCCCCGTCATCCTCGCCCTCGTCTGCATCGCCGCTCCCGCACTCGTGACCAGCGGCATCGCCAAGCTCGTCGCCCTCGACGACGCCCCGCGGACGCTCTCGGCACTGCGCCTGCCCCAGAGGGCCGCGCTCGCGAGCGTCGCCGCGGTCTCCGTGGTCGAGATCGTGCTCGGCGTCGCGCTGGCGATCGGCGACGGGTTCGTGCGGGTCGCCGCGGCCGGCGCCGTGGTGGTGCTGCTCGCGGCGTTCACGGTCGTGGTCACGCGTGCGGTCGAGCGCGGGTCGGCCGAGGACTGCGGATGCTTCGGCAGGTGGGCCGATACGCCCGTGTCGGCGGCCCTCGTGCGCCGCAACGGCGTCTTCACGCTGGGCGCGCTGGTGATGGCGGGTGCCGCCTCCGCCGCCTCCGCGGCGGGCGTGCCCTCCGCTGTCACGCTTCTCGTCGTCGCCCCGGTGGCGAGCGCGCTGACCCTCGGCGCGAGCGTGGCACTCGTGGTCGCGGGGTTCGTGGCTGCCCGCGCCGGCCGACGCGGGGGCCTGCCCTCACCCGACATCCTGAACCACCGTCCGCCGTTGCTGCGCGCGGACGGGCTCGTGATCGACGTCGTGACCGAGGCCGTGCGCGGGCGCGCGCAACTGCTGCTGTTCACGCAGCCGCTCTGCGGCAAGTGCGAGCGCGCGGCCGCCGTGCTCGACCGGCACCACGACGCGCTGGCCGGCTTCATGGACGCCCGCATCGTCTACGCGGTGGGGCCGGGGCTCGACTGGAACGCCCCCGCCCGCCAGGCCGACGGCCCCCGCACGGGCGCCGCGCTCGACCTCGGCGGCGCACTCGCGCAGGCGCTCGACATCGGCTCGCAGCGCCCCGTCGCCGTACTCATCGCCACGAGCGGCCACCCCGTGCTGCCCTACGCCGTGGGCGAGGAAGAGATCGAAGGACTCGTCGACGCGCTCGTGGGCTCGCGGGCCTGAGGGGTCAGTCGCCGAAGGCCGCGAGACGCTTGCGCATCACGGCGACCGCGTCGGCGTTGTCGTCGATCAGCACGCTGTCGCGCCCGAGGGGCGCGGCCACCGCACCCAGCGTGCCGCTGCCGGCGAACATGTCGAGCACCCTGTCGCCGGGGCGCGACGAGGCCTGCACCATGCGGCGCAGCACCCCCTCGGGCTTCTGCGTCGGGTAGCCGGTCTTCTCGCGACCCGTGGTCGGCACGATCGTGTGCCACCAGACGTCGGTGGGCATCTTGCCGCGCGCGGCCTTCTCGGCCGTCACGAGACCCGGGGCCATGTACGGCTCGCGGTCGACGGCGTCGGAGTCGAAGAAGTACGCCGACGGGTTCTTGACGTAGACGAGGATCGTCTCGTGCTTGGTGGGCCAGCGGCGCTTGGTCTTGGCGCCGTAGTCGTAGGCCCAGATCAGCTCGTTCAAGAAGTGGTCGCGACCGAACAGCGCATCGCACATGACCTTGGCGTAGTGCACCTCGCGGTAGTCGAGGTGCAGGTAGAGCGTGCCGTCGTCGGCGAGCAGGCGCCAGGCCTCGACGAGCCGCGGCTCGAGGAAGCCCCAGTAGTCGTCGAACCGGTCGTCGTAGGTGCGCAGGTCGCCGCGCAGGCGCGCGTACTCCCGGCCGTGGAAGCCGCGCTGCACCACCGGCGGCGGGGGCGGCTCCTCTTCGGGAAAGTCGAGCATGTTGGGATCGTGGACGGATGCCGCGGTCTCGGGCGCGGCGTCGGGCTCCTCGGCATCCGGAGCCTCTTCGGCCGAGAGCTTGCGCGTCGCCGACTCGACCGCCTTGGAGCGCGTGCGGCCGGTGTTGAACGGCGGGTCGAGGTAGACGAGGGCGAAGCTGCCGTCGGCCAGGCCCGGGGTCACCGCAAGGTTGTCGGCGTGGTGGATCGCGACGCTGCCGGGGGCGGGGGCGTCGGGCAGGGCGTCGACGCTCACGGGACGCGCTGCAGCCACTGCTCGGTCGAGAACTTGGAGGCGACCAGGGCTTCGGCCTCGGCGTACTCCTCGTCGGAGATGTGACCCTCGGTCGCGCCGTAGAGCGTGGTGAAGGTCTGGATGAAGCGGTCGATGACCTCGTCGCGCGGCAGACCGGTCTGGCTGCGCAGGGGGTCGACGCGCTTGGCGGCCGACACGGTGCCCTTGTCGCTGAGCTTCTCGCGGCCGATGCGCAGCACTTCGGTGAGCACCTGGCCGTCCATGTCGTAGCTCAAGGTCGCGTGATGCAGCACTCCGCCGTTGGCGAGGCGCTTTTGCGCTGCGCCGCCGATCTTGCCGTGAGGACCGGCGATGTCGTTCAGCGGCTGGTAGACCGCGTCGATGCCGAGCGAGCGCAGGGCCTGCAGCACCCAGTCGTCGAGGAAGGCGTACGAATCGGCGAAGGTCATGCCCGCCACCAGCGACGCGGGAACGTACAGCGAGTACGTCACGATCGAGTTGGCGGCCATGAGCATGGCGCCCCCGCCCGAGATGCGGCGCACCACGTCGAAGCCGTGCTTCGCGGCGCCTTCGGGGTCGACCTCGTTGCGCAGCGACTGGAACGATCCGATGACGACGGCGTTCTCGTTCCACTCCCACAGGCGCAGCGTCGGCTTGCGCAGCCCCGCACCCACGCGCGCGGTGAGCACCTCATCGAGCGCGAGGTTCATGCGGGGCGAGACGGGGCCGTCGTGCACGACCTCCCACTCGAAGTCGCCCCAGCCGGGGGCCGTGACGAGGGCGCGGCGGATCGCGGTGGCGACCGACTCGGGGGTGAATCCGAGCAGCTGCGCCCCCTCGGGCAGCGCCGCGCGGATCGCCGCGGCGAGCGTGGGGACGTCGGACTCGACCGGCATGCCGTTGACGGCCGCATCGATGTCGTCGAGGGCATCGTCGGGCTCGAGGAAGAAGTCACCCGCCAGGTGGAAGCCGTGGATGCGGCCCTCGCGCTCTTCGAGGTCGACGACGACCAGTTTTCCGCCGGGGACCTTGTACTCGCCGTGCATGCCTCCAGCCTACGGCGGCGGGGGCCCGACCACGGCGGCGGTCGCCGCGCGGGGGCCGGAGCGGGCCGGGCCGGGGCGCCGCCGAGGCACCGCCGGCGAGCGCGAGACTGCATCTCGCTGACGAGTCCGTGTCAGGTTGACGCGGGGATGTCAGCAAGATGCAGTCTCGGGGGTCGAGGCCGCCCGCGGGGCGGCGGGCGCGGCGGAACCGGCGGGCGGGGTGGGGCGGGAGGCGGCCGCGGCGACGGAGCGGCGATGGCGGCGCTCGATCGCCTGGCCGGCGTACGACGCGGCGATGATGAGCGCGGCCCCGAGGTAGCCGGGCAGGCCCACGGCCTCGCCGCCGATCGCGACGCCCACGGCGAGCGCCCACACCGGCTCGGTGCCCATGAGGATGCTCGCGCGGGTCGCCGAGGTGCGCCGCACCGCCCACAGCTGCACCACGAAGGCGAAGACCGAGCACATCACGCCGAGGAAGACGACGTCGAGCCATCCGGATGCCGTGAGGCCGGCGACCGCGCGCGGCAGCTGCGCGCCGGCCACGGCCGACGAGGTCGCGGCGCACACGAGCATCTGCACGAAGACGACCGCGAGGGTGCTGTCGTGGCGTCCGCGGATGAGACGCGCGCTCGCGGTGACGTGCACGGCGCGGACGACCGCGGCGGCGATCACGAGCGCGTCGCCGATCGAAGGGGTGCGCAGCCCTCCGCCCGACACCAGCAGGGCGACGCCGACGATCGCGGCGACGGCGGCGACGAAGTACGACCGCGGCAGCCAGGCCTGTGCCGCGACGCTCTCGAGCACGGGGGTGAACACGAGCGCGAGGCTGATGAGAAGGCCCGCGTTCGTCGCCGAGGTGAGGTGCACGCCGGCGGTCTCGAGCCCGATGACCGCCGCCTGCGAGCAGCCCAGGAGGGCGGCGATCGCGAGGCCGCGACCGCGCGGCATCCGTTCTCTCCTCACGAGGCAGATGACGCCGAGGGCGAGCGCGGCGACGAGGAAGCGCAGCGACACCGCCGCGGCGACCCCGGTCTCGGCGGCGAGGTCTTTGGCGGCGAGGAAGCTCGCGCCCCACACCGCGGCGACCGCGATCAGCAGGATGTCGACGAGGAGTTCGGGTGTTCGGCGGGTCACGCCTCCAGCGTGCGGGAGGCCACCCGGAAGAACAACGCCAAGCTTCTTCATTGTGTCGTAAGTTCGGACTTATGGATGTCGTCCACCTGCGCCTGCTGCGCGAGCTCCGCGACCGTGGGAGCGTGGCCGCCGTCGCCGCCGCCCTGCACGTATCGCCGTCGGCCGTGTCGCAGCAGCTCGCCGCGCTGCAGGCGCGCGTGAACGTGCCGCTGACCACCCGCAGCGGTCGCGTGCTCGCTCTGACCTCGGCCGGTGAGGCGCTCGCGGCCGCCGGCACCCGCGTCGACGAAGCGCTGACCGAGGCCCGCGAGGCGGTGGGCGCCTTCGTCGAGAGCGCCGACCGCCCCGTGCGCGTGTCGGCGTTCCACAGCGCGGGGCTCGCGCTGTTCGGCCCGCTGCTCCGAGAGCTCGCCGGGACACCGCCCCTGCACCTCGCCGACGCCGACGTGGCGCACCGCGACTTTCCCGGTCTGACCGCCGACCACGACATCGTGCTCGCGCACCGCCTCGCGCACGACGAGCCCTGGCCGGCCGATCGCGTGGTGACGACCCCGCTGCTGACCGAACCGCTCGACGTCGCGCTCCCGGCCACGCATCCCCTCGCCGCGCGCCGCGTGCTGCACGCGGCCGATGTGGCCGACGAGGCCTGGGTGTCGGTGCACGAGGGCTTCCCCCTGGCCGGAGTGCTCGACCACCTCGCCGCCCACGTGGGGCGGCCGCTGCGCATCGCCCACCGCATCAACGAGTTCTCGGTGACGGCCGAGGTCGTGCGCGCGGGCGCCGCGATCGCCATCATGCCGCGCACCACCTCGACCCCCCTCGCCGTCGACGGCCTCGTGCTGCGGCCGCTGGTCGACCTCGACCTCGTGCGCCACGTCGACGCCCTGACCCGCCCCGACGCGCTCGCCTACGCGGCAGTGCGCCGGGTGCTGGCGGCGCTGGTCGCGGTCGCGCGCGCGGCGGAGCGCTCGGGGACGACCGGCGGGATCCCGACCTCCGTCGAGACCGCCGCCCGCTGACGAGTCCGCGGGCGCCAGAACACCGCGCCGTCGGCGGGACGCCGGCCGAACGGCATCCGGAAACGTCCTCGCGAGGAGCGAGGCGTCGGCTCAGGCCGAGAGGAAGGCGGCGGTCAGCGACTCGGGAGACAGGGCGTGCTCGATCGCGAGCATGCTCGCCCCGATCACGGCGGCCTGCTGGGCGGCGACCGACTGCACGATCGAGAGGTACTCGGTGGCCAACGGCGTCGAGCGCGTGTAGACAACCTCGCGCACGCCCGCGATGAGGTGCTCGCCCACCCGGGCCATCGAGCCGCCCACCGCGATCACCGAGGGGTTCATCACGCTGACGCAGGTCGTGAGCACCTCGCCGATGTCGCGGCCCGCCTGGCGCACGGCCTGGATCGCGTCGACGTTGCCGCGCTTGACGAGGTCGACGACGTCGGAGCCGGTGTGCGCCTCGATGCCCTGAGCGCGCAGCGCGCGGGCGATGGCGGGGCCGGATGCCAAGGCCTCGAGGCATCCGCGATTGCCGCACTGGCAGGGGATGTCGGCGCCGCGGGCGACCTGCACGTGACCGATGTCGCCGGCGATGCCCTGCGCCCCGCGCAGGAGACGGGAGTCGGAGATGATGCCGGTGCCGATGCCTGTGGCGACCTTGACGAACAAGAGGTGCTCGACCGCGGGCCATGCCGTCGCGCGTTCGCCCAGCGCCGAGATGTTGACGTCGTTGTCGACGAGCACGGGAACCGGCAGGTGCTGGTAGACCCACGCGGGGATGTCGAAGCGGTCCCACCCCGGCATGATCGGCGGGTTCACCGGCTGCCCGGTGGAGTGCTCGACGGGGCCGGGGACGCCGATGCCCATCGCGGCGACGTCGGCGGAGGTGCGCCCGGAGTCGGCGAGCAGCTGCAGCGCCCCCTCGACCAACCAGGTCAGCACGGGAACCGGACCGAGAGCGACGTCGAGGTCGGTCGTCTTCTCGGCCAGCACCGTTCCCGCGAGGTCGGAGATGGCGACGGTGGCGTGCGAGGCGCCGACGTCGGCGGCCACGACCACCTTCGCGGCGGGATTGATCGCGAACTGCGACGGCGGGCGCCCCCCGGTGGAGGCCGCTTCGGCCACGGGGGTGATGAGGCCCATGCGCATGAGCTCGTCGACGCGCACCGCGACGGTCGAGCGGGCGAGACCTGTCGACTTCGCCAGCTCCGCGCGCGTGCGCGGAACCCCGTCTCGCAGCAGCTGGAACAGCTGGCTCACGCCGTTGCCCGTCTGCACCGCATCTGTGGTCATCCTTCTCACGCCCTCAGTACACCATCACCAGACATGCGTTCCATCCATAGGCCGACGGCGGCTGCGCACATTACGCAGCCGCCGCCGGTCGACGTTCGTCAGCCGCGCCCGGGCGGCCTCGAGAAGCGCTGCTGCAGCAGCACCGCGACGACGATGATGACGCCCTTGGCCACGGCCTGCACCGACGACGACAGGTTGTTCTGGATGAAGACGTTGGTGAGGGTGGCGAAGATCAGCACGCCGAACACGGTGCCGGTGATGGTGCCGCGTCCGCCGACGAGCAGGGTGCCGCCCACGACCACCGCGGCGATGACGTCGAGCTCGAGCAGCTGGCCGTTCGTGGAGCTCCCGGCGGTCGTACGGCCCAGGAACATCACCCCGGCGATGCCGGAGGCCAGCCCCGCGAGCACGTAGAGCCACATGACGTGGCGCTTGACGTTGATACCGGCCAGGCGCGCGGCCTCGCGGTTGCCGCCGATCGCGACCGTGCGACGGCCGAAGGTGGTGCGGTTCAGCAGCACCCACCCGAGCACCGCGACGATCGCGAAGATCCAGATCAGCATGTTGACGCCGAGGATGTCGGCGTTCATGAAGGTGATGAAGCTGCGGTCCTCGACCACGAGGGTGCGGCGCTCGGCGAGGATCTCGGCGAGACCGCGGGCCCCGACGAGCATGGCGAGGGTCGCCATGAAGGCGACGACGTTGCCGTAGGCGATGACGATGCCGTTGATGAGGCCGGCGGCCGCCCCCACCGCGAGCGCGAAGATCACGAACACGATCCAGTGCATCGAGTCGGCCAGGTCCTGCACGACGGCGAGGGTGCCGACGACGGATGCCAGGCCCACGACCGACCCGACCGAGAGGTCGATCCCGCCGGCGATGATCACCAGCGTCATGGCGATCGCGACGACCCCGGTGATGGAGGCCTGGCGGAGGATCACGAAGACGTTGTCGACCGTGAGGAAGGTTCCGGGAGCCGTGATGGCGCCGACGATGAGCATCACCACCAGGGCGACGACGAGACCGATGTTGCGGCCGGCGGAGCCGGAGAAGAACGCCCGCACGGGAGAGCCCGCGGACGAGGAGGACGGCGCCTGGCCGGCCTCGGCGGGAACCGTGCGCGCACGGGTCGGGGTGGTCGGCTCGCTCACGCGGCGGATCCTTTCATGACGAGGTCGAGCACACCGTGCTCATCGATCTGGTGGGAGGGGAGCGTGCGGAGGATCCGGCCGTCGGCCACGACGAGCACGACGTCGGCCAGTCCGAGCACCTCTTCGATCTCGCTCGAGACCACGACGACGGCATTGCCGGCGGCGGCGAGGTCGCGGATGAGAGCGTAGATCTCGGCGCGGGCGCCGACGTCGACCCCGCGGGTCGGCTCGTCGAGCAGCAGCACGTTCGTGCCGTGGATGAGCCAGCGCGCGAGCAGGATCTTCTGCTGGTTGCCGCCGGAGAGCGTGCGCGCGGGGCGGTCGGGGTCGGCCGGGCGCAGTTCGAGCGTCTCGAGCTGCTCGCGCGCGGCGCGCCGTGCCGATCGGTCGTCGAGGAACCCGCCCTTCGCGAAGCGCGTCATGGTCGCGAGGGTCGCGTTGACGAAGATCGGCTCGTCGAGCACCAGACCCTGGCTCTTGCGCTCCTCGGGCGAGAGACCGACGCCCGCCTTCACGGCGTCGAACACCGACCCGCGCGTGAGGGTCCGGCCGCGGACGCTCACGCTGCCGCCACTCGAGCGCCGCGCGCCGTAGACCGTCTCGAGGATCTCGGACCGTCCCGAGCCGACCAGGCCCGCGAGCCCCACGACCTCTCCCGCGCGCACCGAGAACGACACGTCGGAGAAGACCCCGGCGAGGGCGAGGTCGCTCACCTCGAGCACGACGGGCGCATCGACGGCGACCGGGACGCGCTCGGGGAAGACGTTGGTGATCTCGCGGCCGGTCATCAGACGGATGAGCTCGGAGGTCGGGGTGTCGGCGGCGGGCAGCCCCACCGCGGTGGTGCGCCCGTCTTTGAGCACCGTGATGCGATCGCCGATCGCGCGGATCTCTTCGAGGCGGTGCGTGATGTAGACCACCGCGATGCCCTCCGCGGTGAGTTCGCGCACGACGGCGAAGAGGTTCTTGACCTCTTCGCTGTCGAGGACGGCCGAGGGCTCGTCCATGATGATCAGCTTGATGTCGTGCGACAGCGCGCGCGCCATGCTGACGATCTGCTTGTTGGCGGCGCTCAGCGAGCCGACCTCGGTGTGCGGCGAGAGGCTCGAATGCCCGAGCCGGCGCAGCAGCTCGGTGGTCTGCTTGGCCGCCGCGGAGCGCTTGGTGAACCCTCCGCGCGCGATCTCGTGGCCCAGGAAGATGTTCTCGGCGATGGTCAGGCCGTCGACGACGTCGAGCTCCTGGTACATCGTGGCGATACCGAGGTCGATGGCCGCCTGCGGGTCGGCGATCTCGACGCCCTCGCCCTGCCAGCTGATCTCACCCCCGTCGGGGCGGTGCACGCCGGCGAGCGTCTTGATGAGCGTCGACTTGCCCGCACCGTTCTGGCCGAGCACGCAGTGCACCTCGCCCGCGCGCACCTCGAGGTCGACGCCGCGGAGCGCCTGGACCCCGGAGAAGGACTTCGTCACGCCTCGCACGGCGAGTAATGGCGGTTCATGGTCAACTTTGATCACGCGGCGACCATAACACGCCCGTCATCGCCTGGCGAGGATCGTTATCACGGCGCGAAGGCCGCAATACGCAACGAGAAAACACCCGACGCGGCCCGTCTTTCTGCTTCTGCCATTTAGCGAACAAAAGTTGACTGCTTTCAAAACCTTTCTGCTAGCGTGAGCCGCGTCACCGTGGACACCTCCTCGATTCGGGGGCCTGCGATGGCGCCTGCCGCATCACATTTCAAGGAGGAAGTACATGCGCTCACAGCTGAAGTCGCGCTCGCGTCTGGTTCTCACCGGCGTCGCCGTACTCGCATCGGCCACCCTGCTCGCCGGCTGCACCGGCTCGAACGACGACGCCGAGAACATCGTCGACCAGGGCACCACCACCGAAGAGAACGCCGCCACCGGCGACACCGTCACGATCGGTTTCTCGGGCCCCGCCGCCGACCACGGCTGGCTCGGTGCCATCAACTCCGGCGCCCTCGCCGCCGCCGACAGCTTCCCCGACGTCGACCTGCAGGTCGCGGAGGGTACCAACGACGTCAACGCGCAGATCGCCGCGGTCGAGACCTTCATCAACAACAAGGTGGATGCCATCGTGCTGCTGCCCAGCGACGGCGCGGCCCTCACCGAGGTCGCCACCAAGGCGATGGAGGCGGGCATCCCCGTCATCAACGTCGACCGCGAGTTCTCGAGCCCCTTCGCCGCCCGCTCCACCGTGCTCGGCGACAACTACGGCATGGGCGTCAGCGCCGGAACCTACATCTGCGGTCAGCTCAGCGGCCAGAGCGACGCCGTCGTGGCCGAGATCGCCGGTATCGACTCCCTCCCGCTCACGCAGGACCGCTCGGCCGGATTCGCCGACGCCCTCGACGACTGCGGCCTGAAGGTCGGCCCCCGCGTCGCCGCCGACTTCACGGTGCAGGGCGGCGAGTCCGTGACCTCGCAGCTGCTGTCGGCCAACCCCAAGATCGACGCGATCTGGAACCACGACGACGACCAGGGCATCGGCGTGCTGGCGGCCATCACCGCCGCCGGTCGCGACGAGTTCTTCATGGTCGGCGGCGCGGGCAGCCGCAACGCCATGGAGGCGATCCAGGCCGGAGACACTCCCCTGCAGGCCACCGTCATCTACCCGTCGACGCAGGCCGCCGACGGCATCGCGCTGGCCCGCCTCATCGCGCAGGGTAAGACCGCGGGCGACCTCATCACCCCGAGCGTGCCGAACCGCATCGTGCTCGATGCGCCCGTCGTCACCAAGGACAACGTGGCGGACTTCATCGACCTCTCGTTCGAGTCCTGACCACCGTGGGGCGCCCGCGGCAACCGCGGGCGCCCCGCACCCTTTCGCAGAGAGAGACCCCACCGTGACCCAGGACCTTCGCATCGCCATGATCGGCGCGGGATTCATGGGCGCCGCGCACTCCCAGGGATGGCGCGTCGCACCCCGCTTCTTCGACCTCCCCCTCACTCCCCGCATGAGCGTGCTCGTCGGCCGCGACGCCGAGCGCACCCGATCCGCCGCCGACACCTGGGGCTGGGCCGAGAGCTCGATCGACTGGCGCGAGGTGATCGCGCGCGACGACATCGACGTCGTCGACATCGTCACCCCCGGCGACTCGCACGCCGATATCGCCATCGCCGCCCTCGAAGCCGGAAAACACGTGCTGTGCGAGAAGCCCCTCACCAACACCGTCGCCGAGGCGCGGCGCATGGCCGGGGCCGCGGCATCCGCTCGCTCGACAGGCGTGCGCTCGATGGTCGGCTTCACCTACCGCCGCGTTCCCGCGGCCACCTTCGCCCGCGACCTCATCGCCGACGGCCGCCTGGGCGAGATCCGCCAGGTGCGGGCCGAGTACCTGCAGGACTGGCTCAGCGACGCAGAGGCCCCGCTCACGTGGCGCCTGCAGAAGGAACGCGCCGGCTCGGGCGCCCTGGGCGACATCGGCGCCCACGCGATCGACATCGCCGAGTTCATGACCGGACGCCGCCTGACCCGCGTGGCCGGCGTCGTCGAGACGATCGTCTCGGAACGCCCCGTGCTGGCGGAGCGCTCCGGCCTCTCCGGGTCGGCCGGTGCCGAGCGCGCCGCCGTCACGGTCGACGACGTCGCTCTGTTCCTCGGCCGCTTCGACGGCGGAGCCCTGGCCTCGTTCGAGGCCTCCCGTTTCCGCACGGGGCGCAAGAACGCCCTGCGCGTGGAGATCTCGGGCGCGCTCGGCTCGCTCGCGTTCGATCTCGAGAGCCCCAACGAGCTGCAGTTCTACGACGCGACCGCCCCCGCGACCGAGCAGGGGTTCCGACGCATCCTCGTCACCGAGCCCGAGCACCCCTACATGAGCGCGTGGTGGCCGGCCGGTCACATGATCGGCTACGAGCACGGGTTCTCGCACCAGGCGAAGGACTTCGTCGAGGCCGTCGCGGCCTCCCACGACCCGCGGCCGTCGTTCGCCGACGGCCTGCACGTGCAGCAGGTGCTCGACGCCGTCACACGCAGCTCCGACGCCGACGGCGTCTGGACCGGTGTCGAGGCCGACCCCGCCCCCGCAGACGTTCCCGCCGACGACCGCGCCTACGCGGCATCCTGACCGAGACCGAGAGGACGAACGCAATGACGCGACCGATCACGCTGTTCACCGGCCAGTGGGCCGACCTGCCGTTCGAGGAGGTGGCGCGCCTCGCCGGAGAGTGGGGCTACGACGGCCTCGAGATCGCCTGCTGGGGCGACCACCTCGACCCGTGGCGCTGGGACGACGAGGCGTACGTGCAGGGCAGGCTCGAGGTGCTCGAGCGCCACGGGCTGAAGGTGTTCGCCATCGCCAACCACCTCAAGGGCCAGGCCGTCTGCGACGATCCGATCGACCAGCGCCACCGCGACATCGTGTCGGATCGCGTGTGGGGCGACGGCGCCCCCGAGGGGGTGCGGCAGCGCGCGGCCGAAGAGATGAAGAACACCGCGCGGCTCGCGGCGAAGCTCGGCGTGAAGATCGTGACCGGGTTCACCGGCTCGAGCATCTGGAAGTACGTCGCGATGTTCCCGCCCGCCACCGAAGAGATGGTCGAGGCCGGCTACCGCGACTTCGCGGACCGGTGGAACCCGATCCTCGATGTCTTCGACGAGGTCGGCGTGCGCTTCGCCCACGAGGTGCACCCCTCGGAGATCGCCTACGACTACTGGACCGCGACGCGCGCCCTCGAGGCCATCGGCCATCGCGAGGCGTTCGGGCTCAACTGGGACCCCTCGCACATGGTGTGGCAGGACATCGACCCGGTTGCCTTCCTCTGGGACTTCCGCGACCGCATCATCCACGTGCACTGCAAGGACACGAAGAAGCGCCTCACCAACGGCCGCAACGGCCGGCTGGCCTCGCACCTGCCGTGGGCCGATCCGCGCCGCGGGTGGGACTTCATCTCCACCGGCCACGGCGACGTGCCGTGGGAGGACGCCTTCCGCATGCTCAACGCGATCGGCTACGACGGGCCGCTGTCGGTCGAGTGGGAGGACGCGGGCATGGACCGCCTGGTCGGGGCGCCCGAGGCACTCGGCTTCGTGCGCAAGCTGTCGTCGTACGAGCCCTCGGGGGCGGCGTTCGACGCGGCGTTCAGCACACGCTGAGCGCGGGTCATCGGGGGCGACGAGCCGGAGCGATGACGAGGGGCCGGATGCCGGGGGGCGTCCGGCCCCGTTCCGTTCGGGCGGGAGTCAGCCGCGGGCGGCGAGGGCGCGCAGCACCTCGCGCTGGTGCACGGGACCGCCGCCCTCGTGGCCGTTGTACGGGTAGACGCGGATGCCCTTCTCGCCCGCGTAGTGGTTGTAGGCCGCGAACACCGTGGAGGGCGGGCACACGGCATCCATCAGCCCCACCGAGAACAGCGCCGGGACCCGGGCGCGGGCGGCGAAGTTCACGCCGTCGAGGTACGACAGCGTGCGGAACACCTGCTCCTCGTCACCGCGCCGGGTCTGCAGGTAGGTGACGAGCTCGCTGTAGGGCGCGGCGTCGGTGATCGAGACGGCACGGCGGATGCCGCTGAGGAACGGGAAGTCGATCGCGGCGAACCGCAGTCCCTCGCTCAGCGCCGCCGCGGCGAGCGCGATACCGCCGCCCTGGCTTCCGCCCCACACGCTCACGCGCGCACCGTCGATCGCCGGGTGGGCGCGCGCGGCGTCGATCGCGAGCACCGCGTCGCAGAAGACCCGTCGGTAGTACGCGTGGGCGGGGTCGTCGATGCCGTCGGTCAGGCGTCCCGCCGTATGCGGAGCCGACCCGACCGGATCGGGGGTGGCCCCGGGCAGCGCGCCGCTGCCCTGCCCGCGGGTGTCCATGACGAGCACGGCGAAGCCCGCCGCCGGCAGCAGGGTGTGCTGATGCGCCAGGCCGCGCCCGGAGTTGTAGCCGATGTACTGCACGACGCACGGCAACGGCCCGTCGAGCCCGCGCGGGCGCACCAGCCACGCGCGGATCGGATGCCCGCCGAAGCCGGCGAATCCCACGTCGTCGACGTCGACACCGGTCACCCCGCTGTCGACCGGGTCGACGGGGGTGAACCGAGGCTCCCACGCCAGCCCGCGCGCCTCGGCGAGCGTGTCGACCCAGAAGGCGTCGAAGTCGGCGGGTTCGTCCCGGTCGGGGCGGAAGGTCTCCAGCGCACTCAGCGGAAGGTCGAAGTGGGCCACGGGGTCTCCAGAGCGGTCGAGGGGTGCGCGAGCACCCGGGCGATGTGGGCGCGCGTCGCAGAGAACGCGCGCTCGAGGACGAGGGGGAGGTCGGGGTATTCGCGATGGCCGTAGGCGAGCACCTCGAGGTCGAGCGCGGCATCCGGCGCCTGATCGATCGCGTTCGCGACGGCGAACTGCCCGGCGGGCGGCACGTGCCGATCGCGCAGGGCGGCTTCGACGCGCACCGGAACGCGCGCGAAGGTGGCCGCGGTCGAGGCGTCGAAGAAGCGCAGCACCTCGCGGGCGCGGGGGTGGCGGGCGACGTGGGCGCGCACGCGCTCGCCGCTGCCCTCGCACGGCATGCGCAGGCGCAGGTCGTACTGCCCGAAGCTCGGCACGACGAGCGTGGCGCCGACGATCCGGTCGTCCCACGGCAGGGCGAGGGCGCCCACTCCCCCGCCGAAGCTCTCGCCGACGAGGTACAGCGGGACGTCACCCGCGAGGGCCCGCAGCGCGGATCCGGCGTGCCACAGATCGGCCGCGCACCGCCCCAGCACGTAGTCCTCGATCGAGTGGATGCCGTGCAGCACGTGTCCGTCGGCGGGGGTGGGGGCGCCGAGACCGGCGTTGAGCACTCCCTGGCCCCGCGCCACGGGGAAGAACACCGCGGCGTCGTCGGGCACGCGATCGAAGTCGGGCCCGTCGCGCCCGCCGTACCCGTGACCGTGGACGACGCCGACCCGGGGCGCAATGCCGCCGACGGCCGAGGCGAACCAGCCGCGCACGCGCAGACCGCCCGATACCGTGTGCTCGACCAGCGTGACCTCGCGATCGTCGCGCTGCTCGATCGAGACCACCCGGGGCCCGGGATCGACGGTCATCGCCTCGGCGAACCACCCGGCCCACCGCTCGGCGAAGCCGGGCGGCGGCGGCACCGGCGGCACCGCGCGCAGGGCCGGAAGTTCGAAGCCGTAGTCGCCGTCGCCCGAGCGGTCGGCGATGACGCCGTTCACCGCGCACCCGCCGTGGAAGACTGGAGGCCCGACCGAGAGGAACGATCGTGCTCGCCGCCGAACGCCGATCCCGCCTGCTGACCGAGGTGCGCCGACTGGGCGCCGCCGCGGTTCCGGATCTGGCCGCGACCCTGGGCGTGAGCGAGATGACGATCCGCCGCGACCTCGACGTGCTCGCCTCCGACGGCTACGTCGACAAGGTGCGCGGCGGGGCACGAGTGGCTCGCGCCGACGACTCGCCGCGCACCCTCGCCGCGCAGTCGCGTCGCAACGGTGACGGGAAGCGCGCGATCGCGCGTCGCGCCGCCACGCTCGTCGAGCCGGGCATGTCGGTCGGCCTCGGCGGAGGGTCGAGCACGTGGGCGCTGGCCCGCGAACTGCGCGGCGTCGACGACCTGACGATCGTGACCAACTCGCTGCCGGTCGCCGAGGTCTTCGCCCGGCCCGACCGCGCCGACGAGCCGTACACCCAGACGGTGGTGCTCACCGGCGGGGTGCGCACCCCGGCGGACGCCCTCGTGGGTCCGGTGGCCGTGGCGTCGCTCGAGCACCTGCACTGCGACGTCGTGTTCCTCGGCGTGCGCGGCATCGACCTGACCGCGGGGCTGACGACCTCGAACCTGCTCGAGGCCGAGACCAATCGCGCCCTCGTGGCCGCGGGTGCCCGCGCCGTCGTGCTCGCCGATCACACCAAGTGGGGGGCGGTCGGTCTCACCACGATCGTCGACCTCAACGAGGTCGACCTCGTCGTGATGGACGAGGGCCTCGATCCCGAAACCGAAGAGACCTTGCGCGCACACGTCGCCGAGCTCTGGATCGCCGCCGGCGACGACGACTGAGCACCGCCCGCCGCCGTGCGGGCTGCGGGCGGCGGAGCGGATGCTCACCGCGCCGTGCTCGCGCGGGCGACCACCGCGGCATCGACGACGATGTGCCGCACCGGCACGTCGGCGCCGGGCCGCGCCGACATCTGTCGTTCGAGCTCGGTGAAGGCCGCCTCGACGATGCCCTCGTCGTCGGGGGCGACCGACGACAGCGCAGGCACCGAGAACCGCGCCGCGTGCACGTTGTCGATGCCGATCACCGCGACGTCGGCGGGAACGGCGAGTCCGCTCTCGTGCAGCGCGGCCAGCACGCCGAACGCGACCGAGTCGTTCGAGCAGACCACTCCGTCGAAGCGCGTCCCCGTCGCGTGCAGACGGCGCAACGCCGCCGCCCCCTCCTCGGAGGTGAAGGCGTCGACTGAGACGATGAGCTCCGGTTCGTCGGCGAGACCGAGCCGCGCGACGGCGTCGCGATAGCCGGTGAAACGCTGGTCGGCGGCATCCGAGGGTCGCGAGAGTCGGGGGCCGAGGAACGCGACGCGGCGACACCCGGCCTCGGCGAGATGGGTGGTGGCCAAATCGGCGGTGCGGCGGTTGTCGATCGACACGTGCGTGAACGGACTCGCCGCGATGTGCTCGCCCAGCAGCACCAGGGGCCCGGGGTCGGTGCGGCGGGTGAGGTCGCCGACCGTGAGCGAACGGGGGATGTGGATGAGGCCGTCGGTGGCCGGGAGCCCGACGCCGTTGGCGACGTCGATCTCGCGCTGATGGTCGCCCTCGGTCTGCTGGATGAGGATCGACAGCCCCCGCGCCTCGGCCCCCCGCGCCAGCAGGGTCGTCAGCTCGGCGAAGTAGGGCTCTTCGAGGTTCGGCACGGCGAGCGCGACGATGCCGGTGCGCTCGCGCCGCGTGAGCGGCGACGACCGACGCGCGACGGAGGAGGTGTCGGGCATGGCGGTGCTCCTCGTCGAGGACCGGGCGGCGCGCGCCGCGAGGCGTTCTGTTCTGGGGGCTACGGTATCGCGCGCCATGTCACTCCTGAACACGGAAGGCGACGACCCGCGCCTCGGCGGCGCCGTTGGTCGCCTTCACGACGAGACGGGCGGAACGGATGCCGCCGAGCCCGGCGGGCACGGGGTGCGCGCGCCGACGACGACGGTTGTCGTCCACCTGCGCGATCACCTGCCAGTCCGCGGCATCCGCCGTCTTCACCTCGACGCGGTACGCCCGCACGAGCGAGGGCATCACCAGGTGGGGGTCGCGATGGTGGTGCAGAGTGTTGAGCTCGACGTCGGGGTCGTCGTCGAAGACCAGCACGATCTCGCGCGAGGTCACCGCATCGGTCCAGTCGAGGCGGAGCCAGGCCGGGCCCTGCGTGAGGGGCTCGGACGCCCAGAGGTTCGGCCCGCCGAACGGCCGGTGGTACCCGCCGACGGCGCGGTCGGCCGCAAGAGCCTGCGACCCGCTCGCCGAGCGGAACACGATCGACCGGCCGCGCAGCGGTTTGGTCGGCCACTGCACGAGCAGTTCGTCGAGGCTGACCTGCACGTTCTGGTCGTCGGCGTCGGAGGTGTGGACGAGGGTGAGGATGCCGGGAGGCAGCTCGTCGGTCGTGAACAGCGTCACGCCCTCCCGCGCGCGCACCACCACGACGGCGTTCGCGGGGGCGTCGGGCTCCCACTGCACCGGGACGTGCACCCAGGAGGCGGGGCCGGCGGCGAGGGGGACCGTGACGCGGTGCTCGAGGTGCTCGGGCACGACGTTCTGCGGCAGACCCGTCGAGAACACCTCGACCTCGAGCTCGGTGTCGGCCTCGGCTGCGACGCGCAGCTCGATGCCGTCGAGACGCGGGTGCACGGGGAGCACGATGCCCACGTCGTACGCGAGGGGATAGGGCTCGACCGCACCCGCCTCGCCGGGCCCGAGGTTCGCGCGCACGCCGGAGGCCGAGACCGCGGCGCGGAGAGCGAGGTCGGACGGGTCGGTATCGGCGACGCCGATGAGCGGGGCGTCCTGCCGCAGCAGCAGCTGGCGCAGCTCATCGCGATGCCGCTCGTAGAGCCCACGCGGCGTGGTGCCGTGCGAGAGGGCAAGGGATGCCGCCGTGCCGGCCGCCTCGCCCATCGCCGCGCACGTGGCCATGACCCGCGCCGCGCCGAAGGCGATGTGAGTGGCCGACACGTCACGGCCGGCCATCAGCAGGTTCTCGACGTCGGCGGAGTACAGCGAGCGGAACGGGATCTCGAAGACGCCGTTCGAGAAGCGCTGCACGGCGCCGGCGCCGGTCGCGTACATGCCCTCCTTCGGGTGCAGGTCGATCGACCAGCCACCGAAGGCCACGCCGTCGTCGAAGCGCGTCTGTTCGATCACGTCGCGCTGGTGCAGCGTGTAGTCGCCGACGAGGCGCCGGTACTCGCGCTTGCCGGGCACGTTGCCGATCCACTCGAGGTCGAGGGTGTCGGCGTCGAACTCGCCCGAGTTCTTGATGTGGTCCCAGATGCCGAGGATCACCGAGCGCAGCTCGTCGCGGATGCGCTCGTTGTCGTGCACGATGTCGAGCTCGCCGCCCCACTCGACCCACCAGTAGTGGGCGCCGCTGTCACCGCTGCGGATGATGCGCGACGACGGGATCGGGGTGTCGAGGATCGACTTCGCCGAGTCGGGCGCGACGAAGCGCACCGGGTGTCCGACGTCTTTCGTGTAGAACAGCAGGGTCGAGCCGAGGAACGTGCGCTCGGCCTCGACGGGCGCCCAGTCCTCGTCGAACTCCTCGCGCGCCTCTTTCCCCAGGCGGGCGCGGGCCCCCGCGAGGTGGCCCACGAGTCCGTCGCCCGTTCCGTCGAGGAAGACCGGCGCGACGAAGGTCGTCTCGGTCTCGGCGCCCATCGTCCACCCGGTCACGCTCTCGATGCGGCGCTCCCCCTCGGGGCCGGATGCCCCGACATCGCGCACGTCGGTGTTGAGGAACAGCGAGATGTTCGGTTCGGCGCGCACGGCATCCAGCACCACGTCGTCCCAGTGGATGGGATTGCCGTCGGGATTGCGGTACTGGTTCTCGAGGTAGAGCTCACCGATGATGCCGTTCTCGCGGGCCCAGCGCTGGTTGCCGTGGGCGGTCGCCCCGCACACCCAGACGCGCACCTCCGACGAGGAGTTGCCGCCGAGCACCGGGCGGTTGTTGATGAGGGCGACGCGCCGATCGAGACGGGCCGCGGCGATGGCCGCGGCGACTCCGGCGAGTCCGCCTCCGACGACGACCAGGTCGTATTCGGCCGTATGGGAACGCATGCTGCGTGTGTCCTTCCGTGGACGCGGGGGGCGTCCGGCTTGCGTGCAGGGCGAGCGGGGCGGCACCCCCGGGTGGGAGCGCCGCCGCGCGTCAGCCGACCAGCTTCTGAGCGCTCTCGCCGGCCTGCTTCATGGCGTCCTTCGGCGAGGCCGAACCGATCAGCACGGCCTGCACGCGGTCGGCGATGGCCGACTCGATCTGCGAGTACGCGGTGAACTTCCACAGGGGGTTCGCGCTCGCGGTGGCGGTGATGCGCTCGCTGAACTGTGCGCCGAAGGTGTCGGAGGCGACCTCCGACGACGACAGCGCCTCGGTCGTCGCGGGCGGCAGACCGCGCATCGCGTAGTCGGCGAGGATCGCGTCGAGGTCGCTCGTGGCGTACTGGGCGAAGTCGCCCGCGGTGGCGGCGCCGGTGCCGTTGACCACGGCGATCGCGCCACCCCAGACGAGGGCGCGCGGGGTGTCGCCTTTCTTCAGCACCGGCCGCGACACCGGGGCGAGCTTGGCGGCGAGGTTCGCGTCCGGCGACTCCTTGGTCACCGCTCCGCGGCCCACAGGGGCGTCGTCGTACATCGCGGCGCGGCCCTGGGCGAACAGGCTGCGGGCGTCGAAGCGGTCGACGTCGGCGGCGATGAGGCCCTGGTCGTAGAGGCCCTTGTACCAGGTGACGGCCTCGACGCTGGCGTCGTCGCCGATCGTGATGGTGTCGCCGTCGACGAGCGGGCTGCCGAAGGTCTGCATCCAGATGAGGATGTCCTTCAGCTGCGCGGCCTTGGTCGACGCGGCGTAGGGGATGAGTCCCCCGCCGAGCCCCTTCAGCGAGACGAGGGCCTTCTCGAACTCGTCGACCGTCGTCGGGAACGCGTCGGCCGAGAGGCCCGCCTTGCCGAGGGTCTCGGAGTTGGCGATGAGGCCGATCGCGCCGATCGTCCACGGCAGGGCGTACTGCACGCCGTTGAACGTTGCCGCCTCGAGGGCCGACGAGGTGTATCCCCGACCGGATGCCAGCGACGACACGTCCTGCAGCTTGCCGGTGGCCGCGAGGCTGCCGAGCCAGGCGACGTCGACGTGCGCGGCGCCGGTGAACTGCCCGCCCGTCACCTGCAGCATGAGCTGGTTGATGTACTCGTTGTACGGGAACGCGGTGCGCTTGACGGCGATGCCCTTGGTCTTCTCGTACGACGCCAGGGTGGCCTCGAGCGCGGGCTTGGCCGACTCCTCGGTGAGCGACCACGACGCGAACGAGAAGTCGGTCGGGTCGGCTCCGTTCAAGCCGGCGGCCCCCGCGGCGGGTCCGCCGGTGGCCGTGGGGGCGCAACCGGCGAGAGCTGCCGCCGCGGCGCCGATGCCGAGGAACTGCAGCGCGCGTCGGCGCGTGATGAGCGGGTTGGGAAGGGACGAAGCAGACATGGGTGTCCTCCTTGACGGGCGAGCGGTGAGAGAAAGAGCGGGGATCAGCCTTTGACGGCGCCGGCCGTCATGCCGCTGACCAGGTAGCGCTGCAGCAGCATGAACGCGACGGCCACCGGGAGCGACACCACGAGGGATGCCGCCATGAGTTCGGGCCAGGCGGTGGCCGCCTCGCCGACGTAGGTGTTGACGAGTCCGGGCGGGAGCGTCTGCTTGTCG
Organism: Microbacterium sp. JC 701; assembly: GCF_021026215.1. Taxonomy (NCBI): domain Bacteria; kingdom Bacillati; phylum Actinomycetota; class Actinomycetes; order Micrococcales; family Microbacteriaceae; genus Microbacterium; species Microbacterium sp. JC 701. Next base: position 137,766 of record NZ_JAJNCV010000004.1, read on the forward strand.
GGGCCGGCGAGGGTCAGGGCGAAGATGAAGTCGTTCCAGCCGCGGACGAAGGCGAACAGTCCGGCCGCGACGAGCCCGGGGGCGGCCAGCGGCAGCACGATCGAGTGGATGGTGCGCAGCCGCGAGGCACCGTCGACGCGGGCGGCCTCGATGAGCTCGTCGGGGATGGTGTCGAAGAAGCCCTTCAGCATCCAGACGCACAGCGGCAGCGTGAAGGTCGTGAACGACAGCACGAGCGCGGTGTAGGTGTTGAGCAAGCCGTAGGCGCTGAACACGCTGTACAGGGTGACCAGCAGCAGGGCCTGCGGGAACATCTGCGAGGCCAGTACGAAGTACATCAGCTGCCGACGACCGCGGTAGCGGAACTTCGAGAACGAGTAGCCCATGTAGGCCGACACGATCACCGAGAGCAGGGCCGTGACGACCGAGACGATGACGCTGTTCTGCAGGTAGGTGAACAGCTGCGGGTTGGACGTCAGCGAGATGTAGGCGTCGAAGGTGATCTCGGTGGGGAACAGCTTCGGCGGGTACGAGAACACCTGGTCCCGAGGCGTGAGCGAGGTCGCGAGCAGCCAGTAGACCGGCAGCAGGGCGAACCCGCCGCACACGATCAGCGCGGCCCACGATGCGGCGCGGACGCCGGGGCGGTCGGAGCGCAGGCCCGAGCTCGGGCGCCGGCGGCGGCGTGCGGGAGCGTCGACGACGACCGGCGGAGCCTCGGGGCTGGGGGCGACGGTGGGGAGGGCGGTGCTGGTCATCGCTTCTCACTCCTCTCGGAGAATCGGACGTAGACGACGACGAGCGCCATCAGCAGGACGAGCCACAACAGGCCGAGCGCTCCGGCGCGGCCGAGGTCGAAGCCGTGGAAGGCGGTCTCGTACACCGAGGTCGCGAAGGTCTCGGTGGAGCCGGCGGGGCCGCCGCCGGTGAGCACGTAGATGATGTCGAAGTGCTGGAAGTTCCAGATGAACTCCAGCAGCAGCACCAGGCCGATGATCCCGCCGATCTGCGGGACGGTGATCGAGAAGAAGCGGCGGACCGTTCCGGCGCCGTCCATCTCGGCGGCCTCGTGCAGCTCGCGCGGCACGGTCTGCAGACCGGCGAGGAGCATGACCATCATCCAGGGGAAGGACTGCCAGGTCTTCGCGACGATCACCGCGAACATCGCGGTTCCGGGCTGCGCGAGCCAGGCCTGGGGCGAGACGCCGAGCGGCTCGAGGATCGCGTTCATCACGCCGTAGTTGGCGTTGAAGATCCACATCCACAGGAACGACACCACGACGCCGGGCACGAGCCACGGGATGAGCATCAGGCCGCGGAACACCTTCGATCCGCGGATCTGCGTGTTGAGGGCGAGTGCGAGGGCGAAGCCGATCACGAAGGGGGCGATGGTCGTGCCCAGGGTGAAGACGAGCGTCTGCCCGAGCAGGCGGAGGAAGTCGTCCTGCAGCACGTCGGCGATGTTCTGGAAGCCGACGAACTCGCGCCCGGGGAGCACGAGGCTCTGTTTGAAGAACGCGGTGACCAGCGCCGAGACGAGGGGGTACGCGACGACAACCGCCATGAGCGCCATGCCCGGCACCACCAGCAGCACGGCGAACATCCCGTTGCCGAGTCGCTCGGGTCGGCTGGTCCGACGTGAGCTTTTGTTTGTTTGTGTGAGTTTTGGTGTGTCTAGAGTCGTCACGTCGATGTGCGCTTTCCTCGGCGATGAGGGACCATGCGGCCCGATCGAGGCGGTTTATCCCGCTTTCGGCGCATTCAGCTTCGCGGGTCAACGCGATGAGGTCAATTCGCGACGGTAACGCTTAGATCACGACGTGTGAACTTGTGATTGTTCTTGTTATTTAGCATGTTCAAACAGGGGCCGCGACCGACACGACGAATTAGACGCGCGACGCGATCCGCTCGTCGAGCCAGGCCAGCAGGTCGGCGCGCACCGCGGCCTGCTCGCGCTCGGCGAAGATCTCGTGCCGCGCCCCCGGGTACACCAGGGTCGTCACGTCGGTCAGGCCCGACCGTTGCCGGTAGGCGTCGGCGAGGCGATGCACGCTGCGCGGGCCACCCACGGTGTCGTCGCGCCCCACCATCAGCAGCATCGGCACGTCGCGGCCGAGGTCGCGCCGCGGGCGCCCCAGCAGCTTCAGCGTCTCGAGGGGGCCGAACAGCCGCGCCAACGGCGTCGATGTGGTCAGCGGATCGGCGACGAAGTCCTTCCCCACCTGTTCGTCGCTGGAGAGCCACTGCATCCCGGAGCCGCCGAGGTGCTTCCACGGGGCGTTGAGGTCGCCCGCGTTCAACGACCCCGGCCAGCGCAGGGCCGAACCGCTCAACACGACCGCGTCATAGGCATCCGGATGCCGATCCAGCAGCATCTGCGCGAGGAACGAGCCCCACGAATGCCCGAGCAGCACGAGAGGCAGGTCGGGGTGCTGCTCGCGGATGCGCTGCGAGAGGGTCCACACCGCGTCGCGGGCGGCGCCGAGACCGCCGGGTCCGAGCCGACCGAGCTTGGCGTGATCGCCTCGCCACTGCCCCAGCCCCGTGCGGCCGTGGCCGCGGTGGTCGTCGGCGTAGACGGTGTAGCCCGCTTCGACGAGGGCCTCGATGAGGGCGGTGTAGCGGCCGGCGTGCTCGCCCACCCCGTGCAGCAGCTGCACGACCGCGCGGGGCTCGACCGCCTCGTACACGTCGTAGACGATGCGGATGCCGTAGGCGTCGTCGAACTCTGGCATGGGGGGAGTCTAGGGCTGGGACCGGATTGCACGGACGAGGACTATTCCGTTAGCAAGGCTAATGAGCTAACCTAACCATCACGGACATGAATGATCGCGTCGACGAATCCCCCCTTCCCGACCTGAGTCATGACTTCAGCGCCGCGGCTTCCGAGCTGCGCATGGCGACCTTCCGCCTCGCTCGACGCCTGCGAGCGCAGCGGGCGGTCGACTCCATGAGCGATGGACAGTTCGCCGTCCTCGCTGCACTGACCGTGCACGGCGCGCACACGCTCGGCCAACTGGCCGAGCGTGAGCGCGTCACGGCGCCGTCGATGAACCGCACGGTGTCGCTCCTCGAGGAGGCGGGATACATCACGCGCATCCCCGACGAGGCCGATCGCCGCCGCGTGACGATCGACCTCACCGACTTCGGCCGTCGCATCGTCGACGAGACCGTGCGCCGGCGCGACGCCTTCCTCGAGGAGGCCCTCGCCGAGCTGAGCCCGGAAGAACGCGACGCGCTGGCCCGCGCCACGGTGATCATGAGGAAGGTGGCCGACAGATGAGCACGTCGATGTTCCGGTCGCTGTCGATCTTCAACTACCGCGTCTGGTTCATCGGAGCCCTCGTCTCCAACGTCGGTGCCTGGATGCAGGCCACCGCCCAGAACTGGGTCGTGCTGACGCAGCTGACCGACAACGACGCCGCCGCGATGGGCGTCACGATGGCGCTGCAGTTCGCCCCTCCCCTGCTGCTGGTGAGCGTGACCGGGTGGGTCGCCGACCGGTTCGACCGGCGCAAGCTCATCATGTGCACCCAGAGCGCCCTGCTGCTGCTGGCCGTCACGCTCGGCGTGCTGCTGCTGACCGGCGTGATGACTCTGCCGCTGATGTTCGGCTTCGCTCTCGCCCTCGGCGTGGTCACCGCCTTCGACAACCCCGCCCGACAGGCGTTCGTCTCCGACCTGGTGTCACAGGAGAACGCCTCGAACGCCGTCGCCCTCAACGCCGCGTCGTTCAACATGGCCCGCCTGATCGGGCCGGCCGTCGCGGGCGTCATGATCGTGATCGTCGGCACCGGGTGGGTGTTCCTCGTCAACGCGGTCACCTTCCTCGCCATGCTCGGCGCCCTGCTGATCATGCGGCCGCACGAGCTCGTCGCCCGCCACCGCCGCGGCGGACCGGCGCGCCTGGCCGACGGCTTCCGATACGTCGGGAGACGGCCTGATCTCGTCGTGATCTTCGTGATGGTGTTCCTGCTCGGTGCGTTCGGCATGAATTTCCCGATCTTCGCCTCGACGATGGCCCTCGAATTCGGCCGCGGCGCCGACGGGTTCGGCCTGCTCAGCTCGTTCGTCGCGATCGGCTCGCTCGCCGGAGCCCTGCTCGCCGCGCGTCGCGAGCGCGCCCGCATGCGCGTGGTGATCGTCGGCGCCGGCGGCTTCGCCGTGGCATCCGCCCTCTCGGTCTTCGCCCCGAGCTACGAGGCCTATGCCGCCACCCTGGTGCTCACCGGGTTCTGCGTGGTGACGACGCTGACCACCGCGAACGGCTACGTGCAGACCACGACCGACCCCGTGCTGCGCGGCCGCGTGCTCGCGCTGTACATGGCGATCCTGTTGGGCGGAACGCCCGTGGGCGCCCCGATCGTCGGCACCGTCGCCGCGCAGTTCGGGCCCCGCGTCGCGATCGGGCTCGCCGCGGTCGTCGCTGTGATCGCCTGCGCGATCGGAGTGAGCTGGACGCTCGCGTCGGGGCGCGTGCACCGCCACGAGACGAAGCGGTTCCTGCTCACGGTCGACGAGACCCGGCCGATCCAGACGATAGCGCCCGAGCCCGAGGACTTCAGCGACGAGATCGCCGGCACGACGCCGATCCCGCTCCCGCCCGGCGAGCGCGGTCCGCGCGCGACCCCGCGCCCGCGCCACAGCGCCTGAGCCGGGGCCCGACCTCGATCGAACGGATGCCGCACCCCTCGGCATCCGCCTGGTCGTCGCGCGTGCAAGCCCTTCCCTCGTCCGATATCGCTAGATAAGCTAGCGATATGAACGACAGCATGGATCGGCGCCGCTGGGCGGGGCTCGTCTTCATCAGCATCGCCGTCTCGCTGATCATCGTGGACTCCACGATCGTCAACGTCGCCGTGCCCTCGATCGTCGAAGAGCTCACGATCTCCTCGACCGAGGTGCAGTGGGTACAAGAGGCCTACACCCTCGTGTTCGCCTCGTTCCTGCTCGTCTTCGGCTCGCTCGCCGACCGTTTCGGCAGACGCCGGCTCATGCTGATCGGCGTGGGCATCTTCGCCCTCGCCTCGATCGCAGCGGCCCTCGCGCCCACCGGCGGACTGCTCATCGCCTCGCGCCTGGTACAGGGAATCGGCGGAGCGATGATCCTGCCGACGACCCTCTCGATCATCAACGCCACCTTCCGCGGACGCGAGCGCGGCATCGCCTTCGCCGTCTGGGGATCCACCATCGGCGGCATGGCCGCGGTCGGCCCCCTGCTCGGCGGATGGCTGACCACGGCGTTCTCGTGGCGCTGGGCCTTCGGCATCAACATCCCCCTCGGGGTGATCATCGTGATCGGCGTCGCCCTGACCGTCGCAGAATCGCGCAGCGACCGCGTCGAGGCGATCGACGGCGTCGGCGCCCTGCTGTCGGTGCTGACGATGGCCCCGCTCGTGTTCGGCCTCATCGAGGGCCGCACCTACGGATGGTGGACCGTCGACACCGCGCCCGCGATCGGCGACTGGACGTGGCCGCTCTCGCTCTCCCCCGTGCCGATCGCCTTCGCCGTGGCGCTCGTCGCGCTCATCGCCTTCATCGCGTGGGGCCTGCGGCGCCAACGCGCGGGGCGTTCGACCCTGCTGGCCTTCGGCCTGTTCCGCATCACGTCGTTCCGCAACGGCAACATCGCCGCGGCCGTCGTCTCGCTCGGCGAGTTCGGCATCATCCTCGCCCTGCCCCTGTGGCTGCAGTTCGTCGTCGGCTTCGACGCCCTGCAGACCGGCCTGTTGCTGCTCTCGCTCGCGATCGGCTCGTTCGTCGCGAGCGGCATCGCCGGGGCGCTCAGCAGCAAGGTCGCCCCCGTCTGGATCGTGCGCGGCGGCCTGCTCGCCGAGATCATCGGCGTGGCCGGGGTCGCCTTCACCATCTCTCCGGATGCCACGTGGGGACCCCTCATCCCCTTCCTCTTCGTCTACGGCGTCGGCGTCGGCCTCGCCACGGCGCAGCTGACCGGCGTGGTGCTGGCCGACGTGCCCCCGGCCGCGAGCGGGCAGGCCTCGGGCACCCAGTCGACCTCGCGTCAGCTGGGCGCGGCTCTCGGGGTGGCGGTGCTGGGCACCGTGCTGTTCTCGACCACCGCGGGGGCGCTGATCGCGCGCCTCGACGACCGCGGCGTGCCCACGGCGCAGAGCGACCAGGTCGTCTCGCAGGTGGTCGACAGTGCCGGTGCGGCGATCGGCGGCCTCGCGGCCTCGCCGCAGACGCAGGACCTCGCGATCGACGCACGTGCCGCCTTCAGCGACGGCACGCGCGCGGCGGCGTTCACGGCGGCGGCATTCCTCACGCTGGGCCTGGCCTCGACCCTGACGCTCGGCGCGGGCGCACGGCGGCGCGAGCCCGAGAAGGAGACGGCTGCGTAGGGGTCCATTCGCTCGAATGGAAACCACGGCGGGTGGCGACTTGTCAAGCCTCCACCCGCTTCTCCTCCACGAGGAGGGGTTTTCCTACTGTGCAGGTGACCTATCCGCTCTTGATCTCGTGGGGAGATCCATCATGCCGAAGTTCACACGCCGTTCCTCTCGCATCGCCACCGCGATCGCCCTACCCGCGGCCGTCGTCGCGGCGGGCGTTCTGGTGTCGACGAGTTCGTACGCCGCCTTTTCCGACACCACCTCGAACGAGCAGAACAGCTGGCGCGCCGGCACCGTGCAGCTCGCCGACGACGCCGCGGGACGCACGCTCTTCACCGCGCCCAACGCCAAGCCCGGCGACGGGGGCACGACGTGCATCGCGGTCACCTCGACCGGCACCCTCGCCTCGCAGGTGCGCCTCTACGCCGACGAGGTGACCGGCACCGCCGGCCTCGCCGACCACCTCGCTCTCACCATCGAGCAGGGCACCGGTGGGGGCTACGGCACCTGCACGGGCTTCACCGCGCAGAGCACGGTGTTCGACGGCAGCCTCGCGGGCTTCACCGGAGCGCACTCCTCGTTCGCCACCGGGGCCGCGACCTGGAGCCCGACGGGAGCGGAGGCGGAGTCGCGCACCTTCCGCATCTCGTGGACGCTCGCCGACGACGCGCCGAACAGTGTCCAGGGGGGCACCGCCTCGACCGCGCTCGTCTGGGAAGCCCAGAACAGCTGAGTCGGTGCCCGCGAGTCGCGTGCTGCTCGTCGCGGCGGTGGCGGCGGCCCGAGCGGTGGTGACGCTCGCCCTGGCCCTGGGGTTCTGGGCCGCGGCGCCCGTCGCGCTCGGGTGGCTGCCCACCACCGTGATGACGGCGTCGATGACGCCGGCGATCGAGGTGGGCGACGTCGTGGTGTCGCGCCCGATGCCGCCCGACGCCCTGCTGCCGGGCCGGGTCGTGCTGGCCGACGATCCCGACTGGTCCGACCGGCTGCGGCTGCACCGCATCGCCGTGATCGACGTCGACGGGGCACTGATCACCAAGGGCGACGCCAACCCGTCGGCCGACTCGTCACCCCTGCACCCCGACGCCGTCCGCGGCGTCGGGGTGCTGAGGGTGCCGTGGGTCGGGCTGCCCGTGGTGTGGGTGAAGACCGCCGACGTCGTGCCGCTCGGTGCCGTGACGGTCGGGGTCGCCCTGTGCCTCCTGCTCGCCCTGCGTCGCGGCGACGACGACGACCCCCGGCCGCCTGCCGACCCCGACGAGCCGCACCGCAGCCTTCCGGTGACGCGTCGGAGCCTGCGCGCACAGCGACGACGGGCCCCCGCCCGCGTGCGGATCGGCCGAGCGTTCGGTCTGGCCTCTTCCCTCGCGGTGACCGCGGCTCTCGGCGCGACCCCCGCGTGGGCGGCGCTGGCCGACGTCACCGCGGCGCCCGGGAGCATCGTCGCCGCCACCGTCTCGCCGCCCACGCGACTGGGGTGCGTCAACGACGGCGGCGCCGTCGTCACCTGGGCGTACGACGGCTGGGAGCCGCGCGGCTTCGACCTGCTCGTGAACGGCCGCGTCGTCGCGTCGGGCATCCCGCCGTGGGCGCGGGCCGCCCGCGTCCCCAACGACGGCTCGTACTCGCTGTTCCGCACCGATCGAGTCACCGTGCGCACGACCGCCGGGCAAGCCTGGTCGGCCGAGTCGTCGGCATCCGTCCCCGTCGGCGGGGTGTTCCTCGGCTTCGGCCGCCCCTTCTGCCGCTGACCGCCGGGGCTCCGCCTCAGAGCGTGCGCGCGAACGGGTCGAAGTCGGCCGGCAGCACGGGCACCGGAGCGCCCAGCGTGCTCTCGACCGTCACGAAGCCCGCACCGGCGGCCGATTCCTCGGCCGACAGGAGCACGTCGAGCACGTGATGCCCGAGCTCGCCCGAGGCCACGTGCGGACGCCCTTCGGCGATCGCGCGCACCATGTCGAGCAGACCGAGTCCGCGGCCGACCTCCGCGCCCTGCAGCGGCACCTCGAGGCGCTCCTGCTCGGGACGGAAGTCGTCGAGGAGCACGCCGAGGGGCTCCACGCGCGAGATCTCGCCGACGAAGTGGTTCGGATCGGGAAGGAACATCGACCCCTCGGTTCCGTGCACCTCGAGCACGCCGGCTCGTTCGAGCGCGGAGTCGAAGCTGAACAGGCCCTGCGCCTGTTCTCCCCCCTCGAACGAGGCGATCAGCTGAACAGTGGTGGGAACATCGACGTCGAAGACCTCGCCCGCCGCCGGCCCCGTGCGGATGCTCCGCTGCACGCGCGGCCGCGTGCCGACGGCGGCGACCCGGTCGACCGGGCCGAAGAGGCTGACCAGCGCCGAGACGTAGTACGGCCCCATGTCCAGCAGCGGACCGGCGCCCCGGGCGAAGAGGAACTGCGGTCCCGGATGCCAGAGGTCGGGCCCCTGCGTCTGGAACGACGCCTGCGCGAACAGGGGCCGGCCGATCGCGCCGTCGAGGATCGCGCGCTTGGCCGACTGGAAGCCGGGGCCCAGCAGCGTGTCGGGCGCCGAGCCGATGCGCAGGCCCGCGGCATCCGCCTGCCGGAGGAGCTCCGCGGTGCCCTCGCGATCGAGGCCGAGGGGCTTCTCGGTCCATACGTGCTTGCCGGCGGCGATCGCCTTCGACGACACCTCGACGTGCACGGCGGGGATCGTGAGGTTGACGACGACCTGCACGTCGGGGTGGGCGAGAACGTCGTCGGCCGTGCCCCACGCGGGCACGCGGTACTGCGCGGCCTGGGCCCGCGCACGCTCGGCGATGAGGTCGCCGACGATGAGGACGTCGACGTCGGGGAACGAGGTGAGGTTCTCGAGGTAGGTGTCGCTGATGACACCCGCGCCGATGATGCCGACGCCGACGGGGGCGCTCACGCGGCGAGGCCGTTCTCGAGCAGGAAGGCGTAGCTGGCGGCGACATCGTCGAACACGTCGCCGGGGGCGCGGTCGTACTCGATGACGGCCCAGCGCACCGATTCGGCAGCCCGCATGGCCTCGACGAGGGGCACCTGGCCGTCGCCGGGGTGGCGCTGGTCGAGGGTGCGCGTGACGCCGAGGTCGGCGCCGGGGGCGAAGGGGTTCTCGGCCGGCACGATGCCGTCCTTCACGTGCACGGCCAGCAGGCGCGAGCCCAGGCGGCTCACGAGAGCGGGCACGTCCTGGCCGCCGGTGAGCGCCCAGAACAGGTCGAGCTCGAGGGCGACGCGCTCGTCGGTCTGGGCGACGAAGTGCTCGAACGCGCTGCGACCGTCGACGTCGGCGAGGAACTCCTGCGCGTGGTTGTGGTAACCCACCTGCAGTCCGTAGGTGGCGGCGAGGTCGGCCGCGGCGTTCATGCGCTCGGCGATGTCGGCCACGCCGTCGGCGGTCAGCCAGCGATCGGCGGCGACGAAGGGATCGATCACCGTGCTGATGCCGATCTCGGCCGCGGCCGCGAAGACCGCCTCGGGGGCGGGGGTGGGGATCGACCCGTCGGGCGTCCACAGCTCATCGGACAGCAGGGGTGCGTGCCCGGTGGGCGAGGCCAGACCGCTCGCGTCGAGCGCGGCGCGGATCTCGGCGGGGCGGCGCACGAAGTCGAACGCCTCGACGTTGCGCAGGCCGATGGCCGCGAGGCGGTCGAGCGACCCCTGCGGGTCGGCACTGAACTGATCGGCCAGCGTGTACAGCTGAACGGAGGGGGTGGGGAGCGACATCGGACCTTCCTTGCTCGTCGTCGAGATCGCCGCGCGAGCGGCTCGGTGGGAACGCTACCAGAAAACCGACCAGTGGATGCTTTCTCTCTCACCCGGCGCTTAGACTGACCCGGTGACCCTCGGCGACGACTCCCCCGGCGACGACGCCCTCGACGACGATCGCCTCGGCCGCTCCGGGGCGTACTCGAAAGGCGTCGCCCGCCGGCAGGAGATCCTCAACCGCGCGATCGACGTCTTCGCCGAGCGCGGCGCCGACGGCGCATCGCTGCGCAGCATCGCGCGGGCGCTGGGCGTCTCGCACGCGGCGCTCCTGCACTACTTCGACTCGCGCGAGCAGCTGCTCGTGGCCGTGTACGACCACGCCAACCGGCAACGCCCGCCCGCGCCCGACGCCACGGCGCTGTCGTCGTTGACGGATGCCGCGGAGCACAACACCGCAGTACCGGGGCTGGTCGAGCTCTACACGACCCTCGTCGCGACGTCGTTGAAGGAAGACAGCGCCACCGCGCGCGAGTACTTCACGGCCCGCTTCGCACGCCTGCGCGAAGACCTCGCCGCGCGACTGCGCCAGGAGCAGGCCGACGGCCTGGTGCGCGCCGACTGCGACCCCGACCAGGTCGCCGCCCTCCTCATCGCCGCCTCCGACGGCCTGCAGGTGCAGTGGCTGCTCGACCCGTCGCTGCCGCTCGCCCGATCGCTGGGCGCGCTCGGCGGGCTGCTGGCTCCGCCGCGCTGACCTGACTCGAGGTGGCGCGCCGCGCACGCTCCGCGATTCGCGCGGCGGCGCGCTCGGGGCGACGCGGGCTGACGGGCTCCGCGACAGTCGAACCCCGGCCATCCCCGCACACCTTCCGCGATCTGCACAACCTCACCCGCACGCGCCCCCACCGGGCGGAGGATGCGCGGATCGCTGAGGTTCTGCCGCCGCCGCCCGGCGCTTGCGCCGGCACGCCGGCTCCGCGATCCGCTCAACCTCAGCCGCACGCGCCCCCATCGAGCCGAGGATGCGCGGATCGCCGAGGTTCCGCACCCGCCGTCACACCCGCGCGTCGACCGCCTGGTCGGCCACGGGCACCAGTCGCGTCAGCTGCGTCACGTGGCGGGGCTCGAGCTCATCGAGCGACGAGACGCCCAGCAGCGTCATCGTGCGCTCGATCTCGCTGCGCAGGATCGCGATCGTGCGGTCGACGCCCTGACGCCCACCGGCCATGAGGCCGTACAGGTAGGCGCGGCCGATCAGGGTGAACTTCGCGCCGAGGGCGATGGATGCCACGATGTCGGCGCCGTTCATGATGCCGGTGTCGACCATGACCGTGGCGTCCTTGCCGACCTCGCGCACGACCTTCGGCAGCAGGTGGAAGGGGATGGGCGCGCGGTCGAGCTGGCGGCCGCCGTGGTTGGACAGCACGATGCCGTCGACGCCGAGGTCGACCAGGCGCGCGGCATCCGTCACGTTCTGTACGCCCTTGACGACGATCTTGCCGGGCCACATTCCGCGGATCACGTCGAGGTCGTCGTAGCTGATCGTGGGGTCCATCGCGGCGTTCAGCAGCTCGCCGACCGTGCCGCCGGTGGTGCTGAGCGAGGCGAACTCGAGCTTGGGGGTGGTGAGGAAGTCGATCCACCACCAGGGGCGCGGGATCGCGTTGACGATGGTGCCGACCGTCAGCTGCGGCGGGATCGAGAAGCCGTTGCGCTTGTCACGCAGGCGGGCGCCGGCGATGGGGGTGTCGACGGTGAACTGCAGGGTGTCGAAGCCCGCCTTCGCCGCGCGCTCGACGAGGCCGTACGAGATTGAGCGGTCTTTCATCACATAGAGCTGGAACCAGTTGCGACCGACGGGGTTGGCGGCCTTCACCCCCTCGATCGAGGTGGTGCCGAGGGTCGAGAGCGTGAAGGGGATGCCGGCGGCGGCGGCCGCGGAGGCTCCGGCCGTCTCGCCCTCGGTCTGCATGAGACGCGTGAAGCCGGTGGGCGCGATGCCGAAGGGGAGGGCGGAGGGACCGCCGAGGATCTGGCACGAGGTGTCGACGTCGGCGGCGGGGCGCAGGATGTCGGGGTGGAACTCGACGTCCTCGAAGGCGCGGCGGGCGCGGTCGAGCGACAGCTCGCCCTCGGCGGCGCCGTCGGTGTAGTCGAACGCGGCCTTGGGCGTGCGGCGCTTGGCGATCGTGCGGAGGTCCGCGATCGTGAGGGCGGCGTCGAGGCGGCGCTTGCGCGCGTCGAGCTCGGGCTTCTTGAACTGCATGAGCTCGAGGAGCTCGCCGACCTTCGGCAGCTGACGCTGAACCATGGGGGATCTCTCTTTCATGTGGTCTGACCACATCGTACGCCCGCTCCGACGGGGCGGGAAGGGGTTTCAGAAACGCGGTTCGTAGCGCCGCGGAGGAAAGGCCGCGGCCACGCGCGCCCGCAGGTCGGCGAGCGAGGCATCCGCATCGAAAGCGCCGAGCGCCCGCGCCTGCACGAGCACGTTGCCCAGCGCCGTCGCCTCGACGGGACCCGCCAGCACGGGAACCCCCGAGCGGTCGGCCGTCGCCTGGCACAGCAGGGTGTTGAGCGCTCCGCCGCCGACAAGGTGAACGACGTCGATCTCGCGGTCCGCGAGGGCCGCCGCCGCGCGGAGGGTGGTGGCGAACGCCTGCGCGATGCTCTCGACGATGATGCGCGCGAACATCGGGCGTTCCGAGCGACCAGGGGCGTCGCGCCCGAGCAGCGCCGCGATGCGCGTCGGCATGTCGCCGGGAGCCGCGAGCGAGGGGTCGTCGGCGTCGAACAGCCGCGCCGGCACCGAGACCGAGCCCGCCGCCGCCAGCAGCCGACCGAGGCCGACGGGGGCGCCGTCGGCCTCCGACCACGCCCGCACCGTCTCGCTCAGCAGCCAGAGACCGGTGACGTTGCGGAGGAAGCGGATGCGCCCGTCGACGCCGCCCTCGTTGGTGAAGTTGGCCGCGCGGGCGGCATCCGTCACGATCGGCGCCTCGAGCTCCAGACCCACCAGACCCCACGTCCCGCACGAGATGTAGGCCGCGTTGGCCGACGACATCGGCACCGCGACCACGGCCGAGGCGGTGTCGTGCGAGCCGACGGCGACGACAGGCAGTCCGCCGAGGTCGGTGGCGCGGCCCACGGTCTCGCCGGGGTCGACGAGCGGGGGCAGCACGGATGCCGAGATGCCCAACGTCGCGGCGAGCTCGGTGTCCCACTCCCCCGTGTGCACGTCGAGCAGGCCCGTCGTCGAGGCGTTGGTGCGCTCGGCGACGCGGCGACCGGTGAGGCGCTCAGCGAAGAGGTCGGGGATCAGCAGGCTCGCCTCGGCCGCGGCGAGCTGCGCGTCGGCGGCGTACTGGTACACCGTGTTGAAGGGCAGGAACTGCAGGCCGTTGCGGCGGTACAGCTCCTCGAACGGAACGATCGCGTGCACGGCATCCACCCCGCGCGCGGTGCGCTCGTCGCGGTAGTTGAACGGCTCCGCCATGAGCTCGCCGTCGCGCAGCAGACCGTAGTCGACCGCCCACGAATCGATGCCGACACTCTCGATCGCCGGTTCGCGGCGCAGCGCCTCGGCCAGGCCCGCGCGCACGTGAGTCCACAGGGCCTCGACGTCCCAGTGCCAGCCGTCCGCGCGCTCGACGGGTCCGTTCGCGAAGCGCGCGACCTGCTCGAGCTCGAGCACTCCCTCGCCGACGCGGCCGATCATCACGCGGCCGCTGGTCGCGCCGAGGTCGACGGCCGCGACGGCGCGGACCGGCCGCGAAGCGCCGACCCCGGCCGCGGGCGACGGCTGCAACCCCGCAGCATCCGACCCGGCGTCGCTCATCGCAGGAACGCCGCAGCGACGCCCGAGTCGACGGGGATGTGCAGGCCCGTCGTGCGCGAGAGCTCGGGACCGGTGAGCACGTACACCGCATCGGCGACGTTCTCGGGCACGACCTCGCGCTTGAGGATCGTGCGGTTGGCGTAGAACTGCCCGAGGTCCTTCTCGTCGACGCCGTAGGTGGCGGCGCGGTTGGCGCCCCAGCCCGCGGCGAAGATGCCCGAGCCGCGCACGACGCCGTCGGGGTTGATGCCGTTCACGCGCACGCCGTGCTCGCCCAGCTCGACCGCCAGTAGGCGCACCTGGTGGGCCTGGTCGGCCTTGGTCGCCGAGTAGGCGATGTTGTTGGGGCCGGCGAACACCGAGTTCTTCGACGAGATGTAGATGACGTCGCCACCCATCTTCTGCGCGATGAGAGCCTTCGCCGCCGCCTTCGCGACGAGGAACGAGCCCTTCGCCATGACGTCGTGCTGCAGGTCCCAGTCCTTCTCGGTGGTCTCCAGCAGCGGCTTCGACAGCGACAGCCCCGCGTTGTTGACGACGAGGTCGATGCCGCCGAACGCCAGCACTGTCGCATCGATCGCGGCCTGCACGGCCTCGGCATCCGCGACGTTCGCCGCCACCCCGATCGCGACGTCGGTGCCGCCCAGTTCGGCCGCGGCGGCCTGCGCCTTCTCGAGGTCGAGGTCGGCGACGACGACGCACGCGCCCTCCGCGGTGAGGCGGGTCGCGATGGCCTTGCCGATCCCGGATGCCGCGCCCGTGACGAACGCGATGCGGGCCTGGTGGGTCTTGGGCCGGGGCATCCGCTGCAGCTTGGCCTCTTCGAGCGCCCAGTACTCGATGCGGAACTTCTCGGCATCCGAGATCGGAGAGTATGTCGAGAGGGCCTCGGCTCCGCGCATCACATTGATGGCGTTGACGTAGAACTCGCCCGCCACGCGCGCCGTCTGCTTGTTGGCGCCGTACGAGAACATGCCCACGCCCGGGATCAACACGATGAGCGGGTCTGCGCCGCGGATCGCGGGGCTCGCTTCCTCGGTTGCTGAGCCTGTCGAAGCATGCGCGTCGTAGTACGCCTGGTAGTCCTCGCGATAGGCGAGGTGCAACTCCTGCAGGCGCGCGATCGCGTCGTCGATCGAGGCGTCGGCGGGCAGGTCGAGGATCAGCGGCTTGACCTTGGTGCGCAGGAAGTGGTCGGGGCAGCTGGTGCCGAGGGCGGCGAGGGCGGGGGCCTTCTCGGATGCCAAGAAGTCGAGCACCGCGGCGGAGTCGGTGTAGTGACCGACCATCGGCTTGTCGGTCGAGGCGAGCCCGCGGATGGTGGGGGCCAGCGCCGCCGCCTTCGCGTGACGCTCGGCCTCGGGCAGGGCCGCGAAGCCCGCGCGCACGCCGCCGAAGGGCTCGGCCGCGCCGTGCTCGTCGATGTAGGCCTGCGCGGTGTCGATGATCCAGAGGCTGTTGCGTTCCGCCTCCTCCGAGGTGTCGCCCCAGGCGGTGATGCCGTGACCGCCGAGGATCGTGCCGATCGCCTGCGGGTTCCGCTCTTTGATCGCGGCGATGTCGAGGCCCAGCTGGAAGCCGGGGCGGCGCCACGGCACCCACACCACCTTGTCACCGAAGATCTCTGTCGTGAGCTTCTCGCCGTCGGCGGCGGTGGCGATCGCGATGCCGGCGTCGGGGTGCAGGTGGTCGACGTGCGCGGCGTCGACGAGACCGTGCATCGCGGTGTCGATCGAGGGGGCGGCCCCGCCCTTGCCGTGCAGGCAGTAGTCGAAGGCCGCGACCATCTCGTCTTCGCGCTCGATGCCGGGGTACACGTCGACCAGCGCCCGCATGCGGTCGAGGCGCAGCACCGCCAGGCCCTTCTCGGTGAGGGTGCCCAGGTCGCCACCCGAGCCCTTGACCCACAGCAACTCGACCGGCTGACCGGTGACGGGGTCGATGTCAGTGCCCTTGGCGGAGGTATTGCCGCCGGCGTAGTTGGTGACCTTCGGGTCGGAGCCGAGGCGGTTGCTGCGCGCGACGAGGTCGGCGGCGGTGGAGCTGGTCATGACGTTCCTCACGGGTGAGAGCGACGGTAAAGGGAACCGGGGCGACGGTGATTCAGGGTCCGCCGCCCCGGCGATCGGGTCGTCGCGCGCATCCGTGCGACGAAAGGGTGAGGGCTCAGGCGCCCCAGCCGGCCTGGGTGCCGCCGACGCGCTCGTCGGCGATGCGGGGCAGGTATCCGGATGCCGCGAACGCGGCCATCGGGTCGGCGGGAAGGCCCCGCGACTCGCGCCACTCCGCGAGGGCCGGACGCACGTCGGTGTAGAAGGCGTCCATCATCACGGCGTTCGCACCGAGCACGTCGTTCGCGTCCTGCGCCGCGGTGAGGGCGTCGCGATCGAGCAGCAGGGCACGCGCGGTCATCTCCTGCACGTTCAGCACCGAGCGGATCTGGCCCGGAATCTTGTCCTCGATGTTGTGGCACTGGTCGAGCATGAACGCCACGTCGGGGTTGTTCAGGCCCCCGCCGCGGATGACCTCGACGAGGATGCGGAACAGCTGGAACGGGTCGGCCGCGCCCACGATGAGGTCGTCGTCGGCGTAGAAGCGCGAGTTGAAGTCGAACGAGCCGAGCTTCCCGAGGCGCAGCAGCTGCATGACGATGAACTCGATGTTGGTGCCGGGCGCGTGGTGGCCGGTGTCGAGGCACACCATCGCCTTCTCTCCCAGCGAGGCCACCTGCGCGTACGAGGTCCCCCAGTCGGGAACATCGGTGTGGTAGAACGACGGCTCGAAGAACTTGTACTCCAGCACGAGGCGCTGGTCGTCGCCGAGGCGTGCGTAGATCTGCTGCAGCGAGTCCTGCAGGCGGTCCTGGCGGCCGCGCATGTCGTTCTGGCCGGGGTAGTTCGAGCCCTCGGCGAGCCAGATCTTCAGGTCGCGCGAGCCCGTGGCATCCATCACGTCGATGCACTCGAGGTGGTGGTCGATCGCCTTGCGCCGGATGCGCTCGTCGTGGTGGGTGAGGGCGCCGAACTTGTAGTCCTCGTCCTGGAAGGTGTTCGAGTTGACGGTGCCCAGCTTCACGCCCAGGTCTTCGGCGTGACGGCGCAGTGCCGAGTAGTCGTCGACGAGGTCCCACGGGATGTGCAGGGCGACGGTGGGGGCGAGCGCGGTCAGGCGGTTGACCTCCGCGGCATCCGCGATCTTCTCGAAGGGGTCGCGCGGGGTGCCCGCGGTGGGGAAGACGCGGAAGCGGGTGCCGGAGTTTCCGAACGCCCACGAGGGCAGTTCGATGGCCTGCGCCGCGAGGGCGTCGAGGATCTGGGGGCTCAGGGTGGTCATGACAGGGTCCTTCCCGCGTCTGCGAGCTGGTCGGCGAGGTGGAAGACCTCGGTGAGCGGTGTGGCTGCCTGGTCGGGACGACCGGCGAGGCCGACGAAGTAGGGGGCCATCTCCGCCTCCCACGCGGCGGCGATGGGCGAGGCGGCGAGATAGGCCTGGGCGGCGGCGTCGTCGTCGGTCTCGTAGTAGCCGATCAGGCGCCCCTCCTCGCCGAGGAACAGCGAGTAGTTGCGGCGACCGGCGGCGGCGATCTCGGCGAGCATCTCGGCGCGCACCGGGGTGTGGCGGGCGACGTAGTCGTCGACGAGCTCGGGCCGCACGCGAAGTTCGAAGCAGACGCGGGTGGGGTGGGCGGTCATCGGGTGGAGCTTGTCTTTCTCGGGAATGAATCGTTTCATTGCACTATAGAACCGCCTGGTCGCCGGCGCAACACCTGGCGACCACGCCGGACGTGACGCCGGGCGCCTGCGATATCGTCGACCAGAGCTCGCGGGAAAGGCACGGTCGTCGATGGCGGTCAAGATCAAAGACGTCGCAGCCCACGCCGGCGTCTCGGTGGGCACCGTCTCGAACGTGCTCAACGGCCGCGAGACGGTCTCTCCCGCCGCCGCCGAACGAGTGCGCGCCGCGATCGACGCGCTCGGCTACGTGCGCAACGACGCCGCACGCCAGCTGCGCGCCGGACGCAGCCGCAGCATCGCCCTCATCGTGCTCGACGTCGGCAACCCGTTCTTCGCCGCCGTCGCCCGCGGCGCCGAGGCCCGCGCCGCCGAAGACGGCTACGTCGTGCTGCTCGGCTCCAGCGGTGCCGACGCCGACCACGAGCGCCTCTACCTCGACCAGTTCCGCGAGCAACGCGTCGCCGGCGTCCTGCTCACCCCGGCCGTTCCCGAGGGAGACGTCGTGCAGCACCTCGCGAGCGCTGGCGTTCCGCTCGTGCTGGTGGATGAGCAGACCGAGTCGGATGCCGCGTGCACGGTGTCGGTCGACGACGTCGAGGGCGGCCACCTGGCCGTCGCCCACCTGCTGGCGCAGGGGCGCAGCCGCATCGCCGTGGTCGCCGGTCCCTTGACCACCCGCCAGGTGGCCGATCGCCTCGAGGGTGCACGCCGCGCCGTCGCCGAGGTCGACGGGGCCAGCCTCGAGGTCATCGAGACCGATGCCATGACGGTGCTGGCCGGCCGCGCCGCCGGCGAAGCGCTGCGCGAGCGCGACGACCGCCCCGACGCGGTCTTCGCCGCCAACGACCTGCTCGCCGTCGGCCTGTTGCAGGCGCTGACGATGCTCGGCGGCATCCGCGTTCCCGACGACATCGCGCTCGTCGGCTACGACGACATCGACTTCGCCGCGGCCACGGTCGTGCCCCTGACCTCGGTCCGCCAGCCGGCCGAAGAGCTCGGCGCCACGGCCGTCGACCTGCTGCTGCGCCAGCTCGACGGCGAACTCGACCCGGCCGAGCGGCAGGTGCGCTTCCGCCCCGAGCTCGTGGTGCGGGCCTCGAGCGGCTGACGCGACCGTCGCGGGGTCGCCCTCCGGTACGCGCGACGCGACCGGGGCAGGATCGGCCTGCGTGCGGCGCAACCGGTGACGCGCAGAGGCCCCGACCGTCTCGATGACGGCCGGGGCCCCTGCGTGGCGATCGATCAGAAGTCGAAGTCGCCGATGTTCTCCTTGGTGAAGACGAACGGGTCGCCGAGCAGCACGGTGGCGTCCGCCCCGACCGTGAAGGTGCCGAGCTTGCCGGCCTCGAACGAGTCGCCTTCCTTGCCGGTGATGGTGCCGTCGATGAGGGCCTTGGTGGCGTAGGCGCTCAGGTAGCCGAGGTCGGCCGGGTTCCACAGCGCGAACGAGGTGATCGTGCCGTCCTGAACGTACTCCCGCAGCTGGTTCGGCGTGCCGAGGCCCGTGAGGGCGACCTTGCCCTTGAACTCCGAGGTCGACAGGTAGCGACCGGCGGCGGCGATGCCGACCGTGGTCGGCGACACGATGCCCTTGAGGTTCGGGTAGGTCTGCAGCAGCGCCGCGGTGCGGTCGAACGACGTCTGGTCGTCGTCATCGCCGTACACGACGTCGACGAGCTCGATGTTCGGGTGGTTCGCGGCGAGGTCGCTCTTCATGAGCTCGATCCAGGCGTTCTGGTTCGTGGCGTTGGCCGCGGCGGAGAGGATCGCGACCTGACCGGAGTCGCCGATCTGCTCCGAGATCAGGTCGACCTGCGCCTTGGCGATGCCCTCGGCGGTGGCCTGGTTGATGAAGAGGTCGCGGCACTTGGCGTCGGTGTCGGAGTCGAAGGTGACGACCTTGACGCCGGCGCTGCGCGCCTCGTCGAGCGCGTCGCAGATGGCCGACGGGTCGTTGGCCGAGATGACCAGGCCGCCCACGCCCTGCTGGGCCGCGGTCTGGATGTACTGCACCTGCGACGTCGGGGTCGCCTCGCTCGGGCCGACCTGCTCGAAGGTGCCGCCGAACTCGGTGATGGCCTCTTCGCCGCCCTTGTTCGAGGTCTCGAAGTAGGGGTTGCCCAGGTTCTTGGGCAGGAAGGTGATGGCGAGGTTGCCGCCGTCGCCACCGCCGTCACCGCCGGCGCTTCCTCCGGCGCTGCCGCCGGAGCAGCCGGTGGCGACGAGCGTGACCGCCAGGGCCAGGGCGGCGGCTGCGGTGCCGACGCGGGTCTTGCGTGTGAATGCGAACATCGTTGTTTCCTTTCAGGGGACAGATGGTGGTGCGAGTGGGGTGCGGGTCAGTCGGTCGACGTCGGGGTGGCGGAGCGCGCGCCCCTCCTGCGGCCGATCGCGGCGGCCCGTCGGGCCTGCAACGCGGCGAGGAGGCTGGCGGACACCACCGAGAGCACGAGCAGCAGTCCGGTGATGACGTTGATGATGTCGCTCGTCACGCCGGCGAGGCGGAGCGCGCTGCCCAGGGTGCCGATGAGCAGCACACCGGCGATGACGCCGTGCAGGGCGCCGCGGCCACCGAAGATCGACACTCCGCCCAGCAGCACGGCGGCGATCACCTGCAGTTCCATGCCCATCGCGTTCTCACCGCGGGCGTTGCTGTAGAGCAGGGTGAAGTACACGCCGGCGAAGCCCGATACGGCTCCGCTCATCACGAAGAGCACGAACTTGGTGCGGCCGACGTCGATGCCCGAGAACTGCGCCGCCTCTTTGTTCAGGCCGATCGCGTACAGCGAGCGACCGAAGGGCGTGAGGTGCAGCAGCACCGCGAACACGATCGCCAGCCCCGCGAACGGGATCATGATGAGCGGCAGCGGCGTGCCGGGGATGTTGGCCTTGGCCAGGTCGGTCCAGGTTTCGGGGAACTCCGTGACGGCCTCGGTCCCGAGCAGCCCCACCGCGATTCCGCGGAATAGTGCGAGCGTGCCGATGGTGACGGCGAGCGAGGGCAGGCCGACGACGGTGACGAGGAATCCGTTGACGGCCCCCGCGACGACGCCGACGATGATCGCCGCGAGGCCCGCGAGTTCGAACGGCCACCCCGCCTGGGTGAGAACGCCGACGGTGACGCTCGACAGGCCGACGATGCTCGCGACCGAGAGGTCGATCTCCTCGGTGATGATGATGAGGGTCATCGGCAGCGCGATCAACAGGATCGGTGCGATGTCGCGCAGCAGATAGGTGACCGTCAGGGGGCTGTCGAAGTTGCGGACGGTCGCCAGCGACACGACGATCACCAGCAGCAGGATGCCGATGATCGCGGCCTCGCGCGTGAGCACGGCACGGCGCCAGAACGGTCGGGCGTGCGCGCGGTAGGTCCGGGCGCGTTCGTCGACGGTGGTGGAGGTCATCGACCCGTCTCCCTCTCTGCGGTGAGCTTGCGCGACTGGCGGACGGCCAGCACGCGGTCGAGCACGATGGCGCCGAGGATCAGCGCGCCGACCACCGCCCGCTGCCAGAAGTCATCGATGCCGAGGATCGGCAGGGCGCGGTTGATGGTCAGCAGCAGGTAAGCGCCGATGGCCGCGCCCCAGACCGTGCCCACGCCGCCCGAGATGGCGACGCCGCCGATGACGGCCGCGCCGATCGCCTGCAGTTCCCAGCCGAACCCGGCGTTCGAGGCGACGGTGCCATAGCGCGCGGCGTAGAGCACACCGGCCAGGCCCGCCAGGGCCCCGCTGGTGACGAAGGCTCCGATGATGCGGCGGTTGACCTTGAGGCCGTAGAGGTGGGCGGCGGCCGGGTCGGAACCGATCGCATACAGCTCGCGTCCGCTGCGGAGGTTGCGCAGATACCAGGCGGCGGCGACGAGCACGACGACGGCGAGGATCGTCAGCAGCGGGATGCCGAGCACCTGGCCCGTGCCGAGGTCGCGGAAGCTGCCGGGCAGGTCGGAGGCGTTGACGCGGTTGCTGCCGGCCCACGCGACGTTGATCCCGCGGTAGATGTACATCGTGCCCAGCGTGATGACGAGGGCGGGCACCTTGGCGTAGGCGACGAGGGCACCGTTGACGAAGCCCAGGATGCCGCCGACCACGATGCCGGCGATGAAGACGACGACGAGGGGAAGACCCGGCACGTCGATGAACAGCCGACCGGTCAGGTAGGCCGTCAGCCCGACGACCGAACCGACCGAGAGGTCGACGTTGCGCGTGATGATGACGATCGCCTGTCCCACGGCGACCAGCAGCAGCAGCGACGGGGTGAGCAGCAGGTCGCGGAAGCCGTCGGACGAGAACAGGAACGTCGGGTTGTTGAGCGTCGCGACGACGATGATCAGCACCAGAGCGAGCACGATGCCGCTCTCGCGCGCCGTGGCGACGTGCGAGACGAGCTTCGCGGCGGGACTGGTGCCCGGGCGGACAGGGGTGGCGGTGCTCATCGGAGGCCCTCCGCTTCAGGGGTGGACGGGGTGAGCAGCTGACGCGACGCGATCACAGGGAGGCCCCCGCTTCGGCGGTCGCGGCGTACATGACGGCCTCGGGAGTGGCATCCGCTCGCGCGAATTCACCGGTGAGGCGTCCTTCGCGCATGACGAGCACCCGGTCGGCCATGCCGAGCACCTCGGGCAGCTCGCTCGAGATCATGAGGATCGCGAGGCCCTGCTGCGCGAGTTCGGAGAGAAGGCGGTGCACCTCGGACTTGGTCCCCACGTCGATCCCGCGGGTGGGCTCGTCGACGATCAGCACCTTGGGCTCGGTGGCGAGCCACTTGCCGATGACGACCTTCTGCTGATTGCCGCCGCTGAGGGTGCCGGTCGTGGCGTCGAGCGCCGCGGTCTTGACCTCGAGGCGACTCGCCCATTCGCGGGCGGCGCGGTTCTCGTCGGCCGCGCGCAGCAGGCCCCAGCGCGACAGCTTGGCCCGGATGGCGAGGGTGATGTTGCGCGAGACGCCCTCGTCGAGCACGAGTCCCTGCTTGCGTCGGTCCTCCGGGACCAGAGCGAGGCCGCGCGCGGTGGCGCGACGCACGTCGCCCTTCGGCAGCACGGCCCCGTTCAGCCGGACGGTGCCCGTTTCGTAGGAGTCGACGCCGAAGATCGCTCGGGCGACCTCGCTGCGTCCCGCCCCGACGAGGCCGGCGAGGCCGACGATCTCGCCCGCGCGGAGCGAGAACGACACGTCGCGGAACACGCCCTTGCGCGTGAGCCCGTCGACTTCGAGCACCACGTCTCCGGGAGTGGAGGGGAGCTTGGGGAAGAGCTCGGTGACATCACGGCCGACCATCTGGCGCACGAGGTCGTCGACGGTCGTGTCCGCCAGCGGCGTGGTGTGGACGTACGCCCCGTCGCGCATGACGGTGACGGTGTCGCACAGGGCGAAGACCTCGTCGAAGCGGTGCGAGATGAACAGCAGTGCGCGGCCCTCGTCGCGCAGGCTGCGCGCCACCGCGAACAGCCGCTCGACCTCGACGCCACTGAGGGCCGCCGTCGGCTCGTCCATGATCAACACGCGCGCGTCGAGCGAGATGGCCTTGGCGATCTCGATGATCTGCTGGTCGGCGATCGACAGGCCCTCGGTCACCCGGTCGGGGTCGAGCGCGACGCCGAGACGCTGGAAGATCTGCGTCGCCTCTTCGCGCATGGCCGCACGGTCGATGCGTCCGAGGCGACCGATGGGCTGGCGCCCCATGAAGATGTTCTCGGTCACCGACAAATCGGGGAAGAGCGTGGGCTCCTGGTAGATGACGGCGATGCCGGCGGCCTTGGACTGCGCCGTGCTGGCGAAGTCGACGCTCTCGCCGTCGAGAAGGAAGTCGCCGTCGTCGCGGCGGTACAGGCCCGCGATGATCTTGACGAGCGTGGACTTGCCCGCGCCGTTCTCGCCGATCAGGGCGTGGATCGAACCGCGATCGAGCACGAGGCTCCCCGACCGGAGGGCGACCACCGGGCCGAACGACTTCATCACGCGCCGGAGTTCGAGGGCGTGATCGGGCGTGGCGGGTGTCGCGGCCATCGCGTCAGCCATGCTGCCTCCTCGTTGAGGGTGGAGCCGGTTGCCCGGCGTAATCTGAATCGTTTCAGATCGGATGCCAGTCACTGTAGGGTGATGCCGACGACGCGGTCAAGTCAGGATCGTGTCGAGACCGGATCGTGACGGGAGGAGCCGCTGTGACGGTGAGCATCCGCGACGTCGCGACCCTCGCCGGAGTCTCGGTGGGCACGGTGTCGAACGTGCTGAACAGACCGGATGCCGTGTCGGCGGCATCCGTGGAGCGTGTGAACTCCGCCATCGAAACCCTCGGATACGTGCGCAACGACGCCGCCCGCCAGTTGCGCGCCGGCATCAGCACGACGGTCGGTTTCGTCGCCCTCGACGGACGCAATCCGTTCTTCGCCGACGTCGTCGCCGGGGCCGAGAACGAGGCCACCAGCCGGGGACTCGCGCTCCTGCACGGCAACAGCGATGAGGACGCCGCGCGTGAGTCGCTGTACATCGACCTGTTCGAGCAGCAGATGGTGCGCGGTCTGCTGATCGCCCCGTTCGGCGACGTCACCGCGAGATTGAAGCGCCTTCGGGCCCGCGGCATCCCCTCGGTGCTGATCGACAGGTTCTCGGGCGACGGGTCGGTCTCATCGGTGTCGGTCGACAGCGTCGCCGGCGGACGTCTCGCCGCCGAGCACCTGCTCGAGCGCGGGCGCCGGCGCATCGCCTTCGTCGGCGGAGGGTTCGACATCCGCCAGGTGACCGACCGCCTCGCCGGTGCGCGCAGCGCGGTCGACAACAGCGAGCACACCGCCACGCTCGAAGTGGTCCCCACCCACGCGATGACGGTGGAGGAGGGCGTGTCGGCGGGGCGTCGGCTGCTCGCCCGAGAGCGTCGCGATCGCCCCGACGCGGTGTTCGCCGCGAACGACCTGCTCGCCCTCGGCCTGCTGCAGAGCCTGGTCGTCGACGGCCGCATGCTCGTGCCGCACGAGATCGCGGTGGTGGGTTTCGACGACATCTCGTTCGCCGCGGCGGCCGCCGTGCCCCTGACGTCCGTCCGTCAGCCGAGCGCCCTCATCGGCGGTACCGCCATGAGGATCCTGCTCGACGAGGCTCTCGACCCCGACCGCCCGACGCGCCAGACGGTCTTCTCTCCGCAGCTCATCGCGCGGGCGTCGACGAGCGGCGGAACGCCGTGATCCGGGTCGATTCCTGAATCGATTCAAGCCCTTCTGCCCCACGACCACCCGGCGGGCACCGCATCGCGGCACCCACCGGCGGGCGTCAGTGCGCCGGCACCCTCTCGACGCCGTCGACCTGCTTCGGGGTCCGCACGAACGCCGCGAGCACGATCACCGCGAGCGAGAGGCACGCCGCGACGAAGAAGGCGGTGTGGATGCCGGAGGCCGTGGCATCCACCATCGACACTCCCTCGTTCGCCACCGCTCCCGCGGCACCGACCGTCATCAACGTCACGAACACCGCGGTGCCGATGGCCCCCGCGAGCTGCTGCACGGTCGACACGATCGCGGAGCCGTGCGGGTACAGCGCCGGCGGCAACGAACCGAGGGCCGAGGTCATGAGGGGTGTGAACATGAACGCCAGACCCAGGCTCAACACGCAGTGCACGGCGATGACGAACCCGATCGGCGTGGTCGACGACAGCGTGGCGAAGCCCCACAGGGCGACGCTGGCGACGACGGCGCCCGGGAGCACCAACGGGCGCGCCCCGAAGCGGTCGAAGAGGTTGCCGACGAGGGGCGCCATGAGACCCATCAGCAGACCACCCGGCAGCAGCATGAGCCCGGTGGGCAGGGTGCCGAGACCGAGCACGTTCTGCAGGTAGAGCGGCAGCAGGATGAGCACGCCGAAGAGCGTCGTCATCGCCACGACCACGAGGATCACCGCGACGGTGAAGCTCGAGTGCCGGAACACCCCGAGGTTCAGCAGCACGCGATCGGTCGAGCCGAGGCGCAGCTGCCGCACGACGAAGGCGGCGAGGGCCACGGCTCCGACGACGAGGGGGATCCACACGGGGACGAGCGCGTGACCGCCGGCGGCCTCGCCGATGCTCGAGAGCCCGAAGATCAGGCCGCCGAAGGCGAGGGCCGACAGCACGACCGACACGACGTCGAGGGTCACGCGACGCGTCTCGGTGAGGTTCTGCACCCAGCGCGCGCCGAGGGCGATCGCGATCAGGGCGATCGGGATCATCACGATGAACATCGCGCGCCACGGGAAGACCGACAGGATCAAGCCCGACACGGTCGGGCCGACGGCAGGCGCCACCGAGATGACGATCGAGATGAGTCCCATCATGCGTCCGCGGCGGTTCGCCGGCACGACGTTGAGCACGGTGGTGAACAGCAGCGGGATCATGATCGCGGTGCCCGAGGCCTGCACGATGCGCCCGAGCAGCAGCACCCCGAAGCCCGGGGCGACCGCGGCGATGAGCGTGCCGAGGGTGAACAGCCCCATCGCGGCGAAGAACAATCCGCGCAGCGGGAAGCGCTGGATGAGGAAGCCCGTGGTGGGGATGACGACGGCCATCGTGAGCAGGAACGCGGTGGTGAGCCACTGAGCGGTGGCGGCGGCGATGTCGAGCTCGCGCATGAGCTCGGGCAGAGCGACGCCCATGATCGTCTCGTTGAGGATGACGACGAACGCGGCGACGACGAGCAGGGCGATGACCGCCCCGGGGCGCGCGGCGGGGCGCGACGACGGGGCGGCGGTGGGGAGTGTTCCGGTGGAGACCATGGGCGACCAATCTAAGCAGGCGGGGCCATATTGGCAGTCACTGCCAACACGACATCGACTACTGTAGCCGATATGACCGTCCCGGATGCACCCGTCGAGGCACTTCGCGACCGACGACGCCGAGAGACGTCGATCGAGATCTGCGCCGCGGCCCTCGACCTCTTCGAAGCCAAAGGGGTGCACGGCACCACGGTCGATGAGATCGCCGCGCGCGCCGGGGTCTCGCCGCGCACCTTCTTCCGCCTCGCGGGCACGAAGGAAGACGCGGTGTTCATCGACGACGGGCGCTTCGCCGACGCCCTGGCCGGAGTCGCCGACGTCGGCGACGACATCCGCGCGCTCCTATCAGCGCTCCGCGAGGTCTTCGCCCGCGAGCTGGAGCTGCTCGACGCCGACGCACAGGCGCGCGAGCGCTACCTGCGGGTGCGCCGACTCATCGCTCACGAGCCGTCTCTCCTCGGCGCCGCGGTGCGTCGCGAGGTCACCTCGGCCGACCGCTTCGTTCCCGAGCTCGCCGAGCGGATCGGGCTCGTCGAGCTCGACGTGCGCACGGCGCTGGGCATCGCGGGGCTCGAGATGCGCACCACCCTCGACGAGTGGGCGCGCCTGCACGACCAGGGGCAGACGCGAACGCTCGTCGACCTGCACCGCGACGTGCAGAGCAGGCTCACCCGCGCCGCCGGGGCCTAGAGCTCTGGTCTCGGATCGAGCCTCGAGGGCACGGGCCGCGTCTTCCACGGCGGCAGCAACGACAGCCGCAGCCTCGTGCGGGGCGACCGTGACGACGCACTGATGCCCCAGCGACCGTTCCCACTCCGTGGGTGTCGGGAACTCGACGAAGCTGATGCTCGACGCACTGCATCGACACCGAAAACCGCTTGTACCGCGAGCCGCTCCGCTTCGTCCAGGATGCCCGGGGTCGACTCCATCCCCGCGGGCGCCGAGCGCCGCTCAGCCATGCACGTGCCGCAAGCGTTCCAGGGCGGCACGTGCGGCCGTATTCGGCCGCACGGCACGCGCCAACACGTCTGCGTAGTCCTCGACTTCCACCACGACCATGAGGTTCTCTATCGCCTGTCCGATCTCCTTCGCGAGCCCGTCGACGGGCCTGCGCGAGACGAGATCGAACAAGGTCTGCGCCTTCGTCGCCACCAGCCCTTGCCCGAGGCTCATGCGCTCGAGAACGAGATCGAGCAGATCGAGAGGACGCGGAACGAGTTGGACCGCTCCCCCCTGATCCAGCTCGACGACAGCGCGCTTCCCCCGGTCCACGGCGACCGTCGCCACGCCGATCGCTCGAGGCAGGACGCCCCAGTGGCGTGCCGCGCTGACGCCCATGAGAGCCGCGGATCGTTCACCGGCGCGGGCCGAGGCGATGGCGAGCGCGGTCGACTCGAGCGACGGCCGCCAGAGACGCCCGTCTTCACCGTCGGGCGGCGCCGTGTAGATGCCGTGTCCCAGGCGCAGCAATGCGCCACGATCGGTGAGACTTTCGACCGCCCGCCACATGTTCTGCACGAACGGGGGAACGTCCTTCAACCGGACCGTTCGCAGCGGAGAAGCGGCGACAGACCGGACGATGTCCACATCTGAGCCCATGAGCACCCCCAACACCCTCATGTATACGTCTGGCGTATATTTCAGGGGCCTGGAGCTCAGGTCTCGCGCGTGATCGTGACCCTCACCTTGAGGTTGCTCTTGCCGGGGCCGGCATAGACGCCGCGCAGCGGCGGCACGTCGTTGTAGTCGCGCCCGCGACCGACGAGCACGTGGCGGTCGCCGATCTCGATGTTGTTCGTGGGGTCGAAGCCCTGCCAGTCGCCCGCGAACCACTCCACCCAGGCGTGCGACTCACCCGTGACGGCTTCGCCCACCTCGGCGGAGGGCTTCGGGTGCAGGTAACCCGAGACGTAGCGCGCCGGGATGCCGACCTCGCGCAGAGCGCCGATCGCGATGTGCGCGATGTCCTGGCACACGCCCTTGCGGGCCTCCCACGCGTCGATGGCCGTGGAGGTCACGCCGGTGACGCCCTGCATGTAGTCGATCGCGTCGCCGATCGCCTCGGCGATCGCGTGGGCCGCGGGACCCGGGCGATCGTGCTGCGCCGCGATCGAGCGGGCGAGCTCGGCCACCTCGGGGTGGGGCGCCGTGCGCCTCGTCTGCGTCAACTGCTCGACGGTCGAGATCGACCGCCCCGCCTCGGCGGCCAGTTGCTCCCAGGTGATGTCGGCGTGCTCGATCGGCCGCGGGCGCACCTCGATGAGCGAGCGCGCCGTGATTGTCAGCGACGAGTGCGGCGACAGCACGTCGAACGCCGCGACGCGCGTGCCGAAGTAGTCGACGTACTGGTTCACCGAGGTCGAGGGCTCGATGTCGAGCGACGAGCTCAGCACGAACTGACTGTCGGTGGAGTGCGGCAGCATGCGCGCCTCGTTGTACGACGCGACGACGTCGCCGGGGTAGACGAACCCGGTCTGGTGCTCGATGCGCAGGCGTTTCACGAGATTTCTCCGATCCACGACGGTTCAGCCTGCGTCGGGAAGAAGCGCGAACGGATCGCCTCCGACGCCTCGCGCGTGACCGTCTGCACGCGCTGCATGTGCTCGGGGAGCTCGGCGAGGATGTCGCTGATCGGGCGGTACTCCAGATCGTTGCGGATCTGCCCGAGGGCGCGCAGCACCGTGTTGGAGTGACCGACGCGGTCGGCGCGCGGGTCGATCGCGCTCATGCAGTCTTCGGCCCGCTGGATCGAGTAGATGATCGAGCGCGGGAAGAGGCGGTCGAGCAGCAGGAACTCCGCGGCGTTGCGGGCACTTGGCATGCCGCGGTAGGTGCGGAGGTACGCCTCGTACGCCCCGCACGAGCGGAGGATCGTGGTCCACGACGGCCCCGATACCTCGGTCAGCGAGCGTGTCGCGAGCAGACGCGCGGTCATGTCGGTGCGCTCGATGCTGCGACCGAGCGTGAAGAACTGCCAGGCCTCGTCGCGGTTGGTCGAGGAGTCGACGATGCCGATCGCGAGCGCCGCGCGCTCACGGGTCCACTGGAAGAACTCGTGCACCTTGTCGGTCTGCAGGCGTCGCGGCATCCGCGCGTTCGTGGTGTTGAGGATCTCCCACAACTCCGTCGACACGATCTCGCGCGCGCGGCGGGCGTTCTCACGCGCGGCGGTGAGCGAGTAGGCGATGCTCGAGGGGTTCATGCGGTCGACGGCGAGACGGGCGAGCACGTCGTCGCGGCGCACGGCTTCGACGTTCTCGGGCAGGGCAGAGCCCATCACGCTGAGAAGCGATCGGCACGCGGTGTCCTCGTCGATCCACGGGTCCTCCAGCAGAAGCTGCAGGTGCACGTCGAGGATGCGGGCGGTTCCGTCGCTGCGCTCGATGTAGCGCCCGATCCAGAACAGGCTCTCTGCGATACGGCTCAGCATCCCGGAACCTCCTCGCCCTGCTCGCGCGCCTGCTGCTGCTGCTCGGCCTGCGGACCGTGCTGCACGCCGGCATCCGCCTGCTGCTGCTGCTCCTGCTGGTCGCGGTCGGGGTGCAGGTCGCGCGGTGCCGTGGCGGGCGTCGGCTGCCCGTCGTAGATGATCGGGATCGCCTCGGTGACCGCGGCCTGGTCGGCGACGAGTCCCGAGACGCCGTTGCCCTGGCCGTACTCGACGTGCGAGGGGGCCGAGCCGCCGACGATCCACGTGTCCTTCGAGCCGCCGCCCTGGCTGGAGTTGACCACGAGCTGACCCTCCGGAAGCGCCACGCGGGTCAGACCGCCGGGCAGCACCCAGATGTCGTCGCCGTCGTTGACCGCGAAGGGACGCAGGTCGGCGTGACGCGGGCGCATCCCGTCTTCGACGAGCGTCGGGATGGTCGAGAGCATGACCACGGGCTGAGCGATCCAGCCGCGGGGGTCGGCCTTGAGCCGCTTGCGCAGGGCGTCGAGTTCGGCGGGAGAGGCGTCGGGACCCACCACGAGCCCCTTGCCGCCCGAGCCGTCGACCGGCTTCACGACGAGTTCGGGCAGGCGGTCGAGCACCTCTTCGAGGGCGCCCGGATCTTCGAGCCGCCAGGTGTCGACGTTCTTCAGGATCGGCTCCTCGGCGAGGTAGTACCGAATCAGATCGGGCACGTACGTGTAGAGCAGCTTGTCGTCGGCGACGCCGTTGCCCACCGCGTTGGCGATGGTGACGTTGCCCAGGCGCGCGGCGAGCATGAGGCCGGGAGCCCCGAGCATCGAGTCGGCGCGGAACTGCAGCGGGTCGAGGAAGTCGTCGTCGACGCGGCGGTAGATCACGTCGACGCGCTGCGGGCCGCGGGTGGTGCGCATGAACACCTTGCCGCCGACGCAGAGCAGGTCGCGTCCCTCGACGAGCTCGACGCCCATCAGGCGCGCGAGCAACGTGTGCTCGAAGTACGCGGAGTTGTAGACACCCGGCGTGAGCACGACGATGTTCGGGTCGTCGATCCCGGGCGGGGCCGAGGCGCGCAGGGCGGCAAGCAACTTGTTGGGGTAGTCGCCGACGGGGCGCACGCGCATCGAGACGAACAGCTCGGGGAGCGTCTGCGCCATGACGCGGCGGTTCGAGATGACGTACGAGACGCCCGAGGGCACGCGCACGTTGTCTTCGAGCACGCGCATCTCGCCGTGCTCGTCGCGGATGAGGTCGATGCCCGACACCTGGATGCGCACGCCGTTGGCGCTGCGGATGCCGGCGGCCTGGCGGTAGAAGTAC
Source organism: Microbacterium sp. JC 701 (assembly GCF_021026215.1). Taxonomy (NCBI): domain Bacteria; kingdom Bacillati; phylum Actinomycetota; class Actinomycetes; order Micrococcales; family Microbacteriaceae; genus Microbacterium; species Microbacterium sp. JC 701. Next base: position 168,859 of record NZ_JAJNCV010000004.1, read on the forward strand.
TGCGACGACGAGATGAGGCCCGCGGGCAGGATGCCGTCGCGCACGCAGTGCTGGTTGCCGTAGGCGTCGTCGAGGAACGCCTCGAGCGCGCGCACGCGCTGCTTGACACCGGCCTCGATGCGCGACCACTCGTCGTACGCGATGACCCGGGGCACGGCATCCAACGGGAACGGTCGTTCCTCGCCCGCGAAGTCGAACGTCACGCCCTGCGCGAGGTACGAACTCGCGAGCGATTCGGTGCGCCCGCGCAGTTCTTCCTGCGTCATCTGTGCGAGCGCTTGGTACAGCTCCCGGTACGCCTCGCGCGAGGGGGCGGCTTCTCCGGGACTCGCCGGAACGCCGAACATCTCGTCGAACGCCGGGATGCCGGATGCGGTCTTGCGCGGCGCCAGCGTGGAGCCGTAACCGTCGAACAGGTCACCCATGCGTCGACCTTACCCAGCGACGTGTTGCGGATACGTTTCCCACCCGCGCTCTCGCGCGCCCGTCGCGCAAGCGGAGCCGGGAACTCGCGCCCCAGGCTCCGTCGTGCGGACGCCGCGGCCGACACACCGGGGCCGGCCGCCCGACCCCCGGCGTGTCGCCGCTGGACTCCGCACGACGGCGCCGCCCGCCGGGGCGGCACCCGTCAGGCGCCGGGGCGCAGCACGACCTTGATGCAGCCGTCTTCCTTCTTCTGGAACGTCTCGTACAGGCCGGGCGCATCTTCCAGCGGGGCGTGGTGCGTGACCAGGTCCATGACCCCGAGCGGATCGGCGGGGTCTTCGACGAGGGGCAGCAGGTCGTCGATCCAGCGCTTGACGTTGCACTGGCCCATGCGCAGGTTCAGCTGCTTGTCGAACATCGTCTTCATGGGCAGCACGTCGGCTTCACCCGCGTAGACGCCGCTCAGCGAGACGGTGCCGCCGCGGCGCACGAGGTCGATCGAGGCGTAGACGGCGGCGAGGCGGTCGAGTCCGGCCTTGTCCATGAGCTTCTGCGCGATCGGGTCGGGCAGAAGGCCCACGGCGCTCTGCGCCAACTTGATCCCGCCGTTTCCGTGCGCCTCCATGCCGACGGCGTCGACCACGGCATCCGCCCCACGACCCTCCGAGAGGTCGAGGAGCTCGTCGACCACCGTGTCGGTGAGGTCGTACGTGAGCACGCCGTGCCGCTCGGCCATGGCGCGACGCTCGGCTTCGGGCTCGATCGCGAGCACGCGGTAGCCGAGGTGCACACCGATGCGGGCCGCGAATTGGCCGACCGGGCCGAGGCCCATCACGGCGAGCGTTCCGCCCTCGGGCACGTTGGCGTACTGCACGCCCTGCCAGGCGGTGGGCACGATGTCGCTGAGGAAGAGGTAGCGGTCGTCGGGCAGGTCGTCGCCGACGCGGATGTGGTTGTAGTCGGCGAGCGGCACGCGCAGGTACTCGGCCTGGCCGCCCGGCACCTGGCCGTAGAGCTTGGTGTAGCCGAACAGGGCGGCGCCGCTGCCGTACTCGCGCACCTGCGTCGTCTCGCACTGCGACTGCAGGCCGCGGCGGCACATGAAGCAGTGCCCGCACGAGATGTTGAAGGGCACGACGATGCGGTCGCCGACGGCGAGGTTCGTTACGGCCGAGCCGACCTCGACCACGACGCCCATCGGCTCGTGTCCGAGAACGTCGCCCTTATCGATGAAGGGCCCGAACAGTTCGTACAGGTGCAGGTCGGAGCCGCAGATCGCCGTCGAGGTGATCTTCACGATCGCGTCCGTCGGTTCGAGGATCTGCGGGTCGGGGACCTCCTCGACGCTCACGTTGCGCTTGCCCTGCCAGGTCAGTGCCTTCATGGTCGTGCCTTTCGTTGCGGGGGAACAGCCAGTCTGCGCGTGCGGCGCCGACGGGCGTGAGGTGGTTGACGAGCCCGGCGCGCAGCCCTAGGCGCCCTCGGCGGCGAGCGGGGGCGCGTCGATCCACGCGTGCACGCGGCGCAGGAACGCGGCATATCCGGCGGGCGTGCGTCCGGTGAAGCGCCCCGAGGTCTCGACCTCGTGCTCGTCGCTCGCCCGCACCCGCGCGCCGGTCGCCCGTGCGGCGTCGACGAGGGCGACGTCCTCGTGCAGGGCGAGATCCCGGATGCCGCCGACCTCGAGGTACGTGCGGGCCCGGATGCCGAGGTTCGCGCCGTGGACGTTCCCCGCCGGGCGACCGCGCGGGTGGGTGGCACGCCAGTACGCCGCGTGGCGATCGCTGAGGTCGGCGAAGTCGGGGCGCACCGTACCCAGCACGACGTCGATACCGGCGTCCATGAGGTCGAGCTGATGGGTGAGCCACTCGCGGGGCACCGTGGAGTCGGCATCCGTCATCGCGATCCACGTGCGTTCGGGATCCGCGTCGAGCGCGGCGAGACCGTGGGCCACTCCGACGCGGCGGGCCGTACCGACCACTCGCGACGAGATCTCGACCGCCTCGACCGGCCACCGGCGCACCTGCATCGCGGTGGTGTCGGTGCACGCGTCGAGCACGACGACGATCCGCGCGTCGAGATCGGGCTCACGCTCGCGGGCATGGGCGACGGCGCGGGTGACCGTCGCGAGACACCGCCCGATCAGCGCCTCCTCGTCGTGCGCGGGGATCGCGACCACCACGGCCCTCACGGCACGAGTCCCGCCTCGACGGCCACCGACCGGGCCCCGGAGCGGCCGTAGACCTCGAGCACGAAGTCGTCTTCCTCGTGTCGCACGAGGCGCACGAGGGTCGGCACCGCGGCGAGCGCGGCGTGCACGCTGTCACCGGAGCGCGGGTACTCGGCGACCGGATGCCGCCAGTGGCAGGCGACCAGATGGCCCTGGGGCTCGAGCGCCGACGCCGCCGCGGTCAGTCCGGCCGCGAGGTCGGCGTCGTTCCAGTAGTAGGCCACCTCCGACAGGACGACGAGGTCGAACACCCCGTCGGGCCAGTCGGCGGGGAGCGAGGCGACGCGCAGCTCGACGTTCGCCCGCCCCTCGAGTCGGCGCGCTGCCCGCTCCAGAGCCGCCGGCGACAGGTCGACGGCCAGCACCCGGTCACCGCGGTCGGCGAGCTCCCCCGTCAGCGCGCCGGTCGAGCACCCCGCCTCGAACACGGCGCGGTACCGCCGCCGGGGCAGGGCCGCGAGCAGCACCGCCCGCTTGCGCTGCTCGTACCAGCGCGAGTCGAAGCCCCAGGGGTCGTCGTGGCGGGCGTACATGCCGTCGAAGTACTCGGGGCCGACGCTCGCGGCGGCGGGTTCCGGGGCGAAGAAGACCTCTTCGTCGCGGGTGAAGTGGGCGTGCATGCGCGCGTGGATCATCGGTTCGTCGCCGGGCGCGGCCGACAGGGCCGACAGCTGGCTCTCGTGCGCGCGCAGGGCGCGGGCCTTGGCATCCCGGGCCGCGTCGTCGAGGGCCAGGCGCTCCGCGCGGGCCCAGGGCACGTCGTCGGGACTCCCCCAGTGCCACAGCCAGATCGGGAACGCGCGCGAACGCACGCCCCGCTGCGCGCAGACCTCTTCGACGATCTCGCCCACGACCCGGTGGTCGCGGTGGCCGTCTCCGCGCCAGGGCGACAGCACCAGCACGCGGTCGTCGCCGGCGCGGTCGAGCACCTCGTGCAGCGCCGCGGCGATGTCGTCGCGGTGCGCGTCGGTGCCCCCGTCGGGCAGGCCGAGGAACCGCGGCACGCCCGCGACCCCCACCGCCTCGACCGCCACGGCGACCTCGCGCCTGCGCACGAGAGCGAGGGTGGCGGGGCTGTGGGTCGGCGAGTCGGGGTGCGAGCCCTCGCCGTCGGTCACGATCACGATCTCGACGCGGATGCCGCGGGCCGTCGCGCTCGCGAGCAGACCGGCGGCTCCGAGGCTCTCGTCGTCGGGGTGCGCGGCCACGACGATCACCCGGTCGACGTCGAGGTCGAGCGTCACCAGGTCGCGGGCGGCGAGCGCGGCCGCCCAGACCGACTCGTCGGTGCCCGGGTCGCGGTGGTCGAAGCTCACCATGCGCCGTCTCCCGCCGCGACGTCGGCCCCGATGCGGGCGAGGTCGCGCTCCGCGTGATGCTGCCGCACGTACACCTGCAGGTCGGCCACGCGCCGCGCGTGGGACTCGTCGGCGGTCAGCGGCAGCGGGCCCAGGGCGTGCGCGGAGCTCGCGATCACCGTCTCGACCGCGTCGGCCACGACGGTGCGCGCGCGGGCTGCGCGCAAGCCCTGGCCGGCCGCGTCTCCCGCCGCGAAGACGTCCGCCGTCTCGACGAGGGCGGCCCGCGCCGCCCACAGCGCGACGTCGGCGCGGCCGAGGTGCATCGCCGCCACCTGATCCGCCCTCTCCGACCGCGCGGCGTCGCGCAGCGCCGTGCGCAGCGGAACGGCCCCGCCCCACCAGCACGCGGCGACGCCGACGCCGCCGTGCGCGAAGCCGGGGCGCCGCAGGTACCACCCGGGGTCGCCGACGGGCAGCGCGACGGCGCCGTCGACGTCGATCGGCGCACTGACGACCTGCGCGAGCCCGCGGGCATGCCAGGGCCCGGGCCGCGCGGTGACCGCGGGGTCGCGCAGGTCGACGGCGAAGAGCTGTCGGCGGTCGTCGTCGACCCAGGCCGTGACGAGGGCGTGCGAGAGGTGGGCGGCCAGCGAGCACCACGGCTTCGTGCCGTGCAACGTCCACGTGCCGCCGTCGTTCCGGGCCTCGAGGCGCATGCCCGCGCCTTCCGCGGCGAAGACCCCCCACGTGGCATCCGGATCCACGGCGATCTCGAAACCGGCGGATGCCGCTTCGTCGAGGATCGACAGCGCGTCGAGGTGCGGCTCGAGCACGCGGGCGGCCGCCACATCGCGCGCCGCGACCGAGGCGAGCAGCTCCCACCGGGCGGCGAGCGTCGACGGCAGGCGGACTCCGCTCGCCCATTCCATCGTCGCCGTGATGTCGCGGCCGAGCGCGTAAGTGGCATCCGCCGCGCGCAGCACCTCGCGGACGCCGTCGAGCGCGGCGTCGTCGAGAGAGTCGGAGGAGAAGAGCAGGGGGAACGGGAGGGGGGAACCGTCGGTCACCTCCCGAGCATCCGCCGAGCCACGGTGCGGCACCTAGATGCTTGACACGTGCCGCGTTCGTCCGGTGTGTTCGCGCCCGGCCCGCGGGGACGTGAAACGGCGAGGGCGCCGAGGCTGCATCTCGCTGACGAAACGGTGTCGAGCTGCAGCCGACTCGTCAGCGGGATGCCGTCTCAGCGCCCCACCGCGCCCGAGCCGCCCCTCACGCCGGCACCGACGGCCCGAGCACCGCCAGCAGCCGCAGCTTCTCGGCGCTCTCGGTGCCCGGGGCCGCGGTGTAGACGAGCAGCGAATGCGCCGTCTCGGGGTCGACGAGGGTCTGGCAGTGCACCTCGATCGTGCCCACGCTCGGGTGCACGAAACGCTTGGTCTCGACGGGGCGCAGGCCCACCTCGTGCCGGTCCCAGAGGTCGCGGAACTCGGCACTGCGCCCGCGCAGGTCGTCGGCGAGGTCGGCCGCGTGCGACTGCGGCCCGCGACGCCCGACGAGCTCGCGGAGCCCCGCGGCGAACAGCCGGCTGAGAAACGCGTGGTCGCGCGGGTCGTACACCGCGCGCGAGGCCGGGTCGGCGAACCATCGGTAGCCGAGGCCGCGGTGCGCGCCGCGGCGCAGGGAGGCGTCGCCGGTCAGCGCCACGCCCAGGCGGGACTGCCGCAGCGTCTCGCCGAGTTCGGTGACGACCTCTGCCGGGGTGTCGTCGAGGCGGTCGAGCACGCGCAGCAGCCCGGGACTGATGTGCTCACCTCCGGTGCCGCGATCGGCGGGCACGTGCCCCGCGAGGCGGAACAGGTGGTCGCGTTCGGCGCGCGAGAGGTGCAGGCCCTGGGCGATGGAGGCCAGCATCTGCTCCGACGGCTGTGGTCCGCGCTCGCGCTCGAGCCGGGCGTAGTAGTCGACCGACATGTGGCTGAGCGCGGCCGCCTCCTCGCGGCGCAGGCCCCGGGTGCGCCGACGCACTCCGCGCGGCAGCCCCACGTCTTCGGGCTGCAGCGCCTCACGGCGGGTGCGCAGGAAATGCGCCAGTGCGACTCGATCGATCACGGTGTCCCCCTCGGCCTCCTGTCTACCCGGCGCTCCCGGGCGGTGCCAGGACGCGTCGATCCCCCTTTGAGCGGATGCCGTGCCCCGGGCAGCCTCGGATCGCCAGGCCCTGTCTCTGCGGCGTCGATCGCGCGACGCTGGGGACACACCGACCAAGGAGACCGACATGGCCCGCAGCGACATCGACATCACCCTCCCCGACCTCACCGGCCGTCGCGTCGTGCTCACCGGCGGAAGCGACGGCATGGGCGTGGTGATGGCGGAGCGCCTCGTCGACGCCGGCGCCGAGCTCGTGCTGCCCGTGCGCAACCGCGCCAAAGGCGAGGGCGTCGTCGCGCGGCTGCGCGAGAAGACCCCCTCCGCGCGGGTCGCGGTGCACGATCTCGACCTGTCGTCACTGGCATCCGTCTCCGCCTTCGGTGAGGCCCTTCGGGCAGAGGGGGCGCCGGTGCACCTGCTGATCAACAACGCCGGGGTGATGACCCCGCCCTCGCGCCAGGTCACGGCCGACGGCCACGAGCTGCAGTTCGGCACGAACCACCTCGCTCACGTCGCTCTCGTCGGGCACCTCTGGCCGTTGCTGCGGGCCGGGAACGCGCGCATCGTGTCGCAGGTGAGCGTCGCGGCGCGCACGGGTCGCCTCTCCTTCGACGACCTCGACAGCGAGCGCTCGTACGACGGTGCGCGCGCCTACGGCCGCTCGAAGATCGCGCTCGGACTGTTCGCCCGCGCGCTCGACGAGCGGTCGAGGCGCGAGGGATGGGGCGTGCGCAGCGTCGTCTCGCACCCCGGCGTCGCCCCGACCAACCTGCTCGCCGCCCGCCCCGAGCTCGGACGCGACGAAGACACCGTCGGGGTGCGCGTGGTGCGCTGGCTCTCGGCGCGTGGACTGCTGCTCGGCACGGTCGAGACCGCCGCGCTCCCCGCCCTGGCCGCGGCGACGACCGCCTCACCGCGCAGCGACGTGCTCTATGGCCCCACCGGCCTCGGCAACCTGGGCGGCGCCCCGGGGACCCACCCCCTGTACCGGCCGCTGCGCGATCTCGCCGAGGCCGATCGCGTCTGGGACGCCTCCCTCCCCCTCGCGGGCGTCGCCGACGCCTGGACCTGACGCGCGCGCAAGAGCCGACTCCGGATGCCGCGGCGCTCCGGAGTCGGCTCTGACGGTGACCCTCAGCCGAGGCGGCGCCGTCTGACGCGGTGCCCGGCGAAGACCCCGACCCCGAGCAGGGCCGCAGCGACGGCCAGGCCACCGAGCGGGCTCTCCGCCCCCGTCGAAGCAAGGGCCGCGGGCGCTGCCGTCCCCACCGCTGCCGCGGAGGTCGTGACGGTGCTCGCCCGGACGGCGGTCGGCGTGGTCGTTTCGGCGGCCGTCGTCGTGCCCGAGCCGCCCGTCGCCGAGATGGCGTTCAACAGACGCACGCGGTCGATCGACACGGGACCGGTGGATGCCGTGCCCGCGACCTCGACCTGGTACCCCGTCACCGCCGTCAGACCAAGACCGTCGTCGGCCGCCCCCTCGGGTTGCTCGCCCGCACGGGAGAAGCCGGCGAAGGGCAGCTCGACCCAGCGCCACCCCGCCTGGTCGTCGACGAACGTCGTCTCGAAACGCTCAGCGGCATCGGGAGCCTGGTACACGCGGATGTAGTCCACCGCGAGCTCCTGCGGGAAGGTGAGGTCGCTCGACAGTGCCCCGCCGAAGTTGCCCCCGACCGCCATGTTCATGAGGAGGAAGAACGGGTGCTCGTACACCCACTCGTTCGGGGCGACGTCCTGGGGCGTCGCGGTGTGGAAGAGGATCCGCTCGCCGCCGTCGCGCTGCACGTACCAGCGGATCTGCCCTTGTTCCCACTCGACCGAGAACGTCAGCCACTGGTTGCTGAGGTCGGTGCCGAAGTCGTGGGTACCGCCGAACGACTGACCACCGGAGTAGCCCGGGCCGTGGATGGTGCCGAAGATCTCGGTGGGAAGCTTGCCGACGTACTCCATGATGTCGATCTCGCCCGTCTGGGGCCATCCGACCTCGCGGAAGTCGTCGCCGAGAGACCAGATCGCGGGCCAGATCCCCGCCTCGCCGTCGGGCATCTTGGCGCGGACCTCGACGCGGCCGTGCTGGAAGGTGTACTTGTCCTCGGTGATCAGTCGCGCCGACGTGTACTTGCACGGTCCGTACCAGCACGACAGGCCCGATGCGGCCGCGTCGTCGACGGCCCTGGTCGTGATGACCATGTTGCCGTTCCCGTCGTGGGCGGCGTTCTCGGTCGAGTCGGTGTAGTACTGCAGCTCGTCGTTGCCCCAGCCCCATCCGCCGGTCTCATAGGTCCAGTAACGGGGGTCGGCGGGAGTCCCGGCCGCGCCGTCGAACTCGTCCGACCACTGCAGCACCCAGTCCTCGGGGGAGCCCTGCGCGGCGGCGCCCGCTCCGGCACCGTCGTCGAGGCCCACCGTCACCCGGCTGCCGTCACCGCGACCGTCGTACCAGAAGCCCAGTCCGTTCTTCGCGCTCCAGTCCTGGGGCTGGGCGAACCGGTGGGCGTAGCCGCCCGCGCCGGTCACGTCGAGGACGTTCTCGAAGGAGTCCTGACCCGGGTAGGCGTCGGGGGCGGATGCCGCGATCTCGCGCGTCGCGAGTCCCGCTTCGCCGAGACCGTCCAGGCCGGTGGTGCCGTTCTCGAAGTCGTCGATCAACCCGTCGACGGGGGCGTCGTTGTCGGTGATGCTGACGCGGGCCACCGGAACCGTGCCGAGCTGCGCGTTCACGGCATCCGAGAAGCGCACGAGGAAGGTCTCGTCGACCTCGTCCTTGCCGTCGTCGATCGTGGGGACCGTGATCGTCGCCTCCCGCGAGCCCGCGGGGATGGTCACGTTGCCCGACCCCGACACGTAGTCGCGGTCGGGGGCGGCGGGCAGGTCCTCGGTCGAGGTGCGCTCGGTCGCGGCCTCGGTGCGCCAGCTCACCGTCACATCGGTGTCGCTCGTGCGCGAGAGTCGCACGCCGACCTGCGCGTCGGCGCCCTCCTCGACCGTGAAGACGGCGCGCGCCGGGTTCACCGCGATCGGTCGGTTCGGGTCGGCCGTGCCGAAGAGAGTGACGTCGTCGAAACGGAGGTCGGGGGCGACGACCGGCGACGACTGCTCGACGCCGATGCCGAAGCCGTGCACGTCGGTCAGGGTGAGCCCGTCGTCGGGGGCGCCGTTGCCGATGTTCTTGCGGGTGAAGTCAGCGAACGGCAGTTCGATGAACCGCCAGCCCGCCACGTCGTCGACGAACCGGGTCGAGAAACGCTCGGCGTCGTCGACGGTCGAGTCGGGGTTGCGGTTGTCGATCAGGTCGAAGAACAGGGGCGCCCCCGAACCGGTGCCTTTCATCCAGAACCCGACGCCGGTGAAGGCGCTCCAGTCCTGCGGCACCCACGTCTGTCCGTCGGGGGTGAAGGCGTCGACGAGAACCGCCCACGACCGGGTGTCGAAGCCCACGTCGAGCACGTCGTTGTCGGCGGCGGCGGAGGGGCGCTCGGCGTCCGCCACCCGGTCGAAGGTGGGGACGTTGCCCGCACCCTGCGCCGTGAACCATCCGAGGGCGGGCACGGCCGAGGGGTCGCCGCGGCGCAGGTCGGACTCGAAGTCCTCGATCACCCGTCCGGTCGGCGCGGTGCCGCCCTCGTCGGGGTCGGTCGGGTCGGTCGGGTCGGTCGGGTCGGAAGCGCCGGTGTAGAGACCGATCTCGTCGAGCTTGACCGTGGCCGCTCCGCTGTTCGCGGGGAACAGCAGACCGCGCACGAACGAGAGGTCGAGGGTGCCGTCGTTCGGCGCTCCGGCGTCCTGGTGGTCGGTCGCATACGAGAACTGCGAGAACGGGATGCGCACCAGGTGCCATCCCGCGCTGCCGAGCGGGACGACGGTGTCCCAACGGTCGCCGACGGTGGCTGTCGCCGAGGTCGCGTCGACGATCTCGACCTGGATCGACGAGCCGCTGCCGTCGCTGTGCAACCAGAACTGCACGCCGTCGGAGGCGCTCCAGTCCTGCGCGGGGCGGGAGCCGGTGTACTCGAAGCCGATCCCGCCGTAGTGCGGGTCGAGCCCGAGATCGAAGCCGTACGACAGCACAGCGGCGTTCGGTGCGCTCGAGAACGAGGCGAGGCCGGAGTCGGCCAGGCGCTCCACTCCCGCACCGGCGGCGCCCCACTGGACGTGGTCGGAGGTGCCGTCCTCGAAGGAGTACAGCGTGTCGACGGTGTCGTCGTCGGCCTGCGCCGCGGTGGGCGCGAGCCCTGTCGCGACGAAGCCCGTCAGGGCGGCCACGGCGAATCCGCGGCTCCATAGGGGTCTGGGTGTAACGGTCATCCTCGTCCTCATCGATCGGGGGTGGCGGTCCGCGAGTCGGGCTCGCGGGGCGCCCGTGAGAGCGCTCCCAAAACGGTAAGAACCCGCTGTGGGGCGAGTCAACGAACGGCAGGCCTATTCACCCGCGAGACCCAGCCCCCTCACCCGGGGTGATTCCGGTTGGCTGTGAATCCCGCGCGCCCGGAGCCATCGCGTCCGGCGCTCCATAGGCTCCGTGCGTGACCCCCGCATCTTCCCGCCGCCGCGACCTGCCCGCGATCGTCGCGTCGATCGCGGCCACCGTGCTCGGCGCCGGCCTCGGAGAGCTCGCCGCGGCGATCGTCGCGCCCACCGCGAGCCCGTTCGCCGTCATCGGCGGCGGCATGATCGACCTCGCCCCCGCGTGGGCGAAAGACCTGGCCATCGACCTCTTCGGCACGGGCGACAAGGCCGCCCTGCTGGTGGGCATCGCGGTGCTGCTGCTCGTCGTCGCCGGCGCCGCGGGCGTCCTCGAGCGGCGCAAGGCCCCGTGGGGTCGGGTCGCGCTCGTCGCCGTCGGCGTCGTCGGGGCGATCGTGTCGTTCACGCGGGCGGATGCCGGCACCCTCTCCCCCGTGCCGTCGCTGATCGCCGGGGCGGCCGCCGCCCTGGTGGCCGGTGTGCTGATCGCCCGGCTGCGTCGCGGGCGCGCGTCTGCGGCATCCGGTGACGACGACGGCGTCACCCGCCGCGGCGTTCTCGCCCTCTCCGGCGTAGCGGTGCTGGCCGGAGTGATGGCCACCGCCGGGTCGTTCGCGTTGAGCGGGGGCGCCCGGGCCGTCAGCGCGGTGCGGGCCGCGCTGCGCCTGCCGTCGCCCGCCACGACGACGACCGTCCCCGCCGCGGCCGACCTCGGGATCGACGGGCTCGCACCCGTCGTCACGCCCTCAGCCGACTTCTACCGCATCGACACCGCGCTGATCGTGCCCCAGGTCGACCCCGCCACCTGGGCCCTGCGCGTGCACGGCCTCGTCGAACAGGAGGTCGTGCTGCGGTGGGACGACCTGATCGCCCTCCCGCAGAAGGAGACCGTCGCGACCCTCGTGTGCGTCTCCAACGAGGTGGGCGGGTCGCTCATCGGCACCGCGCGCTGGCTCGGCGTTCCGATCCGCGACATCCTCGCGCGAGCGAAGCCGACGGCCGAGGCCGACATGGTGCTCTCGCGATCGGTCGACGGGTTCACGGCATCCAGCCCTCTCGAAGCCCTCACCGACGACCGCGACGCGTTGCTCGCGATCGGCATGAACGGCGAACCGCTGCCGATCGAGCACGGCTTCCCGGTGCGCCTCGTGGTGCCGGGCCTGTACGGCTACGTGTCGGCGACGAAATGGGTGAGCGAGCTCGAGGTCACCCGCTTCGACCGCGCCGAGGGGTATTGGACCTCGCGCGGCTGGTCGGAGCGGGGACCCGTGAAGCTGCAGTCGCGCATCGACGTGCCGCGCTCGGGCGCGCAGGTCGCGGCGGGCGAGACCGTCATCGCCGGTGTCGCCTGGCAGACCCACGTCGGCGTCTCGGGCGTCGAGGTGCAGGTCGACGACGGCCCCTGGCAGAAGGCGACGCTGGCGACCGCGATCTCGGCCGACACGTGGGTGCAGTGGAGCCTGCCGTGGAACGCCGCGAGCGGCTCGCACGTCATCCGGTGCCGCGCGGTGTCGGCCACCGGCGAAACCCAGACCTCCGACACGGCCGCGCCCGCTCCCGACGGCGCGACCGGCTGGGACCAGCGCACGGTGTCGGTGGCCTGACCCGGCCCCCGGTCGCGTGAGGGGTCATCTTCGGTCGCGTGCGGCGTCCGGAGGCGACAGGAAACGACCCCTCACGCGGGGAAAGCGCGCTCAGGCCGCGAGCACGTGCCGGATCTGCTCGACAGCCCAGTCGAGCTCGGTCGCACGGATCGTCAGCGGCGGAGCGATGCGGATCGTCTGACCGTGCGTGTCCTTCACGAGCACGCCGCGGGCCAGCAGCTTCTCGGCGACCTCGCGCCCGGTGCCGTACGACGGGTCGATGTCGACCCCGGCCCACAGGCCTGCGATGCGCACAGCGGTGACACCGTGGCCGATGAGCGTCTGCAGAGACGCCTCGAGGTGGGCGCCCAGCGCCTTCGCGCGGGTCTGGAACTCTCCGGATGCCAGCATCTCGACGACCCGCAGACCCACGGCCGCGGCCAGCGGGTTTCCGCCGAAGGTCGAGCCGTGCTCGCCCGCGTGGATGACGCCGAGCACGTCGTCGTTCGCGACGACGGCCGACACGGGCAGGATGCCGCCGCCGAGCGCCTTGCCGAGCAGGTACACGTCGGGCACGACGCCCTCGCGGTCGCACGCGAAGGTCTCGCCCACGCGTCCGAGACCCGACTGGATCTCGTCGGCGATGAACAGCACGTTGTTCTCGGTGCAGATCTCACGCACGCGCTGCAGGAACCCCTCGGGCGGGATCACGACGCCCGCTTCGCCCTGGATGGGCTCGATCAGCACCGCGGCGGTGTTCTCGTCGATCGCCGCGGCGATGGCATCCGCGTCTCCGTATGGCACGTGCACGAAGCCCGGCGCGTACGGACCGAAGTCGTCGTGCGCCGTGGGGTCGTCGCTGAAGCCGACGATCGTGGTGGTGCGGCCGTGGAAGTTGCCGTTCGCGACGATGATCGTCGCGGCATCGGGGGTGATGCCCTTGGTGCGGTAGCCCCAGGCGCGCGCGACCTTGATGCCGGTCTCGACGGCCTCGGCACCGGTGTTCATCGGCAGCACGGTGTCTTTGCCGCAGAGCTGCGCGAGCGCCGTGGCGAAGGGACCGAGACGGTCGTTGTGGTACGCGCGGCTGGTGAGCGTGAGGCGTTCGAGCTGCTCGCGCGCGGCGGCCAGGATCGCGGGGTGACCGTGTCCGAAGTTCAGCGCGGAGTAGGCCGAGAGCAGGTCGAGGTAGCGCTTGCCCTCGACGTCGGTGACCCACACGCCCTCGGCGCGCGAGACGACGACCGGCAGCGGGTGGTAGTTGTGGGCGAGGTGCGCGCCCTCTTCGGCGATGAGACGTGCGCCGAGGTCGTCGACGGTGGTGCTCATCGCGATCCGCCTCGCAGTTCGAGCGTGCAGCACTTGATGCCGCCGCCGCCGAGCAGCAGCTCGGAGAGGTCGACCATGACGGGGGTGTAGCCGCGCTCGCGCAGCTGCGCCTCGAAGCCGACGGCGCGCGGCGAGATGATGACGTTCTTGCCGTCGCTGGCCGAGTTGAGGCCGAAGACCGCGCCATCGGCATCCGACACCCGGATGGCATCGGGGTAGCGCTCGCGCAGGATCGCCTGGCTCTTCTCGTCGAACGCGGTGGGGAGGTACGCGATGTTGGCCTTCTCCACTCCACCGGGGCCTTCGACGGGGTCGAGCACCGAGATCGCGGTGTCGAGGTGGTAGAACCGCGGGTCGGTCAGCGTCAGCGACACGACCTCGCGCGAGAACACCTCGCCGACCTCGCGGTGGCTGTCACCGGTCGAGCGGAAGCCCGTGCCGGCGAGGATCGTGTCGCCCACGAGCAGGAAGTCGCCCTCGCCCTCGTTGACCTCGACGGGCTCGGCGACCTCGAAGCCGTTCGCCGCGAACCAGTCGATGAACGCGGGCGCCTCGGCGGCGCGCTCGCGGAAGCGGAACTTCGGGCCGTACGCGATGCCGTCGATCACGAAGCCGCCGTTGGCCGTGTAGACCATGTCGGGCAGGCCCTCGAGCGGGTCGATGAGCTCGATCTCGTGGCCGAGCGCGACGTAGGTGTCGTAGAGCGCCTGCCACTGCTTCACCGCGAGGTCGGTGTCGGTGGGCCGCGAGGGCTCCATCCACGGGTTGATGCTGTAGCTCACCGTGAAGTGCGAGGGGCGGCACATGAGGTACCGGCGGTGCTGCTGCACCCGCTCGGTCGCCGTCGCGGAGGCCACGTTCGATGTGGGCGTGGCGGTGGGGGTAGCGGACATCTCTGCTCCTCGGAGGAAAGGTGCGGCGGACGCTGTCCTGGGGCTCGGTGGCCCTTCGAACCCGGCGGCGCTCACCAGCTTCATGAGGCGCCGTGCGGGGAAAGGTCGGTCCGAGCACGCCGGTGTCATTCTCGCACGCGCGCGCGGAGGGGCGCGAGCGACGCGGCGGCTCGGCCCGGCGGCCGTCGCACGGCGTCATGCACCGCATGCGCCGCACCGCCCCGTGGGAGGATGGCGGCGATGTCTGCCACCCTCGAACATTCCGTCGTCCTCGACGAGGCCGCGGGGGTCGTCCGCATCCTCGATCGGCGCGTCTTCCCCTCCCGGGTGGAGTGGGTCAATGCCGCGACGCCCGACGAGGTCGCCACCGCGATCCGCGACATGGTGACCCAGAGCTCGGGTCCGCTGTACGCCGCGACCGCGGGCATGGCCCTGGCCGCCCTGCAGGCGCGCGAGCTGCCGGTGGGCGAGGCCCGCACCGCCCTCGGCCGCGCGGGTCGGGCGCTCGCGACGGCGCGACCGACCAACGCCCACCCGCGCGACGCCGTGGCCCGCATCCTCGCCGCGGGGCGCGATGCCGACGACACCGCCGCCCTGGTCGCCGCCACCGTCGACACCGCCGCCGCCGTCGACCGCGACTACCGCGAGGCGAGCCTGCGCCT
The DNA here is from genome assembly GCF_021026215.1 of Microbacterium sp. JC 701. Lineage (NCBI taxonomy): Bacteria > Bacillati > Actinomycetota > Actinomycetes > Micrococcales > Microbacteriaceae > Microbacterium > Microbacterium sp. JC 701. The sequence goes on from NZ_JAJNCV010000004.1 coordinate 183,895, forward strand.
GGGCCGCGCGACGCTGTCGCTGCTGCCGGAGTCGCCGCGCATCCTCACCCATTGCTGGGCCGACGCCTACCTGTTCGGACTCGTCGCCGCCGCCCGTGAGGCGGGACGCGAGATCGAGTGGATCGCCACCGAGACCCGTCCCTATCTCCAGGGCGCCCGATTGACGGCGCACTCGCTGCGCGAGCTGGACCAGAAGGTGACGCTCATCACCGACGGCATGGCCGCGGCCGCCCTCGCCTCTCCGCGGGGTGTCGGCTCGGGTCCGATCGACGCGGTCGTCACCGCCGCCGACCGCGTCGCCCTCGACGGCTCGGTGGTCAACAAGGTCGGCACCCTCGCCCACGCCGCCGCGGCGGCAGCGTTCGGCGTCCCCTACTTCGCGATGGTCGAGGCACCCGATCCCGGTGCTCCGACCGGCGCCGACATCGTCATCGAAGACCGCGATCCGCGCGAGGTGCTCGAGGTGCTCGGTCAGCGCACGGCGAGCCCTCTCGTGATCGACGCCTGGTACCCCGCGTTCGACGTCACTCCCCCGCGCCTTGTCACCCGCATCGCCACCAGCCGCGGCACCTTCGAACCGGCTCGCGTCGGCGACCACTTCACCGTCGACGCCGACGCGCCCGCGCCGACTCCGGCGGTCGTGCGCCGCCGCGCCCTCGACGAGCCCGCACCCGTCGCCGCGACCGTGCAGCCCGACACGATCGCCTTCCACCCCGTTCCGATCACCCCCACCGAAGAGGCCCCCGAATGACCCGCATCTCCGCCGACGTCGTCGTGCTCGACATCGAGGGCACCACCAGTGCTGCCGGCTTCATCCTCGGCGACCTCTACGACTACGCGCGCCCCCGCCTCGACGAGGTGCTGGGCCGCGACGACGACACCGTGCGCGCGGCGCGGGCCGACGCGATCGTCGAGACGGGGCTGGATGCCGACGCCACCGACGCCGAGATCGCAGAAGCGCTGCGCGGACTCATGGCATCCGACGTCAAATCCACCCCGCTCAAGACGCTGCAGGGCATCATCTGGGCCGAGGGCTTCGCCGCCGGCGAGATCCACTCGCAGTTCTTCGACGACGTGCCCCCGCGCCTGCGCGCCTGGCACGAAGAAGGTGTGCGCCTGGCCGTGTACTCGTCGGGCTCGATCGCCTCGCAGGTGCCGTGGTTCCGCCACGCGCCCCAGGGCGATCTGACGGTGCTGGTCGAGGACTTCTTCGACACTGTCAGCGCCGGACCCAAGAAAGAAGCGGCCTCGTACGAGCGCATCTCCGCTGCCCTGGGCGTCGCCCCCGAGCGGGCGATCTTCCTCACCGACCACCCCGACGAGGTCACCGCCGCGCGCGCCGCCGGGTGGCAGGTCGTCGCCCTCGACCGCGCCGGCGAGCCCTGGGCCGGATCCGCCTTCGGCACCGAGACGGTCGCCTCGTTCGACGAGCTCGAGGTCGCGCGATGACGCTCCCCCACCCCGACCGGGTGCGCGCGGCCGGAGCCGCCCTCGCGGCCGAGGCCTCGCGCTTCTCGGGGTACGGCTGGATGCGCGGCACCTCGGGCAACCTCTCGGTCGTCGTCGAGCGCGACCCGCTCGTGCTCGCCGTCACCGCCTCGGGCCTCGACAAGTCGGAGCTCACCGATCGCGACGTCGTGCTCATCGACGAGGCCGGCGACGCGCTCGACCCGGACGACACCCGGCCGCCGTCGGCCGAAGCGGGCCTGCACGCCCACATCGCCGCGCGCACGGGTGCGGGCGCGGTCTTCCACGTGCACGCGTTCGACGCCGTGGTCGCCGGTCACCGCTGGCCCGAGGGCGTCGAGATCCGCGACATGGAGATGCTCAAGGGCATCGGCCACCTCGCGCACGACGAGGCCGTCACGGTCCCGGTGATCGCGAACGACCAGGACATGCGGGTCGAGGCCGCCCGCTTCGACGAGGTCTACGTGCCCGCGACGGCCGAGGTGCCCGAGGTGCCCGCGCTCATCGTCGCGAGCCACGGCATGTACGCCTGGGGCGTCGATGTCGCCGCGGCCCGCCGCCACCTCGAGATCGCGGAGTGGCTGCTGCGCTTCGCCGTCGCCACGCGCTGAGCCCGCCTCAGCCCAGCAGCTCGACCGTCAGCGCGGTGAGGGTGCGCGGGTCGCTGTCGTCCAACCGCGCGGTGCCGAGTCGGCGCGCGGCGCGCAGCACGAGGCGGGCGGCCTCCGCCTGCTCGGGCGCGGGCAGGGTGAGGATGTCGGCGACCTTCGAGAATCCCACGATGCGGCGCACGGCCTTCGCGGCGCCGTACACCGCGGCATCCGACCGCACCTGCGCGAGCGTGTGCTCGAGCACCTCGTCGCCGTACACGCGCGGGTCAACCCGGTCGGGCCAGCGGCGGCGGAACTCCGCCTCGAACGCCTCGATCAGCGGCACGGGCAGACGCAGCAGGGTCTCGGCGTCGGCGGTGCGGCCGAGCACGTGCGCGCGGGCGGCGGCGATCACGAGGTTCGCCCACACCGCGCCGAGGTCGAAGCCGGTCGGGCCGTAGGTGCCGAACTCGGAGTCGAACGCGCGCACCGACTCTCCCTCGGCCCGCACGAACACCGACCCGGTATGCAGGTCGCCGTGCATGAGGCTCTGCGTGCTCTCCTGGAAGCGCTGCTTGGCCAGGCCCATCTCGCGCACGAACGCGCGATCGGCGCGCAGCGCGCGCACGTCGTCGGCGTTCGCGTCGAGCCAGCCGTTGTGCTCGTGGTCGACGTAGGGCTCGGTGAAGACGAGGTCTTCGGTGATCTCGCTGAGCTCGGGGTTGGTCGCCTCGGCGATGCGACGACGTCGCTCGGGCCCCGGCGTGCCGAAGACGCTGGTGGCGAAGCCGACGGCGCCCACGTACTCGCCGAGGTGCGCCGCGGCATAGGGGTGCAGGCGACCGGCATTGAGCTCTCCGCGCCACACGGAGTGGTCGCTGAGGTCTTCGATCGAGAGGGCGAGGTTCTCGGCGTCGAAGCCGTAGAACCCGGGCACGTGCGCGGGGTCGATGCGCTCGTGCGCGCCGAGCACGACGGCTTCGCGGGCCGCGCGCTCGCGGGTGAGCGGCCAGGTCGGGTCGACGCGCACGTGCGGTAGCGACTGCTTGACGACCACGCCGTTGCCGGCGGCATCCTTCACGATGAAGACGAGGTTCAGGTTGCCGTCGCCGACCTCGTCGACCGAGACGATGGATGCCGGATCGACCGGCCCCGCGAGGTGCGGGCGGGCGGCGAGGTAGGCGGCGACGGTGCCGCTGGTCAGCTGATCGGTGACGAGGGTCATGATGCGGTGGTGCTCCCGGCGACGATGGTGGTCTTGCGACGGCGGAACGTGAAGCTGAACAGCAGGGCGACCAGCAGCACGACTCCCTTGCCGAAGTCTTGGATGTAGTACGGCAGCCCCATCATCGAGAACCCCGTGACCATCACGGCGATCAGCACCGCGCCGAGGGCCGTGCCCCACGCGTTCGGGCGACCGATGCCGAGCACCGAGACCCCCACAAGTGAGACGGCCACGGCGTCGAGCAGCAGGCTGTTGCCGGCCGAGACGTCGCCCTGACCGATGCGGGCGGCCAGCACGAGACCGGCGATCGAGGCGAGGATGCCGCAGCCGATGTAGGCCGCGGCGCGATAGGCGCGGACCCGGATGCCGGCGAGCCGGGCGGCCTCGGGGTTCGAGCCCACTGCGGCGAGCGCGCGGCCCCACCGCGTGCGGTCGAGCACGAACCACAGCACGATCGTGAGGCCGAGGAACAGCAGCACGGGCACCGAGACCGGGCCGATCGCGCCGCGGTCGAACCACAGGAAGTCGGGGGTGAACCTGCCCGGAGCGGTGGTGCCGTCGTCGAGGGTCATCTGCGACGAGATCGATTTGCCGTCGACGATGATGAGCTTGAGCCCCACGACGGTGAACATCGTGGCGAGGGTCGCGAGCAGGTCGGGGATGCGCGCGAACACGATGAGCGCGGCGTTGACCGCCCCGATGAGCGCACCCGAGACGAGCACGACGCCCACGGCGATCCCGCCGACCTGACCGGCGATGACGAGGGTCCACGCCGCTATCGACACGGCAAACCCGGCGTTGGCGCCGACCGAGAGGTCGAGGCCGCCCACGGTCATCGCCAGGGTCACCCCGAGACCGGCGATGCCGATCGGGGCGATGTACTTCAGCATCCCGAACACGTTCTCGGGGGTCGCGAACGCCGGCTCGGTGAGGGCGAAGAACACGATGAGAAGCACCGTGACGGCGACGAAGCCCCACTTCGCGACGGCGTCGATCGCGCGGGAGCCGAGGCCCGCGCGCACGGGGGCGGCGGTGGACACGCTGGTCATGCGATTTCCTTCCGGTGGCCGGGGTCGTCGAGCAGGGCGGCGACGATGCGCGCGCGGTCGAGGGTTCCGGCGGGGGTGTCGAGCACGATGCGTCCCGAGACGAGCACGACGATGCGGTCGGCGACGTCGAGCACTTCGTCGACGTCGCTCGAGAGCACCACGACCGCAGCTCCCTCGGCGGCCCGTGCGCGGGCGGCGTCGCCGATGCGGCGGCGCGCGCCGATGTCGACGCCGCGGAACGGCTCGTCGAGCACGGCGACCCGCGGGCCGGTGCGCAGCCAGCGGCCGACGACGACCTTCTGCTGGTTGCCGCCCGAGAGGTCGTCGACCCGCGCATCGGCCGAGGGCGCGACCACTCCGTAGGCGTCGATCACCTCGTCGGCGGCGGCGTGCTCGCGGCGCGTGGCCATGACGCCCGCGCGCGACAGGGCGCGCAGCACGGGCAGGCCGACCGTATGCGCGATCGACCAGCCGGGCTGGATGCCCTGGCGCTGACGGTCCTCGGGCACGAGCACCACGCCGGCGGCGATCGCGGCCGCGGGCGAGGTCGGCCGGTAGGTCTCCCCGTCGAGCACGAGGCGCGCGCCGCTCGCGGGACGCACCCCCGCGATGACCTCGGCGAGTTCGGTCTTGCCGGCGCCGAGCAGGCCCAGGATGCCGGTGACCTGTCCTCCCGCGACCGAGAGGCTGAGCGGGTCGCTGCCGGGGAGCAGCGCGGCCCCCACGACCGCGAGCACCTCGTCGGTCGCGGGGAGCGGCTCGGTGATGTGCTGTTGCAGTTCGGTGGGGACGCCGAGCATGGCCTCCAGCGCCGCGTGCCAGTCGAAGGGTCGCGCGGCGTCGAGTTCGAGCCCGCCGTCGCGCAGCACCACGATGCGGTCGGCGAGGCGCTCGATCTCGCCGAAGCGGTGACTGACGAACAGCATCGACAGGCCCTCGTCGCGCAGCGTGCGCAGCACCGCGAACAGGCGGTCGGCCTCGGCGGCGGTGAGCGCCGACGTGGGCTCATCGAGGATGAGCAGTCGAGGAGTCGAGCGCAGGGCGCGGGCGAGCACGAGCAGCTGGGCGTCGGAGGTGCCCAAGCGGGCGGCATCCGCCCTCAAGACCTCATCCGACCACGACAGCCCCAGGCGTTCGAGGGCCGCCCGCGCGATCCGCTCCGCCTCGGCCCGGCGCACGAGACGGTGACCGCCGGTGGCGAGGTCGGTCAGAGCGAGGTTGTCGGCGACGCTCAGCCCCGGCACGATGCCGTCGGCGATGCGCTGGTGCACCGTCTCGATCCCGGCGCGGCGGGCACGCGCGGGAGACGAGAGCCGCAGCACCTCTCCCCCGACGGCGATGTCGCCCGTGTACCCCGCGTTGGCTCCCGAGACGGCGCCGATGAGGGTGGATTTGCCCGCGCCGTTCGTGCCGAGCAGCGCGGTGATGCTGCCGGGCTCGAGGGCGAGCGAGACGCCGCGCAGCACCTGGTTGGTGCCGAAGCGCACGCCGACGCCGCTCAGGCGCACGACCGAGGTGTCGTGCGTCCGGGCGGCGTCGTGGAGGGGTCCGGTCATCCCGAGACCGCGGGCAGCCAGTCGGCCACCACGGTGTCGCCCAGCAGCAGCGACGGCTCGGCCTCGCGCAGCTGCGCGACGTTGGTGATGCCCTTCTCGAGCAGGAAGTCGCGGGTGATCGTGACGGCGGGGAACTGCACGCTCGTCTCGTCGAGCTGACCGGCGAGCTTCAGCGCCAGGGCGCGCACGACGGCGGCGCCCACGGCGGAGGGGTCGGTCGCGCTCGTGGCCACCCAGGGGCTGCCGTCGGCGGTCATGACCTCGATGTCGGCGTTCGAGATGTCGATGCCGTAGACCTTGACCTTGTCCTGCAGGTTGTTCTGCTGCACGGCCTGCACGACGCCCTTGGTGATCTCGTCGTAGGGGGCGAAGATCGCCTGCACGCCGGGGTTCGACTTCAGCGCCGCGTCGATGAGCGGGATGTTGTCGGTCGCGGTCGACTCGGTGACCTTGCCGGTGAAGAAGAGCTGGTCGAGACCGTGCTCCGAGACGACCTCGTCCCACACCTTCTTGCGGCGCTCGAGCGGGGCGAAGCCGTCGGTGCTGGCCAGGCCCACCTTCGCGCCGTCGCCCACGTCGGCGATCATCTGGTCGAGCACGCCCTGCGCCATCGACGCGTCGGACTGCGAGGTCACGATGACGCCGTCGGTGTCCTTGAGGGCGAGGTCGTAGATGATGACCGGGATGCCGGCATCCACCGCTTCGTGCACTCCCGGCTCGATCGTGTCGGTCTGACCGTGGTCGACGATGATCGCATCGGGCTTCGAGGCGATCGCCTGCTCGAGGTCGGAGGCCTGCTTGGCGTTGTCGTTGCGCGCGTCGAAGACGGTCAGATCGATGTTGGCGGCGGTCGCCTGCGCCTTGACGCCGGCCGTCCACGCGGTGAAGTAGTCGCCGGCTCCCGACTGCTGCACGAGCGCGACCTTCAGCGGCGCCCCGTCGAAGGGCGCGGGCAGGTCGGCGAGCTTCTGCACGGGAGCCGCGGATGCCGCCGGGGTCGAAGTGTTCTGCTGCGCGCAGCCGGTCAGGGCGAGGGCGGCGATGCCGGCGGTCGCGACGAGCGTCGCCCAGCGGTGGGATCGAATGGACACGGGGTCCCCTTCGTCGAGGGAGCGGAGTGGGGGCGCGTCGCGGGCGGGTCCGGGCGGCCGTCGAGCAGTCAAGCAGCAGGCGCGATCGGCCGGTTAGTCGAGGTTGCACTTTGTTACACCCGCGAGGCGGATGAGGCCTCGGGAGTGGGCATTCGGTGCGGATCGGAGACACAATCGAGTCATTCCGCTCATATCGCGTCGAGAGGAGGAGCCGTGACGCTCCTGACCGTCTGGAAAGAGACCGACCCGAGCACGCCCGTGCTCGAGACCACCGACGAAGCCGAGATCCGCGAGGCGCTCGCCGGCCTCGGCGCGCGCTTCTCGCGCTGGGAGGTCAAAGACGTCGCCCCCGGCGCCTCGCAAGACGAGGTGCTCGCGCTGTACCAGGGCGAGATCGACGAGGTGAAGCAGCGAGAGGGCTACACCCTCGTCGACGTCGTCGCCCTCGACCCCGCGCAGGCGGACTACGACGAGGTGAAGACGCCGTTCCGCGAGAAGTTCCTGTCGGAGCACAAGCACGACGACGACGAAGACCGCTACTTCGCCAAGGGCGCGGGCGTGTTCTACCTGCACGCGAACGAGAAGGTGCACGCCGTGTACTGCGAGGCGGGCGACCTCATCTCGGTGCCGGCCAACACCACGCACTGGTTCGACATGGGCACCTCGCCCCACTACGTCAGCGTGCGCTTCTTCCACGACGACGACGGCTGGGTGGGCCATTTCACCGGCAGCCCCATCGCGGAGTCGTTCGCGAGCTTCGACCAGCTCTCCGCGCGCCGCGCGCAGCTGGTCTGACGTACGCACGAACGCCCGCTCCGCGCGGCTCCCCTCGGGGACTGCGCGGAGCGGGCGTTTCCACGTGCGGGATGTCGCGACCATCCTGGCCCTGCGGCCCCGGTTCGGGGCGGGATTCGCCGTTCGGGGCGTGGATTCTCCGCCCCGAACGACAGAATCCGCCCCGAACCGCTGATGGCGGCGTCGTCAGCCGACGCGGCGCAGCGCCAGTGCCGCCCACGAGATGGGCGGGAGCGTGACGTGCAGGAGGCCGTCGGCGAGGCGCGTCTCGAGCGTCGACGGTCCCACCCGCTCGGGGTCGTCGAGCGTGTTGCGGGCGTAGGGGTCGTCGTCGTGCAGCACATGGGCCTCCGCGACCTCGACGTCGCCCAGGCCGCTGACGTCGATCGCGAGCTCGACCGCCTCACCGCGACCGCGATGCACGAGGAAGATCGCGCTCGCGCCCGTCTCGGCGTCATGCGTGGCCACGGCATCCACCGCCGACACCGTGCCGTGCTTCGCCGTGTCGATCGTGGGCGCCTCGACCCGCAGACGCACCGCGTCGCCTTGCGCGAGGCGCGACGTGATCGCGAAGGGGAAGAACGTCGTCTGCCGCCACGCGGGCCCGCCCGGTTCGGTCATGATCGGCGCGATCACGTTGACCAGCTGGGCGAGAGAGGCGGATGCCACGCGGTCGGCGTGCGTGAGCAGCGAGATCATGAGGCTGCCGAACACGACGGCGTCCACCGCCGAGTACACGTCTTCGAGCAGACGCGGGGCGACCGGCCAGTTGTCGATCCCGGAGAGCTGATCGACGTCGTGGAAGCGGGTCTGGTACCAGATGTTCCACTCGTCGAACGAGATGTCGATCTTCTTGTCGCTCCCGCGCACGGCTCCGACGTGGTCGGCCGTTGCGACCACCGCCTCGATGAAGCGGTCCATGTCGACGGCCGAGGCGAGGAACGAGTCGATGTCGCCGTCGTGCTCCTGGTAGTACGCGTGGCACGAGATCATGTCGACGTCGTCGTAGGTGTGGGTGAGCACCTCGCGCTCCCACTCGCCGAACGTGGGCATCGCGGCGCCCGACGACCCGCACACGACGAGTTCGATCGAGGGGTCCATCTGCCGCATGCCCTTGGCGGTCTGAGCCGCGAGCTTGCCGTAGTCGTCCGCGGAGCGGTGGCCGAGCTGCCACGGTCCGTCCATCTCGTTGCCGAGGCACCAGACACGCACGTCGAACGGCTCGGTGCGGCCGTTGTCGATGCGCTGCTGCGACAACGCGGTGCCGCCGGGAACGTTGCTGTACTCGAGCAGGTCGAGCGCCTCGAGAACGCCGCGGGTGCCGAGGTTGACGGCCAGCATGAGCTCGCTGCCCGCCTTGTCGAGCCAGTCGGCGAACTCGTGCAGGCCCACCTCGTTCGTCTCCGTCGAGTGCCACGCGAGGTCGAGACGGCGGGGGCGCTGCTCGCGCGGACCGACGCTGTCCTCCCAGCGGAAACCCGAGACGAAATTGCCGCCGGGGTAGCGGATCATCGAGACGCCGAGCTCGCGCACGAGCTCGAGCACGTCGCGGCGGAAGCCCTGCTCGTCGGCCTCGGCATGACCGGGTTCGTAGATGCCGTCGTAGACGTGGCGGCCGAGGTGCTCGACGAACCCGCCGAACAGACGGCGGCGCACGGCCCCGATCGGGAAGCGGGGGTCGACGGTGAGTCGGGCGGTGGTCATCGTGCTCCTCGGGATGCGTGTGCGGCGAATCGGTCGGCGACGGGGTTACGGCGGCGCGCGAGCCCGTCAGGGGTCTCCACGAGGTCGTGCAGACCCATGGTGAGAAGGTGGGCGGATCGCGGCAGGTCGCTGTGCCGGTAGGTCCACTCGTACATGTCGAACAGGGGCCACCACGTATACCCGACGATGTCGACGCCGTCGGAGCGAAGGCCCTCCACGGCCGCGACCGAGGCATCGAGCCAGTCCAGCCGCGTCCCGACATCGTCAGTCACGCAGGTTTCGGCGAGCATCACCGGAGCCCCGTAGCGCGCGGCGTACGTGCGCAGCATCTCGGTGAGGCCGCCCACACCGTCGTCGCGCGTCGGTCGTGGATCGGCGAAGCCGCCCACGTGGTGCACGCCGGCCTCGAACAGCTCCGTGGAGTGCCGTGGGTAGTAGTTCACCCCCATGACGTCGGGCTGCACGGCGTTCTCGGCGAACCAGGCGAGGGTCTCATCGGCCATGCCGTTGTCGCGGAGGACGGGCAGCAGCGGGTGGTCCTGGCCGACGCGACCGGTGACCAGGTCTTCGACGAGGAAGGCCTGGTGCGCGTACCGGTGAGCGGTGTCGCGGTGCTCGGGCGCATCGATGTCTCCCGCGTACCGCATCGATGCATCGACGTGCACGAAGGTCGCAGCCTCGCCGAGCACCCCCGCGACGGCCTCCTGGGTGAGCACGAAGCCGCGTGCGATCGCCGTAGAGACCTCGACGAGACCCTCTATGCCGGCGCGGTACGGCGGCCAGTAGGCGTATTCGCCGCTGAACAGGGCGTGCAGCATCGGCTCGTTGACCGGGGTGTAGTCGGTGGCGAGATCGCGGTAACGCTCAGCCGCGCGGTGGGCGTACTCGGCGACGAACCGCGGGTAGTCGGGGTGGGTGAACTCTCCCTCGACCCAGGTCGGAGTCCCGTAGTGCAGCAGGTCGACGATGGGGCGGAGTCCCCGTTCGGCGAAGCCGTCGAGCACCCGATCGGTCCACGACCAGTCCCACCGGCCAGGCTCGGGGGAGACCACGTGCCAGGGGATCCCCCAGCGGAGGAACTCGGCGTCCACCGAGACCGCCAGATCGAGGTCGTCGCTCCACCGGTCGTAGTGCTCGGTGAGGGCGTACTCGTCGATCGCGCGCTCCCCGGGCCGCTCCTGCGGCACGAAGGTGTTCTCGATCCCCGCCCCGAAGTGCAGGCGTCCATCGCGGTACCAGGGGGTGCTCGGCATCCGTCGCTCTCTCATTTCAGTCCCGACGTTCCGACGCTCTCGACGAAACGCCTCTGGATCATCAGGAACAGGATGGCCAGTGGCAGCAGCGCGATGAGCGAGCCGGCCATCATCACGCCCTGGGGGATGATGCCGCCCGGGCCCGTCAGCAGTGTCAACCCCGAGGTGACCGTCCCCATCTCGGCGTCGGTGGTGAACACCAGCGGCCAAAGCAGGTCGTTCCAGTTGTTGACGAAGGTGAAGATGCCCAGGGTCAGCAACGCCGGAACGGCGTTGGGCAACACGATGCTGCCGAAGATGCGCAGTTCGCCGGCGCCGTCGATGCGTGCGGCGTTGTCGAGATCGCGCGGCAGCGACAGGAAGAACTGACGCAGGAAGAAGATGCCGAAGGCGTCGGCTGCGCGCGGCGCGATGAGTCCCGCGTAGGAGTTGACCCACCCGAGATCGGACACGAGCTGGTAGATCGGGATGAGCGTCGCCTGGAACGGGATCATGAGGCTCGCGATGATCGCGATGAGCAAGATCTTGTTGCCGCGGAAGTCGAGCCGCGCCAGCGCATAGGCGGCGAGCGAGTCGAACACCAGCGCGAAGGCGGTGACCCCGCCGGCGAAGACGAAGCTGTTCGCGATGAGCCGCGCGAACGGCAGCTCGGTGAAGATGCGCGTGAAGTTGTCGAGCGTCCAGGCTCCCGGCACCAACGTCGGCGGGTAGGCGTTCACCTCCGCCACGGGCTTGAAGGCCGTGAACACGATGATCAGGATTGGCAGCATCAAGGCCAGCGTCGACGCGGCCACCACCACCAGCAGCAGCGCGGAGACCAGGCGGCGGCGACGTCGCTGCGGCGAGACGCGGGGGGAGGGGGCTTCGGATGCCGTGACGGCGGGCGAGGCGGCGAGGGCGGTCATGCGGCGTCCTTCTCTCGACGCGAGAAGAAGAGGAACTGGGTGAGGCTCAGCACCAGGGTGATGAGCAGGAGCACGTACGACAGTGCGGAGGCGAAACCGAGCTCGAGCTTGCGGAAGCCCGACTGGTAGATCTCCATGACGATCGTCTGCGTGCTGCCGTAGGGGCCGCCGCCGGTCATCACGTAGATCTGGTCGAAGGCCTGCAAAGCAGCGATGAGCGCGACGATGACGACGAAGCCCATGGTGTTGCCGAGCATCGGGAAGGTGATGTTGCGGAAGCGCTGCCCCGCGCTCGCTCCGTCGACGCGGGCGGCCTCGTAGAGGCTCGTCGGGATGTCTTGCAGACCGGCGAGGAAGATCACCATGTAGAAGCCGAAGCTCTTCCACACCGCCACCAGCACGACGGCCGGCATGGCGAGGGTTGGGTCTTGCAGCACATTGCCGAGTTGAATGCCGAGACCTCGGAGCCAGTAGTTCAGCAGTCCGATCTGGGGGTCGAGCAGGTACGACCACGCGAAGGCGGCCACCGCGAGAGAGACGATGAACGGGGTGAAGAGCGCAGTACGGAAGACGCCCCGCAGCGGCAGCAGAGGGTTGTTCAGCAGGAGCGCGAAGCCCAGGGCGAGGGCGATCGCGATCGGGGTGAACAGCAGTGCGTACAGCGCGGTGTTACCCATCGCTCGCAGGATGTCCTCGTCGGTGAACACGCGAACGTAGTTCTCGAAACCGACGAACTTCTCGCGGCCGAAGCCGCTGGCATCCGTGAACGACAGTCGCAGCGCCGAGATCATGGGCCACGCGACGAAGACCGTGAGGATGACGATCGCGGGGGTCAGGAAGGCGACGACGGTGAGACGCCGGCGGGGGCTGTGCCGGAGGGGTCCGCGACCGCCGATCGGGGCTGGCGGCCGGTAGGCCCCGCGCCGACGGGGCGGCGCGCTCGGGGCGTGAGTGGTCATGGTCGTCCTGTTCGAGAAGCGGAGGTGAGGACACGGAAGGGGCGACGCGGGCACCCCTCCCGTGCGTTGATCACTCGATGGCCTGCTGGATCTTCGTCTGCGCCGTCGCGAGAAGCTCGTCCACGTTCCCGCCGGCGACGGCCTTCTGGGTGAGCTCGTCGATGTCGGAGATGACGTCGGTGCTGTTGACCACGCCCGGCAGCAGCGCGCGACCCGTCGGCGCGATCTCGCTGAGGGCGGCCACGACGGGGTTGGACGAGACGTCGCTGAGCGGGATGTCGGTGCGCAGCGGGGGCCACCCCGACGCCAGCGACCACTTCGTCGCCACGTCCTTCTGGAAGAAGTAGGAGAAGAACGCCTCGGCTCCCGCGCGTTGAGCGTCGTCGGCCGACTCGGTGACACCCATCGCGACACCGATCGCCGAGGCAGCCTGCTCGGCGGGACCGGCCGGGATCGCGGCGATGCCGTAGTCGATGTTGTTGTCCTTGGCGATCGAGGCCATCCAGGGACCGCCCACGTGCATGGCGGCCTTGCCCGAGCTGAACAACTGGTCGGCGGCGATTCCATCGAGGCCGGTGGGAGAGATTTTGTCCTTCGTGATCGCGTCGGTCCAGTACTGGATGGTCTTGGCGTTCTCGGGCGAGTCGATCACGGCCTTGTCACCGTCGACGATCTGCCCCCCACCGCTGAGCAGAAGGCTCGGCCACAGGCCGTTCGCCACGGTCGCGTGGTCGGGGATCGCGACGCCGTACTGCTCGGGCGTGCCGTCGCCGTTCTCGTCGACCGTGAGCTTCTTCGCGTCGGCGACCCAGGCGTCCCACGTCGTGGGGGCCTCCGTGATCCCGGCGGCGGAGAAGAGCGATTTGTTGTAGAACATGGCCAGCGGAACGAAACCGGTGGGAACGCCATACGGGGTCCCACCGACCTTCACCATGTCGACCGCCTGCGGAACGAGGTCGGCGGTGTTGCTGTCGGACGAGGCGTAGAAGTCGCTCAGGTCGGCGAATGCGCCGCGGTCGGCGTAGACGGGCATGCGCTCGGCGGGCATGGCGACGATCTGCGGGCCTTCCTTGGAGCTCAGCGCGGGCAGCAGGGTGTCGTCGATGACCGCCCAGGTCTTGGTCTCGGTGGTGATCTTGTACTTCTGCTGCGAGGCGTTGAAGTCGGCGACGATCTGGTCGAGGACCTTGCCGTCGGCTTCGGTGTAGCCGTGCCAGAACGTGATTTCAGCGGGGCCGTCGGAGGCGGGGGCGGACGAGCCTGAGCAACCTGCCAGCAGGAGTGCGACGGCCCCCGCCGTCGCAAGGGCGGGGAGTGCGCGCTTCATCATCTTCGATGCCTTTCATGTGACTGCGTCGTCGTTTCGGCTCGGGTGCCGAGGCTGGTGCGAAACAAATTTACAACGATGGAGGTAAACGTTGTAAATGGATGATCGCCCGACCGTCGAGCGATGTCAAGCGCGAGTTCTCAGCGCGACGTCGATTCCCTCTCGACCAGCCGGAACTCAGCCAGGATCTCCCGCGGCGCATCACCGTCGTCGCCGACGATGCGGTCCACGAGCAGATCGACCGCGACCCGCGCGATCTCGGAACGGCCGGGATCGATCGTCGTCAGAGCCGGCAGCGAGTACCGCGTCTCGTCCAGATCGTCGAAGCCGATCAGGGCGACGTCGTCGGGGATCGTCACCCCGCGCTCGAGCATCACGCGCATCGCCCCCAAGGCGATCGAGTCGTTGAAAGCCACGACCCCGTCGAAGGCGAGCCCGGCGTCGAGCACGGCGCGCATGGCCTCGGCGCCGTCGATGCGGTGCCACCGGTCCACGGGCACGACGAGTGCGGGGTCGACGGTCAATCCCGCGGCCTCGATCGCCGCCTCGTATCCGCGCAGACGTAGGCCGGCCGAGCCGACGACCTCGCCCGGGTGCGAGCCCAGGGCCACGATGCGGCTCCGGCCGCCCCGCAGCAGGTGCGCGGTCGCCGCCTGCGCCGCCTCGGTGTTGCGCATCGTCACGTGATCGTGGGCGGAGTGGAAGATGCGCTCCCCCAGCAACACCATGGGCATGCCGACCTCATCGAGCAGCTCCGCGTCGTCTTCACCGAGCGACAGCACCGAGTACAGCACGCCATCGAGTCCCCGGCGGCGCGCGCCCCGCAGTGCGGCGAGCTCGCTCTCGCGATCGGCGTCGAATTGCTCGATGAGCACCGAGAAACCGCGCGCTCGCGCCGCCCGCATCACGTCGTCGGCCAGCTCGGCGAAGTAGGGATTGCGCAGGTCGGGGACGATGAGCCCGATCATGTCGGCACGACCCGAGCGCAGACTACGCGCCGCCTGATTGGGGCGGTATTGCAGCTGATCGATGGCCGCTTCCACCCGCTCGCGTGTGGTCACGCGCACGTGCGGATAGTTGTTGATCACGTTCGACACCGTCTTGATCGACACACCGGCCGCGCGGGCCACGTCGTGCAGCGTCGCAGTCATGGCATCCCCCTTGCTCTGGTCGAGACTCTACAACGTTGCACAAGCGAGCCTTGACGGCGAAGCTCTCCGCCATTTACGGTCGTGCCGTCTCTACAACGTTGTAGTAGCGCGGTCGAGACTCCATCCGCACCGAGCGGGTCGCTGCGCCGACGCGGGCGCGCACCGGCAGCCGCTTCCACCCAGAGGAGCACGAAACATGCCACATCCTTCTTCCCCCGCGCGACGACGATCGCGTCTTCTCGCCGCAGCGCTGACCGCCGCGGTCCTCGCCGTCGGCGGGATCGCCGCCGCAGGCCCGGCCGCGGCGGTGACGACCGGCAACGGCTCGGTCGTTTACTCACCCCCTGCGGGTTCGTCCTTCAACCCGGAGGGCGGCACCCCCGCCGGCACGACCTACGCGAAAATCGTCGTCCTGAAAAACAACGGGGCGAACAACGGCACGCAACTCGTCACCTTCGACAAGCTCGTCCTTCAGAACGGGCGACAGGTCTATCCGATCTATCGCAGCACCGACGACGGATCGTCGTGGACGAAGATCGCCGATGTCGACCCGAGCAGCACCTTTCCCGGATACACGCGCACCGCGCAACCGTTCCTCTACGAGCTCCCCCAGGCATCCGGCCCGCTCCCCGCGGGAACGCTCCTTCTGACCGGCATGATCATGCCAGAGGACCGCTCGAGCAGCCGACTGGTCGTCTACAAGAGCGCGGATCGAGGCGCCACCTGGTCGTTCCTGAGCACGATCGACTCCGGCGGCCCCGCCGTGTACGACCCCAGCCCTTCCTCGACGACGACCACCGTTTGGGAGCCCTCCTTCGCGATCGACGGCGGCGGTGGTCTCGTCGCGTACTACTCCGACGAGCGACAGAAGGCGTCCGGTGTCCTCCAGGCTGTGTCCTATCGTCGTTCCACTGACGGCGGCCAGACGTGGGGTGCACTGTCCAACGTGTCGGCACCGCCGAACCACAGCGACCGCCCCGGAATGATCACCGTCACCAAGCTCCCCGACGGGCGCTACCTCGCCACTTTCGAGGTCGTGAACCGCCCGAGCCAGTCGCAGAACACTGCACCGGTCTACTTCAAGACCTCCGCAGATGGGCTCAACTGGGGCGACACGACCAGCATCGGTGCGCCGATCCGGCTCGCCGACGGCCGCGGCATCGGCTCGTCGCCATATGTGAAGTGGGTGCCGGGCGGAGGCCCGAAGGGCATGGTCATCGTGGCCTCCAAGTGGTCGCTGACCTCGTCGGGCGCCATCGACGGCGGTCAGAACCTTTACGTCAATTACAACCTCGGCGCTGGAGCCTGGGAGCGCCTCCCCATGCCCGTCACGTACGACGCGAGCGACACGCAGGGGGGCAATTTCAGCGGCTTCGCCCAGGGCCTCGACGTCGGCACCGACGGACGCACGCTCTACCAGGCGACCAACGTCGAGAACACCGCAACCGGGCTCAATGACATCCGCGTCGGATCGATCCCGGTCGATGCCCAGCAGTACGAGGCCGAGAAGGCGACGATCACGGACGCGACGATCGTGACGCACGTGCAGGCGTCGAATGGTCGCAAGGTCGGCAACATCAACAACGCGGGGAGCTCGGTGCAGTTCACCGTCCGCGTCCCCGCTGCGGGTTCGTACACGCTGAACGTCCGGTACGACAACGGCAGCGGCAGCACGTCCACCCATGGCGTCAGCGTCAACGGCGGGACCAGTTCGTCGATCTCGTACCCCGCGACCGTCGACTGGGGCCGCTACGCGTGGGCGCAGAAGACCGTGACCCTCAATGCGGGGGTCAACACCGTCCGGTTCGCCAAGGGCACGGGCTTCGCCGAGATCGACACGCTGCACGTGTGGCGCTCGAGCGCGCTCGACCCGCAGTTCCAGGTCGTGAACCGCAACAGCGGGAAGCTCCTCGAGGTGGCGTCGGCTTCCCTCGCCGATGGCGCGGCCGTGGGCCAGTGGGGTCCGACCGAGAACGCTACGCAACGATGGACACTGCGTCCCACCGGAGTCGCCACGCAGCTCGTGAACGTGAACAGCGGCAAACTGCTCGAGATCCCGGGAGCGGCGACCGGCGACGGCGTCGACGCCGCGCAATGGGGCCCCACCGGCAACGCGACGCAGAACTGGAACGCCTCGACCAGCAACGGCTGGTGGACCTTCGCGAATGCGAACAGCGGAAAGATGCTCGAGATCGATGGCTGTTACACGGCCGATGGCGCCATCGCCCAGCAATGGACGGCCAACGGTCTCACGTGCCAGCAGTGGCGTCTGGTGCGTGAGGGCATTCAGTAACGGCCCGGGCCCGCTCGGTCTGCGCTGTCGCGCGCCGGGCGGGCCCGAACCCGTCAGATCGAGTGCCCCGGACACCCGGGAAAGACTCGCGCGAAGCCCACGAGAACGAGCGCACCGCAGTACGGCGGGATGCGGGGGAGGAAGTCGTCGGCCGCTCGAACCGTCGGGTTCGGGAGACACCGCCTCAGATGGCCTCGGCGCTCCACGGGTCGGGCCGACCGAAGCGGAACGCCCCGATCGACACGGCCTGCTCGCGCAGGAAAGGCAGCAGCTCCAGGCGGCCCGCGGTGGTCACCTCGTCGGTGTACAGGGTCAGCGAGACGTCGGGACCCACCGCCTCGGCGACGGCGGAGCGCACGGCCGCCACCGTCGACGCCGGGCCGACCAGCCGCACGCGTGTCGGGCGCGGCGCGGCCTGGAAGGTCTCGAGAGCCTCGCCCTCCGCGGCATCCGGAACCACACCCGACAGCCGCTGCAGCCATTCCTCGTCGCTCTCGACCGACACGGGTACGCCGCTGTCGCCGAGCAGGTGCCGCACCGCGGCGGGCAGCCCCACCGGGGTGCTGAGGCTGTAGGTCGAGCCCGAGCGCACCGCGGCCACGAGCACGCGCAGCACGGCCTGCCACGCGGCGTCGGCCGTGGCGCGGATCGCGACGTCGGTCGGGCGGTAGCGGCGCAGGTTGCGCTCGACGCCGAGGCGCGAGACGTCGCGCACGCGTCCGTACTCGCGGTCCCAGGCGACGGCGTCGCTCAGCGCTCCGCGGCGCAGCCAGTCGAACGCCTCGTACGACAGCGAGGGCTGCGCGGCTTCGATCAGGCCCGTGATGCGGCTGTCGAGCCCGCGCAGGTGCAGGGTCGACGACGCCGCCCCGCCCGACGAGGGCCGCCACGAGCCGAGGGTCATGAGCCGGTTGGGTCCGCCCGACATCGCGCCGCCGCCGACGGTCGACGCGCCCCAGCCGCCGATCGGCTCGCGCTGCACGACGGCACCGGTCGACGGGCGGTTCACGCGCAGCACGGCCGCCTCGACGGTGCCGAGCCACAGTTCGAGGTCGGCGGTGTCGCGGGTGTGCAGTCCGGCGACGAAGCCCGACCCGATCGCGTTCTGCAGCTCGATCGCGCGGGTGACGGTGGGCGCGTGCAGCACGCCGAGCACCGGGGCGGCCACGGCGGCGCGGGTGAGGTGCGATCCGGCGGTCACGCCCGTGCGCACGCCGGGCGACCAGAAGCGTCCGGCGGTCTCGGGGCCGAGGTCGAGTTCGCGCGGCTCGACGAGCCAGTGCTCGCCGTCGCCGAGCACCGTGAGCGCGCGGCGCACCTCGCCACTCGGCTCCTCGACGAGCGGACCGACGTCCGACAGCGGGTCGTCGGCGGGCCCCACCCGCAGCGACAGCACGGCGTCGCGCAGCTGGTCGGCGAAGCGCGTCGAGCGTGCGACGGCTCCGACGAGGATCACCAGCGAGGTCGCGGTCGCCGCCTGCCCCGCACGGGTGAAGGCGCCCGCGACGATGTCGGCGACGGCCTGGTCGATGTCGGCCGAGGGCGCGACGATCGCGGCGTTGCGGCCGGCGGTCAGCGCCTGCATCGGCAGGTCGGGCCGCCACGTCGCGAAGCGCTCGGCGGTCGTGCGGGCTCCCGCGAGCAGCACCCGGTCGATGCCCGGGTGCACGACGAGCGCCCGGCCCGAGGCGTCTTCGTTCAGGTCGACGAAGGCGAGCAGGTCGCGGGGAACCCCGGCGGCCCACAGGGCTTCGGCCACGACCGCGCCGGCGCGGCGGGCGCGGGGCGACGGCGTGAGCAGCACTCCGGAGCCTGCGACGAGGGCGGCGAGGGTCTCGGCGGCGCAGAGGCCGACCGAGGAGTTCCAGCGCGGAGCCACGACGGTGACGCGGTCGGGCACGAAGACGGCGCCGGGCACCCGGTCGAGTTCTTTCGCCGTCGCCGCGGCGTAGGCGGCGGCGTCGACCGCCTGGCTCACCTCGGCGTCGGCCTCGCCCACGAGGGCACCGCTCTCTGCGGCGAGCACCTCGATCAGTTCTGCTCGGCGCTGTGCCAGCGTGCGCGCGGCCCCGCCGATGACGACGGCGCGCTCCGCGGCGGCGAGCGCACCCCACTGTTCGGCGGCCTCGGCGACCCGGGCGATCACGGCGTCGAGTCCGGCTTCGTCGTCGATGCGGCCGGCGGCGGCGGTGCCGTCTCCGGCGGTGGAGCCGGCGACGCGATCGAGCACCGCGAGCGCCCAGTCGCGATCGGCGGCGACGCCCGGATCGGTGTCGGCGACGTTGCGGAACCCGGGGGCTCCCCCGGCGAGCTCCGCGCTCTCGCGCGCCGAGAACACCGCGGTGTCGACGAAGGCCTGCCCGCCGAAGAGCATCTGCTGCACGTCGGGGCCCAGGGCGGAGGTGTCCCCGGATGCCGCGGCCTCACGGGCGATGCCGAGCACCGCCTGCGTCAGCCCGGCCTCTTCCGCGTCGTCGGCAGCGCGTTCGCGCAGGATCGCCTGCTCCTCCGCGAGGTCGCGCTGCGGCGCTCGGGCGGGCGGGGCCGGATCGGCGGCCGCGGCGAGCGCGCGGCGGGCGCGCGCAGCGACACCCCGCGTCTCGGGCGGGTCGATCTCGTCGACGCCGTCCGCGGCGAGGGAGGCCGCGGGCACCGCCGAGGGAAGGGCGGGCGCGGCGGTGACGGCCTCGACGTGCGCGCGGGCCAGGCGAGCGGCGACGTCGTCGAGGTCGTCGGGGTGGGCCGCGGCGACGGCGACCACGTGCGGGGCGTCGGGAGCCCACGATGCCGCTGCGGGCAGTACCAGAAGGGCGTCCGCTCCGGCCTCGTCGACGTGGGCGAGCGCCAGCGCGGCGCGCTCGGGGTCGACGGTGGCGATCTCGAGCGAGAGCCCCTCGCGGCCTCGGTCGGTCAGGGCTTCCCGCAGGGCGCGCACCAGCTGGGCGTCGACGGCGTCGCGGGCGGTGACGGCCGGGGCGAGCCACCCGTGGCGGGCGGCGTCCACGGCATCCGTCGTCTCGATCACCGCGTCGCTCAGCCGCACGGTGAGCGGCGCTCCCCCGGCGCTGACGCGCACGCGCGCCCAGGCGGCGAGTTCGCCGACGGCCGCGAGGCTCTCGGGCACGGCGATCGGCAGGCGGATGCCCGCGCGCAGTCCGCTCAGGCGCGGCTCCTCGAGCACGCGGGTCAGCACGGCGACGGCGAGGTCGAGGTCGCTCCGCCCCTCGACCACGAGCGTGACGTGCGTGTCGGCGGCGGCGGCATCGAGGAACAAGGGCAGCAGTCGTTCGGCCGCGTGCTCGACGTCGGCGTCGAACGCCCACGGCGACGGGTTCGCCACGGCGTCGGCGACCGACAGCGACACCCGGCTCACGTCGTCGCGCTGCACGAGCGAACGGATGCCGTCGAGCCGGCGCCGCGCGGACTGTTCACCGAGCACGGCGGGCCCGACCAGGCGCACCTCGACCGAGGTTCCGTCGGCGGCGAGACCCGCCAGGCCGACACCCAGACGCTCGGGGCGCGCGTCGAGGGCGAGGCCGGCGAGCAGGTCGCGTAGCGCACGGCGCGCGAGGGGAACGGCCGGGGCGGGGAGCACGGGGGCCACGGCTCCGCCGAGGTGCACGGCTCCGCGCACGAACCACGGCAGCTCGGCGGGGATGTCGGCGGCGAGCCGGTGCAGAGCGGAGGCGGCGGCCGTCGTGCTCTCGGGACGCAGCACGCCGTCGACCGCAGAGGCGACGAAACGCGCCGTCGCGGGGTCGGTGGCCCCGGCGCGGGGCACGAGGGCGGCTGCGCGTGTCGCGGCCCGCGAGGCGAGGTCGGACGAGAGCGCGGGACCGGTGGCGGGCGGGTCGACGGGGCTCATGATCGACAGCCTAAGCACGCCGCGCGCGCTGGCCCGGCGGCCCGCCGAGCGGCGGCGGAACGACAGTGCAGACGGCATCCGCGTGACGCTCCGCGACCCCGGGCCGCCCGCGATCGGCACGGCTTCGCTACTGTCGTCCCGTCCCCGCACCGACGAAGGATCCGCCATGGCTCACACCCTCACCGACATGCCCCTCGAGCTCCTGCGCGCCTACCGCCCCGAGCTCACCGCGCCCGACGACCTCGACGCGTTCTGGGACGAGACCCTCGCCGAGGCCCGCGCCGCCGCCCGACCGAGCACGCTGGTCGACGTCGACGGCCCGCTGCGCGCGCTGCGGGTGCAGGACCTGACGTTCACGGGCTATGCGGGCAACGAGATCCGCGGCTGGGTCGTGCGCCCGCACGGCGACGAGGTTCTCCCCGCGGTCGTGGAGTTCATCGGCTACGGCGGGGGCCGCGGCCTGCCCGGCGAGAAGACCGCCTGGGCCGCCGCCGGCTACGTGCACGTGATCATGGACACCCGCGGGCAGGGCTCGACGTGGAGCGTGGGCGAGACCCCCGACCCGCACGGATCGGCCGCCGCCTTCCCGGGCGTCATGACCCGCGGCATCCGCGACCCGCACGACTACTACTACCGCCGGCTGTACACCGACGCGGTGCGCCTGGTCGACGAGGTGCGCACGTTCGCCGGGGTCGATCCCACGCGCATCGCCGTCACCGGCGGCAGCCAGGGCGGCGGGCTCGCGATCGCCGCCGCAGCGCTGGCCGGCGACGCGGTGGCGGCCGTCATGCCCGACGTGCCGTTCCTGTCGGACTTCCCGAGCGCCATCCAGCGCACGCCGTCGGCACCGTTCACCGAGATCACGCGCTACCTGTCCGTGCACCGCGACGCCGCGGCCGACGTGCTGCGCACGCTGTCGTACGTCGACGGCGCGATCCTCGCCCGGCGCATCACCGCGCCCGCGCTGTTCTCGGTCGCCCTCATGGACGACATCGTGCTGCCGTCGGGCGTCTTCGCGGCCTTCCACGCCCTGGCATCCGACGATGCCGCCCTCGAGGAGTACGCCTACAACGGGCACGAGGGTGGCGGCTACCGCCACTGGATGAAGCAGGTGGCCTGGCTCGACGCCCGCTTCGGGCGCTGAGCCGCGGGCTCACTCCCAGACGCTGGGCGCCGGACGCTTCGTCGACGGCAGGGCGGAGCCCGCGGCCCAGTCGTGCACCCACGACTCGATGTCAGGAAGACCCTCGGGCCGACCCACGGCGGCGAAGAGCTCGTCGTGCGGCACGGTGCCACCGGTTCGGCGCAGGATCCGCGCCCGGATGATCGCGCGGGCGTAGATCTCGCCGCGCACGAGGGCGCGGTGCTCGAGGTACACCGCGCGGTCGTCGTGGCCGATCATGCGCGTCTCGAGGTCGAAGCGCTGACCGAGCTCGAGCGAGCGACGGAAGGTGATCGTCTCAGCGGCGACCACGGCGTACCAGCCCTGCTTCGTCATCGCCTCGACGAGTCCCGACCGCGTCAGCAGGTCCCACCGCCCGAGGTCGAACAGCGACAGGTAGCGCCCGTTGTTCATGTGGCGCAGCAGGTCGATGTCGGTGGGCAGCACGCGGATGCGCATGCGCGTCACCGTGCTGGGGTCGATGGGGCCTTCGCGACGGAGGCGACGGCGAGCACGAGCGAGCACCAGCAGGGTGCGCCAGAGGACGTTCACGAGGGGCGAGCGTAGCGATCCGACCACGGATCGACGATTGCCTTGTGCTCAGTCCACAAGTGCCCGGTCCACGCCCCGTACAGATCTCTGCGGTTCCCGCGGCGGGTAGACCCAGGTCACGAGCACGACCGACACGATCATGAGCAGGAACCACGACGAGAGCTTCGACACGTCGACCGGATGCCACTCCCCGACCTGCGACGGGTACAGCCAGGCTCCGGCGTAAGTCGCGATGTTCTCGGCCAGCCAGATGAACACCGCCACCCCCGCGAAGGCCAGGAGGATCGGCATCCGGAACCGCCCGCGGAAGAAGCGGAAATGCATCATCGTGCGACCCCACAACACGACGACGGCGAGGATCAGCACCCAGCGCAGATCGACGATCCAGTGGTGGGTGAAGAAGTTGGCGTAGATCGCCACGGCGACGACCGCCGTGATCCACCTGCGCGGGTAACGCGTGAAGCGGAGGTCGAACAGGCGGTACACGCGCACCATATAGCTGCCGACCGCCGCATACATGAACCCGCTGTACAGCGGCACCCCGCCGAGGCGCAGCACGCCGTCGGCCGCGTACATCCACGACCCGACGTCGGTCTTGAAGAGTTCCATCAGCGTCCCGACGACGTGGAACGTGACGATCACGCGCAGCTCGCGCAGGGTCTCGAGACGTCCGAGCACCATGACGACCTGGATCAGGACGGCCGCGATCGTGAGGGCGTCGTTGCGCGCCAGCGGCGCGTCATCCGGGTACCAGAGCTTCGCCGAGAGCACCACGGCCAGGAACGCGGCGCCGAACACGCACGCCCACGCCTGCTTGAGCACGAAGACGGCGAACTCGACCAGACGCGCTCGGGCACCCAGGGCCGGAGCGGTCGTGAGCAGACGGTTCGCGAGGGCGTCGAGACGCGCCTCGACGGAGGTCAACCGGGGGCGTTCCGACACGGCGGTCATGCTGGCACGCACGTCTGACAAAGTGCCGCTTGTACCGCACGAGACGGGCTCGGGCGGCCGATTTCACCCTGGACGGATGCCGCGCGTAGAGTCGCGCCATGACTGCGGAAATCCGAGCCGACATCGTCGTCCGTCCGGTGCGCGACGTGGATGCCGAGGCCCTGGGTCGCGTGCACGCCACCTGCTGGCACGAGACCTACGACCACCTCATCAGCACCGCCGCCCTCGAGGCCGTGTCGCCTCGTCGCATGGCCGAGCTCTGGACCCACTGGGCCGCTCAGGGCGAGGACTACCGCATGTACGCCGCCCTCGTGAACGGCGAGATCGTCGGGTTCGTCGGCTCCGGCCCCGCGCGCGACGACGACGCCCCGCGCGAGCGCGAGCTGTACTTCATCTACCTGCTCGACGCCTACCACGGCACCGGGATCGGCCAGCGCCTGTTCGACGCCGCCGTCGGAGAGGGCGAAGGACTGTACCTCTGGGTCGCCGACGACAACCCGCGCGCGCACCGGTTCTACCAGCGCAACGGATTCACGCTCGACGGCGCCTCGCACACCGAGCCGTTCCTCGGTGAGGAGCTCACCGAGGTGCGCTTCGTCCGCTGACGTGCTGCAGATCTGGGCCCTCGACGGCATCCCCGAGATCACCCCGGGCGATGACCTCGTCCAGGCGATCCTCGATGCCGTGGGCGACCCCCTGCGCGACGGCGACATCGTCGTGGTCACCAGCAAGGTCGTGTCGAAGGCCGAGGGGCGCATCATCCGCGCCGACGACCGCGAAGACGCCATCACGCGCGAGACCGTGCGCCTCGTCGCATCCCGCACCTCCCCCACCGGGCACGTGACGCGCATCGTCGAGAATCCGCTCGGCATCGTCTCGGCCGCGGCCGGCGTCGACGCGAGCAACACCCCCGAGGGCACCGTGCTGCTGCTGCCGGTCGACCCCGACGCCTCGGCCCGCGCCCTTGCGACCGGACTGCGCGCCGCGACCGGGGCGCACGTGGGCGTGATCATCACCGACACGCTCGGGCGCGCGTGGCGCGAAGGCCAGACCGACCACGCGATCGGCGCCGGCGGCGTCCACGTGTTCGAAGACCTCCGCGGGACGACGGATGCCGAAGGCCGCCCCCTCGTGGTGACCCTGCCGTGCGTCGCCGACGAGATCGCCGCCGCCACCGACCTGGTCAAGGGCAAGGCCGCGCGGCGCCCCGTCGCGATCGTGCGCGGGCGCGCCGACCTCGTGGGCGACCTCGACCTGCCGGGTGCGCGCTCGATCGTGCGGGATCCGGTGCGCGACATGTTCCGCCAGGGCGCCGACGAAGCGTACGCCGAGGGGTTTGCCGCGGGGCGAGACGCCGCGGGCTGAGCACGACGGGCTGGCGTCGCGGGCTGACGTTTGCGCGTCGGGCTGACGTTGCGCGTTGGGCTGACGTTGTGCGTCGGGCTGGCGGACGCCTCTCCACCGCGGGCGGGGCCGACGGGACCATGTCCCGATATGCGCAGACCGTGTCCCCGTTATGGCTGGATGGAGCCCTTCGAAGCAGCCAGAAGTGGGACATGCTCCCGCGTCGGGCGGCCAGGGCGCGGAAGCTCAGCGGATGCCGCGAGCGGCGAGGCCCTCGCCGAGGTCATCGGCGTGACGCAGAGCCGACACCAGCAGCGGCAGCGCACCGCGCCGCGGTGAGGGACGCAGCCCCCGCGCCCGCTGGGCATCGCTCACCTCGGCGGCGAGCCGCGCGATCACGGGGATCGTGGTGATCGTCAGGGTCAGCAGCAGCGCGGCGCGGCCGGGATCGACACCGCACCGCGCGAGAGGAGCGAGTCCCCGCTCGAGGGCGTCGAGCAGCGCCGAGACCGGCGTGCTCACCGGCACGAGATTCACGACCAGCAGCGCTGCCACGACGCGACCGGTGTTCGCCACCGCGGGTTCGAGGCCGAGGAAGATCAGCTGACCGGCGGCGGTGACGACGATGACCCACCGCAGCCCCCACACCGAGTCCGCCAAAACGCGCAGGCCCCGCCCGACCCCCATGCCGCTCCCGGCATACAGGACGAGCGGCAGCAACAGCACCATCGCCGTGACCCACGTCGACGGCAGCGCCGCGACCGCCATGGCGACCAGCGCGAGCATCGCGAGCTTCGGACCCGCCGGCATCCGGTGCAGCCATCCCGTCGCGGGGACGTACAGGCTCAGCACGCGAGCGCTTCCTCGTAGGCGTCGACGACGTCGAAGGAGGCACCGGATGCCGCGACCCGGCCGTCCGCGATGAGCACCGCGCTCGCGCAGCGTCGGGCCAGGGCGAGGTCGTGCGTGACCAGTACGAGCGCGTGTCCGGCGTCGGCGAGCAGGTGATCGGCGACGCGGCGCGCGTTGCGCCCGTCGAGCAAGGCCGTCGGCTCGTCGGCGATCACCAGCGCGGGCTCGCGCACGAAGGCACCGCAGAGGGCGAGCAGCTGCTTCTGTCCACCCGACAGATCCTGAGCGGGGCGGTCGCCCAGCCCGTCGAGTCCGAACCGCGCGAGGGCCGCCTCGACGCGGGCGTCACGTTCGCGCCGCGGCAGACGTGCCGCGCGCAACGACAGCGCGACGTCTTCGGCGACGGTGGGCATCATGATCTGGGCGTCGGGATTGCTGAGCACCAGCGCGACCTTCGCGCGGAGCGCGGCGGGATCGCGGTCGGGGACGCACCCGAGCACGCGCAGGTCTCCCTCCGTGCGCCGCACGAGACCCGCGAGCACCCGGGCGAGCGTCGACTTGCCCGAGCCGTTGTCGCCGATCAGGGCGATCGTGCGCGCCGACAGGTCGAGCGACACCTCGCGCAGCACCTCGCGCCCGCCGAGGCGGACGCCCAGCCCCGCGCAGCGGATCACGCTCACGCCGCGACGCCGACCCGACCCCGATCGGGCGCCGCGACCCGCCACGTGCGGCGGAATCCGCGCGGGTAGGCGCGCACGAGTGTCGTCACGACAAGGGTGGCGACGGCGGCCTTGAGCAGGTCGCCCGGCACGAACACGAGGCTCGACAGCGCCGTCTCACCGAGCGGCAGGCGCGTGACGAGACTCTGCACCGGGATGCCGGTCGCGTAGATCGCCAGCACGCCCCCGACGATCATGGCCAGCGCCGTGCGCCAGACGACCGGGCGACGAGCGCCCGCGTGCACGACGAGACCGATGACCGCCGCACCCAGGATCCACCCCAGCGCGTAGCCGGCGGTCGGCCCGACGAAGACGCCGAACCCGCCGCGGCCGCCGGCGAGCAGCGGCAACCCCACGGCGACGAGCGCCAGCAGCACGGTCACCGAGAGCGCGCCGAGCCACGGCCCGAGCACGGCCCCGGCGAGCATCACGCCCAGGGTCTGCGCCGTGATCGGCACGCCGCCGAACACCGGGAAGCTGCCCGGCAACCCCAGCACGGCGATGAGAGCGGAGAAGACGGCGACGCGGGCGAGGTCGGTGGCGTCGAGGGTGCGAGTCATGAGGAGCCTTCCTGAACAGTGTTCACCTGAACGGCGTTCACTATACTCACACCATGGCTCCCCGAGGACACTCCGCCGACGACGTCGCCCTCACCGCGCTGCGGATCCTCGACGAGCACGGGCTCCCCGACCTGACGATGCGGCGCCTCGCCGCCGCCCTCGAGGTGCAGCCGAGCGCGCTGTACTGGCACTTCCCGAACAAGCAGACGCTGCTCGCCGGTCTCTCCGACCGCATCGTCGGGCGCATGGCATCCGGCCCCTCCGTCGACCTCGTGGCGGAAGCCAGAGGACTGCGCGAGGCCCTCCTGACGTACCGCGACGGCGCCGAAGTGGTCTCGAGCACCCTGGCAATGGGTCTCGGTTCGACGGTGGCGCACGACCGACTCGCGGCGGCCGTGGTCGCCGACGGGTTCGACGACGAGACCGCCCGCCGGGTCGCCACCACCGTGCTGCACTACGTGCTCGGTTTCGTGTGGCACGAGCAGCAGCGCCTGCAGTACGACAGCGCAGGAGCTCGCGAGGGCGCCGCGGGCGGACTGGCCGACGACGACTTCGCCTCGGGGCTCGAGCTCATCGCCGCGGGGTTGCGGGCGCGCGGACGCGTCTGACGTGCCTTCGCTGCGTCGGAGCGGCGGTCTCGACCCGCGCCGGCCTCAGCGCTGCTTGACGTCGCCGAACAACCGCGCGATGGGCACCAGCACCGCCGGCCGCGCCGCCACCCACGCCGCGGCCATCACCACGAGCGAGGCCGCGAAGATCAGCAGACCGGTCGGGTCGCTCGTGTACGCGGCGGGGTCTTCCGAGCCGCGTGCGGCGTACATGTGATTGAGGTTTCGCAGCGCCCCGGTGGCCAGCACGAGGGCGACGTGCACGACGATGAACGCGACGAAGAAGAGCATCGTGGGGAAGTGGACCTTGCGCGCCCACTCGGCCGGATACAGCCTGTCGAGCTTCTCGGCGTTCTTGGGCCACACCCCCGACAGACGCACGCCGCTGATGATCGCGAGGGGCGCGGCGACGAACGTGATGGCGAAGTACGACAGCTGCTGCAGGCTGTTGTAGTTCACCCACCCGTTCTCGGTCGGCCAGTCGAGTGAGGCGTATTGCAGGGCAGCCGACAGCGCGTTGGGGAAGACCTCCCACGAGGTCGGCACGATCCGCATCCACTGTCCGGTGACGAATAGCAGCACGACGAAGATCACGCCGTTGGCGATCCACAGGACGTCGAGCGCCTGATGGAACCACAGCGCCAGGCTGATGCGCCGCTTCTTGTTGTTGCGCGGCGACCAGAACGCGGCCGGGCGCTTCTCGCGGCGCACCTGCCAGCCGGTGCGGATGATCAGCAGCAGGAAGAAGCTGTTGAGGAAGTGCGACCAGTTCAGCCAGGCCGGGAGCCCGACCGGCGCCGACTCGGGCAGGTGGTACTCGCCGGGGAACGCCGCGAGGAACTCGCGGCCCGGCCCGATCGCGAGCACGAAGCGCGCGACGAGCACGACGATGCCGACGAGTGCCAGCGCGAAGACGCCGAGCACGGCGGTCGAGCCCAGCAGCTGCACGGGTGAGAAGTCGGCGAGGCGGGTACCTGCTGCTGCCGCACGTGGCGGGGCCGCCGGGGGGCGCTTCTGCGTGAGCGCCGGCGTCGTCGCGCGGTTCCGGGCCGCGGCTCCCGGCCAGACCGTGCGCGGAACGGTGAGGGGCGGGCGCGGGGATGGCGTCGATGGCCGGGCGTCTGCGGCCGGGGCCGGGGTCGCGAACGCCGCCGTCGCGCGAGCGGTCTCGTCGGAACTCGCCGCAGGCACGGCGTCCAGGTCCGCATCGGATCCGCTCACCGTCGCGGTCGCCGGGGTCTCGGCATCCGCACCGGAATCGGATCCGCCCACCGACATCGGACGCTCGGGCTCGACCTCTCCGAGCGCGCCGCGATTCTGCGCTTCTCGGGCGGTGTCGGGGTGCTGGATCGGGGGCGGAACGGCGGATGCCGGCGGCCAGGGCTCCCCGCCGGGCTCGCGCGGGAGTCCCCGACGCATGCCGGCCGCTTCCTCGCCCGCGGGGGTCGCGGCATCCGATCCTGGGCCGGAAGCGCTCACCGTCGGGGCCTCGGCGCCGGAACCGCTCGCCGTCGAGGGCGCCGGGTTCCCGGCATCCGCACCCGGGTCGGATCCACCCACCGAGACCGGGCGCGCGGGCTCGGCCGATCCGGTCCCGGGGCGGTTCCCCGGTTCTGCCGCGGCACCAGGACGTCCAGTGGAGGACGGAACGGCGGATGCCGACGGCCACGGCTCCCCGCCGGGCTCGCGCGGCAGTCCGCGACGCACACCGCCCGCCGCGGCCGGCGCGGGAGCGGTCGGTACCTCGGCCTCAGGCGACACGGAAGCGGGCGACGTCTCGGCCTCGGGCGAGGCAGGAGGGGTCGGCGCGGACGCGGGCGCCACAGAGCCGGACGGGTGCACCGGACGCCGATCCCCGGGCGTCTCGGATCCGGATCCGTCGCGCGGGTCCGAATCCGTTGCGGCCAGAGCAGCGTCCGCGCCGTCGGCGTCACCCGCTCCGGGCACGCTCGAGGCCGCGGGCGGCCAGGGCTCCCCGCCGGGGGTGCGCGGCAGCCCGCGTCGCGGGGTGCGGGGTGTGGACGCCATCTACTCTCGGGATTACTTCTTGTGGGCGTTCAGCGCGCTGAGGAGCTGCGGGACGACGGTGAACAGATCTCCGACGATACCGAAGTCGGCGATCTCGAAGATGGGGGCTTCCGGGTTCTTGTCGATCGCGACGATCGTGCGCGCGGTCTGCATGCCCGCGCGGTGCTGAATCGCCCCCGAGATGCCGAGCGCCACGTACAGCCGCGGCGACACCGTCACCCCGGTCTGCCCGACCTGCGCGGCGGCCGGCACGTACCCCGCGTCGACCGCGGCCCGCGAAGCGCCGACCGCCGCACCGAGGGCGTCGGCGAGCTGCTCGACGAGGGCGAAATCTTCGCGCGAGCCCACTCCGCGACCGCCGGCGACGACCGCCGCGGCCCCGCGCAGTTCGGGACGCGACGAGGCGACAGCGGTCTCGGCGAACCCTTCGACGCGGGCGTGGGGGGTTCCGGATGCCGCGACCTCGAGGCTCTCGACGACGAGCGGTCGCGCATCGAGACGCTCTTCGACGGATCCGGGGCGGAGCGTCGCCGCGAGGGGGCCGAAGGTGGGTGCCCCGTCGACGGTGAAGGCGCCGCCGAACGCCGCGTGATGGGCGACCACGCCGAGGTCGTCGCGGCCGACGCCCACGACGTCTGTCGCGAGGGGCATGCGCAGGCGTGCGGCCAGTCGCGCGAGCGCGTCGCGCGACTCGACCGCGTGCGACGCGAGCACGAGGTCGGGGCTCTCCTTCGCGACCGCCGCGGCGAGCGTGTCGACGACCGGACCGGTCAGGGCATCGGCATCGGTGACGGCCGTGAGCACGCGCGTCGCGCCGAGCTCCGCCGCCTCGGCAGACGCCCGTTCGAGCACATCGGCCGTGGAGGCGATCAGAGCGACGGGGTCTCCGACGGTCGCGGCGGCGGCGAGCAGGCCGGGGGCGGAGGCGGCCAACGCCCCGCCGGGCAGCACCTCGAGTAGCACGAGGGCCGCGGTCATCACGCCACCCCCTCGGCCACGAGGAAGGCCGCGAGCTTCTCGCCCGCATCGCCCTCGTCGACGATCTTCGTGCCGGCCGCGCGCGGTGGCCTCTCGGCGACGGACAGCATGATGTACCGCGCGACGGCGGGATCGTCGACCTCGACGCCGAGTTCGGCGGCATCCACGGTCTCGTACGGCTTCTTCTTGGCCGCCATAATTCCCTTGAAGGTCGTGAACCGCCCCTCGGGCATCGCCTCGGTGATCGACACGACGGCCGGCAGCGCCGCTGAGACCCGCATGGTGCCCGCGTCGCTCACGCGGTCGCCGGAGACGGCGTCGTCGGACACCTCGAGGCGCGACAGGGCCGTGAGCTGCGGTACTGCCAGCAGCTCGGCGACCATCGCCGGCAGCACGCCCCCTCCCCCGTCGGTCGACAGGTTGCCCGCGATCACCAGGTCGAAACCGGTGCGCCGGATCGCCGCGGCCAGCACCTCGGCGGTGAGCACGAGGTCGGCCCCGCGCAGGGAGTCGTCGACCACGTGCACGGCCGAGGTCGCCCCCATCGCGAGGGCCTTGCGCACGGTCGCCGTGGCCGAGGCGGGCGCCATGGCCACGACGACGACCTCGGTGCCCGCGTGCGCGTCGGCATATGCGAGGGCGGCCTCGACGGCCCGCTCGCCGATCTCGTCGAGCACGGCCGCCGCTCCCGCGCGGTCGGTGAGCCCGGTCTCGAGGTCGAGCCGACGCTCGCCCCAGGTGTCGGGCACTTCTTTGATCAGGACCACGATCTTCATCGACGGGGCTCCTTCGGAGAGAGGGCGGATGCCGCTGCATGGCGGCAGCGTGTGAGTGCGAGGCGCGAACCCCAGGTCCCTGAGCCTGTCGAAGGGACCGGGACCGGGCGCGAGAGTCCGGACAGGCCCCGCCGCGAAAGCAAGGTCCCTGAGCCTGTCGAAGGGACCGGGACCAGGCGCGAGAGTCCGGACAGGCCCCGCCGCGAAAGCAAGGTCCCTGAGCCTGTCGAAGGGACCGGGGGCTTCGAGAGGCTCAGCCACCGCTCACGTGAGGTCCCCGACCCGCCCGAGCGGTACCGTGAAACGCGAGGAGGACCGATGACGCGACGACTGCCTGTCGACCCGATCGCCGAGGCGAAGCGCCAGTGGCTCGCGCACGGGTGGGACGACGCCGCCGATGGCATGACCGTGGTGACCTCGGTGATCCGCGCGCACCAGCTGCTGATGGCGGCGATCGACCGCGCGCTCAAGCCCTTCGACCTGTCGTTCTCGCGCTTCGAGATGCTGCGGCTGCTCGCCTTCACGCGCGAGGGGCGGATGCCGATGGCCAGCGCCATCGCGCGCCTGCAGGTGCACCCGACGAGCGTGACCAACACGGTCGAGCGCCTCGCACGCGACGGGTACGTGACGCGCGAGCCGCATCCGACCGACGGCCGCGCGGCGTTGCTCGCGCTAACCGACGCCGGCCGACGCCGAGTCGACGAAGCCACCGACGCGCTCAACGCCGTGTTCGCCGACCTCGGCCTCGACGACGACGATGCGAGGGCGCTCGTGCGGATCATCGCGCGCTTCCGCAAGGGTGCGGGCGACTTCGCCGACCCCGCCCCGGTGCCCGACCCGCTCTGAGCACTCATCGGTGCGTGAACGACGGCGCGCGCTTCTCGCGGAACGCCGCCATCCCCTCTTTCTGATCGGCCGTGTCGAACAGGGCCGCGAAGGCCTGACGCTCGAACCGCACGCCCTCGGCGAGGGTCGACTCCAGCGCGACGTCGAGGGCCGCCTTCGCCGCGTACAGGGCGGGTAGCGGCTTCTCGGCGATCGTCTGCGCGACCTTCTCGGCCTCGTCGAGCAGCTCGGCCGCGGGCACGATGCGCGAGACGAGTCCCGCGCGCTCGGCCTCGGCGGCGTCGATCATGCGGCCGGTCAGCACGAGCTCGGCCGCCTTGTAATAGCCGAGCGCCCGCACGAGACGCTGCGTGCCGCCCATTCCCGGGATGACGCCCAGCTGCACCTCGGGCTGGCCGAACTTCGCGCGATCCGAGGCCAGGATGACGTCGCACATGAGGGCGAGCTCGCATCCTCCGCCCAGGGCGTAGCCCGACACCGCCGCGATCACGGGGGTGCGCACGGCCGCGAAGCGCGCCCACGCGCCGAAGTGGTCGGTGAGCATCATGTCGAGACCCGACTTCTGCTCCATCTCTTTGATGTCGGCGCCCGCGGCGAAGGCCTTCTCGCTCCCCGTCACCACGATCGCCCCGACACCCTCGTCGACGTCGAAGGCTTCGGCAGCCGCGACGACGTCGCGCATCGACTGCGTGTTCAGCGCGTTCAGCGCCTCGGGCCGGTCGAGGAAGATCCACCCCACGCGGCCTCGCTGCTCGACGCGGATCGTCTCGTATCCGGCATCCGGTTCGGTCATGGTGACTCCCGTCGTCTCGAGTGATGGTCGCAGCGGCTTCTCCCGCCCTCGAATGCTCGCACGCCCCACCGACATCGATCGAGGGTCTTGCCGCACGGCGTCGGCGGCAGCGCTCTTCGCGGCGGCGTCGGCCCGGTTCGGGGCGGATCCTGTCGTTCGGGGCGGGGAATTCACGCCCCAAGCGACGGAATCCGCCCCAAACGGAATAAGGGCCCCCTCACGCCGCGAGGACGCTGCGGCCCACGATGAGCCGCATGATCTCGTTGGTCCCCTCGAGGATCTGGTGCACGCGCAGATCGCGCACGACCTTCTCGATGCCGTAGTCCTGCAGATAGCCGTAGCCGCCGTGCAGCTGGAGCGATTCGTTGGCGACGCGGAAGCCCACGTCGGTCGCGAACCGCTTCGCCATGGCGCACCGGGTCGCGGCATCCGAAGTCTTCGCATCGAGCGCGGTCGCCGCATCGCGCACGAGCAGGCGCGCGGCTTCGAGCTCGGTCGCCATGTCGGCCACCGCGAACACGACCGACTGCTTCTCGGCGAGGGCCTCGCCGAAGGTGAAGCGCTCGTGCACGTACGAGATCGCACGGTCGAGCGCCCAGCGCGCCCCGCCGATCGAGCACGTGGCGATGTTGAGGCGGCCGCCGTTGAGGGCGTTCATCGCGATCGAGAAGCCGCGACCCTCGCCGCCGAGCAGGTTCTCGGCGGGGACCCGCACCTCGTCGAGGATCACGGCGCGAGTGGGCTGAGCGTTCCAGCCCATCTTCTTCTCGTTCGGTCCGAACGACAGC
Source organism: Microbacterium sp. JC 701 (assembly GCF_021026215.1). Classification (NCBI taxonomy): domain Bacteria; kingdom Bacillati; phylum Actinomycetota; class Actinomycetes; order Micrococcales; family Microbacteriaceae; genus Microbacterium; species Microbacterium sp. JC 701. The sequence continues at coordinate 218,082 of NZ_JAJNCV010000004.1, forward strand.
CCTTCGGAGTCGGCGGGCACGATGAAGGCGCTGATGCCGCGCGCTCCGGGCTCCCCCGTGCGGGCCATGACGACGTAGACCGACGCCTCGCCGGCGCCCGAGATGAACTGCTTGACCCCCGTCAGCACGTAAGTGTCGCCGTGGCGGATCGCCGAGGTGGTGATCGCGGCGGCATCCGACCCCGCGCCGGGCTCGGTGAGGCAGTAGGCGCCGAGATCGTCCATGGCCACGAGTGACGGCAGCCACCGCTCGCGCTGCTCGGCGGTGCCGTAGGTGTCGATCATCCACGCCACCATGTTGTGGATCGTGATGTAGGCCGTCACCGTGGGATCGCCGTAGGCGAGCTCCTCGAAGATCGCCACCGCGTCGGCGCGCGACAACCCGGCGCCGCCCACGTCGTCGTTGACGTAGACGCCGCCGAGGCCCAGCTCCCCCGCGCGGCGCAGCACGTCGCGGGGGAAGTGCTTCTCGGCATCCCATTCGAGGGTGTGCGGGGCGAACTCGGTCGCGGCGAAGTCGCGCACGGCGTCGAGGATGGCGTCGCGCTCGTCGGAACTCAGGGTGCCGGTCGACGGGGCGTCGAGCGCGGGAGCAGGGGTGGTGTCCATGCGGCTCTCCTTCGGAAGGCGACGGCGTCGTCGCTCCCGCCAGATTACCTGGACGTCCTACTAATTGGTAGAGGTACCGACTACGAGGCGGAGACCCCGAACAACGCGCCGACCGCGTAGGTCGCGGCGAGCGCGAGCGCCCCGCCGATCACCGTGCGCAGCACCGCTCGACCGCGCCGCGCTCCGCCCAGCACCGCCGCAACGTAGCCCGTGATCGCGAGCGCGATGAGCACCGCGACGAAGGTGAGCGGCACGCGGATCTCGACCGGCGCGAGCAGGATCGTCGCGAGCGGCAGCAGGGCACCGATCGTGAAGGCGACCGCCGAGGCGAAGGCCGCGGCCCACGGGCTCACCACGTCTTCGGCGTCGATGTTGAGTTCGACCGAGAGGTGGGCCTTGAGGGCGTCGGATGCCGTGAGCTCGGTCGCCACGCGCGTCGCGGTGTCGCGCGACAGCCCCTGGGCCTCGTACATGCCCACGAGCTCGGCGAGTTCGGCCTCGGGATCTTCGGCGAGCTCGCGCTTCTCCTTCTGGATGAGGGCGTGCTCGCTGTCGCGCTGGCTCGAGACCGAGACGTACTCGCCGAGCGCCATCGAGATGGCGCCACCGACGAGGGCGGCGAGGCCCGCGATGAGCACCGGACCGGTGTCACTCGTGGCGCCCGCGACGCCGACCACGACCGCGGCGGTCGAGACGATGCCGTCGTTGGCGCCGAGCACGCCGGCGCGGAGCCAGTTGAGTCGTTGGGAGAGTCCCTGGCGGTGCGGCTCGTCGGCGTGAGCCCCGTTCGCTGTCGTCATGCGGTCAGGGTAGACCCGCCCACCGACGGCGGGACGGGCTTGCGCCGCACCGGAGGGGGAGGCGTTCGCCCCTCGTTCACCGGCGGGTCACCGAGCCCCGCGAGGATCGCTGCGTCCGCGCGCCTCCGCCGCGGATCGGTGCGCCCCCGCCACACCGCGCATCGCCTTCTCCCCGTACCCGAGGACACAGCATGCCTTCGCCCCTCCTCCGCCGTGCGGTCGCGTTCACCGCGACCACGGCGGCCGTGTGCGCACTCGCGCTATCGAGTGCCTCCGCGGCATCCGCCGCCATCGTCCCCGACCCGGTCCGCGACGCTCCCGCCGACAGCGCGGTGAGCCTGCGCCCGCTCGGCAGCTACGAGACCGGGGTGTTCGACCAGTCGGCCGCCGAGATCGTGCACGCCTACAAGAACCGTCTGTTCGTCGTCAACGCGCAGGCCGGCGCCGTCGACGTGCTCGACAACGGCAACCCCGCGGCCCCGACGAAGCTGTACTCGATCACCGGCACCGGCGTCGCCAACTCCCTCGCCGTGCGCGCCGACGGCCTCGGCGTCATCGCGCTCGAAGACGTCGACAAGACCGCGCCCGGTCGCCTGGTGTTCTTCGACGCGGATGCCGCGGAGCCGACGATCCTCGGAGAGGTCACCGTGGGCGCTCTGCCCGACATGGTGTCGATCTCCGACGACGGCACCTCCGCGGTCGTCGCCAACGAGGCGGAGCCCGCCGACGACTTCTCGGTGGACCCCGAGGGTTCGGTCGGCGTGGTGTCGCTCCCCACCGCCAAGGCGGCCCCGACGCAGGACGCCGTGCGCACCGCCGGATTCGCCGCGTTCGAGCAGGGCGGATCGAAGACCCTCGACCCCGCCGTCCGCGTCTTCGGCCCCGACGTCGCCGCCCCCGACCAGGGCAGCACCCCGCTCGCCGCGAACCGCGTCAGCCGCAACCTCGAGCCCGAGTTCGTGACGATCGCCGGTTCCACCGCCTACGTCGCCCTGCAGGAAGCCAATGCCATCGCGGTCGTCGACCTCGCGTCGGCCGAGGTCACCGGCATCCGCCCCCTGGGGTTCAAGGACTACGGCGTGCAGACGCTCGACGCCAGCGACCGCGACCCCGAGGACGCCCCCACCTACACCGAGAAGAGCTATCCCGGGCTGTTCGGCATGTACATGCCCGACGGCATCCAGGCCTACGAGGCGAACGGCGAGACCTACCTCGTCACCGCCAACGAGGGCGACGGCCGCGAGTGGGGCGACTTCAACGACACCGCTCGCGTGAAAGACCTCGGCGACGACGGCCTCGCCCCCGTCTGCGCCGACAGCCCACTCGCGGGTTCGCTCGACGACGCCGACCTGGGTCGCCTCAACGTCGCCACCGACATGGGCCTGAACGCCGACGGCACCTGCTACTCCGAGCTGTACACGTTCGGCGGCCGCGGCTTCTCGGTGTGGACCACCGACGGCGAGCAGGTCTTCGACTCCGGCTCCGACTTCGAGCGCATCACGCACGACGCCAACCCCGAGTTCTTCAACTCGAACCACTCCGCCTCGAACCTCGAGGGCCGCAGCGACGACAAGGGCCCCGAGCCCGAGAACCTCGCCATCGGCCAGGTCGACGGACGCACCTACGCCTTCATCGGCCTCGAGCGCGTCGGCGGCGTGATGACCTACGACATCACCGACCCCTCCGATGCGACCTACGCGGGCTACGTCAACAACCGCGACTTCTCGATCTCGGTCGAAGACCAGCTGACGGGCGACGAGACCGCCGACCGCGAGCTGCTGGCCAAGGCCGGCGACCTCGGCCCCGAGGGCGTCGAGTTCATCGCCGCCGAGAACTCGCCCACCGGTCGCCCGCTCGTGGCCGTCGGCAACGAGGTCTCGGGCACCACGACGGTCTTCTCCGTCGAGAACCCGAACGTGAAGAACATCGACATCCTCGCCATCAACGACTTCCACGGCCGCCTCGAGGCGGGATCACAGGGCGAGGCCGGCGCTGCCGTCATCGCCGGCGCCGTGAAGGCGAAGGAGGCCGCGAACCCGAACACGCTGTTCGTCTCGGCCGGTGACAACATCGGCGCGTCGACGTTCACCTCGCTCATCCAGGACGACTCCCCCACGATCGACACGCTGAAGGCCTTGGGCCTCGACGTCTCGGCCGTCGGCAACCACGAGTTCGACCGCGGCTTCGCCGACCTGACCGATCGCGTGCTCCCCGAGTACGGCGGCGGCGAGTTCGGCCTCGGCGCGAACGTCTACAAGAAGGGCACGAAGGAGCCCGTCCTCGACGAGTACGCGATCAAAGACGTCGACGGCGTGCGTGTGGCCTTCATCGGCACCGTGACCCCCGACACCGCGACCATGGTCGACCCGGCAGGCATCGCCGACCTCGAGTTCGGCGACCAGCTCGAGGCCGCGAACCGCGTGGCCGACGAGATCACGGCCGGCGACCTCGCCGACGTCATCGTGCTGCTCACCCACTCGGGTGCCGCCTCGTCGAACGACTGCGCCGCGCTCGAGGCCGACCAGGCCGGATTCGGCAAGCTGGCCGTGAACGCCTCGCCCGAGATCGACGCGATCGTCTCGGCGCACACGCACCAGACCTACGCCTGCGACGTGCCCGTCGCCGGCACCGACCGCACCCGCCCGGTGATCCAGGCCTCGGAGTACGGCAAGGCCATGGGCCAGCTGTCGCTGAGCTGGAACACCCGCACCGACTCCCTGGCATCCGTCTCGGGCACGACGTTCCCCCTCGCGGGAGCGTTCGCTCCGGATGCCGCGATCGAGGCCAAGGTCGCCGAGTACGTCGCACAGGCCGACGTGATCGGAGCGAAGCCGGTCGGCGAGATCAGCGGCGACATCCTGCGCGGTGGCACCCCCTCGGGCTCCGACCGCGGCGTCGAGTCGTCGATGGGCAACTGGGTCGCCGACGTCTACCTGTGGGCGACCTCGCAGAACCCCGCCTACGCCGGCACCACGGCGCAGATCGCGCTGATGAACCCGGGCGGCCTCCGCGCCGACCTGCTGAAGGGCGACGACGGGGTGGTGACCTACAAGGAGGCCGCTCTCGTGCAGCCCTTCGCCAACACCCTGGTGACGGTGACCCTCACGGGTGAGCAGATCCGCGAGATCCTGAACGAGCAGTGGAAGGCCGAGGGCGACCGCCCGAAGCTGCACCTCGGCGTCTCGGACGGCTTCACCTACGAGTACGTGCAGGACGCCGCGAACCCGCGCGTCGGCTCGGTCGTCTCGATGGCCTACCAGGGCCAGCCGATCGCCGACACCGACACGTTCACGGTCGTGACGAACTCGTTCCTCGCCAACGGCGGAGACGGCTTCCCGACCTTCGCCGCCGGCACCGACCGCACCGACACGGGTCAGATCGACCTCGACGCGACCCTGGCGTACTTCGAGGCGACCCCCGTGGTCGACCCCGCTCCGCTCGGCCGCGCGATGCTGTCGACGGGTGAGGCGCCCGCGCCCGGTGAGCCGGGTCAGCCCGGCGAGCAGCCCGGCGACCCCGGCACGCAGCCCGGTCAGCCCGGTCAGCCCGGCGCCCAGCCCGGCCAGCCGGCGGGCACTCCCGGCGAGGGACTCGCCAACACCGGCGTCGAGGCACCCTGGGGCATCGCCCTCGCGGGTGGCTTCCTCGTGGTCGCGGGCGGTCTCGCCTTCGCCCTGCGCAAGCGTCGCACCGTCTGACGCCCGACACCGGAACGGCCCTCACCCTCGCGGGTGGGGGCCGTTCCCGTTCGCGTGAGGGGTCGGAAAGTGTCACCTGGATGCGCGCCAGGCGACACTTCTCGACCCCTCACGCGGGCGCGGCGCTCAGGCGCGGAGCACCTGGACGTGCACCCCGGATGCCGCGGACTCGACGCGCCAGACCTGCCCGCTGCCGCGAACGGTCGGGGCCGCCTGCGCCGAGACCACCAGGGCCGTGTCTTCGTCGATCGCCACGCCCTCGGCGACGAGGCCGGCATCGACCGCCGCGACCAGACGCGAGAGGGTGCCCCACTGGGCGGCGTGCACGTCGACGGCGAAGTCGAGGAGTCCGAGACCCGGGCGCACCTCGACCTCGTCGAGCTCTTCGCTCGCGTCCTGCGACACGACCTCGACCCCGCCGACGCGGTATCCGCCGACGAGCGCCGGGGCGGCGGCGATGACCGCACCGGCCGAGAACCCGGCGTAGGGGACCCCCTCCAGGACTCGGTGGATCACGGCATCCCCGATCCGTCCGAAGGCGTTCAGGTATGCCGGGGTGAGGCCACCGCCGACGAACAGCCCGTCGGCGTCCAGCGCCGAGGCTTCGTAGACCTCGCCCTCGACGATCGACTCCACGCGGATCTCCTCCGCCGCGGCGCCGGCCGCCTCGAGCATCGCGGTGAAGCGCGCGACCGACGAGTCGTCGTCGGCCTCGAGGACGAGCAGCAGGGCGATCACGGGGGCGCGATGCGCGGCCCGCTGCCGCGCCTCGGTGACGAACGGACGCAGCAGGTCGCCGCAGCGCGCGAGGTCGCGACCGCCGCCCAGGAGGAAAACACTCATGCGCCCAGTATCCCGGGGCGCGCGGACCGCGGTTCCACGCTCGAGGGTTGGGGTTCCGCCTGCGCCCCTCCCGACCCGACCGTCCTGCGGACCCCACACCCGACACGCCGCCCCACGGCCCCTCCCGACCGGCGTGTCACCGCCGGCATCCGCACGACGGCACGATCCGGTGAGGTGGGCCGATCCCCTCCCGGCCCGACCGTCCTGCGGACCCCGCACCCGACACGCCGCCCCACGGCCCCTCCCGACCGGCGTGTCACCGCCGGCATCCGCACGACGGCACGATCCGGCGAGGCGGCGCGCGGGCGCGACCCCGGTCAGTACCGCCGCAGCAGCGCGGCGAGGGCCTGGCCGCCGCCGATGCACATCGTCACGACCGCGTACTCGAGGTCGCGGCGCTGCAGGTCGAGGGCCGCGCGCACGGTGAGGATCGCGCCCGTCGCCCCGACGGGGTGGCCGAGGGCGATCGCGCCGCCGTAGGGATTCACCTTCTCGGGGTCGAGACCGCCGTCTCGGATGACCGCCACAGCCTGGGCCGCGAAGGCCTCGTTCAGCTCGATCACGTCGACGTCGGCGGGCCTGAGCCCCGTCTGCTCCCACAGTCGCTGCAGGGCGACGACCGGGGCGTAGCCCATGATCTCGGGGTCGACGCCCGCGGTGGTCACGGCCTCGAGGGTCGCGAGCCCGGTCAGCCCGCGCTCGCGCACGTCGTCCTCGCGCATCAGCACCGTCGCTGCGGCACCGTCGTTGATGCCCGAGGAGTTTCCGGCGGTGACCGACCCGTCCTTCTCGAACGCGGGCCGAAGCCCCGCCAGGGCCTCCATGGTCGTCCCCGGCCGCGGGTGCTCGTCGACCGAGACCGCGACGGGCTTCCGGCCACCGGTGGTCACGGGCACGATCTCGTCCGCGAAGGCCGCGCGCGCGGCATCCGTCGCAGCTCTCCGCTGACTCTCGACGGCGAAGGCGTCCTGCTCTTCTCGAGAGACGGAGTATCGGGATGCCACGACCTCGGCCGTCGTCCCCATGTGCCGGCCGCTGAAGGGGTCGGTGAGGATCGCGAGCGTGCCGTCGAGCAGCGTCCGGTCGCCGAGGCGGGAGTTGCCGCGGGCCCCGTACTCGAGGAACGGCGTTCGCGACATGCTCTCGTCGCCACCGGCCACGGCCACGTCGATGCCGCCCCAACGCAGTTCTTGAGCGGCCGACCAGATGGCCTGCAGGCCCGAGCCGCAGAGGCGGTTCACCGTGAAAGCGGGCACGCGCGTGGGCAGTCCCGCGGCGAGCGCGACGCGGCGCGCGTTGTAGGCGTCGGGGCCGTTTTGGGCGATGCAACCCATGACGACCTCGTCGACGTCGTCTTTCGCGACTCCGGCGCGGCGCAAGGCCTCCGACACCGCGACGGCACCGAGCTCGTACGCGTCGACGCCCGACAGGGCGCCGCCGAACGACCCGATGGGCGTGCGCGCTCCCGAGACGAGGACGATCCTGGGCGCCGACATCAGCCCGCGGCTTCCTCGGGGCGTTCCTGGGCCTCGAGGTCGTCGGCATCCGGAACGTAGCCCTCGATGTGCCGCTCGTCGGCGCCGACGTACTCCGACAGCGGGCGGATCAGCGCGTTCGAGGCCTGCTGCTCACGGATGTGCGCGGTCCAGCCGGTCACGCGCGCCGCGACGAACAGCGGGGTGAAGGTGAGCGTGTCGAAGCCCATCAGGTCGTAGGCGGGGCCCGAGGGGTAGTCGAGGTTGGGGTAGATGCCCTTGCGCTCGACGAACTGCGACTCGAGCGCGTCGTAGAGGGCGGCGACGTCGGGGCGGTCGTAGTGCGCGACCAGGGTGTCGAGCGCGGCCTTCATCGTGGGCACGCGCGAGTCGCCGCGTTTGTAGACGCGATGTCCGAAGCCCATGATCTTGCGCTTCTCGGCGAGGGCGGTGTCGAGCCACGGCCCGACGTTCTCGGCCGAGCCGATCTCGGTGAACACGTGCAGCACGGCCTCGTTCGCACCGCCGTGCAGCGGGCCCTTGAGGGCGCCGATCGCGCCGACGACGGCGGAGTACAGGTCGCTGAGGGTCGACGCGATCACGCGCGCGGTGAAGGTCGAGGCGTTGAAGGAGTGCTCGGCGTACAGGATCATCGAGCGGTTGAACGCGTCGACGACGACCTCGTCCGCTTCCTCGCCGAAGGTCATCCACAGGAAATTGGCCGCGTAGTCCAGGTCGTCGCGCGGCTCGATAAGCTCCTCGCCGCGGCGGCGACGCTGGCCGTAGGCCACCACCGCGGGCAGTTGCGCCCACAGACGGATGCTGCGCTCGAGGTTCTCTGCGGGGGTGCCCACGGCATCCATCACGTTCGAGATGCCGGCCGTCTCGCGCGCGCCGATGACGCTGACGGCGGTGCGCGCCTCGTCCATCGGGTGGGCGCTGGTCGGCAGCAGGTCGATCGCGGCGCGGACGTCGTGGCCCAATGCCCGGTGCTCACGCTCGGTGCGGCGCAGGTCGGCGAGCTGCGCGGCATCCGGAAGCTCTCCGTTCCACAGCAGGTACGCCACCGCCTCGAACGACTGCGTGGCCGCGAGCTCCTGTACGGGGTAACCCCGGTAGAGCAGGCTGTTCGTCTCGGGGTTCACCTTGCTGACGGCGGTCTCGTCGACCGTGACCCCGGCGAGGCCCTTCTTGATGTCGGTCATCGTCTCTCCCTTGAGTCGTGTGCGGTGTTCGTACGGGGGCTCATGTCCCGATTTCGGCTGTCTGAGCCTTGTCCAGACGACCATTTTCGGGACATGGTTTGCGCATTTCGGGACATGGTCACCTCACTGCCCGCGCGGGGCCTCAGCGCTCGACGGTGAAGTCGAACACGTCGGCGTCGAAGCGGGTGTAGCCCTCGTAGTCGATGAGGTCGTAGAGGTCGGCGCGGTGCTGCATCTGCCCGAGCTTGTCGCGGAGGTGTCCCTCGGATGCCAGCGCGTCGAGGCCCCGACCCGCTTCGCCCATCGCGAGGCGCAGCAGCGAGACCGGCCAGATGACGAGGTTCACGCCGGCGTCGCGCAGCTGCTGCGTCGAGAACAGCTCGCTCTTGCCGAACTCGGTCATGTTCGCGAGGATCGGCACCTCGAGCGCCGAGCGCATCGCTTCGAACTCGCCGAGGTCGCGCATCGCCTCGGGGAAGATCGCGTCGGCGCCCGCGTCGACCAGGGCCTTGGCGCGATCGATCGCGGCATCGAGCCCCTCGACGGCGCGCACGTCGGTGCGGGCCATGATGAGGAAGTCGGGGTCGCGTCGGGCATCGACCGCCGCGCGGATGCGCTTGATCGCCGTGTCGGCATCGACCACGCTCTTGCCGTCGAGGTGACCGCAGCGCTTCGGGTTGACCTGGTCTTCGATGTGGGTGCCCGCGAGCCCCGCGTCCTCGAGCGTCTGGATCGTGCGCGCGACGTTCATCGGCTCGCCGAACCCGGTGTCGGCGTCGATGATCGCCGGCAGCTCCGTCATGCGGGCGATCTGCTGTCCGCGACCGGCGACCTCGGTGAGCGTCGTGAGTCCGATGTCGGGCAGGCCCAGGTCGGCCGAGATGACAGCGCCCGAGATGTAGACGCCCTCGAAGCCCTTGCGCTCGATGAGTCGAGCCGACAGCGGATTGAAGGCTCCCGGCATCCGCACGAGTTCTCCGGATGCCAACTTCTCGCGCAACGCGCGACGCTTCTGCTGAGCGGTGGTCTGGGCGTAGAGCATCAGCGACCTCGCTTCATCGTGTGGATCTCGCGCACCGGCGGCTCGGGCTTCTCGGGGGCGCACCCGCCGCCGCGCATCAGAACAGCCCCTTCGGCGCGGGCGCCAGAGCCAGCACGCCGGGCTTGGCGACGATCGAGAGCTGCATGACCTCGGCCGGGGTCAGCTCGGGCAGGCGCTGCACGAGCTCGAGGAAGCGCTCGATCTCTTCCGGCTGCAGCACGGGCTCGGCGAGCAGACGGAACTTGCGCACGTAGTCCTCGCGGGCGAACGGCCGCGCACCGAGCGGGTGCGCATCGGCGACGGCGATCTCGTCTTCGACGGTCGACCCGTCGGTCAGCGTGATGACGACACGGCCGCCGAACGCCTTCTCCTGAGGGTCTTCGGAGTGGTAGCGGCGCGTCCACTCGGCGTCTTCGGCGGTGGTGACCTTGTGCCACAGCTCGACGGTGTCGGCGCGGCCCGCGCGCTCGGGGGTGTACGAGTCGACGTGGTGCCACGCGCCGTCCTGCAGGGCCACGGCGAAGATGTACGGGATCGAATGGTCGAGCGTCTCGCGCGACGCGGTCGGATCGTACTTCTGCGGGTCGTTCGCCCCCGAACCGATCACGTAGTGCGTGTGGTGGCTGGTGTGCAGCACGACGGATGCCACGTGGGCGGGGTCGCGTAGCTCCGGGCGCTCGGTGCCGAGGCGGCGGGCGAGGTCGATCCAGGCCTGCGCCTGATACTCGGCGGAGTGCTCCTTCGTGTACGAGTCGAGGATGCCGCGCTTGCTCTCGCCCTCGCCGGGCAGGGGCACGTCGTACGAGGCGTCGGGGCCGTCGAGCATCCAGGCGATCACGCCGTCTTCGCCTTCGTAGATCGGCGAGGGGCTCGTCTCGCCGCGCATCGCCCGGTCGACGGCCTCGATCGCCATCTTCCCGGCGAAGGCGGGGGCGTGCGCCTTCCACGTCGAGATCTCGCCCTTGCGCGACTGGCGCGTGGCGGTGGTGACGTGGAGGGCCTGACCGATGGCCTGGTAGATCGTCTCCTGGTCGAGATCGAGCAGGGTGCCGATGCCGGCCGCGGCGGCGGGGCCGAGGTGGGCGACGTGGTCGATCTTGTGCTTGTGCAGCGAGATGGCGCGTACGAGATCGATCTGGATCTCGTACGCGGTGGCGAGCGCCCGCACGAGGGCGGCGCCGTCGCGACCGGTGTGCTGGGCGACGGCCAGCACGGGCGGGATGTTGTCGCCGGGGTGCGAGTAGTCCGCGGCGAGGAAGGTGTCGTGGTAGTCGAGCTCGCGCACGGCCACGCCGTTGGCCCAGGCCGCCCACTCGGGGCTCGAGTGCCGTTCGAGGGCGCAGCCGAACACCGTCGAGCCCGCTCCGCCGATCGACACGGCGTGGTCGAGCGCCTGCTGGCGCGCGGCACTCACGGGCTGACGCGTGAGCGAGGCCGCGGCGACCGCGGCGTTGTCGATAAGGCGGTTGACGATCATCTCGGTCACGTCGTCGTCGACGGCGACGGGGTCGACGGCGACGCGGGCCAGGGCCCAGGCGAGCTGACCCTCTCGGGCGAGGTTCTCGTCGCTGCGGTGCACGCGCACGTGGTGGGTGATCGTCATGAGTGCTCCTCCGTGAGGGCTTCGAGGATGGTCGACACGGCGTTGTGCAGGTGCACGTGCGTGGCGTGGGCGGCCAGGTCGGGCTCGCCGGCGGCGATCGCTCGCGCGATCAGTTCATGCTCGCTCGCCGAGGCGGTGAGACGTTGGGGGTTGTCGCGGGCCATGCGGCGCACGCGGACGAGATGGGTGCGCACGCTGCGCAGGGCGCCCGCGAGGTAGGCGTTGTCGACGGCGGTGTCGATGGCCGCGTCGAAGCGCGCGATGAGGGAGTAATAGGTGTCGGCGTCGACGGTGTCGACGTCCGCGAACTCGCGCGCGAGGGCGGCGAAGATGCGACGTTCGGCGCGCACCGCGGCCAGGCGGGCCGCCTCGGTCTCGAGGGCGCGGCGCAACTCGAAGAGTGCGCGGATGTCGTCGACGTCGATGCCGGCGACCACCGTCACGCGCGGCGACGTCTGTACGACGAGACCGTCGGATGCCAGGCGGCGCAGGGCCTCGCGCAGCGGCGTGCGGCTGACGCCCAGACGGGTCGCCTGCTCCACCTCGCCGAGCACCATTCCGGGGCTGAGGGTGCCCGATTGGATCTCGTCGAGGAGGGTCGCGTACGCGCGCTCGCCTGCTCTCATCATGACCTCCGTCGTGTATACATTACGCACCGTTCCGTCGGGCCGCCACCCTCCGCAGGGGGTCCTGCGTATACAGAGACACCCCTTGAAGGGTGACTTCACCCGGCGTATCGTCCGCGACATGAGTACCGCGATCCGCACCGCGGGCCTGCGAAAGCGCTACGGCCGCACGGTGGCTCTGGACGACCTCGACCTCAAGGTCGCCCCCGGCGAGATCCACGGCTTCCTCGGCCCCAACGGAGCGGGCAAGTCGACGACGATCCGCATCCTGCTCGGCCTCGCGCGGGCCGACGACGGCACCGCCGAGGTGCTCGGGGCCGACCCCTGGCACGACGCCGCGTCGCTGCACGCGCGTCTCGCTTACGTGCCCGGCGACGTGACGCTGTGGCCCAACCTCTCGGGCGGAGAGACCATCGACCTGCTCGCGCGGCTGCGCGGCTACGGCCGGTCGTCCGCCTACCGTCGCGAGCGCGACCGCCTGCTGCACGCCTTCGCCCTCGATCCCCGCACGAAGGGCCGCGCCTACTCGAAGGGCAACCGCCAGAAGGTCGCCCTCGTCGCCGCCTTCGCGTGCCCGGCCGATCTGCTGCTGCTCGACGAGCCCACGAGCGGCCTCGACCCTCTCATGGAGGTCGTCTTCCAGCAGGAACTCCGCCGCGTGCACGAGCACGGCACCACCGTGCTGCTGTCGAGCCACATCCTCTCCGAGGTCGAACAGCTGTGCGATCGCGTGAGCCTCGTGCGGGCGGGACGCGTCGCCGAGACCGGAACCCTCGACGACCTGCGTCAGCTCACGCGCACGCAGGTGTCGTTCGCCGACACCGGGGCGGCCCTGCCGCCGCTGCCCGGAGCGCACGACGTCGAGCGCTCGAACGGACGCGTGCGCTTCACGGTCGACAGCGACGACGTGGCATCCGTGCTCCCCACCCTCGGCGCGGCGCGCGTCACGGGCCTGCGGGTCGAGCCGCCGTCGCTCGAGGAGCTGTTCCTCCGCCGCTACGGCGAGCGGGTCGACGCAGGCGTGGGCGAATGAACGTCATCGGGCCGCTGCTGCGCGCCCGTCTGCGCCGCGACGCCGTGCAGTTGACGCTGTGGATCGCCTGCACGCTGGCCCTCGCCGCCGCGGCCGTGGTGGGGGTGCGGGGACAGTTCCCCACGGTCGAGGACCGCCAGGGCCTGCTCGCCGCCGCGATCGCCAATCCCGTCATCCTGCTCTTCCGGGGGCTCCCCTCGGGGAGCGACGAGGCGGCGTTCGCGACGTTCCTCATCGCGCCGTTCCTCGTGCTGCTGGCCGCGCTCATGAGCACGTTCCTCGCCGTCCGGCACACCCGCGGCGACGAGGAGACGGGCCGAGCCGAGCTGATCGCGGCGACCCCGGCCGGGCGCTCCGCGGCCTTGATCGCGACGGTGGGGCACGGCATCCTGGCCGACGTCGTTCTCGGGGCGCTCGTCGCACTCGCCTTCCTCGGGTTCGGATACCCCGCGCGCGGCAGCCTCCTGCTGGGCCTGTCGGTCACGGCGACCGGACTCGTCTTCTTCGCCGTGGCGCTGGTCGCGGCGCAGGTGGTCCGCACCTCGCGCGTCGCGAACGCCATCGGGGTGTGGGCGGTGCTGATCGGGCTGCTGGTCTGCGGTCTCGGCAACGCCCTCGGCACCCCGAGCGCCGATCTGCAGCGGATGCGGAGCGCTCCCCTGGCGTGGATCTCGCCCTACGGCTGGGCCGAGAACGTGCGGGCGTTCGACGCCGACGACGCCCGGCCGTTGCTGCTGTCGCTCGCGCTCACGGTGGTCTGCGCTCTCGTCGCGTTCGCGCTGCACCGCTCGCGCGATCTGGGGGCTTCTCTCCTGCCCGCGCCGCGCGGCGCCGCCGCGGCCGGACGCCTGCTCTCCGGCCCCCTCGGTCTGGCGTGGCGCGAGGGCCGTGGTGCCGTCATCGGCTGGACGGTGGGCGGCCTCGTCGTCGGGCTCCTCGCCACGCGTCTGTCGTCGGTCATCGCGCAGATCGGCGACACGATCCCCTCGGTCCAGGCCGTACTGCAGGCCCTCGCCGCGCAGGGCTCGCTCGCCCAGGGCGCGGTGGAGGTGTTCTTCACCCTCGCCGGGATCCTCGCCGCCTGTGCGGGCGTGCAGATGATCGCGCGCCTGCGTCAGGACGAGGCGGCCGGCCTCGCCGAACCCCTCCTGGCCGCCGCCGTGAGTCGCTCGCGGTGGCTCGGCGCGGGGCTCGCCCTCAGCGCCGCGGCGATCATCGGCGTGCTCGGTGCGGCCGTCGTGGGCGCGGCCGTGGGCCTGGCCACGACCGACGGTGGCGACACCTCGCTGCTGCGCGACGCCGTCGTGAGTGCCGGCGGTCAAGCTCTCGCGGCAGCGGCGATCGCCGTGATCGCGGCCCTCGCGTTCGTCTTCGTGCCGCGTCTCGCGGTGCTCATCGGATGGGCGGTCGTCGGCGTCGCCGCGATCGTCGGGCTCTTCGGCCCGCTCCTCGGGTTGCCGGATGCCGTGGTGCGGGCCTCACCGCTGGCATCCGTCCCCGTCGTCAGCGGCGACACGGTCGATCCGCGCGGCGCCGTCGTCTGGGCGATCGTCGTGATCGTGGCGGGCGGAGCGGCCGTGCTCGGCATCCGTCGCCGCGAGGTCGTCGCCGACCGGTGACGCGCGCCGGCACGCGATCAGACGCGACCCCACGACTCCAGGGTGGTGGGGACGGATGCCAGGGTCGCCAGGGCTCCGTCACGATCGGCGCGGGCGAGGGTGAGGCCCGCGACGACGAGGGAGGCGCAGACCGCGGCCAGGGCGTCCACGGCATCCGGAGTCAGATCGGGGCGACGGTCGGCCACGGCGGCGCGGATGGCTCCGCGCATCTCGGCGGCGTAGGACGAGATCGTGGTGCGCACCTCGGCGTCGTCGGTGGCGAGCGACGACGACCCGGCATTCAGCAACAGGCAGCCGAGACGGGCGCGGGGGGTGTCGTGCTCGATGCCCTCGCGCATCTCGGCGATGTACGCCTCGAGCGCGCCGGGGTCTCCCCCGCCCAGGGGCCGCAGGCGCGTGCGCACGACATCGTCGAGGTACGCCGCGAGCACCGCGTCGAAGAGTCCGCGCTTGCTGCCGAAGGCGTTGTAGATGCTCGACCGGGTGAGCCCGGTCGCCTGCTCGAGCTCGGCGATACCGGTCTCGGCGTAGCCGCGGCGCCAGAACACGTCACGCGCGGCGTCGACGACGGCGGAGCGCTCGAAGCTCGGCATCCGTCCCATGTTCTCTCCCTCATCAAGGCGGCTGAGCCTCCCACGGGTGGCTGAGCCTCCCACGGGTGGCTGAGCCTGTCGAAGCCACCGGACCCTTCGACGGGCTCAGGGTCCTCACGGTTTCTCTTTGGCTCTTCCGGGTCTATATTAGACCAGTCGTTACAAAATAACCACAGGAGGCATTCCATGCGCGCAGTCATCCACCACGAGTTCGGCGAGCCCGCCGACGTCCTCGGCGTCGAAGAGGTCGAGACCCCGACCCCCGGCCCCGGCGAGGTGCGCCTGCGCGTGCTGCTGTCGCCCATCCACAACCACGACCTGTGGACCATCCGCGGCACCTACGGCTTCAAGCCCGAGCTGCCCGCCCGCGCCGGCACCGAGGCCGTCGGCGTCATCGAAGAGCTCGGTGAAGGCGTCGAGAACCTGACCGTCGGCCAGCGCGTCGCCACCGGCGGCACCTTCGGCGTCTGGGCCGAGCAGGTCGTCACCAAGGCCGCGGGCCTCATCCCCGTCGCCGAGGGCCTGTCCGACGAGGTCGCCTCGCAGCTCGTTTCGATGCCGTTCAGCGCCATCAGCCTGCTGCACTCGCTCGACCTGGAGGCCGGCGATTGGATCGTGCAGAACACCGCCAACGGCGCGGTCGGCCGCATGGTCGCGCAGATCGCGAAGGCGCGCGGCGTCAACGTCATCGGCCTCGTGCGCCGCGAGAGCGCCGTCGCCGAGCTCGCCGAGCAGGGCATCGACAACGTCGTGTCGACCGATGCCGACGACTGGCGCGACAAGGCCCTCGCCCTCGCCGACGGTGCGCGCATCGTCGCGGGCGTCGACTCGGTCGGCGGACCCGCCGCCGGTCAGGTGCTGTCGCTCCTGAGCGAGAACGGCACGCTCGTGATCTTCGGGTCGATGGGCGCCGGCAAGCTCGAGCTGGGCGCCGGAGACATCATCTTCCGCCAGGCCACCGTGAAGGGCTTCTGGGGCAGCGTCGTCAGCAAGACGATGGATGCCGAGACCCGCGGCGCCCTCTTCGGCGAGCTGTCGCGCTACCTCGCCGACGGCACCCTGACGCTCCCGGTCGCGGCCACCTTCGGTCTCGAGGACGCCCGCGAGGCCGCCCGCGCGAGCGACTCGCCCCGCGTCGGCAAGGTGCTGCTGCGCCCGTAAGGCTGGTCGCGCCGCGCGCCTCGCGGCGCCGGGGGCCCCGCCGCCACCCCTGAGTGTCTAGAACACCCGGACCGTTCTTCGAAACGTCCGGGTGTTCTGGACACTCGCGCGTTGAGCGGGTGCCGCGGCGGTCCCCCGCTGGCGCGAACCCCCGGTTCAGTGTCCGAAACACGCCGCCCCACGCGACGGAATGCGGCGTGTCGTGGACACTCGACGGGACCGCGGGCATCCGCGACGCGTCACGACCCGGGCAGCTCCGCCAGCGCGGCTTCGAGCGCGTCGATCGCGGGGCGTTGGCCCTTCACGAGCGCTTCGCGCGCGGCATCCGGAGCCATCCACTCGGCGCGGTCGACCTCGGGGAACGAGGCCGTGCGTCCCGACCGAGGCGGCCAGGCCATCTCGAACTCCCCGAAGGTGAGATCGTCTCCGGATGCCGTGAACCCGGCGCCGTCGCCCACGAAGACGACCACCTTCTTGCCGCTCGAGTACGCGAAGGTGCCGAGCTCGGCCCACTCGACCTCGGGCGGCTCGACGCCGAGCTCCTCGCGGAACTCGCGGCGTGCGGCATCCAGAGCACCCTCGGATTCGGGGTCGAACTCGCCCTTCGGGATCGACCAGGCGCCGGCGTCCTTCTTGGCCCAGAACGGGCCGCCCATGTGCGCGATGAACACCTGCGGCTCCGGCGTCAGCCGGTACAGCAGCAGTCCCGCACTCCACACGACCATCAGGTGACGGTGGCCGGCACCCGGTTCGCCTCGTCGGCGATGATGTCGGCGCGCTTGCGGAACGTGCGGGCCGAGACGCGGTCGAGGGCGATCTGTCCGCGCATCTTCTCGGCCTTCTCGTACAGCGACGGTCCGCCGAATCCGGTGAGCACCTTCACGAGCACCGGCAGCAGCTCGATCATGAAGAACAGCGCCGCGATCAGGTAGTGCGCCCAGCGGAGCACCGGCTCACGGTCGGAGAGGCGTTCGAGGGCGGTGATCTGGCTGAGTAGACCCACGGCGCCGGCGTTTCCGTCGGCGATCGACGACGCGCGCTGGTTGTACGCGGCGAGCGCCGATTCGTACTGCGCGCGGGCCGCGGGCAGCTGGTCTTCGGCCTGCTGCTTGTTGGCGTCGGCCGACGAAGCCGCGGCCTCGGCACCGGCGGAGTTCGCCGAGGCGAGGGTCGACTGCGCCTGCTGCAGCTGCGTCGACAGCGCGTCGTACGCCGACTGCGCCTGCTGCAGCTGGGCCTGGGCGGCGTCGGAGCTCGCGCCGTTGCCGGCGACGCCCGTGCAGCCGGGGACGGTGCCGGCGCCCTGGCCGGTCAGCTCGCACTGGTACACCGCGCGGGCCTGGTCGATCACCGTCTGCTGCGCCGCGAGCTGCTGGGTGAGCTGGTCGACGGTCTGCTGCGCGGCGGCGGATTCGGCCGAGGTCGACGAGGTTCCGGTGACGATGCCGGTCGCGGCCTGATTCTCGAGCGCCGACACCTGTGCGCTGGCGGCGTCGAGGGCCTGCTTCTCGGGGCCGCTGGTCACGGCGTCCTGGTCGCCCAGGGCCTGGGTGATGTTGGTGGCGTTGACCTCGCGCGCGATGTCGTTCTGGAACACCTGCAACACGAGCGGCTCGGCCACCACGATGCCGATGAGCGCGGCCATGATCACGCGGGGCATGGCAAGGCCCAGCAGCCGGAAGATGTTCTTGGTCGAGCGCATCGTCGAGGTGAGGAAGCGGTCGAGGTTGAAGATGATGAGGCCCCAGATGAGGGCCAGGGGGATCGCGAGAAGGATGCTGACGCGCACCCCGGTCAGCAGCGCGAACATCATCGACAGGGCCGACACCAGCGCGGTTCCGGCGAGCACGAGGAACATCTGCACGAAACGCGGCACCTCTTCGGGCACCTCGTCGAGCACGTCGTTGTCGGCACCGCCGAGCACTGCCATGCGACGGATGAGCGACAGGCGCGGCCGCCGCGGGTCGTGCCGACGCAGGCGCGGCTGGCGCGGCTCCGAAGAGACGGGGGCGGATGCCACGGGCTCGAGCTCTCGCTCGGGCTCCTCGTCGGAGATGACCGCGGTCTCGTCGTCGGCGCGGGCGCGCTCGGCGCGGTCGATCACCACGGTGTCGTGGTCGTCGGCGGGGGCGTCGTCGCGGGGGGTCTCGGCCGGCTCGGCGTCGCGTGCGTCGTAAACGAACGGGTCGACGGGCTCGTCGTCGGCGCGCGGCGCACCCCATGGCTCGGACGTGTGGTCCTGGGCCTCGGCGGGGCGGTGGGCCGCGTTCTGCGCGGCGAGGATGTCGTCGAGATACTGCTCGCGTTCCTCGTCCGTCGTGAACTCGATGCGGCCATCGGAGCCGAAGCGGCCCGGCCGGTGAGCGGAAAAGGACATTCGCACAGGGTACGACGCCCACCCTGCTCTCTCCTGAGCGCGGCCTGAGGCGCAGCCGAGCGCCCCTCTTCGCGCCACGAGAGACGGTGAGGCGGAGCCGAAGCCCCGCCCCACCGTCTTGCGCGGGTCAGGCCACGCGCTGCTTCGGCGACACCTCGTAGGTGTTCTCGGGGTCGGAGAACACCGCATCGCCGAGGGCCGAGTCGATCGCGGCGAGGGTGTCGGCATCCAGGGTCACGCCCGAGGCCTTCACGGTGTCGGCGAGCTGCTCGGGTCGCGACGCTCCGACGAGGGCTGCGGAGATGTTGGGGTTCTGCAGCACCCACGCGATCGCGAGCTGGGGCATCGAGAGCCCCGCCTCGTCGGCGATGGGCTTGAGTCGCTGCACGGCCTCGAGGGTGTCGTCGGCGAGGAACCGCTTGATGAACGTGGCCCCGCTCTTCTCGTCGGTCGCGCGCGAGCCCTCGGGCACGGGCTGACCGGGCAGGTACTTGCCGCTCAGCACGCCCTGGGCCATCGGCGACCAGACGATCTGCGAGATGCCGAGCTCTTCGCTCGTGGGCACGACCTTGCCCTCGATCACGCGCCACAGCATCGAGTACTGCGGCTGGTTCGAGATGAGCTGGATGCCGAGCTGCTTCGCGAGCGCGTGTCCGTCGCGCAGCTGTTCGGCCGTCCACTCCGAGACGCCGATGTAGAGCGCCTTGCCCTGGCGCACGATGTCGGCGAACGCCTGGAAGGTCTCTTCGAGCGGCGTCTCGTAGTCGAAGCGGTGCGCCTGGTAGAGGTCGACGTAGTCGGTGCCGAGGCGCTTGAGCGACCCGTTGATCGAGTCCATGATGTGCTTGCGGCTGAGGCCGGTGTCGTTGGGTCCCTTCGGACCGGTCGGGAAGTAGACCTTCGTGAAGATCTCGAGCGACTCGCGCCGCTGCCCCTCGAGAGCCTTGCCGAGGACCGTCTCCGCGGCCGTGTTGGCGTAGGTGTCGGCGGTGTCGAACGTCGTGATGCCCGCGTCGAGGGCGGCGTGCACCGTGGCGATCGCCGCGTCGTCACCGACCTGCGAGCCGTGGGTCACCCAGTTGCCGAGGGTGATCTCCGAGATCTTGAATCCACTGTTACCGAGATAGCGATAAGCGACCATTCCTCCACGCTAGACCCGGCCACCGACACCGGGGCCGCGGCATCCGGATGTCGGCGTGAGGGGTCGGAGGGTGTCGCCTGTCAGAGAGCGGAGCGACCGATTCCGACCTCTCACGAGGGCGATCGCAGGATGCCGAGCTCCATCGCCCTCGTGACCGCGCGTGTGCGATCCGCGACGTCGAGTTTCGCGTAGGCCTTGAGCAGATGGGTCTTGATCGTCGCCTCGCCGAGGTGGAGACGAGCGCCGATTTCGCGGTTGCTCAGCCCCTGCGCGACGTGGGAGAGCACTTCGACCTCTCGAGGGGTCAGCGTCGGCGCGTCGGGCGCCCGCCCCGCCTGCGCCACCAGCACCCGGGCGACACTCGGCGCGAGAGCGACCTCGCCGGTTGCAACCGCGCGGATACCGGCGAGCAGCTCCGCTTCGGGGGCGGCTTTCAACAGGTATCCGCTTGCACCCGCGGCGATCGCACGCATGATGACGTCGTCGCTCTCATAGGTCGTCAAGACGATGACACGCGTCGCGGGTGCGCTCTCGCGCAGCATCGCGGTCGCCTCGTCGCCGTCGCGGCGCGGCATCCGCATGTCCATCAGCACCACATCGGGACATTCCTTCTCGACGAGGGCCACGACCTCCACCCCGTCGGATGCCGCTCCGACGACGTCGATGCCGTCGGCGGCGTCCAACATGCCGACGAGCCCGGCGCGCACGATCGGGTGGTCGTCCGCGACCACGACGCGGATCACGAGCGCCCCGCCGTCACCGGAACCCCGGCCCGCACGGTCGCCGCCCCGGGGGTGCCGTCGACCTCGAGCGACCCGCCGAGGGCGCTCAGGCGTGCTCGCAACCCCTCGATGCCGAAGCCGTGCGCGCGTGCGGCGGTGTCGAAACCGACGCCGTCGTCGCGCACGGTGACCTCCACGACGCCGTGCCGCTCGGCGAGAGTGACCTCGACGCGACGGGCATCGGAGTGCCGTCTCGCGTTCGACAGTCCCTCCTGCGCGCACCGCAGCAGCGCCACCTCCGCCTCGCGATCGAGCGGCGGCACGGCGGAGGTCACGAGCTCGACGTCGAGACCCGTCTCGCGGACGGCCCGCGCGACCACCGTGCGCAATGCCTCGGTCAGTCCGCCGACCCCGACCGAGGCGGGGGCTCCCCCGGCGACCAGCTCTCGGGTCTCGGCGAGCGCTGCCCGGGCGGCCTCCTCGACGAGCTCGAGGGTCGACGGCGACAAGGCTCCCTCGACCAGCTCGCGCCGGGCGCGCTGCGCGAGCATGACCGTCCCGGCGAGGCTCTGGGCGATCGTGTCGTGCATCTCGGCGGCGAGGCGCTCGCGCTCGGCCGTCGCGCCGGCGTCGCGATGCAGAGAGGCGAGTTCGCTCTGCGCTGCCGTCAATTCGGCGACGAGGACGTCGCGTTCGGAGCCGTACCGCGAGATGCCGCTGATCCAGAGACCCAGCACGACGGCGGAAACGAAAGACGCGCCCTGCACGAGGGCCATGACCGCCCACGATCCTCCGCCCGTCCAAGGCAGCAGCGCGGCGAAGATCGACGCGGCGGAGACGAAGCACGCGCCCACTGCTATCCGGGTCGACGCGGCCAGCGTCCACAGCAGCGGGAAGACCCAGAACTGCAGCATCGCCAGCCATGGCACGAGGAAGGTCAGCAGGGCGACCGCGAGCACCGTGACCACCATGGTGACCACCTCGAGCGCGCCCATCGTCCCCGCCTCGCGTCGGAGGAGACGGGGCAGCACGAGAAGGATCAACACGGTGTACGCCCCGAGAAGCGTCAGCGCCGCGATGGCAGACGCCCACGGGATGCCGGCGACGATCGCCGACGCGACGGCGATGCCGGCGCCCAGGATTCCCGCCGCGAGGAAGGCGACGATCCACCCTCGCGTCGTGGGGAGTCCGGCATCCGCCCCCTCCGAGGCGGCGACGGGGGCGGCGGTGAGTTGCGACATCACGCGTCCTTTCGAATCCACCGGAACGTCAGCCGCACGAGCGCGAGCCCGAGCACCAGCCACAGGCCCGTCACCAGCAGGATCAGCGGGTGATCCCACGAGCCCGACGGCTCGCCCGCCGCGAACCCCTCGGGCAGGAACACCGAGCGGAAGCCCTGCGCGAGCCACTTCAGCGGGAAGACGCTCGCGACGTTCTGCAGCCACTCGGGGAGGGCGGCGAAGTTGATGTAGACGCCCGAGATGAACTGCAGCAGCAGCACGATCGGAATGACGACGCCCGTGGCGCTGCGGCCGGTGCGGGGCAGCGCCGACAGGCCGATGCCGAGGATCGCGCAGGTGGTGACGCCCAGCAGGAACACCCACGCGAAGGTCAACCAGCGCTCCGGGTCGGTCGGCAGCGGCACGCCGAAGAACACCGCGGCCACCACGATCAGCAGCGCCGACTGCAGGAAGCCGGTGACCAGCACCTGCCCGAGCTTGCCGATGAAGTACGACACCGGGCTGAGCGGGGTTCCGCCGAGGCGTTTGAGGGTGCCGTCACTGCGCTCCATCGCGATGTCGATCGACATGTTCTGCAGGCCCGACAGCAGCACGCCCGCGGCGAGCATCGCGGGGAGGTAGAACTGCGCGGCATCCACCTCGTCTCCGGGCGGACCGAAGGTCTGCGCGTCGAAGGCGACGGCGAAGATCAGCAGGATCATCACGGGGAACAGGAAGGTGAAGAACACCGAGTCGCCCTGGCGGAAGTACGAGCGCACCTCGAAAGCGATGCGCGCGGCACCCAGCCGCAGCACGCGGCTCACGCGAGGCCTCCCGCCGCGGCCGTGCGGCGCGCTTCGTCGCCGAGGAACGAGAGGTAGACGTCTTCGAGACTCGGGCGCACGACCTCGAGCCGCTCGGGTTCGCCGAGGCGGGCGTAGAGCTGGGCGACCAGGGCTCCGGGGTCCTGCGTACGTTGCTCGCGGGTCTCGCCGCCCTCGCGCCACCGCACGAGCGGCACGCGCGCGTCGGGTCCCCCGAGTTCGTCGATTCGACCGACGGATGCCATCTGCCCGCCCACGATGATCGCCGCGCGTTCCGCGAGTTCGGCTGCCTCGTCGAGGTAGTGGGTGGTCAGCAGGATCGTGGTGCCCTCGCGCTGCAGGTCGCGGATGAGATCCCAGAACTGCCGCCTGACCTCGGGGTCGAAGCCGGTCGTGGGCTCGTCGAGGAACAGCAGCTCGGGTCGGCCGACGATGCCGAGGGCGACGTCGACGCGACGCCGCTGCCCGCCCGAGAGCTTGCGCACCGAGACCTTCGCCTTCTCGGTCAGACCGACCGACGCGATGACCTCGTCGACGTCGCGCGGCCGCGGGTAGAACGAGGCGAAGTGCGCCAGCAGCTCGCGCACGCTCGCGGTGGGTGCCTCGCCGGTGTTCTGCAGCACGATGCCGAGCCGCGCCTTCCAGTCGAGGCCACCGCGGTGCGGGTCGACGCCGAGCACGCGCACGTCTCCGCTCGTGCGGTCGCGGTAGCCCTCGAGGATCTCGATGACCGTGCTCTTGCCCGCGCCGTTCGGCCCGAGCAGCGCGAACGTCTCACCGCGGCAGATGTCGAACGACACCCCGCGCAGCGCTTCGAGACCGCCCTTGTAGGTCTTGCGGAGGTTCTCGACCTCGACGACGTTCTCGCTCATGCCCTCAGTCTGACGGGGCGGGACCGCCACGGGAACGACGAGCCGGTGGAGTCGGCATCCACCGATCGGTGGACGCTCGCGCCACCGCCTCAGCCCTGCTGCTCCCCCAGCCGGGTCAGCACCTGACGGGCGGCGTCCGACATCTCCGAATCGACCCCGAGTGCACCGAGGTACTCGACGACCGACTCCATCTCGTGCGAGCGGCGAACCGCGTGCTTGCGGCTGCCGGTCTCGTACCGGTCCATCTTCGCTTCGGCATCACCCGACAGTTGCGCGGCGATCTGCGCGCGGACCCACGGCTCGCATCCTGCCGCGCGGCCGGCCTCGAGCGCCTCGACCACGATGGCCGCGAGACTCTTCATGAGGACGCTGCGCAGGAGCTTGCGCGAGGTCGCGTCGCCCGCGGGGCCGTCGATGACCTCGACGTCGGCGCCGAAGCGGCGGAGCACCTCGGCCACGTCTTCGCTGGCGGTGCCACTGACGATCGTCTCGGTGGCGGCTCCCTTGGTCGGGACGGGCCCGAGGATCGCGACGTCGGCGAATCGGGCGCCCGTGCGCTCGACGAGCTCCGCGACCTCGGCCATCACACCGGGCGAGGCCGTGGTGAAGTCGGCGTAGACGCTGCCCGCGCGCAGGTGCGGCGCGGCGTCGGCGGCGATGCGTTCGCTGAGCGCGGCGCCCGTCAACACGATGACGAGGTCGGATGCCGCGACGAGGGCTTCGAGCGAGCCCGAGCGCTCGACACCCGAGGGGGTGGGGGTGGGGGCCGGATCGAAGCCGTGCACTTCGTAGCCCGCCTCGACCGCTCCGCGAGCGTAGAGCGAGCCCGCCTCGCCGAGTCCGATGATTCCGATCACGCGCATGTCGTTCCTCTCGAGAAGCGCGAGAGGATTCCCGCGCTAGCGGCCGACGGCGGCTGCCGCCCGTCGGAGTTCTGGTGCCCAGTCGGGCAGGTGGGTGGGGTCGGTCGCCTCGACCGGTCCCGATGCGGAGAGCGAGGCGATGACCTCTCCGGTCGAAGAGAACACCGGCACGCTGATGGAGGCGACGGCGGTGTCGCGCTCGGCGACCGAGATGTGGAACCCGTTGCGGCGGATCTCCGCCAGATCGGCGTCGAGTCCTTCCGTCGAGACGGTGAGCCCTCCCGCGGTCTGCGTCTCACCGAGGGCGTCGAGGATCCGAGCGATCTCGTCGGCCGGAAGGTGCGCGAGGATCGGCTTGCCCGCGCCGAGGTGCAGAGCCAGCCGCCGCCCGAGCGGGAGTTGGTACCGCAGGGGGTGCTCCCCGTCGACGCGGACGGCGAGGATGCGTTCGTCGCCGCTTCGCACGTACAGCGACGTCGTGAGCTGGGTGGTGTCGGCGAGCTGCTGCAGGTGCGGCCGCGCGCGGTTGCTGAGCGGGTCGCTCGAGATGTAGCCGTGGGCCATGCCGAGCGTCGCGACGCCGAGGCGGTACTCCCCGCCGACGCTGGAGACGAGGTCGCGCCGCTGCAGCACTCCGAGCAGTCGCAGGACCGTGGCGGTCGACAGACCCGTGCCGCGCCCGAGGTCGACGAGACGCAACGGCCGGTCGGCGCGTTCGAGCAGCTCCAGCAGGTCGAGGGCGCGTTCGACGCTGCGTACCGTGGGCTGACCTGACGTGTCTTCACGAGCCGAACTCATCCACCTAGTGTGTCGGATCGCTCAGGACGCCAGGATCCGTCGCCGCGTCTCGGTCTCGTCCGCGTTCTTGCGACGCGCTCGTTCGAGCACGGCCTCGGCCTGGACGGCGGGAACGACGGCCAGGCCGTCGGAGTCGCCGACGATCACGTCGCCCGGGCTCACGACGACTCCGCCGAGGGCGATCGGCACCCCGATGCGGAAGGGGCCGTTCTTGTAGGGACCCGCCGGGCTCTTCGCGCGGGCGAAGACGGCGAAGCCCATCTCCTCCAGGTCGTCGACGTCGCGCACGGCACCGTCGACGACGAAGCCGGCGCAGCCGACCCTGCGCAGGCGCTCCGCGATGAGTTCGCCGATGAGCGCGCGATCGGTGACCCCGTGGCCGTTGACCACGAGGATCGCGCCCGCGGGAACCTGCGCGATCGCCTCGTGGATGCCGGCGTTGTCGCCGCCCGCCACCTCGACGGTGAAGGCGGGACCGGCGAGCGTCGCACCCGGCCACACGGCCTGGATGCCGGCATCCACGACGCCGAGGCGGTCCATGGAGTCGCCGATGTTGGCGACCGGGAGAGCGGCGAGGCCGTCGATGACGTCGCCGGGGACGGGGGGAATGGTCATGAGTATCCGTTCTCTCTCAGGGCCGACGTCAGTCGGCGGGCTTCCAGCCGTGGGCGTACGACAGCAGCAGGGTCCAGATGCCGAGGGCGCCGCCGATCCCGAACGCCCAGGGGTTGAGCGCGTCGGCGACTCCGACGACGAACGCGCCGTTCGCCGTGACGAGCCCGACGACCTGCAGCAGCACGAGCACCGTTCCGACCAGGAGCATGGCGGCCAGAAGCACGACGAACACGGGGGTCATGAGGGCGATCGCCCGGCGACGGACGGGGCCGTGCGGGTTCTCGGCGGGGGTCTTCTCTTCAGACATGGTCTTCTCCGTTGAGGACGCGGGCTAGAACGACACCGGCAACCAGCCGGGTCCGATGAGGGCGGCGATCGCGAGGATGGGGAGGACGTACCAGACGATCAGCGGCACGAAGGTCTTCACCGGGTTCACCTGTGCGATACCGGTGGCGATGTAGATCGCCGACGCTCCGGGAGGAGAGGCCCCCTCGGTCGAGGCGGCGACGAGGACGACGCAGGCGGCGAGGATCGGGTCGACGCCCGAGACCATCAGGACGCTGAACCCGATGCCGCCGATCGTGGCGATCGTGGCGGTCGAGCTGAGCGGCCCCGCCACCAGCACGACCATCACCGCGACGATGATCGACATGACCACGGGTGAGGCGTTCAGGCCGTTGAGGACGGACGAGAGCTGGTCGGCGAGACCGAGCTCGGTGAGCACGGCGCCTCCCGCGAAGGCGAAGACGAGCGTCGCACCGATGTCGCGATAGCGGGGCGCCGTCTTCGCGAAGAAGTCGTACCAGGCACGCCCCCCACGGGGCAGGCCCTTCCAGCCCAGGAAGACCGCGAAGATCATCAGCAGCACCGGGATCCAGACGATGACGCTCACGGCATCCGTCGTCTCTTCGCCGAGTGCCGCGGTGAGGGCGTCGCCGGTGGGGCCGAGCGTGACGGCCACCGGGATCACGATGCCGAGGAAGACCAGCAGCGAGGTCCAGCCCTGACGGAACGAGCGGCCGAAGGGGAGGATGTCGGCGGCGGCGACCCGGTCGATCTTGTGACGGCGCACGAAGATGAAGATCACGACGAGGCGCCACAGCACGCACCATCCGGCGGCGGCGAACATCGCCAGGAGGAGCTTGTCGATGGTCACGTAGGGGGCGACCGTCGCGGTGCCGATGAGGATGAAGAACGACGCGCTCGGCGGGATGACCGTGCCGTTGCCGGCGTTTCCGGCGATGACGGTGGCGGCGACGTGCGGGGGCCAGTTCGAGCGCTTCATCCACGGGATCGCGACCGAACCCATGGTGGCGGCGTTGGCCGAGCCGGAGTGGGCGACCGATCCGAACAGGGCCGAGCCGACCGTGGCGACGTATCCGGCGCCACCGCGCAGGCGTCCCAGCATCGAGTTGAGGATGTCGACCTGCCGGTCGATCACGCCGGTCGATGCCAGCAGGAAGCCGATGAAGGTGAACGCGAGGGCCGCGAAGACGATCTCCTGCGTGAAGGC
Source organism: Microbacterium sp. JC 701 (assembly GCF_021026215.1). Lineage (NCBI taxonomy): Bacteria > Bacillati > Actinomycetota > Actinomycetes > Micrococcales > Microbacteriaceae > Microbacterium > Microbacterium sp. JC 701. Next base: position 245,333 of record NZ_JAJNCV010000004.1, read on the forward strand.
CGCCTCGAAGCCCACGACGGCGAGCCGGAGGAAGTCCGCTCCACCGAACGCGCAGACGGTCACGAAGCCGACGACCATCGCTTCGCCGATGCCGCGTTTGACGACGACGCTCCACACGACGATCACGCCGATGTAGGCGATAAGCGCCCAAACTGCCAAGCCCATAGTGCTCTCCATTGAGGTGGGGGGTTCATCTAGTGAACTAAACGTTCACGTGTTGAACATATCCTGACGGCGCGGCGATCGTCAACCACGCCCCAACGACGAACGCCCCCGGATCATGAGGTCCGAGGGCGTTCGAAAAGGGGTCTCAGCCGACCGGCGTGACGGCCGCGGCTGCCTCGTCTTCTTCGGTCGCCACGAGCTGGCCGCACGCTCCGTCGATCTCCTTGCCGCGGGTGTCGCGGAGGGTCGTCGGGATGCCGGCGTCGTTCAGGCGTCGCACGAACTCGTTCTGCACGGGCACCTCCGATGCCGTCCAGATCGAGCCCGGCGTCGGGTTCAGCGGGATCGGGTTGACGTGCACCCAGCCTCGGCCGCGGGCGTTGAGCTTCTCGGCCAGCAGATCGGCACGCCAGGCGTGGTCGTTCATGTCTTTGATCAGGGCGTATTCGATCGAGACGCGGCGCCCGGTCTTGTCGAAGTAGGCGCGCGCGGCATCCAGTGCCTCGTCGACCTTCCAGCGGGAGTTCACCGGGATGAGCTCGTCGCGCAGGTGGTCGTCGGGGGCGTGCAGCGAGAGGGCGAAGGTGACCGGGATGTCCTCGTCGGCGAGCTTCTTGATCGCGGGCACGAGTCCGACGGTCGACACGGTGATGCCGCGGGCGCTCATGCCGAGGCCGTGGTCCTTGTCGACCATCACGCGCACGGCCTGCATCACGCGCGCGTAGTTGGCGAGAGGCTCGCCCATGCCCATGAACACGATGTTCGACACGCGATCGAGCGAGTGGTCGTCGCGCTTCTTTCCGCCCAGGCCGCCGGCGGCGATGAGGGCGTTGGCGCGCACGATCTGCTCGATGATCTCGCCCGCCGACATGTTGCGGGTCAGGCCCGCCTGACCGGTGGCGCAGAACGGGCAGTTCATGCCGCAGCCGGCCTGGCTCGACACGCACAGCGTGATGCGGCCGGGGTAGCGCATGAGCACCGACTCGACGAGGGCGCCGTCGTGCAGCTTCCAGAGGAACTTGATCGTGTCGCCGCGATCGGTCTCGAGTCGCCGCACCTCGGTGAGCAGCGGCGGCAGCATTCCGGCGACGAGTTCTTCGCGACCGGATGCCGGGAGGTCGGTCATGTCGGCGGCATCCGACGTGTAGTGCGTGAAGTAGTGCTTCTCGAGCTGCTTCGCGCGGAAGCCCGGGAGGCCGAGCTCTTTCAGCTTGGCGACGCGCTCGTCGTGCGTGAGGTCGGCGAGGTGCACGGGCGGCTTGCCGCGCTTGGGGCTGGCGAACTGCAGCAGCGGACGACCGGTCTCGTCTTTGGCCTGCTGCCAGCCTTCGGTCTTGGGGCGCACCTGGCGGATGCCGGTGTCGGCCGGGGCACCCGCGGGGCGCACCTGCCGAGGCGTCGTGGTGCGCACGGGGGGCTGTTCGGTCATGGTTTCCAGGGTACCGGGCGCATCTGCGCCGCGGCTGGGCGCGTGTTCCGCTCTCGGGGGGCACGTGAGGGGCCGGGATGCCGGGCGGCGTGGGGTACACCCGGTCCGGCCCCTCACGCGATCGGGTCAGGCGGCGTCGAGGTCCTGCTCGAGCAACGCCTGGAGCTCGTCGGCGACACGGTCGGCCTCGGGCCCGTCGACCTCGAGGGCCACCTCGTCGCCCGTCTTCACGCCCAGCTGCAGCAGCGCGAGGATACTGCGGGCGTCGACGGAGGCGTCGCCGGCGGCGAGGGTGACGGTGTGCTTCGAGGCCGCGGCCGCGCGGGCGAGGGTCGCGGCGGGACGGGAGTGCAGGCCGGAGGACGAGCCGAAGACGGCGGTGCGCTGTGCCATGGGAGACCTTTCGGGGAGTTCAGCTCGACTGGGCGCGAGCGATGTGGAGGGCGAGGTAGCCCACCTCCTCGTCGGAGATGGCCACCTCGTGCTCCTTCAGGACGAACGCGCGGATGCGTTCGGCCGTCGCGACGGCCCGCGGGTGCTTGGCCGTCATGGTCGCGAAGAGCAGGTCTTCGTCGTGACCGGCGAGGCGGTCGCTGAACAACCGCTCCGCGAAGAACTGCAGGTGCGTGAGGAACCGACGGGTGTGGAGGTCGTCGGCATCCAGGGTCACTCCCCCGGCGTGCGTGACGATCGTGGTGATGTCGGACACGAGCCCGACCACCCGCATCGAGTCGACGGCAGGGCGTCCCACCTCCGAGTTGACGAGGTGGAAGGCGATGTTGGCGGCCTCTTCATCGGGAAGCGACACCCCCGTGCGCTCGCGGAGCAGCCCGAGCGCGCGCAGGCCCACCTCGTGTTCACGGGGGTAGACCGTGCGCACCTCCCACGCGAGGCGGTTGGTGACCTGCAGGCCCCGCCGCTGGCGCTCCACCGCGAAGTGCAGGTGATCGGTGAGCGTGAGGTAGATGTGGGCGTCGAGTTCGATGCCCGCTTTCTCGGCATCCATCACGATCGCCCTCGTGAGTTCGACGAAGCCGCCGGGGATCTGGGCGAGCAACTCGACCAGGTTCCGCTGATCGGCGTCGTCGAGCGCGACGAACACCCGGTCCGTCGACCCGGGGGCGACGGTGTCGCCCGGACGCGCGGCGAAACCGATGCCCTTGCCCAACAGCACGCGCTCCACGCCGCGCTCGTCTTCGACGAGCACGACGCTGGAGTTCAGCACCTTCTTGATGATCTGCATGGGTGTCTCCGTCGACCCCGGCGGACGCGCAGCGAGTGCGGTCGTCACGCCAGGTCGGCCCCGTTCGAGGCGATGACCTTCTGGTACCAGAAGAACGAGTCCTTGCGACGTCGTTCGCCCGTGCCGTTGCCGAGGTCGTCCTGGTCGACGTGGATGAAACCGTACCTCTTCGAGATCTGCGACGACGAGGCGCTGATGATGTCGATCGGCGCCCAGCTCGTGTAGCCGCGCAGCTCCACGCCCTCGTCGACGGCGCGGATCATCTCCGCGAAGTGCGACCGGAAGTAGTCGATGCGGTACGGGTCGTGGATGCGGCCGTCTTCCGTGAGCTCATCGCGCATGCCGAGACCGTTCTCGACGATGAACAGCGGCTTGCCGTACCGGTCGTAGAGGTCGATGAGAGAGATGCGCAGGCCCACCGGGTCGATCTGCCACCCCCACTCGCTCGACGGCAGGAACGGGTTCTTCACGCCGAGCACCGTGTTGCCGGGGGTGCGCTCGGCATCCGGACGCACCGACTCCGTGAGCGTCATGTAGTACGAGAACGAGATGTAGTCGACCGGGTGATCGCGCAGCAGCTCGACATCGCCTTCGGCGAAGGGGATCGTGATGCCCTTGGACTCGAGGGCCTTCAGCGCCAGCCGCGGGTACGCCCCTCCGGCCTGCACGTCGGTGCACAGGTAGAGGAGACGCTCCTTGGCCTGGGTCGCCGCGACGTCGTCGGGGTGGCAGGTGTTCGGGTAGGTGGTGAGCATCGTGAGCATGCACCCCATCTCCGACGCGGGCCACATCTCGTGGAGCATCTTCGTCACCGACGCGGATGCCACGAACTGGTGGTGCAGTGCCGTGTAACAGGCCTGCTCCAGCGAGCCCTCGACGGTCTCGTCGATGATGCCGCCCGAGGTGAAGGGGTGACGGATGATCCCGTCGATCTCGTTGAACGACAGCCAGAGGTCGACGAGGTGTCCGAAGCGCTCGAAGCACGTGCGCGAGAACCGCTCGAACAGCGCGATCGTGCCACGGTCGACCCACGCGTTGCTCTTCAGCGCCAGAGCGAGCGGCGGGTCGTAGTGCGACAGGGTCACCAGCGGGCGGATGCCGAGACGGCGCATCTCGGTGAAGAGGTCGAGGTAGAACGCGATGCCCTCCTCGTTCGGCTCGAGCTCCTCGCCGGTCGGGTACAGCCGCGACCAGGCGATCGACAACCGCAGCACCGAGAAGCCCATCTCGGCGAACAACGCCAGGTCTTCGCGGTAGCGGTGGTAGAAGTCGATCCCGCGACGCTTCGGGTAGAAGGCGATGTCGTCGTCGGCCATCGCGGCGGCGATGCTCTCCAGCGTGTGCTGGTGGTGCACCGCGTACTCACGCGGGTCGACGTTCGGGCGGTACTTCGCGACGTCCGAGACCGCGGGACCGCGGCCCCCTTCGTTCCACGCGCCCTCGGCCTGGTTGGCGGCGAGCGCGCCGCCCCAGAGGAATCCGTCAGGCAATCCCATTCGCGGTCTCCTTCGCGTCGGTCGACAGCAGAGCGGCGCCCGCGGCGACGCGTCCGGTGACGAGGGGGGCGACGTCGTACGCGTCGCCGTTGAGCACGACGACGGGCGTCGTGATGTCGAGTCCTGCGGCTTCGATGGCCGCCAGGTCGGCGGTCAGCACGTGCTGTCCGGCTTCGACGCGGTCGCCCTGGGCGACGTGCGCGGTGAAGGGCGCACCCTCGAGGCGGACGGTGTCGAGGCCCACGTGCACGAGCACTTCGAGTCCGTCGTCACCCAGGATGCCGAGCGCATGGCGCGAGGGCAGCAGGCTCGACACCGTGCCGCTGATGGGCGCGCGCACCTCGCCGTCGGTGGGGCGGATCGCGACGCCGGGCCCGAGGATGCCCCCCGAGAACACGGGGTCGTCGACCTCGGCGAGGGCGATGACCTCGCCCGTCATGGGGGCGACGATCCCGCCCGCGACGGGCTCCCCGACAGGGGTCGACGTGCCCGCCTGCTGTTCGAGCAGACGCACGGTGGCCGAGTCGGAGTCCTTCCAGATGACCAGCGAGACGATGAACGAGGTGACCATGGCGACGAGCGCGCCGATCACCGCGTGCAGCAGGTTCCAGGGGTTGGCCATGTCGATGAACATCGAGATGGATGCCGCACCCGGGCTGACCAGCGCGAAGGCCGAGATGGCCGCGATGCCGAGGTACGACCCACCCACGAACGCGCCGATGACGACCGAGATGACCGCGCGACGGTTCTGCAGCGTCACGCCGTACAGGGCCGGTTCGGTGATGCCGAAGAAGGCCGAGATGCCCGAGGAGATCGCGGTGCCGCGGAGGGTCTTGTTCTTCGTACGCACGGCGATCGCGAGGCTGGAGCCGGCCTCGGCGAGGTTGTGGGCGAGAGAGGCGACGAGGTAGAAGCTCTCCTTGCCCGCGGAGGCCATGGTGGCCACCGTCGGCGGGATGAACGCCTTGTGCATGCCGACCGAGACGATGAACGGAAGGGCGGCGGCCATCAGCGCGACGGCGATCCATCCGAGGGTGCCGTACAGCCACAGCATCGCGCCCGTCAGGAGGGTCCCGAGGAAGAAGCCGAGCGGGCCGAGCAGGAAGATCGTGGCGGGCGCCACCACGACGAAGCAGATCAGCGGCACGAGGAACGTGCTGATCACGCTGGGGCTGATGCGGCGAGCGCCGCGTTCGACGACCGCGAGCAGCAGCACCGCGAGGATCGGGGGGAAGACCTGCGCGCTGTAGGCGATCGCGGGCACCGTCAGGCCGAACAGCGCGACGCCGCCCTCCTGGGTGAGAAGGCCGGCGAAGGTCGGGAACACCAGCAGGCCGACGATGCCGAGCGCGAGCGGGATGTTCGTGTCGAGCTTCTTCGCCGCGGTGTAGGTCACCAGCAACGGCAGGAAGAAGAACACCGCGTCGGGGATCGCGGTGAGCACCTGATAGGTCTGATCGGTCGTCTGCAGCCATCCGAGCGCGACGGCGAGGATGAGGAACGACTTGAAGATTCCCGCACCGGCGACGGCGGGGATGATCGGGGTGAAGACGCCGACGACGAAGTCCATGAACACCGACCCGGCGCGCTTGAGCGTCAACTTCGGCTTCGCGGCATCGACTCGCGCTTCGGCGCGGGTGCCGCCACCGGTGCGCAGCTTCTCGATCTCGCGGAAGTAGTTCGCCACTCCCGATCCGACGATCACCTGGGTCTGCGTCCCCAGCACCACGCCGATGACGCCGGGCGTGGCCTTGAGGGCGGCCTCATCGGCCTGAGTGTCGTCGGCGAGCGTGAAGCGGAGGCGGGTCGAGCAGTGGTGGAGCGAGGCCACGTTGGCCGCTCCGCCGACGTGCTCGAGGATCGCGCGGGCGCTGTCCTGAGTGGTCATCGAAGTCCTTCCTTGGATCGAAGGACACGCGTCGCGACGTCGACTCCGAAGTCGCCCGGGCAACAAAAAAGGACCCGAAGGCGGCGCTCTCGCACTGCGTTCGGATCCTGCCTGCATGACCAGTCACATGTCCGTCGGCGACTCTACACGACGATTCACGGATGCCGAATCGCACGACTGCACGCTCGCGATGGGCCCCTGCATCCCGGGTGCTCTCACGGCGCGACGAGAGGTCGCGCTCTAGGATTCATGCCATGCCCGGTGCCGGTGACGTCTCCCTCCCGCCCGGCGGCGTGCAGAAGCTGCTGAACAACAACGTCGTCGTGGCGATCGACGGCGACGGCCGCGAGCGCGTGCTGATGGGCCGCGGGATCGGGTTCCAGCTCAAGCATGAGGGGCGGGTCGATCCGACCAAGGTCGAGAAGACCTTCGTGCTCGAGCAGGGCAGCGACACCGCGCACGCGCAGAAGCTGCTCACCGACGCGCCCTACGCGCTGGTCGAGGCGGTCCTGCACGCGGTCGACCAGGCCGAGCGCGACTTGGGCCGGGATCTCGGCCAACGCCTCCCGCTCGCCGTGATCGACCACATCACCTACGTGATCGAGCGCCTCGACCAGGGCATCCGCATCCCCGGCACCTCGATGCCCGAGCTGCGGATCCTGCACCCCGACGAGTCGCGCGCGGCGGAGCGCATGGCGACCTCGATCGCGGCATCCCTCGACCGCGAGCTTCCGCCGGAGGAGGGCGTCTTCCTCACGATGCACCTGCTCAACGCCACGCGCGACGAGCCCAACGGCACCGCGGCCCTGCTGTTCCGCCGCGTGCAGCACGTCGTGCGCACCGTCGAGACCGGCCTCGGTGTCGCCCTCGACACCGAGAGCCCCGATTACGCGCGGTTCATCCTGCACGTGCGCTTCCTGCTGCAGCGGCTCGTGAATCGCGCGATGCTCTCGAGCGGCGACTCGTCGTTCTTCGAGTTCGCCAAGCACCGCTATCCCCGGGCCTTCGGCATCGCCGAGGCTGTGAAGGACTACGTCCACGCGGCCACCGGGTCGACCCTGACCGACGAAGAGGTGCTGTACCTCACCGTCCACGTCGAGCGCCTGGCGACGAGCCTGGGCCGCGCTGACGACAGTGGCGGCCCCGACGCCCCGGTGCTATAGTCACCGACGCAGGGGTCACACCCTGCCGACGATTTCCGGATTGTTACCGCGCGAGCGGGCAAGACCTGAATCCACATCGCTGACGAGCGATGAACGGATTCGGGTCTTTTTTATTGCCCGAAACACCCGGCAGCGTCGCCACAGAACATCTCGAACAGGCCGCATCGATGCGGCGAAAGGCAGGCGGTTCCGATGACGGATCACGCGAAGACGGCGGCGGGGGTCCTCGCCGGTGTCGGTGGAGAGAGCAACGTCCAATCCCTCGTGCACTGCGCGACGAGGCTCAGGTTCGTGCTGAAAGACGAGGGCAAGGCGGATGCCGCGGCGATCCGCGCGACGCCCGGTGTCATCACCACGGCCCAGGCGGGCGGTCAGTACCAGGTCGTGATCGGCAACGACGTGCCCGACGTGTACGCCGCGATCCAGTCGCAGACCAAGCTGGGCGGCGCCGGCTCCGAGGCCGCCGAGAGCGGGCCGAAGGGCAACCTCTTCAACCGCTTCATCAAGATGATCTCGGCGATCTTCACGCCCATCCTCTGGGCCCTCGCGGGTACGGGTCTGCTGAAGGCGTTCGTCGCCGCGGCCGTCACCTTCGGATGGCTGGATGCCACGAGCACGACCTACACGATCCTCAACGCGCTCTCCGATGCGCTGATCAACTTCCTGCCGCTGGCGCTGGCCATCACCGCGGCGCGCTACTTCAAGGCCTCGGAGTTCACCTCCTTCGCGATCGCCGGCGCCCTGGTCTACCCGACCATCACGGCGCTGAACGGTCAGCCCGACATCACCTTCTTCGGCATCCCGGTCACGATGGTGAGCTACGTCTCGAGCGTCATCCCCGTGATCATCATCGTGTGGCTGCAGAGCTACGCCGAGCGCTTCCTGCTCAAGGTCCTGCCCGGTGCCGTGCGCCGCTTCCTGACCCCGATGGTCGTCGTGCTCGTCGCCGTGCCGCTAGTCTTCCTCGTGATCGGCCCGCTCTCGAGCCTCGTCGGCGGCGGCCTCGCGGCCGGCATCGGCTGGGTCTTCCAGACCCTTCCGTGGCTGGGTGGCGCGATCATGGGCGGTCTGTGGCAGGTCTTCGTGATCTTCGGTCTGCACTGGGGCCTCGTGCCGCTGTTCCAGCTCGAGTATCAGACCACCGGTCAGATCCTGCTCATCGGCCCGGTGTTCGCCGCGGTCCTGGCCCAGGCGGCCGCCGTCGCCGGTGTGCTCGTGCGCACCCGCAACAAGAACCTGCGCTCGCTGGCCGCCCCGGCCACGCTCTCGGGCTTCCTCGCCGGCATCACCGAGCCCGCGATCTACGGCATCAACCTCCCCCTCAAGCGTCCCTTCGCCTTCGGCATCGTCGGCGGCGCCCTCGGTGGGGCGCTCATCGCGATGGGCGGGGTCTTCTCCAAGGCGTTCGTCGTGCCCTCCGGCCTGGCTCTTCCGGCCCTGCTCGGCAACGGCAACATGGTGATGCTCGCGATCGGTCTCGGCGTCGCGATCCTGGTGCCGTTCCTGCTGGTGGTGCTGCTCGGCTTCAAAGACCCGGTCGACGCCACCGCTCCGGCGACGCCCGCCGTCGCCACCGACACCGTGGTGCGAAACCCCGTCGACGGCACCGTCGTCGCGCTCAGCGAGGTTCCGGATGCCGCCTTCGCCGACGGCTCGCTCGGCAAGGGCGTCGCGATCCGGCCGACCTCGGGTGCGGTCTACGCCCCGTTCGACGGCACCGTCGTCGCCGCCTTCCCGACAGGTCACGCGGTGGGCCTGCGCGGAGTCGACGGAGTGGAGCTGCTCATCCACGTCGGCCTCGACACCGTCAAGCTCGGTGGCGCGCACTTCACGCTGAAGGTGCAGTCCGGCATCGAGGTCAAGGCGGGCGACCTGCTCGTCGAGTTCGACGGCGACGCGATCGAGAAGGCCGGCTACGACCTGATCACCCCCGTCATCGTCACGAACGGCGATCTCTACCCCGACATCGCCGACGCGGCATCCGGACCTCTCTCGCACGGCGAGAGCCTGTTCCGCGCCGTGTCGGTCGACTCCCTCACTTCCGCCCGCTGACCCCCTGGAGGCACAGAACATGACCACCACCCCCTTCCCCGACGGGTTCCTCTGGGGCGGCGCCACCGCCGCCAACCAGATCGAGGGCGCGTACGACGCCGACGGCAAGGGTCTGTCGGTGCAGGACGTGATGCCCCGCGGCATCTCGGGCCCGCGCTCCGAGACCCCCACGCCCGACAATCTCAAGCTCGTCGGCATCGACCACTACCACCGCTATGCGGAGGACATCGCGCTGTTCGCCGAGATGGGCTTCGGTGTCTACCGCTTCTCGATCGCGTGGAGCCGCATCTTCCCGAAGGGCGATGAGACCGAGCCCAACGAGGCCGGCCTGGCGTTCTACGAGCGCATCCTCGACGAGCTCGAGAAGCACGGCATCGAGCCACTCGTGACGATCTCGCACTACGAGACGCCGCTTCACCTGGCCGAACAGTACGGCGGCTGGACGAACCGCGAGCTCATCGGGTTCTACGAGCGCTACGCCCGCACCCTCTTCGAGCGCTTCGGCAGCCGCGTGAAGTACTGGCTGACGTTCAACGAGATCAACTCGCTCCTGCACGCTCCGTTCATGAGCGGCGGCATCCCGATCCCCGAGGGCGGCGTCCCCGAGCAGCAGCTGTACCAGGCGATGCACCACGAGCTCATGGCATCCGCCCGCGCCACGCGCATCGCCCGCGAAGTCGCCCCCGAGGCGAAGGTCGGCTGCATGGTGCTGTCGATGCCGATCTACCCGCTGACGCCGTCTCCCGACGACGCCGTCGCGGTGATGGAGGCCGACCACGGCAACCTCGTCTACGGCGACGTGCACACCCGCGGCGCCTACCCGGGGTACTTCCTGCGGACGCTCCGCGAGAAGGGCATCGAGCTCGACATCACCGATCAGGACCGCGACGACCTGACCCACACGGTCGACTTCGTCTCGTTCAGCTACTACATGTCGATCGCCGAGACCGCCGACCCCGCGAAGAAGGTCGCCGGCGAGGGCAACATCATGGGCGGCGTTTCGAACCCGACGCTCGAGGCGAGCGAGTGGGGGTGGCAGATCGACCCCGTCGGCCTGCGCCTGGTGCTGAACCAGTTCTGGGACCGCTGGCAGCAGCCCCTGTTCATCGTCGAGAACGGCCTGGGCGCGCGCGACCAGCTCGTCGAGGTCGACGGGGAGAAGACGGTCGTCGACGACTACCGCATCGCCTACCTCAACGACCACCTCGTGCAGGTCGGCGAGGCCATCGAAGACGGCGTCGAGGTGCTCGGCTACACCTCGTGGGGCTGCATCGACATCGTCAGCGCCAGCACCGCCCAGTTGAGCAAGCGATACGGTTTCATCTACGTCGACCGCAACGACGACGGCACCGGCTCGCTCGATCGCTACCGGAAGAAGTCGTTCGGCTGGTACGCCGACGTCATCCGATCCAACGGCGCGTCCCTCACGCGCTGATCCCCCCTCACCGGATCGGCCCCGGGTCCTCGTGGCCCGGGGCCGATCCTCTTGGAGTGCACATGACCCGCATCGCCTTCCTCGACGTCGACGGCACGATCCTCGAGCACGGCTCGCTCATCGCCCCCTCGACGGTGACCGCCGTGCGCACGGCGCGCGAGAACGGACATCTCGTGTGGCTCTGCACGGGACGCTCCGCCGGTGACATCCACCCCGACGTGCTGGCCATCGGCTTCGACGGCGCGATCACGAACGGCGGTGCCTACGCGACGCGCGGCGAGGAGCCCGGCGACGACGCGCTCATCGTGGAGCACCCGATGCCCCGAGCCGATGTCGAGGCGGTCGAGCGGTACTTCGAGGCCCACGGCATCCACTACTTCCTGCAGACGCACGGGGGCGTGTACGCGAGCGCCGGCATGGGCCCCGTGATGACCGCGTACCGCCGAGAACGCCACGCGCAGCGTGCCGCCGAGCTCGAAGCGCAGGGCCTGCCCGCCGAAGAACCGCTCTGGCGCGAACCGCGACCGGTGACGGAGGTCGACCGCGACGCCGTCGCCAAGGCCGTATTCGTCAGCCCCTCGATCGACACCGTGACCCACGCGGCGGAAGAGCTCGGCGACGCATTCCACGTCATCCCGGGCTCAATCCCACTCCCCGGCGGCTCGAACGGCGAGATCGGTCAGGCCGGCGTCACCAAGGGCTCCGCGATCACCGAGGTTCTCGCCCTGCTCGGCATCGATGCGGCGGATGCCATCGGCATCGGCGACAGCTGGAACGACGTCGAGATGTTCGAGGTCGTCGGCACGCCCGTCGCGATGGGCAACGCCGTGCCCGAGCTGCAGCAGCTCGCGGGCCGCGTCACCACCGCGGTGCTGGAGGACGGCGTGCACAACGCCTTCGCGGAGCTGGGCCTGCTCTGAGGCCGGTCCGCGCCCAGGTCCCTGAGCCTGTCGAAGGGACCGGAACCAGCGTCACGCCCCGAGGCTTCGACAAGCCCAGCCACCTGCCCCACCCAGGTCCCTGAGCCTGT
>NZ_JAJNCV010000004.1:257330-282782 GCF_021026215.1 Microbacterium sp. JC 701
CTGTCGAAGGGACCGGAACCAGCGTCACGCCCCGAGGCTTCGACAAGCCCAGCCACCTGCCCCACCCAGGTCCCTGAGCCTGTCGAAGGGACCGGAACCCGCGTCACGCCCCGAGGCTTCGACAAGCTCAGCCACCTGCCCCACAAGAAGTGCGCGTCTGTGCGGGCGAGACGCGTTACGCGGGAGAAGACCTCGCCGCAGTCCACTCCGCGAACTGCGCGTCGGTGGCCAAGACGCGGTGCGTGTCCGACAACGTGTGTTCGCCGCCCTCCGCGTAGTCGATGCCCAACGCGACAGGGTCGTACGGCGTGGATGCCGTGCGGCGGCGCATCGCGCGCGGATCGGCCGACAGCACAGCCCGCAGCAGCGACTGCGTGTAGGGGTGCACAGCCGAGCCGAAGATCTCGGCGGTCGTACCCGTCTCGACGAGATAGCCCCGGTGCATGACGCCGATGCGATCGGAGATGTACTTCACCATCGCCAGATCGTGCGCGATGAAGAGGTAGGCGGTACCAAGCTCCTTCTGCAGCGCGCGCATGAGGTTCACGACCTGCGCCTGGATCGACACGTCGAGCGCCGAGACGCACTCGTCGGCGATCACGAGGTCGGGCTGCATGACCAGGGCCCGGGCGATACCGATGCGCTGACGCTGACCACCCGAGAACTGGTGCGGGTAGCGATCGGCGTACTCACGGGCGAGACCGACCTTCTCGAGGATCGCGTAGACCTTCTCGTCGCGCTCCGCCGTGGTGGCGTACCGGTGCTGGGTCATGAGGCCCTGAGCGACGATGTCGAAGACCTTCTTGCGCGGGTTCAGGCTCGACATGGGGTTCTGGAAGATCATCTGGATGCTCGAGCGCAGGTGCGAGCGTGACTTCGGGTCCAGCCTGCCGCTGATGCGGTCGCCCGAGAGGGTCACTTCTCCGCTCGTCGGGTCGAGCAGGCGGATGATCGAGCGCCCGATGGTGGACTTCCCGCTGCCCGACTCCCCCACGAGGCCGAACGTCTCACCGCGGTGGATGTCGAACGACACCCCGCCGATCGCCGTGACGGAGTGGTTTCGGCCGAGGCGGAAGATCTGGGTGAGGCCGCGGACGGACAGGAGGGTCTGCTCGGCGGTGGTCATCGGTTCGATCCTTCGTGCAGGGCCAGCACCGTGTCGATCTTGTGGCGAAGGGGTGCGGGCATGTCGACGTTCGGGGCGTCGGGGTGGGCGAGCCACGAGGCGACCTGGTGCCCCTCGCCGACGTCGAACAGCGGCGGCTCGCGTACGAGATCGATCTCGAGCGCGAACGGGTTGCGCGGCGCGAACGGATCGCCCTCGGGCAGGTTGGCCAGGCTGGCCGGGCTTCCGGGTATCGCGAAGAGCTCCGAGGCGTCGGTGGCGAGATCGGGCATGGCCGACAGCAGACCCCACGTGTACGGATGCCGCGGGTCGTAGAAGACCTGCTCGGCGCTCCCCTGCTCGATGATGCGGCCGGCGTACATGACGTTGACGTAGTCGGCGACGGTGGCCACGACGCCCAGGTCGTGTGTGATGAAGATCACCGACAGCCCGCGTTCGGCCTGCAGACGCGTGAGCAGTTCGAGGATGCGCAACTGGATGGTCACGTCGAGGGCGGTCGTCGGCTCGTCGCAGATGAGGATGTCGGGGTTACACGACAGCGCGATCGCGATGTTCACGCGCTGGCACATGCCGCCCGACAGCTGATGGGGATACTGCTTGAACCGCCGCTCGGGCTGATCGATTCCTACTTCCGCGAGCAGCTCGATGGCCCGGGCGCGCGCCGCGCGGCGATCGAGCCCGAAATGCTCCTGCATGCCCTCCATCACCTGCTTGCCGACCGTCATGGTGGGGTCGAGGCAGGTGAGCGCGTCTTGGAACACCATGGCGACGCGGCGCCCGCAGATCTCGCGGCGGATCTGCTTCTCGCTCATCTGCGCGATGTCGCGGGTCAGCGGGGTGCCGTCGTCGCCGTACCGGGTGATCTCGATGGAGCCCGCGGTGATGCGCTGGTTCGACGCCATGAGACCGAGAATGGCGCGGGCGGTCACCGACTTGCCGCTGCCGGACTCGCCCACGATGGCGACCACCTCGCCCTCGTACAGGTCGAAGCTCGCGCCGCGGATGGCTTTGATGGTGGTGTCGCCCTCGAACTCGATGGCGAGGTCGCGCACCGACAGCACGCGGCGGCGGGTACGGCCGTCTGCGGGGGTTTCGTTCGCGGTCACGGTCATCCTCTCCGGCTGATCAGACGGGGATCTGTCGCTTCTTTGAGCCCGTCGGCGACGAGCGTGAAGGCGACCATGAGCAAGCCCAGGACCACCACGGGGATGATCACGAGCGAGGGGTACGACAGGAACGACTTGTAGCCGATGCTGACGAGCGAGCCCAGCGACGCCATGGGGGCCTGCACACCTAGCCCGACGAACGACAAGTACGACTCGGTGAAGATGGCCGCGGGGATCGAGAACATGCTCATCGTGACGATGGGGCCGAGGATGTTGGGCAGGATCTCGACGAACACGATGTGGCCGTTGCGCGCCCCGAGTGTGCGCGAGGCGAGCACGTATTCCTCGCCCTTCTGCCGAAGCGCCTGGGCGCGCGCCACCCGGCTCATCGCGAGCCAGTTGCTCAACAGCAGCCCGAACACGATCGCGCCGATGCCGGGGCCGACCGCGACGACGAACAGCGTGACGATCACGAGCTGCGGGATGCCGGAGAGCACCTCCACCACGCGCTGCATGCCGCCGTCGATCCGGCCGCCGAAGTATCCGGAGACGAGTCCGTAGGTCATGCCGATCACGACGTCGATCGCGAAGGCGATCACCGCGACGAGGAGAGAGACACGGGTCCCGCTCCACACGCGTTCGAAGAGGTCACGACCGAGGTCGTCTGTGCCGAACAGGAAGGAGGTCCCCGCGGGCACGTTCGCCTTCGCGTATTGGTCGACTCCGTCACGGGTGCCGTTCAGGATGCCGAGGGCCTCCAGGCCCGGCACCTTCGGTGGCAGGAACCGGTAGGCGACGTTGGCGGTGTCGCCCGCCGTGGGGAAGAACGGCACCACGACGGCCAGCAGCACGATGACCGCCAGCACCCCGAGCCCCACCATCGCCGGCCAATTGCGGCGGAAGCGGCGCACGATGTCGTGCAGCCCTCCCCGACCGCTGCGGCCGGCCGCGATGACGGAGGTGGCGGGACGGTTCGCGTCGGAGACGAGACGGAGCCCCTCGGGCGCGACGCCCGGATCGAGCGCGGTGGTGGGCGCCACGCGGTCCGGTTGCACGTTCGGATCGGTCATCGCGTCTGTCCTGCCAATCGGATGCGGGGGTCGATGAGGCCGTAGAGCACGTCGACGGCGAGCATGACGATGATGTAGATCACGCTGTACACGAGGCTGATCGCGATGACGATGTTGTAGTCGACGTTCTGGATGGCCGTCAGCAGAAGCTGGCCGAGGCCGGGGGCGCCGAAGATCTGCTCGATCACGACCGATCCGGTGATGAGCCCGATCAGCAGCGGAGAGAGCACCGTGATGATCGAGACCATCGTGTTGCGCAGGGCGTGCCGCCCGATCACCTTCGCGGGGCTCAGTCCCTTGGCCTTCGCGAGCAGGATGTAGTCGCTGTCCAGGCAGTCGAGCATCTCGCTGCGCGCGTACCGTGCCGTGACGGCCATCACGTAGGCGGCGAGCGAAATGGTCGGCAGGATGCTCGAGACGAACGGATCGTCTTCGGAATAGCGGATCGGGAGCAGCTTCCACTCGAAGCCGACGAAGTACACCAGCAGCAGCGCGATGACGAACGAGGGGACGCTGAAGGCGATCACCGACACGAAAGTCGACAGGTTGTCGAACCAGCCGCGCTTCTTGATGGCCGAGACGATGCCGATGAGCAGGCCCAGCACGACGCCGAGCACGAGCGCCTGCAGACCGATGCGGATGGTCACGGGCAGCCGCGAACCGAGCATCTGCGAGACGGGGAAGTCGGGGATCAGGTTGTACGAGACCCCGAAGTCACCGCGGACCAGATTGAGCAGGTAGGTGCCGAGACGCAGCATGACGGGCTCGTCGAGTCCGTACTTCTGAGTGAGGAGCGCTCGCTGGACCTCGTCGAGCTTCTCGTTGTTGAAGGGCGACCCGGGGAGCAGCTGCAGCAGCGCGAACATCACGATCGCGATGGCGAGGATGGTGAAGACCGACGTCAGCAGCCGGGTCAGGACGAACTTGGTCACGGCGCCCCGTCCCACCCCGACGTCTCGCCGAGCAGGCTCGCCGCGTCGGCACTCTCCGCGTCGCGGGGGATGCCCTCCCACGACCGAGCGTGGAACTGCGTCAGGCCCACCCGCACGAGCGCGCGGCGGGCGAGCGAATCGATGATCTCGTCCACCGACTGCGGTCGGGTGTAGAAGGCGGGGACCGGGGGCGCGATGATCCCGCCTGCTCGGGCCACGGCATCCATCGCCGCGATGTGTCCGCGGTGCAGCGGTGACTCGCGCACCATGAGGAGAGTCGGAACACCCTCCTTGAGGCACACGTCGGCCGCACGGGTGACGAGATTGTCGGCCAGACCGTAGGCGATGCCGCTCAGCGTCTTGACGGTGCAGGGTGCCACGATCATCGCGGTGGTCGGGGTCGACCCCGAGGCGATGGAGGCACCGATGTGCGAGGCGCGGTGCGCCACGTCGGCGAGCGCTTCGACCTCCTTCTGGCTGAGGCCGCACTCCTGCTGCAGCGTCATCGCACCGGCCTTGGAGATGACGACGTCGCTGCGCAGACCCGGGTCCATGCGGAGCAACTCGAGGATGCGAACGCCGATGCCTACGCCGGAAGCGCCGGTGATCGCCACGATCACACGCCCGGGGGGCTCCTGTCGGGTGCGGTTCATGAGAGTCCTTCCTGATCCAGGGTGATCACCGATCGCGCCAGGGCGTGCACGCCCACGACGATGTCGTCGAGCTCGGTGAACTCTTCGGGGCAGTGGCTGCGCCCGTCGCGAGAGGGGATGAAGATCATGCCGATGGGACCGAGCTTGGCCATCTGCACGCCGTCGTGACCGGCGCCGCTGTAGAGGTGGGCGGCGGGGTGGCCGAGGGCGGAGACCGATCGCTCGATCGCCGACGACAGGCGGGGGTCGACCGCGGTGGGGCGCTCCCAGGGCAACCAGGTGACCTCGTGGGTCAGGCCGCGTTTCTCAGCCTCCTTCGCGGCGATTTCGGCGATCTGATCGCGCGCGAGGCTGAACCATCCGAGGTCGGGGCTGCGGAACTCCGCCGTCAGCAGGGCCGCCTCGGTCACGACGCTCGTCGCGTCGGGGGTGAAGGTGACGGAGCCGACCGTGCCGACGGCCTGATCGGCGCTGCCGGCGATCTGCTCGACCGCCAGCACGACGCCGGCGGCGGCGCAGCCGGCGTCGTGGCGCAGAGACATCGGCATCGTGCCGGCATGGTCGCGGCGACCGGTGAAGAGCGTGCGGAAGCGGGAGATTCCGGCGATGGAGGTGACGATGCCGAGCGGCAGACCCGCGCGTTCGAGGACGGGCCCCTGCTCGATGTGCAGCTCGAGGAAGCCGAGCACCTCGTCATCGCCCCACCGAGTGCCGCTCAGGGGGTCGTCGTAACCGGCCGCGGCGAGCGCAGCACCGAGTGTGCGCCCGGTCTCGTCGGTGGCGGAGAGGTGGGTCGTCGTCAGCGACCCGGCCAGCGCGCGGCTGCCCAGGCACGACAGCTCGAAGCGGTTGGCCTCTTCGTTGTAGAAGTCGACGACGCGAAGGTCGTGGGAGAGGCGGATGCCGCTCTCCCTCAGCATCCGCGCGACCTCGATGGCACCGAGCACACCGACGATGCCGTCGTAGCGGCCTCCGCCGTCGACGGTGTCGGTGTGACTGCCGATGACGATCGCGCGGCGATCCGAACCGGTGCCGGAGAGGGTGCCGATGACGTTGCCGATGTTGTCGACGCGCACGTCGAGGCCGGCGGCGCGCATCAGCGCAGCGACATGGTGACGCGAGTCGGTCTCCACCTCGCTCAGGGCCACTCTGCTCCACCCCGGACGGGAGGTGTCGACGAGGCGGGAGATCTCCTCCAGGTCGGCGCTCAGGCGCGCGGCGTCGGGCAGACCGATGTCGGTCTTCATGCGCGAATCCTCTCCCCGTCGTCCACGAGCGCGCTGTGAACGACGATCGCCGGGCGAAGACGGTCCGCCCATCCTTCCTCGACCAGGAGGTCGCGCATCGCGCGGACCACGTTCGCGGGCGGCACGGCCAGTTCGGGGCCGACCGCACGGTCGCCGGGGGTGACCGTGGCATCCATCCCGACCTTGGTCACCATGCCGTCGCGCTGCATCGGCACGTTGCGGTCGGTGGCGACACCGTCGACGAGCACGAGGTCGCGGTCCCAGCGCATGCGGCTGGTCCTCGCCCAGTGCACATGCTCCTCGTCCCAGACGTCGACGTCGGCGTCGACGACCGTCACCTGCTTGACCATGCTGACGGCCGCGAAAGCGCCGAAGATGACGCGCTTCGCTCCGCCGGGGCGGGCATTCGCGATCGAGACGACGACATCGACCCGGCCCCCGCCGGAGTGGGTCACCGCGACGTCGACGATGTCGCATCCGATGTTGCGGAGTGCGTGGCGGATGCCGGCGGCGATGGGGAGAGCGGCGATGTAGCTGTGCTCCGATGACAGGCCGGGGAGGATGACGTGGACGCTGGGGTCGCTGCGGCGCGTGACGGCGGTGACTTCGAACGTGAAGCCGTCACCGTAGTCCTCGTACATGCCGTGGTACTCGTTGACGAGCCCCTCGTGCACGGGGCGGTCGGCGTGAATCAGCCCCTCGATGACGATCTCCGCTTCTGCCGGCACCAGCACCTCGCTCGTGAGCGCTCGCGCCACGCGCACCGGCTCGCCCAGGAGAGCTGCGGCGTGCTCGAGTTCGTCGTCGCCGAGACCCAGGTAGCAGCATGCGGCGAGCTGGATGGCGGGGTGTGCTCCCAGGACGACGGCCACGGGAAGCCCCCCGACTGCACCGGCCGAGCGCGCCATCGCCGTGAGGTGGTGGTTGGGGGCGATGCCGACGAACCCGGTGGTCTCGTCGAGCGGCTTGATGCGGGCGTAGGAGGCGTTGCGGTGACCGGTGACCGGGTCGTGCGCCACGATCATGCCCGCCGTGATGTAGCCGCCCGAGTCCTTCTCGAAGAACGTCGGGGTCACGACCTCCGCCCAGACGGAGGCCGCAGGAAGTGCCACGGCCTGCACGGGTGCGTCGGCGACGATCTCGACGGGCTGACGATCGGCCACCGCATCGGCGAGGCGGGGCAGCAGGTCGGCCACGTCGGCGCCGATCGCGTGCGCGAGACGCTCGCGCGAGTTGAGCACGTTGCCCACGACCGGGTAGGGGGATCCGTCGACGGTGTTCATGCGCACGGCAGGGCCGCGGTCGAGAAGGGCGAGCACGCCGGCGAGCTCGAATCGCGCACCCACGGAGCCGGCGACCTCGATCAGTTCGCCCGCGCGGGCGAGGTCGCCGAGGTAGGTGCGCATCGACTGGTCGGCCATCAGCGCCCTCGTCCGATGAAGACGCCGTCGCCGGGTTCGGCGATGAGGCCCGCGGCATCCGTGTAGGCCTCTTCACCGCGCACGATCGTGGAGTGGATGAGGCCGGGGAAGCTCATTCCGGAATAGGGGCTCCAGGTGGCGGTCGAGTACATCCTCATCTCGTCGATCTCGGTCGTGCCGGCCGGGTCGATGACGACGAAATCCGCGTCGAGCCCGACCGCGATCGCCCCCTTGCGGTGGTCGATGCCGAACACGCGGGCCGGGTTGGTGGCGAGGACCGCGGCCGTGCGCAGCAGGGACAGACGCCCCTCGAAGTAGCCGGCGCCCACGACGATCGGAACGAGCGTCTGCACTCCCGGAGCTCCCGAAGCGTTGTCGAAGATCTCCGGGAAGCCCTTCTTCGCCACGGGCCACGGCGCGTGGTCGCTGGTGACCATGTCGATGCGGCCATCGGCGAGCGCCGCCCACATTCCCGCGGCGTGGTCCGCGGTGCGCAGCGGGGGGTTGATCTTGCCGAAGGGACCGAGCCGGTCCATGTCGTCCTCGGTGAGCACGAGGTAGTGGGGGCAGGTCTCGAGCGTCGCGTCGAGGCCGTGCGCGGCCTTCTCGGTGACGAGCGTCACCGTGTCCGGAAGGCTCGCGTGGAAGATGTGGAAACGCACGTCGGCCGCAGCGGCGACCTCGAGGCCGAGAGCAACCGAGCTGGTCTCCGAGACGGGCGGACGGGTGCGGTTGTGATCGAGCGGCGCCGTGCGTCCGGCGGCTTTCGCCGCGGCGACGAGCGCCGAGATGATCTCTCCGTCCTCCGCGTGCACGCCTACGCGCACCCCGCGGGCGGCCATCACGGTGAAGGCCTCGAGGAGTTCGTCGGACGGGATTCGGGGGAACCGCACCGGGTCGGTCTCGAAGAGCGAGACCTTGAATCCGCTGACGCCTTCGTCGATCATGCCGTCGATGTCGCGTACGCCATCGCGGGGTCGGACGGTGCCGTGCAGCGCGACGTCGACGCGCGCCTCGGCCTGGATGCGTTCGCGCTTACCGGCGACCGCGGCAGCGGTGTTGATGGGGTTGCCCGCGTCGTAGGGCATGTCGATGATCGTCGTCACACCGCCCGCCGCAGCGGCGGCCGTGGCGCCGTCGAAGGTCTCGGTCGGCTCGGAGAACGCGTGCACGTGGGCATCGACCGCCCCGGGCAGCACCAGCAGGCCGGGGCCGCCCAGCACGCGCGTCGTCCCCGCCACGGCCGCCGCAGCGGCGTCGCCCTCGAGCACGGCCGAGATGCGGCCGTCCTCGATGACGACGGCGCCGTCGTCGATCACGCGATCCGGAGTGACGATGCGCCCGCGAACGACACCCGACCCGCCGGTGCCGCGGGTCACCGAACGCCTCCGACGACCTCTTCGACGCGATCGAGCACGGAGCCGAGCACGACCATCGCCTGGGCGTTGACCATCTGCTCCGACTGGTAGATGTCCTCTCGCGTCATCGGCACGATCTCACGCACGGCGTCGTAGGCCGCCTGGCTGCCGACACCGAGACGACGACCGTCGAGGTGCGGGGCGCCGAGGTCGATGCCCTGCGTGGCGAGGATGAACTCGATGCCGAGGATGATCTGCGTGTTCTTGATGATGCTGCGCGCCTTGCGGGAGGAGAACGTGCACATCGACACGTGGTCCTCCTGGTTGGCCTTGGTGGGGATCGAATCGACCACCGAGGGGAAGCACAGCACCTTGTTCTCGGAGGCGATGGCCGCTGCGGCGCAGTGCACGATCGAGAAGCCGGTGTTCAGACCGAGCTGTCCGCCCACGAGGTTCAGCGGCAGACCGTAGCTGAGGTTCGGGTCGGTCAGACGGAAGGAACGGCGCTCCGAGATCGCGCCGATCTCGGCGACGGCGATCGCGATGAGGTCGGCCGCGACCCCGATGGGCTCTCCGTGGAAGTTGCCGCCGGAGAGCACGTCGTAGCCGCCCTTGCCGTCGCTGAGGACCAGCGGGTTGTCGGTCGCGGCGTTGGCCTCGCGCACCAGGAGGGTTTCGGCGAACAGCAGCGACTCGCGCGTGGTGCCGTGCACCTGCGGGGCGCAGCGCAGAGAGTACGCGTCCTGGACGCGGCGCTTGTATCCGCCGGGACGCTGCTCGTCGGGGAGCTGGATCTCGCGGGCCTCTTCGACGGTGCGCTCGCTGCCCTGCGTCAGAGCGCGCACGTTCGCCGCGACCGACACCTGACCGGGGGCGTTGCGCGCCGTGTGGATGCGCTCGTCGAAGGCGTCGAGCTCGCCGCGTACGGCCTCAAGCGAGAGGGCGAGGGCGACGTCCGCCTGACGGGTGAGGCTCCATGCATCTGTGAGCGCGAGGCACGCGGTGGCGAGCGAGATGGTCGAGCCGTTGATGAGCGCGAGGACATCCTTCTGCTTCAGCTCGAAGTCCAGCGACAGACCGGCAGCGGTCAGCGCCTCGACCGCCGGCATCCGGACGCCTCGGTGGTAGGCCTCGGCCTTCTCGTGACCGACCATGACGCTCACGAGGTGCGCGAGGGGGGCGAGGTCGCCCGAAGCTCCCACCGAGCCCTGCCCGGGGATGACGGGGAGCACGTCGGCGTTGAGCATTTCGATGAGGCGGTCGATGCACTCGATGCGCACTCCCGACATGCCCTTGGCGATCGCGTTGGCGCGGAGCAGAAGCAGGGCGCGCGTCTCGTCGAGCGGGAGGGGCTCACCCACGCCGGCCGAGTGGGAGTTGATGACGAGTCGCTGGAAGCGCGCCTGGTCCTCGGCCGGCACGCGGACGTCCATGAGGCGTCCGAGGCCGGTGTTGATGCCGTAGATCGCGGGCGCGTCCTCGGCGAGGAAGTTCGCCTCGACGTAAGCGCGAGCCTCGTTCGTCACTCGACGGGCCTCATCGGTGAGCACCACGGTTGGGAACGAGCCGTCGGGCAGTCCACGCGCCACGAGGGCGATGGTGGCGATGTCGAGGGAGAATCCGTCGATGTCGACGGTCGTGGTCGCGGCCAGGGTGGGCGCCGCCAATTCAGTCATCGTGCCTCTTTCGTCGTTCCGGATCGGGTCGCGGAGCGTTCGGTATCAATGAGTCAATCCTGCACAAACAAACCAACATCGACAATCAAACCGAACAAGATTCAAAACATGGCGTCGCGGACGGAGTGGACCGCTGCACCGCCACAGACTCGCCGGTCGTCACCGAATATCGTTCGGCCTTTCTCAGCGGCATCCGCGACCTTTTCCCGAACATCGTTCGGCGTGAACGCCGAACCGCCCCGACGCGCGTGGGGAACGCGTCGGGGCGGTGGGCCTGCCAGTGATCAGGCGGTATGGATGGCGCGAGGATCGTTGAACGTCTGGGCGCGTCCGGTGAACTCCGTCTCGAGGTCGAGCAGCTCCTGCGCGGCGAAGAACGCCATGCCGCTGTGCCCCGGGTACTCGTCGGGCATCATCTCGTTCGAGTAGGTGTTGCCCATCTCGGCGAGGTTGGCGCGGCCCGCCTCGAGCATCCCGGCCATGGCGGCCTTCATCGTGAAGTGCATCGTGATGAGGTCGTACCCGAGCTCGGACAACTGCGCGAACGACATCTGCTCGAGTCCGCGCTTGGCGTTGATGTCGGCGAACATCTTCGGCCCGGGTACCCGACGCGCCACCTCTGCGGCGTCCGCCAGTGTCGTGACGTTGACCACGACGGTGGCGTGAGCACCCAGCTCGACGCAGTCGATCATGCGCTGGATGCCCTCCTCGAGGTTCGCGCTGCCGTAGTTGCTGCGGGCGATCACCATGCAGTCGGTCCCCTCGACGGCCTTCACCGCTGCGCGGACCTTCGCGTAGTACTCCTCGCGCGGGATCATGTGATCGATCGAGACGTCTCGGGCGTAACCGGGCTCGAACTCGTCCTCCATGAGGACCGCCATCGCCCCGGCCTTCGCCATCCGCCGGCAGGTCTCGTAGACCTGCAGGGGGCTGGAGCCGAAGCCGTCCTCGATGTCGACCGCGAGAGGAAGAGGAGACATGTCCACGATCCGCTCGACGGCCCACAGCAGTTCTTCGAGCGACAGCAGCCCGAGGTCGGGGATGCCCTTCATCGACATCGACACCTCCGAACCACTGAGGAGCATCGCCTCGAAGCCCGCCAACTCGACCGCACGGGCCGAGGAGCAGTCGAACACGCACGGCGCCAGGACGCTGCCCGCCTCCATCACTTCACGGAGGGTCTTCTTCGCCGTCATCTCGTCTCTTCCTCTCGACAGTCGGTCATCGTGTCAGTTGTCCTTCGTCACGATGCGGTAGTTCCACGTCAGGCTGACGTTTCGCACGTCCATGTTGTGCACCTTCGGGTTGATCAGCATCGCGATGCCGTTCTGCACCGTCGGGAAGACCGCCACGTCGCCGAGCAGGATGTCCTCCGCGTCGTGCAGGCTGTCCCAGCGCTCCTGCGGCTGGCTGAGCATCTCGGGCGTGCGCGCCGCGGCGATGATGGCGTCGTACTGCGGGTTGGAGTACTTTCCGAAGTCGCGCTGCGAGCTCGACGACAGCAGCTCGAGGAACGCCATCGGGTCCTTGTAGTCGGGGCCCCAGCGGAACAGGTACAGGTCGAAGTCGCCGGCCAGCGCCTGCTCGTTCGCCGTCGCCTTGGGCTGGCTCGTGAGCTCGATCTCGAGACCGGGGAGGTTGGCCTCCCACTGCGATGCGATGTACTCGGCCTGTGCGATGGACGACTCGTCATCCCAGTACGACAGACGCAGCGTCACCGAATCGGTGCCGAGGGCGGCGAGCCCCTTCTCCCACGACTTCTTGGCGGAGTCGACGTCGTAGGCGAGGTAGGTGTCGCCCGTGTCGCGGAACTGCTTGCCGTCAGGACCGACCGCGAGGTTCTTGCCGACGAAGTAGTCCGCCGGTTCGGCACCGTTCTTGAGAACGTCGTTCGCCAGCGCGGACTTGTCGTACGAGGTCGCGAGCGCCGTGCGGATGTCCTTGTTGGCCAGCGCCGGGTTCTGCATGTTCGGGTACATGTACCACATGTGCACTTCGAGCGCGGTGGTGAGCTCGGGCGAATCCGCGTAACGGTCGATGAGGCTTCCCGAGATCTCGGTGAAGTCGAGGTCACCGCTCTCCTGGAGCAGCGCAGCCGTCTGCGAGTCCTTCACGACCTGCCACTTGATCTCGTCGATGTTCGTGTCGGCGGCGTTCCAGTAATCCGGGTTCTTCTTCGCGGAGAAGTTGTTCGCGAAGTCCCAGGAATCCCAGACGAAGGGACCGTTGTAGATCGTGGTCTCGGGCGTCTGGCCGTACTTGTCGCCGACCTGGTCGAGATACTTCTCGTTGACCGGCAGGAAAGCAGGGCGAACGAGCAGGGCCTGGAAGTACGGCACGTCCGCAGCCAATTCGACCTGGAGGGTCTTGTCGTCGACGGCCTTCACGCCGAGCTGGGTGTAGTCCATGCCCTGGTTGACGATCTCGTTGGCGTTCTTGATGCCTGCGGCGACCGCCTCGTTGCTGTTCGGCGCAGCCGTGGCGGGGTTCACGAGACGCTTCCACGAGAACTCGAAGTCGGCGGCGGTGACCGGGTCGCCGTTGCTCCACTTCGCGTCGCGCAGGTGGAAGGTGTACGTCAGGCCGTCGTCGGACTTGTCGAAGCTCTCCGCCATCAGCGGTTCGAGCTCGTGGTTCTCGTCGAGCGAGTAGAGACCGTCGAAGACGGCGGTGAGGACTTCGTTCGACATGCCGTCGTTGACCTTGTGAGGGTCGACAGCCTGAAGGGGAAGAAGTTTGCCCACGGTGAGCACGTGGGCGGAGCCGCCGGATGCCGTGGGGTCGGTGCCGCCGTCACTGCAGCCGGCGAGAAGGCCGAGCGCGGCGGTCAGAGCGACCGCGGCGGTGAAGACCTTGGAGAACCTTTTCATTGCTGGTGGTGCCCTCTCTGGAATGGACGCTGGGGGTGCGTCCTGGGAATGGGGGCGGCGCGCTCTCGAGGGGACCAGCGCATCGCATTCGGGTATTGAGGCAAAAGTCTGCACGCTAAGGCGTTTGAGAACAATATATCTGTATCATGTTCTGCAGTTGCCGCTCCTGAGCGCCTGACAGCACGAGAACACAGCGAAAGGTCGCCCCTTGCCGAACATAATTAGGCCCGTCCGGCTCGACGAGATCGACCGCGCGATCGTCGCGGTGCTCATCCAAGACGGCCGGATCCCCAACAAAGAGCTTGCCGATCGGGTGGGGTTGGCCCCGTCGTCGTGCCTTGCCCGCGTGCGGAGCCTGATCGAGAACGGCGTCATCTCGGGCTTCCACGCGGAGGTCGACCCTCGGCGCATCGGTCAGGGCCTGCGAGCGATCCTGCGCGTCCAGCTCAAGGAGCACTCGCGCGCCGAGAACGCGCGATTCGCCGAGGCGATGGCGAAGCTGCCCCAGGTGGTGAACCTGTGGCTGGTCGCCGGCGAAGACGATTACCTCATCGAGGTGGTGGCCGAAACGACCGACGATCTGAGCGACTTCGTGCTCGACTGCGTCACGAGCGATCCCGTCGTGGCTGACACGTACACGACGCTCGTCTTCTCCCGACGTCGGGGGATGGGACCGATGCCGCTCGAACCGGCCGCCGCGACGAGATGAGCGCGACGAGCCTCGAACGCATCGATCGACTCCTCGCCGGCGAGGTGCTCATCGACACGCACAACGACCTGATGTGCGGACTACGCCGGTACCGCGGATACGCCGTTGACGGCTTCGATGGCGATCGTTCCGAGTTCCACACCGACATTCCGCGGCTGCGGCGCGGAGGGGTGTCGGCGCAGGTGTGGTCGGTGTTCGTCTCAGGCCGTCAATCCGAGGCCGAGGCGACCGTCGGCACCCTCGAGCAGATCGACGCCGCCTATCGGTTCGCTGCCGCGTACCCCGACGACATCGAGATCGTCTCGAGCGCGGCCGAGGCCGAACGCTGCATCGCCGCCGGTCGCATCGCCTCGTTCCTCGGGATCGAAGGGGGGCATTCGATCGCGATGTCGCTGGGTGTGCTGCGCATGTTCGCCCGGTTGGGAGTGCGGACGATGACCTTGACGCACAACTCCTCCCTCGAGTGGGCGGATGCCGCGACTGACGCGCCGCGCGCGGAGGGACTGACTGCCGACGGGCGCGCGATCGTCGCCGAGATGAACCGCCTCGGCGTGGTGGTGGACCTCTCGCACACGTCGGAACGCACGCAGTTGGCAGCGCTCGACGCATCGAGGGCGCCGGTGATGTTCTCGCATTCGGGCGTCGCTTCCGTCGCCGCACACCCGCGGAACGTCTCGGATGACGTCCTGCGTCGGCTCGCCGCCGGCGGAGGGGTTCTGCAGGTCGCCTTCGTGGCGCAGTTCGTCTCGCGGGGGTTCGCCGACTGGTCTGCCGAAGCGGAGGCTGCGCGCCGCGATGTCGGTCTGACCTCGTCGATGCCGTGGCCCCGGGCCCCTCGTCCGGCCGAGTCGGCGGCCGATGCCCGCGCCGCCAATGCGGCGGACTTCCCGCGGGCGGGTGCCACGGCACAGCGGGCATTCGACCGGTGGCTCGAAAAGAACCCCGCCCCCGTCGTCCGTGTCGCCGATGTCGCAGACCACGTCGAGGCCGCCCGCGACCTGATGGGCGTGGCGCACGTGGGGCTCGGCAGCGACTTCGACGGGGTCAGCGACCTGCCCTCGGGGCTCGACGACGTCTCCGCCTACCCCCGCCTCTTCGCCGAGCTCGCGGAGCGCGGCTGGAGCGACGACGATCTGCTCGCCCTGGCCGGCCGCAACACGATGCGCGTGCTGCGCGACACCGAGGACGTGGCCGCCCGGGCGCGACGGGACCTCGAGCCCAGCGAAGGTCTCTGAGCCCGCCGAAGGGACGACTCAGCCCCTCTGCACACAGGTCCCTGAGCCCGTCGAAGGCTCGGGACCCGCATGACGCCCGGCCTCCCAGGTCCCTGAGCCTGTCGAAGGGACCGGGACCCGCATCACGCCCCGCACCCCAGGTCCCTGAGCCTGTCGAAGGGCCCGGGACCCGCATCACGCCCGGCCACCCAGGTCCCTGAGCCTGTCGAAGGGACCGGGACCCGCATCACGCCCCGCACCCAGGTCCCTGAGCCTGTCGAAGGGACCGGGACCCCGCGGTCAGTCCAAGAAGATGTCGGGGTACATCGCTTCGTCGGGGGTGCCCGGCACCGCCGCGTACCCCGAGAAGTCCGTCACTCCGGCGGCCTGCAGCACGTCTTCGACGATCAGCGTCTGCCCGGTCCGCTCGCGCGCGGGCGCGATGAGCACCTCGTACGCGGCATCCGCATAGATCTCCGGCGTGCGCGAGACGGCCATGAGCCGGTCGCCGCCGATGACGTTCTGCACGGCGGCGGTCGCGATGGTCGTGCGCGGCCAGAGCGCGTTGGCGGCGATGCCGGCCTCGGCGAACTCGGCCGCGAGCCCGAGCGTGGCCATCGTCATGCCGAACTTGGCGAGGCTGTAGCCGGTGTGTGCGCCGAGCCACTTCGGCGTGACGTTCAGCGGCGGCGAGAGCGACAGGATGTGCGGGTTCGCGGCATCCTTCAGCTGCGGTACCGCGGCGCGCGAGAGCAGGAACGTGCCGCGCACGTTGACGTCCTGCATGAGGTCGTACTTCTTGGTCGCGAGTTCGAGCGAACCCGACAGGTCGATGACGCTGGCGTTGTTGACGACGATGTCGATACCGCCGAACTCGCCGACCGTGCGCATCACGGCCTCGGTGATCGAGGCTTCGTCGCGCACGTCGCCGACGATCGGCAGCGCCCGACCGCCCGCCGCGCGGATCTCCTCCGCAGCGGTGTGCACGGTGCCCGGCAGCTTCGGATGCGGGGTGTCGGTCTTCGCGAGCATGGCGATGTTCGCGCCGTCGCGGGCCGCGCGCAACGCGATCGCGAGGCCGATGCCGCGGCTTCCGCCCGACATGAGGATGGTCTTTCCCGCAAGTGGGCCCACGCCGCCGGAGGCTCCGGGCGCCGCGCCAGCGGTGGCTGGAGGGGTGGTGGGGATCACGAGCGGTGTCCTTTCGCGGAGGCGGCGGCGAACGCGGCGACCCGCGCTTTCGCCTCGGGGGTCTCGAAGGCGGCGCCGATGGTGGCTGCTTCGTCGTCGAGGTTCTCGGCGAACGTGCGACCCGCGCCCACGCGCACGAGACGGGTCGCCTGCCCGAACGCGGCGCTGGCGCCGTCGAGCCAGAAGCGGGCGATCTCGTTCACGCGCGACACCAGATCTGCGGATGCCACGACCTCGGCCACCAGACCCCAGTCCAGGGCCTCCGCGGCGGTGAGCATACGGTCCTGCAACAGCAACTGCAGCGCGCGGCGCTGGCCGATCGCGGCGGGCAGCAGCGTCGAGACGCCCAGATCGGGGGTGAGGCCGATGTTCGCGTACCTGCTGACGAAGCGGGCGTTCTCGCTCGCGACGACGTAGTCGGCCGTGAGCATGAGCCCGAGCCCTCCGCCCGCGACCGCTCCCTGCACGGCGGCGACCATCGGCAGGGGCGCTTCGGCGAAGGTGCGGATGCCGTCGTGAATCGCGTGCGCGGTTTCGGTGACGTCGGAGCCGGAGGCGCCCGTGGTGGCCATCGCGACGACGTCGCCGCCCGCGCAGAACGCGGGCCCGTTGGCATCCAGGATCACCGCTCCCACCGACGCATCGGTCGTGACCTCGTGCGCGACGTCGCGCCAGCGGCGCGCCATGGGGAAGTCCATCGCGTTGAGAGAGGCGGGCCGATCGAAGGTGACGCGCGCCAGTCCGTCTTCGATGTGCAGCTGAATGCCGTCGGTCATTTCGGTGCCATTCTGATCGCGCCGTCGAGGCGGATGGTCTCACCGTTGAGGTAGCCGTTGTCGACGATCGCGAGCACGAGGCGCGCGTATTCGTCGGGGGCGCCGAGGCGCGAGGGGTAGGGCACCTGCTGGCCGAGCGAGTCCTGCGCCGCCTGCGGAAGGCCCTTGAGCATCGGCGTCTCCATGATGCCGGGGGCGATGGTGACGACGCGGATGCCGTGGCGGGCGAGCTCGCGCGCCACGGGGAGCGTCATCGCGTGCACGCCGCCCTTGCTCGCGGAGTACGCGGGCTGACCGATCTGCCCGTCGAAGGCCGCGACGCTCGCGGTGTTCACGATGACCCCGCGGTCACCGCCCTCGGCGGGGTCGGTCTTCGCCATGACGGCGGAGGTCTGGGCGATGACGTTGTAGGTGCCGATGAGGTTGACGCGCACGACGCGTTCGAAGTCGGCGAGCGACGAGGGGTTTCCGTCGCGGTCGAGCACCTTCGCGGGCGGCGCGATGCCGGCGCAGTTCACGACCACCCGCAGGGGCCCCGCGTCGGCGGCGAGGGCGGCGGCCGCGGCCATCTGCTCGGCATCCGTCACGTCGGCGGCGGCGAACGATCCGCCCAGGTCCTCGGCGATCGAGGCCCCCGACGACGAGGGCAGATCGACGATCGTGACGCGGGTTCCCGCGGCGGCCAATCGTCGCGCCGTGGCCAGGCCCAGGCCCGAGGCGCCGCCGGTGACGAGGGCGGAGGCTCCTTCGATGTCCATGCGTTCTCCTTCGAAAGCTGAAACCGAGTTCCACCCTAGCCGGAACTCAGGACCGCGAAACGCCCCGGCCCCATCGCCCCCGCCGCGTACGTCCGGGACGCGTGCGGATCGCCGCGGTGGCGGCCCCGTCGGCGAGGAGGATGGTCTGCTCGGGCGCCCAGCCGTAGGCGTCGCGCAGGCGCGCACCGAGGGCTTCGACCGGGTCGGCGACGGTCAGTTCGGCCCCCCGCGGCACGTCGGCGGCGTGCGGGTCGAGGTCGTGGGCCGCCGCGCGCAGGTCGACCACGAGGTCGCGCATGCGTTCGGGGCCATAGGCGGCGGATGCCAGGTCCCAGTCGCCCACGACGACCGCCACCCCCGCGGGGCACACCTCGGGCCGCACCTCGGCGCGCGGGCCGGCCCACAGGCGGACGACCGCGACGCCCATCGCCACCACGGCGACGGCCCCGAGGATGGTCGCGGGGCCGAACGAGAAGGCGGTGAGGTACAGGGGGGACTCCCATCCGGCGGCGAGCGCCACCCCGACGCGCGCGAGGCAGTAGAGCGCGTACACCGCGTTGGCGAAGGCGATGATGCGCAGCGGACCGAAGGGCTCGACGCGCGAGTGGCTCGCCACCCACGCGCAGGCGGCGCAGGCGGCGGCGAGGGCCACCGCCTTCACCGCCAGCGAGGCGGGCAGGGGGACCGTGGCGGTGACCACGGCCACGATCAGTGCGAGCACGAGGGCGAACGTCGACGCTCGGCGCACCCGGCGTCCGTCGAGTGC
Organism: Microbacterium sp. JC 701; assembly: GCF_021026215.1. Taxonomy (NCBI): domain Bacteria; kingdom Bacillati; phylum Actinomycetota; class Actinomycetes; order Micrococcales; family Microbacteriaceae; genus Microbacterium; species Microbacterium sp. JC 701. Next base: position 276,204 of record NZ_JAJNCV010000004.1, read on the forward strand.
ACTCACGGCCACGAGCATGAGGGCCGGGGCGAGCACCATGGCGACGTCTCCGAGCACGAGGGTCAGCAGACCGCCGCCCGCACCGTAGATGAAGTACATCGCGCTCGAGCCGACGGCGGTGACCCCGGCCACCGCCGCGTACCGCAGGAACAGCGTCACCCGACCGGGGGTTCCCAGACGCGGGAAGGCCACGAAGCCGACCGCGGTCGCGACCGCGACGCTCACCGCGAGTAGAGCGAACGACAGACCCATGACACCCCCGTCATCATTCTGCCCCCGTCGCGGGCGAACCCCGCAGCGCGGGGCAGGTTCGCGCAGGCGAGTGCGCACCGATCGTCGCGCGTCGGGCCGGCGCGGACCACCGGCCCTAGGCTCGTCGGGTGAGCGAGCCCGGGTTCCGTATCGAGAAGGTCGCCGTCGATGATCCCCGCGCGGTCGCCCTGCGGCGCGTGCTCGATGCCGATCTCGACGAGCGTTACCGCGACGCCGACGCCGACGACACCCCCGAGGTCGCCGCCAAGCGCGAGGCCGCTCTCGCGGTGCACCCCGAAGACGTGGTGGCGACGCTGCTCGCGATCGACGCCGACGACACTCCTCTGGGGCACGTGATCCTGAGACGCCTGGGCGAGGAGTGGGAGCTCAAGCGCCTCATCGTCACCGCCGGCGCCCGCCGCCGAGGGGTCGGCACCGCCCTGACCGAGACGGTCGTCGACCTCGCCCGTCGCGCGGGCGCGCGCCGCGTCATCCTGCAGAGCGGGCGCATGCAGCCCGAGTCGCTGCGCATGTACGCCGCCGCGGGCTTCACCCCGATCCCGGTCTACGAGCCCTACATCGAGACGATGCCGCGCTCGTTGTGCTTCGAGTACGTGTTCTGAGTCGTCGGTAGCCCCGCCGCCGACGCTCACGTCCCCACGACGCGGAACGCGCCCGTCGCCACCGCGGCGGCGAGCGCCAGAGCTCCCAGCGCGAGGGATCCCGCAAGGGCGGCGCCGTCGCGGCCGGACAGCGTCGACGGCCGCGCCCAGGTGCGCTCGACGTCGGCGCCGAACCCGCGCGCCTCCATCGCGGTGGCGAGCTTCGTGCCGCGGCGCACGGCGAACACGAGCAGCACGAACGCCATCGAGAAGAACCGACGGAGCGCCCCGCGGTCGCCGAGCCCCCGCGCTCGGCGGGCGAGGGTCATCGTGCGCCAGTCGTCGACGAACAGCCCCGCGGTGCGCGCCCCGGCGAGCACGCCGAGCACGAACCGGCTCGGCAGCTTGGCCACCTGGGCGAGGGCGTCGGCGAGCGCGGTGGGATCGGTGCGGGCGAACAGCAGGATCATCGGTAGCGCGAGCGCGAGCACGCGCAGCAGCACGGCGATCGCGAGCACGATCGAGTCGTCGCTGATCGTGGCGAGCAGGAACGAGCCGTAGACGGTGCCGCCGGGGCGGGCGTACAGCAGCATGCTCACCGCCGCGACGGGGGCGAACACCAGCACGGGCAGCATCCGCTTGAGCACCGTCGTCAACGGCAGTCCCGTGAGCGGCACGCACAGCAGCTCGAGCATCAGGGCCGTCGCGGCGCTCACCGCGTCAATCGAGACCAGCAACGGCGCGGCGAGCACCACCACGATCGCGACCTTCGTCACGGGGTTCACGCCGTCGAGCCACGCCGTGCGCGCGGGGGCCTCGACCACGACGCTCACGCGGCCTCCCCCAGGCGGATGCGGTGCTGCCCGAGATGGCGCACCACGTCGGCGTCGTGCGTGACGGCGACCACCGCGCGCCCGCGTGCGATCTCGCGTTGCAGCAGGGCGACGAGCTCGGTCCAGCCGCGACGGTCCTGACCGAAGGTCGGCTCGTCGAGCACGATCACTTCGGGCGAGGCGGCGAGCACCGTCGCCACCGATAGGCGCCTCTTCTGGCCGCCCGACAGGGTGAACGGGTTGGCGAGGGCGAGGGGGGCAAGGTCGAGTCGCTCGAGCAGTTCGTCGACGATCTGCTCGACCTGAGCCGCCGGCATCCGGAGCGCTCTCGGCCCCACGGCGAGCTCGTCGCGCAGCGTCGACGCCAGGAACTGGTGCTCGGGCTCCTGGAACACCGTGCCGATGCGCGTGAGCAGTTCGGTGGAGCGCCAGCGGGACGGGCGCCGGATGCCGCGGGCCGCGAGCCCCGCCGCGGCGGTCACCTCTCCGCGGACTTCGGGCAGGAGCCCCGCGAGGGTGAGCGCGAGCGTCGACTTGCCCGCGCCGTTCGGGCCCGTCACGACGGTGCCCGCGCCGGTGGGGACGATCAGGTTGAGGTCGGACGCGACGACGGTGCCCTTCTCGCGCCCGATGGCCAACGTCTCGGCCGTCAGCACGGCATCCGGATTCGACGAGGGAGCGGCGACCGGAAGCTCCACCGGGCGACCCGGGACCCACACTCCGGCGGCGGCGAGCGCGTCGCCATATTCCGCGAACACGCGATCGGGCGGGCCGTCGGCGATCAGCCCCCCGCCCGGCGCCAGCACCACGACCCGCGTCATGAGGTCGGCCCACACGGCGGTGCGGTGCTCTATCAGCACGAGCGTCGTGCCCTCGCGCGCGATGACGCCCTCGACGGCCGCGCGCACGTCGTCGACGCCGTCGGGGTCGAGGTTGGCGGTCGGCTCGTCGAGCAGCAGCAGTCCGGGGTGCATCGCGAGCACACCCGCGAGCGCGAGGCGCTGTTTCTGCCCGCCCGACAGCGCCTTCGTCGGGCGGTCGAGGGGCACGGTCAGACCGACGGAGGCCAGAGCGTGCGCCACCCGGTGGGGGATGTCGGATGCCGGCACCCCGAGGTTCTCGCACCCGAAGGCCACGTCGTCGCCCACCTTCGACAGCACGATCCCCGCCTCGGGGTCCTGCAGGACCAGGCCGATGCGTCCGCGTTGCCCCTCGGGCGCCCCGCCGTCGACGAGGATGCGCCCGGTCTGCTCCCCCTCGTCACTGCCTCCGAGCAGGCCCGCGAGACCGGCGAGCAGGGTCGACTTGCCCGCACCCGAGGCGCCGAGCAGCAGCACCCGCTCGCCGGGCTCGATGACGAGGTCGATCTCGCGCGTGGCGGGGAGCTTGCGACCGGCGTAGCGCCAGCCCCAGCCTTCGACGTCGACGCGCGCGGGATGCGGCATCAGACGTCGCGGCGGCGTTCCCGCCCGGCGGCGAAGCGGCTCAGCGCACCGGTGGCCGCCAGTGCACGCACGAGCAGCCAGCCGACCAGACCGGCCAGCAGCGCACCCGAAACCACGAGGGTGCCGAGGTAGATGAGGTTGAACTCGACGGTCTTGGCGATATTCGGCGACGACCCGACGAACAGCTCGTTCAGCCACGCGCCGACGCCCGCGCCGACTCCGGCGAGCATGGCGACCGGCAGGGTGAATCGCAGGTAGAGGAAGGCGAGGAAGATCAGCTCGGCGCCGAGGCCCTGAGCCAGGCCCGACACGATCGTGAGCGGACCCCACACGTTGCCGATGAGGGCCGAGACGACGGCGGCCACGAGCTCGACCAGCAGAGCCGCGCCGGGCTTGCGGATGATCAGCCCGCCGACGACGCCGCCGATCAGCCAGATACCGACCGCGAGGCCCCCGAGACCGGGAGTGACGCCGTCCATGGCGACGAACCAGAGGCCGCCGACAGTGTTCCAGGCCCAGAACACCAGGCCGATCGCGACGCCGAGCACGGCGGCGACGACGATGTCGACGACACGCCACCGCAAGCGGTCCGAGGCGACGACCGTCGAGCGGTTCGCGGGGGCAGACGTGGACGTGTGCATTTCTCTCCTCCCTGCGCCGGCATGATCCGGATCAGGTTCGACGGTCGAAGCGTGGATTCGCTTCCTCTCAGCCCGGCTCACCGGACTCCCGTGGGTTGTGGTGACGAGTATAGGGGCACGCCCGGGGTAGCGTGGGCGGGTGAGCGAGCAGATCCCGGAGTCGCGATGCGCGCCGCGGAACCCGGACGAGCCGCTCGCCGCTCCGGCGGAGTCGGAGCAGACTTCGGATGCCGCTTCCCCGGCCGATCCGCGGGCTGCAGGCGCCGTCGAGGCCGAGGCGTCCGAGGCCGGGGCTCCCGTTACCGCGAGTGCCGCCGACGCCGAGGCACCCCGGACCGGCGCTGCCGCCGTCGCACCGGCCGCCGAGGGCGCCGAAGCCGAGGCGTCCCCAGCCACAACCACGCAGCCGTCACCGGCGGACGCGACGACCCCGCCGCCGACGACCGACGCCTCGCCCGCGTCGACCGCCGCCGCGGCATCCGGAACCTCCACCGTCATCGGAGCGCTCGCGTGGGTCGACCCCCACCAGGCAGCCGCTCCGCGCCCCGCCCCGACCTTCGTCGTCTCCGGATCGACCCTTCGCGCGGGCGATCTGCTGGCCGGAGGGCGCCGGCGCCGCCTGCGTCCAGCCACCGTCGTTCCGCCGATCCTCCTGCTCATGCTGGTCGCGGCATACGTCGCCGCGACCCTGCTCTGGCCGTTGAACGCCGTGGCTCCGACCGTGCGCACCGTCGCCGCGCAGCCGACCGCCGCGCCCACGGCGAACCCCGCGTGGCCGGCGCAGGGCGAAGCGGCGATCGCGCTCGACGGCATGCCCGAGACGCTCTCGACTCCCGCGAACGCCCCCGAGTCGATCGCGAGCATCACGAAGGTCGTCACCGCCCTCGTCGTGCTCGACAAGCTGCCGCTGGCGCCGGGCGAGCAGGGTGGCACGTACGCCTTCACGCAGGCCGACAGCGCCGACTACTGGCAGTACCGGGCGCGCGGCGAATCGTCGCTCGACGTGCCCGTCGACGGCACGCTCACCCAGTTGCAGATGCTGCAGGGCATGCTCATCGCCTCCGCGAACAACTACGCGCAGCGCCTGTCGAACGACCTCTTCGGATCGGATGCCGCCTTCGCCGCCGCCGCGGGAGAGTACCTCGCCCAGCGCGGCATCGACGGCATCACGATCGTCAACCCGACCGGGATCGAGGCGGGCAACACCGCGACGCCCGCCGCCCTCATCGCCCTCGCCGAGCGCGCTCTCGCCAACCCCGTGATCGCCGAGATCGTGCGCACGCCCGAGCTGACGCTGCCGGGGGCGGGCACGTTCCGCAACGGCAACTCCCTGCTCGAGGATCCCGGCGTGATCGGTGTGAAGACCGGCACCCTCGACGCCTGGAACCTGCTGACGGCGAAAGACATCACCGTCGGCGGCACCACGGTGCGCGCCTACGCCGCCGTGCTCGGCCAGCCCGGGCCCGACAGCCGCAACCAGGCCAGCCGTGATCTGTTCGCACGCATCGAGCAGGAGCTGCAGCCGAGCCCCTCGCTCACGGCCGGCACGGTCGTCGGCAAGGTCGAGTCGCTGTGGGCCCCCGACGTCGACGTGGTCACCGCCACCGACGCGACCGTCGTGCTCTGGAACGGCGCCGAGGCCAAGACCTCGACCTCGTTCGACCTCGGCGACGCCCGTGAACCCGGAGAGACCGTGGGCTCGCTCACGGCGACGGGTCCCGTCGACGCGGACACCGTCGACGTCGAACTCGCCGGCGAGCTCGACCCGCCGAGCCCGTGGTGGCGGCTCACACACCCCCTCGACCTGTTCGGACTGAACGAATGAAGCTCTCGCTCGACGCGTCGTCGTCGGTCCCGCCGTTCGAGCAGGTGCGGGCCCGGATCATCGCGCAGATCGACGACGGCACGCTCGTCGCGGGAACCCGTCTGCCTCCGGTGCGGACCCTCGCGGGCGAGCTCGACCTCGCCGCCAACACCGTCGCTCGCGCCTACAAAGAACTCGAAGAGGCGGGCTACGTCGAGACCCGCGGCCGCGCGGGAACGTTCGTGAAGGGCGCGGATGCCGCCGCCGCCCGAGGGGCCGCTGCCGCGCGGACCTTTGCCGAGACGGCGCGACGCCTGGGCCTGTCCAGTGCCGAGGCGATCGATCTCGTGCGGGCCGCTCTGCGCGAAGACTGAGGAGCGGTGACGCGGCTCACGGCGGTTTTCGGACGGCTCCGGATGCCGCGGCGGACTTCACCCGCGAGATCACCCGCTTGCCTCTGACCTGGGCTTTTCCGTCTCACGCTCACGGATTGCGTCCCCAATGCCCCTGGATCCACCGAAAGTGGGCCGGATGCGGCGCGATACCCCGGACTCAATGTCGGAGGTCGTCGCTAGCATGCGAACATGTCATCGGAGGCCTCGTCGACACCCGCAGGGAACGGCCCGCGCGGCCTGTCCGCGGTGCTCGCCGAGGTCCGCTCCACGGGCGCTGTGCTGGCCGCCGCGGAGGTCGCCCGCACCCGGGCTCTCGCTGAGGCCGGGCACCTCGCCCTCGACGTCCTCGCCGACCAGCGCGCGCCCGCCCGCGCCGCGCAACTGGCCCTGAGGGAGGTCGCATCCGAGCTCGCCGCGGCCGAGAACCTCTCCGACCGGTCGGTGCAGCGGCAGATGTGTCAGGCGATGACCCTCGTCGACGACTACCCCACCACCCTCGCCGCGTGGGAGGCGGGGGCTCTCACCCGCGCCCACGCCCACGTCATCGCCGACATCGGCTCAGCCCTCCCGCCCGAGAAGAAGGCCGAATTCGACCTTCTCGCCGTCG
>NZ_JAJNCV010000005.1:0-120375 GCF_021026215.1 Microbacterium sp. JC 701
CGAGGCGTGCGGGGAGGGAGGAGCGCGCGCGGGGAGGAGCGCGCGCAGGGAGGCGTGGGTGCGGGGTGGTGCGTGTGTCAGAAGGGTGGGGGTGTGCCGTTGTCGTCGGGGTCGGGTGGGGGTGGGTCGTCGGGGGTGAAGCGGACGGCGGGGGAGTAGGGGAGGGGTTCGTCGGTGTAGGTGCGGCCGGTGGGGGAGGTCCATTCGAGGATTCCGCCGGGGAGTTGTCGAACCTGCCAGCGGGTGAACTGCTTTTGGGTGTGGTGGCGTTGGCAGAGGTGGGCGAGGTTGGTGATGGTGGTGGGGCCGCCTTTGGCGTGGTCGTGGGTGTGGTCGACTTCGCAGCGGATGGCGGGGATGGTGCAGCCGGGCCAGCGGCAGTGGCGGTCGCGGGCGCGGAGGTGGCGGTCGATGGCGGTGGTGCGGTGGTAGGTGTCGGTGTGCAGGACTGCTCCGGTGAGGGGGTGGGTGAGGACGCGGTCCCAGGGGGTGGGGGTGGTTTCGGCGAGGGTGCGGGCGGTGTGGGCGTCGATGGGGCCGTGGGCGATGAGTGCGGCGGGGTCGTCGATGTCTCGGGTGGGGTTGAGGATGGTGAGGGCGGGGACGACGATCTGGACGCGGGCGCGGATGGTGCCGAGGGTGCCGGGGCCGTCGTCGGTGCGGGTGGGGTCGGCTTCCGGTGCGGCGGCCAGCAGCAGGTCGGCGAGGATGTCGGCGCGCAGTTGCGCGGTGGTGCGCTGGTCGGTGGCGAGCATGGTGGCGGGACTGAGAGCCGCCGCGGCAGCGGAGTGGTCGGACCCGAAAACCGGGTGCGGGCCGGGTGCCGCGGTGCCGCCTGCATCGTCGCCGGGCGTATCGACACCCGCGACGGCCCCGTCACCCCCGTCGAGTCCGAACGCGCCGCCGGCCCGGATGTCGAGGAGCGCGCGAGCTTGGTGCGTGAGGCGGTCGTAGATGCCGACGGCGAGCACGGTGGGCAGGGTTGCGATGAGGTCGGACATGCCGTCGGCTTGGGTGACGAGGCGGACGCAGCGGGTGTCGCGCCCGCGCTGGTGACGTTCGGTGAGGGTGGTGGGGTGCAGTTTCTCGGCCAGGACGGCCAGGCGGCTGCGCAGGCGGGCGGGACTGCGACCCTCGGCGGTGGCGACGGCGAGAAGGTCGAATTCGGCCTTCTTCTCGGGCGGGAGGGCTGAGCCGATGTCGGCGATGACGTGGGCGTGGGCGCGGGTGAGAGCCCCCGCTTCCCACGCGGCGAGGGTGGCGGGGTAGTCGTCGACGAGGGTCATCGCCTGACACATCTGCCGCTGCACCGACCGGTCGGAGAGGTTCTCGGCCGCGGCGAGCTCGGACGCCACCTCCCGCAGGGCCAGTTGCGCGGCGCGGGCGGGCGCGCGCTGGTCGGCGAGGACGTCGAGGGCGAGGTGCCCGGCCTCAGCGAGAGCGCGGGTGCGGGCGACCTCCGCGGCGGCCAGCACAGCGCCCGTGGAGCGGACCTCGGCGAGCACCGCGGACAGGCCACGCGGGCCATTCCCTGCGGGTGTCGACGAGGCCTCCGATGACATGTTCGCATGCTAGCGACGACCTCCGACATTGAGTCCGGGTATCACGGCGCATCCGGCCCACTTTCGGCGGATCCAGGGGCATTGAGGGCGCAATCCGCGAGCACGAGACGTGAAAAACCCAGGTCAGAGGCAAGCGGGTGATCTCGCGGGTGAAGTCCGCCGCGGCATCCGCACACGTCCGAAAACCGCTGTGCACCCACCGGCTGTCCTGGGCGCGACCATCGCGCGAGGGCCCCGCGCTCACGCACCGCGAGCCACCGCCGCGACGATGCCCGTCGGTGCCTTCACATCCTCGCCCCGCCAGACGCGACCGTCGGCCCCCGCCCCCTGCACGCGCCCGCTCCACCCGTGTGCGGCGAGCGAGATCTCCACGCGCGCCGGATCGACCCCGAGCCCCCTCCCGTCGGCTTTGAGCACCGCCTCGACACGCGCCCACGAGAGCGCGTCCGCGCCGCTCGGCAGCACGCGTTCGAGCCCCGCGGCGTCGGCGGGCACGGCATCCACTCCGATCGCCGCATGCTCCTGCGTCATCGCGACGACCGTCCACCCGGCCGCGTACGACACCGAGACTGCGGCATCCGCCCCCTCCACCCGCACGCGACCGTGTTCGCCGCCGCACGAGGGGCACCGCGAGACGAAGCGAGCGGACGGCAGCAGCTCCGCCAGCACCGCGCGCGACACCGTTCGACGGTCGACTCCGGGGGGCACCGCGCGCCAGACGACGCGGATGCCGGGACGGAGCGTCACACCTGCGGCTCGTGCGTCTCGATCGCGACGATTCCTGCACCGGGATGCTCGACGGGAACGTGCACGACCGAGAACGCCGCGGGCTCGAGTGCCGACGAGCTGCCGAGGTACGAGCCCCTCATGGTGCCGGTGGCCAACGCCAGCTCGTGCATGATGTCGGGCAGCACGGGACCGTGGCTGACCACGACGACGGGCTTGCGGGCGCGGACGCGTTCTCCGACGACAGCACGCGCGTCGGCGGTGCCCTCTTCCCACGCGTCTTGACTGATCGCGGCGCTCACGACGATGCGCTGGCCGAGCGCCTGCGCGATGGGGGTCGCCGTGCGCACGCATCGCTCGGCCGGACTCGACACGATCCGACGCACGCCGAAGGCGAGGAGGGGGCCGACGATCGCCTGCGACTGCCGGCGTCCGCGGGGGGTGAGGGGCCGGGCGGCGTCGGTGCCGTCCCACTCGTCGCGCGAGCGGGCCTTCGCGTGGCGCAGCACCACGATCGGGAACGTCGGCAGTGCGCGTTCGTCGACGATCCGCGTGAACTCGTCGAGGATCTCGGTGTCGACCGGGTAGCTGAGGTGCTTGCGCGCCTTCTTCAGGCTCACCCACTCGATCGCCGCGACCTCTTTGTTGGGCACGAAGCTCGAGGTGCGCACGGCGGCATCCGTGGCCTCGGCGGCCCAGTAATGCACGATCTTGGTGCGCGAACTCGGCATCCGGTACCGGGACACCCCGACCGGCACGCCGAGGCTCACCCGGATGCCGGTCTCTTCGCGGATCTCGCGCACGGCCGTCTCGGCCAGCGTCTCACCGGGGTCGACCTTGCCCTTGGGCAGGGTGACATCGCGGTACTTCGTGCGGTGGATGACGAGGATCCGCAGCTTGCCCTCGACGATGCGCCACACGACACCGCCGGCGGCGTAGACGGCGGTCTCGGTCACCGCGCCGTCCGCGAGCGTCGCTTGCGCTGCACCAGGCTCATCGTGTGCTCCTGCAGGTCGACGAGGGGGGCGCCCTCGGCGTCGACGCTGTGACGCGTCCACTCGCCCTCCGACCCGAGATGCCACGAACTCGTGCCGTCGTCCATCGCCAGGTCGAACAGCGAGGTGAGCTCGCGCACCTGACCCGGGTCGACCACGCGCACGAGCGCCTCGACGCGGCGGTCGAGGTTGCGGTGCATCATGTCGGCGCTGCCGATGAACATCTGCGTGTCGCCGTCGTTCGCGAACGAGAAGATGCGCGAGTGCTCGAGGTAGCGGCCGAGGATCGAGCGCACCGTGATGTTCTCGCTCATGCCCTCGACGCCGGGCTTGATCGAGCAGATGCCGCGCACCCAGACCTCCACGGGTACGCCCGCCTGGCTGGCGCGGTACAGCGCGTCGATGATCTGCTCGTCGACCATCGAGTTGACCTTGATGCGCACGCCCGCGGTCTTGCCGGCGAGGGCGTTCTGGCGCTCCTTCTCGATGTGCCGCAGGAGGCCCTTGCGCAGGTGCAGGGGGGCGACGAGCAGGCGCTTGAACTTCTTCTCGATCGCGTAGCCGCTCAGTTCGTTGAACAGGCGCGTGAGGTCGCGGCCCACCTGGTCGTCGACCGTGAACAGGCCGAAGTCCTCGTAGATGCGGCTCGTCTTGGGGTTGTAGTTGCCCGTTCCCACGTGGCTGTAGTGGCGCAGACGGCCCTCTTCTTCGCGGATGACGAGGGCGAGCTTGCAGTGCGTCTTGAGTCCCACGAGGCCGTACACGACGTGGACGCCGGCCTTCTCGAGCTTGCGCGCCCAGACGATGTTGTTCGCCTCGTCGAAACGGGCCTTCACCTCGACGAGGGCGAGCACCTGCTTGCCGGCCTCGGCGGCGTCGATGAGCGCCTGCACGATGGGACTGTCGCCCGAGGTGCGGTACAGCGTCTGCTTGATGGCGAGCACGTGCGGATCGCGGGCGGCCTGCTCGAGGAAGCCCTGCACGCTCGTCGCGAACGACTCGTAGGGGTGGTGCACGAGCACGTCGCCCTTGCGGATCGCACCGAACAGGTCGGCGCGGCCGTTCTGCTCGGGCGGCTGGAAGGCCAGCGCCGTCTTGGGCACGTGCGGCGGGTAGCGCAGGTCGGGCCGGTCGATGCGCGAGAGGTCGAAGAGGCCGCGCAGGTCGAGGGCGCCGGGCAGGCGGTAGACCTCCTGCTCGGTGATGTCGAGCTCGCTCAGCAGCAGCGAGCGGGTGACCTCGTCCATGTCCTCGGTGATCTCGAGGCGGATCGGGGGGCCGAATCGACGGCGCAGCAGCTCGGCCTCGAGCGCCTGGATGAGGTTCTCGGTCTCATCCTCCTCGATCGTCATGTCTTCGTTGCGCGTGAGACGGAACGCGTGGTGGTCGAGCACCTCCATGCCCGGGAACAGGTCGCCGAGGTGGTTGGAGATGAGCTCTTCGAGCGGGAGGTAGCGCACGCCCGGCCCGTCGCCGCCGATCTCGACGAAGCGGGGGAGCATGGGGGGTACCTTGAGGCGCGCGAACTCCTGGCGGCCGGTGCGCGCGTTGCGGATGCGGATCGCGAGGTTCAGCGACAGGCCCGAGATGTAGGGGAAGGGGTGCGCCGGGTCGACGGCCAGCGGCATGAGCACCGGGAAGACGTTGCGCTGGAAGTACTCGGTGAGGCGTTCGGCGGTGGGCTCGTCGAGCGAGCCCCACGACACGACCTCGATGCCCGATTCGGCGAGGGCGGGGCGCACTTTCTCGGTCCACGCCGCCGCGTGGCGCAACTGCAGACGATGCGCTTCGGCCGAGATATCGGCGAGCACGTCGAGGGGGGCGCGACCGACGTTGGTGGGAACGGCCAGACCCGTGACGATGCGACGCTTCAGGCCGGCCACGCGCACCATGAAGAACTCGTCGAGGTTGCTGGCGAAGATCGCGAGGAAGTTCGCGCGTTCCAGCACCGGGACGGTGGGGTCTTCGGCGAGCTCGAGGACGCGCTGGTTGAACGCCAGCCAGCTCAACTCGCGGTCGAGGTAGCGGTGGTCGGGCAGCTGGTCGTCTTCGACTTCTACGGCTTCGTCGAAGTCGTCGTCGTCGGCGTCGCCGAGTCCGGCATCCAGCGCGTCGTGTTCGATCATCCCCACATCATTGCAGGGGTCGGTGACACGCGCGTGAACACGGGGTGCGCGTGGCCGCGTCGCGGCCTCAGGCGGGGGCGGATGCCGCGGGCTGGGGGTCGTCTTCGTAGACGTTGAACCGATAGCCGACGTTGCGCACGGTGCCGATGAGCTGCTCGAGATCGCCGAGCTTGGCGCGCAGGCGCCGGACGTGCACGTCGACCGTGCGCGTGCCGCCGAAGTAGTCGTAGCCCCAGACCTCGCTGAGCAGCTGCTCGCGCGTGAACACCCGCGAGGGGTGGGTCGCGAAGAAGTGGAGGAGCTGGAACTCCTTGTAGGTGAGGTCGAGCGGCTTGCCGTGCACCTTCGCCGAGTAGGACGACTCGTCGATCGTGATGCCCGACGTCGAAATGCGCGTGGAGACCTGTTCCGCACTGCGCCGACCCATGGCCAGGCGGATGCGCGCGTCGATCTCGGCGGGGCCGGCTCCCACGAGCACGACGTCGTCGATGCCCCAGTCGGTCGAGACGGCGGTGAGGCCACCCTCGGTGATGATGAGCACGAGGGGAGCCTCGATGCCGGTGGTGGAGAGGATCTTGCACAGCGACTTGGCGCCGACGAGGTCGAAGCGGGCGTCGACGAAGATCACGTCGGCACTCGGCGCGTTGACCAGCTGGGCGGCCTCGGCCGGGATCTGGCGGACGCGGTGGCTCAGCAGTTCGAGCGCGGGCAACGCCGCGCCACCGCCGGGGGCGGAGCTGAGAACGAGAAGCTGAGCCAAGGAGACCTCCCCGCGCGGTCTGCCGCGCACCCGATCATCTTAGGGTGACCCGGCGCGCCGCTCGTGTCGCCGGCGTTCCGCGTGCGCGGGAGCGCACCCGTGGGTGATGATGGGGACATGTCGACCCCCGACCTCGCGCCGCGCCGTACGTTCGGCGGCATCGTCGCCGTGTGGGTGCTCGCGGCCGTCGCCGGAGTGCTCATCGGCCTGCTCGCCCCCGCGCACTGGCGCGCGCAGTGGATCAGCGTCGCCCTGGGCGGATGCCTGATCGTCTCGTTCGCCGTCCAGCTCTGGTACGGCCGCTCGCAGGCCTTCATCCAGCGCATGGCGATCAGCAGCCTGGGCGCCGCGGTGGTGCTGGGTCTCATCACGGCCGGTTTCGCGCTGGGGGCCGTCGTCTCGGGATAGAGTTGGGCCATGGACCTCCTCGCGCTCGAACTGTTCTTCCTGGGACTCCTCGGCCTCGCCTCGTTGGCGATCGCCTTCGTGTCCGGAACAGTCATCTGGAACCTCTTCCGCGGTCAGCGCTGACGGTCGTCTCGTGATCGAGATTCCGACCGATCTTCCCGCCGACCTCGTCCCCCTCTCGTGGCTCGTCGGCGTCTGGGAGGGCACTGGCGTCATCGACTACGAGGTCGACGGTCGTTCCTACTCGGGTGAGTTCGCCCACCGGGTGAGCTTCAGTCACGACGGTGGCGCGTTCCTCAACTACTCCGCCGACGCCTGGCTGATCGACGCGGGCGACCGCCGTCCGCTCGTGTCGGAGATCGGCTACTGGCGACTGGCCCGGCCCGCCGGCGACGCCGATGCCGGTCCCGCCCTGCTTCCCCCCACCGCCCCGGCCGTCGAGCGCACCGCCGACGACGTCGAGGCCCTGCGCAACGCCGACGGCGGCTTCGACATCGAGGTCAGCCTCGTGCACGCCGACGGCGTGCTCGAGCTCTACGTCGGGCAGGTGAAGGGTCCTCGCATCGACCTCGCCACCGACGCCGTCGTGCGCGCCTCGGGCGCGAAGACCTACACCGCGGCGACGCGGCTGTACGGCCTCGTCGACAACCACCTTCTGTGGGCGTGGGACATCGCCGCCCTGGGCCGCGAGCTCGGCTCGCACGCCTCGGCGCGTCTCGCTCGGGCGGAGTGATCATGGCCTCCCTCTCGGAGATCCCCGGAGCCGTGCTCGACGACCGCGGCCTCCGCCACGTGGGCTCGCCCGTCGCGGAGCAGCGCCGCCTGGCATCCGGAACCGCCGTCGCGCCCCTGGGCGACCGCCGCGTCGTGTCCGTGTCGGGCGAAGACCGCCGGAGCTGGCTCGACTCCTTGTCGTCGCAGGCCCTCACGCACCTCGCCCCGGGCGTGTCGACCGAGATGCTCATCCTCGACCCGCAGGGTCGCGTCGAGCACGCGGCATCCGTCGTCGACGACGGCGAGACCGCCTGGTTGATCGTCGATGCGGCGGATGTCGAGGGCCTCGCCGGCTGGCTCACGCGCATGCGCTTCCGCCTGCGGGTGGAGGTGCAGGACCGCTCGGCCGATCTCTTCGTGGTGGGCGGCACCCGCGCCGCGGTGAGCGGGCTGCCCGCCGTGGCGCCGGTCTGGATCGACCCGTGGCCCGACGTGTCTCCCGGCGGGTGGGCCTATGCCCGCGTCGATCCGCACCCGGGAGCCGACCGCGACTGGGCCGAGGCGATCCTGGATGCCGCGGAATTCGACGCCCTCGTCGGGCGCGCGGCGCGCGGCGAGATCTCCGTCGCGGGTCTCGACGCCGTCGAAGCACTCCGGGTGGCCGCCTGGCGCCCGCGCGTGTCGGTCGATGCCGACGAGCGACTGCTCCCGCACGAGATGGACTGGCTGCGCACCGCGGTGCACATGTCGAAGGGCTGCTACCGCGGGCAGGAGACCGTCGCGAAGGTGCACAACCTCGGTCACCCGCCGCGTCGGGTGGTCGCTCTGCAGCTCGACGGCAGTGACAACGTGCTCCCCGTCCGCGGCGACGCCGTGCGCGCCGGCGACGACGTGATCGGTGCGATCACCTCGGTGGCCGTGCACCACGAAGAGGGCCCGATCGCGCTCGCGCTGGTCAAGCGCAACGCGCCCGAGGGAGTCCCGCTGATCGTCGACACCGCCGACGGCCCCCTCGCCGCCGCCGCGGAGACCGTCGTCCCCGCCGACGCGGGGGCGACCGCCTCCGTTCCGCGTCTTCCGCGCCTGGGCCGCCGCCGCTCCGCGGAATGACCGACGACGACGCCTCGACGACCGTCGGGGTCGTCGTGCCCCGATCCCGGCTGCGCACCACGCTGCGCCGCAGGGTGCTCCGGGTGCGCGAGTCGCTCCCGGCCGCCGCGCAGATCGTCGTCGCCGCCACCGCCGCCTACGCGTTCGCCCACTTCGTGCTCGGCCACCCCGTGCCGTTGCTCGCGGCCACCGTGACCGTGTCGAGTCTCGGGCTCGTGCGCGACGCGCGGCCGTGGCGGGTCGCCGAGACGGTCGCGGGCATGCTCGTCGGCATCCTGATCGCCGAGCTCGTGCTGCTGCTCGCCGGCGCCGGGTGGTGGCAGATCGCGGTCGCGATGACCCTGACGCTCGTGGTCGCGCGCTTCCTCTCGCCGCAACCGGGGTTCGCCCTGGCCGCGGTCACGCAGTCGCTCATCGCGCTCGTGCTCGTCACCGGCGCACCGTTCCTGCGTCTCGTCGACGGCGCGGTCGGTGGGCTCGCCGCGCTCGTGGTCACCGCCCTCATTCCCCGCACCCTGCGACGCACCGAGCTGCGAGACGCCGACGAACTGTTCGACGCGCTCGATGCGGCGATGGCGAGCATCGTGCGGGCGCTGCGACGGGGCGACCGCGTCCGCGCGGAGCGCGCGCTCGAACGCGCGCGGTCGCTGCAGACCTACGTCGATGCGTGGAGCGGCTCGCTCGAGTCGGGGCGCGAGGTGGCGCGCATCTCGCCGTTCCTGCGGCGTCAGCGCAGCGAGCTTCAGCGGCACGAGCGCGTGCGCGCGGCCCTCGACCTCACCACCCGCAACCTCCGCGTCGTGGCGCGACGTGCGGCCTATCTGTGCGCCGACGGCGTGAGTCGCCCGGTTCCGGCCGACCTGCTCTCCGACCTCGCCCGCGGTGCGGCGCTCGTGCGCGAGAGCCTGGACGACATCTCGATCGAGCCGGTCGCGAGAGAGGCCGTCGCCGCCGTGGCGCGCCGCCTCGACCCGGCCGCGCTCCTCCCCGACGGCGGTGTGGGCGAGCTCAACCTCGTGTCCGCGCTGCGACCGCTCGCCGTCGACCTGATGGTGGCGGCGGGCATGCCGGCCGCCGAGGCGCAGTCGTTGCTGCCGCGCATCTGAGCTCAGCGCGGAGCCACCGCGTGCCAGGCGACGCCGATCTCGCCCAGCCGCCACCGCTCGCGGCGCAGCAGCGGCCACCCCGCCTCCTGCAGGGCGAGCATCGCGGTGCGCCAGCGGTGCACGGGACCGAACGGGGCGACCACGGCGGCGCGGACCCACTCGCGCTCCAGAGCCGTGACGAAGGAGTGCACGCGCTCGCCCTCGACGTTGCGGTGGATGAGGGCCTTCGGCAGTCTCTCGGCCGCGACGGCGGGGGAGTCGAGCTCGGCCAGCCGCAGCGACACGGTGAGCGACCGGGGCACGGCATCCGCCCCCACCTCCGCCCAGGTGGCGATGCGCCCGATCTCGTCGCAGGTGCCCTCGACCAGGATGCCGTCGGGCTGCAACCGCGCGCACATGCGGGCCCAGGCGTCGGCCACGTCGGC
The DNA here is from genome assembly GCF_021026215.1 of Microbacterium sp. JC 701. Taxonomy (NCBI): domain Bacteria; kingdom Bacillati; phylum Actinomycetota; class Actinomycetes; order Micrococcales; family Microbacteriaceae; genus Microbacterium; species Microbacterium sp. JC 701. Next base: position 9,933 of record NZ_JAJNCV010000005.1, read on the forward strand.
CTCGTCGTACTGGCGCAGCACGTTCAGGGCGCGGATCACCGCGGGGCGACGCCCACCCGGCAGCGGCACCTCGAACCCGCCGCGCGCGAACGACACTCCCTCGACGCCCACGGACTGCTCCCGCGCGCGGGCGACGCGGTCGGGGTCGATCTCGAGGCCGAGCACCTCCGCGTCGGAGCGCTGACTGCGCAGCCGCGCGAGGAGCTCGAGCGGGGTGACAGCGCTCGCCCCGAAACCCAGATCGACTACGAGCGGATCGTCGGTGCGCCGCAGCACCGGATGCCGCGCGATCCAGCGATCGATGCGGCGCAGGCGGTTGACGCCCGTCGTGCCCCGGGTGGGGCGTCCGACGGGCGAGGGGGTCACTCCGACATGATGCCAGCCCGGGCTCGGGTGCGAGGCGCGCGCCTCGGTAGCATGGACCCATGCCTCACACGCTGATCCTGCTCCGCCACGGGCAGAGCGAATGGAACAAGACCAACCAGTTCACCGGCTGGGTCGACGTGCGACTCACCGATCAGGGCAAGGCGGAGGCGAAGCGCGGCGGCGAGCTGCTCGCCGAGTCCGGCATCCTGCCCGACGTGCTGCACACCTCGGTGCTCAGCCGCGCGATCCAGACCGCCAACCTCGCCCTCGACGCGGCCGACCGCCTGTGGATCCCGGTCAAGCGCTCGTGGCGCCTGAATGAGCGCCACTACGGCGCCCTGCAGGGCAAGGACAAGGCCCAGACCCTCGAGGAGTTCGGCAACGAGCAGTTCATGCTCTGGCGGCGCTCGTTCGACGTTCCGCCGCCGCCGCTGCCCGCCGACGACCAGTACAGCCAGGTCGGCGACCCGCGCTACGTCGGCATCGACGGCGAGGTGCCCGACACCGAGTCGCTGAAGATCGTCATCGACCGCATGCTGCCGTACTGGCACAGCGACATCGTCCCCGACCTGCAGGCCGGTAAGACCGTGCTCGTCACGGCCCACGGCAACTCGCTGCGCGGACTGGTCAAGCACCTCGAGGGCATCAGCGACGCCGACATCGCCGAGCTGAACATCCCCACCGGCATCCCGCTGGTGTACCGCCTCGACGACGAGATGAAGCCCCTCGGCCCGGGCGAGTACCTCGACCCCGAGGCCGCCGCCGCGGGAGCCGCCGCCGTGGCCGCGCAGGGCAACAAGCACTGAGACCGCAACGACGAAGGGGGCGGATGCCATGGCATCCGCCCCCTTCGTCGTTCGCGATCAGATGACCGGGCTGGGCTCCGCGACGTTGTCGTCGTCGGCGCCGGCCCAATCGCCGGTCGCCAGGTAGATGACCTTCTTCGCGACCGAGACCGCGTGGTCGGCGAAGCGCTCGTGGTAGCGGCTGGCGAGCGTCGCGTCGACGGTCGCCGTGGCCTCGCCCTTCCAGGAGTCGCCCAGCACCTTCTCGAAGACGTTCACGTGCAGCTCGTCGATGGCGTCGTCGTCGTCGCGGATCGCCTCGGCGAGGCGCAGGTCCTGCGTGCGCAGCAGCTCGGCGAGCTTGCGCGCCACCTCGACGTCGAGCTCGCCCATGCGGGTGAAGGTGCTCTTGAGGCCCTTGGGGATCGCCCGCTCGGGGAAGCGCGAGCGGGCGAGCTGGGCGATGTGCTCGGCCATGTCGCCCATGCGCTCGAGCGAGGCGCTGACGCGCAGCGCCGTGACGACGATGCGCAGGTCGCGGGCCACGGGCTGCTGGCGCGCAAGGATCTCGATGGCGAGCTCGTCGAGCTCGACGGCCTTCTCGTCGATGATCGCGTCGGCTTCGATGACCTCTTCGGCCAGGGAGACGTCACTGGTTCCGAACGCACGGGTGGCGCGGTCGATCGCGATGGTCACGAGGTCGGCGATCTCGACCAGGCGGCTCTGGACGTCCTCGAGGGACTGGTGGAATACTTCGCGCATCGCGGGTACCTTCCTCGTCGGCGGCACGGCACAGGGAGTCCCGCGGCCTTCGGGGATTCTTCCCAGCGAAGGTTAACGAGTGGTGCAGTGACAGTGAATAGTAGCCTCTGCCGTGCCGGTGGCGGGGGTGAACGGCCGGTGACGCCGAATCGACCCCTCTACGCTGAACGTATGGAACACACGCAGCTCGTGCTGCTCGCGCTCCTCGCCGGCCTCGTCGTCGGAGCAGCGATCGTCGGCCTCGTGGTCGGCGCCCTCCGCGCCCGCGACCGTTCGATGGCGCAGACCGCGGTCGACGTCCCCGAGGGCGTCGAGGCGATGCTCGACGCGATGGACGACCCCGCCTTCGTCTGCGACACGTCGTCGACGGTGCTGGCGCTGTCACCCGCGGCCGAGGTGTTCGGCGTGCACGCCGGCGAGGTCATCGCGGCCGAGGAGCTCAAGCGCGTGGCGCGCGTCGCCCGCGACACCGGATCCGGCATCAGCGAGAACCTGCGTCTGCGTCGCGGTGCGGCGCCGGCCGAGGCCCGACTCGTGGCCGTGCGCGCGACGCCGATCTCGGCCCGGCTGACGCTCCTCGTGCTGCGCGACATCACCGAGCGCGAGCGCGTCGAGGAGATGCGCCGCGACTTCGTCGCCAACACCAGTCACGAGCTGAAGACCCCCGTCGGCGCCGTGGGCCTGCTCGCCGAGGCGATCGAGTCGGCCGCCGACGACCCCGCCCAGGTGCGGCACTTCGCCTCGCGCATGCAGGCCGAGGTCACGCGGCTGGCGTCGCTCGTCAACCGCATCATGAGCCTCTCGCGCCTGCAGGCCTCGGACGAGCTGCGCGATGTGCGCGACGTCTCGATCGACGAGGTGGTCACCGCTGCCCTCGAGGCCTATACCGTGCAGGCCGACGCCGCCCAGGTCACCGTCGTGCGCGGCGGCACCAAGGGGCTGTGGGTGCGCGGCGAGCCGCAGATCCTCACCGAGGCGCTTGGCAATCTCGTCGCCAACGCCATCGCTTACTCGCCGCAGGGCTCGAAGGTCGGCGTGGGCGTGAAGCTCGACGACACCGTGGTCGAGATCGCCGTCACCGACCGCGGCATCGGCATCCCCGAGACCGACCAGCACCGCGTGTTCGAGCGCTTCTACCGGGCCGACCAGGCGCGCTCGCGTCGCACGGGCGGCACCGGCCTCGGCCTCTCGATCGTCAAGCACGCCGTGCAGCGCCACGGCGGCGAGGTGCGGCTGTGGTCGCGCCCCGAGCGGGGATCGACCTTCACCATCCGACTGCCGATGACCGAGGCACCCGACCTCGACACCGTTCGTCCGAAGCCCCGTCGCAAGTCCCGCAAGACCTTGACGACACCCGTACCCGCGAAGGGAGACACCGCATGACCCGCGTTCTGATCGTCGAGGACGAGCCCGATCTGGCCGACCCGCTCGCCTACCTGCTGCGCCGCGAAGGCTACGAGGTGGAGATCGCCGAAGACGGCGCGCTCGCCCTCGCCGCCTTCCGCGAGCGCGGAGCCGACATCATCCTGCTCGACCTGATGCTGCCGGGAATGCCCGGGACCGAGGTCTGCCGTCAACTGCGGCTGACCTCGCAGGTGCCGATCATCATGCTGACCGCCAAGGACTCCGAGGTGGACATCGTCGTCGGTCTCGAGCTCGGCGCCGACGACTACGTCACCAAGCCCTACTCGACCCGCGAGCTGCTGGCCCGCATGCGCGCGGTGCTGCGGCGACGCACCCCCGACGACGCCGACCTCGACGACCGCGTCCTCTCGGGCGGTCGCGTGGTGCTCGACATCGACCGGCACACGGTGGCCGTCGACGGAAGCGAGATCAGCATCCCCCTCAAGGAGTTCGAGCTCCTCGAGGTGCTCATGCGCAACGCCGGTCGCGTGCTCACCCGCGGTCAGCTCATCGACCGGGTGTGGGGGACCGATTACTTCGGCGACACCAAGACCCTCGACGTGCACATCAAGCGCATCCGCTCGCGCATCGAGCGCAACCCGAGCGAGCCGGTCATGCTCGTGACGGTGCGCGGCCTGGGCTACCGCTTCGAGGCCTGAGCCCGGGCCCCGCTCAGCGGGAACGGCGAAGGCGCCGACGGATCACCGTCGGCGCCTTCGCGTGCGTTCAGGAGGCGGGCGTCGCGCTGGGCGTCGGCGTCACCGTCGGCAGGCCGCCGACCGGGGTCAGCGAGCCCGAGGGCTGCGGGGTCGGCGCGAGCGTCGACAGATATTCGAGGGCCCCGTCGAGCACGGGCACCTGGATGAGGGCGCCCTGGCCGTCGCCGGACTGGAAGTACACGGGCACCGTGGTGCCGGGGGCGGCGTCGATGCCGTCGAGACGCAGGGGCTCGACGTCGTCAGACAGGTCGCCGAGGCTCAGCGTGCGGTTGGCCGGCACGTTCACCGACGAACGCACGGCCGAGGAGCCCTCGCCGACCTCGACGCGCAGCGTGAGCGGGTCGGAGGTCGAGTTGACGACGGCGGCGACGAGGTTGCCGGTCGTGCCCTCTTCGTCGACGACGATGAGCGCGTTGCGCACGTCGAGGGGGCCGGAGTCTGCGGGGACGTTCACGCCGTCGGACGCCGAGTACGGGATGGTGGTCGCCTGGGGGGCGATGAGGTTGCACCCGGTCGTGCCCACCAGGACAGCGGCACCCAGGGCGACGGACGCGATCAGGCGCGTTTTCACGGATCCTCCAAGATCGACGGACGGCATCCTGATCATCCTACGGGGTCCGCGCCGCGCGGCCGTTCCCGCGCGCACGTCCACGGTCGCTCCGCGTGCGGGTGGGGGAGGGGCCCCGGGTGGGCGGAACCTTAGCGCATGCGGGCCTGTGGTATCCTGGATGTTGCCGAAAGGACATAACTCCATGCTTTTTGAGGTTGGCGAGACCGTCGTTTACCCGCACCATGGCGCGGCCACGATCATCGAGGTCAAGGAACGCGTTATCAAGGGCGAGACGAAGAAATACCTGAAGCTCAACGTCACCCAGGGAGACCTCGTCATCGAGGTCCCTGCTGACAACGTCGACCTGGTCGGCGTTCGCGACGTGATCGGCAAAGAGGGTCTCGACCGCGTGTTCGAGGTGCTGCGTGCGCCCTTCACCGAGGAGCCGACCAACTGGTCGCGTCGCTACAAGGCGAACCTCGAGAAGCTCGCGTCGGGCGATGTGATCAAGGTCAGCGAGGTCGTGCGCGACCTGTGGCGCCGCGATCAGGACCGCGGCCTGTCGGCCGGCGAGAAGCGCATGCTGGCCAAGGCGCGTCAGATCCTCGTCTCCGAGCTGGCTCTGGCCGAGAAGACCGACGAAGACCGCGCGAGCGTCGTGCTCGACGAGGTCCTCGCGTCCTGACGCTCCGGCGCCGGGACCCCCGCGCTGACGCCCCGTCCCCGTCGTCGAGAACCGATGACGCGGGCCGGGGCTTTCGGCGTTCCCCGGGGTGCGTCGGCTCGCGCTAGCGTGATCGGGTGACTCTCACCCCCGTCCCCCACCTCGCGGTCATCGTCGTCGCGGCCGGCTCCGGCACCCGCCTGCGCGGGGGAGCACCCAAGGCGTTCGTCGGCCTCGACGCCCGGTCGATCCTGCACCACGCGTTGCGGGGCGTGTTCTGCGCCCCGGCCGCGCAGGTCGTGGTGGTCGTGCCCGAGGGCTACGAGGGCGACGCGACGACCGACGCGCTCGACGCCGCGGGCGACCGGGGCGAGCTCGTGACGGTCGTCACGGGCGGAGCGACCCGGCAGCAGTCCGTCGCCGCGGGGCTCACGGCCCTGTGGGGCGATGTCGACACCGTTCTCGTGCACGACGCCGCCCGGGCGCTGACCCCGGCCGCGGTGTTCGAGCGCGTCGTGGCGGCGCTCGACGACGGCGCGGTCGCCGTGATCCCCGTTCTCCCCGTCGTCGACACGATCAAGCGCGTCGACGGAGCGGGCCGGGTCGTCGCCGCGGTGGATCGGTCGGAGCTCGCCGCGGCCCAGACGCCGCAGGGCTTCCGACGATCCGTGCTCGAGGCGGCCGTGGCATCCGCCGACGCGGACCACACCGACGACGCCGCTCTCGTCGCCGCCGCCGGGCACCCCGTCGTCACGGTCGAGGGCGATGCCCGCGCCTTCAAGGTCACGACCGCTCCCGACCTCGAGCGTGCCCGTTCGCTCGTCACGGCCGCCCCCGAGGTCGAGGCCGCGCCGACACCGGCGACCGGCATCCCGCGCGTGGGCCTGGGCACCGACGTCCACGGTTTCGGCGGCGACGGCATCCTCTGGCTCGCGGGCCTCGAATGGCCGGGGGAGCAGGCGCTCTCGGGCCACTCCGACGGCGACGCGGTCGCGCACGCGATCGTCGACGCCCTGCTCGCCGCGGCGGGGCTCGGCGACATCGGCACGCACTTCGGCACCGATCGGCCGGAGTTCGCCGGCGCGCACGCCACCGCCTTCCTCACGCACACGGTCGGCCTGCTGGCGGCGGCCGGGTGGCGGGTGGGCAACGTCGCGGTGCAGGTGCAGGCCAATCGCCCGCGCTTCGCCGCGCGTCGCGTCGAGGCCGAGCAGGCCCTCTCCCGCGCCCTCGGCGGCGCCCCCGTCTCGGTGAGCGCGACCACCACGGACGGCCTGGGCTTCACGGGACGCACCGAGGGGGTCGCGGCCTTCGCGACCGCGCTCGTCGTGCCGGCCTAGAGCTCGCGCGTCATGAAGGTCGACAGCGGGTCGGGTGCGTACGGCGCGAACGCCGGGCACTCCACGAAACCCTCGCTCGCGTAGAGCCGCCGGGCCGCGACGAAGTCGGCCGTGCTGCCGGTCTCGAGCCAGAGGCTCCGGATGCCGCGTTCTCGCGCATCGGCCATGATGCGACGCAGGATCGCGCGGCCCACACCGCGACCCAGGTGCGCCTCGACGACACGCATCGACTTGAGCTCCGCCCGCTGGTCGCCGAGGTCTTTGCAGGCGCCGATGCCGGCGATCTCGCCGTCGATCCAGGCCGACCACACGGTCACGCCGTCGGAGGCGAGGCGATCGACGTCGAGGGCGTGGACGCTCTCGGCCGGGGTGTTCTCGTGCATTCCGGCGAGGTGGGCGGCGACGAGGGCGCGCGTGGGTTCTCCGGACAGGTCGTCGGGGCGGATGGTGAGGTTCACGTCGGCACCCTAACCGCTGCGTGTTTCACGCACGGGTCGCCGCGAGGGGCGGCCGGTAGGCTGGCCCGGTGACCGTTCGGCTGTATGACACGAAAGCGCAGGAGCTGCGCGACTTCGTTCCCCTCGACCCCTCGAACGTCACGGTCTACGTCTGCGGGCCCACCGTGCAGTCCGGTCCCCATATCGGTCACGTGCGCGCCGCCCTCGCCTTCGATCTGCTGCGCCGATGGCTCGCCCACCGCTACGGCCGAGTCACGTTCGTGCGCAACGTCACCGACATCGACGACAAGGTGCTCGCCAACGCGAGCGACGACGAGCCCTGGTGGGCGTTGGCCTATCGCATGGAGCTCGAGTTCTCTCGGGCGTATGCCGCCGTCGGCATCCTGCCCCCGACCTACGAGCCGCGCGCGACCGCATCGGTCACGCAGATGCAGGAACTGATCGCCGAGCTCATCGAGCGCGGTCACGCCTACGCCGCCGCCGGCGACGTGTACTTCGACGTGCGCTCGTGGCCGGCCTACGGCGAGCTGACCCGCCAGAGCCTCGACGCGATGGAGTCGGCGACCGACGCCGATCCCCGGGGCAAGCGCGATCCGCGCGACTTCGCGCTGTGGAAGGGCTCCAAGGCCGACGAGCCCGCCTCGGCCACCTGGGCATCGCCGTGGGGCGCCGGACGACCCGGCTGGCACATCGAGTGCTCGGCGATGTCGCGCCGATACCTGGGTCCGGAGTTCGACATCCACGGCGGCGGTCTCGACCTGCGCTTCCCGCACCACGAGAACGAGATCGCCCAGTCGACTGCCGCGGGTGACGCCTTCGCCCGCTACTGGGTGCACAACGGCCTCGTCACCGTCGACGGACAGAAGATGTCGAAGTCGCTCGGCAACTTCACGCTCGCCGCCGACGTGCTCGACGCCCACGACCCGCTCGTGGTGCGCTACGCCCTCGCCGCGGCGCACTACCGCTCCAACCTCGACCTGAGCGAGGCGTCGTGGGCCGAGGCCGAGTCGGCCCTCGGTCGCATCCGCAGTTTCCTCGAGCGCGCCGAGCGCGTCGCTCGCCCGGGCTGGTCGGAGGCGAAGGAAGGCCTTCCGACGGAGTTCGTCGAGGCGATGGACGACGACCTCTCGGTGCCCCGGGCGCTGGCCGCGATCCACACCAGCATCCGGTCGGGAAATGCGCTGCTCGACGCGGGCAAGTACGATGAAGCGAAGCAGGACGTCTCGGACGTCCAGCAGATGACGCTCCTCCTGGGGATCAATCCGCATTCTCCCCAGTGGAGCAGCGTCGGCGGAGGAGCCGAAACCGCCGCTCTGGACACCCTGGTCCAGACGATGATCACGCAGCGCGCACACGCGCGTGCGGACAAGGATTGGGCGGCCGCGGATCGCATCAGAGACGCGATCGCCGCCGCAGGAATCACGCTGGAAGACACTCCAGCCGGAACACATTGGAGTATCGATGGCTAAGCCTGGACGCCCGGGAGCACGCAACCCCGGCAAGAAGAAGGGGCCGCTCAAGGGCACCGGCGGGCACTCCCGCAAGGCGCTCGAGGGTCGCGGTCCCACCCCCAAGGCCGAGGACCGCGCCTGGCACCCCGCCGGCAAGCGCAAGGCCGCCGAAGAGCGCTATGCCGCCGCCGGCGGTAAGGGCCGCCCCGGTGTGCGTGCGGTCGGCAACCCCAACCGCAAGAGCCCCAAGGCCGCCGACGACACCGAGACGGTCACCGGCCGCAACTCCGTGCTCGAGGCGCTGCGCGCGAAGATCCCCGCCACGGCGATGTACATCGCCCAGCGCGTCGAGATGGACGACCGCGTCAAGGAGATGCTGTCGATCGCGACCAACCGCGGCATCCCGGTGCTCGAGGTCACGCGCCCCGAGCTCGACCGCATGGCCGGCTTCGATGGCGTGCACCAGGGCGTCGCGCTCAAGGTGCCGCCCTACTCTTACGCCCACCCGCAGGACCTGCTCGAGCAGATCATCGACCGCGGCGAGGTGCCGCTGCTGGTGGCCCTCGACGGCGTCACCGACCCCCGCAACCTCGGCGCGATCATCCGCTCGACGGGCGCGTTCGGCGGTCAGGGCCTGATCATTCCGCAGCGCCGCTCGGCGAGCGTCAACTCCGCCGCCTGGAAGACCAGCGCCGGAGCGGCCGCCCGCATCCCCGTCGCGCTCGCGGCGAACCTGACGGCGACGCTCAAAGAGTTCAAGAAGCAGGGTGTGTTCGTGCTCGGCCTCGACGGCGACGGCGACGTGTCGCTTCCCGCCCTCGAGCTCGCCGACCGCCCCGTGCTGATCGTCGTGGGCTCCGAGGGCAAGGGCCTGTCGCGCCTGGTCACCGAGACCTGCGACCAGGTCGTGTCGATCCCCATCTCGACGGCGACCGAGTCGCTCAACGCCGGGATCGCGGCATCCGTCGCCCTGTACCAGGTGTCGACGATGCGCGCGGCGCGCTGACGGCTCAGGCCGGACGCATCCGGTCGAGCGTGGCGAGGGAGGGCTCGAACTCGCCGCGCTCGATCGCGTGCCCGACCGCGACGATCGCGTCGTTGACGGGAGTCGGGATGCCGAGTCGCCGGCCCGCCGCGACCACGGCGCCGTTGATGTCGTCGACTTCGCTGCGACGACCCTTGCCCCAGTCCTGCAGGACCGTGGTGGTGGCCCCGGGCACGGTGAAGCGCGAGTAGAGCACGTCGAGCATCGTGTCGACGACGTCGTCGGATTCGGCGATGGACGCCTCGGTCAGCCCGAAGATCGGGAGCACTCGGTGCTCACCCGCGACGCGCAGCGCCTCGCGGCCGGCGTCGAGCATGAGCTCGCGCATGCCCGGGACCCGGATCGCGTCGACCATGGGCAGGCCGAGCGCCGCCGTCGGGACGAGGACCGAGGCGTTGCTGACGAGCTTCATCCACTTCGCCGATCCGATGTCGTCCACCCGGGCGACCTCGCCCGCGTGCGAGAGCACGTCGGCGACGTCGGGCCCCCGTGGGGCCGTGGCGTCCACGGCGAACCACGAGCGTTCCGGGTCGACGTGACGATGCACGATCCCCGGCTCGGTCATGGTCGAGGAGATCTCGATGACCGTCCCGACGCAGCGATCGGGGCCGACCACGTCGGCCACCGTCTGCGTCGTCATGCCGTTCTGCACCGCCGCGATGGCCCCGTCGTCCGCGAGGTACGGCTCGATGAGGGCCGAGGCCCATCGCGCGTCGTAGGCCTTCGTCACCAGCAGCACGAGGTCGAACCGCTCCCGCAGGGTCGCCACCTCGCACAGGTGCAGCACCCGCGGGTGCACGTGGCGCGTGCCCGAGGGAGTGTGCACGCGCAGCCCCTCCGCCCGCATGGCTTCGACGTGCGCGGGCCACTGCTCGATGAAGACCGGGTCGAGACCCGCGTCGATGAGGTCGGCGCCGATCGACGCTCCATTGGCGCCGGTGCCCAGCACGGCGATGGACGATATGGACATCGTGCTCCTTCGTTGGAGTGAGAGCGAACGCATGGGGTGTGTGCCGCGACTTAATCCAACAATGCTGAACGAAAAGCGGACTCTTGCCGGATCCTACGAGAGAGTGTAAACCAGGAACGAACATTCTCGATGGGGAGAAGCCATGACCGAAACCGCACCCGCGGCCGAGCAGTTCTCGGCCGACCGCCCGTTCGTCTTCCGAGGCGCCACCGTCATCACGATGGATGAGCAGGGCGTTCTCGACGACGCCGACGTCCTCGTGATCGGTCGCGACATCGCCGCCGTGGGGCACCGACTCGAGGTGCCCGAGGGCACCCTCGAGATCGACGCCTCCGGGGGCATCGTGACGCCGGGCTTCGTCGACACGCACCGGCACATGTGGCAGTCGGCGTTGCGCGGCTTCGGCGGCGACTGGGCGCTGAGCCAGTACTTCGTCTTCTACTACTTGAACTGGGGCGAGGTGTTCCGCCCCGAGGACGTCTACGCCGGCAACCTCCTCAGTGCCCTCGAGTCCGTCGACACGGGCGTGACGACGACCCTGGACTGGTCGCACGGTCTGCGCACCCCCGAGTACGGCGAAGCCGCCCTCCAGGCACTGCGCGAGATCCCGGGGCGCTTCGTGCTCGGCTACGGCAACTACCTCGGCGCCCCATGGGAATGGGCGAACGCCCCCGAGTTCCGCGACTTCGTCTCGCGGAACTTCTCGAGCCCGAACGACATGATGGGCCTGCAGCTCGCCTTCGACGTGCCCGGCGCCTCCGACTTCCCCGAGCGCGGCGCCTTCGAGGCCGCACGCGACCTGGGTCTTCGCGTCACCACGCACGCCGGTGTGTGGGGAGCGACCACCGACACCGCCATCACGCAGATGTACGACGCCGGATTCATGACCCCCGAGGTCTGCTACGTGCACTCGGCGTCGCTGAACGAGCAGAGCTACCAGAAGATCGCGGCCACCGGCGGCACGGTGTCGGTGGCCACCGAGTCGGAGCAGAGCGCCGGGCAGGGATACCCCTCGACCTGGGCGATTCGCAAGCACGGGATTCCGGCCTCGCTGTCGATGGACACGAGCGTGTGGTGGAGCGCCGACTTCTTCTCCGCGATGCGCGCCACCCTCAGCGCCGACCGATCGCGCGACCACCTCGAGGCCCACGCGCGCGGTGAGACGATCGTCGCGAACCGCCTCCGGGCGGAGGACGTGCTGCGGATGGCGACCATGGGCGGCGCCCTCTCGCTCGGGATGGAGGACCGCATCGGCTCCCTCACCCCGGGCAAGCGCGCCGACATCGTGCTCATCAAGAACGACGAGTCGCCCGCGATGACGCCGATCCTGCACCCCTACGCCCACGTGGTGTACCAGGCCGGCACGGCCGACGTGCACACCGTCGTCGTCGACGGACGCGTGGTGAAGTACCAGGGCGTGCGCATCGGGCTTCCGCTCGCGCCCGTGCGCGACAAGGTCGCCGCCTCGGTCGAGTACGTGCGCTCGAAGCTCGGCGAGAAGGCGTGGGCCGAGGGCATGCACCCCGAGATCCCCGTCGACGAGGCGATCGAGAACCCCTACCGCTACACCGACGGCGACGCGCACGTCGTCGCCCGTGCCCAGGACTGAGAGGACCGCATGATCCTGCACGCCGCGCTGTTCACCTGGAAGGCCGACGTCGGCGACGAGGAGGTGGAGGCGCTGACGGCCGCGCTCGAGGACATGGCATCCGCTCTGCCGATGCTGCACGCCTATCGCTGCGGGCCCAATCTGCGCCTGCGTCCGAGCCCCAGCGACTACGGCGTGGTCGCCCTCGTGGACGACGACGCGGCGCTGACGGCCTACCTCGACTCGCCGCAGCACGCGGCGGTCTACGACGCGCACCTCGCGCGCATGATCGAGACGCGCCAGGCCGTGCAGATCGTCGTGCCCGACGGAACCGCGCTGTGACGCGCATGCGCGCCGCGGTGCTCCACGCCGCGGGAGACCTGCGCATCGAGGAGAGGGAGATCCCGACGCCGGGACCGGGCGAGGCGCTCGTGCGCGTCACCGGGTGCGGGGTGTGCGGGTCGGATGCCACCGAGTACACCCGCGGCCCGGTGCTGACCGAGCTGCCGGTCGTGCTCGGACACGAGTTCACCGGGACGATCGAGGCGGTCGGCGACGGCGTCGATCTCGCCGTCGGAGCGCAGGTGGTGTGCGGAGCGGGGATCTCGTGCGGGCGCTGCAAGCCGTGCCGTGCAGGACGCACGAACCTGTGTCGCCGGTACCGCACCGCGGGACTCCAGGTCGACGGGGGACTGGCCGAGTTCGTGGCGGTGCCCGCGGCGACCCTGCTCGATGTCACCGCGAGCGCCCTCACCGCCGACACCCTCGCCCTGGCGCAGCCGATGGCCATCGCCGTGCACGCGGTCGCCCGCAGTGGACTGACGGCGGGACAGGATGCCGTGGTCTTGGGCATCGGCGGCATCGGGGCCTTCCTCACCCACGCGGCGGCGGCCGTGGGGGCGCGCGTGCTGGCGGTCGACCGCTCCGCGGAGAGGTTGGACCTGGCGCGCGCGCTCGGAGCCGAGTCGACGCTGCTCGCCGGAGAGCGCTCGCTCGCCGAGGCTCTCGCGGACGCCGGTCGTGAGGCCGACGTGCTGTTCGAGGTGAGCGGCTCGCGGGCCGGCTGGGACGAGGTGGTCGCCGCGGCGCTTCCCGGGGCGGTGCTCGTGCCCGTCGGCATCCAGCGCGACGAGATCCCCGTGCCGCTGGGCGCGTGGACTCTGCGCGAGTACACGATCGTGGGCACCGTCGCGCACGCGATGGCCGCCGACCTCCCGCGTGCCGTCGAGTTGCTTTCCGCGCGCGCGGACTGGAGCGACCTCGCCTCCGAGGTCCTTCCGCTCGACGAGGTCGCCGAAGGGGCGCTCGTGCCGTTGACCGACGGGGGCGCGCGTCAGATCAAGACGGTGATCGACCCCGCAGCAACGCAGCGTCGACCCGCGCGCCACGGATCGGCGCGCTGAGCGCGCTCAGCGATCGAGGTCGTCCATCGCGCGCAGCACGTCGACGGCCGAGCCGATCGTGTCGCGCGGGGCGCCGAGGTTCTGCCCCGCCGAGGGCATGGCCTGATTGTGCTCGCGGCGGCCGACGACGAACCAGATCCCGCGGGCGATCGCGTCGCTGCTGTTGACGTAGAGATGCGGTCGCACGGAGTCGAAGTGCAGGCTGTCTCCGGCGTGCAGCGTGAAGGTGTCGAACTCGAGGCGGAGCGTGAGCTCGCCCTCGAGGAGATAGGCGTACTCCATGCCCGCGTGGCGCATCATCTTGCCCTCGACCGAGCTGGACGCCCCGGGCTCATAGGTGACGAGGAGGGCGTCAGCGGGTCCGGCTCCGGCGGCGAGGCGCTCCCAGCGCACGCCGTTCTCCATGTCGAGCACGGCGTTGTCGGCCGCGTGCTGCACCGTGGGGTCGCCCGCCACGGGCTCGGGGGCGGGGGCTGCCGCGCCCACGTGCGAGGTGGGCGAGACGCCGAGCAGCTCGTCGATGGAGATGCCGAGGTGGGTGACCATCGCGTACAGGGTCGAGACGGAGGGCTGGGTCTTGCCCGTCTCGACCTGCGAGATCAAGCTCGCCGAAACCCCGAGCGCGGTGGCCACGCTGCGCAGGCTGAAGCCCTTCTGCAGCCGTGCGTCGCGCAGTCTGCTGCCGATGTCGTCGGTCATCTCGGCGCCTCCTCGTCCGAGGGCGGCGATCCCCGTCACGGAGCCCCCGCCTCTCGGGGGTCCACGCTACCCGCCGCCGTGCGCCGGTTCTGTGCGCCGCGCCTGAACACCCGCGGCCTCAGCCCCGCCGAGGCACGTCGAGGAGGATCTCGAGGTTCGCCGTCGACCGCGGCATCCGCCCCGCCTCGATCTCGCGCGCGAGGTGGACGGTGTGGGCGTTGTAGGGGGCGTCCTGCCCCGCGGCTTCGAGCACCGAGACGATCAGACCGTTCACCTCGGCGTACTCGCCGTGCCGGTCCTTCATCCAGTCCTGCAGCACCGTCGTCTTGGTGTCGGGCAGCGAGAAGCTGTCGAGCACCGCCCCGAGCAGGTCGGAGGCGTAGCGGTCGGGATCGGTCACGGCGTCGTCGGTGAGGCCGAAGATCGGAACGAGACGGCTGCCGTCGGCGAGAGCCGCGCGGGCCGCCTCCTTTCCGCACTCGATCATGAAGTCGTGCACGCCCGGGAGCGCCACGGCCGACGCGAGGGGGAGGTCGAGGATGGCGGAGGGTACGAGCTCTCCGGCGTTGGCGACCAGCTTCATCCACTTCGAGGAGCGGATGTCGTCGGAGACGTCGACCCGACCGGTGTGCGAGAGCACGGCTTGGATCTCGGGTTCGCGGCCCCGGGCGGAGTCGTCGTACGCGCCGACGGCGAACCAGGAGCCGGCGACGGGCGTCTGGCGGTTGACGATGCCGGGCTCGAACATGTTCGAGGCGACCTCGATGACCGCGCCCATCGTGCGGTGCGGCCCCACCGCGGCCGCGATCGCGTCCTGCGTCATGCCGTTCTGCAGCCCCACCACGAGACCGTCGTCGGCGACGTGGGGGGCGATGAGCTCGGCGATCCACCGGGTGTCGTAGGCCTTGACCACGATGAACACGATGTCGAACGGCTCGCGCAGGGTCGCCACCTCGCACAGGTGCAGCGGGTGCACCGGTGTCACGTGCGTCTCGTCGGGCAGTCGCACCTCGATGCCGCGCTCGCGCATGGCCTCGACGTGGGCGGGCCACTGTTCGATGTAGGTGACGTCGAGTCCGGCGCGCAGCAGGTCGGCGCCGATGCTGGCGCCCTGCGCTCCGGTTCCGAGCACGGCGATCCGGGGGTTCGCTCTGGTCATGGGTCCTCCTCGACTCCGACAAGCGTTTGCTGTGACTTTACAAATCTGCGTGTGACTGTACAGTCGCGTGTAGTTCAGCACAACGTCGGGTCGAGGAAGACCCCACGGATCGCGAAGGAGCGAGCATGCGCACTCTCATCCGCAACGTGGCGGCGGCCACCGTCGATGATCGGCTCGGGGACATCCCGCGCACGGACATCCTCATCGAGGACGGGGTGATCCGCGAGATCCGCCCCGACATCTCCGTCGCCGACGCCGAGGTGATCGACGGCCGCGACAAGATCGCCATCCCGGGCATGGTCGACACGCACCGGCACACGTGGCAGACGGCGTTGCGCGGCATTCTCGCCGACGGCAACATTCCCGACTACCTGCGCGGGATCCGCCTGCACATGGCGCCGCTGTACCGCGCCGACGACATGTACGCCGGCAACTACGTCGGCGCCCTGGACGCCCTCAACTCCGGCATCACCACGGTCGTCGACTACTGCCACAACATCCTCGACCCCGACGGTGCGCACGCCGCGGTCACGGGACTGCGGGATGCCGGCATCCGGGCCCTCTACGCCCACGGGCTCACCCCGATCACCACCAACACCTGGAGCCAGTCGCGCGGCGGCTCGGCGGCCGGGTCGGATCCCGCCGCCCTCGCCACCCGTGCGCGGCTGGCGACCGAGATCCGCGAGCGCTACTTCTCCACCGACGACCAGCTCCTGCGCTTCGGGATCGCCCCTCAGGAGCTCGCGATCGCGCCCGTCGCCGACGTCGCCGCGGAGTTCCGCCTCGCGCGGGAGCTGGGGGCGCGCATCACCTTCCACGCCAATCAGGTCATGGTGCGCCAGCTCTTCCAGGACGTCGAGGTGCTGCACGCGCACGGGCTCCTCGCCGAGGATCTGCTGCTCGTGCACTGCACCTTCAACACCCCGCGCGAGTGGGAGCTGCTGCAGGGGAGCGGGGTGACGGTGTCGGTGTGCGCCGAGACCGAGATGCAGATGGGCATGGGATACCCCGCGATCGCGGAGAGCACCGCCCACACACCCGGGCCGAGTCTGGGCATCGACTGCGTCTCGGGCAACGGCGGTGACATGCTCTCGCACGCGCGGCTGGTGCTGCAGGCCTCGCGGTACCGCGCCGACGAGCCCGAGTACGCCGCCATGCGCGCGCCCCAGCGCATGGCGTGGACGACGCGCGACGCCCTGCGGTGGGCCACCCTGAACGGGGCGCGGGCGGCGGGCGTCGACCACCTCGTCGGCTCGCTCACGCCCGGCAAGAGGGCCGACATCGTGCTGGTGGACATGTCGGGCATCAGCCAGGTGGGGTGGAACCGAGAGGATCCGACCGGGGCGGTGGTCTCGCAGGGCAACGCCGGCTGCATCGACACGGTGTTCGTCGACGGGAAGGTGGTCAAGCGCGGGGGAGCGCTCGCCCACGTCGACGTGCGCGCGGCGACCGACGCGCTCGAGCGCTCCCACGAGCACCTCTACGCGCAGATGGGCGGGGCGCGGTCGTTCATCCCGCAGCCTCCGATCGACATCCCGCTGTACCGGGAACGCGCCTGAGGTGTAGTTCGACTGCACGTTGTGCAGCAGAGTGGTAACAAATACTTGACATGTTCAGTCAGGCTTTTTAGCATCCAATCACGAAACACCACCGGCGCGACGACGCTCCGGTTCGACGAGGGAGTCACCATTCCATGAGCACGCGCACGCTGCTGCGGGGAGGGACCGTGATCACCGCGGTCCGACCCGGCGAGGTCCTCACCGACACCGACATCCTGATCGGTGCCGACGGCACCATCGAGGCCATCGGTCGGGGGCTGGATGCCGCCGACGCCGAAGTGATCGACGTGCGAGGCCGCATCGTCCACCCCGGCTTCGTCGACACCCACCGCCACACGTGGCAGTCGGTCGTCCGCAACCTCGCGTCGGACTGGTCGCTGACCGAGTACCTCGCCGGACTGCACACGGGCCTCAGCAAGCACTTCCGCCCCGAGGACACCTACACCGGGAACTACCTCGGAGCCCTCGAGGCCCTCGACGCGGGGATCACCACCCTCGTCGACTGGTCGCACAACCTCGCCACCCCCGCGCACGCCGACGCCGCCGTCGCCGCGCTCAAGGACACCGGCATGCGCGCCGTCTTCGCCCACGGCGGCGGAGCCGACCAGTGGGGGAGCCTCCCCTCGGCCAACGTGCACCCCGACGACGCGCGTCGTGTCCGCGACGAGCACTTCTCCTCCGACGACGGCCTGGTCACGATGGCGCTCGCCCTGCGCGGACCGCAGTTCGTCACCCCCGAGGTCAACGTCGCCGACTTCCGCCTGGCCGCCGACCTCGACCTGCGCGTCACCATGCACGCGGGAGACGGGTACTGGGGCAAGTCCGGCCCGATCCGCAAGCTCGACGCCGACGGGCTGCTGTCGGACCGGATCACCTACGTGCACTGCTGCACGCTGGCCGACGACGAATTGCGCCTCATCGCCGACAGCGGCGGGACCGCCTCGGTCGCCCCCGACGTCGAGATGCAGATGGGACACGGCTTCCCCGCCACCGGCCGCCTGCTGCGCGCCGGCATCCGTCCCACCTTCTCGATCGACGTCTGCAGCTCGAACGGCGGTGACATGTTCGCCACGATGCGCACCGCGATCGGCATGCAGCGCGCCCTCGACAACGCCCCCTCG
Organism: Microbacterium sp. JC 701; assembly: GCF_021026215.1. NCBI lineage: Bacteria > Bacillati > Actinomycetota > Actinomycetes > Micrococcales > Microbacteriaceae > Microbacterium > Microbacterium sp. JC 701. The sequence goes on from NZ_JAJNCV010000005.1 coordinate 27,976, forward strand.
GTGGACACCGGAGAAGTGCTGGAGCGCATCAGCCTCACGTGCGCCGAGGTGGTGCAGTTCGCCACGATCGACGGCGCCCACGCCGCGGGCCTGGCCGACAAGACCGGCTCGATCGCGGTGGGCAAGGCCGCCGACATCGTGGTGCTCGACGACCGCTCGCTCGCCCTCACCCCGATGAACAACCCCATCGGCAGCCTCGTGTACTCCGCTCACCCGGGCCTCGTGCGTGACGTGTTCGTGCAGGGGCGCCGGGTGAAGAAGGACGGCGAGCTGGTCGGCGTCGACATCGCGAAGCTGAAGGCGGATGCCGAGGCCTCGCGGGAATTCCTGCTCGGCGAGATGCCCGAGGCACGCCTGGACGGCACCTGGCACCCCGCTCTGGTGACGGCATGACCGACCTCGCGGCACCCCCGCGCACCGCGCCCAAGGACCACGGTCCCGCCGCGCGCATGGTGCTCGCCTGGCCCGGCACCCGCGCGTTCATCGCGGTCGCGGCACTGTTCGTGATCAGCCCGCTGATCGCCCCGGGGAGCGTCGGACCGACGGCGATCGTGTCGATGCTGCCGTTCGCCGCCCTCATCGCGATCGTCGCGATAGGCCAGACCCTTGTGATCCAGCAGGGCGGGCTCGACCTCTCGATCCCGGGGGCCGTGACCCTCGGCGCCCTCATCGTGGCCCGCTTCGGCGGGGACGACGCCCTGGGGCTGCCCGCCGCGATCGTCACGGCCGTCGTGGCCGTCGCCGCGTTCGGCCTGGCCAGCGGTCTCGTCATCACCCTGTTCGGTCTTCCTCCGCTGGTGGTGACCATCGCGGTCAACGCGCTCATGATCGGCACGGTGCAGGCGGTCTCGGGCGGCTTCGCCACGCAGAGCCCCGACGCCCTCAACCAGTTCGCGCTGAGCCGCTGGGGCGGCATCCCCGTCCTGGTGTTCTTCGCCCTCGCCCTGACCCTCGTCATCCACGTCGTACTGAAGATGACCCGGCTCGGGCGCCGCTTCGAGCTGGTCGGTGAGAACCCCCGCAGCGCCGCGAACCTCGGCGTCGGCACCCGCGGGTACACGATCGTCGCCTACGTCCTGTCGGCTGCGCTCGCCGCGGCGGGCGGCATCCTCCTCGCGGGTCTGCTGCGCACGCCGACCCTGACGGCCGGCGACGACTACCTCCTGCCGTCGATCGCCGCGGTGGTCCTGGGCGGCACCGCCCTCACGGGCGGACGCGGCAGCGTCGTGGGCACGGCGCTCGGCGCCCTCTTCCTCGCCCAGCTCACGCAGCTGGTCCAGACGTTCACGCAGGCCACCGCCGTGCAGAACATCGTGCAGGCGCTCATCATCGGCGTCGGCATCGTCGCCCAGTTGCAGCTGGGCGGCACCACCTCCCGCATCCGGAACCTCATGCGACGTCGGCCCATGGTCTGACATCCCGATCGCCCTCGCCCGCGAGCCCTCTGCGGCCGGCGGCGCGGTCCGTCGCGCCCTCACCCGTTCTTCCACCCGATCACCACTCGAAGAGGAGTACCCCATGATCACCACAGCACCCGCGCGGCGAGCAGGTCTCGCCGCCATCGCCCTCGGCGCCCTCGTGCTCGCCGGTTGTTCGTCGACCAACAGCGCCGGCGGCGGAACCGGCGGCGAAGGATCGAGCAACCTGACCGGCGACATCGCCGCCGGCAGCACCGGCACGATGTCGCAGTTCACCGACATCTCGGGCATCTGCCCCTCCGACGAGAGCGAGAAGGTCTCGGTCGGCGTCGTGGACGGATACGGCACCAACACCTGGTCGAAGACCGTGCTCGCCGAGATCGAGAGCGAGGCGGCCAAGTGCGCCGCCATCTCGGGCGTCGAGTTCATCGCCGGTCGCGGCGACCTCGAGGCCACGACCTCCGGCATTACGAGCCTCGCGGCCAAGGGCACCGACATCATCCTCGTCATCCCCGACGCCGGCCCCGGCGAGGCGCACCTGCCCGCGATCCGTCAGGCCACGCAGGCCGGCTCCACCGTCGTGAACTTCGCCTCCGACCCCCAGGGCACGGCGGGCACCGACTACCTCGACTACGCCGACCAGATCCCCTCGTTCGTGGGCAAGTCGAAGGCCCAGTGGATCGTCGACCGGCTCGGCAGCGCCGGCGGCAACGTCGTGTTCTTCGGCGGCCCCTCGGGCGCCCTGGTCTCGACCCAGGAGTACGCCGGAGCCAAGGAGGTCTTCGACGCGAATCCGCAGATCACGCTCATCAACAGCGAGCCGATCTGGACGAACTGGGACCCGGCCCAGGCGCAGCAGGCCATGGCCGGCGTCCTGTCGCAGGGAACGCCCATCAACGCGATCATCGCGGACTACGGCGCATCCGCCTCGGGCGTGATCCGCGCGTACGAGGCCGCGGGCCAGACTCTGCCGATCCTCACCTCCACCGACGACAACTCCCTCAGCTGCGGCTTCGCCGACCTGAAGGCGAAGAACCCCGGCTACGAGCTCGCCACCGTGTCGTCGCGCACTTGGATCGGACGCGTGGCCCTGCGCAAGGCGCTCGCCGCGAAGTTCGGCACCGCGGATGACGAGCCCTCGCTGTACGAGCTGTCGCTGTTCGAAGACTCCACCGGTTCGGCCGAGGGGTCGAAGACGCCCGAAGAGGCCTGCCTGCCCGACGCGCCGTCCGACGCGACGCCGTCGACGCTGCTGAGCTCCGACGAGATCACGAAGCTGTTCGGCTGATGAACGAGACCCCCACGGCCGTGGCCTCCGCACTCACTCTCTCGGGCATCACCAAGACCTACCCCGGTGTCACCGCTCTCGACGCGGTCTCGGTCGACATCGCCGCCGGTCGCGTGCACGCCGTGCTCGGCGAGAACGGCGCCGGAAAGTCCACGCTCGTGGGGATCGCGGCCGGATCGGTGGTGCCGGATGCCGGGACCATCGGTCTCGCCGGCCGCGAGTTCGACCGCATCCGCCCCGCCGAGGCGCGCGAGGCGGGGCTGGCGATCGTCTACCAGATCCCCGCCCTGGCGCCCTCGTTGAGCGTGGTGGATGCCGTGCTGCTGCTCCTGCCGGCGAGCAAGCGCCCCTCGCGGCGCACGGCGGCGGCGTGGGTGACCGCCCACTTCGCCCGTCTTTCGCTGTCGATCGACCCGCACGCGCAGGTGTCGTCGCTGTCGTTGCGCGAGGCGCATCTCGTGGAGATCGCCGCCGCTTTGGCATCCGATCCCCGGGTGCTCGTGCTCGACGAGCCGACCGAGGCGCTCGGACCGGAGGAGACGGCCTGGCTGTTCGGCCAGGTGCGCTCGCTCCTGGCCGACGGGGTGGCGATCGTCTACATCACCCACCGCATCCCCGAGGTCATGGAGATCGGCGACGACCTCACGGTGCTCCGCGACGGGCGCGTCGTGGGCCGCGGTCTCGTTGAGGACTTCTCGGCCGACGAGGTCGTCGAACTCATCGTCGGACGCTCGCTCGAGACGACCTTCCCCGACAAGCCGGCCGCTCCGGCGGCATCCGAGACCCCCGCCCTCGAAGTCCTCGAGCTCAGCGGCGAGGGGTACGAGAACGTGTCGTTCTCGGTCTATCCCGGACAGATCATCGGTCTCGCCGGTGTCGAGGGCAACGGCCAGCGGCGCGTGCTGCGCGGCATCGCCGGCAACGGCTCGAGCGACGGCCGGGTGCTCGTGGGCGGGCGCGAGATCTCGGTGCGTTCGCGCCGATCCGCCGCGGCGGCGGGGGTCGTCTTCCTCCCCGGCGATCGCATCGGCGAGGCGATGTTCGGCAAGATGTCGATCCGCGAGAACGCCGTCGCGGGTGCACTGGGCGCCGCGATGCCCGGCGGCTTCGTCCGCCGTCGCCGCGAGTACGACCTGACCCGTGAGGGAGTGGCCGGTCTGGCCGTGAAGACGCCGCACTTCGAGGTGCCGGTGTCTTCGCTGTCGGGCGGAAACCAGCAGAAGGTGTTGTTGGCCCGAGGTCGACTCGGCGACCCGAAGGTGCTGCTCGTCGAAGACCCCACGCAGGGGGTCGACGCCGGCGCCCGCGTCGACATCTACGCCTTCCTGCGCGAGCTCGCCGCCTCCGGTGTCGCCGTCGTCGTGCTGTCGACGGATGCCGTCGAGCTCGAGGGACTGTGCGATCGCGTCGTGGTCTTCTCCCGCGGGCGCGTGCAGACCACCCTCGTCGGCGACGAGGTCGACGAGCGGGCCATCACGGGAGCCGCGGTGATGTCGTCGGAGACGGCATCGGTCGAGGTGGCCGTGCACGCGCGACGTTCGCGCTCGCGCAGCCTCTTCGCCGGCGAGACGCAGGCCGTCGTGCTGCTCGGGCTCGCGGTGGCCCTGTCGATCGTGACGTCGTTCGTGTCGTCGGCGTTCCTCAGCCCGCTGAGCATCAGCCAGCTGCTCGCGGCGGCGAGCGTGCTCGTCTTCGTCGGCCTGGCACAGCTCGTAGTGGTGATGACCGGGGGCATCGACCTCAGCATCGGCTCGGTCACCGCCTTGTCGGCCGTGATCCTGTCGTTCTTCGCGCAACAGGGCATCGCCTTCTTCCTCATCGGCGTCGTGCTCGCCCTGGCCGCGGGTGCCGCGGTCGGCTGGATCAACGGCCTGCTCGTCACCCGGCTCTCGCTGCCCCCGGTGATCGCGACGCTGGTGAGCTCGATCGCCGTGCTCGGGGTGGCCCAAGTGCTGCGCCCGAGCCCGGGGGGCGCCGCCCGCGCCGACGTGCTGACGCCCCTCGGCCTCGCGATCGCGGGAGTGCCGATGATCCTCGCCCTGGCCGTCGCGCTCGCCGTCGTGATGTGGTTCGTCATCCAGCGCACCCGCGGGGGCCGTGCACTGCGCGCCGCCGGGTCCGACCCGGTCAAGGCCAACCGCATGGGCGTGCGCGTGCCGCGCACCCGGCTGCTGGCATCCGTCGCCGCCGGCACCCTCGCCGCCGTCGCGGGTCTCGCGGTGTACTCGCGGTCGGGTATCGGCGACGCCAACGCCGCGCAGGCGTTGACGCTCACCTCGGTGACCGCCGTCGTCATCGCCGGCGCGAGCATCTTCGGCGGGTCGGGGTCGGCGCTCGCCGTCGCGGCGGCAGGGCTACTCCTGCAGACGGTGACGAGCGCCCTGGCGTTCCTCTCGCTCGGTCTGTCGTGGCAGTACTGGATCCAGGGCGCGTTCGTGCTGTTCGCGGCCGTCGTGCCGCTGGTCATGCTGCTCGTCCGCCGCCGCCGCCCCTCGAGCGTGCGGTCGGGCTGAACGCCTCCGACCGCGACATCCCCTCTTTCAGCCCTCTAGGAAGGCCCAACATGAAGAACACCGGAACCACGGGCACCAACGGTGTCGACTGGGAGGCGCGCGTCGACTTCGATCGCCTGCGCGACGAACGGCTGGCGCGGGTCAAGGCCGAGCTCGACCGCTCCGAGCTCGGGGCGGTGCTCGCCTTCGACTTCTCCAACATCCGTTACATGACGGCGACCCACATCGGCACGTGGGCGATGGACAAGCTCATCCGCTTCAGCCTGCTCACCCGCAACACCGATCCGATCTCGTGGGACTTCGGATCCGCGGCGAAGCATCACGCGTTGTACAACCCGTGGCTCGACGTCACGACCTCGGAGATGGATGCCGACCCCCACGCCCCGCACGAGGGCACGAAGCGTCCGCGCCTCGAGTCGGGTGCCCGCGCGGGCATCTCGACGCTGCGCGGGGCGTTCCCCCCGGATGCCGGCATCGCCGAGGAGGTCGCGCGCAAGATCAAGCGCGAGCTGGAGAAGTTCGGCGTCGCCGACCAGCCCCTCGGCGTCGACGTGATCGAACTGCCGATCCTCTTCGCGCTCCAGCAGGTCGGCATCCGCGTCGTCGACGGTCAGCAGGTGTTCATGGAGGCCCGGCGCATCAAGACCGGCGATGAGATCCGACTGCTGACCCAGGCCGCGTCGATGGTGGATGCCGCGTACGAGGACCTCTACCGCTTCCTCCGCCCCGGCGTCCGCGAGAACGAGGCCGTGGGTCTCGTGGCCAAGACCCTCTACGACCTCGGTTCGGAGTACGTCGAGGGCGTCAACGCCATCTCGGGCGAGCGGTGCTCCCCGCACCCGCACGTCTTCTCCGACCGGCTCATCCGCCCCGGCGATCCCGCGTTCTTCGACATCCTGCACAGCTGGAACGGCTACCGCACCTGCTACTACCGCACGTTCGCGGTGGGGTCGGCGAGCACGAAGCAGAAGGACGCGTACACGCGGGCCCGCGAGTACATGGATCGTGCCATCGCGCTCGTGCGGCCCGGTGCGACGACGGCCGACATCGTCTCGGTGTGGCCCACGGCGCAGGAGTTCGGCTTCGCCGACGAGGAGGCGGCGTTCGCGTTGCAGTACGGCCACGGGGTGGGGCTGTCGATCTGGGAGAAGCCGATCTTCTCGCGTCTGGTCTCGTTCGATCACCCCGAGGAGCTCAAGGAGGGCATGGTCTTCGCCCTCGAGACGTACTGGCCCTCGGCCGACGGATGGGGCGCGGCGCGCATCGAGGAGGAGGTCGTGGTGACGGCCGACGGATGCGAGGTCATCACCAAGTTCCCCGCCGAGGAGCTGCTCATCGCGGGCCCGCGTTACATCGCCGTCGGCGGTCCGCTCAACAACCAGCGCGACTCGCAGTCGCACTTGAACACCACGTGGGGCCGCGGGGAGCAGTGATGGCATCCGTCGGTTTCCTCGGCCTCGGCTCGATGGGCGCGGCGCTCGCGCGCCGGCTCGTCGACGCCGGTCACGACGTGCACGTGTGGAACCGCTCGCGCGGAGCCGTCGACGATCTCGTCGCGGCGGGCGCGGTGGCGTGCGCGGCCCCCGCGGACGCCCTGGCGTTCGAGGTGTCGTTCTCGATGCTCGCCGACGACGCCGCGGCCCTGGGGGTGCTGGATGCCGGCGCGGTGGCATCCGCTTCCGGAGGCGTCCACGTCAACCTCGCCTCCATCAGCCCGGCGGCGGCGGCGGAGCTGCGGTCGCGCTTCGCCGCGGCGGGATCGGGGTACGTGGCGGCGCCCGTCCTCGGCCGGCCCGCGGTGGCCGCGGAGGGCAAGCTCAACGTGCTCGTCGCGGGGGACGCGACCGCCGTCGAGACCGCTGAGCCGTTCCTGGAGCTCTTCGCCGCGCGCCTCTGGCCCCTCGGCGCCGAGGCTCCGACGGCCAACGCGGTCAAGATCGCGGTGAACTACGACATCATCCACGCGATCCAGGCGATCGGCGAGTCGGTCGCCCTGGTCGAGGCGCGGGGGGTCGACCCGCGCCTGTTCGTGGAGATCCTCACCTCGACGCTCTTCGGAGGAGTCGTCTACGGCGGGTACGGCGGAATGATCGCCGCGCAGGCGTACAACCCGCCCGGCTTCACCGTCGGTCTCGGTTACAAGGATCTGCGGTTGAGCGCCGAGATCGCCGCCGAGACGGGCACGCACCTTCCGACCCTCGCCGCGCTGACGGCCGTGTTCGAGCGCGCGCTCGACGACCCCGACCTGGCCGAGCTCGACTGGGGTGCGGCCGCCGAAGTGACCCGCCGTGGTCTGCTCGCGGCATCCGACGACGACGAAAGAGGAGGCGCAGCGTGACGCGCAGATATCTGGTGGTGGGCGGGACCTCGGGGATCGGGCGCGAGATCGCCGCCTCCCTCTCCGCCGACGGACACGAGGTGACCCTGACGGGTCGCGATGCGGGCGTCGCGGCGGCGGTGGCGGCCGAGATCGGACCGAACGTGCGGGGCATCGCCGTCGACATCTCCGAGCCCGAGCACATCGCGCCCGCCCTCGCCGACGTCGGTCCTCTCGACGGCCTGGTGCTCGCCGCCATCGAGCGCGACGCCAACACCGTGCGCGAGTACGACATCGCCCGCGCTCGGCGTCTCGTCACCCTCAAACTCGTGGGGTACACCGAGACGGTGCACGCGCTGCTCGATCGGCTCGTGCCCCAGCGCTCGACGGGCATCGTGCTCTTCGGCGGTCGCGCGAAGGACGCGCCCTACCCCGGGTCGGTCACGGTCTCGACGATCAACGGCGGGGTCGAGGGACTCACCACCGCGCTCGCGCTGGAGCTCGCGCCCCTGCGCGTGAACGCCCTGCATCCGGGGATCATCGGCGACAGCCCCTTCTGGGCCGGCAAGCCCTCAGGCGTGCTCGAGGCGTACTCGTCACGGACTCCCGGAGGCGAGCTGGCGACGATGGCCGACGTCGTCGATGCGACCCGTTTCCTGCTGCACAACGAAGGAGTCTCGGCGACCAACCTCTACGTCGACCGCGGGTGGCGCATCACCTGAGTGCGGCGTCGGCGTCGAAGATCTCCGGATGCCGCTCGAGCTCGATGCGCGTGCGTCGGATGTGCCGCTCGAGCACGTGCGCGGCCTCCTCGGCGTCGCCGCGGCGCAGGGCGGCGACGAGGAGGCGATGGTCGTGGTGGGCCGCGCCGTCGTGTCGCGCGTGCGCGGCGGCGACGAACGCGCGGCGATAGTGGTGCGTCCGGTTCCAGAGGCCGACGACGGTGTCGCCCAGCATCACGGTGCGTGCGGGGGCGTACGTGAGCAGGTGGAAGGCGCGGTCGTGCACGAGGAACTCCTCGGCATCCGCCCCCTCCATGAGATCGGCGAGACCGTCGAGCTCGTCGAGGTCGGCGGGGGTCAGCAGGGGAGCGCTGAGGCCGAGCAGCACCGGTTCGATCCGCTCGCGCACCAGATACAGCTCCTCGCACTCCGCGAGGGTCAGGCGCGAAACCCACGCGCCGGAGTTCGCGACGAGGGTGACGAGTCCCTCGGACTCGAGCAGACGCAGGGCCTCCCGCACGGGGAGGCGGCTCGTGGTGTGCCGGGCGGCGAGGTCTTCCTGCCGGATCCGCGTGCCGGGCGGGTGGACACCGCGCAGGATCTCGTCGCGCAGCACGTCGGCGATCCCGGTGCCGGCTCGCCCGTGATCACGCGTCGGGGTCAGGGCGCCGCTCATTCGGCGGGCCTCGCGGGGTGCCAGAGCAGCGTGGGCGCGTCGCGCTCGTACGCCTTGCCTTCGGGGGAGCTGACGAGCTCGAACTGCATGCCCCACGGCGCGCGGAAGTAGATCCACCGCTGCCCGGCCGATGCGGCCCCGCTGGAGACCGGCTCGCCCATCACCTCGACGTCGTGCGCGCGCAGGTGGGCGACGGCGGCGTCGAGGTCGTCGACGTACAGGGCGAGGTGGTGGCCGCCGATGTCGCTGTTGCGCGGGGGAGGGGCCTGCCCGTCGGCGGCGTCGTAGGCGAACACCTCGAGGTTGGTGCCCATGCCCAGTCGGTAGAAGCGGATCTCGCGGATGGCCGTGCGCGGGTGCACGCCGAGCTGCCGTGTCATCCAGTCGCCCTCTCCGCTGCGGCCCGGGAGGGTGTACACCAACTCCGCTCCGAGGACGCCGACGAGGAAGGTCTCGGCCTCGTCGAGATCGGGCACGGTGACGCCGATGTGGTCGCTGCCGCGCAGTCCGGGAAGTCCCATGCCGTTCTCCTCCATTGGATCCATTCGGACGTCTTCTGCGCCCATACTGCCGCACTTCTTCGGTCTCGCGCCTTGTATTGGAGACAATCGCATCGTACAGTGACGGTGAACATTCTGTATAGACAGACGCAACGACGCGTGAGGAGCGACATGGCCAAGCGGAAGAGGCTGACCACCGGTGTCGAGTGGGTGCAGCTCGAGACGACGCCCGCCGACTGGAAGGCGGCCGACCCGGCCCTGCTGGGCACGATGCTCGGTCAGCTCCACCTCATCCGGGCGTTCGAGGAGGCGGTCCTCGACCTCGCCGGCGCCGGCCTCGTGCACGGCCCCGCGCACTCCAGCATCGGCCAGGAGGGCGGAGCGGTCGGCTCGATCGTCGGCATGCGGTCGACGGATGCCGTGAACGGCTCGCACCGCGGACACCACCAGTTCCTCGCCAAGACCCTGACCCACGTGTCGAACGGAGTGCTCGATCCGAGCGCCCTCGTCACCCCCGACGTGCAGACCCTGCTGGACCGCACGCTGTCCGAGATCCTCGGCTTGGCGTCGGGCTTCTCGGGCGGTCGCGGCGGCTCGATGCACCTGCAGTGGCTCGAGGCGGGGGCCCTCGGCACGAACGCCATCGTGGGCGGAGGTGCGCCGCTCGCCACCGGTCACGCGTGGGCGCAGAAGCACGCCGGCGCCACCGACGTCTCGGTCAACTACTTCGGCGACGGCTCGAGCCAGATCGGGTCGGTGCTCGAGTCGATGAACCTCGCCTCGACCTGGAAGCTCCCGGTCGCCTTCTTCATCGAGAACAACCTCTACGCCGTCTCGACGCGCGCCGACGAGGCCAGCGCCGACACCCGCTTCTCGGTGCGCGGGCAGGGCTTCTCGATCCCCGCCTGGCGCGTCGACGGAATGGATCCCCTCGCCGTGCACCTGGCCATGGGCGAGGCGTTCGAGCGCATGCGCTCCGGTGAGGGGCCCGCGGTCGTCGAGGCCGAGGTGTACCGCTTCTTCCACCAGAACGGCCCGTACCCGGGGAGCGCCTTCGGCTACCGCACCAAAGACGAGGAGGGGCAGTGGCGCGCGCGCGATCCGCTGGAGCGGGTCGCGAGCGAGATGCGACGCCTCGGGCAGCTCGACGAGGCCGAGGCGGCCGCCGTCCGCGAGCAGGCGGTCACCGCCGTCGCGCAGTCGGTCGCCGCGATCGTCGAGGCCGACCCCGATCGCCCCGGTCGCCGCCGCATCCGCCCCGAACTCTGGCCCGATCCCGCCGTGGTCGACACGGGCATCCGCGGCGACGCCTCCGAACTGGCCGACCTCACGGCGACCGAGCCGAGCGACTGGTCGGGGCCGTGGCGCGAGGCCAAGTTCGTCGAGGCCGTCGCCCAGACGATGGACCGGCGGATGCAGACCGACCCGCGCATCATCGTGCTCGGCGAAGACGTGCACCGCCTCGGCGGCGGAACCAACGGGGCGACGAAGGGACTCGCCGAGAAGTACGGCCCCGATCGCGTGATCGGAACGCCCATCAGCGAGAACGGGTTCTTCGGCGCCGCCGGCGGCATCGCGATGGACGGCCGCTTCCGGCCGGTCGTGGAGTTCATGTACCCCGACTTCATGTGGGTGGCAGCCGATCAGGTGTTCAACCAGGTCGGCAAGGCGCGCCACATGTTCGGTGACAACAACACCATGCCTCTCGTTCTGCGCACCAAGGTCGCGATGGGGTCGGGCTACGGCTCGCAGCACCTCATGGACCCCGCGGGCGTCTTCGCCACGCAGGCCGGGTGGCGCATCGTCGCGGCCTCGACCGCCGCGGACTACGTGGGACTCATGAACGCCGCGCTCGCCCTCGAAGATCCGGTGCTCGTCATCGAGCACGTCGACCTGTACGGCACGCCCGACCGCGTGCCCGACACCGACCTCGACTACATCATTCCGCCCGGAAGCGCGGCCGTCCGCCGCGAGGGAGAAGACGTGACGGTGCTGACCTACCTGTCGATGGTAGGACACACCCTCGAGGCGGTCGAGCAGACGGGGGTGGATGCCGAGGTGATCGACCTGCGCTGGCTCGACCGCGCGTCGCTGGACTGGGAGACGATCGGCGAGAGCATCCGCAAGACCAATGCCGTCCTCATCGTCGAGCAGGGCTCGCGCGGTCCATCGTACGGCGGGTGGCTCTCGGACGAGATCCAACGGCGCTTCTTCGACTGGTTGGACCAGCCCGTCGAACGCGTGACCGGAGGCGAGGCGAGTCCCAGCATCTCGCGGGTGCTCGAGAGGGCGGCCATCGCCCGCACCGAAGAGGTCGCCGCGGGTCTGGAACGCGTGCGCGCGGCAGGGGGGATGAACTGATGGCCATCGTCGTCCGCATGCCCGAGATCGCCACGGGGGCCGCCGAGGCCGCCATCCAGAGCTGGCTCGTCGAGGTCGGGAACCCCGTCCGCGCGGGTCAGGCGCTCGTCGAGATCGAGACCGAGAAGGCCGTCGTCGACTACGAGGCCGAGCGCTCCGGCGTGCTCGCCGGCATCCTGCTCGCGGCGGGGGAGGCCGCGGCCGTCGGCGTGCCGATCGCCGTGCTCGCCGAGGAGGGCGAGAGCGTCGATGTCGCGCTCGCCGCCGTCGGCGGCTCCTCCGCGACGGATGCTGTTCCCGCCGACGACCAGAGCGAGGAGACGGATGCCGCCGCCGCGGCCCCCCGCGTGCCCGCCGTGCCCGCCCGCGGTGCCGACGAGGTCATCGCCGCCGCGCCCGAGGAAGCGGCATCCGCCCCCTCCGCTCCCGCGACGCCCCCGACCGCTCCCGCCCCCCACGCGGCTCCGATCGCAGCCCCCGCGGGGGAGGAGCAGCGACTCTTCGCCTCGCCTCTCGTGCGGCGTCTCGCCGGCGAACGGGGCATCGACCTGCGCGACGTGCCCGGCTCCGGCCCGCGCGGCCGCATCGTGCGCCGTGACCTCGACGCGTACGTCCCTCCCGCCGCCGCGGGGGTCGACGAAGCGGCCCCGAGCGCGTCCGTTCCCGTCGCCGCGCCCGCCGGAAACCCCGCGGAGAGCACGGACCCCGCCGGCGCCGCCTACGAGGACGTGCCCCACACCGGCATGCGCCGCGCGATCGCCCGACGTCTCACGGAGTCGAAAGCGACGGTCCCGCATTTCTACCTGCAGGCCGACTGCCGGGTGGACGAGTTGCTCGCCCTCCGCGCCCGCATCAACGACGGACGCAGCTCGCGCATCTCGGTGAACGATCTCGTGGTGAAGGCCGTCGCGGGAGCCCTCCGCGACGTGCCGGAGGCAAACGCGATCTGGACCGACGACGCCACGCGCCGCTTCACCTCGGCCGACATCGCCGTCGCGGTGTCGGTGCCGGGCGGGCTGTCGACGCCGGTGGTCCGGGGCGCCGATCGCCTCTCGGTGTCGGAACTCGCCGCCACCGTGCGCGACCTCGCCGAGCGGGCGCGCGCCGGCACGCTCAAGCAGCGCGAGATCGAGGGCGGGTCGTTCTCGGTGTCGAACCTCGGGATGTACGGCACCACCGCGTTCTCGGCGATCATCAACCCGCCGCACGCGGGGATCCTGGCCGTCGGCGCGGCGACGAAGCGTCCCGTCGTCGACGACGACGGCGAGCTGGCGGTGGCGACGGTCATGTCGGTCACCCTGTCGGCGGACCACCGCGTTCTCGACGGGGAGCTCGCCGCCCGCTGGCTCGCGGCGTTCGTCGCCCGCATCGAGAACCCGCTGCAGATCCTGCTCTGAGGCCCCGCGCCGAGGATTCTCCTCCGAAAGCGCGCCGAACACCCCGGGTCGCGTTGCCCGCACGGTGAGATCACGGCACGCTGGGTCGAGGACGAGGTCTCGTCCCTTGGACTCACGAAAGGAACGCCCATGCCCCGCATCGCCGTCATTGGAGGCACCGGCTACGCCGGCAGCAACATCGTGACCGAGGCCGTCCGCCGTGGTCACACGGTCGTCTCGGTCGCGCGCACGGTTCCCGCTGAGCGCGTCGAGGGCGCCACCTACATCGAGGGCACCGTGCTCGACGTCCCCGGCCTGGTGGCGGAGCTCGAGGGCGTCGACGTGGTCGTCTCGGCCGTCGCCCCGCGCGGCGACATGGAGGGCAAACTGCGTCCCGCGGTCGCCGAGCTCGTCGCGGCCCTGCCGGAGAACGTGCGCATCGGGGTCGTCGGAGGGGCGGGCGGATCGCTCGTCGCCGAGGGCGGGCCGCGCCTGATCGACACCGACGGCTTCGCCGAGGAGTACAAGCCCGAGGCGCGCGAGGCCATCGGCATCCTCGAAGACCTCGAGGCCGACGACACCGGACGCGACTGGTTCTACGTGCACCCCGCGGGCGGCTTCGGCGCCTGGGCCCCGGGCGAGCGCACCGGCTCGTACCGTGACGGCGGCGCCGTGCTCGTCACCGACGACGAGGGCAACTCCTTCATCGGCGGCGCGGACTTCGCCGTCGCCGTCGTCGACGAGATCGAGAACCCGAAGCACTCGCGCGAGCGTTTCACCGTCGGGTACTGACCCGCGGAACATCGAGGCCGCGGCATCCGGATCAGCTTCCGGATGCCGCGGCCCCGGTCGTTCTGCGGTGCGTGGTCCGTCAGACCAGGTCTCGCCAATCGACCAGGTCGGTGTCGGTGGTCGGCACCTCGCCCGTCGACGGGGCGTCGGCGTCCGACACCGTCGGGATCGACAGCGTGTCGGTGGGAGGCCCCATCACGGTGGCCTCGTCGCGGCGGTGACGCAGCACGTCGTCGATGTACGAGCTGACCACCTCGGCCAGCGGCACCGACCGGCCCCGCGCCTGCGACATGTACCAGCGGTGCTCGAGTACCTGGTGGAACACCTCGGCGGGCTCCAGCTTGGCGCGCAGGTCCCAGGGGATGGCCATGACGATCGGCTCGAACACGCGGGTGAGCCACTCGTGCGCGACCATCTCCTCGTCGGCGCCGAGACGCGAGACGCGGGCGCGGAACTCGTCGAGGTCGTTCAGCAGACGACGAGCCTGGTTCTCTTCGACGTCGAGTCCGGTGAGCCGCAGCAGACGACGCTGGTGGTGACCGGCATCCACCACCTTCGGCTGGATCGACACCCGGGTGCCATCGCTCGCGGTGCGGATCGACATCTCGCCGATGTCGAAGCCGAGGGCGTTCAGACGGTGCACGCGCTCGGTGATGCGCCACGACTCGTCGACGCCGAAGGACTCCTTGTCGGTGAGCGCGCCCCACAGCGAGTGGTACGACGACACGAGGCCGTCGGCGACCGCGACCGCGTCGACCCCGCCCTCGAGGCGTCCGCCGGCTTCGAGGTCCATGATCTCGCCCGCGATGTTGATGCGCGCGATGTCGAGGTCGTGGGCGCGCTGGCCGGGGGTCAGTCGGTTGCCGTGCAGCTCGCCCGTCTCGGCGTCGACGAGGTAGGCCGCGAACTCGCCCGCGTCACGGCGGAAGAGCGTGTTCGACAGCGAGACGTCGCCCCAGTAGAAGCCGACGTTGTGCAGACGCACGAGCAGCACCGCGAGGGCGTCGACGAGACGCGTGGCGGTGTGGGGGCGCAGCACCTGGGTGAACAGGGCGCGGTAGGGGAGCGAGAAGCGCAGGTGCGCCGTCACGAGCGCCGCGGGAAGCGGGCGACCCGAGGCGTCGGTGCGCCCGGCGATGACGGCGACGCGGTCGACGCACGGGGCGTCGAGGCGATCGAGGTTGCCGAGCATGTCGTACTCGCGACGGGCCATCTCCTCGGTCGTCTCTTTGATCGCGACGACCCGCCCCGAGAGGTTGGCGAAGCGCACGAGGTGACGCGAGATGCCCTTCGGCAGGGCGACGATGTGGCTGCTGGGCCAGTCGGCGAGACCGGTCGACCAGGGGAGTTGCAGAAGCCCCGGGTCGACGGTGCTGGCGGTGATGCTGAGCGATTCGGACACGGATGCCTCCGGGAAATGAGGCGGCGCGCCCCCGCCCGAGAAGATCGGGATCGGGGACGCGCCGCGTCGGTGCGTGGGTCAGGCCGAAGCGATGGCCCGGTCGGTCAGGCGCTCGCCCGACTCGAGGTCGAACACGTGGATGTGTCCGGGGACCGGGGCCAGCACGACC
Organism: Microbacterium sp. JC 701; assembly: GCF_021026215.1. Classification (NCBI taxonomy): domain Bacteria; kingdom Bacillati; phylum Actinomycetota; class Actinomycetes; order Micrococcales; family Microbacteriaceae; genus Microbacterium; species Microbacterium sp. JC 701. Next base: position 43,510 of record NZ_JAJNCV010000005.1, read on the forward strand.
GTCTCGCCCGCGTTGGGGTGACGGCGACCGTCGACGCGCGCGACCAGGTCGGTGCGCTTGCCGTTGATCTCGGTGTGGCCGTAGAGGTAGCCGTCGGCGCCGAGCTCCTCGACGAGGTCGACGACGACCGTGAGGCCGCGGCCGTCGGCCGGGGCGACCTGGATGTCTTCGGGGCGCACGCCGATGGTGACCTCGGAGCCGTTGGCCTTGCCGATGGTGTCGGCCTCGATGGGAACGACCAGGTTGCCGAACTGCACGCCGCCCTCGGCCAGGTCGGCCGTGAACAGGTTCATCGCGGGCGAGCCGATGAAGCCGGCCACGAAGACGTTCTTGGGGGTCTCGTACAGGTCGCGCGGGGTGCCGACCTGCTGGAGCAGGCCGTCCTTGAGCACGGCGATGCGGTCGCCCATGGTGAGCGCCTCGGTCTGGTCGTGGGTGACGTAGACCGTGGTGACGCCGAGGCGACGCTGCAGCGACGCGATCTGGGTGCGCGTCTGCACGCGGAGCTTGGCGTCGAGGTTCGACAGCGGCTCGTCCATGAGGAAGACCTGGGGCTGACGGACGATGGCGCGGCCCATGGCGACGCGCTGACGCTGACCACCCGAGAGGGCCTTGGGCTTGCGGGTCAGGTACTGCTCGAGGTCGAGCAGCTTGGCGGCCTCGAGCACGCGGGCGGCGCGCTCTTCCTTGCCGACGCCGGCGATCTTGAGCGCGAAGCCCATGTTCTCGGCCACGGTCATGTGCGGGTACAGCGCGTAGTTCTGGAAGACCATCGCGATGTCGCGGTCCTTGGGCGGGACGTCGGTGACGTCGCGGTCGCCGATGAGGATGCGGCCGGAGTTGACCTCTTCGAGGCCGGCGAGCATGCGCAGCGACGTGGACTTGCCGCAGCCGGAGGGGCCGACGAGAACGAGGAACTCGCCGTCTGCGACGTCGAGGTTGAGCTTGTCGACCGCGGGGCGGGTTCCGCCCGGGTACAGACGGGTTGCGTTGTCGAAGGTGACGGACGCCATGTTTTCTTCTCCTTCACCGGCAGGTACGTGCCGGACGATCCGTAGTGAATGGAATGAACGGGGGCGACCCCGTGCGCCCGACGTTGGACGCAGGGTCAGTATCGCACGTGTCTGGTCATTTCTCAGCCAGCCTGGCTACCATCGATGGGCGGTCGCCCCACCCGCGCGGCCCCCCTGATTTCGTGCGGCGTCGTCCGCGCCCGGAAGGTTTCATGTCCCACGACCAGTCCCCGAACGTGCCCGCCGAACGCGATCGTCGCGAGGCGGTGCGCGAGAAGGCGCAGCAGGTCAAGGCGAAGCAGACGCGGTGGCGCATCGCCCGTCGCTCGCTGATCGGCATCGGCGCCGTCGCGGTCATCGCCGTCGGCGCGGTCGGAGTCTCGCTGGCCCTCAACTCGCGCGAGGCGCGGTCGCAGGCCCTCCCCGATGCGGCGAACGAAGACGGCTTCGTCGTCACGAGCGCCTCGGCGGTCGAAGACCCCCTCGCCGACCAGACCGTCGACGGCAGCGCCGCGAGCATGTCGGCGCAGGCCGCGCCCACCGCCGAGCCCTCCGCGGCGGCGACCCCCGAGCCCACCGGCACCGCCGCCCCCGTCGACATCCGCGTGTACGTCGACTACATGTCGACCGAGGCGCGCGAGTTCCAGACGGCCAACGCCGGGCAGCTGTCGAAGTGGGTCACCGACAAGGCCGCGACGCTGACGTACTACCCGGTCGCGATGCTCACCTCGAAGTCGAACGGCACCAAGTACAGCCTGCGCGCCGCCGGCGCCGCCGCGTGCGTGGCCACGCACTCGTCGGACCGCTTCTTCGCCTTCAACCACGAGCTGCTCACCAATCAGCCCGCGGTCGACTCCGACGGCTACAGCGACCAGCAGCTGGCCGACATGGCGCAGGGCGCGGGCGTGAGCGACATCGCCACGGTGCGCGAGTGCATCGAAGACGAGACCTACACCGCGTGGGCCAAGGCGGCGACCGACCGTGCCATCAAAGGCCTGCCCGGAACCGACGGCCAGGCGCTGACCGCCACGCCCACCGTGCTGGTGAACGGCACCGAGTACGTCGGAAACATGGACGACCCGAAGGAGTTCGCGCAGTTCGTGCTCACGGTCGACAGCAACGCGTACTACTCGACGGCGACGCCGACTCCGTCGGCAACGCCGTCAGCGGCCCCGGCGGGCTGACAGATCCCTCCCAAAGACGTGGACGTATGGGATTCTGTACGTATGAACGATGAGCTCGAGGACTCCCCGCCGCGGCGGTCCCGTGATCAGCTGAATGCGTGGGTGGCGGAGTTCCGCGAGCAGGGTCATTTGTTCGCGGGTCAGCTCAAGGTCGTCGAGCAAGAAGACGCCGACAGCCAGGACACCGGCCTCGTGGTGATGAACCTGATGAACGCCAAGGCGTCGATCTACATGCAGCCGACGGGCTACGACGAGCCCCTCTGGGAGGCGACGCTCACCTCGCGTCCCGATGATCTGACGCTGACCCCGCACGAGATGGCCAGCCTCGCCGCCGAACTCGTGGTCGCGGGCAACCTGTGCTCGTTCCTGCAGTGGAAGTCGCTCGAGTGGGACCGCGAGAGCGGGACGCACCGCTCCTGACCCGTCAGGAACGGCGCGTCCGCCGTTCTAGACTCGTCGATCGAGATGCTCTGCGTCTCACGCCGGCTTGGCGCAATTGGTAGCGCACCGTACTTGTAATACGGGGGTTGCAGGTTCAAGTCCTGTAGCCGGCACCTCTCTCCAGACGTCCGTCCCGGATGCCGCGGGCTCAGGCGCTTCCGCGCCCGCCTACGACGCGTGCCGAGCCGTCCACTCCCGGAACGGCGCCGTCGCGTCGTCGACCGCGACCTGCTCGCTCTCGAGTGCGCGCTCCGACACGGGCTTCGCATACTCGTCGTAGAAGGTGGCGAGCGTCATGAGACGGTTGCCGTCCTCGTAGTGCTCGCCCTCTTCTTCGCGGGTGACGGCGAAGAAGAGCCGGTCCGGCTGCGCGTAGTAGACGGCCCCCAGGCACATGGGGCAGGGGTAGGCCGTGACATACATGTCGTGGCCCGAGAGGTCGCTGATCCCCTTCTCGGCGGCGGCGCGGATGGCGCGGATCTCGGCGTGCGCCGTCGGGTCGCCCTCCTGGGCGACGTGGTTGACGGCTTCGACGACGATCTCGCCGTCCTTGACGATGAGGCACGCGAACGGCTTGCCGCCGGCGTCGACGTTCTCCTTCGCGCGCGAGATGGTCAGTGCCGAGAGTTGCTGGTGGTTCATGGCTCGACGCTAGGCGAGCGCCTCCCGTGCGGACCGGGGTGTGCCGTCGGGCCGGTTCGTGCTACCGCGTCACGAGAACGTCCGTGCGAGCGCGACGAGGAAGAGGAACCCCGACGACACCGTCACGAGGCCGGCCAGAAGGGCGCCCGCGATGCCCGCCCAGCGCAGCGGACCCGGCCGCGTACCCGCCTCCCAGGCGAACATCAACGCCGCGACGCCGACCACCAGCATCACCAGGGCGCCGAGCAGGCCGGCGGGGGCCCACACGGCGGTCGAGAGCGCGACGACACCGGCCACGAACGCGAGCACGTGCCGCGGGTGGGTGCCCGGAGGGGGTTCGTCGGATCCCACGTGAATCCGTCAGCGCAGGCGCACGCGCAGCCATCGCACGCCGTGCGGGGCGAGCGTGAGACCCGCACCGAGCCACACGGGGTGCACCGCGACCAGATCGAGCGCCTCGGGCGCGAGCCCCGACAGCGTGACGGCGTCGATCTCGGCGGGGGAGTCGGCGACGTTCGCCAGCACGAGCACCGCGAAGCCGACGTCGCCCGGGCGCAGGAAGGCGACGACGGATGCCACGTGCGTGTCGAACGCGACGAGCTCGTTGCCCGCGAATTCCGGCGTCGACCGGCGCACCTCGGTCAACCGCGTGAGGCGCGCGTACACGCGACCGGCGACGGTGTCGGCATCCGTCCGCTCCGCGTACCTCTCGGCGGGGCGGTGCGGTCGGTGCACCCAGCGGCTGTCGCCGGCCTCTTCCGCGCGCTCGGCGTAGGAGTAGTCGTTGAGCTGTGCGACCTCGTCGCCCAGGTAGAGCAGCGGGATTCCGCCCGTCGACAGGGCGAGCGCGTGCGCGAGGATCACGCGGTCCTCCCCTCCCGCGTCGCCGGCCTCGATGCCCGCGAGCGAGGCCGTGGTGCCGGTCACCCGGGCGTCGCCGGTGCGCGGGTTCTCCTGGAACGGCACGCCGCGGGCGAAGGAGCCCTCGGCCCGGCCCACGTAGAAGTCGTTGAGGAAGCGGCGATGCGGGTACCCGTCGATGCCGAGCTCGGCGGCATCCTCGTCGGCGAAGGTCCAGCCGATGTCGTCGTGACTGCGCACGTAGTTCACCCACGCGGTGCCCGCCGGCAGGGCGTGGCGGCGTTCGAGCGCCTGCTGCAGCAGACGGCCGTCACGGGTGGCGAGCGCCTCCCAGGTCAGCGCCATCTGCAGCGGGTTGTACGAGATCTGGCATTCGTCGGGCGAGATGTACGACACCACCTCGTCGGGGTGCACGATCGCCTCGGATTTGAACAACATGCCCGGGGCGGCCATGCGCAGCACCGCGTTGAACGCCTGCAGCAGCAGGTGCGCCTCGGGGAGAGACTCGCAGGCCGTGCCGAGCTGCTTCCAGATGAAGGCCACGGCATCCATCCGCAGGATCTCCACGCCCTGGTTGGCGAGGAAGAGCATCTCGCCGGCCATCGCCTCGAAGACGGCCGGGTTGGCGTAGTTGAGATCCCACTGGAAGTGGTAGAACGTCGCCCAGATCCAGCGGCCGTCGTCGAGCTGTACGAAAGAGCCGGGGTGGTCGTCGGGGAAGATCTCGCGCGTCGTCCGCTCGTAGGCGTCGGGCATCTCGCGGTCGGGGAAGATCAGGTAGAAGTCCTCGTACCCCGCCTCGCCCGCGATGGCCTTCTGCGCCCACTCGTGCTCGTTGCTGGTGTGGTTGAAGATGAAGTCGACGACGAGCGAGATGCCCGCCCGCCGCAGGTCGGCGGCCAGCTCGGCGAGCTCTTCCATCGTGCCGAGCTTCGGGTTCACGCGGCGGTAGCTCGACACGGCGTAGCCGCCGTCGCTGTTGCCTTCGGGACTGTCGAACAGCGGCATGAGGTGCAGGTAGGTCAAGCCGAGTTCGCGGAAGTACGGGATCGAATCCCGGATGCCGCTGAGCCCGCCCGCGTAGCGATCGACGTAGCAGACCCCTCCGAGCATGCGCTCGTTCTCGAACCAGTCGGGGTCGCTCGCACGTTCGCGATCGAGCGCCTTGAGCGCACGCGGTCGCGAGACCCACGAGCGTCGCGCCAGATCGACGATCGACGCGAGGCGCTCGAAGCCGTCGGGGCGGTCGCCGTACAGGCGCACGAACAGCTCGTGCAGGCGCGGGAGGTGCAGTTCGGCGCCCGCGAGGAACTCGCGTTCGGCCTGCGCGTCGGTGAGGGAGGAGAGGATCCGCGCGACGTCGTGGGATCCGGAGTGCAGCTGTGTCACGAGCAAAGCCTGACGCATGATCGGCCCTGCGGGCGACACCGCCGCGGAGCGATGGGCGCCGAGGCGGCCCTGCGGGGCCCGCCCCGGCCCGTACGATCGACGATGGCTCCCGAGCGGGAGCGCGGAGGGAGAGCGGTGTCGGAGCGCGGATCGGTCGGCATCGCCGTCGCCGGAGCGGTGCTCATCGGCGCCCTCACGGCCCTGCAGGCGCGCATCAACGGTTCGCTCGGCGCCGAGGTCGGCGACGGCATCGTCGCGGCGGCGATCTCGTTCAGCTCGGGCCTGGTCATCCTCATCGCCCTGTCGCTGATCGTGCCGGAAGGGCGCCGCGGTTTCGGGCGACTGGTCGCCGGCATCCGGTCGCGTTCCGTGCCGCCGTGGATGCTGCTCGGCGGGCTCGCGGGGGCGTTCACCGTCGCCAGCCAGGGCCTCACGGTCGCCACCATCGGCGTCGCCCTGTTCACGGTCGGCTTCGTCGCCGGTCAGACCACGGGCGGTCTCGTGCTCGATCGCGTCGGCTTCGGCCCGGCCGGTGTCGTGCCGGTGACCGTGCGCCGCGTGGTCGGCGCCGTCCTCGCGATCGCCGGCGTCGTGGTGTGCCTGTCGGGAGACGCCCTCGGCGGCGTGCCGCTGTGGATGCTGATCGTCCCCGCGGTCGCCGGTGCCGGCGTCGCCTGGCAGCAGGGGACGAACGGCCGCCTGCGCGTGCGCGTGGCGAGCCCGCTGACGGCGACCCTGGTGAACTTCATCGGCGGAACGGTCGTGCTGGTGATCGCCGCCCTCGTCCACGTCGGCGTCGTCGGGGCGCCGCGCGCGATCCCCACCGCGCCGTGGCTCTACGTGGGAGGGGCGGTCGGGGTCGTCTACATCTTCTTGTCGGCGGTGGTCGTGCGCCGCACCGGCGTGCTGCTGCTCGGACTCGGATCCGTCGTCGGCCTGCTGTCGACCTCGGTGCTGCTCGACGCCCTCTGGCCCGCGCCCGCCGCCCCCTCGACCCCGGTCGCCCTGCTCGCGGCGGTCGTCGCGATCGCGGGTGTCGTGGTGGCGGCCGTGCCGTGGCGGCGGCGTCGACGCACCTGATCGGTCCCGGCGCACACGACGACGCCGCCGGCCGGAGCCGACGGCGTCGTGGGGATCACCTCAGAGGCGGGTCTCGTCGAGCGTTCGACGCTTCTTGCCTCCGGGCATGCGCGAGAGGTGCTTCGCGGCATCCACCGTCTTGCGGCGCACGGGGCGCGAGCGCTGCGGCTTGCCCCCGACGTAGAGCCACCCCAGCAGCACCTCGCCCTTGGCGAGACCGTGCGCTTTGGCGAGCACCTTGCTGCGGGTGTTGTCGTCGGTGCGCCAGAACACGCCGAAGCCCGCCTCGTCGAGCACGAGGCTCAGCATGTGGGCGACTCCGGATGCCACGGCCTCCTGCTCCCACGCGGGGATCTTCTTCGAGCTGAGATCGGCGACGACCGCGATGATCAGCGGGGCGCGGCGGGGCTTCGACGAGAGCCCCTTCTTGCCGTCGGCCTTGTTGAGCGCGCGCGCGAGCACGTCGCGGTCGGTTCCCCGGATCTCGATGAGGCGCCAGGGCCGCAGGGTCTTGTGGTCGGCGACGCGACCTGCCGCGGCGACGAACGCCTCGAGCTCGGGTCCGGTCGGGGCGAGGTCGGTGACTTTCGACCACGACCGGCGGTCGCGCATGGCTTCGAGCGCGCTCATGCTCCGTCAGCGGGGGTGTCGGTGGGGGAGTCGGCGGGGGTGAAGTTCAGCGAGAGCGAGTTCATGCAGTAGCGGTCGCCGGTGGGCGTGCCGAACCCGTCGGGGAAGACGTGGCCCAGGTGCGAGCCGCAGTTCGCGCAGCGGACCTCGGTGCGCTGCATGCCGTGGCTGTTGTCGTCGATGAGCTCGACGGCCTCGGGGCGCACCGACTCGTAGAAGCTCGGCCATCCGCAGTGCGAGTCGAACTTGGTGCCGCTCTGGAACAGCTCGTTGCCGCACGCGGCACAGGTGTAGAAACCGGCGCGGCTCTCGTCGAGCAGCTCACCGGTCCAGGCGCGCTCGGTGCCCGCCTGGCGCAGCACGGCGTACTGCTCGGGGCTGAGCTCGGCGCGCCACTGGTCGTCGGACTTGTCGACGGCGTAGGTCATGGGGTTCTCTCCTTCGTCTCCTCCATTCTCCCCTGGGCGCGGGCGATCGGGTCGAGCTGGGATGATCGGGGAGTGGATCCGGATGCCGTGACGACGACCGTCGCCCGCTACGGGCGCTTCGCGCGAGACGAGGCCCCCGGCCGCTCGGCGGTCTACGAGGCGTGGGCGCAGCGGGTCGTCGACGACCCCGCGGTCGCGTCCGCTCTGGCGCGGATCCCCGAGACGCGCCGGCAACCGCCGCTCGTCTTCGCGGTACTGCGTCTTCTCGGAGCGCCCCTCGACGACGTCGACGCGTGGGCGCGGTGGGTCGTCGCGAACGCCGACGAGGTGGCGGCCGAATGCGCGCGGCGCAGCGTGCAGACGAACGAGCCGCTGCGGTGCGCTGCTCTGCTCCCCGCGCTCTCGCTCATCGACGGCCCGATCGCGTTGCTGGAGGTGGGGGCGAGCGCGGGTCTGTGCCTCTACCCCGACCGCTACGCGTACCGCTACCGCCGGGGTTCCGAGACGATCGCCCTGGATCCGACCGATGGTGCGGGCACCGTCACGCTCGAGAGCGAGCTGACGGGCTCGCCCGACCTACGGATGCCGCAGATCGTGTGGCGCGCGGGCATCGACCTGAACCCCCTCGACGCGCGCGACGACGGCGACCGCGCCTGGCTGACCGGCCTCGTGTGGCCAGGGGAGGAGGGGCGTCGAGAGCGCATCGTGGGAGCGCTGGACGTCGCCGCGGCCGACCCGCCCCTGCTCGTCGCCGGCGACGGGGCCGCGGCGCTGCCCGCGCTCGCCGCTCGGGCTCCGCGCGATGCCACGCTCGTCGTGACGACGCCCGGGGTGCTCGCCCACGTTCCGCGAGCCCATCGCGGGGAGGTGATCGCCGCGGCCCGCGCCGCCGGGCGGTGGATCACCCTCGACGACCCCGGGCTTCACGATGCCTGGTCGCAGCCCCCGCGTGTCACCCGCGGCGGCTTCGCCCTCGCCCTCGACGGCGACGTCGTCGCGGAGGTCGATCCGCTCGGGGCGTGGGTGGCGTGGCATCCGGGATCGCAGGGCGCCCCGCAGTAACGTCGAGGCGTGCCTCTGACCGACCGTGATCTCGCGTTCCTCGCCTTCGAGGGTGAGTGGAGACGCCACGCGGGTGCGAAGGAGGAGGCGATCCGCGCGGAATTCGACCTGACGCCCGCGCGGTACTACCAACTGCTCGGTCGTCTCATCGACACCCCCGAGGCTCTCGCCCACGACCCGATGCTGGTGCGTCGTCTGCGCCGCCGTCGCGATGAGGCCGCGGACCGCCACCGGGCACGCCTCGGGCGTACCGCGTCTCGCTGAGAAGACCCGAAAACTCCGACCGGTAGCATCGTCGAATGGCCAGATCGACCTTCCCGCGGGATCGCTTCGACGACCTGCCGGACGCCTCCGGCCGCGTCGGGGCGCACCGCGCCGAGAGTCCGCGTTCGCGCGGCTGGATCGTGTTCCTGTGGGCGGCCATCGCCACCCTCGTGCTGATCATCGCGGGCGTCTTCGCCACGCTCGTCCTGTCGGGACGCCTGTCGTTCGGCGACGCCGACGCCCCCGCGCCCGTCATCTCCGCCGAGCCCACCACGCCGTCGGTGATCGACACCTCGTACACGGTCGTCGTGCTCAACGGCACCCCGCAGGACGGTCTGGCCGCGTCGCTGCGCGAGCAGATCGTCGCCGCCGGATGGTCGGGCGACGACGTCGAGACGGGCAACTCCGACACCACCGACTTCGCCACCACCACCGTCTACTACAAGGGCGAGGCCGACGCCGCCGCGGCGGAGGGGCTCGCCCAGACCATCGGCGGAGCGCAGACCGCCCAGAGCGACTTCCTGCAGCCGGCCGACGACCCCGGCACCCCCGACGACGAGAGCGCGGTCAAGCGTCTCATCGTCGTGATCGGCCTCGACCGGGCCGGCGGCGCCACGCCCGCACCCACGGGCTGATCGCTGCGAGCGAGCCCCCGCGAGCCGCGTGTTTCCGCGGCGTAACAACTTGGGGGCACGCGCGTCAACAATGCCCGCGAACCCCCTCGCGGCGGTAGCCGGCGTGCTTACGATGACCTCGTCGTACAGCAACAGGAGATTCGCATGACCCAGGGCACTGTCAAATGGTTCAACGCCGAGAAGGGCTTCGGCTTCATCACCGTCGCTGACGGGCAGGACGTCTTCGTCCATTACTCGAGCATCGAGATGTCGGGCTTCCGCGTCCTCGAGGAGGGACAGGCCGTCGAATTCACCGTCGGCAACGGGCAGAAGGGCCCGCAGGCGGAGTCCGTGCGCCTGGCCTGACCGCTGCATCGAACGCCGTGGCATCCGCACTCCGGATGCCACGGCGTTCGTCGTTCCACGGGGGTCCGGTGGCTTGCACTCCCCAGGGGCGAGTGCCAGAATGAATTAGCACTCGCATTCGTCGAGTGCCAAATCTGGAAGTCACCCGTCCGGGAGGGACGACACACTTATGGCAAAGATCATCGCTTTCGACGAAGAGGCCCGACGCGGTCTCGAGCGCGGCCTCAACACGCTGGCCGACGCCGTCAAGGTGACCCTGGGCCCCCGCGGTCGCAACGTCGTGCTCGAGAAGAAGTGGGGCGCCCCCACGATCACGAACGACGGCGTCTCGATCGCCAAGGAGATCGAGCTCGACGACCCGTACGAGAAGATCGGCGCCGAGCTGGTCAAGGAGGTCGCCAAGAAGACCGACGACGTCGCGGGTGACGGCACCACCACCGCCACCGTTCTCGCCCAGGCGCTCGTGCGCGAGGGCCTGCGCAACGTCGCGGCCGGCGCCGACCCCATCTCGCTCAAGAAGGGCATCGAGAAGGCCGTCAAGGCCGTCACCGACGAGCTGCTCGCCTCCGCCAAGGAGGTCGAGTCCAAGGAGCAGATCGCCGCCACCGCGTCGATCTCCGCCGCCGACCCCGCGATCGGCGAGCTCATCGCCGAGGCCATCGACAAGGTGGGCAAGGAAGGCGTCGTCACCGTCGAGGAGTCGAACACCTTCGGCACCGAGCTCGAGCTCACCGAGGGCATGCGCTTCGACAAGGGGTACATCAACCCCTACTTCGTCACCGACCCCGAGCGTCAGGAAGCGGTCTTCGAAGACCCGTACATCCTGATCGCGAACCAGAAGATCTCCAACATCAAGGACCTTCTGCCGATCGTCGACAAGGTGATCCAGGAGGGCAAGGAGCTCCTCATCATCGCCGAGGACGTCGAGGGCGAAGCCCTCGCGACGCTCGTGCTCAACAAGATCCGCGGCATCTTCAAGTCGGTCGCCGTCAAGGCTCCCGGCTTCGGCGACCGTCGCAAGGCGCAGCTGCAGGACATCGCGATCCTCACCGGCGGCCAGGTCATCACCGAAGAGGTGGGCCTCAAGCTCGAGAACGCGACCGTCGACCTGCTCGGCCGTGCCCGCAAGGTCATCATCACCAAGGACGAGACCACGATCGTCGAGGGTGCCGGTGAGTCGGAGCTGATCGAGGGTCGCGTGACCCAGATCCGCCGCGAGATCGAGAACACCGACAGCGACTACGACCGCGAGAAGCTCCAGGAGCGCCTCGCGAAGCTCGCCGGTGGCGTCGCCGTCATCAAGGCCGGAGCCGCGACCGAGGTCGAGCTCAAGGAGCGCAAGCACCGCATCGAAGACGCCGTGCGCAACGCCAAGGCCGCTGTGGAAGAGGGGGTCGTCGCCGGTGGTGGCGTCGCGCTCATCCAGGCCGGCAAGAACGCTCTCGGCAACCTGAACCTCGTCGGTGACGAGGCCACGGGTGCCAACATCGTTCGCGTCGCCATCGAGGCCCCGCTCAAGCAGATCGCGCTCAACGCCGGTCTCGAGCCCGGTGTCGTGGCGAACAAGGTCGCCGAGCTCCCCGTGGGCCACGGCCTCAACGCCGCGACCGGTGAGTACGGTGACCTGTTCGCACAGGGCATCATCGACCCGGCCAAGGTGACCCGCTCGGCGCTTCAGAACGCCGCGTCGATCGCAGGTCTGTTCCTCACGACCGAGGTCGTCGTCGCCGACAAGCCCGAGAAGGCCGCCGCTCCCGCGGGCGACCCGACCGGTGGCATGGACTTCTGATCCACGCTGACGCCTGAGAACGCCCCCTCCTCCGGGAGGGGGCGTTCTTCGTTGCCGGGCCGGATCCGCCGGGAGTCGACCGGGCATGGAGGCCACCGACCTCGTGCCGTGGGCCGACGGAGAAGTCCGCTCCCTGGCTGCGGTTCACCCGGAGCTCGGCTCGCCAGGTATCGGGGCGCTGCGGATCTGCTCAGCCGGACCTGGCGCTGAGAGCGCGTCGGGAGTCAGGCGTCGGGATCGGGCCGGTAGTCCTCGGGGAGACGCTCGAGGGGCTGCGTCTCGATCAGCGCGTGCTCCTCGACGTCGCGTCGGTCGGCGAGGGGGAGCGAGACGCGGAAGGTCGCACCCCCGCCGGGGGTGTCGACGACCTCGACCGTGCCGTGCAGCAGGTCGACGATCGACGCGACGATCGACAGGCCGAGCCCCGAGCCTCCGGTCTCGCGCGTGCGCGAGGTGTCGGCGCGCCAGAAGCGCTGGAAGATCTGCTCGCGGATCTGCTCGGGAACGCCCTCGCCGTGATCGATGATCTCGATCCACCCCATGTCGCTCTCGGCATCCACCCCCACACGCAGGCCGATGGGGGAGTCGTCGGCGGTGAACCGGCGGGCATTGCCGAGGAGGTTCGCGACCACCTGGCGCACCTTGTTCTCGTCGCCCAGCACGATGGGGGCCAGACGCGGGGTCGCGCGCAGCAGACCCGCACCGGGCGCGGCCGCGGGGGTCTCTCCCGTGTTCGTCGCCGGGTCGGACGCGTCCTTGGACCGGCGGCGGAGGCGCGAGAGCGTCGCGCCCGCGATCGCCATCGCCGAGGTCGGGGGCGCCGCGCGGCGACGGCTGGCCGCGGTCGAGGGGCGACCGCCGGCATCGAGCAGCGGATCGAGGGTGATGGTCGGCAGCACCAACTCGCCTCGAGAGGTCGTGTCGTCGACCGTCACCTCGCGCTGCGGAGAGGTGACGCGCAGGTCGAGGGCGGCGTCGCGCGCGATGGGGCGCAGGTCGAGCTCGGTGATGGAGACGTCGCGACGCTCGTCGAGGCGGGCGAGGGCCAGCAGGTCTTCCACGAGGGCGCCCATGCGGATCGCCTCCTTCTCGATGCGCTCCATCGACTGGGCCACGTCTTCGTCGGAGCGGATCGCCCCCATGCGGTACAGCTCGGCGTAGCCGCGCATGGTGACCAGCGGCGTGCGCAGTTCGTGACTGGCGTCGCCGATGAACCGGCGCATCTGGCGGACCGTCGCGTCGCGCTGGCCGATGGCGCCGTCGATGCGGGCGAGCATCGCGTTGATCGCGGTCTTGAGTCGACCCACCTCGGTGTCGGGCACGATGTCGGTGAGGCGCTGGCTGAAGTCACCGGCGGCGATGTCCATCGCGGTCGTCTCGACCTGGCGCAGGTTGCGGAACGCGAGGGTGACCAGCAGACGCGTCAGCAACGCGGTCGCGATGAGGATGAGCAGGGCGACGAACGCGTAGATGCCCAGGTAGGCCGCCACGATCCGATCGGTCGGCGCGAGGGGTTGGATGACCATCTGCGTGTAGACGCCGGGATTGCCCTGCGGCTGCAGCACCCCGACGCGCGCGAGGAAGTGCTGCCCCGAGGTGGGGTCTTCGAGCTCGATCCGTTTGTCGATCTGCAGGTAGGTCTGCTCGAGCGTGAAGGTCTGCGGGATGTCGGGCAGCGACGTCGATGCGGTCCCGTTGTAGAAGGCCTCGCGCTGGCCGTCGGGGCCGTAGACGACGACCATCGAACCGATCTGCGGGGCGTTGTCGACCTGCGAGAACACCGTCTGCCCGTCGACCGACGCCGTGGTGAAGATGCTGTTGGCGATGCTTCCCGCCGCCTGTTGCGCGAGCTGCTCGTCGAGGTTGTTCACCAGGGTCGTGCGCAGGAACACCATCGTGCCGATGCCCGCGGTGAACAGGCCGATGGCGAGGAGCGCGACGGTGACGCCGGTGACCTTGGTGCGCAGACTCAGGCCGCGCCACCAGCGCGTGAGGGAATCGTCGGAGTGCGACAGGGGGCGATGCCTTCCGCTCAGGCGGTCTTGCCCGACTTCAGCATGTAGCCGAAGCCGCGCTTGGTCTGGATGAGCGGCTCCGAGGAATGCGGATCGATCTTGCGACGCAGATACGAGATGTAGCTCTCGACGATGCCCGCGTCGCCGTTGAAGTCGTACTCCCACACGTGGTCGAGGATCTGGGCCTTCGACAGCACGCGGTTGGGGTTCAGCATGAGGTAGCGCAGCAGCTTGAACTCGGTGGGGCTCAGGTCGATCGAGACGTCGCCGACGCTGACGTCGTGCGTGTCCTGGTCCATCGTCAGCTCACCCGTGCGGATGATCGACTCCTCGTCGGCCTGCATCGTGCGGCGCAGGATCGCCTGGATGCGGGCGACGATCTCGTCGAGGCTGAACGGCTTGGTGACGTAGTCGTCGCCTCCCGCGTTCAGGCCCATGATCTTGTCTTCCGTTTCGTCCTTGGCGGTGAGGAAGAGGATCGGCGCGGTGTAGCCGGCGCCCCGGAGCCGCTTGGTGACGCTGAAGCCGTTCATGTCGGGCAGCATCACGTCGAGCACGATGAGGTCGGGTTCTTCTTCGAGCACGGCCGAGATCGTCTGCGCGCCGTTGGCCACGGCTCGCACCTGGAAACCGGCGAAGCGCAGGCTCGTGATGAGCAGGTCGCGGATGTTCGGTTCGTCGTCGACGACGAGGATGCGAGGAGCTGTCATGCCCTCATTATCGTGATCCCACCCAGCAAAGTGCTGGATATGGCTCGGAAAGCCGCACCCTGGTATGTCTCAGGCGGCTGCGGCGTCGATTCCGTCGGCGTCGAGGATCGTGTACGCGTATCCCTGCTCGGCGAGGAAGCGCTGGCGGTTCTGCGCGAAATCCTGGTCGACCGTGTCGCGGGCGATGAGCGTGTAGAAGCTCGCGGTGTGGTTCGACTGCTTGGGGCGCAGCAGTCGACCGAGGCGCTGCGCCTCTTCTTGACGCGAGCCGAACGACCCCGACACCTGGATGGCGACGGAGGCCTCGGGCAGGTCGACCGAGAAGTTCGCGACCTTCGAGACCACCAGCAGCGGGATGCTGCCGTCGCGGAAGCCCTGGAACAGCTCCTCGCGCTCGGGGATCGGGGTCGCGCCGGTGATCTGCGGAGCACCGAGGGCCTGCGCCAGCTCGTCGATCTGATCGAGGTACTGACCGATCACGAGCACACGCTCACCCGGATGCCGCTGCACGAGCCGACGCGCGACCTCGATCTTCGCGGGTGCCGTGGCGGCGAGGCGATAGCGGTCCTCGTCGGCGGCGGCGGCGTATTCGAGCCGTTCGTCGGCGGGGAGGTCGATGCGCACCTCGTAGCAGGCGGCGGGGGAGATGAAGCCCTGGGCCTCGATCTCCTTCCACGGCGCGTCGAACCGCTTGGGGCCGATGAGGCTGAACACGTCGCCTTCGCGACCGTCTTCGCGCACGAGCGTCGCGGTGAGGCCGAGCCGTCGGCGCGCCTGCAGGTCGGCGGTGAGCTTGAACACCGGTGCGGGCAGCAGGTGCACCTCGTCGTACAGGACGAGGCCCCAGTCGAGCGCATCGAGCAGCGCGAGGTGGGCGTACTTTCCGCCGCGCTTGGCGGTGAGGATCTGGTAGGTCGCGATGGTGACCGGCTTGATCTCCTTGACCTGGCCGGAGTACTCGCCGATCTCCTCGGGCGTCAGACTGGTGCGCCGCAGCAACTCGTCGCGCCACTGGCGCGCGCTGACGGTGTTGGTCACCAGGATCAGCGTGGTCGTGCGCGTGTCGGCCATGGCCCCGGCGCCCACGAGCGTCTTGCCCGCGCCGCAGGGGAGCACGACGACGCCGGACCCGCCCTCGGAGAACGACTCGACCGCCTGGCGTTGGTAGGGGCGCAGGCTCCAGCCGTCTTCGGCGAGATCGATCGGGTGGGGCGTGCCAGGGGTGTAGCCCGCGAGGTCTTCGGCGGGCCAGCCGATCTTGAGCAGTTCCTGCTTGATGTGACCGCGCGCCCAGGCGTCGACGAGGAAGGTGTCGGGGCTGGGGTGCCCGATCAGCAGAGGAGCGATGCGCTTGTTGCGCGAGACCTCGCTGAGCACCGCGGCATCCGTCGACCGGAGCACGAGCGCACCCTCGTCGTTGCGTTCGATCACGAGGCGGCCGTACCTGTTGACGGTCTCGCGGATGTCGGTGCTGACCGAGGCGGGCACCGGGAAGCGCGACCAGGTGTCGAGGGTCGCGAGCATCGCGTCGGCGTCGTGGCCGGCGGCGCGGGCGTTCCACAGTCCTAGGCGCGTGATGCGGTAGGTGTGGATGTGCTCGGGCGCGCGTTCGAGTTCGGCGAACACCGCCAGCTCGTGCCGCGCCGTTTCCGCCTGAGGGTGAGCCACCTCGAGGAGCACGGTGCGGTCGCTTTGCACGATGAGAGGACCGTCAGCCATAACGTTCGATCCTACCGGGGTCGGGCGACACCGGGCCGACCGCGCACGCCGCGCGGCGTCACGCGACGGGAGCGACGCCGTCGATGTGCGACAGCGGCAGGGTGCGTTCGACGTCGGCGCCGCGGTCGCGTCCGCGGAGGCGTCCGCCGCCCAGGCCCGTCGCCTCGAGGCGGAACACGCGCGCGGTGCCGTCGGGCAGGCGCACGGTCACGTCGATCACCGCGCGAGCGCGCACGGCCTGATCCAGCTCGCGTTCGAGCCACGCGGCATCCGAGTCCTCGGCCCCGGCGCGCAGACGGGCGATCAGCGGAGCGTAGGTCTCATCGGCATCCGCGCCGGGAGTCTGCTCGGTGGCGAGCTTCGCGCGCTCGAGGGCCCGCGGTCGGCCCTGCTCGTCGACCGCGACGGCGGGGTAGTGCGCGTCGGTCAGGGCCCAGAACACCACGTCGGCCGACACGTGCGACTCGAGGGCGTCGTCGGTGCGGGTGAGTGCGATCGAGCGCAGCGACTGGTCGATCTCCATCGAGCGCAGCAGCGTCTCGTCGTCGGTGATGACCCGCGTGAGCGACGAGGCCGCCTCGGTCATCACGCGCACGCGGCCGTGCTCCGCCGCGGTGCGCTCGATGACGTACGCGAGCGGCTGGGGGAGGCCCGTCAACGAGATGCCCGAGAGGAACTCGCGCAACGAGTCAGCGGTCTCGCCCGCGGTGATCGCGGCACCGATCGTCGCGGCGCTGAAGCGGTAGCTCGAGGCCTGGGCGCGCGACTCGCGCGTGGCCATCGACCGCAGGCGCACGTCGAGGTGGGGAGCGAGGGGGCCCGGGGCGATGGCGGTGAGGTCGTTCTGCAGGTACACGCGGTCGACCTCGGGCGGGAGCAGTTCGCGCAGCGCGGAGGTGTCGACGTCGCCGCCCTCGGCGAGGGGCTGAGCCCACGGGGTGATGCGGCCCGCGGCATCCGTGAGTCCCCACCGGGTCAGGCGTTCGGTCCACAGCGCCGCGCGCTCGGGTGCCTCGGGGTCGAAGGGGGTCGCGCCGGCCCAGAGGTGCAGGGGGATCCACCCGCCGTTCTCGGAGCGGTAGGCACGGGGGAGGGCGTCGCGCAGAGCCACGGCGGTCTGCTGCCACCGCTCGAGCGTCGGCAGCTTGAGCCACTCGCGACCGGCGGGCGAGACGAGCCAGGCACGGTCGTTCGCTCCGAGCAGCCCCACCGAGGCGGCGAGTCCGACCAGCAGATCGGCGTCGGCGGGGGTCTCCACGGCTCCCGCATCGACCAGGCGGCGGCGTTCGGTCGCGCCCAGCGAACCCGATCCGATGCGCCCGAGCGGGGACCCGAGGGTCTGCAGGAGCACGTCGGCGACCGAGGCGGCGTTGGTGAAGGCGGCCTCGGAGGCAGCGGCGACGGATGCCGCGGACTCGGCGGCACCCGGTTCGCGCGCGGCGGTGCGCGGCCCGGCGAGACCGTCGGGACGGGCCTCGCGCACGGCATCGGCGACCGTGGGGAAGGGGGCGCCCGCGTCGTCGACGAGGGCCCGGGATGCGAGGTCGGCGCGCACGCGGCCGGTCGCGGCCTCGCCGTCGACGGCGGCCACGAGCGCCTCGGCCTCGTCGCGGGAGAGGGCGGGAAGGCCGCGGGCGACCGAGGCCGGCTCGAGTAGGGCTTCCGCAGCGTCGAACATGTCGCGCCAGGTGCTCGAGGGCGAGATCTGCCGCTCGTCGAAGAGACGGCCGAGCTCGGTGTCGGTGAGCGCGCTCAACGAGACCGCCAGTGCGCGTTGTGCGGAGGTCTCGGCCACGTCATCGGGCCCTGTTGGCCCGGCCCTTTCGGACGAAATTCATGATGAGCAGAGCGATGATGAGCGCGAAGCCGACGGGAAGGGCGAACAGCGGGAGGACGACGATCAGGGGCCATGCGCCCTGGGTGAAGTCGCTGACTCCGAGCGGCTGCGCGAGGATCACGATGAAGAAGCACACGATGGACACGACGACCAGGCCGAGTGACATGAAAGTCAGGATGCGGTCGATGCGGCGGACGGGGATGTCGTCGCCCGGCGTGCTGCCACCGGAGGTGCGGGTGCTCATCGGGCTCAGCCTACTGCCTGGCGGCGGTGCCGTAGGCTGGAAGACCGGGATCCGATCGGCTCCCGTGTTCCGCCGCGCGATCCGCGCACTCATCCAGCGAGGTGTCCATGCCCACCGGCAAGGTCAGGTTCTACGACGACGAGAAGGGCTTCGGCTTCATCAGCACCGATGACGGCCAGGACGTGTTCCTGCACGCCACGGCTCTGCCCGCCGGAACCCCGGGCCCGAAGGCCGGGACCCGCCTCGAGTTCGGCGTGGCCGACGGCAAGCGCGGTCTGCAGGCGCTCTCGGTGCGCGTGCTCGACGCCCCCGTCAGCCTGTCGAAGCGCTCGCGCAAGCCCGCCGACGACATGGCGATCATCGTCGAAGACCTCGTGAAGCTGCTCGACGGCATCGGCGGCGATCTGCGTCGCGGTCGCTACCCCAACGGCCCGCACGCCCAGAAGATCGCCGCGGTCCTGCGCAAGGTCGCCGATGACTTCGAAGCCTGAGTCGGCCGCGGACGAGCGCCTGACCGGCGCCCACGATCTCGCGCTGTCCGCGTTGCGCGAGATCACCCCCGCCGACACCATCGGCCCCGCCGCCGACTACGCGCTCGAAGACGACGGTGTCGTCTCGCTGCGCTTCCACACGCGCCTCTCGGGGTACCCCGGATGGTTCTGGACCGTCAGCGTGGCGGTCGTCGAGGATTCCGAGCCGACCGCGCTCGAAGTCGAACTGCTGCCCGGCGACGGAGCGCTGCTCGCTCCCGACTGGGTGCCGTGGGCCACGCGACTCGCCGAGTACCAGGCGGCGCAGGTCGCGGCCGCCGCGACCGACGACGACCACGGTGACGACGACGATCACGACGGCGACGATCCCGACGAGGACGAAGAAGACGACGACGAGGACGACGAGGAGCCGAAGGCGCGCTTCCACGCCGGCGACCTCGACGGCGTCGACATCGACGAGCTCGACGCTCCGGCCGCTGAGGCGGACGACGAGGGCGATGACGACGATGACGATGACGACGACACCCTCGATGCCGACGACGCGGACGACGACGACCGCGACGAGGGCGACCGCAGCTACTGACCTCTGAACGACGAAGGCCGTCCCGCGCGATGCGGGACGGCCTTCGTCGTTCGTCGTTCGTGGCGTCAGGCGCCGGGCAGATTCTCGATCGTGTAGTCGATGGCCCCGATCAGGCGGCGCACGTCGTCGGGCTCGATCGAGACGAACGTGGCCACGCGCAGCTGGTTGCGGCCCAGCTTGCGGTACGGCTCGGTGTCGACGATGCCGTTCGCGCGCAGGCTCTTCGCGATCGCGCTCGCATCGATGCTGTCGTCGAAGTCGATCGTGACGACGACGGGCGAGCGGTCGGCGGCGTCGGCGACGAAGGGGGTCGCCACCGCACTGGCATCCGCCCACTCGTACAGCGCGGAGGACGACTCCGCCGTGCGCGCGGCCGCCCACTCGAGGCCGCCGTTGTCGAGGATCCAGCCGAGCTGCTCGTCGAGCAGCAGCAGGGTCGCCAGGGCGGGGGTGTTGAGCGTCTGCTGCAGGCGGGAGTTGTCGACCGCGTTCTTCAGGCTGAGGAACTCGGGGATGTAGCGGTCGGATGCCGCGATCTTCTCGATGCGCTCGATCGCCGCGGGCGAGACGGCGGCGTACCAGATGCCTCCGTCGGAGCCGAGGTTCTTCTGCGGGGCGAAGTAGTAGACGTCGGCCTGGGTGACGTCGAAGTCGATGCCGCCCGCGGCGCTGGTCGCATCGATGACGGTGAGCGCACCGGCATCCGCGTTCACGCGCTGGACGGGGGCCGAGACGCCCGTCGAGGTCTCGTTGTGGGGCCAGGCGTAGACGTCGACGCCCTCGACGGCCTCGGCGACCGTGCGGGTGCCCGGCTCGGCGCGGCGCACGTCGGGCGCCTGCAGCCACGGCGCCGCGGCGGCCGAAGCGAACTTGCCGCCGAACTCGCCGAACACGAGGTTCTGGCTGCGGTTCTCGATCAGGCCGAACGCCGCGGCGTCCCAGAACGCCGTCGACCCGCCGTTGCCGAGGATGATCTCGTAGCCCTCGGGCAGGCGGAACAGCTGTGCAAGACGCGCGCGCGTGCTGGCGACGAGGTTCTTCACGGGCGCCTGACGGTGCGAGGTTCCGAGGATCGACGCCCCGCGGGTGACGAGCGCCTCGAGCTGCGCACCGCGCACCTTCGAGGGGCCGCACCCGAAGCGGCCGTCGGCGGGCAGGAGATCGGTGGGGAGTTCCACGTGCGGCATGGCACTGATTCTAGGGCGAGCCTCCGGGCCCGCCCGCGCTCATGTCGGAGGGGGTCGGTAGGCTGGGAGGACTTGCCGCGCGACATCGAGGACACCTGAATGACCGATCTGATCGACACCACCGAGATGTACCTGCGCACGATCCTCGAGCTCGAGGAGGAGAAGATCGTGCCCCTGCGGGCGCGCATCTCCGAGCGCCTGGGGCACTCCGGGCCGACGGTCTCGCAGACGGTCGGGCGCATGGAGCGCGACGGTCTGGTCGTCGTGTCGGAGGACCGCCGGCTCGAGCTCACCGACGCCGGCCGCCAGAAGGCCGTCGACGTCATGCGCAAGCACCGTCTCGCCGAGCGTCTGCTCAGCGACGTGATCGGCCTCGACTGGGCCTACGTGCACGACGAGGCCTGCCGCTGGGAGCACGTCATGAGCGAGCAGGTCGAGCGTCGCCTCGTCGAGCTGCTCGGGCACCCCACCGAGTCGCCGTACGGCAACCCCATCCCCGGACTCGACCAGCTCGGCGACGCCAGCAGCGTCACCTTCGACGACGGCGTGGTCGGCCTGGTCCGCAAACTCACCGACGCGGGCGGACCCATCTCGGGCACGGTCCGCCGGCTCGCCGAACCCGCGCAGGTCGACCCCGAGCTGCTGCAGCAGTTGAAGGCCGCGGGCGTGCTGCCCGGAGCCCACGGCGACTACCGCTTCAACGAGGGCTACGTGCTCGTGCAGATGGACGGCGTCGACGAAGGCCTCGAGCTGCCCGTCGAGGTGGCCTCGCACATCTTCCTCGTCGCCGAGGCGTGATCGGGGGCGCCCTTACCCGAGCATCCGCCGTGCACGCCTTCGGAAGCGTGACATGTTCGTTATCTTCGGGTAGCCTTCGAAGGTCCACAGGCGAGAAGCCCGCCGTCGGACCCCTCGCGGTTTTGCCTCATCGGCTCGTCGTCTGCAGAGGGTGAAGCCCGCACATCGTGCCCCATATTCGAGTGCTGACGAGCCAGCGTGACCGCCCCCGGGTGATCGCGCAGAGGCGCCGGAGGAACTTTGGCTGAAAACACCGATCCCGCTGCGGACCTACCCGAGGTCCCCGCGACCGGACCCACACGCAAGAGCACCCGTGCCGCTGCCGTCGTGCCGTCAGCGAAGCGTCCCGTGGTCACCTCGATCACCGCGGCCGCACCCGCCGCCCGCACCGCACCCGCGCGCAGCGCGTCGTCGCAGCGCCGGTTCGGCAAGCCCGTGCGCAGTGCCGTGATCCTGTCGATGGTCGCCGGCCTCGTCGCGACGGTCGCGATCCCCGCGTACGCCGCGACCATGCCGGCCGCCGAGACCGTGACGCTCCAGCAGATGTCGGCTCCCGACAACCAGTCGCTGGTCGTCGCGTCCGACTCCACCGCCGCGACGCTCGACCGCAGCAGCTACTCGGCAACCACCGCCGAAGAGATCCAGAAGAAGAAGGATCAAGAGGCCGCCGCGGCCGCCGCCGCCGAGCGCGCCCGTCAGCTGGCCGCCAACGCGTCGAAGGCGTCGAGCAGCAGCTCGTCGAGCTCCGTGTCGGTCGACCTCAACATGACCGCACCGGGCTCCGGCGAGGTGCGCTGGCCCCTCACCAGCTACAAGCTGGGCCGTGGCCTGTGGGACTCCGGCTACCACCAGGGCGTCGATCTGCTCGCGCCGCAGGGGCAGCCGATCTTCGCCGCCGCCGCCGGCGTCGTCAAGGTCTCGCAGGAGAGCTACGGCGGCTACGGCGTCGCGATCGTCATCGAGCACGTCATCAACGGCCAGAAGGTCTCGACCACCTACGGGCACATGACCTACGGCACCCGTCAGGTGCAGGCGGGTCAGACGGTCGCCGCAGGCCAGGTCATCGGCCTCGTCGGCTCGACCGGCAGCTCGACCGCCAACCACCTGCACTTCGAGGTGCACATCAACGGCTCGGTCGTCGACCCCTACGCCTGGTTGCAGCAGAACGCGGGCTGAGCCCCACCATCACGCGAGACGGCGTGTCGGAGACGATGTTCTCCGACATGCCGTCTTCTGTTTCCCCGAGTGGCCGACCCCGGGCGTGTCGTGGTGGGTTAGCCTGTCAGCGACGTCGGAAGAACCGAAGGGAAGACCGATGAACACCAGCCCGCGCATCCGCACCATGGATGCGCTCGGGCTGCTCGTTCTTCGGCATCGTGTGTTCGGATGCCGCGGCCTCGCCGCGACTTCGAAGGCGCTGTCTGCCTAGACAGCGCCTTTTTTCATACCCCTGAGTGCCCTCCTCGTCACGAGTCGAACATCCGAGAAGCCGTCTCGGCCATTCGAGAGGAAACGGAATGCGCACACTGGTGCTGAACGCGGGCTACGAGCCCCTCGCGGTCGTGTCGTTCAAGCGAGCCCTCGTGCTCGTGATGAACGAGAAGGCCACCGTCGTCGAACGCATCGAGGAGGACCCCGTCTGGGCGGCCGCCGGCGAGTACGACCGCCCGGCCGTGATCATCCTCACCCGCTACGTGCGGGTTCCGGGAGCCCGTCGCGTCCCCGTCACACGCCGCGGCGTGCTGCGGCGCGACGCGCACCGGTGCGGATACTGCGGCAAGGCGGCATCGACCATCGACCACGTCATGCCCCGCTCGCGCGGCGGCAAGGACACGTGGGAGAACCTCGTGGCGTGCTGCCTGGCCTGCAACAACATCAAGGGCGACCGCACCCCGCAAGAGATGCGGTGGGAGCTCCGGCTCGTTCCGGCGCCCCCGCACGGCTCTTCGTGGACCGTTCGCGGCGTCGACAAGAGCGACCCGCGGTGGGAGCCGTACCTGGCGTTGGCGGCCTGACCACGGCATCCGGGATCATCCCCTCCCCGAACGCTCAGGCGTGCAGGGGAGCGAGGTCTTGCAGACCGGTCACGCGCAGGAGATCGAGGCGGTCGGCATCCGGAGTGCCCGGGGCCACCGTGTAGACCACGACGCGCAGGTCGCTGCCCGGCACGCTGAGCACGTCGCAGTCGACCTCGATCTCGCCGACCGCCGTGCGCACGCGTTTGCGGCTGCTGCGGTGCTCGGCGATGTGGGCGGAATCCCACCGGCGCTCGAACTCCGGGGAGTCGCGGCGCAGGCGCGCGACGAGGTCGACGAGCGATCGGTCGGCGGGATATCGACCGAGCGCCGAGCGCAGATCGGCCACGAGGTCGCGGGCGAACTCCTCGTCGTGCACGGCATCCCACGCGATCCCCTCGTGGCCCTGGGTGAAGTGACGCCAGACGACGTTGCGCTCGAGCCCGGTGCGCCGGAGGGGATCGCCGTCGAACGCGGCCCAGAGGGCGTTCCACAGCAGGAGGTCGTGCGCGGCGGTGAAGACCGCGAGGGGCACGTCGGTGAGGCGGTCGACCAGCCGCTGGACGCCCGGGGTGATGTGCCGGGGCACGAGGCCGCGCGGGGGAGGGGCGCTGCCGGCGACCCGGAACAGGTGGTCGCGTTCGGCTGCGGTGAGCCGCAGCGCCGTCGCGAGGGCGCCGAGCATCTGCCCCGACGGATGGGTCGCCCGCCCCTGCTCGAGCCGCACGACGTAGTCCACGCTCACCCCGGCGAGGGCCGCGAGCTCCTCGCGGCGCAGGCCCTGCGTGCGGCGCCCGGGTCCGGCGGGGAGGCCGACCTCCTCGGGCCGGACGCGCTCGCGCCACGACCGCAGCACGCTGGCGAACTCGCTCATCCCTCCATCATGGTCCCGTGCGCGCCGGGGATCCTGGTACCGGTGGACCCCCCGTCGTCCCGTACCTGGGGCGGCCGCGACGGTGGGCGCAGGATGAGGTCATGACGACGACACTCATCACCGGAGCAAACCGCAGCCTGGGCCTGGAGACCGCCCGGCGCCTCATCGACGCCGGCCACACGGTCTACGCCGGCATGCGCGACCTCGCCACGGGCGACGACGTCCGGGCGCTCGGCGCTCACGCCGTGCAGCTCGACGTGACCGACCAGGCGAGCGTGGATGCCGCGTTCGCCACCCTTCCCGCCCTCGACGTGCTCGTGAACAACGCGGGCGTGCTCGGCACCTCCCACGGCGTCGACGACCTCGACGTCGCGGCGACGACCGAGGTGTTCGACACGAACGTGATGGCCGTGGTGCGCCTGACCCAGGCGGCCCTGCCGTTGCTGCGCCGCTCGGCGAACCCGGTCATCGTCAACGTGGCGTCCGGAGTCGGGTTCACCCGGTGGCTGACGACGCCGGGGCACGACGAGTTCGGCGTCCCGTCGATTCCCTACGCGGCGTCGAAGGCCGCCGTGATCGCCCTGACGGTGCAGTACGCCAAGAACCTGCCCGAGATGCGGGTGAACGCCTCCGACCCGGGCTATACGGCGACGGCGTTCAACGGATTCGGCGGTCACCAGACGATCACCGAAGGGACGGATGCCACCGTCGCCCTGGCCCTGATCGATCGCGACGGTCCGAGCGGGGAGTTCCACGACCGCACCGGGCGGATCGCGTACTGAGGGCACGCGGGGTGCCGGGCGGGTGCGACCCCCGCTCGGGGCCGATGTCGGAGGTCGATCGTATCTTCGAGCCACAGGGATTGAGGCGATAGAACAGATGTTCTAACCTGTGGGAGTGAGGGCGATCATGCGAGACCAGGTACAGGCCGTACCCGACATCCATGCGCTGCGCGATCGCCTCGAGCGCATGCAGGGGCGGCGCATGGACGCCCCGGTACTGCCGACCCATCCCGCGTTCACCTCGCTGCTGCCCGGCGGAGGGCTCCGGTCGGGGTCGGCGTACTCCCTCGCCCGCTCGGCGTCGCTGCTCTTGGCGCTCATGGCGCGCCCCTCGCAGGACGGCGCCTGGTGCGGGGTCATCGGCATGCCCGAGCTCGGCGCCGAGGCGGCGGAGAAGTACGGGCTCGACCTCGATCGGCTCGTGTTCATCCCCGACCCCGGGCCGCGCTGGCTCGCGGTGACGGCGACGATCACCGAGGTGCTGCCGGTCGTCGCCGTCCGGCCCCCGGCCGGCTCCTCCGCCGCACGCGGGGGCGCCGAGACCACGCGCCTGGCCGCGCGTCTGCGCGATCGCGGGTCGGTGCTGCTCGTGCAGGGGGAGTGGCCCCAGGCCGAGGCGGTCATCGACGTCGCCGACCCCCGGTGGTCGGGTCTCGGGCAGGGCCACGGATACCTGGCGGGTCGTGAGCTGACGGTGTCGGTGAGCAGCCGCCGTTCGCCGAACGCGCGGCGGGCCCGCATGCTGCTCCCCGCCGCCGACGGATCGATCGAACTGCTGGGCGCCCCCGCCGAGCGGCTCGTCTCGCGCGAACGCGACGCCTTCCGTGCGCGGGCGGTCGGCTGATGCAGGCGCCCACGCGCAGCCTGGTGCTGTGGTTCCCCGACTGGCCCATCACGGCGTTCGCGCACGAGGCCACCACCCCGCCGAAACCGGATGCCGCGGTGGCGGTGTTCGCCAACAACCTCGTCGTCGCCTGCTCGTGGGCCGCCCGCGCGCAGGGCGTGCGCCGCGGGCAGAAGCGTCGCGACGCCCAGGCGCTGTGCCCGACGTTGCAGGTGGTGGCGGCCGATCCCGTCCGCGATGCGCGGGCGTTCGCCCCCGTCGTCGCGCGGATCGAAGAGCGGGCGCCCGGCGTGCAGATCGTGCGGCCCGGTCTGTGCGCGCTGCGGTCCCGAGGACCGGCGCGGTACTACGGCGGCGAGGCCGAGGCGGCGCGCATGTTCATCCGCCTGCTCGACGACGAGGGGTTCTCCGGGGTGCGGGCGAGCGTGGCCGACGGCGTGTTCACGGCCGAGCACGCGGCCCGGTCCGCCGCCGCGGACGACCCGGTGCGCATCGTCGCGCCCGGAGATGCGGGGGTGTTCCTCGCGCCGCTGTCGATCGCCACGCTCGACGACGACGAATTCGGCAGCCTCCTCTCGCGTCTGGGCGTGCACACGCTGGGCGCTCTCGCGGCCCTGCCCGTCGAGCGGGTGCGTGAGCGCTTCGGTGAACGCGGCGTGCGGTTGCACGCCCTGGCCGCGGGGCTCGACTCCCAACCGGTGCAGCCGCGCACGCCCCCGCCCGAGCTGCACCGCGAGGTGGCGTTCGAACCCCCGCTCGAGCTCGCCGACCAGATCGCGTTCGGCATGCGCGTCGCGGCCGAAGAGTTCATCGCGCAGTTGGGAGCGCACGATCTGGTCTGCACCGAACTGCGGGTCGTGCTCACGGGCGAGCGAGGCGAGCGCAGCGAACGCGTATGGCTGCACCCCGGGTCGTTCGACGCCGCCGGTGTCGTCGATCGCGTGCGCTGGCAGTTGGCCGAAGACGCCCAGGGCATCTTCGGCAGCGGGGTGGCCGGGGTGCACATCGAGCCCGAAGCCGTCGACGCCGCCGCCCATCACGCCAAGGGGCTGTTCGGCGCCGGCCCCGACGAGCGCGTGCACCACGCCCTCTCGCGTGTACAGGCCATGCTCGGCCATCGCGGGGTGGTGACCCCCGTCATCGGCGGCGGGCGCTGGCTCGCCGAGCGTCAGGTGCTCGTGCCGTGGGGCGACAGGGCGATCACCGCGAAAGACCGCGCCCGGCCGTGGCCCGGCAGCCTCCCCGACCCCCTGCCGGCCGTCGTCTACCCCGAACCCCGACCGGTCGGCGTCACCGACATCGCCGGCGCCTCCGTCACGGTGGGCGAGCGCGACGTGCTCAGCGCTCCGCCGGCGGTGCTCGAGACCGCCGGGCAACGCCGCCGCATCAGCGAGTGGGCAGGTCCGTGGCCCATCAGCGAACGCGGGTGGGACCCCCTGCGCGCGCGGCGCGCCCACCGCTTCCAGGTGGTCGACGCCGATGGTGGCGCGTGGCTGCTGGTCGTCGAGGAGGGCGAGTGGCGAGCGGAGGGGCGTTATGACTGAGGGTCGATCCGTCCCGGCCGTCACGCCTGTCGCGCCCGGGTGCACGCGCGGGGCAGGGGTGCGCTGATGGGCTGGAACAACCCCCCGGTGAAGTGGTCGGAGCTCGAGCGCATGCTCAGCGACGCCCGACGCCCGACCGGCACGCCGACCAACGGCGACGGCGGAGACAGCCCGGCCTGGTCGCACAAGCGCGGCGCCTACGTGCCGCCGTCGATCGAGCGCCCCGCCGACGCCGTTCCGTACGCCGAGTTGCACGCGCACTCGTCGTACTCGTTCCTCGACGGCGCCTCCTCGCCCGAAGAACTCGTCGAAGAGGCCGAGCGCCTCGGCCTGCACGCGCTCGCCCTCACTGATCACGACGGCTTCTACGGGATCGTCCGCTTCGCCGAGGCGGCCGAGGCCCGAGCGGTCAAGACGGTGTTCGGGGCGGAACTCTCCCTCGGGCTCACCGGCCCGCAGAACGGCGAGGCCGACCCCGAAGGATCCCACCTGCTCGTGCTCGCCCGTCGAGAAGAGGGGTATCACCGCCTGGCCGCCGCGATCACCCACGCGCAACTCACCGGTGCCGAGAAGGGGCGTCCCGTCTACGACCTCGAAGACCTCGCCGCGCGCGCCGGCGGGCCGGAGGATTCGCAGTGGGCGGTGCTCACCGGATGCCGCAAGGGCGCGGTGCGCCTGGCGCTGGCATCCGAGGGCCCCACCGGTGCCGCCCGCGAGCTCGACACCCTGGTGCGGTTGTTCGGCCCCGGGTCGGTCTACGTCGAGCTCATGGACCAGGGAGACCCGCTCGATTCGCGTCGCAACGACGTGCTGGCCGCGCTCGCCGCAGAGAGAGGGCTCCCGACGCTCGCGACGAACAATGTGCACTACGCGGCCCCGCAGAAGCAGCTGCTCGCCGCAGCGGTGGCCGCGGTACGGGCGAATCGGGGCCTCGATGAACTCGACGGGTGGCTTCCCTCGCACGCGGGCGCGCATCTGCGCTCGGGGGTCGAGATGGCGGCGCGCTTCGCCCGGTATCCGGGGGCGGTGGCGCGGACGGTGACGCTCGCCGACGAGATCGCCTTCCCGCTGCGTCGGGCCAAGCCCGCACTGCCGAAGCAGAAGGTGCCCGAGGGGCACACGCCCATGTCGTGGCTGCGTCATCTGGTGTGGGAGGCCGTGCCCCGCAAGTACCCGAACCTGTCCGACGACGATCGACGGCGCATCGAGCGCGAGCTCGAGGTCATCGAGATGAAGGACTTCCCGGGCTACTTCCTCATCGTCTACGGCATCGTGGCCGAAGCGCGACGGCGCGGCATCCTGTGCCAGGGCCGCGGCTCGGCGGCCAACAGCGCCGTCTGCTACCTGCTCGACATCACCGCCGTCGACTCGATCTTCTACAAGCTGCCGTTCGAACGGTTCCTGTCGAGCCTGCGCGACGAGGAGCCCGACATCGACGTCGACTTCGACTCCGACCGTCGCGAAGAGATCATCCAGTGGGTCTACGGCGAGTACGGACGCGAGCGGGCGGCACAGGTCGCGAACGTCATCCAGTACCGCCCCAAGAACGCGGTGCGCGACATGGCGCGCGCGCTCGGGCACTCCCCGGGCCAACAAGACGCCTGGTCGAAGCAGGTCGAGCGCTGGGGAGCGACGCTCGAGTCGGGAGCCGACCACGACATCCCCGACCAGGTCATCGAGTTCGCCTCCGAACTGCTCAAGGCCCCCCGACACCTCGGCATCCACTCCGGGGGCATGGTGCTGACCGATCGACCGGTGGGCGAGGTCGTGCCCATCGAACACGCCCGCATGGAGAACCGCACGGTGATCCAGTGGGACAAAGACGACGCCGCGTGGATGGGGCTGGTGAAGTTCGACCTGCTGGGGTTGGGCATGCTCGCGGCGCTGCAGTACTGCTTCGACCTGATCCGCGACGCCACGGGCGAGTCCTGGGAGCTGTCGACACTGCCGAAGGAAGAGAAGGCGGTGTACGACATGCTCTGCCGGGCGGACTCGATCGGGGTGTTCCAGGTGGAGTCCCGCGCCCAGATGGGGTTGCTGCCGCGCCTGCAGCCGCGAAAGTTCTACGACCTGGTCGTGCAGATCGCGCTCATCCGCCCCGGACCCATCCAGGGTGGGGCCGTACACCCGTTCGTGCGGCGCAAGCTCGGACAAGAACCCATCACCTACGTGCACCCCAAGCTCGAACCGGTGCTCGCGCGCACGATGGGCGTGCCGGTGTTCCAGGAGCAGCTCATGCAGATGGCCGTCGCCATCGGCAACTGCTCGGCCGAAGACGCCGACCTGCTGCGGCGGGCGATGGGGTCCAAGCGCGGGCTCGAGCGCATCGACTCCCTGCGCGAGACGCTCTACGCCGGCATGGCCGAGAACGGCCTGGTCGGGCAGGTCGCCGACGAGCTGTACGCCAAGATCCAGGCGTTCGCGAACTTCGGTTTCGCGGAGTCGCACTCGCTGTCGTTCGCTCTGCTCGTGTACGCCAGTTCGTGGATCAAGCTGCACTATCCAGCGGCCTTCCTCGCGGGACTCCTGCGCGCCCAGCCCATGGGCTTCTACTCGCCGGCGACGCTCACCGCCGACGCACGTCGACACGGCGTGATCGTGCGCCGCCCCGACCTGCTGCGTTCGGGGGTCGAGGCGACGCTCGAGGCCGTCGACGGGGCGGAGGCGAGCGCGGGGGCGAGCGCTCGCACGGGGGTGCGGTTCGAGGCGGAACCGGATGCCGCGACGAGAGCGGCGTCGGAGGGGATCAGCGGTACCGCCGCCCGCAGCCGGCCCGCACCGACCGGGCTCGACGCGTGCGCGCACGCGGAGCAGCCACCCACCGGGGAGTTCGATCCGTCGGAACCCGATGAGACGCTCGCGCACCGGCGGGACGGCGGATTCACCGTGCGCCTCGGACTCGCGGGGGTCACCGGCATCGGCGCCAAGGTGGCCCAGCGCATCGTCGCCGAGCGCGAGCGAAACGGCGCGTACCGCGACCTGCGCGACCTCGTGCGGCGCACGGGGCTGGTCACCGCCCAACTCGAGGCCCTCGCCACGGCAGGCGCTTTCGAGAGCCTCGGGCATACGCGTCGCGAGGCGATCTGGCTGTCGGGTTCGGCGGCGCTGGACCGCCCCGAGTTCTTGCCCGACTCCCTCGTGGCCGTGCAGCCTCCGCTGTTCACCGACCCGTCGAGCTACGAGATCCTCGCGTCCGACCTCTGGGCGACAGGGCTCTCCGCCGACGACCATCCGATGACGCATTTCCGTTCCGCCCTCGATGCGCGCGGAGTGCTCACCTCCCGCGAACTGCGCACCTTCGAGACCGATCGCCGCATCGAGGTGGCCGGGCTCGTCACTCATCGTCAGCGGCCGGCCACGGCATCCGGGATCACCTTCCTCAACCTCGAAGACGAGCACGGGCTCATGAACATCATCTGCTCGGTCGGGGTGTGGAACAGGTACCGCCGCGTGGCGCGCGAGTCGCCCGCCCTGATCGTGCGGGGAATGCTCGAGCGCTCGGTCGAGGGGGTGACGAACGTGGTGGCCGACGGATTCACCGATCTGCGCGTCGGTGTCGCCCACGCCTCGCGCGACTTCCGGTGACGTCGGAGGGCGTCACTAGACTCGGGCCCACCGTGGTTCGTTCCGACCAGACAGGGGAAACGACATGACCGACACTCCCACTCCGCCCGACGGCTGGTACCCCGACCCCGCCGGCGGCGGCGGGCTGCGCCGCTGGAACGGCACCTCCTGGACCGACGAGGTGCGCTCCGCCGACGGCGCGTCGAGCGCCTCGACGGAGGGGGCGGATGCCGCCGCGCACGACGCCCGCGCGGATGCGGCCGTCGGGGGCGATGTTGCCGAGCACGATGCTGTCGGGCGCGATGCAGCCGGTTACGACGCCGCCGGTCACGACGCCGCCGGTCACGATGCAGCCGGCGATGTCGCCGGGCACGATGCTGTCGGTCACGACGCAGCCGGCTATGTCGCCGAGCACGACGCAGCCGGGCGCGACGCCGCCGGTCACGACGCAGCCGGCGATGTCGCCGAGCGCGGTCCTGTCGAACACGATGCTGTCGGCGACGACGCCCTCGGTCACGACGACGCGGGCGGCCACGATGCCGCTGGACACGACGCGGTCGGCGCTGCTGCCGGTCTCGACGCCGCCGCATACGGCGCTGGCGGTCACGACGACCACTCCGTGGCGGCGGACTCCCACGACTCGGATGCCGACAGGGTGAACCCGGATCCGCTCGGCTCGGTCGACCGTCAGGCGTCCGTCGAGGCGCCGGGCGAGACGGGTGTGCACGAGTCGGCTCAGACGCACGGCTCGAGCGGTTCTGCTGCGGCGGCCGCCGCCGCAGGCGCGGTGGGCGGAGCTGCCGCAGCGGGAGTCGCTTCGGCCCACGGTTCCTCCACGGACTCCGGCGCAGCGTCCGGTTCGGGCGCCGCACCCGGATACGGCGCGGCTGCCGGCTCGGGCGCGACTCCGGGGTACGGCGCGACGCCGGCCTCCGCCCCCGCCTACGGCTCGACCCCCGCATACCGCTCCGCACCCGGATACCCGAACGCCCCTGCCTACCCCGCCTCGACGCCCGCCGGGTACGACGCCGCCCCGCGCCGCGACATCAAGACCAACACCGTCTGGATCTGGCTGATCGTCGCGCTCCCCCTGGTGAGCGTCCTCAGCCTGTTCCTCTTCGACTGGGGGTCGTACATCCGCGACTCGGTCTACGC
Organism: Microbacterium sp. JC 701; assembly: GCF_021026215.1. Taxonomy (NCBI): domain Bacteria; kingdom Bacillati; phylum Actinomycetota; class Actinomycetes; order Micrococcales; family Microbacteriaceae; genus Microbacterium; species Microbacterium sp. JC 701. Next base: position 75,635 of record NZ_JAJNCV010000005.1, read on the forward strand.
CGACCTGGCCTCCGGAGGCATGGGTGGTCCGTCGATGGCGGGCTCGCTCGTGACGATCGTGGCGAGTGTCGTGAGCCTCGTCCTCGCCGGCTTGACCGTGCTGTTCGCCTTCCTCGACTGGCGTCAGCTGCGCGCGCGGGGCGTGGACCGTCCGTTCCACTGGGCCTGGAGCTTCACGGTCCTCGCCATCGGCACCGGGCTCGTCTACATCATCGGTCGAGGCGTCGTGCTGCGTCGTCGCACCGGATCGGGGCTCGCGCCCGTGTGGGCGGCCATCGCGGTCACCGTCGTCACGCTCATCATCGGCAGCGTGTGGCTCGTCATGATCCTGAGCCAGGTGTTCGCGGTCATTCAGGAGCTGCAATACATGTACGGCTACTGACCCGCCACGCACCCGGGGCCGGACTCGTCGAAAGGCGGGCCCGGCCTCGCTTGCGTCTGAACCCGGTCTCGGTGCCGTGCGGCCCCACGCGCGCCACTTCGCCGCACGGCGGACCGGCCCCGGTCGCGTACCGGGCGGGCTCAGCCCGACAGCCCCGTCTGCCCCGCCCGCGCTGCCAGCACCGCATCGAGCAGAGCGTGCGCCGTGTCGTCCTTCGACCCGGCCACCTCGGCGGCCACGGTTCCGTCACGGTCGACGATCACCAGGGCGTTCTGCGTCGATTCGAAACCCTGCGTCCACCCGACCGCGTTCGCGGCCAACAGGTCGACGCCCTTGCGTGCGGCCTTCGCCCGGGCACGATCGAGCAGTTCGCCATCACTGCCGACGGTCTCCGCGGCGAACGCGACGATCGTCTGCCCCGCGCGGCGGTTCGCGACCAGCCCTGCCACGACGTCGCGGTTCTCGCGCAGCTCGAGGGTCAGAGCGCCGGGGGAGTCCTGCTTGCGCAACTTGGTGTCCGACACCGACGCGACGGAGTAGTCCGCGACCGCGGCCGCCATGACGATGACGTCGGCGTCGGGGGCAGCGGCATCCATCGCCCGTCCGAGCTCGTCGGCCGTACCCACACCGACGACCTCGATGCCCGGTCCGGGCCGCACGACGCCATCGAGATGAGCGGCGACGAGGGTCACGCGCGCCCCGCGCTCGGCGGCGGCGTGGGCGATCGCCACGCCCTGGCGACCACTCGACCGATTGCCGAGGAAACGCACGGGATCGATGGGCTCGCGAGTGCCGCCCGCGCTCACGACGACCGCCAGACCCTCGAGGTCGCCCGACCGCGCGACGAGGGCGAGGGCGGCCGAGGCGATCTCTTCGGGCTCCGACATGCGACCCGGACCCGAGTCGCCTCCCGTGAGCACGCCGTCGGCGGGCCCCACGACGTGGACGCCCCGCGCACGCAGCACCTCCATGTTGTGCACGGTCGCCGGATGCCGCCACATCTCGGTGTGCATCGCCGGCGCCACCACGACGGGAGCGGTCGTCGCCAGCAGCGTCGTGCCGAGAAGGTCGGATGCCAATCCCGCCGCCATCGACGCCAGGGTGTTCGCGGTCGCGGGGGCGACGATGACGAGGTCGGCCGATTGGCCGAGCGACACGTGCCGCACCTTCGCGACGTCGTCGTGCACCGAGGTGGTCACGGGATTGCGGCTCAGCGCCTCCCACGTCGGCAGCCCGACGAAGCGCAGCGCATCGGCGGTGGGGACCACGTGCACATCGTGCCCGGCCTTCACCAACAGCCGCACGAGGCTCACGGTCTTGTAGGCGGCGATTCCCCCGGTGACTCCGACGACGACGAACATCGCCCCAGTCTCCCAGGTCGTGCACGCGGCCGGTGGCGCGTCACCAGAACAGGAGATGTCACGGAAACAGGCTGATAGAGCGCCGATCGTCCTGTTCCGGTGACTCCTCCTGTTCTCGTGACGTTGCGGGTGGCGTGAGCGGCGACGCACGAGGGGCGGCGCTCACGTCTGAGGCTCAAGCGCGAACGGCCCCGCCCCTCCGCCCGCGAGTAGCGTTGACGCAATGTGCACGGTCGTGATCGACGTCCCCTACCGCGCGGGTGAGCCCGTGCGTCTCCTCGCCGTCCGCGACGAGGACCGCGACCGTCCGTGGCGCGGCCTCGGCGCCTGGTGGCCCGAGCGTCCCGGCGTGCTCGGCGTGCGCGACGACCGCGCCGGCGGCGCCTGGCTGGCCGTCGACCCCGACGCCGGGCGACTCGCGGTGCTCCTGAACCGCGAAGACCTCTCCGCCCGCCGCGACGACGAGGTGGTGAGCCGGGGGAGCATCCCCCTCGATGCGGTCGCCGCCGGCATCCCGGACGCTCCTCGCACGCGCGGCTTCAACCTCGTCGAGGTCGACGCCGACGGTGCGCACCTCGTCGAGTGGGACGGCCTTATCGCGCGACGAACGACCCTCGCCCCCGGGACCCACATGATCGCCCACCACGCGGTCGACGACCCTGGCACCCCGCGCATCGCGCGCTGGCTCGAGGCGTTCCGCGATGCGGGCCTCGCCGAGGGATCGGAATGGTGGATGCCGTGGCTCGACGTCGTCGAGGCCTCCACCGTCGATCCGTCGGCATCGGTGCTGCGCCGCGACGAGCACGACGGGCACGTGCTCGAGTCGCTGTTGGTGTGCGCGGCGACGATCGGTCCGGCCGGCGTCGAGCTGAGCCAGGCGACCCCCGCCGAGCCGGGGACCTGGGACGACGGTCTCATCGAGGGCCTGCGGCACGGCATCCACCCGCTCTCTTCCGACGACGCGGGCGCCGGATCGCGTGCGACGGCCTCGCCCCGCACCGCGCAGTAGGCTGGAAAAGCCCCGCCTCCGTAGCTCAGGGGATAGAGCGCCGCACTCCTAACGCGGGCGTCGCAGGTTCGAATCCTGTCGGGGGCACCGTTTTTCCTCGCCGCGCGCGGGTGCTCGTCGCCGGCGTCGTCTGCGCGGTCGCGCCGCGGGAGGAGATCCGATCGGCCGAGGATCTCGCGGGCCGGGTAGGTCTTCCTGTGCCCGATCATCCTCCGCCGCCCGAACTGCCCCCACGGGCCGCCGCGCGGGCGCCGGGGACGTGCCGCGGTCGGATGAGCGCGCGTGTCGATCACGACGGCCGCCCCCGCGTCACCTCTCGGCACCCGCCCGTTGCCTCCTCCCGCTCCGTCGTGGCATGATTACTGAACGATCGGTCGGAAAACCTCGCAGGTGAGGTGGACGGGCCCCGCCAGAGTCGGCGGGGGAGAGGAAGACGATGGCGGACGCGTTTCTCATCGGCGGTGCGCGCACCCCGGTCGGGCGGTACGGCGGGGCTCTGGCCTCCGTTCGTCCCGACGACCTCGCGGCCCTCGTCGTCGTCGAGGCGGTGGCCCGCGCTGGCGTTCCCGGTGAGGCGATCGACGAAGTGATCCTCGGTGCCGCGAACCAGGCGGGGGAGGACAACCGCAACGTCGCCCGCATGGCCGTGCTGCTCGCGGGGCTTCCCGACATCATCCCCGGTCTCACCGTCAACCGCCTCTGCGCCTCGGGCATGAGCGCGATCGCGCTCGCCGCGCAGGCCGTGCGCGCGGGAGACGCCGACCTCATCGTGGCCGGCGGCGTCGAGTCGATGACACGCGCACCCTGGGTGCAGGCGAAGCCCGAGAAGGCGTGGGCGAAGCCCGGGGCGGCGTTCGACACGTCGATCGGCTGGCGCTTCACCAACCCGCGTCTCGCCGCGCGTGAGAAGGCCACGTTCTCGATGCCCGAAACGGCCGAAGAGGTCGCTCGCCTCGACGGGATCTCGCGGGCGGATGCCGACGCCTTTGCGCTGCGCAGCCACGAGCGTGCCATCGCAGCCCAGGATGCCGGTCGCTTCGCGAGCGAGATCGTCGCCGTCGACACCGGTCGGGGCATCGTCGACACCGACGAAGGTCCGCGCCGCGACACCTCGATCGACGCGCTGGCGAGGCTCAAGCCGGTCGTGAAGGACGGCGAGGTCGTCACCGCGGGCAACTCCAGCTCGCTCAACGACGGGGCCTCGGCCCTCCTCGTCGCGAGCGCCGCAGCCGTCGAGCGATACGGACTCCGGCCGCGGGCGCGGATCGTCGCGCACGCCTCCGCGGCTCTCGCTCCCGAGATCATGGGGCTCGGCCCCGTGCCGGCGACCGAGAAGGCCCTCGCGAAGGCCGGGCTCTCGGCATCCGACCTCGGCGCCGTCGAACTCAACGAGGCCTTCGCCTCGCAGTCGCTCGCGTGCATGCGGCGCCTCGGGCTCGACCCCGAGATCGTCAACGCCGACGGAGGGGCGATCGCGCTGGGGCATCCGCTGGGCTCGAGTGGGTCGCGGCTCCTCGTGACGCTGCTCGGGCGCCTCGAACGCGAGAGCGCGCGGTACGGCCTCGCGACGATGTGCGTCGGCGTCGGCCAGGGCACCGCGATGATCGTGGAGCGGATCGATGGCTGAGCCGCGCACGTCGGCCCAGGTCCCTGAGCCCACCCAGGTCCCTGAGCCTGTCGAAGGGACCGGTACCCGCGAAGCCCGGGGGCCGGGGGCTTCGACAGGCTCAGCCACCGGCGCGCGCGGATCAGCCGCCTCCGTGGTGTCCCCGACGCAGCTCCCTGAGCCCACCCAGGTCCCTGAGCCCACCCAGGTCCCTGAGCCCACCCAGGTCCCTGAGCCTGTCGAAGGGACCGGTACCCGCGAAGCCCGGGGGCCGGGGGCTTCGACAGGCTCAGCCACCGGCGCACGCGGCTCAGCCACCGGCGCCTCAGGCTCAGCCACCGGCGCGCCGGGGTCAGCGCGCCTCCGCATCGAGACCGCCGACGACCGCGTCGTCGCGACCCTCGACCGCCCCGACGTGCGCAACGCGATCGACCAGGCCATGGTCGACGAGTTGCACGCCTTGTGCGCCGAACTCGAGGCGGATCCCCGCACGCTCATCGTCACCGGTGCGGGCGGGATCTTCGCCGCCGGAGCCGACATCGCCCAGCTGCGCGAGCGCACGGGCGACGACGCGCGTCGCGGCATCAATGCGACGGTGTTCGATCGCATCCGGCACCTCCCGATGCCCGTGATCGCCGCCGTCGACGGCCTCGCGCTGGGCGGGGGAGCCGAACTCGCCTATGCGGCCGACATCCGCCTCGGCACCCCGCGCGTGCGCTTCGGCAATCCCGAGCCGGGCCTCGGCATCATCGCCGCCGCCGGCGCGTCGTGGCGTCTGCCCGAGATCGTCGGCCACGCCCGCGCGAGTGAGCTGCTGCTCACCGCGCGCGTGATCGACGCCGACGAGGCCCTCTCCTGGGGGCTGCTGTCGAGAGTGCACGAGCCCGACGACCTGCTGCCCGCCGCGCACGCGGTCGCCGATCGCATCGCGGCGAACTCCGTGCGCGCGACGATCCTGACCAAGCGCGCGCTGCTCGCGCCCCGCGCCGACCACCCCGCAATCGACGGCGAGTTGCAGGCCGAGCTCTTCGACAGCGCCGACAAGCGCGCACGCATGACCGCGTTCCTCGAGAGGAAGAAGAAGTGACCCTTCCCGAGACCACGTCTCCCTCCCGCGCCGGTACCGCCGGCGCGCCCGACTCCACGGCCGTCGAAGCCACGGCATCCGTCCCCGCCGTCGTCGGCGTGCTCGGCGGAGGCCGCATGGGCGCCGGGATCGCGCACGCGTTCCTGCTCGCCGGAGCCCGCGTGCATGTCGTCGAGCGCGACGAGGCCGCCGCCGCCCAGGCGCGGGAGCGCGTCGAGACCGCCCTGGCCCGCTCTGCGGAGAGGGGGACGCAGATTCCGGATGCCGACTCCCTCACCACCGGCGTCGACGCAGAAGCGTTCGCCGAGGCGGGCCTCGTGATCGAGGCCGTGCCCGAGGATCGCGACCTCAAGCTCGACGCTCTGGCGCGGATCGAGGAAGCTGTGCGGGGCGACGCGGTCGTGGCATCCAACACCTCCTCCATCTCGATCGACGCGCTCGCCGCCTCTCTCGCCCGGCCCGACAGGTTCCTCGGGCTGCACTTCTTCAACCCCGTGCCCGCCTCGGCCCTCGTCGAGGTGGTGACCGGCGATGCCACCACCGCCGCGGTCGTCACGCGAGCGACTGAGTGGGTCGAGGCGATCGGCAAGACCGCCGTGGTCGTCCGCGACGCGCCGGGCTTCGCATCGAGCCGCCTGGGGGTCGCCCTCGGGCTCGAGGCGATCCGCATGCTCGAGGAGGGCGTGGCCACCGCGCATGACATCGACACCGCGATGGAGCTGGGCTACCGGCATCCGATGGGGCCCCTCCGCACCACCGACATCGTCGGACTCGATGTGCGCCTCGGCATCGCCGAAGAACTCGAGCGCGCGTTCGGCGCGCGTTTCACCCCGCCCGCTTTGCTGCGCGACCTCGTCGCCCAGGGGCACCTGGGCCGCAAGACCGGCCGCGGATTCTACGAATGGAGCGCCTCATGACCTTCCTCCCCAGCTACGTGAACGGCGCCTGGTGGGCCCCCGAGAGCGACCCCGACGCGGCGATCGTGCGCGACGCCTCGACGGGTGACGAGATCGTGCGCGTCAGCACGCGCGGGCTCGATCTCGCGGGAGTCGTCGCCTTCGCCCGTGAGACGGGGCAGAAGAGCATCGGCGCGCTGACCTTCCACCAGCGCGCGATGGTGCTGAAGAACCTCGCGATCGCGCTGAACGAGCGCCGCGAAGAGCTCTACGCCCTCTCGGAGCGCTCCGGCTCGACCCGCCGCGACTCGCTCAGCGACGTCGATGGCGGCATCGGCGTGCTGTTCACCTTCTCGTCGAAGGCGCGGCGCGAGCTGCCCGCCGGCAAGGTCGTGCTCGACGGACCCATCGAGCCGCTGTCGAAGGACGGCTCGTTCCTCGGCCGGCACGTCTACACGCGCCTGCCGGGCGTCGCGGTGCAGATCAACGCTTTCAACTTCCCGATGTGGGGTGCGCTCGAGAAGTTCGCCCCGGCCTTCCTCGCCGGGCTCCCCACGATCGTCAAGCCCGCAACCCCGACGGCCTACGTCGCCGAGGCGTGGGTGCGCATGGTCGTCGAGACCGGTCTGCTGCCCGAGGGAGCGCTGCAGCTGGTGAGCGGGAGCGTTCCGGGCCTGTTCGACCTGCTCGACCTGGGCGACACGGTCGGGTTCACCGGAAGCGCCTCGACCGCCGAGCGCCTGCGCGCCCAGGCGAAGCCCGGCGTGCGGTTCACGAGCGAGACCGACTCGATCAACGCCTCGATCCTCGGCCCCGACGCCACCCCCGGCACCCCCGAGTTCGACGCCTACGTCAAACAGCTGATGGTCGAACTCACGACCAAGGCGGGTCAGAAGTGCACGGCGATCCGCCGCGCGATCGTGCCGACGGGCATGACGGATGCCGTGGCCCGGGCCCTGCGCGACAAGATCGCCGAGCGCGTGGTCATCGGCGACCCGCGCGTCGAGGGCGTGACAATGGGGCCGGTCGTCTCGATCGCCCAGCGCCACGAGGTGCTGCGGCAGGTCCGCGCCCTCACCGACGCCGGTGGGCGCTTCGTGGTCGGATCCGCCGAGGCGCCCGAGGGAGCGCCCGCCGACGGCGCGTTCCTGCAGCCGATGCTGCTCGCCTTCGCGGATGCCGCGACCCCGGCCGTCAACGACATCGAGGCGTTCGGCCCGGTCGCGAGCATCGTCGAGTACGCCGACGTCGCAGAAGCCGCCACCATCGTGGGCCGCGGAGGGGGATCGCTCGTCACCAGCGTCGCCACCCACGACCCCGACGTGGCGACCGAGCTGCTCACCCGCATGGGCGCGATGAACGGACGCGTGCTCTTCCTCGACCGCGACGACGCCCGCACCTCGACCGGGCACGGCGCCCCCGTGCCGCACCTCGTGCACGGCGGACCCGGCCGCGCCGGCGGCGGCGAGGAGCTCGGCGGCATCCGCTCGGTGCTCCACTACATGCAGCGCACCGCGATCCAGGGCTCGCCCCGCATGCTCACCGCGTTGACCGGGGTGTGGCATCCGGGAGCCGACACCGACTCCGCCGGTGTCCACCCGTTCCGCAAACCCCTCTCGGATCTTCGAATTGGGGATGCCGTCGAATCGGCCGAACGCGAAGTCGCCCTCGACGACATCGAGGTGTTCGCGAACTTCACCGGCGACACGTTCTACGCGCACATGGACGAGGAGTCCGCGGCCGCGAACCCCTTCTTCCCGGGACGCGTCGCGCACGGGTACCTGCTCGTGTCGTGGGCGGCCGGGCTATTCGTCGACCCCGCGCCCGGCCCGGTGCTGGCGAACTCGGGGCTCGAGAACCTGCGCTTCGTCACCCCGGTCTCACCCGGCGACCGCATCCGTGTCGCCCTGACGGCGAAGCAGATCACCCCGCGCGAGACCGACGAGTACGGCGAGGTGCGGTGGGATGCCGTGATCCGCAACCAGAATGACGAGATCGTCGCGCAGTACGACGTGCTCACACTCGTGGCCAAGACGTGGGCTCCCGTGGCGGTGCCGGCATGACCCTGCGGCCGATGATGCGCAACGACAACGCCTCCCGCATGCTCGGCATGGTCGTCGAGCACGACGCGCCAGGGGAGTCCCGCGTGTCGATGACCGTGCGCGACGACATGCTCAACGGTTTCGCCATCACCCACGGCGGGCTCGTCTTCACCCTCGCCGACACCGCGTTCGCGATCGCGTGCAACGAAGACGAGCGGGTCACGGTCGCCGGTGGCGCTGACATTACGTTCTTGAAGTCGACCACCGCGGGGCAGACGCTCACCGCGACCGCCGCCCGCCGCGCGCGCAGCGGGCGCACGGGCCTGTACGACATCCGCGTGACCGATGAGACGGGCGACCTCGTCGCCGAGGTGCGCGGCCGCAGCATCACGACGGATCGCCGGCCGCCGGCGTCGATGGCTGAGCCTGTCGACGCCGCGGGCGTTCAGCGTGGCCCGGTCCCTTCGACAGGCTCAGGGACCTCGGTTTCGCGCGGGAGCGAGGCGGCGCCGATGGCTGAGCCTGTCGAAGCCGCGGGCGTTCAGCGTGGCCCGGTCCCTTCGACAGGCTCAGGGACCTCGGTTTCGCGCGGGAGCGAGGCGGCGCCGGTGGCTGAGCCTGTCGACGCCTCGGGCGTTCAGCGTGGCCCGGTCCCTTCGACAGGCTCAGGGACCTCGGTTTCGCGCGGGAGCGAGGCGGCGCCGGTGGCTGAGCCTGTCGAAGCCGCGGGCGTTCAGCGTGGCCCGGTCCCTTCGACAGGCTCAGGGACCTCGGTTTCGCGCGGAAGCGAGGCGGCGCCGGTGGCTGAGCCTGTCGAAGCCCCCGGCCCCCGCGCACTGCACGACCCCGCCCCCGAGCGCGACGAGGCGCTCACGACCACGGAGGTGTCCCGATGACCCTGACCGCCGCATCGCGCCCCGACTTCCTGGCATCCGTCGATCCGACCGCGATCCCGCTCGAGAGCCTGCGCGCTCTGCAGCTCGAGCGGCTGCAGTGGACCGTGCGCCACGCCTACGAGAACGTCGCGCTCTATCGACGGAAGTTCGACGAGGCCGGGGTCGGCCCCGACGACATCCGCAGCCTCGACGACATCCGCCTGCTGCCCTTCACGACCAAGGCCGATCTGCGCGAGACCTACCCCTTCGGCATGTTCGCGGTGCCGATGGCCGACGTCCGCCGCATCCACGCCTCGTCGGGCACGACCGGGCGCCCCACCGTCGTCGGCTACACCGCGGGTGACCTCGACCGGTGGGCCGATCTCGTCGCGCGTTCGCTGAGCGCCGCCGGCATCCGTGCCGGGGATCGCGTGCACAACGCCTACGGCTACGGCCTGTTCACCGGCGGCCTCGGAGCCCACGCGGGCATCGAGCGCCTCGGCGCGACCGTGATCCCGATGTCGGGCGGGCAGACCGCGCGACAGGCGCAGCTCATCCAGGACTTCGAGCCGGATGCCATCCTGTGCACGCCCAGCTACCTCCTGACGATCGCCGACGCCCTCGAGGCGTCCGGCGTCGACCCGCGCTCGACCTCGCTGAAGGTCGCGGTGCTCGGCGCGGAGCCGTGGACGAACGAGATGCGCCACGAGATCGAGCGTCGCCTCGACCTCGTCGCGGTCGACATCTACGGCCTGAGCGAGGTGATGGGCCCGGGCGTGGCATCCGAGAGCGCCCTCACCAAGGACGGTCCGCACATCTGGGAAGACCACTTCCTCCCCGAGACGATCGACGGCGAGAGCGGAGAGCCCGTCGGCGACGGCGAGCTGGGCGAGCTGGTGTTCACCTCGCTCACGAAAGAGGCGTTCCCGGTCATCCGCTACCGCACCCGCGACCTCACCCGGCTGCAGCCCGGCTCGGCGTTCCCGGCGATGCGGCGCATCGAGAAGATCACCGGCCGCAACGACGACATGATCATCCTGCGCGGTGTGAACCTCTTCCCGACGCAGATCGAGGAGATCGTGCTGGGCATCGAGAAGCTCACTCCGCACTTCGTGCTCGAGCTGCGTCGAGAAGGACGAATGGATGCCATGACCGTGCGCATCGAGCGGCATCCGGCCCTCGACCGCGAGGTGTGCGAGGCCGCCGGCGTCGTGCTGCAGCAGCGCATCAAGGTGCTGATCGGCACGACCGTCGGCGTGCGCGTCGAGGAACCGGGCGTGCTGCCCCGCAGCGAGGGCAAGTACAAGCGGGTGTACGACCTGCGCTGAGGGCCGGGGCGCGCCGGCCGGGCGGGTCGGGCGGGATGCGCCGCGCCTCTCGCGCACAACGCAGGAAATCGGGGAGGCCCCGCCCGAGTCGCCCGCCGGATTGAGGGGATCGGGTTCGCCGCGCCGCCGGTTCTCCTGCGGTGCGGCCCGGCCCGCGGTGCGGCCCGGCCCGCGGTGCGGCCCGGCCCGCGGTGCGGCCCGGCCCGCGGTGCGGCCTCCCCGACGCGGCTCGACGAAGGGGCCTCGCGCCCGCGCGTCGAGGACGCACCGCTTCGTCGAGGACGCACCCGTCGGGCTTCAATCGGGTGCGTCCTCGACGACCGCGTGCGTCCTCGACGACCGCGTGCGGTCTCGCCGATGCGGCGGGGGCCGCGTGGCGGGGGCCGCGTGGCGCCTCAGGCCCCCGCGCGCGCGAGGGGCGTGTCGTCGAGACCGGCGATCAGGTCGCGGAGGCTGTCGAAGACGCTCTCGGCCCCGGCATCCGTCAGCTCTTCCCGCGAGAAGCCGCCGGTTCGTACCGCGATCGTGGGGACGGATGCCTTCGAGGCGGCGATCGCATCCCAGGGGGAGTCGCCGATCATGACGCCGTGGGCGCCCGAGACGCGCGCGAGCGCGGTCTGCACCAGATCCGGCGCGGGCTTGCTGGCGTCCACGTCGTCGGACGTCGTCCACGCGTCCGCGAGCTCGCGCGCGTCGAGCAGATCGAGGAAGTGCTCGACGTGGTCCTTCTTGCCCGAGCTCGCCAGCACGACGCGGAAGCCCCGCTCTTTGACGGCCAGCAGCAGGTCGTGCGCGCCGTCGAACGGGCGGACCTCGTCGATCATGGGGGAGATCTCCTGGCTCCAGGCATCGCGCAGGGCATCGCCGTGCTCGCGCTCGACGGCGTCGCCCACGAGTGCGGGGACGAGCTGGTCGCCGCCCTTGCCGATCGAGCGGTGAATCCGCCAGACCGGCAGGACGAGGTCGAAGCGCCGGAACGCGCGGTACCACGCGAGTGCGTGCTGGTAGTTGGTGTCGACGAGGGTGCCGTCGACGTCGAAGATCGCAGTGTCGGCCATGACCCCACTCCATCCGGTCGGAGATCGAGGGTCACGGCCGTTGCGGCTTATGCGCACCCCGGCTACACTTTTACTGAACGATCGGTCTGTAAAAGGAGTCGACGATGACGATGACCGCCCCCACGACGGAGGCCCTCGACGGCGAGGCGATGTTCGACGCCCTGATCGAGGCCGACGGACGCATCGAGCCGCGCGACTGGATGCCCGACGGCTACCGGCGCACGCTCATCCGCCAGATCTCGCAGCACGCGCACTCCGAGATCATCGGCATGCAGCCCGAGGGGGCGTGGATCACCCGGGCCCCGAGCCTCAAGCGCAAGTCGATCCTGCTCGCGAAGGTGCAGGACGAGGCCGGGCACGGTCTGTACCTGTACTCCGCCGCGCAGACGCTCGGCATCACGCGCGACGAGATGACGCAGCAGCTGGTCGACGGCACGGCGCGGTACTCGTCGATCTTCAACTACCCGACCCCGACGTGGGCCGACATGGGCGCGATCGGCTGGCTCGTCGACGGCGCCGCGATCTGCAACCAGGTGCCTCTGTGCCGTGCGTCCTACGGACCCTACGGCCGCGCGATGGTGCGCATCTGCAAGGAGGAGTCGTTCCACCAGCGCCAGGGGTTCGAGATCCTGCTGACGCTCATGCAGGGCACCGACGAGCAGCGGAAGATGGCTCAGGATGCCGTGGACCGGTGGTACTGGCCGAGCCTGATGATGTTCGGACCCCCCGATGACGACTCGCCCAACTCGGCGCAGTCGATGGCGTGGAACATCAAGCGCTTCAGCAACGACGACCTGCGCCAGCGCTTCGTCTCGATGCTCGTGCCGCAGGCCGCGGTGCTGGGCGTGACCCTGCCCGACCCCGAGCTGCGCTTCAACGACGAGACGGGCCAGTACGACATGGGCGAGATCGACTGGACCGAGTTCCAGGAGGTTCTCGCGGGTCGGGGACCGCTCAACCGCCAGCGCCTGCAGAACCGTCGCGCCGCGCACGAAGAGGGTGCGTGGGTGCGAGAGGCCGCGGCGGCGTATGCCGCCAAGAAGAGCGCCGCCCGCACCGAGACGGCGGCCGCCTGATGGCCACCCCCGGCGGCAGCCCCGCCGAGACCTGGCCCCTGTGGGAGGTCTTCGTGCGCGCGAACCGCGGTCTGAGCCATGTGCACGTCGGCTCCCTCCACGCGCCCGACGCCGAGCTCGCGGTGCGCAACGCCCGCGACCTCTACACCCGTCGCGGCGAGGGCGTCTCGGTGTGGGTCGTGCCCTCGGATGCCGTGACCACGAGCGACCCGGGAGCCAAGGGCGCGTTCTTCGAGTCGCCCGCGGGCAAGAACTACCGGCACGCGGTGTACTACACCGCGTCAGAGGGGGTGCCGCACCTGTGAGCACCTCGACCGATCACGGCGCAGCGCCGGCGGCGGAGGCGATCGCGGGAGACCGGTCCCTTCGACAGGCTCAGGGACCTGATGCGGCGACGGTGGCTGAGCCCGACGCGGGGGACCGGTCCCTTCGACAGGCTCAGGGACCTGCGGTGAGCGACGCCCACGACCCGCACGGCGACGTCTCGCTCGACGTGCGCGAGCTCTCGGCCGAGTTGGCCGGGGGAGAAGACCGCGCGACCGACCCCGACGTCGCCGCCTACGCCCTGCGCCTCGGCGACGACGCCCTGATCCTGTCGCAGAACCTCTGCGGCTGGATCGCCCGTGCCCCCGAGCTCGAGGAAGACGTCGCCCTCGGCAACATCGCCCTCGACCTGCTCGGTCACGCCCGCTCGCTGCTGCGTTACGCGGGGTCGTACGACGGCCGCAGCGAAGACGACCTCGCCTACTGGCGCGACGAGCCCGAGTTCCGCAGCGTCTGGCTGTTCGAGCTCCCGAACGGCGACTTCGCGCACACGATCGCCCGTCAGCTCCTGGCATCCGCGTATCTGCTCGAGCTGTACCGCGACCTCGCGGCATCCGCCGATCCGGTGATCTCCGCCGTCGCGGCGAAGGCCGAGAAAGAGGTGGACTACCACCGCGACCACGCGGTGCAGTGGACGCTGCGTCTCGCCGGCGGCACCGACGAGTCGCGTCAGCGCTTCCTCGTCGCCCTCGACGACGTGTGGCCCTACCTCGACGAGCTGTTCCGCGACGAGCCGCTGCACGACCGTCTCGAGGCGATCGCGGTGCGCCCGTCGTCGCTGCGCGGTCGCGTCGACGACGTGCTCGCCGCCGTCCTGGCCGAAGAGGACGTGCCCGTCCCCTCGATCCCCGGCTCCTCCGCGGGGGGTCGTCGCGGCGCCCACCACCCCTCGTTCGGGCCGTTGCTCGCCGAGATGCAGGTGCTGGCCCGCCGGCATCCGGGGGCGACGTGGTGACCGCGGCCCTCGAGCACGCGCGCGAGGTCGTCGCGGCCGTCGTCGACCCCGAGGTGCCGGTGCTCACGATCGACGACCTCGGCGTGCTCCGCGACGTGCGCCTCGACGGCGACACGGTGACCGTCACGATCACCCCGACCTACTCGGGCTGCCCCGCGGTCGACGCGATCCGCGATGACATCGTGCTCGCGCTCACCGCGGCCGGCTTCGACAACGCGGTGGTGAAGACGACGCTCACCCCCGCGTGGACGACCGACTGGATGAGCGACGACGGCAAGCGCAAGCTCTCCGAGTACGGCATCGCCCCACCGACCGGACGCGCGCCCGCGGGACCCATCCGTGTGACGCTCAGCGTCGCGTGCCCCCGCTGCGGTTCGTTGAACACCCGCGAGGTCTCGCGCTTCGGCTCCACCTCGTGCAAGTCGCACTGGGAGTGCCGCGCGTGCCTCGAGCCCTTCGACCACTTCAAGGCCCTCTGATGACGATGACGGATGCCGTGAACCCGGCAGCCACTCCCGGAACCCCGCGCGCCCGCGCCCGCTTCCACACCCTGCGTGTCGCCGACGTGCGCCCGCTCACCCCGACCGCGATCGAGGTGACCTTCGCGGTGCCCGACGACCTCGCTGACGCGTTCGACTACGCGCCCGGGCAGTACGTCGCGCTCCGTGCCCGTGTCGACGGCGAGGAGCTGCGCCGCTCGTACTCGATCTGCCGACCGCCGGCGCGCGGCTCGATCAGCGTGGGCATCAAGCGCAACCCCGACGGCCGCTTCTCGACGTGGGCGCACGAGGGTCTGCGCCCCGGCGACAAGGTCGACGTGATGAGCCCCCAGGGCACCTTCGTCTCGAAGGCCTCGACCGCGACGGGCCACATCGTCGCGATCGCCGCGGGCTCGGGCATCACGCCGATCATGGCGCTCGCCGCCGATGTGCTCGAGCGACCCGCCGACAGTCGCATGACCATCGTCTACGCCAACCGGTCGTCGACCGACGTGATGTTCGTCGACGAACTCGCCGACCTCAAGGACCGCTACCCGTCGCGCCTCACGCTGCACCACGTGCTGTCCCGCGAGCAGCGCGCGGCGCCGGTGTTCTCGGGGCGCATCGACGACGAGCGGCTGCGGCTGATTCTCTCGCGCCTCATCGATCCGGCATCCGTCGACGAGTGGTTCCTGTGCGGGCCGTTCGCCCTCGTCGAGCTGTGCCGCCAGGTGCTCGCCGAGGTCGGCGTGCCGCGCGAGCGCGTGCGCTTCGAGCTGTTCACCGCAGGCGAGGGCGACGCCCCCGCGCAGACCGGGGGAGCACGCCCGGTGCGCGTGCGCCAGGACGAACCGGTCCGCCGCATCGACTTCACCCTCGACGGGCAGTCGGCTTCGGTCGACAGCCCGGTCGCCGCGAACGAGACGATCCTCGCCGCAGCACTGCGCGTCCGACCCGACGTGCCGTTCGCGTGCGCGGGAGGCGTGTGCGGAACCTGTCGCGCCCGCGTGATCGAGGGCGCCGTGTCGATGACCGAGAACTACGCCCTCGAGCCCGATGAGATCGAACGCGGGTACGTGCTCACCTGTCAGTCGCACCCGAGCACCGACGCCGTCCGCGTCGACTACGACGGGTGAGCGCGATGATCGACTACCGCTTCGACGAGGGCGTCGCCGAGATCGTGCTGAACGCGCCCGCTCGGCGCAACGCCCTCGGACTCGACGACCTGCACGAGCTCGCCGCCGCGTACGACCGCGCCGAGGCCGACGGCGCCCGCGCCGTGCTGCTGCGCGGAGAGGGACCGTCGTTCTGCGCCGGCCGCGACATTTCGGGCGTCCATCCCGCGACCGACGACGTCGCCGGTTACCTCGACGACACGCTCACCCCGCTGCTGCGACGCGTGGCGATGTTCCCCGCACCGACCTTCGCCGTCGCGCATGGCGCGTGCCTCGGCGTGGGAGTCGGCCTGCTGATCGCCACCGACGTCGTCTACGTCGCCGACACCGCCAAGCTCGGCTCGCCCTTCGCCGCCCTCGGGGCGACCCTCGACTCGGGCGGTCATGCGCTGTTCGCCGAGCGCCTCGGCATGCATGCGACCCTCGACCTCATCTACACCGGGCGCCTGATGTCGGGCGACGAGGCGGTGCGCGCGGGGCTGTTCTCCCGGGTCTTACCGGCCGACGAGGTGACGGATGCCACGGCGCTGGCCGCCCGTACGGCGGCGGCGGGTCCGACGGCGGCGTTCCGCGCGAGCAAGCGCATCGTGGCGGCGGTGCGCGACGAGCGCCTCGGGCTGTGGGAGGCGATGGCCCTGGAGAACCGCGCGCAGGCCGCCCTGGCCGCCACGGCGGACTACCGCGAGGGGTTCGCTGCGTTCCAGGCGAAGCGTCGACCGGAGTTCACCGGCCGCTGAGCACGCGATCCGACCCCCGCGTGCGCGAATCGTCCGCGGGCCGCGGCGGCATCGCTGATTGAATCGGACCATGCCGCGCATCGACGATGATGACGAACTCTCCGCCCTCCGCCGACGGGCCTACGCCCCCGGGGCGGACATCTCCGCCGACCCGGCGGCGCTGCGCCGACTCATCGAACTCGAAAGCCGCGACGTCGCCGACGACCCCGCTCCGCCCGTGCCGGAGGCCGCCGACGAGCCGAGCGGGCCGAGCGATGCGGGGGAGCCGCCCGTGGCATCCGACCCGCCGCGTCGGAGGTTCCGGATGCCGCGCCTGCGGCGTTCCACGACGATCCTGCTGACCGCGGCCGCCCTGGTCGTCGTGTGCGCGGCGACGGCGCTCGTGCTGGTGCAGCGCGTGCAGACCGACCCGCTGCAGGTCGGGGCGACGCAGATCGCGCGTCTCGCCGCCGATCCGGACTTCGACGTTCCGGCATCGTTGACACGGGGCGTCACAAGCGCGGTGACGGCATACGAAGAGTTCGAGGGCTTTCGCGTCATCACCTATGCCCCGTTCGAGGCCGACGAGAACGCAGCCCGATGCATGACGGTGTGGCAGCCCGAGCTGCTCGAGGTCTCCAACGGTGGATTCTCCTACGACGGGCGCCTGTTCCTGGATTCGTGCGGAGCGGGGATCTTCCCGGCCGAGGGAGTGCTGCAGCTCACCGAGGACTCCGCCGAGATCCGGGCGACCGATCTGCCTCCCGGCACCGCCGTGCAGTTCGTCTACGACGCCCCGAACGACGAGGTCGTGGTCTTCCGGGGCTGAGGTAACGGCATCCGCCCCGTTTCTCGTGCGATCGCCGCGCCCTGCGCCGCTCGCGGCCCGCACGCATCGCGAGACTTCATCTCGCCGACAACTCCGTTGCAGCCTGACGCGGGGATGTCAGCGAGTTGCAGTCTCGGGCACTCTGGGGACACTCGCGGCCCCGGGACGGATCCGCCGAACGTAAGAGCACCTCGACGGGATACCCCCGCACACGACGATGCCCCGGCGCGCGGCCGGGGCATCGATCGGAAGCGTCAGCGCGTCAGGCGGCGTTGGTCACCGCGAACTGCACCGAGCCCTGCTCGGGGTCGACCTGCGCGTCGAGCACGCGGTCGTCGAGCACCGCTGCGGCGTCGCTGTCGAGGAAGACGCGCGCTCCGCCGTTCTCGACGACGGCGTCGCCGGTGGCGGGGGCGTCGACGACGCTCAGCTTGAACTGCGACTCGGGGGAACCGGCGCCCTCGATCCGGATGCCGCTGTGCGGGGCGTCGGGGATCTGGGCGGTGATGGTCTTGACGGCGGTCGTGGCCTCTTCGGTGAGCGTCAGCATGGGCGACTCTCTTTCTCTGATCGACGACAGGAGTCAGCCACGATGCCGAGAATCCGCGCGGCTCTCAACCTCAAACGGTCATTGCCAGGGCTTTCTCACCGGCCGTCCAGGCGTCAGGGGAGCAGTCCCGCGCGGCGTGCGCGGGTGACCGCGGCGTGCCGCGTCGAGGCGTCGAGCTTGGCCATCGCCGAGGCGAGGTACGACTTCACGGTGGTCTCGCGCAGCTGCAAGGTGGTCGCGATCTCGCCGTTCGTCGACCCGACCGCCGCGCACGCGAGCACGTCGATCTCGCGGCGCGAGAGGTGCACGTCGGGGTCGGGTGTGGTCACGGGGGTGTCGCCGGTGAGGGCGGCGAGCCGGCCCTCGACGTCTTCGAGGCGGCGGCGCACGCTGTCGTCGCCGACAGTGGCGGCGATGCTGCGCAGTTGGGCGTAGCTCTCGCGGATCTCTTCCCGCGCTCCGGCGCTGAGCCCGCCCTCGGGGGTGGGCGCCGACTGCAGGCGGCGCTCGACCTCGGCGCGCACGCGCAGTTCGGTGCCGAGCTCTCCGGCGACGTCGAACGCGGGGCGCGCTTCGACCTCGCCGACCGGCGCCTGGGCCCACGAGCCGCAGTAGAGCACGCCGCGCGCGGTGCCGCCCACGAGCACGGGCACGGCGAAGAGGGTCGCGATGCCCTCGCCGAGGATGGCGCGGTCGTAGTCGTGGGTGATCGAGCGCGAGGTGCGGTAGTCGAGCGTCATGCGGGGGCGTCGCTCGACGAGCGCTCGTCCGCCGAGACCCCGCGAGGCGTGCACGACGAGCCCCTCGATGCTGCGCGTGCGGGCGCCGACGATGCTCGACACGTGCACGGCGCCGTCGTGCTCGAGGCCGCCGAAGGCGACGGGGAAATGCGTGCGTCGGGCGAGTTCGACGACCGCGTGCGACACGAGCGTCGCATCGTCTCGAAGTGCGGAGGGTGCAGCCACGCACTACCTACTTCCGGGGGTGACGGCTTCATCGCCGCGTTTCGTAGCGTCGACTGTATCACCGGGAAAGCTGACGCCGACCCGGACTTTTCCCCGATCGGCGCAGCGTTGCGCCGGACGCATGAGGCAAGGAGGCCACATGACGGATCGTCGGATCGACGACGCGCACACCAGCGGCGTCGACTACATCGCGGTCGAGGAGTCCGCCCCGTTCCGGGAGCTGAAGCGGCGGCAACGCAGCTTCGTCTTCCCGCTCGCGGTGGCGTTCCTCGTCTGGTACTTCGTCTACGTTCTGCTGTCGTCGTTCGCGCCGGAGTTCATGGCGCAGCCGGTCAGCGGCGCCATCACCGTCGGGCTGCTCTTCGGGCTCGGCCAGTTCGTGACCACGTTCGCCATCACCATGGGCTACGTCGCGTACGCCAACCGCCGCCTCGACCCGGGTGCCGAGCAGCTGCGCTCCGAGCTCGAGCGCGCTGAGGAGGGTCGCTCGTGAACGACGTGCTCGCCTCCATCGATGCGGCCGTGCAGACGGTCGAGAACAACCCGGTGCTGAACATCTCGATCTTCGGTGCGTTCGTCGCCGTGACGCTGTTCATCGTGATCCGGGCCAGCCGCAACAGCAAGACGGCGGCCGACTACTACGCGGCGGGCCGGTCGTTCACGGGACCGCAGAACGGCTTCGCGATCGCGGGCGACTACCTCTCGGCGGCGTCGTTCCTCGGCATCGTCGGGGCGATCGCGATCAACGGCTACGACGGCTTCCTCTACTCGATCGGCTTCCTGGTGGCGTGGCTGGTGGCTCTGCTGCTCGTGGCCGAGCTCATGCGCAACACCGGCAAGTTCACGATGGCCGACGTGCTGTCGTTCCGGCTCAAGGAGCGCCCGGTGCGGATGGCCGCGGCCATCACGACCCTCGCGGTGTGCTTCTTCTATCTGCTCGCGCAGATGGCGGGCGCCGGCGGACTGGTGTCGTTGCTGCTCGGCATCACCGAGCGGGTGGGGCAGTCGATCGTCGTGGCCGTCGTCGGCATCCTGATGATCGTGTACGTGCTCATCGGCGGCATGAAGGGCACCACGTGGGTGCAGATCGTCAAGGCGTTCCTGCTCATCGGCGGCGCGGTCGTCATGACGGTGTGGGTGCTCGCGATCAACGGCTTCAGCCTCAACACCCTGCTCGAGAGCGCCGTCGCCGCCTCGCCCAAGGGTGACGCCGTATTGGCTCCGGGTCTGCAGTACGGCAAGAACCCGTGGGACTTCATCTCGCTCGCGCTCGCCCTCGTACTCGGCACCGCGG
The DNA here is from genome assembly GCF_021026215.1 of Microbacterium sp. JC 701. NCBI lineage: Bacteria > Bacillati > Actinomycetota > Actinomycetes > Micrococcales > Microbacteriaceae > Microbacterium > Microbacterium sp. JC 701. The sequence goes on from NZ_JAJNCV010000005.1 coordinate 95,642, forward strand.
GTCTTCCGCACGTGCTGATGCGCTTCTACACGGTGCCCACCGCGAAGGAGGCCCGTCGCTCGGTGGTGTGGGCGATCTGGCTGATCGGCCTCTTCTACATCCTCACCCTCGTGCTCGGTTACGGCGCGGGTGCCCTCGTGGGCTCGGAGGCCATCCTCGCGGCGCCCGGCGGCGTCAACGCCGCAGCCCCCCTCCTCGCCTTCGCGCTCGGCGGTCCGCTGCTGCTCGGCTTCATCTCGGCGGTCGCGTTCGCGACGATCCTGGCGGTGGTCGCGGGTCTCACGATCACCGCGGCCGCGTCGTTCGCCCACGACATCTACGCGAACGTCGTCAAGAAGGGCGACGTCCCGCCCGACGGAGAGGTCAAGGTGGCGCGGCGCACGGTGATCGTGATCGGCGTGCTCGCGATCCTGGGCGGTATCGGCGTGCAGGGGCAGAACGTGGCCTTCCTGGTCGCCCTCGCCTTCGCCGTCGCGGCTTCGGCGAACCTGCCGACGATCCTCTTCTCGCTGTTCTGGCGTCGGTTCACCACGCGTGGTGCGGTGTGGAGCATGTACGGCGGGCTGGGCTCGGCTCTGCTGCTGATCTTCCTCTCGCCGGTGTTCTGGGGGACCCCCACGAGCGTGTTCGTCAACACGGGAGTGGCGATCTGGCCGTTGAACAACCCGGGCATCGTCTCGATCCCGCTCGGGTTCTTCCTCGGCTGGCTCGGGTCGGTGACCTCGCGCGTCGCGGAGGATCGGCGCAAGGCCGCCGAGATGGACGTGCGCTCCCTCACCGGCTTCGGAGCGGAGAAGGCCTCGAACCACTAGCGGCCCGCTGCGGTCGCCCGGCGCCCGGTCCTCGCTTCGGCGGGGCCGGGCGTCGGCGCGCGCAGAGGCGAGGGCCGTCGGCATCCGTCCCTCTCCTCCCACGGCGCGTCCCCTAGGAGAATCGGAGGGGCCCAGGCGCTCACACGGAGACGCGGTCCGCCTCAGAGACGGGGAGGGACCCGCCCAGCAGCGCCTCGGCCTCCAGCGTCAGCAGGAACCGCTTCACCTCGGGGTGACCGCCGTACTCGCCGATCGATCCGTCGGAGCGCACGACGCGGTGCACCGGCACGACGATCGAGAACGGGCTCGACGCGCACGCGGTGCCCACGGCGCGAGCGGCGCGATCGACGCCGGCCATCCGCGCGACCTCGCCGTACGACGCCACCTCGCCATAGGGGATCTCGCACGTCGCCTCGAGCGCCGCCCGGGTGAACCCGCGCACGAGGCGGAAGTCGAGCGGCACGTCGAACTCCCGGCGCGCGCCGTCGAAGTACTCGTCGAGCTGCGCCACGAGCGACGCCCCCACTGCGGAATCCGGCTCGGCCATGACCCCCAGTCGATGAGCGATGCTCTCGCGGGCGAGGTCGAGACCGTCGTGCGCGACGTCGAGGCGCACGAGGGCGTCGTCGACGAACGTGAGCAGGACCGGCCCCACCGGGCTGTCGTAATCGGTGCTGGTGACTCTGTTCATGCGCTCATCCTCACGACCGCGTCGATCTCGTGCTGCGGCGGATGCCGGGAATGGGGACGATCCGCTCGACTCGCCGCCTGTGGAGGAAGCGCCGATCGCGCGGCGTGTCGTCTATTCCCGCGAAACTCGCCCCCGCTGCGCGGGATCCCGCATCGACCGGCTTAGTCTGGCAGGTGTGTGGCGAGCTGAGGACGGGACCGTGATCGGTACCGACGGAGACGAATCGACGTCCGTCGATCCGGGCGAGCTGCGACTGTCGGAACCCGGCATCGTCGTTCGTCACGTCGCCGACCCCGAACGCGACCGCATCAGGGCCGAGGCCGCGGTGCTCGGCGGGCGCTCGACGCTGCTGCGGTTCGACGACGCGCGCGACGCCGGCATCGACATCACCAAGGCGCACCCGGGCTCGCTCCCGCAGTTCATCACGGGTCGCGCCACCATGCTCAGCAACCTCTTCCGCGACGAGGTCGCCCTGCGCACGGCGCGGATGGCCGCAGAACGCATCACCGCCAAGAACGTCGAACTGCGCACCGCGCGCGGCCTCGAGCCCGTGCACCTGGCCGTGGGCCTGTCGGCGTGGAAGATCGGGGGAGTGGAGTGGTCGGCCCCCGTGCTGCTGCGTCCGCTCGCCATCCGCCGCCACCACGGCGACTTCGAGCTCAAGCTGCACGGCGCGTTCGTGATGAACCCCGAGCTGGCGCGTGCGTTCCGCACCCACCTCGGCATCCAGATCGACAGCGCGGCCCTCGCCGGTCTCGCCTACGACCAGGGCGTGTTCAAGCCGCAGCCGGTGATCGACCACATCCGTCGCCTGACGACGCACGTGCCGACCTTCGTCGTGCATCCCCGCCTGATCATCTCGTCGTTCGCCGACGTCGGTTCGGGCATGGCGCGCGACACGCACGACCTCGACGACACGCTGTTGAACGCCCTCGCCGGTCACGCCGACGACCGCGCGCGCATCACCGTGCGCCGCGCCGAGCCGGCCGTCGTCGGGCCCGACGAGCGCCCGCCCGCCGCCGACACCCTCCTCCTCGACGCCGACGCCGAGCAGGAGCGCGTCCTCGCGCGCATCTCCGCCGGCCACTCCCTCGCGGTCCACACGCTCCCCGGCACGGGCGGCACGCAGACGGTCATCAACGCGATCGGCCAGCTCGTGCACGACAACAAGCGCGTGCTCGTCGTCAGTGCGCGTCGGTCGACGCTCGACGGCATCCGGCACCGCCTCGCCGGCGTCGGTCTCACCGGACTCGCCGTCTCGCCGCACCACGTTCGCCGCGATCTCATCCGCGCGATCGGCCGCAACGAGAAGGCCGAGCAGCCCAAGGTCGCCGAGATTGACGACGCGCTGGTGCGCCTTCGCACCGTGCTGCGCGACTACCGCTCGGCGGTGACCGAGCCGCACCTGGCCCTGGGCGTCTCGGCGCTCGACGTGCTGCGCGAGCTCACCAAGCTGGCATCCGTCTCTCCGCCTCCCTCGACCGCGGCGCGCTTCGACGTGGCCACGCTCGAGCGTCTGTCGGGTCGCCGCGACGCGGCCGCGCGGGCTCTGGCAATGGCCGCACGACTGGGCGAGTTCCGCTTCGGCCCCGACGACTCTCCCTGGTACGGCGTCAGCTTCACCCGCACCGAAGACGCGCGGGCCGCGCACGACCTGGCCGGCAAGCTCCACTCCTCCGACGTGCCGCGTCTCATCGAGCGCGGATACGAGCTCATCGCGCAGACGCGCATGCGTCCGTTCCAGACCGTGTCGGAGCTGGGTTCGTACCTCAAACTGCTGCAGGGCATCCGCGAGTCGCTCGACCGCTTCAGCCCCAGCGTGTTCGAGCGCCCCATCGGCGAACTGATCGACGCGCACTCGCCGCGCCGCGACGGCTCCGCGATGAGCGGTCCGAACCGTCGTCGCCTCAAGCGCCTGTCGAAGGAGTACGTGCGCCCAGGCGTGCACGTGCCCGACATGTACGAGGCGCTCATGCGCATCCAGCAGCAGCGCACCGAGTGGCACCGCCTCGTCGAGGCCGGCGTCGCCCCCGAGGTGCCCCTCGGCCTCGCCGACGTGCACGTGGCGTGGCAGCGCACCGACGCCCTGCTCGGAGAGCTCGATCAGATCCTCGGTCGACAGGGCTCGGAGCGTCTGGCGACCCTTCCCGTGCAGCGCCTGGTGCGCACGCTCGCGGGCCTCGCCGCCGAATCGGAGTTCTTCGACAACCTCGTCGAGCGCGCGCAGCTGCGTTCCGAACTCGCCCGTCTCGGCCTCGAGCAGCTCCTCGTCGAGCTGTCGGTGCGCCACGTCCCCGAAGAGCGGGTCGGCGCCGAGCTCGAGTTCGCGTGGTGGCAGTCGGCTCTCGAGCACCTGCTGCGCAGCGATCGCGCCCTGCTCGGCGCGAACACCAGCGTCGTCGACCGTCTCGAGCGCGACTTCCGTCTCGTCGACGAGGCGCACGCAGCGGCGGCGGGTCCGCTTCTCGCGGCGCAGCTCGCGACCCAGTGGCGCATCGGCATCGTCGATCATGCCGACGAGGCCACGGCCCTCAAGCACGCGCTGAAAGACGGCCTGCACACCGCGCAGGAGATCTCGGATGCCGCGCCCACCCTGCTGCGCACGCTCGCGCCGGTGTGGTTGGCGTCGCCCTACGAGGTGCCCGATGTGCCGTGGGATCTGGCCTTCGATGTCGTGATCATCGCGGATGCCGCGGCCCTGTGCCTCGCCGAGGCCACTCCGGCCCTGCGTCGGGCGCGTCAGGTGGTGCTCTTCGGCGACCCGGTCGTGCAGAAGCCGACCCCGTTCCGCGTGAGCGCGGCGATCGCTCCCACTCTCGACGACGAAGACGGCGTCGAAGGCGACGAGGTGCCGTTCGACGACCGGTCGGTGTTCGAGCGCGTGGCCGAGCTGCTGCCGGTCGAGACCCTCACCCGCAGCTACCGAGCCGGGGGAGAAGACCTCTCGCAGCTCGTCAACGACGCCTTCTACGGCGGCGAGATCGTGTCGCTGCCGTGGGCGGGTTCGTACCTCGGACGAGGCAGCCTGAGCGTCGACTACGTCGAGGGCGGAGTCGGCGCGCCCGACCCGGTCAGCGGTGCGGTCGAGAGCCCCGACGCCGAGGTCGCCCGCGTGGTGACCCTCGTGATCGAGCACGCCGTCAACCGCGCCTCCGAGTCGCTCATGGTCGTCACCGCCAGCCGCAAGCACGCCGAGCGCGTGCGCGCCTCGGTCGTCGCGGCGCTGGCCGGGCGGTCCGACATCGCCGAGTTCGTCTCGCGCGACGCGGCGGAGCCCTTCGCGGTGCTCACGCTCGAAGAGTCGGTGGCCGAGAGCCGCGACCGCGTCGTCTTCTCGCTCGGTTTCGGCCTGACCCGTCACGGGCGCGTGCTGAGCGACTTCGGCGACCTGTCGACGCCCGACGGCGAGCGGCTGCTCACGGTCGGTATGACCCGTGCTCGTCGCTCGATGGTGATCGTGTCGTCGATCCGGCCCTCCGCCTTCGACGACGGACGCCTCGAGCACGGAGCCGCGACGCTCATGGGCATCCTCGGCAACGTCGCCGCGCGCGGACGCGAGAGCCGCCTCGAAGACCTCGCCGACCCCCTCACCCGCGCGCTCGCGCGCGAGCTGCGGCAGCTCGGCGTCGAGGTCGACGTGGACTACCGCGGACTGCTGCCGCTGGTCGCGCGCTACCAGGGCAAGGCCGTCGTCGCCGAGAGCGACCCCGAGACGATCGGCGAGTCTCTGCGCGAGACGCTGCGTCTGCGCCCGCAGATTCTGCGGCGACTCGGGTGGCACTACGTGCGCGTGCACGCCTTCGACCTCTACAGCGACCCTGCGGGCGTCGCCGCACGCATCGCCGGGCTGCTCGGTGTCGCGCCCGTCGACGGTGCGGGTCCCGACACGAGCACCGAACAGCTCGACCTGCCCGGCTGAGCCGGCGATGACCGAGAATCCGGACGAGACCGGCTTCGGCGCTGCGGCGGTGAGTCCGGTCCCTTCGACAGGCTCAGGGACCTCGGCTGCTGAGGCTGTCGGAACTTACGACGGGCGCGTGAGTCCGGTCCCTTCGACAGGCTCAGGGACCTCGGCTGCGCCGTCGTCCCCGGCTGAGCCCGTCGACGCCTCCGATGCAGCGATGAGTCCGGTCCCTTCGACAGGCTCAGGGACCTCGGTGGCGCAGGGCGCGGACGACGTCCGACAGCCCGTGGTCCGCGTGCGCGGCGCGCGCCGCGCACGCCTGATGCCCGCACCCGGCACGTCGGCCGAGCCGGCACCCGCCGACGACCCCGCCAGAGGTGCTGGCTCGCGCCCCGCGGCATCCGGGCCGAACGACGCGCGCATGCTGCGCGAGGTGCCCCCGCACTACTGAACGACGAAGCCCACGGCATCCGCCCGTCTCTCGAGAGGGGCACGGATGCCGTGGGCTCCGTCGGTCCGTCAGGCCTTGTCGTTCTGGCGCTCCAGCAGATCGCGGATCTGCACGAGCAGCTCCTGCTCGGTGGGCAGCTTCGGCTCGTCGGTGGCGGGCTCGTTCACCCCGGCGCGAGCGGCGGCGATGGCCTTCCACCGGTTCATCGGGTAGACGAACACGAGGTAGACCACGATCGCCACGGCGAAGAAGCTGATGACCGCCGAGAGCAGGGTGGGAAGGGGGAAGACCACTTCCTGCCCGTAGATGCCCGTGATCGACGGTCCGATCTCGCCGTTCTCCGCAGGCTTGTAGAACACCTCGATCAGCGGGGTGATGACCGCAGCGACGATGGCGTTGACGACCGCCGTGAACGCCGCGCCGATGACCACCGCGACGGCGAGGTCGATGACATTGCCTCGGAGGATGAACTCCTTGAATCCTTTGATCATGCGCAGGCTCCCCTTCTGGCCGCGCCGACCGGGGCTAGGAGGCCGAGGACGGGGCGGACGTCTTCGTTTCCGACTTCGATGATGTCGAAGAACCGCCCGAGCCGCTACCGGACCCGCTCGGGGTGGAGGAGCGGGAGTCGGTGCGGTAGAACCCGGAACCGTTGAAGGTCACCCCGATCGAGCCGTACTGCTTGCGCACCTCGCCGCCGCACTCGGGGCACTCGGTGAGAGCGGCATCCGAGAAGGACTGCACGGTGTCGAAGCGGTGTCCGCACTGCTTGCAGGCGTAGGAGTAGGTGGGCATCGGGTTCCTTCGGGTATTCAGGGGGTGCGTGCGGTGATCTTGACCGTGCGGGTGGGGGTGACCACGCCCGAGACGGGTTGGTCGTGCACGTCGCGGGGCACGTCGTCGATGAGCTCGGAGTCGAAGATGACCGCGTACACCGGCGGGCACTTCTCCATCGAGCCGAGGGTCTTGTCGAAGTAGCCGCGGCCCCAGCCGAGGCGCATGCCGCCCTGGTCGACGGCGGCGGCGGGGATCACCAGCAGGTCGACGTCGTTGACGGCGATGGGCCCGAGCACGTCGCCCACAGGTTCCGGCAGGCCGAACAGTCCCTCGGTGATCTCGGTCTCGGGCGTCGCGACGCTCCAGTCGAGAAGGCCGTCTTCGCGCGTGATCGGAAGAAGCACCCGGATGCCGCGTGCCACCGCCCCGCTGACGAAGGCGTGCGTGCCGGGCTCGGTGGGCGTCGACAGGAAGCACGAGATGCTGCGCGCACCGAGGCGATCGACGAGGGCGTCGAGCTGCTCTTTGACGCCGGCCTCGGCCACCTCGCGCGCGTGCGCCGAAACGGTCTGGCGGCGTTCGCGCAGATCGGCGCGCAGTGCGCGCTTGGCCTGCTCGATGCGATCCGGCATGCCGGTAAGTCTACGTGCGCGCATGTAACGGCGGTGTCGCCGGCTGCCTATAAGGTATGCCCATGCCTCATAAGCCCTTCAAGGCCGTGATCCCGGCCGCCGGACTCGGTACGCGCTTCCTTCCCGCCACCAAGGCGATGCCGAAGGAGATGCTCCCGGTCGTCGACAAGCCGGCCATCCAGTACGTGGTCGAAGAGGCCACTTCGGCCGGTATCGACGATGTGCTCATCATCATCGGTCGCAACAAGAACAACATCGCCAACCACTTCGACTCGATGCCCGAGCTCGAGGCCAAGCTGCGCGAGAAGGGCGACAGCGACAAGCTCGCCAAGGTCGAGCACTCGTCCGACCTCGCCGACATCCACATGGTGCGTCAGGGCGAGCCCAAGGGCCTCGGCCACGCGGTGCTGCGCGCCCGCAGCCACGTCGGCGACCACCCCTTCGCCGTCCTCCTGGGCGACGACCTCATCGACGAGCGCGACGCTCTGCTCACCAAGATGATGGAGGAGTACGACAAGCGCGGCGGTGCCACGGTCATCGCCCTCATGGAAGTCGACCCCGAGCACATCCACCTCTACGGTGTCGCCGCCGTCGAGGCCACCGACGAAGACGACGTCGTCAAGGTCACGCAGCTCGTCGAGAAGCCCAAGGCCGAAGACGCCCCCTCGAACCTCGCGATCATCGGTCGTTACGTGCTCGGCCCCGACGTGTTCGACATCCTCGAGCGCACCGAGCCCGGCAAGGGCGGCGAGATCCAGCTGACCGACGCGCTCGAAGAGCTCGCCACCGGTGGCGGCGACGGCGGCGGCGTCTACGGCGTCGTGTTCCGCGGCCGTCGCTACGACACCGGCGACCGGGTCGACTACATCAAGGCGATCGTCCAGCTCGCGGCCGACCGCGACGACCTGGGCCCGGCGCTGCGTCCTTGGTTCAAGGAGTTCGCCAAGGGTCTCTGACCCCGCGGGGTGCAATGGATCTTTCGATTCCGAGGCGGCACGGCCAGGTGTCGATCCGTCTCATCCGCAATCGCGACGCGCGCGTCCTCCAGCAGCAGCTGATCGACAATCGTCCGTGGTTGCGTCCGTGGGAGGCGACGAGTCCCGACGGCCCCGTGTCGTTCGACATGCGCCTCGGCATCCGTCGCCTCCTGCAGCAGTACCGCGACGGCGTCGGCGTCCCCCTCGTGATGGCGTGGGACGACGACGTCGCCGGACAGCTGAACGTGTGGGGCGTCTCGCGCGGTTCCCTGGGCTCGGCGACGATCGGCTACTGGGTGGCCGAGGAGTTCGCCGGCCGCAACATCACCACGGTTAGCGTGGCGATGGCGACCGACCTGTGCTTCACCGAGCTCAACCTGCACCGCGTCGAGATCTGCATCCGGCCCGAGAACCACGCGAGCCTGCGTGTGGTCGAGAAGCTCGGCTTCCGGTACGAGGGCCTGCGTCGTCGCTACATCCACATCGACGGCGACTGGCGCGATCACTACGCGTTCGCCCTGGTGCGCGAAGAGGTGCCGCACGGTGTGCTCGACCGCTGGCAGCGGGGCCAGGTGCCCCCGGATGCCGCTCGCGTTCCGCCCGCCGACCGCATTTAAGCGCGCTCCCCGGGGTGCTTGCGCCCCATGTGCAGAAGTCTGGGCACGACACGCGGGGGGATGCCGAGGTGTGATCTCTCGGTGGCCTACCTTTATGCCATGGGTGGGCAGGTTCTCAGCGGTGGCGTGATCGTCTTCGTCGCCGTCGCGCTCTGGCTGGTGTACCTCCTTCCGTCGTGGCAGAGCCGACACCGGTTCACCTCGGTCGAACGCAACGCCGTCCGCCTCAATCAGGCGCTGCGCGTGCTCGCCGAGACGGCCGAGACGCCGCGCGAGGTGCACCTCGAGCTCACCACCCGCACCGCCCACCAGCAGCAGAAGCTCGCGCGGCAGGTGCAGGCGCAGAAAGCCCAGATCGAGCTCGCGGCCGCCAAAGCGCGCCTCGAGGTCGCTCGTCTCGAAACCGCGCGCGATCGTGACGTCGTGAAGGAGCAGCGCGCCGCCGCTCTCGACGTCGCCCGCGCCGAGCGCGCCGCCGCGGTCGAGGTGGCCCGCGCCGAGCGCGCCGCAGCCCTCGAGAAGACCCGCGCCGAGCGCGCCGCCGCCCTCGAGCGCGCCCACGCGGAGCGCGCCGCGGCGGTCGCCCGTCCCGAGGCTCGCCGGGCGCGTGCCCGCCGTCGCTTCCGCCTGGCCACGACGGCGACCGCGCTGGTCGGTGTCGTCGCCGCCCTCGTCGGTGCGATCCAGGTCGTCGCGGGAGCAGCCCCCGTCGTGCTGATCATCGGGGTCACCGTCGTGCTGGCCTCGCTCGTCGTGCTTCGCCGACTGTCCGTGATCGCGGCCCGCACCCAGGTGCGTCCCGCGGTCGAGGCGACGGCTCGCGCTGCGGCCGAGGTGCAGGACGTCGCTCTCCTGCCCGAGCCGCGCCCGACCTGGACGCCGCGCGAACTGCCGCGTCCGCTGGTCGCATCGGCCGGCTCACGCGCAGCCGCCGTCGTCGACGAGCAGGTCGCCCGCGAGGCGCTGCGCGCAGCCGCTCGCGAAGAGGCGGCCCGCCACATCGCGGCCACTCAGGCCCCCACGCCCATCGAGACCGCTCGCCCGGTCGAGACGCCTGCCGCCGCTCCCGTGCCGTCGAAGTACGCGGCCATGGGCTACGTCGACGACGGCGAGATCGACGACCACGTGCGTCGTCTGCTCGAGCGTCGCGCGTCGGGCCAGTAAGCCCCGCCGACGACGCCACCGACCGCGGGGCGTCGCCGCCGACGGCATCGCCGACGCAGCGGCATCCGTCGCCCTCATCCGTCGATGCACGGCGCGCCCGGGGTGCGCCCCGCGTCGGGTGACGGGGAGGTGTCGTGATAGTGTTTACGAGGTTTCCGGGCCTGTGGCGCAGTTGGTAGCGCGCCTCGTTCGCATCGAGGAGGTCAGGGGTTCGAATCCCCTCAGGTCCACCGAAAACACAGCGCCGCATCCCTCACGGGGTGCGGCGCTGTTCTGCGTGTGCCTCACTCGGAATGCCTCGCCCCGCCGACGATGGGTGACAGCTCCAGGGCTGCCTCGTGGAACACCTGCACCATCGGGTTCAGGGTGTCGGACAGGCTGCACAGCACCACGGTGGCGGGCTCGATGTCGTCGATCGGCACGTAGGCGAGCTCCTCGCGCTGGTAGCGCCGCGAGGCCGATTCGCCGGCGATGTTCACCCCGGCGCCGACCGCGACGAGCTCCGGTAGCCCCTCGATGCTGTCGGCTGTCGGCCCGCGCTGCGGGCGCGAGCCGTCGGGGCGCGGGTCGACGAGCCACCAGTCGATCACCTCGGGTGCACCGCCACTGGCCGCGACGAAGATCTCGTCCTTCGTGTCGAGGATCGAGACCGACTCCCGTTCGGCCAGGTGGTGTCCGTGCGGCACGACGAGAACCCGCTGCTCGCGCCAGAGCGGCTCGGTGCGCACACGCGGGGCGAGCCGCAGGGGCCACGGGGCGAACACCACGTCGACGAGCCCGGCCTCGAGGTCGCCTGCCACGTCGAAGAACCCCAGTCTCCGCATCTCGATGCGTGCGTTCGGCACCTTCTGCAGGGTCGTGCTGATGGCCGCGGTGGTGAGGGCTCCGGCCCCCGCGGCGACGACGCCGACGCGCAGGTGCGGCGCAGCGATGTCGCGCTGCACCGACCTGCCCCACGCGACGATCAGATCGTGGTCGTCGCGCAGGCGCCGAGCGAGGGGGAGCAGATCGCGCCCGTAGCTGGTCAGCTCCACCTTGCGGGGAGTGCGTTCGAAGAGCTTGACGCCGAGCTTCTGCGAGCTTGCTGATCTGCTGGCTCAGCGACGGGGGAGTGATGCTCAGACGTTCGGAGGCCCGTCCGAAGTGCAGTTCTTTCGCTAAGACGCAGAAGTAGCGGATCGCGTGGATGGGCACGTCCATGTCGCGATCCTCGCTTCCGGCCCCCGCCGCGCCCGGCGGGCACGATCTATGCGACGTGTCAGTCCGTCTCGGTGGCCGCACGGGCTCGACGCGAGGCGAGCGTCTTGCGCACGATCGCGACGACGACGGGGAGCACCGAGATCAGCACGATGACGATCATCAGCACGTCGATGTTGTTCACGATGAACGGGATGCCGCCCAGCAGCAGGCCGATGAGGGTCATCGCCACGACCCACAGCGTCGCCCCCAGGGTGTTCCACACCAGGAACCGGCGGTAGGGCATGTGCGCCGTCCCGGCGGCCACCGGCACGTACGTCCGCACGATCGGCACGAAGCGTCCGAGCACGAGAGAGCCGCCGCCGTACCGCTCGAAGAAGCGCTCGGCGTCGTGCAGACGCTCGGGTCGCAGCACGCGGGCACCATCGCGGAACAAGCGCCGACCGAAGCGGCGACCGAGCCAGTATCCGACCTGGTCGCCGAGGATCGCGGCGGGGATGCCGACCAGCAGCACCTGCCAGGGCTGGATGCCGAGGGGGCCGGCCAGCACCGCCGCGGTCACCAGCAGGGAGTCGCCGGGCAGGAAGGGGAACAGCACGCCCGACTCGATGAAGATGAGCAGGGCGATGCCGCCGAGCACCCACGGTCCGAAGGCGTGGAGGATCGACGCCGCATCGGGCAGGATTCCGGTCGCCATGGCGACGGAGTGGATGTTCACGGCAGGTTCGCTCCCCGATTCGTTCCGGTGCGCGCGGGGTCGCGGGCACCGGGGTCCGGGGGCGACGCTAACGCACGCGCTCTCAGGAGTCGCCAAGAATCCACGGGCCGTGCGCCGAGGCCGATGCGATGCCGGGCGGCACGGCATCCGGAACCTTTCGACGAGGGCGACTGTGGGGCCTCCCTGCGCGAACGTCGCCGCGGCTCACGACGCGGGGTCGGGAAGCGCGGCTCCCGCGCGGATCTCCTGCAGGGCCCAGGAATTGCCGTCGGGGTCGGCGAAGAAGGCGTAATGCACCCCGCCGCCCATGTCCTGCACCGGCGACACGTCGAGGCCGTTCGCCATGAGCCGGGCGCGGACGCTCTCGAGGTCGTCGACGACCAGGTGGAGGTTCGACACGGGCGCTCCCGCACCCATGCCGACGCCGAAGGCGATCGAGCACGAGGAGCCGGGCGGGGTGAGCTGGACGACCCGCATCCCGTTTCCGGGGGAGACGTCGTGGTCGAGCACGAAGCCGACGACGTCGCGGTAGAACGAGATGCTCCGGTCGACGTCGGACACGGACAGGGGGACCAGCTCGAGGCGCATGCTCACGCGCTCACGCTAATGCAGGCCGCATCGCTCAGTCGCCCTCGGCCCACCCGCCGGGGGCGGCGATGTCGAACATGCACGCCACGCCCCACGGGTCGGTCGCCGGCGGGGTCGTGTGGCGCTCACCCGAGACCCGAGCCAGGCGAGCGGGAAGAGTGGATGCCGACGGCTCAGGCCCCCTGGTACGTGCGCAGCTGCGCAAGCAGGCGGGGAGCATCGGCGTCGAAGCGCCGCCCACCGATGAGCACGCCGATCGCGAAGACCACGACGCCCCACACGAGACCGAGCGCGACGGACACCCATCCGGCCCCCGTCACGCCGAAGAAGAGGGCCATCACCGCCGGGATCACGGCGGGCAGAGCGAGCACGGCCGTGAGCCCCCAGCACAGCAGGAACGCCAGGAACATCGCGAACGTCGACCCCGGCACCCGCTTGAACGGAGAGTCGCCCGGGGCAGGCGTCGGAATGACGATGATCGCCGAGCTGACGGCGCTGACCCCCAGGCCGACGAGGGTGAGACCGATCGACCCGCCGACGACCGCGGGCAGCAGCTCCCACCTGCCGACGATCGCGAGGGTCACGGCATCCGCCACGAGGACGAGCGGCACGCTCACGGTCGCACAACCCAGCATGCGCCCGAGGCGGTCGGCGCGCCCTCGGATGCCGGTCTGCAGGACGGTCGCGAAGGCGGTGCCGTCGTACGAGATGTCGGTGTACGCCAGGACCCCGGCGAAGAACCCGACCAGCAGGCCCGAGGCGGCGAAGAACGGTCCGTCGAGATCGCCCCGCGAATAGACGAGCACGAGCACGGGAGCGAAGGGGATCAGCAGCAACTGCCGCAGATAGCGGAAGTCGCGCGTCCACGACGTGAGCGACCGCGCCCAGGTGGCACCCACCGGAGTCGAGGCCATGATGCCGAACAGCCCGAGCGATCCCGACCGGCGCGCGGTCGTCGACCGCGTCGGGGGAGCGATGACGGATGCCGACAGGCTCCGCGACCACAGCAGCCACAGCACCGCGAGGGTGGCGACGGCGATGACGAACTTGGCGAGCCCCGTCAGCCAGGCGCCCGCGGCCAGCTCGCCGGGCACGGCCCACGCGGCGCCGAGGGGCGTCCAGGAGATCCCGGTGACGAGCACCTGCAGGTTCACTCCGCCGGTGCTGGCGGCATCGAGGGCGTTCAGGAGACCGATGACGAGAGGGCTGGCGAAGATGATCAGCACGAAGCCGATCAGTCCGATGAGCTCGCGCGTGCGTCGCCCTCCGCCGAGTCCGCCGGCCAGTGCGGCGACGGCGCGCGAGGCGACGACGCAGGTCAACAGCCCCAGCGGCACGCACACGAGCGCCGCGATCACGGCGACGGGCTGGCGGGCCCACACGAAGAACGTCGCGAGCACGCCGAGGGTCGTCGCAATCCCCGGCACACCCGTCAGCCCGCCCGCGGTGATCGCGATCATCATCTGACGCGTGGTCATCGGGAAGGGCGCGAGTTTCGCCGGGTCGAGGGTGGTGTCGATCCCCGCCGCGAAGATCGGGCCGATCACCCACCCCAGCAGCAGCGCGGCTCCCGCGGCCGTGACGGTCGCGCGGGCGATGTCGAAGTCGAGGGTGCCGACGAAGAAGAGGCCGATCGCGACCAGGGCGAGCATCCACAGCGCACCGATCACGCCGAAGGTGAAGCCCACGAGCTGCATGGGGCTCCGCGTCAGGGTGTTGCCGAGGACGCGGAACCGGATCTTCAGGACTGTCGCAACCACTGCGGCCCCTCCGCGTGGTGCCGGCCGCCGACGAGCTCGACGAAGCGGTCCTGGAGGGTCTGGCCCGCGCGTACCTGGTCGACGGTTCCGGATGCCAGGAGGCGGCCCTGCGCGATGACGGCGACGTGGTCGCACATGCGCTGCACGAGGTCCATGGAGTGGCTCGAGACGATGACCGTGCCACCCGACGCGGTGTAACCGCGCAGGATGTCCTCGATGTTCGCCGCCGACACCGGGTCGACCGATTCGAACGGCTCGTCGAGCACGAGCAGACGCGGCGCGTGCACGAGGGCGCACGCGAGGGCGACCTTCTTGGTCATACCGGCCGAGTAGTCGACCACGGGCGTGCCCGCCGCCTCCTGCAGGTCCATGATGCGCAGCAGGTCGGCGGTGCGCGCGGCGACGTCTTCGCGCGCGAGACCGAACATCATGCCGGTGTAGGTGACCAACTGCTCGCCCGTGAGGCGATCGAACAGCCGCACGCCGTCGGCGAGGTTGCCGATGAGTCTCTTCGCCTCGACCGGCTGCGTCCACACGTCGACGCCGTGGATGCGGACGGCCCCCGCGTCGGGGCGCAGCAGGCCCGTCGCCATCGACAGCGTGGTCGTCTTGCCGGCGCCGTTGGGGCCGACCAGCCCGTAGAACGAGCCGGAGGGCACCTCGAGGTCGAGCCCGGCGACGGCGGTCTTCTGACCGAACCGCTTCACGAGGCCGGTGATCTGCATCGCGGGCAGCGAGTCGTCGGAGGTCGGGGGAGCGACCGCATCGGGCAGGGCGGACGGCGGGGGGACGTCGCGAGGAATGTCGGTCACGCCTCGAACCTAGCGGCGCGCGGGCGCCGCCACCCAGCGTTCGTGCCCGACTCGTCCGCTCGCTGCGTTCTCAGTACCGGATCGCATCGATCACCTTCACGCGGACCGCGACCAGCGCGGGCAGCAGACCCGCGATCGCTCCGACGACGGTCGCGGCGATCAGACCGATCACGGCGGCGTCGATCGGGAACGGCGGGAAGTCGCTGACCATGCCCTGCCCGATGACGTCGCGCAGCCACGGGGACTGCACCACGATGATCGACACGGCCACGCCCGCGGCACCGGCGACGACGGTGGCGACCACGCTCTCCATCATCACGGCGAAGAACACCCGGCCCGCTGTCGCGCCGAAACTGCGGCGGATTCCGATCTCGCGCACGCGCTGCTTCACGGTGACGAGGGCGATGTTGACCAGGCCGAGGGCTCCGAGCAGCAGGACGAGCACTGCGATGCCGATGACGACCATCTTGGTCACCAGGAGCGGATCGCCCTCCCACGTGCCCCAGTCCTGGCGGTTGACGCTGACCTCGACCCCGTCGCCCAGGGCAGCGGCGAGATCGCGTTCGATGAGCGGGGTGAGCTGATCGGCGAGCTCGGGCGGCACCCACATCTCGTACTGCGTCTGCCCGCCGCCGCCGTAGGGGTCGAACGCGACAGGCGCGGATCCGCGCTCGCCGGCGGTGGCGTCCTGCATCGCCTGCAGGTGGTCGGCGAGCATGAACATCGAGGGCTCGGACTCCCAGTTCGGCGACGGGGTGACGCCCACCACCACGGCGGTCACGCCTCCGGCGGAGATTCCGGATGCCGCTCCCGGCACGCCCTGCCCGCCGAGGGCGACCACCGGGTGCGACTCGAGCGGTGGGTCGCCCATGCGGTGCCAGAACACCTCGTTCACGATCAATCGCGGCGCGAGCTGCGCGGCGTCGTCGGCCGTGAACCACTCGCCCTCCGCCATCTGCACGCGGTGCATCTCGCCGTAGGGCTGATCGACGGCCTGGGTTCCGACCTGGATCGCTCCGTCGGCGAACGGCACGAGCTGCGAGGTGCTGAGCATGCGCGTCGCGTACGTCACCTGGTACCGCTCGACGATGCTGCGCCACGCGGCGTCGGTGGCTGCGGCATCCGGAGTCGCTCCATCGGTGCGGTACGCCGAGACGTTCAGCGTCGCCGGACGCCCCGACATGCGCTCGTTCTGCTCCTGCGTGGACTGCTGCACGATCGCCCCCAGGGCGACGACGGTGGTGAGCGAGCACACGGCGACGGCGACTCCCACCAGCGAGAGGAGCACGCGCATGCGGTGCACGCGGACCTCCTGCCACGCCTCGAGCATCGCGCCGACGAGGGAGGTGAGCGCGCGCATCAGGCGTCTCCTCGCTCGAGGGCGGCATCCTCGGTCGGGTCCGCGCCGAACCCCCGCGCGGCGAGGACAGCCGGGTCATCGTCGGCGGGGGCCATCTCACGCCGGTCGCGACGGGTCAGCGGTTCGAGCGAGGGATCGTCGACCGCGGTGAGCACTCCGCGGTCGAGCCGGAAGTGCCGGCGGGCGCGGCGCGCGATGGTCGGGTCGTGGGTGATGGTGACCTGGGCGGCACCGGTGCGGGTCGCCACCTCGTCGATCAGCTCCATGACGCTCTGACCGGTGTCGAGGTCGAGCGCGCCGGTGGGTTCGTCGGCGAGGATCAGCCGGGGTCCGCGCACGAGCGAGCGGGCGATGGCCACGCGTTGCTGCTCGCCACCGGACAGGCGGTCGGGCAGGCTCGACAGCCGGTGCTCGAGCCCGACGAGCTCGAGCATCTCGGCGGCGATCTTCTTGCGCCGCCAGAAGGTGCGCCCCGACGAGTACAACAACGGCATGGTGACGTTCTCAAGGGCCGTGCGCCCGGGCAGCAGGTTGAACTGCTGGAAGACGAAGCCGATCCCGGCCCCGCGCAACCTGTCGCGAGCGGCCGAGCTGTAACTGCGCACGGGCCGGTCGTCGAAGGTGATCTCGCCGCTGGTGGGCAGATCGAGCAGCCCCAGCATGTTGAGCAGGGTCGACTTGCCCGAGCCCGAGCGGCCGACGATCGACACGTGGTCGCCCGGCTCGATGGTGAGGTCGATGCCGTTGAGGATGGTCAGCGCGGGCTGATCCTGCGGGATCACCGTGCGGGTGACCTCGCGCAGCTCGAGCAGGCTCACGACGCGGGCGCCTGTTGGCAGAACATCGAGCCGTCGGGGTACACGGTGCACCCGTCGTCGGGTACGGCCATCGCGCCCGGCGCGAACTCGAGGAGCTCCTCGCCCTCGGTGAGGCCGTCGGTGACCTGCACCTGCGTGCCGTCGGTGAGCCCGAGTGCGACCGCGCGCTCTTCGGTGGCGCCGTCGGCGGTGGTGACCCACACGGTGCCGCTCTGCGCGGCTCCGCGCACCGCGGTGGTGGGCACGAGGAGCACGTTCTCGGCGCGACCGCCAGCGATCGTCATCTCGGCCGCGAGCCCGGCGAACACCGTCACGTCGCCCGGCACGCTGCAGGTGGCGGTCGTGCCGGAGCCACCGCCGCTACTGCCCGCTCCGCCCGTGCTCGAGGCCTCGCCCGCCCCGCCGGAGGGGCTCTCGCCGGTGCTTCCGGCGAGGGGAGTCGTGATGCGCAGCCCGGTGCAGGTGAATGCGGCGGGGCCACCGGTGATGGTCACCGTCGCGTCGGTCGGACGGTTCAGCAGGCGGTACTGCTGCGCGGGCTCGAGCGAGCCCGAGACCGAGAAGGTCGGCGGCGCGACCGTGCCGGCGCTCGCGCCGATCGCGACCTCCTGCCCGGCGATGACCGACAGCGAGCTCAGCGTGCCGGCGGCGGGCGCGGTGACGTCGGCGTAGCGGAAGATCGCGGGCTTGGCCTTGCCCTCGGCGTCGACGCTGTCGGCGGGGTCGCGCTCGATGGGCACCTTGACGTCGAAGACGACGTCGCCCGCGGCCACGGCGGCGCCCTGCGCGACGAAGATGCGGTTGACCGTGCCGGTGGCGGTCACCTTCATCGGCACGGCGGCGTCGGCGGCGACGGTGGCCTTGATCACCACGTCGTTCGTGATCGTGCCGAGGGTGGCGACCGCTCGCGGTTCGACGATGCTCCCCGTCGGCATGGCCGGCGAGTCGTCGACCGGCCGGTCGGGGAAGAACGCCAACTTGATGAGTGCGGCCGCCACGATGGCGACCAGAAGCATGCGCAGAATCGGAAAGACCCACGTGCGTGCGATCCCCATGAAACCCCCCCCGGAATGGAATCGTCGTCGAACGTTCCTCACCCTAGGGGGCGGCCGATATCGCCGATGTATCGCGCACGAGGGCGCCGGCCGCCCTGTCAGTGCGGATCGGCGGCGTTCAACCGGCGCACCGTCTCGGCGTAACGCCCCTCGGCCTCGGCGTGTCGGAGGAAGCCGACCCGGCTCACCTGCACCTCGGTCGCGTCGGGCTGGTCGCGCAGGATGTCGAACACTTCGTCCGCGAATTCATCCAAATCCATGGCGAACGAGCTCTCGCGCTGGCCCGGTAGCAGGTCGGTGGCGACCGACGGCGGCTCGAGCTCGATCACCGACACGCTCGTGCCCTCGAGCTGCAGACGGAGCGACTCGCTGAACAGATGCACGGCCGCCTTCGTCGCGTTGTAGGTGGGGGTGGCGCGCAGGGGCACGAACGCCAGACCCGACGACACGGTCATGATCGTGGCATCCGTCTGCGCCTGCAGGTGGGGGAGCAGGTGCGCGATCAGACGCAGGGGGCCGAGCACGTTGGTCACGACGGTCTCCTCGGCCGTCGCAAGCACGGCGGGGCCCTGCGTCCAGTCCTCGACCCGCATGACGCCCGCCATCGTGACGAGCACGTTCAGGTTCGGGTGGCGCTCGAGCACGTCGTCGACGGCCCCGCGGATCGAGTCCTCGTCGGCCGTGTCGATGCGGACGGTGTCGATGCCGGGGTGCGTCGCGGCGATCTCGGTGAGCAGTTCCGCTCGGCGACCGCCGACGATGACGGTGTTGCCCGCGGAGTGCAGGCGCTCGGCGAGGGCGAGACCGATACCGCTCGTGGCGCCGGGGATGAAGACGGTGTTTCCGGTGATGTGCATGCTCCCAGTGTTCGGCGTCGGCCCCGGGGCATCCAGGCCTCGTGGATCGGGGGAGCGGCGATCCCTGGATGCCGCGGCGCCTACCGACCAGGATGGAGGAATGGATCGCACGGCGATGGGGGAGTTCCTACGGGCGCGGCGCGAGGCCCTGCGCCCGGAGGACCTTGGCCTGCGACCCGGCGCCCGACGACGCACGGCGGGCCTGCGCCGCGAGGAGGTCGCTCAGGCGGCCGCGATGTCGACCGACTACTACACGCGCCTTGAGCAGGCGCGCGGACCGCAGCCGAGCCCGCAGATGTTGTCGGCGCTCGCTCGGGCCCTGCGCCTGAGCGTCGACGAGCGCGACTACCTCTACCGCTTGGCCGGCCACGCCGTGCCCGACCGTCTCGGCCGCGCCGACCATGTCGCCCCCTCGCTGCAACGGGTGTTCGCGCGCCTGTCGGACACCCCCGCCCTGGTCATCTCGCATCTGGGCGAGACGCTGCTGCAGAACGAGCTCGCGGCCGCCCTCCTGGGCGATCACGTCGGGGCGCGCGGATGGGAGCGATTCGAGGCGTGGCGGTGGTTCGTGAGACCCGAGACCGAGCGCGCCAAGTACCCCGCCGACGATCGCGACCGTCAAAGCCGAGCGATCGTCGCCGGCCTGCGCGCCGCCGTGGGCGTACTCGGACCCGCGTCGACCGCGGGCGAGCTCGCCGCCGAGCTCGAGGGGCGCAGCGCGGAGTTCGCCGAACTCTGGCAGCGGCAGGAGGTCGCCCAGCGCTTCGCCGATCACAAGGTGCTGATCCACCCCGAACTCGGCGAGATCGAGGTCGACTGCCAGGTGCTCTTCACCGAGGATCGCGCGCAGGCCCTGCTCGTGCTCACCCCCGAACCGCGCAGCGAGGCCGAGGAGAAGATTCGCGTGCTGGGTGTGCTCGGCACGCAACGCTTCACCACGACCTGAACGACGGATGCCACGACCCCGGGCCGCGCGAGCGGTGGGGTCGTGGCATCCGGGATCTGCTCGGATCACTCCGCGGGAGGAGACACCACCCGCGGGGACGTCGGGTCGAGGCGCGCCCCCGTGCCGACACGGGCGTGGCGACGCGAGTACGCGAAGTAGATCGCGAAGCCGATGGCCAGCCAGATGAGGAAGCGCAGCCACGTCTCGACCGACAGGTTGAGCATGAGGTAGGTGCAGATCAGCGCCGAGAGGATCGGCAGAACCGGGTTGAACGGCACGCGGAAGCCGCGCTTGAGGTCGGGGCGCTTGCGGCGCAGCACGATCACGCCGATCGACACGAGCACGAACGCCGACAGGGTGCCGATGTTCACCATCTCTTCGAGGACGCCGATCGGGGTCACCCCCGCGACGATCGCCACGATCACGGTGACGATGATCGAGATCACCCACGGGGTGCGGAAGCGCGGGTGCACCTTGGCGAGGGAGCCCGGGAGCAGGCGGTCGCGCGACATCGCGAAGATGATGCGCGTCGCGCCGATCAGCAGGGTGAGCACGACGGTGGTCAGACCCGCGACCGCGCCGGCGGCGATGACCGTGGCCATCCACGTCTGTCCGTGGAAGGCGAAGGCGTTGGCGAGGGCCGCGGCGGGGTTGAGCTCGGAGTAGGGCACCATGCCGGTCACGACGATGGCGACCGCGCAGTACAAGATCGTGCAGATGATGAGCGAGGCGATGATGCCGATCGGCAGGTCGCGCTGCGGGCGCTTGGTCTCTTCGGCGGTGGTGGCCACGACGTCGAAGCCGATGTAGGCGAAGAACACCAGGGCGGCACCGGCGAGGATGCCGCCGACGCCGAACGTCGCGGGCTCCAGTCCCGAGAGGAACTGCAGCAGCGGCTGGGTGAGACCCGAGGCCGACTCGGTCGGCACGGAGTCGGGGATGAACGGGTTGTAGTTCGCGGGGTTGATGAACAGGATGCCGGCGATGATGACGAACAGCACGATGAACAGCTTCACGGCGACGAGCACGAGGTTCACGCGCAGCGACTCCTTGATGCCGACGGTCATCAAACCGCCGAGCACGAGCACCAGCAGAATCGCGGGCACGTCGACCACGCCGCCGTACGAGATGGCCTCGGGCAGGGTGATGCCGAGCTGCTGCAGGAAGGTGCCGAGATACGCGCTCCATCCCTGGGCGACCACGCTCGCGCCGAGGAACATCTCGAGGATGAGGTCCCAGCCGATGATCCACGCGAACAGCTCGCCGAGCGACGCGTACGAGAAGGTGTAGGCCGAGCCCGATACGGGCACGGTCGAGGCGAACTCGGCGTAGCACATCGCCGCGAGGCCGCACGCGATCGCGGCGATGATGAAGCTGATGACCACGGCAGGGCCCGCGACGTCGTGGGCGGCGCGACCGGTGAGGGTGAAGATGCCGGCGCCGATGACGACGCCCACACCGAACACCGTCAGGTCGAGTGCGCTGAGGGACTTCTTGAGCCGGAATTCGGGCTCATCGGTGTCGGCGATGGACTGCTCCACCGACTTGGTACGGAAAAGGCTCACGGAACGCTTCCTCTGTCTCTGGTGATGTCCCAGGAGCGAACACCACCCGTGGAGGATAGTCCCTCGCGCGCACCCCCATCCATCGCTTGCGAAGCCGCCCGACGGCACTCGAATAGCAGATGGAATTGTCATGCGGGTAATTCATCGATTACAGGTGTAAGGTTTTTCGTATTATGGCTATGAAGCACATCACGCACCTCGTCGACGATCTCGACGGTTCCGTCCTCGAAGACGGGCAGGGAAAGCAGATCACCTTCTCCGTCGAGGGTCGGGCTTATGAAATCGACCTCTCCGACCGCAACGCCGACAAGTTCTATTCGGCGATCGCCCCCTTCGTCGACGCCGCCCGATCGGTTTCGCGCGGCACCACGACCGCCCGTCGCACGCGCACCACGCGTCGTTCGAGCGACGTCGATCTCGGCGCCGTGCGCGAATGGGCACGCGCCAACGGGCACACCGTGAGCGACCGCGGTCGCGTTCCGGGCACTGTGCTCGACGCGTACGCGGAAGCGAATTCCTGATCGCGTTCCCCCTGCGGTGACCTGCGTTCCGCGCGGGCACCGACCTTGAGCACCACCACGGCAGCGTTCGCCGTGGTGGTGCTCGACCGTGTGGCGACGGGGGTTCCCCGGCGAGAGCACCTCGACACTTTCCGCGGATGCGGTGAAAGCTGACGAAGGTGCGGGTGAATTTGCAATCCGTCGCGGGGAATGGCTTACACGTGGGCCTTATCGTCGCGTCATGGCGAAAAAGCACATCACGCAGATGATCGACGATCTCGACGGGCGCATCATCGAAGACGGAACGACCCTCACGTTCTCGCTCGAAGGCCGGGCATATGAAATCGATCTTTCACATGCCAATGCCGCGAGACTCCACGACGCATTTCACCCGTTCATCTCGGCCGCGCGTGTCGCCGGATCCACGGCCACGACAGTGCGACGTACTCCGCGCGGCCGGGCGATCCCCACTCGCGACCTCACCGACGTCCGCACGTGGGCGCACGAGAACGGCTACGCCATCAACGAGCGCGGTCGCATCTCTTCCGCCGTCCTCGAGGCCTACGACGCCGCGCATTAACCGCGTCGCCTCGCCTCGCCCGCGTCGAAGAGACCGGATGCCCCGCTGAGCGGCATCCGGTCTCTTCTGCGTCGGGGCAGTGCTGATGGGTCAGACCAGGGCGGTGCGCCCGGCGCCGGCGGCGAGGCGCTCGGCGGCGAGACCCTCGGCCGCGGCCAGCGGGGTGACCCCGCGCACGGCGGCCTCGTCGAAGACGCGGCGGATGGTGTCGCCGATGCCCGCCACTCGACCCATGATCTGCTCGAGCGTGCCCTGCTCCTTCGCGACGCCGTCGAGGTAGATCACGCCGCCCGCGTTGACCACGAAGTCGGGCGCGTACAGGATGCCGCGGGCGGCCAACCGGTCGGCTCCGGCGCGGTCAGCGAGGGGGTTGTTGGCGGGCCCGCACACGCTGCGCGCATCGAGGGCGTCGATGACGTCGTCGGTCAGCACGCCCCCGATGCCCGCGGGTACGAAGACGTCGGCGGGCACGAGGTGCGCCTCGCTCGGCTCGACCCACGCGGCGCCGAGCTCCGCGGCGGCGGAGCGCTTGGCGGGGTTGACGTCGGTGACGGTCAGCACGGCGCCCTCGGCGGCGAGGCGCTCGGCGAGACGGCCGCCGACCTGGCCGAGACCGGCGATCGTGATCCGGCGACCGGCGACGTCGCCGGTGCCCACGGCCCGCTCGAGCGTCGCCACGAGGGAGGTGTAGACGCCGAGACTGGTGGGGCCGGCCGGTTCGCCGGAGCCGCCGACGGAGTCGGGCAGACCCACGACGTGCGCGGTGCGCTCGCTGACGACGAGCATGTCTTCGGTGGTCGAGCCCACGTCTTCGGCGGTGCGGTACAGCCCGCCGAGGCTCTCGACCGCATCGCCGAGGTCGAGGAACGCGGCGCGGCGGCGGTCGGCGTCGAGAACGGTGCCCGGGGGCAGACCGACCACCGACTTGCCTCCGCCGGCGTCGAGGCCGGCGGCGGCGTTCTTGAGCGTCATCGCGGCCGACAGGCGCAGCGCGTCGCCGAGGGCGTCGGTCCACGAGGGGTAGGTCCACAGGCGGGCGCCGCCGAGGGCGGAACCGAGAACCGAGGAGTGCAGCGCGACGGCGATGAAGAGGCCGCTGCGCCGCCCCGTGATCACCTCCACGCGCTCGTGGGTGAAATCGGGCAGGGGCAGGGCGTGGGTCATCGCGTTCCTTGTCGTCGGCCGCCTTGTGGGCGGCACTTCCCGGATGCCGCGGCGTTGCGGCATCCGGAATCCATTCTGACGCGTCGCCGGGCGTCACGCGAGCGCACGTTCGCGGGTCGCCCGTGCGCGTTCGCGCCCGGCCGGTGGCGGGGCTCGCTCTAGGCTGTCGGGCATGACCGACGCCCTCCCCACCCGTAGTCGCCTGGTCGCTGCCGCCCTCGAGGAGGCGGGCATCGCCGGCCGCATCGTCGTGCTGCCGGATGCCGCGTCGACGGCTGCGCTTGCCGCGGCCGCCCTCGGTGTCGAGGTCGGCGCGATCGCCAACAGCCTCGTGTTCTGGAGCGACGACGAGCCTCTGCTCGTCATGACCAGCGGTGCGCATCGGGTCGACACGACGGCTCTCGCCGAGCGGCTCGGACGCGGCGGCATCCGTCGGGCGACCCCCGAGCAGGTGCTCACCGCGACCGGCCAGCCCATCGGGGGAGTGGCCCCGACCGGACACCCCGCGCCCCTGACCACGGTGGTCGACGAAGACCTCGCGGCCTTCCCCGAGATCTGGGCCGCGGGCGGCACGCCGCACACGGTGTTTCCGCTGACGTTCGACGAGCTGGTGCGGCTGACCGGCGGCACGGTGACGCGGGTCGCCTGAGCGGGTGCGATCGTCAGGTGGCTGAGCTTGTCGAAGTCACCGGGGGTTCGCGGGGCGTGGGGTGGTGCGATGTGAGGTGGCTGAGCTTGTCGAAGTCACCGGGGGTTCGCGGGGCGTGGGGTGGTGCGATGTGAGGTGGC
>NZ_JAJNCV010000005.1:120474-257109 GCF_021026215.1 Microbacterium sp. JC 701
GGTGGCTGAGCTTGTCGAAGTCACCGGGGGTTCGCGGGGCGTGGGGTGGTGCGATGTGAGGTGGCTGAGCTTGTCGAAGTCACCGGGGGTTCGCGGGTTCCGGTCCCTTCGACAGGCTCAGGGACCTGGGGGTCCGCGGGTTGCGGGCCCTTCGACAGGCTCAGGGACCTTGGTTCTGCGGGTTTCCGGTCCCTTCGACAGGCTCAGGGACCTGGGGTTCGCGGGTCTCCGGTCCCTTCGACGGGCTCAGGGACCTGGGTTCTGTGGGTTGCGGTCCCTTCGACGGGCTCAGGGACCTGGGGTTCGCGGGTTTCCGGTCCCTTCGACAGGCTCAGGGACCTGGGGTTCGCGGGTCTCCGGTCCCTTCGACGGGCTCAGGGACCTCGGTTCTGTGGGTTGCGGTCCCTTCGACGGGCTCAGGGACCTCGGTTCTGTGGGTTGCGGTCCCTTCGACGGGCTCAGGGACCGGGGGTCCGCGGGTTGCGGTCCCTTCGACGGGCTCAGGGACCTGGGGTCCGCGGGTTGCGGTCCCTTCGACAGGCTCAGGGACCTCGGTTCTGCGAATTTCCGGGCCCTTCGACGGGCTCAGGAAGGGGAAGGGCCGGGCGGCGGCGGGTCGGGGCGGCGCCGCCCGGCGGGCTCACACCCCGGGGGCGGGTGTGAGGGCTGTGAGGCAGACCACCGCAGCGGCGGCCGACCACGCCTGCGGACGGCAGGCGGCGGGGTAGGGCGTCGGCACCGACGAGTGGGTACGCGGGTCGCCCGCGTGCAGCTCGGGCACGCGGTACGCGAAGCCCTCGGCGGCATCGAGCAGGCCGTCGACCACCGCGCGCGCCTGGTCGTGCAGGCCCGCACGCAGCATGCCGTGCGCGGCGATCGCGGTGTCGTGCACCCAGACGCTGCCCCCGTGATACGACAGCGGCCAGTATCCGGCGGCGCCGGTCGACATGGTGCGGATGCCGTATCCACTCGACATGCTCTCGCCCAGCAACAGCTGGGCGACGTGCGCCTCTTCGGCGGGGGAGAAGATGCCGGTGCCGAGCAGGTGCCCGATGTTGCTGGTCAGCGTGTCGACCGGGCGCTTGTCGCGGTCGAGGGCGACGGCGGGGTAGCGGCCCTCGGGCGTCTCGACCCAGTAGGTCGCGGCGAAACGCTCCTTGAGGTCGGCGGCCCAGGCGCGCCAGAACGCGACGTCATCGGCATCCGCCCCCTCACCGAACTGCTCGAGCAGGTCGGCTCCGGCGAGGGCGGCCTCGTACGCGTACGCCTGCACCTCGCACAGGGCGATCGGACCCTCGGCGAGGCGGCCGTCGCGCCACTGGATGGAGTCGCCCGAGTCCTTCCACCCCTGGTTCGACAGGCCCGTGCCCATGCGGTCGATGTAGTCGAGGAAGCCGTCTCCGTCGCTGTCGCCGCTGTCGCGGATCCAGCCGAGGGCGCCGCGGAGCGTGGGGAGCAGCGCGCGCACCTCGGCCTCGGGCATGCCGCCGCGCCAGGCGTCGGCGAGCAGGCAGATCCACAGCGGGGTCGAGTCGACGCTGCCGTAGTACTTCGGCGGCAGCACGATGCCCTCACCGGGGATCTCGAGCGCCGAGGCCCGCAGCTCGTGCAGGATCTTGCCCGGTTCCTGCGCGGTCTGCGCGTCGTCGTCGGCGCCCTGCAGGCGGGCGAGGACACGCAGGGTGGATGCCGCGATCTCGCGGTCGAGCGGGAGCGCGAGCCGCGCGGCCCAGATCGAGTCGCGGCCGAAGAGCGTGAAGAACCACGGCGCTCCCGCGGCGAAGAACTCGTCGTCGGGGTGATCGGGGAGCACGAGCCGCAGGGCGTCGAGGTCGTCGAGCGCCGTGCGCAGCCATCGCGACAGGCGCGGGTCGGGGGCGGTCGCGGCGAGGGCAGCGGCATCCCACCGGGCGGGAGCCGTGGCCGAGCCCACGACGAGGGTGTCGTCGCGGAGCGTCAGCGTCCACCCGATCTCGGCGGAGCCGAAGGGAGCGATCTCGACGTCCCACTCGGCCTCGACCTCGCGACCGGTCGACGCCACGCGGGCGCCCGGCGCGACGAGGTCGAGGCCCTGGGCATCGGCATCCACTCGGGCTTCGTCTCCCTCGATCGCGGTGTCGGCGTCGCGCGCGGCTGCGTGACCCGACTTCACCTCGTGCAGCTGGGCGAACTCGGGCGTGAGCGTCAGGCGCAGCGTGGTGCGGAGGGGGTGGTCGACGCGCGAGTGCACGGTCCACGACTCGCTCACCACGCCGTCGGCGACGCGGCGGTTGCGCAGCAGCCGCACCTTCGGGTCGGGGGTGGTGTCGTCGAGCCCGCGCAGCAGTCCTCCGAAGACCACGCGCGAGGCGCCGTCGGGGGCGGTCGAGATCCACTCGATCGGTGAGCCGTCGCAGCTCGCGGTGAGCGAGCGCACGTGCCGCACGTCGCCGTGGTAGACACCGTGCACCGCGGCCGCGCCCATGTCTCCCGTGCCGTCGGACCACACCTGGGTGGGGGCCCGCAGCACGATGAGCGCATCGCTGAGCAGCGGTTGCAGGGGAGGGGTGTCGACCTTCGTCCCGGCAGGCGAGGTGGTGGGGGCGGTGGTCATTCTTTGACGGCTCCTTCGCTGGCGTTCATGATGCGGCGCTGGAAGATGAAGAACACCACGGCGACCGGGATCGTCATGATGGCCGCGGCCGCGAGTTTGAGGGGGAATTGGCTGCCCTGGCTGAGCTGACCGCTCGCCAGCGCCGCCACGCCCTTGGTCAGGGTGGTGAGTTCGGGCGACTGGGTGGAGATGACGAAGTGGCTCAGCTCGTTCCACGATCCCTGGAACGACAGGATCACGATCGTGATGAGCGCGGGCCGGGCCATCGGCAGCACGACCGACCAGAAGATGCGGAACGTGCCCGCTCCGTCGATACGGGCCTGCTCCTCGACCGAGGGCGGGATCGACTCGAAGAAGTTCTTCATGATGAACACGCCCGCGGCATCGACCAGCAACGGCAGGATCATTCCCGCGTACGAGTCGTACATGCCGAGTTGGTTGATCACGAGGAACTTCGGAATCAGCAGCACCACCGAGGGCACCGCCATCACGGCGATCAGGGCGGCGAACACCACCCCGCGCCCGCGGAACTGCAGGCGGGCGAGGGCGTACCCGGCGAGGGAGTTGAAGAACACCCGGCCGGCGGTGACGAACAGGGTCACCACGACCGAGTTGCCGAACCACACGGGGAAGTCGGAGTTCAGGAACAACCGCTCGTAGGCCGCCCACGTGAACGGTTGGGGCGCGAGCGAGATCGGGTCGGCCGCCGCCGCGGCATCCGTCTTGAACGACGTCGCCACCTGCACGAGGAACGGATAGATGTAGATGACCGCGAGAACGATCAGCAGGACGTAGAGACCGATCTGCCAGCGCAGGGCCTTGCCCGACATGCGGTGCTTCGCGGGCCGACCGGGCCCGTCGATGCGCTGCTCGGCGAGGACGGTGGTCTGGGGCGAGGCCGTGGCGGTCATCGCTTCGCTCCCTTCTGTGCGGGCACCTCGTACTGACGCAGGCGTCGGCGCGAGACCGGGCGGTCGCGCAGCACGAAGCGCTGCAGGATCGTGAGCGCCACGATGATGACGAAGAGCACGAAGGCGATCGCCGCACCCTGACCCCACTGCTGCGACAGGAACGCCGAGGAGTAGCTGAGGTAGGCGGGGGTCAGCGTGGTCTTTCCGGGGCCGCCCTGCGTGCCGGTGTAGATCTGGTCGAACACCTGCCACGTGCCGATGAGGCCGAGGGTCAGCACCGTGAACAGCACGGGCTTGAGCTGCGGCAGGGTCACGCGCCAGAAGCGCTGCCAGCCGGTCGCGCCGTCCATCATCGCGGCCTCCTGCACGTCGGCGCCGATGTTCTGCAGGCCGGCGATGAACAGCAGCATGAAGGTGCCCGAGGTGGTGAACACTGCCATGAGGATGAAGGCCGACATCGCGACCGAGGGGCCGGCGAGCCAGTCCCACCATGAGACGCCGAGCATCGTGTTGCCGGTGAGGAAAGCCGGGCCGCTGGTGATGCCCACGGCTCCGAGCAGGTTGTGCACGACGCCGGACGGATCGCTGAACCAGTTCGGTCCGTTGATGCCGAACCACGACAGCGCCTGGTTGACGGCACCGGATGCCGAGAAGAGGAAGAGCCACAGCACGGTGATGGCCACCGAGCTCGTGACCGAGGGGAAGTAGAAGGCGGTGCGGAACAGACCGCGTCCGCGCAGGATTGCGCGGTTGACGAGAACGGCGAGGAAGAGCGACAGGGCGGTCTGCAGCGGTACGACCAGCAGCACGTACCAGGCGTTGTTGCGCAGCGCCGTGCCGAAGTCGCGTTCGGCGAGACCGCCGCCGGTGGTGACGGCGGCGTAATTGTCGAGACCGACGAAGCCGACGTTGGACGAGAAGGGGCTGCCGCGCCCGGTCCAGTCGGAGAAGCTCACCCACAGCGCCATGAGCACGGGGACGAGCAGGAACACGCCCAGGATGATCAGCACGGGGGCGGTGAAGAGCCAGCCGGCGGCGGCCTCGCCGCGCCGGATCCCCGGGGAGGAGGATCCGGCGCGACGCGGCGCTGAGGTGAGAGCACTCATGGCTACTTGGTGATGGCCTCGAGGTTGGACTGCGCCGTCTGCAGCAGCGCCTGCGGGTCACCCGTCTTCAGCGACTCCAGCTGGGCGTTGAAGTCGGTGATGACGTCGGCGGCACCGGCCATGTTCGGCGGGAACTGCGCGTACTCGGCTCCGGAGAGGAACGCCGTGAGGTCGGGGTTGGCGCTGCTCCACGCGTCGGCGGCCGACTGGATCGAGGGCATCGGGCCGAAGGCCTTCGAGAACGCCAGCTGCTGGTCGGTGCTCGTCAGGTACTCGACGAGAGAGCGGGCCTGCTCCTGGTTGCCGCTGTCGGCGGCCATGCCCCAGCAGTTGGTGAACTGCAGCGTGCCCTTGCCGCCGGGGCCCGCGGGCAGCTCGGCGACCTGGTATTTCACGTCGGGGTAGTCGGCCGACATGGCGCCGGTGATCCAGTTGCCCTCGATGACCATCGCGGCCTTCTGGGTGCCGAACGCCTCGCCGCCCCAGCCCGCGCCCACATCCGACGCGAAGGCGAAGGTGCCGTCGTTCAGGTGCGTCTTGACGTAGTTCAGCGCCTCGACGTTGGCGGAGCTGTCGGCCGTGGCCGTGCCGTCGGAGACGAGTCCGCCTCCGGCCTCGGCCATGAAGGCACCGACGCGCTGGTACTCGGCGCCGAACGCGAGACCGACGCGGCCGTCGGTGGTGAGCTTCTGGGCGACGGATGCCAACTGGTCCCAGGTCGTGGGGACATCGGCATCCGTCAGCCCTGCCGCCGACCACAGGTCGGTGTTGATGATGAGGGCCAGGGTCGAGAAGTCCTTGGGCGCGCAGTAGAACTTGCCGTCGACGGTGAAGTTGTCGACGAGCGAGGGGTAGAAGTCGTCCTTGTTCGCCAGGTCGTCGCCGTACGCCGCGATCGAGCCGTTCGCCGCGTAGCCGGCGAGGGCCTCGGGGGCGAGGTAGAACAGGTCCGGCGGCGAGCCGGCCGCGAAACCCTGCGAGAGCTGCTGGGGGAGGTCGTTGGCGGTCTGCACCTCGGCCTGCACGCCCGACTGCTCGCTCCAGGCGGCGACGGCGTCGGTGACGGCGGTGGTCTCGGCGTCGCCCGAGGAGCCGATGAGGATGCTGAGCTTTCCCGAGCCCGAGGCCTGGGATTCGCCGGGGGTGTCGTTGAATCCGGAGCCGCACGCGGTGAGCGTGAGGGCTCCGGTGGCGAGAAGTGCGCCGGCGGCGAGCCAGTTCCGGGCGGTGTGCCGTGTCATGTGTCTCTCTCCTTCGATGAGGCATGCGACCCCTCCGGGTGCTCGGAGGGCCGTCGGTTTGATCGTTCAAATGACGGTTCGACAACGGTAAGGAACGGCGGTGTTTCCTGTCAAGCGGTTGCCCGCCCGCTTAGGCTGTCGGTCTGACCGTCAGGCCTGCGCGCGCGTCGTCGCGGAGCGCGCCGGCGTCGAAGGATCGGAAAACCGGATGCCGCGGGGCACCGGCCACGGCACGGGGGAGACGAGACATGGCGAAGGCGCCCACGGTCGACGACGTCGCACGCGTCGCCGGGGTCTCGCGGCAGACCGTGTCGAACGTCGTGAACACCCCCGACATCGTGCGCGAGGCCACCCGCCTGCGCGTCGAAGCCGCGATCGCCGAGCTCGGCTACCGCCCCCACGCCGCCGCGCGCCGCCTGCGCACGCGTCGGAGCTCGACCATCGGCATCCATCTCGATCCGTACGCCGGGGGAATCTCGGGCGTCGTGCTCGACCGCTTCGTGCACGCCCTCACCGAACGCGCGGGCGAGCGCGACATGCGCGTGCTGCTGTACGCCGCGCGCACGCCCGAAGAGGAGATCGCCCGCCTCGGCGATCTGCTCGAGGGGGGAGAAGTGGATGCCGTCGTCATCACCGGAACCTTCCACGGCGACCCGCGCACGGGGTGGCTGCTCGACCGCGCCCTGCCGTTCGTGTCGTTCGGACGGCCGTGGGGCGAGGACGACGTCGAAGCCCCCGCGCACCTCTGGGTCGACGTCGACGGAGCGGCGGGCACGCGCGCCGCGACCGCGCACCTGCTGGCCCAGGACGGCCAGCGCATCGCCTTCCTCGGGTGGCCCGCCGGGTCGGGAACCGGCGACGAACGCGAACGCGGGTGGCGCGAGAGCGCGGCCTCGGGACCGCGATGGGTCGTCGAAGAGAACGTCTCGGCGGCCCGCGACGTGGTCGCCGCCGGTCTCGCCGCCGACCCGGGCGTGACGGGCATCGTCTGCGCGAGCGACTCCCTCGCGATCGGCGCGCACCTCGCCGTCACCCTCGCCGGCCGGAGCGACATCACGGTCATCGGCTTCGACAACACCCCCGCGGTGGAGGCGCTCGGCCTGTCGAGCGTCGAGCAGTTGCCCGAGAAGGTGGCATCCGGAGCCCTCGACCTGCTCATGGGCGAGAACGGCACGGTCGTCGCCCCCCGCGCACCGACGGCCGGAGCGGCGCACGTGCTGGTGGAGCCGCGGCTCGTCGTTCGCTGAGGCGCGGGGGTGGGCGCGGGCGGCGCCCGGGGAGTTTGGGGCGGGATCCGTCGATTGGGGCGAGAATTTCACGCCCCGAACGACGAAACTCGCCCCGAACGCGCGTCAGGCCGGCCGGCCGATGCGGCGGGCGAGCTCGGCGGCGGTTCCGGATGCCGCTGACGCCAGCGCCTCGGCATCGCGCGGGGGTCCGTCGGCCGGCCACGTGATCGCCACGGCCGCGGCGGGCCACCCGGCGTGATCCAGCACCGCGGCGGCGACGGAGCGGAATCCGGGAGTGACCTCGCCGTTCTCGCTCGCGTGGCCGTCGGCCCGCACGAGGCGGAGCACCTCACGCAGCTCGCGCGGGGTCGTGGGGCCCGCACCGTGGCGCTGGGTGAGGGCCGTGGCATCCGGGAACAACGCCCGCACCTGCTCGCGGGGGAGCGCCGCGAGCATGGCCCGCCCCGTCGCCGTGAGGTGTGCGGGCAGGCGCACGCCGACGTCGGTCACGAGCGCGGGGCGGCGCGGAGCGCGCTCTTCGACGATGTACAGCACGTCGCGTCCGGCCAGCACAGCGAGGTGGGCAGATTCGCCGACCCGGTCGGAGAGCCCGGCCAGCAGCGGCCGGCCGAGGCGGGCGAGGGGCTGCTGCCGGGCGTATCCGCCGCCGAGCTCGAACGCCGCGGTGCCGAGGCCCCAGCGACGGTCGCCGGGCAGGTGCACGACGTAGCCGTGCTGCTCGAGGGTCGCGAGCAGGTGATAGACGCTCGAACGCGGGATGCGGAGGGTCGTCGCGATCGACTGCGCGGCCATCGGGCCGGGCTGGCGCGCGAGCAGCGAGAGGATCCGCAGCGTCTGATCGGCGGCGGGAACCTGCGGACGGGGAATGTCTGGCATGACAGACACAGGATGCCATAACCCCGTCGTCGCGCGACAGTGCGCGCGATGGAATCGGCGTATGAACGCGAGCGTCACCGTCGGATCCCAGCCCCTCACCCCTCAGGATGTGGTCGCCGTCGCGCGCCACGACGCGCAGGTGACGGTGGACGACGACGCCCTGCAGCGCGTGGCCGACACCCGCGCCCTCATCGAGGCGCTCGCCGACGACCCGCAGCCGCACTACGGCATCTCGACCGGCTTCGGGGCGCTGGCGACGACCTTCATCGCCGAGGACCGGCGCGCCCAGCTGCAGGCGAGCCTCATCCGCTCGCACGCCGCCGGCACCGGGTCCGAGGTCGAGCGCGAGGTCGTGCGCGCCCTCATGCTGCTGCGCCTGCAGACCTTGTCCACCGGTCGCACCGGGGTGCGCCCCGTCGTGGTCGAGACCTACGCCGCCCTGCTGAACGCCGGGATCACCCCGGTCGTGCGCGAATACGGCTCGCTCGGCTGCTCGGGCGACCTCGCGCCGCTGTCGCACGTGGCCCTCGCGGTGATGGGCGAGGGCGAGGTACGCGACGCCGCCGGCAATCGGCGATCCGCCGCCGACGCGCTCGCCGCCGCCGGGATTGCCCCGGTCGCCCTGCGCGAGAAGGAGGGCCTCGCCCTCATCAACGGCACCGACGGCATGCTCGGCATGCTGCTGCTGGCCCTGCACGACCTCGAGATGCTACTCACCACGGCCGACGTCTCGGCGGCGATCTCGATCGAATCGCAGTTGGGGACGGATGCCGTCTTCGCGGCCGACCTCATGGCGCTTCGCCCGCAGCTGGGGCAGGCGGCATCCGCGGCGAACCTCCGCGCGTTCCTCGCCGGCTCGTCCATCGTCGCGAGCCACCGCGGCCCCGAGTGCACCCGCGTGCAGGATGCCTACTCCCTGCGTTGCGCTCCCCAGGTGCACGGCGCCGCGCGTGACACGATGACCCACGCGGCGCGGGTCGCCGAGCGCGAGCTGGCATCCGCCGTCGACAACCCCGTCGTCACCGTCGACGGGCGCGTCGAGTCGAACGGCAACTTCCACGGCGCCCCCGTCGCGTACGTGCTCGACTTCCTCGCGATCGCGGTCGCCGACGTGGCCTCGATGTCGGAGCGCCGCACCGACCGTGCGCTCGACGTCGCCCGCAGCAACGGGCTGCCGCCGTTCCTGGCCGACGAGGTGGGGGTCGACTCGGGCCTGATGATCGCGCAGTACGCCGCCGCCGGAATCGTGTCGGAGCTCAAGCGCCTCGCCGCCCCCGCCTCGGTCGACTCGATCCCCTCGAGCGCCATGCAGGAGGATCACGTGTCGATGGGCTGGGCGGGTGCCCGCAAGCTCCGTCGCTCGATCGACGGGCTCGCCCGCGTGCTGGCGATCGAAGTGCTGACCGGATGCCGCGCCCTCGACCTGCGCGCTCCCCTCGAGCCCGCGGCGGCCACCGGCGCCGTGCGCGACCTCGTCCGCACGCGTGTCGAAGGCCCCGGCCCCGACCGCTTCGTCTCGCCCGAGATCGAGGCCGTGACCGAGCTCGTCGCCTCGGGCGCGGTGGCGCGGGTCGCGCTCGCTCGGACGGATTCCGCCCACACGCTCTCCACTCCCGTACACACCGCCTGACCTCGCGCCCCGATCGAAGGAGATCCGCCATGACCGACACCACCACGACCGGCGCGGCACCGGTCGACACGACGCCCGAAGCCGCCGCCCCGGCACCGGAGGTCGCAACGGCTGCGGGTCGTGGTACGGCTGCCGCGGCCGCATCGACCGCCGGGGGCCCGGCATCCGCTCCCCGCTCTCCGATCCGCGCGGCGCGCGGCTCCGAGCGCACCGCGAAGAGCTGGGGAGCCGAAGCCGCGAAGCGCATGCTCATGAACAACCTCGACCCCGAGGTCGCCGAGCGCCCCGACGACCTCGTCGTCTACGGCGGCACGGGCAGGGCCGCGCGATCGTGGGCGGCGTACGACGCGATCGTGCGGACCCTCGACGAGCTGGAGCCCGACGAGACGTTGCTCGTGCAGTCGGGCAAGCCGGTCGGCGTGTTCCGCACGCACGAGTGGGCGCCGCGCGTGCTCATCGCCAACTCGAACCTCGTGGGCGACTGGGCGACGTGGCCCGAGTTCCGCAAGCTCGAAGAGCTCGGGCTCACCATGTACGGCCAGATGACGGCCGGGTCGTGGATCTACATCGGCACGCAGGGCATTCTGCAAGGCACGTACGAGACGTTCGCGGCCGTCGCGCGGTCGCTGGCGGGGGCTTCGACAGGCTCAGCCACCGAGACCGCTGCTTCCGCCGGTGATCTCCGGGGCACCCTCACCCTCACCGCCGGGTGCGGCGGCATGGGCGGGGCGCAGCCGCTCGCCGTCACGATGAACGGGGGAGCGGTGCTCATCGTCGACGTCGACCGCACGCGCCTCGACCGCCGCGTCGCCCACGGCTACCTCGACGAGGTCGCCCCCGATCTCGACGCGGCCATCGAACGGGTGAGCGCCGCACGCGAGGCGGGCGAGGCGCTGTCGGTCGGCGTCGAGGGAAATGCGGCCGAGGTGTTCCCGGAGCTGCTGGCCCGCGGCATCCGGATCGATATCGTCACCGACCAGACGAGCGCGCACGACCCCCTGTCGTACCTGCCGATCGGCGTGTCGGTCGACCAGTGGCAGGCCGAAGCCGCCCGCGACCCCGAGGATTTCACCCGCCGCGCGCGCGAGAGCATGGCGGCCCACGTGAAGGCGATGGTGGGGTTCCAGGATGCCGGGGCGGCGGTGTTCGACTACGGCAACTCGATCCGTCGCGAGGCCGAACTCGGCGGGTACGACCGCGCGTTCGCGTTCCCCGGCTTCGTGCCGGCGTACATCCGCCCGCTCTTCGCCGAGGGCAAGGGACCGTTCCGCTGGGTCGCTCTCTCGGGAGACCCGGAAGACATCGCCAAGACCGACCGCGCCGTGGCCGAGCTCTTCCCCGAAGACGCAGCTCTCCACCGCTGGCTCGACAAGGCGGGAAAGCAGGTGCACTTCGAGGGGCTGCCCGCGCGCATCTGCTGGCTCGGCTACCAGGAGCGCCACCTCGCGGGCCTGAAGTTCAACGAGATGGTGGCCTCCGGCGAGCTGTCGGGACCCATCGTGATCGGTCGCGACCACCTCGACGCGGGATCGGTCGCCTCTCCCTACCGCGAGACCGAGGCCATGGCCGACGGCTCGGACGCCATCGCCGACTGGCCCCTGCTCAACGCGCTGCTGAACACCGCCAGCGGCGCGTCGTGGGTGTCGATCCATCACGGCGGAGGGGTGGGGATCGGCCGCAGCATCCACGCGGGACAGGTGTGCGTTGCCGACGGCACCGAGCTCGCCGCCGAGAAGCTCGCGCGCGTGCTCGTCAACGACCCCGGCACCGGAGTCATGCGCCACGTGGATGCCGGCTACGACCGCGCCCGCGAGGTGGCGGCCGAGCGCGGCCTGACGGTGCCGATGTGGTGAGCGGTTCCGGGCGGGCCGGACGCGCGTTCCTCCTGACGAACATCGGGGAGCTGACGACGAACGTCGCGGCCCCGGGCGATGCCTGCGGAACCCTGCGCGACGCCGCCGTGATCGTGCGGGACGGACGCGTCGAGTGGGTGGGGTCGGCGGATGCCGCTCCGACCGACGTTCCGGTGGTGAATGCCGAGGGTCGCGCCGTCATCCCCGGCTTCGTCGACAGCCACACCCATCTGGTCTTCGGCAGCGACCGGGCTGCGGAGTTCGCGGCCCGGATGGCCGGTGAGTCGTATGCCGCGGGGGGAATCCGCACCACTGTCGCCGCGACCCGAGCGGCCTCCGACGATGAACTGCGGGCTCGTCTCGCAGCCCTGGTCGGGGAGTGCCGAGCCCAGGGGACGACCACCCTCGAGATCAAGACCGGCTACGGGCTCGACGTCGAGACCGAGACGCGTCTCGCGCGGCTCGCGAGCGAGGTCACCGCCGAGGTCACCTTCCTCGGCGCGCACGTCGTGCCCGCGGAGTTCGCCGGGCGGGGCGACGACTACGTCGAGCTCGTCGTCGGCGACATGCTCGACGCGGTGGCTCCGCACGCGCGGTGGATCGACGTGTTCTGCGAGGAGGGCGCGTTCACGCCGACCCAGAGCCGCCGGGTGCTCGAGGCGGGCCGTGCCGCGGGTCTCGGCATCCGGGTGCACGGGAACCAGCTCGGCTTCGGCGGGGGAGCGGCCCTCGCCGTCGAGCTCGGCGCCGCGGCGGTGGACCACTGCACGTACCTCAGCGACGACGACGTCGCCGCGCTCGCCGGCTCGGACACCGTGGCGACGCTGCTGCCCGGGGTGGAGTTCTCGACGCGGCAGCCGTTCCCCGACGCGCGGCGCCTCATCGACGCGGGCGTGACCGTCGCTCTCGCGAGCGACTGCAACCCCGGATCGAGCTTCACCAGTTCGATGCCGCTCATGATCGCCCTGGCCGTGCGCGAGATGGGCATGACGGTCGCCGAGGCCGTGTGGGCGGCGACCGCGGGAGGTGCCCGCGCGCTGCGCCTCGCCGACGTGGGGGTGATCCGGCCCGGCGCGCGCGCCGACCTCGTGCTGCTGGAGGCCCCGACCCGCGTGCACCTCGCCTACCGGCCGGGCGTGCCCCTCGTGCGGGCGGTGTGGAAGGACGGGGCCGAGGTCTGAGGCATCGCGCGGGTCGGGGGCACGGCCGGGCCGGTCGTCGGGCCGGGCTGGACCGTCGTGCGGATGCCGCGGGGGACACGCCGGGTGTCGGGTCGGGCGGGACGGCGTGTCGGGGGTGAGGTCCGCAGGACGGCGGGCTCGGCGGGGCACGGCGGGTCACGGCGGGGCGGGGGTACGGCCGGTCGGCGGGGTCCCGCCCGAGTGTGCCGTCGTGCGGATGCCGCGGGCGACACGCCGGGTGTCGGGTCGGGCGGGACGGCGTGTCGGGGGTGAGGTCCGCAGGACGGCGACGCGGCGAAGAGGTGAGGCAACCCGGGGCCGGACGGCCCAGGCCGGCCTCAGGGCGTCAGCAGCTCGAACTCGTCGGGAGGGGTCGCGTCGACGTCGTCCCACGTGCCGTCGTGCCAGGTGAAGATCGCCACGGCGCACGTGACCATGCGCTCGTCGCGGTCGGCGAGACGCGAGACGAGGGCGCTCATGCCGGGGTCGTGCGCGACGACAATCAGCTCGTCGACCCCCACGGCGCGCGCGGACGCCAGGATCTGCGCGGGATCGGCCAGGTACAGCTCGGCGAGCTCGGTGACTTCGGCGTCGAAGGCCTTCGCGAAGAACTGCGCCGTCTCTTTCGCGCGCACGGCCGTGCTCGACAGCACGGTCTCCGGTCGGACGCCCTTGCGCACGACCATCCGCGCCATCGCCGGTGCGTCGCGGCGACCGCGGTCGTTGAGCGGACGTTCGTGATCGTCGAGGCCTTCGTCAGCCCAGTCCGATTTCGCGTGCCGCGCGAGGATGAGTTGGATCATCGTCTTTCCGCCATTCCTGCCAGGATCTCCAGAACGCACAGCGCAGCCAGACGCACCGTGCGGGCGTCGGCGGTGTCTGCCGTGGCATCCACCTCGACGATGTCGGCGCTGATCACGCCGGAGTCGCGGGAGAGGCCGCGCACGAGAGCGCGCAGCTCCCACGCGGCGAGGCCTCCGGGAACGCTCGCCGGGCACCCCGGTGCGACCGAGCGGTCGCAGACGTCGACGTCGACATCGAGATGGATGCCGCCGGCATCGGCCGACGCGGAGCCCGCTCCGGCGATGCGCAGGGCGTCGGCGATCACCGTGTCGATGCCGCGACTGCGGAGCTCGTCGAGGGTGATGACGGTGATGCCCGCCTCGTGGGCGCGCTGCGCGTAGGCCGCGGAGTTCGCGAAGTCGGCGATGCCGATCTGCACGATGCGCGAGGGGTCGAGCCCGTCGGCGGTGAGCCGGCGTACGGGGGATCCGTTCGATTCGCCGTCGCGCAGGTCGAAGTGGGCGTCGAGGGTGATGAGCCCGCGGGCGCGGCGTCCTTGCGCGACCGCGTAGGTCGCGGAGTTGTCGCCGCCGAGGGCGATCACCATGCGCGCGGCGTTGAGCTCGGAGACGGCGTCGCGCACGCGCTGTTCGCCCTCGCGACCGTCGGGTTCGGTGACGTCGCCGGCATCGACGATGCGCAGCACGTCGTCGAGCGAGACCGGGGGCGGACCCATCAGCGTGGGCGAGAAGCGGCGGAGAGCGGCGCGAACCGCCGCGGGGGTTTCGCCGGCGCCCGTGGGCGAGAGCGACGTGCGCCAGGCGGGGACACCGAGCAGAGCGGCATCCGGAATCTCGTTGGGCGAGGGCGCGGGCCAGTCTCCGGCGCGGGGCCAGAGCGGGTCGACGGACAGGGCGGTCATACGGCGACGTAGACCCATGCCTCGTCACCGCTCGATAGCGTGACCCGCGTGCGCCGCGAGACGGTCGCCATGTACTCGTCGGCCGCGTCGAGTTCGTCTGCCGTGAGCTGCAGCACGCTGCCGAACACGCGATCGCGCGGGTCGTCGGTACGCCTGAGAGCCCGGTGACGATCAGCCAGAGCGGAGGCGGTGTCGACACCGCCCGGATCGTGGACGCCGGTGGCGTCGATCCATTCGAGACGGAAACCGGTCAGTGCGTCGTCGTCGCCGTCGACACGGCGACCGAACGTGTCGAGTTGCACGTCGGGCGACTGCAGCGTGCCGTACGTGAAGAGCGACTCGGCGTCGGTTCCGTCACTCACGCGCCCCAGGCTACTCACCCGGCTACGCCGCAGGGCGGTGCGACGCGACGGATTTCGGCGCGCCGCCCTGAGAGCGCTCACGAACCCCAGATCACGTGGGCGACGGTGAAGATCACGAGCCCCGCGAGCGCGCCGACGATCGTTCCGTTGAGGCGGATGTACTGCAGGTCGCGTCCGACCATCAGCTCGATCTTCTCGGTGGTCTCTTCGGCGTCCCACCGCTCGACGGTGTCGGTGATGATCGAGGCGATGTCGTGGCGATAGCGGCCCACCACGAACACGGCCGCGTCGGTGACCCAGCCGTCGACGCGCTTCTGCAGGACCTCGTCGCGCTGCAGGCGCTCGCCGACCTCGGCGAGTGCAGCCGTGGCGCGGCGCCGCAGGGCGCTGTCGGGGTCGCCGAGCGAGCGGAGCAGCCCGGCCTTCGCGGTGTTCCACGCATCGGCGGCGAGCTGACGCACGCGCGGGCTGTCGAACACCGCGGCCTTCGCTTCTTCGAGGCGCACCATCGTCGACGGATCGTGCTGCAGGTTGTCGGCGAGACGCCCGAGGTAGCCGTCGATCGCTCCACGCGCCTGATGGCGGGGGTCGGCGCGCACGGCGTCGACGAACTGCACCGCTTCGCGATAGACCGTGTCGTCGACGAGGCGCGCCGCCATGCTCGGCACCCACGCCGGCAGGCGTCGGGACACGAGGCCCTGGAAGGTGTCGCGGTTGTTACCCAGCCACACGGCGATGTTGTCGAGGGCGAGGTCGACCGCCCCGTGGTGCGCTCCCGACGACACGACCCGTTCGAGCCACCCTCCGATCGAGGGGCCCCAGTCGGGCGAAAGGAGGTGCTCGCGGGCGAGGTCTTCGATGAGGCCCTGCACGTCGTCGTCGCTCAGCGCAGTGAGCACGCTCGACGCGAGGGTCGCCCCCTCGGCGGCGACGCGTTCGGCGTGGGCGGGCTCGGCCAGCCAGGCACCGGCGCGAGCCGAGAGCGGTGTCGACTCGAGCTTGGTGCGGACGACGTCGCCCTCGAGGAAGTTCGTCTCGACGAACTCGCCCAGTTGGCGACCGATCTCGTCTTTGCGGCGCGGGATGATCGCCGTGTGGGGGATCGGCAGACCCAAGGGGTGCCGGAACAAGGCGGTGACGGCGAACCAGTCGGCCAGGGCGCCGACCATCCCGCCCTCGGCGGCCGCGCGCACGTACTGCAACCACTCCACCTCGCGCTGGAGCGAGAACGACACGGCGAAGACGATGGCCATCGCCACCAGCGCACCGAGGGCGACCCCCTTCATGACGCGCAGGGCGCGACGGCGCTCCTGATCGGCCGGGCTCAGAGCGCGCGTGGGCGTGCGCGCCATCAGGAGGTCACCGGTCCGAGCCACGCCGTGGCGGTCGTCGCGTGCGCCGACTCGGCGTCGGACGGGTGGAACATGCCGGCCAGCACGTCGCGGTACAGGCGGCTCAGCTCGTGACGCGAGAAGTACGCCGCGCCCCCGCCGACGAGGACGGCGTCGTCGACCACCTCTTTCGCCATCGCCACGGCGCGGTACTTCACGCCCGAGAGCAGCGAGAACCACCGTGGCCCGTGGTCGGCGAGGGAGTCGACGTCGTTCGCGAGGGCGGCGAGCTGGGGAGGCATCGCGTCGTAGGCGAGGGCCATATCGGCGATGCGCCAGCGGATGTCGGGGTCGTTGGCGTAGATCGTGCCGGTCTTCTTCGAGGTGCGCGAGGTGGCGGCCTCGACCGCGAGGTCGAGTGCGCGCCGCGCGATGCCGGTGTACACCGACGCGAGCAGGATCTCGAAGACGGCGAAGATGCCGAACACGAGCGGATCGGGCGTGGGACCCGGGTCGATCCGGCGCACGACGCGGTCGGCGGGGGCGTGCGCCCCGCGGAGCTGCGTAGTGCGGCTCTGCGTGCCGCGCATGCCGAGGGTGTCCCAGTCGTCGCGCGTGACGACCTCGTCGGTGCGGTCGAGGAAGGCGAACACCGTCTTCGGGCCGTCGGGCGACTCGGTGTCGAGACCGTGCACGCCGAGGTGGTTCCACACCGGCGACAGCGAGGTGAAGATCTTCGTCCCCGTGAACGTGTAGCCGCCCTCGCCGTCGGGAAGCGCCACGGTGTCGCTCCCGGCCAGCACGAGGTCGTTGCCGGCCTCGCTGATGCCGAAGGCGAACACCTCGCCCGCGACGGCCCCCTCTTCGACGAAGGCCAGATCGTCGATGCCCCGATCGCGCAGCACCTTCGCGACGCCCGTCCACACGAGGTGCATGTTGATCGCGAGCGCCGTCGCCGGGGCCGCCCCCGCGAGCCGCTGCTGCAGCACCGAGGCCTCGGCGAGGCTCAGACCCGCGCCGCCGCGCTCGGTCGACACCAGGATGCCGAGATAGCCGGCCGCGCGCAGCTCGTCGAGGTCGTCGTGCGGGAAGGTGTTCTCGTGGTCGTGCACCACGGCTCGCTCGCGGATGCGGGCCAGCAGGTCGTCGGGCAGGAACCGAGCCGGGTCGAACGAGGTCATGGCATCCATTGTGCTCGGGACCACCGACATCGGGACGGGGGTGGCGTCCGACACCCGAACGGCTTCAGAGGATCTCGGCCCGACGCCGTCGACCGCCCCCAGAATGGATGCCATGATCTCGACCGAGATGGCCCTGGCCCTCCGCGAAGCCGGACTCGTGTGGCATCCGCGCTCGGGAGACCGCTTCCAGCTCGACGAGCCGGAGTTCGACGCCGACGTCTTCACCGTGAGCGAGATGACCGTCGAGCCTCGGGATTATCCGACCGGCCGCATCCTCGCGTTCAACGGCACCACGGAGTGGGCGCTCGACTCGGTCGCGACCGAGGACGCCCTGTGGCTGCCCTCCGAATCGCAGCTGCGCGAGCTGCTGCGCTCCACCTTCCGGTCGCTCCGTCGCCTCTCCGACACCTACGAGGTCGAGATCGCGGTCGGCGGGTCCACAATCGTGTTCGACCACCCCGAACCCGCCGACGCCTACGCGCTCGCCGTGCTCGAGCTGCTGCGTCGCACGCACTGAGCCGCCGTCGCCAGGAGTGTTCCGGATGCCGAGCTCCCCGGCATCCGCTCAGGTGATGGTGGGAACCGGCTCGGTGTCGGGGATGGGGCTGGCGTCACGGTGTCGCAGGTCGGGGAAGCCGCGCACGAAGATCACCGACACGACGAACCCGGCCACGGCGAAGCCCGCCGCCGCCAGGTACGCACCGGTCGGACCGACGCCGTCGACGAGGAAGCCGGCCACGGCGGACCCGGCCGCCGCGCCGATCAGCTGCCCGGTACCGATCCACCCGTAGGCCTCGGCGGTCTCGCTGAAGCGCACGCTCGCCGAGGTCATCGCGAACATCACGGCCAGCGCGGGCGCGATGCCGGCGCCGGCGACCAGGAGGGTCGCGCCGATCCACCACGCGTTCAGCGAGAAGACGGTGAGGGAGAGTCCGACCGCGACGATCGCGAAGCGACGCGCCATCGCCCAGCGCCCGATCGGGATGTGCCCGAACGAGAGGCCGCCCGCGAGGCTGCCGACCGCGAAGACGGCGAGGATCAGCCCCGCCTCGAGGCCACCGTGGTCGAAGGTGGCGACGACACCGGCCTCGACGGCCGAGCACGCGCCGATGAGCAGGAACCCGGTGGCCGTGGCGAGGATGACCGGCGGCTTCGTGAGCACGCGACCGAGACCCCGGCGGCTGCGCGGGATGCGCACGCGCCCGACCTCGGGGCTGAGGATGAACCACGCGCCGCCGCCGATGAGGATGACGACGACGAGCAGGAGCCCCGGCACCGTGCCGATCTGTGTCGCGACGAGGGTGATGAGCACGGGCGCGAGCACCCAGATGATCTCTTGCAAAGAGGCGTCGAGCGAGTACAGCGGCGTGAGCTGCTTCGAGGGGACCATCTTCGGGTAGATCGTGCGCACGGCCGACTGCACCGGGGGCGTGGACAGGCCGGCGATCAGGCCGAGCGCCATGTAGAGGGGGAGCGGCATCTCGATCAGCGCCAGGGTCGCGATCGCCGCCGCGCACACGAGGAGCGTGACCGAGAGAACACGACGCATGCCCCAGCGGCCCATCCAGCGGCTGGTGACGGGGCCCGCGACGGCCTGCCCGAGGCTCGTGGCGGCCAGCACGAGACCGGCGGCACCGTACGAGCCCGTGACGTGCTCGATGTGCAGCAGGACGGCCAGGCTCGTCATGCCGTTGGGGAAGCGCGCGGTCAGCTGCGCGGCGATGATGCGCCCCACGCCAGGGGTTCTGAGGAGTTCGCGGTAGCCGGCCACCGCACAACGCTACCGCCGACCTCCGACACCCGCCGAGCGGTCCGGATCGACGGATGCCGCGACACGCCGCGACACGCCGGAGTCGAGATTCCACCGCCTGTGCGATGTCGGAACCCCCGTCTAGCGTCCGATCTGTGGACAGATGGCGGACGACGACGCGAGAACCGCGGAATCGCGCCTGTTGGCAGAGCGAGGAGAGGGGGTCGATCTGTGGATGAAATCGTGGACAACCTGTGTTGTACATGGGGAGAGACGGTGGAAAATCACATCGATGTAACTACTACCCCTTGTGGTGCCTTCCGATGTCCGTCCCCATATGTAGTATTGAGGTCCCGGCGAGCCCTGCCCGCCCGGACGAAAATTTTCCAGGGGAGAGAGAGAACGACATGGCGATCACGGTCTACACCAAGCCGTCCTGCGTCCAGTGCACGGCGACGTACCGCGCGCTCGATTCGAAGGGCATCGAGTACAACGTGCTCGACCTGTCCGAAGACCCGTCGGCCCTCGAGCAGGTCAAGTCGCTCGGGTACCTTCAGGCCCCCGTCGTCATCACCGACGAGGACCACTGGTCGGGCTTCCGTCCCGACAAGATCGACGAGCTCGCTTCGCGCCTCGCCTGATCC
The DNA here is from genome assembly GCF_021026215.1 of Microbacterium sp. JC 701. Taxonomy (NCBI): domain Bacteria; kingdom Bacillati; phylum Actinomycetota; class Actinomycetes; order Micrococcales; family Microbacteriaceae; genus Microbacterium; species Microbacterium sp. JC 701. The sequence goes on from NZ_JAJNCV010000005.1 coordinate 140,089, forward strand.
CACGACACGCTCTCAGACCTTCGTCATGAGCGATGTCATGTCGGCGACCGAGGCTCCGCTGCTGGTCTACTTCTCGAGCGTGTCGGGCAACACCGCGCGTTTCATCGAGAAGCTCGGCAAGCGGGCCGTGCGCATTCCGCTCCGGCCGACCGATCCGCCCCTTCACATCGACGAACCCTTCGTGCTGGTCACCCCCACTTACGGTGGGGGTGCCAGCCGGGGCGTCGAGAAGGGCGCGGTCCCCAAGCAGGTCATCCGGTTCCTCAACGAGGAGCGGAACCGACGCAACATCCGCGGGGTTATCTCCGCGGGAAACACGAACTTCGGCGACGCCTTCTGCCTCGCCGGAGACATCATCGCGCGCAAATGCGCGGTGCCACACCTATACCGGCTGGAAGTTTTCGGCACCCCCGACGATGTCGAGCGGGTAACCGAGGGATTGGAACGATGGTGGAAGTTGAGCTGACCGACGTGGACTTCAAGACCGAGGCGCGGTTCGAGGGGCTGGATTACCACGCCCTGAACGCGATGCTGAACCTGTACGACGCCGACGGCAAGATCCAGTTCGACGCCGACAAGCGCGCGGCGCGGGAGTACTTCCTGCAGCACGTCAACCAGAACACCGTGTTCTTCCACTCGCTCAAGGAGCGCCTCGACTACCTCGTCGAGAAGGAGTACTACGAGCCCACCGTGCTCGCGAAGTACTCGATGGACTTCATCCAGGAGCTCAACGACCGCGCCTACGGCGCGAAGTTCCGTTTCGAGACCTTCCTCGGAGCGTTCAAGTACTACACGAGCTACACGCTCAAGACCTTCGACGGAAAGCGCTACCTCGAGCGCTTCGAGGACCGCGTCGTCATGACCGCCCTCGCCCTCGCCGACGGCGACCAGCGTCTGGCCGTGCAGCTGGTCGACGAGATCATCTCGGGTCGCTTCCAGCCCGCGACCCCCACGTTCCTCAACGCCGGCAAGGCGCAGCGCGGCGAGCTCGTGTCGTGCTTCCTCCTGCGCATCGAGGACAACATGGAGTCGATCGCCCGCGGCATCAACTCCGCGCTGCAGCTGTCGAAGCGCGGCGGCGGCGTCGCCCTGCTGCTGTCGAACATCCGCGAGGCGGGCGCGCCGATCAAGCAGATCGAGAACCAGTCGTCGGGCATCATCCCCGTCATGAAGCTGCTCGAAGACAGCTTCAGCTACGCCAACCAGCTCGGCGCGCGCCAGGGCGCGGGCGCGGTGTACCTCAACGCGCACCACCCCGACATCCTGCGCTTCCTCGACACCAAGCGCGAGAACGCCGACGAGAAGATCCGCATCAAGACGCTGTCGCTGGGTGTCGTCATCCCCGACATCACGTTCGAGCTCGCCAAGAACGGCGAAGACATGTACCTCTTCTCGCCCTACGACGTCGAGAAGGTCTACAAGAAGCCCTTCGGCGACATCTCGGTCACCGAGAAGTACCGCGAGATGGTCGACGACCCGCGCATCAAGAAGACGAAGATCAACGCGCGCGAGTTCTTCCAGACCCTCGCCGAGATCCAGTTCGAGTCGGGCTACCCGTACATCATGTTCGAAGACACGGTGAACAAGGCCAACCCGATCGCCGGTCGCATCAACATGTCGAACCTGTGCTCCGAGATCCTGCAGGTCAACACCCCGACGACGTACAACGAAGACCTCTCGTACGACACCATCGGCAAGGACATCTCCTGCAACCTCGGCTCGATGAACATCGCGCTGGCGATGGACGGCGGCGACCTCGGCCTCACGGTCGAGACCGCGATCCGCGCCCTCACCGCGGTGAGCGTGCAGAGCCACATCGCCTCGGTGCGTTCGATCGAAGACGGCAACGACCGCTCGCACGCCATCGGCCTCGGCCAGATGAACCTGCACGGCTACCTCGCTCGTGAGCACGTGTACTACGGCTCCGAAGAGGGCATCGACTTCACGAACATCTACTTCTACACGGTGCTTTTCCACGCGCTGCGTGCGTCGAACCGCCTCGCGATCGAGCGCGGCACGGCCTTCGACGGCTTCGAGAACTCGACCTACGCCTCGGGTGAGTTCTTCGACAAGTACACCGACCAGGTGTGGGAGCCCGAGACGGCCAAGGCCAAGGAGCTGTTCGCGAACGTCCAGATCCCCACGCAGGACGACTGGCGCGAGCTGAAGGCGTCGGTGCAGGCCCACGGCATCTACAACCAGAACCTGCAGGCGGTGCCCCCGACCGGTTCGATCTCGTACATCAACAACTCCACGAGCTCGATCCACCCGATCGCCTCGAAGATCGAGATCCGCAAGGAAGGCAAGCTCGGTCGCGTCTACTACCCGGCTCCGTTCATGACGAACGAGAACCTGGACTACTACCAGGACGCCTACGAGATCGGCTACGAGAAGGTCATCGACACGTACGCCGCGGCCACGCAGCACGTCGACCAGGGCCTGTCGCTGACGCTGTTCTTCAAGGACACCGTTACCACGCGCGACATCAACAAGGCGCAGATCTACGCGTGGCGCAAGGGCATCAAGACCATCTACTACATCCGTCTGCGTCAGCTGGCGCTCGAGGGCACCGACATGACCGAGTGCGTCTCGTGCATGCTCTGAGCCGCTGACCACCCATCGATCAAGGACACAGGAACGACATGGCTGAGAAGCTGCAGTTGCTGAACCACGTGCAGGCCATCAACTGGAACCGCATCCAGGACGACAAAGACCTCGAGGTCTGGAACCGTCTGGTGAACAACTTCTGGCTGCCCGAGAAGGTGCCGCTGTCGAACGACATCCAGTCGTGGAACACGCTCACCCCCGAGGAGCAGACGCTCACGATGCGCGTGTTCACGGGGCTCACGCTCCTCGACACGATCCAGGGCACGATCGGTGCGGTCTCGCTCATCCCCGACGCGATCACCCCGCACGAAGAGGCCGTCTACACGAACATCGCGTTCATGGAGTCGGTGCACGCCAAGAGCTACTCGTCGATCTTCTCGACGCTGTGCTCCACGAAGGAGATCGACGAGGCGTTCCGCTGGTCGACCGAGAACGAGTTCCTTCAGAAGAAGGCGCGCATCGTCATGGACTACTACCGTGGCGACGACCCGCTCAAGCGCAAGGTCGCCTCGACCCTGCTCGAGTCGTTCCTGTTCTACTCGGGCTTCTACCTGCCGATGCACTGGTCGAGCCGCGCGAAGCTCACCAACACGGCCGACCTGATCCGCCTCATCATCCGCGATGAGGCCGTGCACGGGTACTACATCGGCTACAAGTTCCAGCGCGGTCTCGAGACGGTCGATCAGGCCCGTCGCGACGACATCAAGGACTACACGTTCTCGCTGATGTACGAGCTCTACGACAACGAGGTGGGCTACACGCAGAGCCTGTACGACTCGGTCGGGCTGAGCGAAGACGTGAAGAAGTTCCTTCACTACAACGCGAACAAGGCGCTGATGAACCTCGGCTACGAGGCGATGTTCCCCGCGTCGGTCACGAACGTGAACCCCGCGATTCTGTCGGCCCTGTCGCCGAACGCTGACGAGAACCACGACTTCTTCAGCGGGTCGGGTTCTTCGTACGTCATCGGCAAGGCCGAGGCGACGGAAGACGACGACTGGGACTTCTGAAGTGCACGCCGGAGCAACGGCGCTATCAGTGGTCTCTCTCTACTCCGGCGCCGGAGGCCTCGATCTTGGCTTCAGGCAGGCGGGCTACGAACTAGAGTTCGCGAATGACCTGGACCCTTTAGCTCGCGAATCGTACTCTCTCGTGCATTCGGACGCGCCTGGGCAAATTGATCATGAGTACGTGGTCGGAGATCTAAGCGCGGACTTTTCTGTGCTTGGGCGTCGAGAGAGCTCGGTGTTGGTCGGCGGCCCGCCGTGCCAGGGGTTCTCGCGCGCCGGGCGGATGAATCCCTCCGACCCTAGATCCCGTCACGTTCGTGCCTTCATTCAAGCTGCTGAGTCGATGCGACCGCGAGCCTTCGTCATGGAGAACGTTCGTGCGCTCGCGACTCATCCCCGCTGGACATCAGTTCTCGACACGCTCAAGGATGAGGCGCATCTTGCTGGATATGAGACCACCACATTGCTTCTGAATGCTCGCGATTATGGCGTGCCCCAGTCGCGAGAACGCATGTTCCTAATCGGCTACCGGAGAGGGGACCTCGACGTTGATATTCTCCGGCGGCCTGTCGGGCTGCGGCGCAGCTCAGTGCGAAGCGCGCTGCAAGCTTTAGGGCATCCGGGCCCGACCTGGCAGCAATGTCGCGCACGAATCGTACCTGCACTAGCCCCCGTGATCAGGCGTTCACCATTTGCTGGAATGATGTTCAATGGTCAGGGACGCCCGCTAGATCTCGACGGAGTCGCGCCGACCATAAGCGCCTCCCTTGGCGGAAATCACACGCCAATCGTCGACCAGCTTTGGCTCGACAACCCCGACGAGCGCGGCTTGGCCACCAGAACTTATCATCACCAGGTTGTATCCGGTGGTCACGCGGAGGTTCCGACCTCCTGGCGTCGAATCTCACTTCGCGAAGCAGCGGCCCTCCAGGGATTCCCTGACGTGGCCTGGGATGCTCCGCTGTCGGCGCGTTTTCGTCACGTCGGTAACGCTGTTCCACCGCCGCTGGCGCAAGAAGTCGCCACCCGCCTGCGCCTTGCGCTCGGTTCGCCTGCGATGGCGACCCCAGACAAGGTGAAACTCGGCGGTCTCCAGTTGACGGCCTAGGCGTCGCGCGCGTCTATCTGAGATGCTTCCAGAGATGAATGCCACTGAAGAGCAGCCAACAGCAAGCGAGCGACCGCACCGAGCAGAGACTCTCCGCGTGTCGCGAATCCTGCTGGACCCAGAGAACCCGCGGCTTGTGGTCAGTCGCAATCCCGCTCAGCTCACCCTTCTCAAAACGCTTTACGAGGACGAGTCCCTCGACGAACTCGTTCCCTCGCTTGTGGAGCACGGCTACTTTTCGGAAGAACCCCTGGTGGTAGTGCCAGGGGAGCCAGATGAGCTAGGGCCCCGATGGGTCGTGGTGGAAGGCAACCGGCGGACGGCAACCCTCAAGTTGCTGTTAGATGACGAACTCCGACGAGCGGTTCGCGTCTCGGGCTGGCCGACTCTCTCGGAGGCGCAGCGTGCCCGGCTTGAGGCGGTGCCATGCATCATCTACGACGAGCGCGATGATGTGTTCCCATTTCTTGGATTCCGGCACATCACGGGTGTGAAGAAGTGGGCGCCGTTTCAAAAAGCTCGATTTGTGGCTCACCTTCTGAAGCGGGGACGCAGTCTTGAGGAGATTCAGGAACTCATAGGCGACACCACTCAGGCGGTGAAAAAGCTCTATCAGCAGCACGTCGTATTTCAGCAGATTGTCGACAATACGGATATTCCAGAGAGGGCGATCCGTGACAGATTTTCTTTGCTGGAGGTTGCGCTCGGACAGCGGCCAATCAAAGAATATCTCGGAGTGCCCAAGAGGCTGCCAGCGCAACCAGTGGAGGAACTGGTTCCCGAAGATCGCCTCGAAGAACTTGAAGAAGTAGCCACATGGGTTTTCGGAGACGGGGACCGAAGAGCTGTAATTAGCGACTCAAGAGAGATTGCCAATCGGCTCGCGCCAGTTCTCTCGAGCGAACAGTCCATCACGCATCTCAAGAAGACGGGTGATCTTGAGGCCGCATATGAGTACAGCGATGGCGAGGTGGCATATCTCGCGCGAAAGATTCGTTTGGCGGAAAAGTCTATTGGGGAAGTATCCGCCCTTCTTGCCGTCTACAAGACAGAGCCGGAGATTGTTCAGTCCATTAAGCGCCTGGTAGCCTTGACGGAGGCGCTCGACCGCATCTTAGGTGATAGTTGATGCCGGATTGGCCAGCATTTCCCGCGGGCACATCTCCCGCGGTTGCCGAAGTCGCCGACTGGTGCGAGTATGTGGCGCTCACAAAGGTGGGGGATTTCAAACGCGGCGATCTTAAGGCTGCCATTAGCATCGAGGACATCTCGTCTCCTGATCTGTTGGAGCAACAAACGTGGGCCGAGCTTCGGCACCGCTCTAAACTGTTCGGTTCGAGCTGGCCGCTGAAGATCCAGGGGTCACGCGTCAGTGGACGCACCAATTTCAGGATCCAGAGGGAGCTATATGCCTATCTTTGCTTGCTCGGCCTAAACCAAATTGAGAGTTCCGATCGGAAGCTGTTCGAAGAACTGGTGGCTGAAATATTCGCTAGAACTCTGGGCGGAAACGCCATGCGAATTGGTCATCCAGCTTCAGGATCGCTTTCCAAGTCGTTCCGCGAGCGCGTAACTATGTATATCGAGAGTTCCGGCCTTTCTCCGCTGGAAGTCAACAAGCCTCCATTGAGCGATGACAAAGATCTTGGTGTCGACATAGCTGGTTGGTTTCCTCACCTCGATGCTCGCGGGGGTCAGCCGCACATCCTAATTCAATGCGCGACAGGTCGAAATTGGGACAAGAAGTTCGACGACATTAGTCTGCAGGTTTGGCAATCACACCTTGCATGGGCGGTGCCACCCCTCCGTGCATTCTGCGTACCAAATGTCGTATCCCTGTCGCCCGAAAAGTGGATTCGCGTCACTCAAGAAGCGGGCTGGCTCATCGATCGCGCCCGCCTGGTGGTTTTTGCTGCTCGATACCGGATGTCGCAGGACCTCGCGGATCGTGTCTCTGAGCGCGTTTTGGACCTAGCTGCCGCCTGAAGGATCCGCAGACTCGCTACGTCGGTGATTCCCGCGTGGCAGTCCGTGCACCTTTCTCCTACTGGTCAGATAGACAAGGTCGAGAGCCCGTTTGGGCGCGCGCCCGCCGCATCAGCGTCGGTGTGGCTCCGTTACCGTCACAGAAGAATTTGCCCCGGCCACTCCCGCCTTTCAAGCGCGCCGAGCAGCACCTCGACCGCCGAGCCCTCCATGCCGCGCACCCAGCGCTGCGTGTCGGAGCCGCGTGATGACACCGTCCGCCCGCGTTCGCCGCGCTCGAGTCGCACCTCGACCTGGCCCGAGGCGACGCTGACGCCGCGCAGCACGCCGGCGGCCACCATCGCGGCGAGTGGGTCGTGCAGCGCGCAGCGTCGGTCGGGAAAGACGCGATCGGCGTAGAAGTCGAGGTAGGCCGGCAGCATGCGGGCCAGTGCGTGGGGGAGCGCGCCGGGGATCGCCTCGAGTCGTACGAGGTCAGCGGAGTCCAGCGTCTGCGTCATCGTCACGTCGAGCGGCACGAGCGTGGTGTCCCAGTCCTGCGCGAAGACGACGGCGGCCGACTCGGGGTCGTTGTGGATGTTCGCCTCGGCCCACGCCGTGACGTTGCCCGAGTGCGCGAACGCGCCGCCCATCACCACGAGGTGGTCGAAGCGGGCGACGCCGGGCGTCTCGGCGTAGGCCGCGAGGTTGGTAAGTGGTCCGAGGGCGAGCACGGTGAGATCCGGATGCCGAGCGGCGAGGTGGTCGATCAGCTCGACCGCCGGTCGGGCGTCGTGCAGCTGAGCGGCCGTCGCGAGCGCGATCCCGCCCACCCCGTCGTCTCCGTGCACGTGCGGAGCGCCGCCCGCGTAGGCGCGGCCACGGAAGTCGTGCGCTCCGACCGCGACGGGGATGCCGTCGACGCCGGCGAGTTCGAACAGCGCGAGGGTGTTGGCGGCCGCGCGGGCGGCATCCGTGTTGCCCGAGACGGTGGTGACACCCACGATCTCGACGGACGGCTCGGCCAGCAGGTAGGCCAGGGCGAGGGCGTCGTCGATGCCGGTGTCGCAGTCGACGAGGATCGGCCGGCGGCTCATGCGGTCACCGCGTAGGAGTCGAGGGCGTCGAGCGCGGGCTGCGAGGCGTCGTCGGCGACGGCCGCGGCACCGACGGCGCAGGCGCGGGCAAGGGCGTCGGCTTCGGCGTCACCGCGCAGGAGCCCGACGACGAGCGCCGCGCAGAACGCATCGCCCGCGCCGACGGTGTTGCGCACGGTCGTCGAAACCCCCGGGGCGGATGCCACGAGCTCGCCGTGCCGGTACAGGCGTGCTCCCGCGGCGCCGAGGGTGACGCACAACAGCGGGGCGTCATGCACCTCGGGGAGCTGCGCGTACTCCGTCTCGTTCACGATGACGAGGTCGCACTTCTCGAGCAGGGCGCGGGGGAGGGGCCGCGCGGGGGCGGCGTTGAGCGCGAAGAAGCCCGCGGCGTGCGCGGCGGCCGAGACCACGGCATCCGCCACCTCCAACTGCGCGAGCACCGCGGAGTCGGGCTCGATGCCCAGGGACTCGGCGTCGATCGCCGCGTTCGCACCCGCGCACACGACGATCGAGTTCTCGCCCGTCGCGTCGACGACGATGAGGGCGGTACCGGTTGCGGCCGCGGTGGTCTGCACACCCGAGGCGTCGACGCCGATCGCGGCAAGCTGATCCCGGATGCCGCGGCCGTCGGGGTCGTCGCCGACCCCGCCGATCAGCCGCACATCGGCGCCGAGGCGGGCCGCGGCGACCGCCTGATTCGCGCCCTTGCCGCCGGGTCCGTGCTGGAGCACGCCGTCGGCGACGGTCTCACCCGCGCCGGGAGCGCGCTGCACGCGCGCGGTGAGGTCGACGTTGATGGCGCCGACCACGGTCAGCGCTACGGCCCGGTCGGGAGAGGGGGAAGTCGTCACGAGGGTCAAGCCTGTCACGCGTCGTCGCGCTGCACGCTGAAGTACGACAGCGTCACGGTGATCACGAGGAACTCCCCACCATCGGCTCGGGCCATGAGCGCGTCGCGCATCTCACCCGAGTCCGATCCGACCCGCTCGTTGATGTGCCAGATCGGCAGGATGTCGTAGTCGGCCACCTCGGCGGACTGCAGGTAGCCCGTCATCTGCACGCGCCGACCGTCGACCAGCAGCGCGCCGCCCGCGTTCGGCGGGGAGGCATTCACGGCGAACGCGGGGGACTCGGGCGGCACGTCATCGGGGTGGAACGCGCTCGGCAGGTCGGCGAAGGCGGTCTGGATCTGCATCAGCGCGGTGAAGGCCGCGGCGTCGCGCGTGCCCGCGTCGGCGGCATCCGTCAGCTCGTACGCCGTGCGCCGCACGGCCACGCACGAGTAGCCCTCGATGTGCGTCTCGTCGAACATCTGGTCGCTCGTGTTCGAGCCGCAGGCGTCGATCGTGCGTTCGGCGGCGACGGTCCACCCGGTCAACTCGGGCAGCGGGAACGCCTCGAGGGCAGCAAGGCCCACGGGTCGTGCGTCGGCGGCGCCCTGAAGTTCGGAATCGGACGGCGTGCCGCTGCACCCGGCGAGTAATCCCGTGAGCGCGAGGACCCCAACCCGCAGGGCGCGGCGGCCGGTCAATGCAGCATCAACTTCGCCGAGACGAGCAGCGCCGACACGATCGCCGCGCCCGCGGCCGTGAGTACGACCCCCAGGGCCGAGTAGCCGCGGAGGCGTGCTCCGGCGGTCGCCACCACGACGAGGTACGCCATGGCGACGCCGACGCCCCACAGCAGAGCGGTGGGCAGCGACACCCCGAACGCGACGAGCACGACGACCACCAGCAGCGGGAGGAAGGTCACCGACACCATCGGCGCGCTCACGCGCAGGTGGTGCAGGAAGATGCGCGAGGGGCGGTCCGTCGAGGTGTCGCCCAGCGAGTAGGCGAACACGTGGGTCGCGAAATACACGACGTTCGTGAGCGCGACCACCGCGATCACCAGCGCGAGGTCGGTGGTGCCCAGGCCGATGAGGGTGGATGCCGAGACCAGGGCTCCGTAGCATCCGGCACTGATGCGCTCGGCGGCGTCGTGCCCGAGGGTGCGGGATGGGCGGTCGTCCATGGCGGTCATCCTCCCGCGGTGCGCCGGCGCAGCGCCGCCGACACGATCGCGACGACGGTGCCGACCGCGACGCCGATGATCGTCTCGATCACGCGGTCGCGCAGCAGCATCTCGGGCGTCGCGGGCGAGGCCAGCGAGATCATCAGCAGGGCGAGCGGGGTGATGAAGACCATCGCGATGCCGTAGTTGCGGCCCACGAACAGCTCCGACAGCGCCTGGAACGCCACGGCGACGAGGATCGTGAGCCACGGCGGGAGGTGCAGCGCGAGCAGTCCCGCCGCGATCAGCACGCCCAGCAGGGTCCCGAGCAGTCGCTGGGCTCCGCGGATGAGCCGCGCCGTCACGTGCGCGCCGCCGACCGCCGCGACCGCACCGACCATGGCCCAGTACCAATGAGTGCCCACGAGCAGGGCCCCCGCGAGACCTGCGAGCAGGGCGGCGACGCCGACGGTGGCGGTCATCTCCCACGCGACCGGGCCGATCGACGGTCGGGGGCGGGTGGGGCGCGCCCACGATCCTCGGCGGGCGAGCACGAAGGCGACGGTGACGATGAGGCTCCACGCGACGCTCGCGCCGCCGACGAACAACACGAGCAGCAGCGACGGCCAGCCGGCCGGAAGACTCGCCGTCGCACCGCCGGCGAACACCGCGAAGAGCGCTCCGGGCGGATGCCACTGCGAGCGGTAGGCGAAGAGGGTCACGGTCGCGGCGATCGCCGCCACGACCACGACGCCCACGACGGCCGGGCTCGACAGCGCCGACACGACGGTGCCGATCAGCATGGACGAGACCAGGATCGCGCCCGCCGTCGCCTGCATGATCACGCGCGGACGCGGCTGGTCGGTGCGACCGTAGAGCGCCGCGAACGCGCCGAAGCTGGCGTACACGCTGAGGTCGAGGCGGCCGATCAGCAGCAGCACGAGGAGCGGCACACCGACGCTGAGAACGGCGCGCACCGCGACCCGGTGGTCTCCCTGACGGGGTCCGACCCGGATCACCCCGGTCCACACGCGCCCCCGGGATTCCGCCACCCCACCAGCCTACGCTTCGCGTGTTCGCTCTCCCGTCCGCTCCGGGGGAGAGGGTGACGGATGCCGCGGCGTCAAGGAGGTGGCATCCGTCGCCCGATCTGCTGGGCTGGGGGCATGGACGCCGAACGCGAGAAGGGGCCGATCGAGCCCGGCCCCGAGCCCGACACCACCACCGCGGCCGAGGCCGACCGCTCCAACGACTCCCTCGACAACGACGATCAGCCGATCGAGTGACCTCTCGACGTCGAGGGGAGCGCACGGGCGCCGTCAGCGGCGTCCGTAGGCTGGAAGCCCCCGACTCGCGAGGAGAGACGTGTTCCGCACGCCCCTGACCCTGTTCCGCACGCTCGCGATCGCCGAGGCGATCTCGTGGACGCTGCTCATCGGCGGCCTGATCCTGCGCGCGGTCGCCGATCTGCCGCTCGCCGTGACCATCGGCGGCTCGATCCACGGCTTTGTCTTCTTGGCCTACGGCGCGACCGCCGTGCTCGTCGCCCTCAACCAGCGCTGGGGTGTCGGCCCCGCCGTGGTGGCCGTGGCCAGCGCGGTGATCCCCTACGCGACCGTTCCGACCGAGATCTGGCTGCACCGCACCGGGCGCCTGCGCGGAGACTGGCGTCTCGACGCCACCGACGACCCGCGCGATCAGCGGCCCCTCGACCGACTGCTGCGCTTCTTCTTGCGGCGTCCGTGGGCGCTCGCCCTCGCGTTGGTCGCCGCCGTGGCGCTCGTATTCGTCGTGCTGCTGATCGTGGGCCCGCCGGGCGGCAAGGGCTGAGTCCGTCTCGAGCTCACCGCACGTGGATGCGCACCGCCGACGGCGCGATGCGGCACGTCGCGGTGAAGGTCTGGACGGTGCCCGACACCGTCGCCCCGGCGACCCCCGTGTCGAGTAGCTCGACCGCGCCGCCGCTCGCGTGCAGGGTGGGCGTCGCGTCGCTGAAGCGGTGCATCGCACCCCCGTTGCGGCTCGAATACCAGACGTCGATGTCGATCCGCTCAATCGGCCCGGTGGTCGAGGTCGCGCGCCAGTCGATGGCTGCCAAGCCCCCGCCGCGGCTCTCCATCGTCAACGTCACGCTGCCGCATTCCTCGCCGCCGACCGCTTCGGTGCGCAGGGGCTGATCATCGGGCGTGATGTCGGCGCCGCAGAGATCGATCGAATGGATGCGGGCGTATTCGCGTGCTTTTCCGGTGATGCTCGAGCAGTCCGCCAGCAGCGCGGTCGCCACGCTCGCGGCGAAGGGGTCGTCGGGTCCGGCACCGGCCGGTGTCGGTGCCGGAGACGCGGCGAGCAGTGCCGCCGTCGTGATGGCGGCGAGGGCAAGGGCGCCGAGCGACGCGGAGATCGTGCGCACGCCCATGCTCGCCCCCCTTCGTCGCGGTCGAGGGAAATCTACGCTCGACCGGGCCGCGCGGCCATGGCTTGCGTCAGCGCTTCGTCGACACCGTCACCGTGAACTTGCGATCGCGCGCGACCTGACGGGTCGGTCCGACCAGGCGTTCGAGGGCGGGCCGGTACTGCAGGGCGGAGTTCCACACGGTCCACAGCTCCCCGCCGGGGGCGAGCACGCGCGCGGCGTCGGCGAACATGCGCGGAGCGAGCTGGTCGGTGACCGCGGCCCCCGAGTGGAAGGGCGGATTCAGCGCGATGAGCGACGCCGTGGCATCCGGCTGCGATCGCATCATGTCGTCGCGCACGACCTGCACGCGGTCGGCGACGCCGTTGGCTCCGGCGGTGGCGCGGGCCGACGCGACGGCGATGGCCGACTGATCGCACGCGATGACCTCGAGCGACGAATGCCGCACGGCCAGGGCAGCGGCGACGACCCCGGTTCCGCAGGCGAGGTCGATCGCACGGCCATCGCGGGGAGCGGGGAGGTGCGCCAAGAGCAGGCGCGTGCCGATGTCGATCGAGGCGCCGGCGAAGGCGCCGCCGAAAGCTCGGATCCGGATGCCGTCGACCTCCGCGGCATCCGGTTCGGGCTCGACGCCGTCGTGCGGACCGCGCGCGATCAGCACGCGGGACTTCTGCCGCGCGTGGCTGACGTCGAGGCGGTCGAACCTTTCGCGCAGCACGTCGTTCATGGTCACGGTCATGTGCTTGAGGCGTCCGCCGGCGTACACGACGACGTCGGGGTGCGCATGCAGGGCGATCAGGCCCGCGATGTCGGCGAGGGCGCGCAGGGATCGGGGCAGGCGCAGCAGCACGACGCGGGCGCCGGAGAGCAGCGACGCGTCGAGGGCGTGCGAGGTGAAGGCGTCGTGGAGATCCGCCTCGACCGCGTTGGCGCGGAGCGCCTCTTCGCCGAGGATCTCGTCTTGATGCACGCGGATGCCGCGCGCCCCGGCATCCGCCGCGCCCAGGGTGAGAGCGCCGAAGGAATCGCCGATCACGACGAGTTCTCCCTCGCCGAGGCGGGCGCGGTCGTCAGCGGATTCGTCGAGGATCAGCCGGTCGGCTGCGTCGACCGCGACGAGGTCGGGGCCTTCGAGATCGGGTCTGCGGCGGAGAGCATCGAACGAGAAGGGCACTGTGCCACGCTACCGGGCCGTGCTTCGAACGTGCCCGTCATCGGGCGGTGCGGGTTTACCGGGTGCCGAAGTGGAACGGCAGGGCCAGCGAGGCCGAGACGAGGATGATGCCGAGCGCGAAGAACAGCGCGGGTGCGGCGAGCGAGAACGACAGTCCGGTGAGCAGCATGCCGCCGACGAACAGGATGAGCGAGACGATGAACATGGGGTTCCCTTCGGTCGCTCCAGGCTATCGTGCCGCGTCGGCGCTCCGGTCCGCGGGCGGGGGCGGCGTGGCGGCGGCGGGGTGTTCCCGAGGGTCTGTTCCGGATGCCGCTGGGCCGGCGCCGGGCCGGACGGGGCCACCGAGCGCCGAGAGCGTCCACAGCGTGCTGCCGGCCACGGCGGCCGGCATGACGGCGACGGCCCCGAGGGGCACGAGGAAACACAGCTGGGTCGCCACGCCGAAGCCGAGGGCCCGGGCGCGGTGGTCTTTGACGATCGCGCGCCGGGCGCGTCGATCGAGACCGCGCGCCGAGAGCGAGCGCGAGGTGAGCTCGTCGGCCAGGAGCCAGCCGGTCAGCGCGACACCGGTGACGAAGCCCAGGACGCCGCCGACGAAGGGGATGAGCCCGATCACCCACGCGAGCAGCGCCGCGAGGATGCCGCGCAGGATGAGGCGCACGCTGTCGCCCACGGCGCGCCAGAAGCCGTAGTCGGCGTCGGGAACGGTGCCGGTGACGCTGCGCTCGGTGGCGCGCCAGATGCGGTCGTAGAACGGCTCGCCCACCGCGAGGGTGACGGCGGTGAACGACACCACGACGATCAGCAGCGCGGCGCCGAACGAGGCGACCCCGATGGCGGTGCGCACGGTCGTCGCCCAGAACGGGGCCCACGTGTCGGCGAAGGGGGTCCAGTCGTCGACGAGCCCGGGGAGCACGAGACCCCACCCGATGAGCGCTCCCGCGAAGACGAGGCCCACGAGCGTGCCGGGGATGAGGCCGAGCGCCATCGCCCCGGGCGTGCGACGCCACTGACCGAGCCCGCGGAGCAGGAGCCCTGCCCCGGTGAGGAATTCGCGCATGCGGGAAGTCTGTCACCGACTTCCGACATCGTCCGGAACCGGGTCGCGCCGGTGTCGGAGGCCCCTGGCAGGATGCCGGTATGCGCATCCGCACCACGTCGACCCAGCGCACCTACCGCTACGTGCGCCTGGCGATCATCGGGGCCACCGTGTTCCTCGCGGTCGGGGTGGGCGTGCAGATCGCGGGCGGGGGAGTGCTGCCCTCCGTCAGCGCCGCGTACTACACGCCCGCGGGGCCGGTCTTCATCGGAGCGCTGACCGCCATCGCCCTCGCGTTGCTCGCGCTGTCGGGGCGCAGTCTCGAGCAGGGGCTCCTCGACATCGCGGCCGTGCTGGCGCTGGTGGTGGCCTACGTGCCGACGACGGTGGCCGCGGGCGTCTGCCCGAGCGTCGCGCGCTGCGTGCCGCCCGAGGTGCAAGCGACGGTGGCGAACAACGCGGTCTCGGTGGCGGTCATCGTGGTGGTCGGGGTCGTGGCGGCGATCGTCCTCGCACGGGTGCAGGGCACGGCGACGCCAGGCGTGTTCCTCACGGCCGGGATCGTGCTCGCGCTGACGGCTGCCCTGGCGACCTGGGGGACGGCGGCTCCCGAATCGTTCCTCGCCGCCGCGCACGAGGTCGCGGCCGTGGCGTTCTTCCTCGCGATCGCGGGTGTCGCCGCGCTCGCCGCGTGGCGCCCGCAACCACGCGGTGCTCCCCGTCGGGGCGTGCGGACCGCCTACGGCGTCGTGGCGGCGGCCATCCTCCTGACGCTCGCGCTGCTCGTTGCCGGGGTCGTGCTCGGGGTGGACGAGAGAGGCTTCCCCGTCGTGTTCGTGGGCGAGGCGGTGGCGCTCGCGCTGTTCGCGGTGTTCTGGCTCATCCAGACCATCGAGCTGTGGAACCAGCCGGATCCGAGCCTGCGGGAATAGCCGAGGCGGCCTCGCGTTGAAGTTGATACGACGGCGCTCAAGATGCAAACTTGAGCGAACCGCACTCACGTATCACAGGAGACGGAATTGCCCGAAGACTTCACCCCCGGCGCCGGGGAAGACGGCGCCCAGTCGTTCGACGAGTTCCTCGCGCGCTACCTCGCGGGCGAGCAGGCACGTGCCGAACGGTCCATCGATCTGAGCCGCTTCCTCAGCGCCCGCACGCAGGAGGCCCTGCAAGAGGCCGGCCGCTACGCCCTCGGTCGCGGCCAGCGCGAACTCGACGCCCTGCACGTGCTGCACGTGCTCGTCGGCCGCTCGCCCGCCAAGGACGCCGTCGCGCGCCTGGGTGCCGACCCTGCCGCGATCGCCCGCGCCGCGGAGAGCCGCCTGCCTGCCGCGGGTTCGCCCGCGAACGTCGACGGCGCCGTCGTCGCCGGCTCCGTGCAGCGTGCGCTGTTCCACGCTTTCCAGGTCGCGCGCGCCGCGGGCTCGACATACGTCGACCCCGACCACCTGTTCTTCGCCCTCGTGCTCGCGCAGGACGCCCCCGCCGGGCAGATCCTCGCGCAGGCGGGCGTCACCGCCGAGGCCCTGACCCAGGGTGTGCGCGACACCGTCATGGGCGGCGAGTCCGACGAGATGGCCGGGGAGTCGGCATCCGTCACCCCGAACCTCGACCGTTTCGGCACCGACCTCACCGCTCGCGCCGCGGCGGGCGAACTCGACCCCGTGATCGGCCGCGCCGACGAGATCGAGCAGACGATCGAGATCCTGAGCCGTCGCACGAAGAACAACCCCGTGCTCGTCGGCGAGGCCGGCGTCGGCAAGACCGCCGTCGTCGAAGGCCTGGCCCGTGCGATCGTCGCGAACGAGGTTCCCGAGCAGCTCCGCGACACCCGCGTGGTCTCGATCGACCTGGCCGCGATGCTCGCCGGGGCGCGCTACCGCGGCGACTTCGAAGAACGCCTCACCCAGACGATGGATGAGATCGCGGCATCCGACAAGCTCGTCGTCTTCATCGACGAGGTTCACACCCTCGTCGGTGCCGGTGGGAGCGGTGACGGGTCGATGGATGCCGGCAACATCCTCAAGCCGCGCCTCGCCCGTGGCGACGTGCACCTGATCGGAGCGACGACGCTGCGCGAGTACCGCACGATCGAGAAGGACCCCGCCCTCGAGCGGCGCCTGCAGCCCGTGCGCGTGGGGGAGCCCTCGCTGCCGGATGCCGTGGAGATCCTGCGCGGCCTGCGCTCTGCGTACGAGGAGCACCACGCCGTCACCTACACCGACGACGCCCTGCGCGCCGCGGTGGAGCTGAGCGACCGCTACCTGAGCGACCGCGTGCTGCCCGACAAGGCCATCGACCTGATCGACCAGGCCGGAGCGCGCCTGCGCCTGCGCCTCGGTGTGAGCGTGGACACGTCGTCGCTGCTCGAGCGTCTCGCGACGCTGGAGGCCGACAAGAACGCCGCCGTCTCGGCCGAGCACTATGAAGAGGCCTCGCGCCTGCGCGACGAGATCGCCGCGGTGCAGGCGCGGCTCGACGACGCCACCAGCGCGCCGCGTGGCGCCGCCGTCGTCGACGAGCCCGAGATCGCCGCGGTGATCAGCCGGGCCACCGGCATCCCCGTCGCACGCCTCACCGCCACCGAGCGGGGGCGCCTGGCCGAGCTCGAGACCGAGCTGCACGCCCGCGTGATCGGTCAGGACGACGCGGTCGCCGCCGTCGCCAAGGCCGTGCGGCGCAACCGCACGGGCATGGGCGACGAGAACCGTCCGGTCGGTTCGTTCCTGTTCCTCGGCCCCACCGGCGTCGGCAAGACCGAGCTGGCCAAGGCCCTGGCGGGGTCGCTCTTCGACGACGACGGCGCTGTGATCCGCTTCGACATGAGCGAGTTCGGCGAGCGCCACACCGTGTCGCGCCTGATCGGCGCCCCTCCGGGATACGTCGGCTACGACGAGGCCGGCCAGCTCACCGAGCGCGTGCGCCGCAACCCCTACGCGGTCGTGCTGTTCGACGAGATCGAGAAGGCGCACCCCGACGTGTTCACCCTGCTGCTGCAGGTGCTCGACGACGGTCGTCTGACCGACGGACAGGGGCGCACGGTCGACTTCCGCAACACCGTCATCGTGATGACCTCGAACCTGGGTGCCGAGGTGCTCGCGTCGCGCGCCGGCGCGATCGGCTTCACCACCACGGGCCGCGAGTTCGCCGACGACGACCTGCGCGACCGCGTGATGGGCAAGCTCCGCGAGGCGATGCGGCCCGAATTCCTCAACCGCATCGACGACATCGTGCTGTTCCGCAAGCTTGAGAAGACGCAGCTGCGCCAGATCGTGCGTCTGCTGCTGAACGCGACCTCGCGCCGCCTCGCCTCCCGCGAGGTGACCCTCGAGGTGACGGATGCCGCGATCGACCGCCTCGCCGAGGTCGGCTACGAGCCCGAGTACGGGGCGCGGCCGCTGCGCCGGGTCATCCAGCGTGAGGTCGACGACCGCATCGCCGATCTGTTCGTCGCCGGCGACCTCGTCGACGGGGGAACGGTGACGGTGGATGCCACGGCATCCGGTTTCACGGTCATGCCCGTCATCACGGCGCTCGCCGCCTGACGAGTCGCTTTTCGACGCCCCCGGTGCTGCGGTGCCGGGGGCGTCGTCGTGTGTGCGGGCGGCGGCGGGCGCGGGCGTTGCGGGGTGCCGTCGTGCGGATGCCGTGGGCGGCGCGCCGTGATTCGGTGGGGTGTGCGCGGTGTGTCGGGGGTCCGGTCCGCGGGACGGGGGTTCGCCCGGCGCGGGCGTTGCGGGGTGCCGTCGTGCGGATGCCGTGGGCGGCGCGCCGTGATTCGGTGGGGTGTGCGCGGTGTGTCGGGGGTCCGGTCCGCGGGACGGGGGTTCGCCCGGCGCGGGCGCTGCGGGGTGCCGTCGTGCGGATGCCGTGGGCGGCGCGCCGTGATCCGGTGGGCCCTGTGCGGCGTGTCGGGGGTCCGGTCCGCGGGACGCGGGTTCGCCCGGCGCGGGCGTTGCGGGGTGCCATCGTGCGGATGCCGTGGGCGGCGCGCCGTGATCCGGTGGGCCCCGTGCGGCGTGTCGGGGGTCCGGTCCGCGGGACGGCGGAACGCGGGCGGTGCCCTGCGCCACCCCTGCCCGGATGTCGGAGGTTCGAGGCAGAGTAAGAGCATGAGTCGTATCGGCACGATCTTCAGCCCGTACCCGCACCCGCCCGAAGAGCTGCGCGACGCCGCGCGAGCGGCAGAAGACGCCGGGGTCGAGGAACTGTGGCTGTGGGAGGACTGCTTCCGCTCGTCGGCGTGGGCGGCCGCTGCCGCGGCGCTCGCCGTCACCGACCATCTGCGCATCGGCGTGGGCATCGCACCGCTCCCGCTTCGCAACGTCGCCGCCTCGGCGATGGAGGTCGCGACGATCGAGCGCATGTTCCCCGGACGACTCCTTCCTGGTTTCGGCCACGGGGTGCAGGACTGGATGCGCCAGGTGGGGGCGAAGGCGGCCTCGCCGCTGACGCTCATGCAAGAGCAACTCCCGGCGCTGCGCGCTCTGTTGGCCGGAGAAACGGTCAGCACCGAGGGGCGGTACGTGAAGCTTCGCGACGTCGCGCTCGATTGGCCGCCCGCCCAGGCTCCGCTCGTCTATGCGGCAGCCGAGGGCCCGAAGACGCTGGCGCTGGCGGGGGCGGTGGCCGACGGCGTCGTGCTCGACAGCCGGCACACGGTCGACGAGATCGCAGCGGCGGTGCGCACCGTGAACGACGCGCGGGCGGGAGCGGGTCGCCAGGGCCGCGCCGACATCGTCGCCTACGTGCTCACCGCGTTCGGTCCCGACGCGCGCGAGCGCGCCACCGCCGTGCTCGCCGACCGCGAAGACGCCGCCGATCGTGTGCTCGCGGGCTCCGTGTCCGAAGTCGCTGAGGGCGTCGCCCGCTTCCAGGCTGCGGGAGTCGACGACGTCGTGCTCCTGCCGACCGACGACGTCGATCTCGCCGCCTTCTTCTCGGCGGTCGGCCAGGTCGCGGTCGCCGTCCCCGACCCGGGAGGCGTCTCATGACTCGCGGTGTCGTCTCGCTCGGCGTCGCGGGGTCGCTCGGGCCCGACGCGATCGCGGCGATCGCCCCCGCCGTTGAAACAGCCGGCTTCCACACCCTGTGGGTCAACGACACTCCCGACGGCGACGCCCTCGCGGCGCTCGCCGCCGCGGCCCGTGTTACCGACCGGCTACGGCTGGCCACGGGCGTCGTGCCCGTCGACCGTCGACCGGCCTCCGAGGTCGCGGCGGAGGTATCGTCGCTGGGCCTCCCGCTCGACCGGCTGACGATCGGCATCGGCTCGGGCATGGCCCGCCAAGGAGCCCTCGCCCGCGTCCGCGAGGCCGTCGAGCAGCTGCACGATGCGGGCATCGAACGCGTGTTGGTCGGAGCCCTCGGGCCCAAAATGCGCCGTACCGCGGTGGAACTCGCCGAGGGCGTGCTGCTGAACTGGGTGCCGCCCGTCGAGGCGGCACAGCAGGCGAGCGAGCTCCACTCCCTCGCTCCCGCGACGCACGTGGCGGTCTACGTGCGCACGGCGATCGCCGCCGCGGCGCGCGAACGCCTCGACGAAGAGACCGCCCGGTACGCCTCGTTCCCCAATTACGCCGCGAACTTCGAGCGGATGGGGGTGGATGCCATCGACACGACGATTCGCGACGCCTCCGAGCTCGACGACGCCCTCGACGCCTACACCGGGGCGGCCGACGAGGTCGTGCTGCGCGCGATTGTTCCCGACGACACGGTCGAGGCTTATCTCGAGTTCGTGCGGCGCACGGCTCCCACGCCGGGCTGAGGCGAGGGCGGGCGGCGACGACGGCGAGGGCGGGCGGCGACGCCGGCGAGACCGGCCCGATAGTGTGCGACTCATGACGCCGTCGCTTCCCGGACTCCCGCCCCTGTTCTGGACCGGAACCGAGGGCATCGTCTCGTACGACGAAGACGCCGCGACTCTTCAGCTCACGGCTCGCGCCGGGGTCGACTGGACCAACGACGCGACCGGAGGCCCTGCGCAGCACGCTGCGACCGCGCTGGCCTTCTCCGCGCCCGACGGCGATTTCGTGCTGTCGGCCCGGGTGCGGGTACTCGGTGCTCGCTCCACTTTCGACGCCGGGGCCCTTGCCGTGTGGGCCGGGCCCGATCGTTGGGCGAAGCTCTGCAACGAGTATTCGCCGCAGAGTGCCGCGATGGTCGTCAGCGTCGTCACGAACGCATTTTCCGACGACGCGAACGGCCCGCTCCTCGACGCGGATGCGGTGTACCTTCGCGTCGCTCGGACGGGGCCCGCTTTCGCTTTCCATTTCTCGCGCGACGGGGTCGCCTGGGATTTCGTGCGGCTTTTCCGCCTCGACGTGGCCGCCGCCGCCGTATCGATCGGGTTCCTCGCGCAGGCGCCCCTCGGTGACGGGGCCACGGCGGTGTTCGATGAGATCGCGTACGCGCGGACCTCGCTCGCAGATCTTCGCGATCTGAGCTGACGGACCCCCACCCCCGGTGCCGGTGGAAGACTGGGCGGATGCCGCACCGCCGAGGCCTCACCGTCCGCTCCGTCGCCCGCGGAGCTCTCGCCGCCCTCCTGGTCGGGGCGGGGGTGAGCCACGTGACCTGGGGCCGCCGGGGCCATCGGATCGTCGTCCCGGGCTGGGCCACGCGACTGCTGCGCACCGACAAAGACGCCATCGTCGTGGCATCCGGAGCCGTCGAGGTGATCCTCGGCGTTGCTCTCGTCGCGCTGCCCCGCGAGAGGTCGCGCATCGGCGCGGCGATCGCGGCGTTCTTCGTCGCGGTGTTCCCGGGCAACGTGCACCAGTGGCGCACCGGCCGCGCGGCGCCCGGCCTGCAGACCGACCGCGCGCGGTTCCTCCGCCTGTTCCTGCAGGTGCCGCTCGTGGCGTGGGCGTGGTGGGCGACGCGCGAGCGCTGACCCGCGAGCGCTGACGCCAACGCCCCCGCCCGCGCGTGTTCCGCCCGCCGCGCGATTACGCCGCTGCGCCGAGCTCCATGACGCCGCTCTCGAAGGCCGCGCGCGCGAGCACCTTGTAGCCATGCTCGGGGAAGAACACGGTCAGCCGGTCGGCCTCGATCCCCATGACCGTGCCGACACCGAACTCGCCGTGCTGCACGGTCGAGTCGATCCGGATGCCATCGGCATCCGCCTCTGCGGGCTCGGCGTCGTTCGGGGTCACGGTGGTTCCGGTGCCGCAGCGATCGCACGACCCGCACTCATCCGGCGTCTCGACCCCGAAGTACTCGAGAAGCGCGCGGCGGCGGCAGTGCGAGGTCTCGGCGTAGCCGCGCATGATCTCGATGCGCGAGGCGCGGATGCGCTCTTCCGCCTCATCGCGCTCGCGCACGGCCGCGACCGCGTCTCCCGCGGAAGCCTTCTTCGCCGCCGACACCCCGTCGGGGCCGGAGACGGCGAAGCCGCAAGTGACGAGCTGGTTCAGCACGCGTCCGATCGCGCGGACCGACCGGCCGGACTCCTCGGCGATGGCTTTCGCCCGCAACGGCGTCTTCGCGCGGCCCAAGGCGTCCCACACCCCGGCCACGTCGGCGCGCTTGCTGTGCCCACCGGCGAAGAAGGAGCGCAGCGAGAAGTCCTCGGCGCGGTAGTGCAGGATCGCGCGGGCGGGCTGCCCGTCGCGCGCCGCCCGGCCGATCTCCTGGGCGTACGAGTCGAGCGACTCGGTGACGTCGGCGTGCACGACCAGACGCACGTCGGACTTGTCGACGCCCATTCCGAACGCCGAGGTGGCCACGACCACGTCGAGCTCCCCCGCGCTCCAGGCCGCGTGCACCTCGTCGCGTCGCTTCTGCGCCATCGCCCCGTGATAGGGCGCCGCGCGCACTCCGAGGGCGACGAGCTCGTCGGCGTAGGCGTCGGTTGCCTTGCGCGTCGCCACGTACAGCAGCGCCGGGCCGCCGGCATCCTGAACATCGGCGAGCACCGCGCGGCGCTTGTCGAGGTCGTGCTCGTGGCGGCGCACCGCCATGTGGATCTCGGGGCGGTCCATTCCGCGGACCTCGAGGTGCGGTTCGCGCATGCCGAGGCTCGCCACGATGTCGTCGCGGACGGGGGCGGATGCCGTGGCCGTCAGGGCCAGGATCGGGGGATGCCCCAGCGCCTCCACGGCGTCGCCGATGCGCGCGTAGTCGGGCCGGAAGTCGTGGCCCCACGCCGACACGCAGTGCGCCTCGTCGACGACGACCAGGCGTACGTCGGCCTTCGCGAGCCGGTCGAACACCTCGGTGTTCGCGAGCTGCTCGGGAGCGAGGAACGCGTAGACCGCATCGGGGCCCTCGATCGCGGCCCACGCGCGCTTCTTGCCCGCCGCGCTGGTCCGCGAGTTCAGGGCGACCGCCGCCGGAGCGTCGGGAGCGGCATCGATCGAGTCGATCTGATCGCGCTGCAGGGCCAGCAGCGGCGAGATCACGACGGTGACCCCGCCCAACTCGCAGCCGGCGATCTGGTACACCGCCGACTTGCCCGCGCCGGTGGGGAAGACCACGAGGGTGTCGCGCCCGCCGATGACCGCATCGATCGCCTCCGCTTGACCCGGGAGCAGGTCGTCCCACCCGAAGACCTCGCGGGCGGTGCGGGCGGACTGTTCGAGAGTGGCGGGAGCGTTCACAAGGCCTCATTCCTGGGGGAGGTCCCCAGCACACCTCAGACCTCCGACATTGCCGCGGGGGTTGCGAGCCGCACCGACGTGTGATCAGCTCCGCGCCCCGACAGAAGGTCGGCCCCTAGGCATTCGAGGGGCGCTGACGCAACCGCGTCATCGACGTCGGAGGGTGCTGACAGGATGCCGCCATGCTCTTCGTAGAGATCGAGACGGCCCTCGCGGCGGTGACGAACACGCGTTCGCGCCTCGCCAAGATCGAGGCTCTCGCCACGGTGCTCCGCGGCCTCGAGCCCGACGAGATCGAACCCGCGATCGGCCTGCTCACGGCATCCCCCCGACAGGGCCGACTCGGCGTCGGCTGGCGCACCCTCTCGGCGCGCGGCGGGGAGCACGCCGAGACCCCGTCGCTGACGGTCGCCGATGTCGACGAGACGTTCTCGCGCCTCACCGGGATCGGCGGGTCGGGCTCCGCGGCGGCACGCACGAGCCTCCTCGACGAGCTCGCCCAGCGCGCGACGGCGGGGGAGTGGAACCTGCTCATCCGCATCATGACGGGCGAGCTGCGCACCGGCGCCCTCGAAGGCGTGCTGCTGGATGCCGTCGCCCGAGCCGCCGACCGCGACGGCACGGCCGTACGACGGGCCGCGATGCTCTCGGGCGATCTCGGAGCCACGGCCCGCGTCGCTCTGACCGGGAGCGACGACGACCTGGCCGCGGTGGGACTCATCGTGCTGCGCGGCGTGCAGCCGATGCTCGCCTCGACGGCGACCTCGGTCCGCGAGGCGCTCGAGGTCGCGGGGCGCGCCTCGGTCGAGTACAAGCTCGACGGTGCCCGCGTTCAGGTGCACCGCCACGGCGACGCTGTGCGCGTGTTCACCCGCACTCTCGCCGACGTCACGCACCGGGTGCCCGAGATCGTCGAGGCCGCGCTCTCGCTGCCCGTCGACGACGTGATCCTCGACGGCGAGACCCTCTCGCTCGACGAAGACGGCGGGCCGCGTCCCTTCCAAGACACCATGGCGCGCTTCGGCGCCGAGACCGCGCGGGCCATCGCGTTGCGTCCGTGGTTCTTCGACATCCTCCACGTCGACGGCCGCGACCTCGTCGACGAGCCCCTGTCCGCACGCCTCGATGAGCTCGAGCGGATCGCCGCCGAATGGCGCATCCCGGCGATCCTCACCGACGACGCCGAGCAGGCCGAGACGTTCGCCCGCGATGCGCTCTCCGCAGGCCACGAAGGCGTCATGGTGAAGGGGCTGGATGCCGCGTACACGGCCGGCCGCCGCGGCAAGAGCTGGCTGAAGGTCAAGCCCGTGCACACGTTCGACCTCGTCGTGCTGGGGGTCGAACGTGGCTCCGGCCGCCGCGCGGGCTGGTTCTCGAACCTCCACCTGGGGGCACGCGATCCCGACGGCGTCTTCGGCGATCCCGGCGGATTCGTCATGGTCGGCAAGACCTTCAAGGGGCTGACCGACGAGCTGCTGACCTGGCAGACCGCGCACTTCAGCGAGCGCGAGACGGGGGAGGTTCCCGGTGGCATCCGCGTCGTCCCCGACACCGTCGTCGAGATCGCGATCGACGGCGTGCAGCGATCCGTGCGCTACCCCGGCGGCGTGGCGCTGCGCTTCGCCCGCGTGAAGACCTACCGTTCGGACAAGACCGCGGCCGAGGCCGACACGATCGACACGCTTCGCGCGCTGCTGCCCGGCGGCGGCGCTGCGACGGAGGGATGACGCGATGAGTCTGGCGCCTTGGCTCGACGGCGAGCTCGGCTACCGCAGTTTCGGAACGCCGGGCGCACCGCGCGCCGTGTTCGTCCTGCGCACCGGCGACGTGTCCACGACTGATCCCGATGCGAGCGTCACCTCGGGATTCGACGTGCGGGTGGTCGCGGTCGGGCTCGACGCCCCCGAGCTCGAAGACCCGCCGGTCTTCGGCGGCCAGACGCCCGCCGGACTGACCGTCGAGGCGCTGCGCGAACTCGTCGCCCGTGAAGCACCGGGCGTCACCGTGGGCCTCGTCGGAGAGCGATCGGCCGGGGCCATCGCGATCTACCTCGCCGCGGCTCTGGGCGAGGTCGTCGACCGCCTCGCGATCGTCGGTGTGCCGAGTCCCAACGATCCGCTCAGCCGCGACCTCCGCACGCCGTTGCTCGACGACCTCGCCGCCGAGGTGCTGGTGGTCGTCGGGGGCGACGGCCCGGCCGACGTCGCCGACGCGAACTGGTACGTCGAGCGCATGCGGTCAGCCGAGGCCGAGGTCGTTCCGGATGCCGAGATCACCTCGGTCAACAATCACGTCACTCTGACGACCGTGTGGGAGCGCGTGCTGGCGCACGTGGCCCCCGGCGCCGAGCGCCGCTGACCCACCGACCGCGAACGTCAGCGCAACAACGGCAGGTCAGCCGCGCGTCAGCGCCTTGACCTGCACGACGTTCGACTCCTCGTCGACCTCGACGTGATCCGTCTGCGCCTTGAGGAAGTCCGAGAAGCTGCGGAACCCGAGTGCCTTCTCGCTGAACGAGGGGTCGAGCCGCTTCATGAGGTCTTTCACCGCGGAGGCGTGCAGCCACTCGCCGTCGGCGCGCTCGGCCTCGAGCTGCATCGCGCGATCGAGAAGGTCGACGGCGGGGTCTTTCGAGCGCTTGCGGGCGCGCGGGCGCGAGGGGGTGCTGTCTTTCTTCGTCTCGGAGAGCTTCGGAATGCCCGGCAGCGAGTCGTACGCGTCGAAGCGGTCGCAGGCCGCGGCCAGCGACTTCGCGGTCGACCCCGCCACTCCCACGCCCACGACGTAACGGCCGAGGCGCTTGCACCGCTGGGCGAGCGGGACGTAGTCGCTGTCGCCCGCGACGATCACGACGTGCGTGAGGTCGGGCAGGCGGAACATGTCTTCGACGGCATCCACGGCGAGGCGGATGTCGGCGCCGTTCTTGGCGTATGCCGCCGCGGGGAAGAGCTGCACGAGATCGACCGCGCGGGCGACCAGCTGCGAGCGGTACTCCGCGTTGACCGGCGACGACCAGTCGGCGTAGGCGCGCGTGAGAACCAGGGTGCCGAACGAGGCCGCGTAGTCGATGACGGCTCCCACATCGATGGTCGCCTTGGTGAGGCGCTCCGCGATCTCGGGGTCGAGGGGGTTCTCGGCGATCTTCTGCCGATCGCGCGAGTAGGCGTTTCGCCCGTGGACGCGGTCGTACCACGACATCACGATGTTGTCGAAGTCGAGGTAGACGGCGACGCGGGCGGTCTGCGTATCGGGCATGGGTCCAGTCTGGTCGGTCGCGAACGGTTGCGGAACGCCTCGCGGGCTCAGCGCTCGGTGGGGTAGACGACGCCGATCTGCCGGCGCACCTCGTCGAGGACGCCCATGATCGCGACGGTCTCGTCGATGGGCAGGATGTCGTTGGATCCGACCCCGGCGGCGACGAAGCGCTCGGCGGCCAGCGCCTGGTACTGCATACCGCGGCCCTCGACCTCGCTCGTGTACTCCTCGGCGACCTCGTTCGAAGGCAGCGTCACGCGGAACGAGGTGGGGGTGTACCAGACGCGGTCGATCTCGATGCGGGCTTCGGTGCCGACGATCTGCGCGGTGTTCGCGCCGGCGCCGCGCGACGACGACACGGTGGTCGAGACGGTTCCGCCGGGGTGCACCATCGCGGTGGCGACCTCGGCGTCGCTGCCCGCGTCGGACAGGCGGGCGACGGCGGTGATGCGCTCGGGCAGGCCCAATACGTCGACGGCGAACGAGAGGGGGTAGATGCCCAGGTCGAGAAGCGCTCCGCCGCCGAGGGCGAGGTCGTTGAGGCGGTGGGCGGGGTCGGTCGAGATCTTCTGCGTGTGATCGGCCGACACCACGCGCAGCTCACCGAGGGTGCCGGCGGCGATGATCTCGCGGATGCGCACCATGTGCGGCAGGTACCGCGTCCACATGGCCTCCATCGCGAGCAGCCCCTTCGCTGCGGCCGCGTCGCGGATGGCCGCGGCCTCGGCCTGGTTGAGGGTGAAGGGCTTCTCGACGAGCACGTGCTTCCCGTGCTCGAGGGCCAGCAGGGCGTTGTCGACGTGACCGGGGTGCGGGGTCGCGATGTAGACGATGTCGACGTCGGGGTCGGCGACGAGCTCTTCGTACGAGCCGTGCGCGTGCGGGATGTCGTACTTCTCGGCGAAGGCGCGCGCGTTGTCGAGGCTGCGCGAGCCGACGGCGGCGACGTCGAGGCCCGCGGTACGCAGGTCGGAGGTGAAGGCGTGCGCGATGCCGCCCGTTGCGAGGATGCCCCAGTGCAGTCCGGTCATGGGTTCCACCGTATCGGCGCCCACCGACATCGCGGTCGATCGAGCCGGGATGCGCATACGAGTCGCCTCTAGGCTCGGGTCATGACGCCCGTCGAGCGCTTCCGCGAGTTGCTGTCGATCCCCACCGTCTCGCGCGTCGATCCCGCCGAGGTCGACGACGACGCCTTCGAACGCTTCCACGCAGCACTCGCTCGCCTGTACCCGCTGGTCCACGAACGCCTCGAGCGCGAAGTCGTGGCCGGCCGCTCGTTGCTGTACCGCTGGCGCGGCGACAGCCCCGAGGCGCCACTCCTGCTGCTCGCGCACCAGGACGTCGTCCCGGTCGACGGCCAGCCCTGGCGGCATCCGCCCTTCGCCGCCGAGGTGGTGGGGGAAGGTCCGGATGCCGAGATCCACGCCCGCGGTGCGATCGACGACAAGGGGGCCCTGGTGGCGATCCTCGAGGCGGTCGAGCAGGCGCTCGCCGACGGGGTGACCCCGCGCACCGACGTGTGGCTCGCGTTCGGCCATGACGAGGAGACCCACGGCACCGGGGCTCGGGCCATGGCCGCGGAGCTGGCCGAACGCGGGGTCGCCCCCGCTCTCGTGCTCGACGAGGGGGGCGCCGTCGTCGAGGGTGCCGTGCCCGGGGTCGCCGCTCCGACCGCGATGATCGGCGTCGCCGAGCGCGGGGTCGCGACCTTCGACCTCGTCACCCGCGAAGCCGGAGGACATGCCTCGACCCCGCCGCGCCTGCCCGCCACCGCTCGGCTCGCCCGCGCGATCGACCGCCTGCGTCGACGGCCGTTCCCGCGGCGCCTGACCGCTCCGGTGCGGGCGATGCTCGGCACCGCGGCGGCCCACACCGACGAGCCGCTGGCGACGCTCTTCCGCCGCACCGCGGTGTCGGCCCCGCTGGTGACGGCCGCCCTCGCGCACCTCGGACCCGAGACGAACGCCCTCGTGCGCACGACGGCCGTGGTGACGCGGCTCGAGGGCTCGGCGGGCGAGAACGTGCTGGCCACCACCGCCCGCGCGAGCGTGAACGTGCGCCTGCTGACGGGGGAGACGCTCGCCGACGTCTCGGTGCACCTGCGCCGTGCGGTGGCCGATCCGCTCGTCGACATCGAACTGCGCCAGGGCAACGATCCCTCTCCGGTGTCGCCGTGGCGGGGCGAGGCGTGGCGCCGCCTCTCGCGCACGGTCTCGGCGACCCTCGGCGACGACGTGGTGCCGTTGCCGTATCTGCAGTTGGGGGCCAGCGACAGCCGGTTCTACACGGGTCTCACCGACGCGGTGTACCGCTTCGCGCCCTTCCACCTCACGCGCGCCGAACGCGACGCTCTGCACGCGCCCGACGAACGCATCCGCGTCGAGGTGTGGCTCCGCGGCATCCGGTTCTATCGAGCCCTCCTCGAGTCGTGACGGGGGCGCCCGGGGAGGAGGTGCGCCTCCGCCGCGGCGCGGTGCGCTGAGCAGCAGGGCGAACGGGCGAAGAGCGACGAACGGGCCCGCCCCACTCGCGATCGAGCGAACAGAGCGCGGTCCGCTATTGTCGTGTGACCGGTCACGCAACAGCGCGCGACCCGCAACGAGGCGGACATGAGCGACACCGAGACCCCGGATGCCACGGGCAAGGCCCCCAGCATCCGCGACGTCGCGCGGCTCGCGGGTGTGTCGTACCAGACCGTCTCGCGGGTGATCAACAACAGCCCGCAGCTTCGGCCCGAGACGGCCGCGAAGGTGCGCTCGGCGATCGCCGAACTGAAGTTCGTGCCCAACCAGGCCGCCCGGGCATTGGCGACGAACCGGTCGCGCCTGATCGGCGTGCTCGGCCCGCGCATGACCACGCACGGCACCTCGGCGATGGTGCAGGCGATCGAGTCGGTCGCTCGGGCAGCGGGCTACCGACTCACCCTCACCAACCTGGCCACGAGCGCCGCCGACGACGTGCGCGCCTCGATCGACCACCTCATGCAGCAGTCGGTCGAGGGGCTGATCGCCGTCGCCCCGCAGACGCGCGTGGTGCCGATCCTCGATGAGCTGAAGCTCCCCGTCCCGGTGCAGATCGTGGCCTCGACGGGGACCTCGAGTTCGCACAACGACCAGACCGCGGGCGCCCGCGCCGCCGTGCGCCATCTCATCGAGCTCGGGCACTCGCGCATCCTGCACATCGCCGGCCCCCGGGACTGGGTCGAGGCCGATCACCGGATGCGCGGGTATCTCGCCGAGATGGACGCGAACGACCTGACGCCGCGGCCGCCGGTGCTGGGCGACTGGACCGCGCAGTTCGGCTTCGAGGCGGGACTCGAGCTGTTGCGCACCGAAGACGCCACGGCGGTGTTCGCAGGCAACGACCATATGGCGCTCGGGTTGATGCATGCCGTGCGGGCCATAGGTCGCTCGGTGCCCGAGGACATCTCGGTCGTCGGGTTCGACGACGTGCCCGAATCCGCCCACCTGTGGCCGCCGTTGACGACGGTGCGCCAGGACTTCGCGGGCATCGGCGCCCGCGCGATCACCGATCTGCTGACCAGGTTGGGGGAGTCGTCGGATGCCGTCGGGCCCTCGGAACCCGATCATCTGCGTCTCATCGTACGTTCGTCGACCGCTCCGCCTTCGCGCTGAGTTCGTCACGTTTCGGCAACGGACGCCTCCGCGACGCGCCGGGACTTGACATCCCTGGCTCACCGCGATGTAGCATCACACACACAATGTGAACGGTCACATGACCGGGTCACACGGCCGACGGGACTCGCTGCGGAGCGGATCCGTCGAGACGAAGACGTTTCGAACGACACGGGTGAGCCGTGTCGCCGACCGGCCTCGTTTCGCCCCGCCGCCCGTGCGCCCCGACGTGCGGCGACAGCACTGCGCGGTGGACTCCAGGGGGAGACGCCGCGACAACCACCCAATGGAGGGAACCAGAGTGAAGAAGCACAGCATGCTCAAGGCGATCGCGGGCGCGGGCGTCCTCGCGCTCGGCATCGGTCTCGCCGGTTGCGCCGGTGACCGTACCGGCGCCAGCAGCGGAGACTCGCAGGAGGCCGGCGGCACCATCGGTGTGGCCATGCCGACCCAGCAGTCGGAGCGATGGATCGCCGACGGCAACAACGTCAAGTCGCAGCTCGAGGAGCTCGGCTACCAGGTCGACCTGCAGTACGCGAACGACGACATCCCCACCCAGGTCTCGCAGATCGAGAACATGATCACCACGGGCGCCAAGGCCCTGATCGTCGCCTCGATCGACGGCACGACGCTCACCGACGTCCTGCAGCAGGCCAAGGACGCGAACATCCCCGTCATCGCGTACGACCGCCTCATCAACGGCACCGAGAACGTCGACTACTACACGACGTTCGACAACTACAAGGTCGGCGTCCAGCAGGCCACCTCGCTCCTGACCGGCCTGGGCGTCCTCGACGCTTCGGGCAAGGAGACCGGCGCCGCCGGCCCCTTCAACGTCGAGCTGTTCGCCGGTAGCCCCGACGACAACAACGCCACGTTCTTCTGGAACGGCGCGATGGACACCCTGAAGCCCTACATGGACTCCGGCGTGCTCGTGGTCCCCTCGGGTCAGACCGAGTTCGGCCAGGCTGCCATCCTCCGCTGGCTGCCCGAGACGGCGCAGAAGCGCATGGAGAACATCCTCACCGTCATCGGCGGCACCAAGCTCAACGGTGTGCTCTCGCCCTACGACGGTCTGTCGATCGGCATCATCTCGGCCCTCACCTCGGGCGGCTACTCGGCCAGCGACCTCCCCGTCATCACGGGTCAGGACGCCGAGGCCGGCTCGATCAAGTCGATCATCGCCGGTGAGCAGTACTCGACGATCTTCAAAGACACGCGCGAGCTCGCGAAGCAGGCCGTGACCATGGTCGACGACATCCGCAAGGGTGAGACCCCCGAGACGAACGACACCACGACGTACGACAACGGCAAGAAGGTCGTCCCCTCGTACCTCCTGCAGTCGACGATCGTCACGAAGGACAACTACAAGGAAGTCCTCGTCGACAGCGGTTACTACACCGAGGACGACCTCAAGTAATCCCTCGGAGGGGCTCCGGCTCCTCCACCCCGCCTCCGCCGCGGCCCGACAGGGTCGCGGCGGAGGCTCCCGCGGGTCTGCGGCATCCGCCCCCGCCCCCCACCATCCCGACCGGCCACGAGCCGGTTCTGCAAGGAGGACCTCGTGAGCACCATCCTCGAGATGCGCTCGATCACCAAGGAGTTCCCCGGCGTCATCGCGTTGGCCGACGTGTCGCTGACCGTCGAGCGCGGTACCGTCCACGCCATCTGCGGCGAGAACGGCGCGGGCAAGTCGACCCTCATGAAGGTGCTCAGCGGTGTGTATCCCGCGGGCGACTACCGAGGCGAGATCGTCTTCGACGGGCAGACCGTCGAGTTCAAAGACATCCGCGACAGCGAAGCGGCCGGCATCGTCATCATCCACCAGGAGCTCGCGCTGAGCCCCTACCTCTCGATCGCCGAGAACATCTTCCTCGGCAACGAGATCACGAACCGCGGCCTCATCGACTGGGACGCCACCAACCGCGAGGCGGCGAAGCTGCTGGCGCGCGTGGGGCTGGGCGACAGCCCCGACGTGCCCGTCAACGAGATCGGCGTCGGCAAGCAGCAACTCGTCGAGATCGCCAAGGCCCTGTCGAAGGACGTCAAGCTCCTCATCCTCGACGAGCCCACCGCGGCGCTGAACGACGACGACTCCGAGCACCTGCTCGATCTGATCCGCCACCTGCGCGGCCAGAACATCACGTGCATCATCATCAGCCACAAGCTCAACGAGATCCGCGCGATCGCCGACGAGGTGACCATCATCCGCGACGGTCGCACGATCGAGACGCTCGACGTGGCCACCGGGGGCACCAGCGAAGACCGCATCATCCGCGGGATGGTCGGTCGCGAGCTCGAGAACCGCTACCCCGACCGCGACGTCGAGATCGGCGACGAGGTCCTTCGCATCGAGGACTGGAACGTCAGCCACCCCACCGACGGCAACCGCACGGTGATCCACCAGGCGAACCTCACGGTTCGCGCGGGCGAGGTCGTCGGCATCGCGGGTCTGATGGGCGCCGGTCGCACCGAGCTCGCGATGAGCGTGTTCGGCAAGAGCTTCGGCTCGAAGATCTCGGGCAACGTCTACATCCGCGGTCAGAAGGCCGACACCTCGACGGTCCCCGCGGCCATCCGCAGCGGTCTCGCCTACGTGACCGAGGACCGCAAGGGTGCAGGTCTCAACCTGATCGACACGATCAAGCGCAACATCTCGCTCGCGGGCATGCGCAAGCTCGTCAAGGGCGGGTTCGTCGACGGCGATGAGGAGTACCTGGTCGCCAACCGCTACCGCAAGTCGATGAACATCAAGGCGCCCAGCGTCGACGTGGTCGTGGGCAAGCTCTCGGGCGGCAACCAGCAGAAAGTCGTGCTGTCGCAGTGGCTCTTCTCCGACCCCGAGGTGCTCATCCTCGACGAGCCGACCCGCGGCATCGACGTGGGCGCCAAGTACGAGATCTACACGATCATCAACTCCCTCGCGGCGCAGGGGAAGGGGGTGCTCGTCATCTCTTCGGAGCTGCCCGAGCTCCTCGGCATCTGCGACCGCATCTACACCCTCAGCGAAGGCCACATCACCGGCCAGCTGCCCATCGAAGAGGCCACTCCGGAGGCCCTCATGGTGCTCATGACGAAGGAGAAGGAAGCCGACCATGTCAGCGCTTGACAACACCGCGACCCAGGCGGGCCCGGGCGGCACGCCCCGCGGTCCCGTGGGAGGCGGAGCCGGGGGACCCGGCAGCCTCGTGACGTTCTTCACCTCGCGTCTGCGCGAGATCGGCATCTTCATCGCCCTCATCGTCATCGTGCTGCTGTTCCAGGCACTGACCGGCGGGCGCCTGCTCACCGCGGGCAACGTGTCGAACATCATCGTCCAGAACAGCTACATCCTGATCCTCGCGATCGGCATGGTGATGATCATCATCGCCGGCCACATCGACCTGTCGGTCGGTTCGGTCGCCGCCTTCGTCGGTGCGGTCTCGGGTGTGCTCATCGTGCAGTGGGGCCTGCCCTGGTGGCTCGGCATCCTGCTGTCGCTGGTGCTGGGTGCCGTGGTCGGCATGTGGCAGGGCTTCTGGGTGGCCTATATCGGCATCCCCGCGTTCATCGTGACCCTGGCGGGCATGCTGCTGTTCCGCGGTCTCACGCAGATGACCCTGGGCAACACGCAGATCACGCCGTTCCCGACCGAGTACCGCGCCCTCGGTGGCGGGTACCTCTTCCCCGACCTGTTCCCGGCGTCGTCCTCGCCCGCCGAGTGGATCACGGTCGCCCTGGGCGCCCTGACCCTGGTGCTGTTCGTCTTCTCGCAGGTGCGTCAGCGTGCGAAGCGCGCCGCCCTCGAGCTGCAGAACGACCCGATGACGGCGTTCCTGGTCAAGGTCATCGGTGGCGGCGCCCTGATCGCCTACCTCACCTACCTGCTGGGTGTGGCTCCCGGATCGCGCGGCACGCCCATCGTGCTCGTCGTGCTGGCGCTGCTGATCATCGGATACTCGACGGTCATGAGCCGCAGCGTCTTCGGCCGTCACATCTACGCGATCGGTGGCAACCGCACCGCCGCGAAGCTGTCGGGCATCAACACGCGCCGCGTCGACTTCATGCTGTTCGTGAACATGGGTGTGCTCGCGGCCCTCGCCGGCATCGTGTTCACGGGTCGCCTGAACTCGGCCGGTCCCGGCGCCGGTAACCTCTTCGAGCTCGACGCGATCGCCGCCTCGTTCATCGGTGGAGCGGCCGTGCAGGGTGGTGTCGGCCGCGTGGTCGGCGCGATCGCCGGTGGTCTGGTCATGGGTGTCCTCAACAACGGCATGTCGCTCATGGGCATCTCGACCGACGTGCAGCAGTTCATCAAGGGCCTCGTGCTCCTTCTGGCCGTGGCCTTCGACGTGTGGAACAAGAACCGCACGCGCGGTTGATCCACGCTTCTTCATCGAACGCCCCGTCGCCTCGTGCGGCGGGGCGTTCGTGCGTGTGCGGCGCGTCGGTGGGAGAGGATGGACGGATGCCAGCTCGTCCGATCCTCCGCGCCGCGGCCGCGCTCGCGCTGGTCGCCGTCGCGCTGACGGGATGCACGTCGTCGCGCGCGCAGACCCAGGGGTCGAACGACGGCGCCGGGGTGATCGGCGTCTCGCTGCCCACCGAGGCCGATGCGCAGTGGAGCCGGGGCGGCGACGCGCTGAAGACCGAGCTGGTCGCGCGCGGATACGCCGTCGATCTGCAGTTCGCCGCGGGCGATGCGCGCACGCAGGGCTCCCAGGTGCAGAACATGCTGACGAAGGGGGCGGATGCCGTGGTGGTGGCTCCCGTCGCGGCCGGCGACCTGGCGGCTCCGCTCGAGGTGGCGAACGGCGACGGCGTCCCCGTCGTGGAGTTCGGGCGTTCGCTCGCGGGCGTCGATGCGGCGGCCGCGTTCGCGCCGGATCCGACCGCGCTCGGCCGCGCTCAGGCCGAGGCGCTCCTCGCCGACCTGCCGTCATCAGGGTCCGAGCAAGTGGCTCCGGATGCCGCGACGGAGCCGTCGCCGTCGCCGTCCGAGGCGCCGTCGCCCGCGGCATCCGCCCCCGCCACCCCGACTGTCGCGCGCGTCGCGCTGATCACCGGGTCGTCGGCCGATCCGTGGGATGAGCAGCGGTTCGCGGCGGCGCTCGACGCGCTGCAGCCGGCGATCGCCGCGGGTACGGTGCAGCTGGTGTCGGGTGCGAGCCTCGAGGCCGCGGCCGTCGACGAGGACACCGCCGCGGCGCAGGCCGCCGCCGCCGAGAAGCGTCTCCGTGCCTTGCGCGCCGATGCCGATGCGCCCACCGCCGTGCTCGCCCTCGGCGATGCGGTCACCCGCGGTGTCGTGACGGCCCTGACCACCGATCCGCCCGCCGAGGAGTCGCCGAGTCCGAGCCCCCGCCCGACCGCGAGCTCGACCCCCGAGGCGCCGGCGCCGCTGGTGGTGGGCACCGGGGCCGACGCCGCGACCGTCCGGGCTCTGCGCGACGACGTGCTCGACGCGACGATCTTCGCCGACCCCCGTGCCCTCGTCGACGCCACCGCCGACGCGGTGCAGGCGCTGCTCGACGGCGAGACGCCCGCCGCGGCGGGCGAGGGCGTCGCGCCGAGTGTCGTGCGCCCCGACGACGTCGAAGAACTCATCTCCTCGGGCTGGATCTCGACCGACGAGCTCTGAGGGCGCATCATTCGGGTTTTCCCGAATGCGGCTCGGGGGCTGCCCGGGCGGTGCGAGCGCGGGGCTGAGCCCTAGCGTGGAACCCATGACCACGGCATCCGTCCTTCCGCCTCCGCCCTCGACCCCGCCGGTCGCGCCCGCACCGCCGTCCGCGGCCGACGTGCGCCCCGTGCGCATCGGCTCGCCCGCCCGCGTCGCCGGCGCCGCCGCCCAACTGGCCGCTCTCGGCATCGTCGGCCCGGGCGTCTTCGCGGGGCTCATCGGACTGCTCAGCTCGGGATTCGGCCTGCTCGCGGCGCTGCTCATCGGCGTCGTCGTGCTCGTCGCGTTCGTCTACGCGCTGTTCGCCCTGGCGTGGTTCGAGCGGGCGCGCCTCGAGGGCCTGTACGCCTTCGGCCTCGCTCCGTTGCGGCCGCGCCGCAGCCCCAAGCCCGGCTTCGGCGGCGTGCTGCACACCATCTGGCTGCAGGCGATCGACCCCCTGCAGTGGCGCGCGGTCGCCTCGTTCGCGATCTCGACCGTGCTGGGGCTCGCGACCATCACGATGCTCGGAGGCCTCGCCTGGGGCCTGGCGCTCTCGGTCAGCCCGCTGTTCGGCTGGCCCAACCGGCGCTTCCTCGGCATCGTGCCGCTCGAGGGGGCCGCGGCTCCGGTCGTCGGCATCCTCGCGGTGATCGTCGGCGCCGCCGCGGTGATCGGCCTGGCCCTGCTGCAGGGCGTCATCGCGCGGGCGATCTTCGTGCCCTCGCGCGAGGCGCAGCTCGTCGAACAGGCCCGCACCTCCGACTCGCGTCGGGCCGGCGCCGTCCGCGCCGCCGAGGTGGAGCGCACCCGCATCGAACGCGACCTGCACGACGGCGTCCAGCCGCGGCTCGTCTCGATCGGCATGACGCTGGGCCTGGCCCAGACCAAGATCGACGACGACCCCGAGGCCGCGAAAGCCCTGGTCGCCGAGGCCCACGCGTCGACGAAGTCGGCCATCACCGAACTGCGGCAGCTGGCCCGCGGCATCCACGCCTCGGTGCTCGAGGATCGGGGGCTGGATGCGGCGCTGTCGGCCCTCGCCTCGCGCTCGCACATCCCCGTGACCCTCGACGTGCGCCTCCCGCGCCGCTGCGGCCGCGCCGCGGAGGCAGCGGTGTACTTCGCGATCGCCGAGACCCTCACCAACGCCGCCAAGCACTCGCGGGCCACGGCCTGCCGCGTGCACGTGCGGGTGCGCGACGACGGTTCGCTCTGGGCCCGCGTCGAAGACGACGGCTTGGGCGGTGCGCGCGTCGTCCCCGGCGGTGGCCTCGACGGGATCGTCAACCGCACCACCGCCGCCGGCGGCACGGCGCGCATCGACAGCCCGCAGGGCGGCCCGACGACGGTGGAGGTGAACGTCCCGTGCGCGTCCTGATCTGCGAAGATTCCGTGCTGCTGCGCGAGGGGCTCGTGCGCCTCCTCGCCGATGACGGCCACGAGGTCGTCGCGGCGCTCCCGGATGCCGAGGGTCTCGAGCGGGCCGTGTCGGACACGTCACCGGAGCTGTGCATCCTCGACGTGCGGCTGCCGCCGACCTGGACCGACGAGGGCATCCGCGCGGCGATCGCGCTGCGGTCCCGGCATCCGGGTCTCGCCGTGCTGGTGCTGTCGCAGTACGTCGAAGAGCGCTACGCGAGCGACCTCATCGCCGACGGCCAGGGCGCCCTCGGGTACCTGCTGAAAGACCGCGTCGCCGACGTCAAGGACTTCCTCGCCGCGGTCGCCTCGATCGCGGGCGGAGCCACGGTGCTCGACCCCGAGGTGGTGGCGCAGCTGCTCACCCGGCGCCGCCGCGACGAGCGCCTGCAGAGCCTCACCGAACGCGAGCGCAGCGTGCTCGCCCTCATCGCCGAAGGCCGCTCGAATCAGGCGATCGCCGCCGCGCTGTTCGTGTCGGAGGCCAGCGTCGAGAAGTACATCACCGCCATCTTCACCAAGCTCGGCCTCGAGCAGGACGAAACAGGCAACCGCCGCGTGATCGCCGCGCTCGTCCACCTCGGCCACGACACCACCGGAGCTGCGTCATGACCCTCGAAACCCCCCTCGCCCCGACCCCCGATCCCTCGCCCCAGCCGCCTCGCCGGGGAGCCGCCTTCGCGGTGTCGGTCGTCACCATCGCCGTCGGCGCGTGCATCGCGCTCGGCACCCTCGCCGGCACCGGCGCGTCGGCCGTGGTCTCGCTGCGCGACACGGGCGAGAACAGCTCCGTGCTCGACAGCGGCGTGGAGGGCCTGACCGACGTCGACATCGACGTGGCCGCGGGCGCCCTCACCATCGCGTACGGCGACGTCAGCGAGGCCCGCCTCGACGCCGACCGCGAGGGGCCGCGCGGATGGAGGTTCGACCGCCGCGGAGACACCCTGCGCGTGTCGTCGCCGGAGGGACCCTTCGCGGGGGTCGGCACCGGCTCCCGCGCGACGCTCACCCTTCCCCGCGAGCTCGAGGGCAGCGGCATCCGCGCCTCCATCGACGTCACGGGCGGGTCGCTCGACCTCGACGGCGACTTCGGCGCGCTGTCGGTGCAGCTCGCCGGCGGGGCGGCGACGCTGCGCGGATCGGCGGCCGAGCTCGACGTGTCGGTCTCGGGCGGGGCTGCAACGGCTCGGGTCGACGACGTGTCGACCGCGTCGTTCGAGGTGGCCGGGGGCGACCTCACCGCCGAGCTCGGGGGCCTCACCCCCGACCGCACGAAGGTCGACGTGACGGCCGGGTCGGCCGACATCACCCTGCCCGACGACGACTATCGCGTGAACGTGGACGACGGCCTCGGCCGCGTCGACAACGCGCTGCGCACCGACGCCTCCGCCACGGCGCGCGTCGACGTGCAGGCGACGATGGGCCAGGTGCGCCTGCACTCCTGAGGGCCACCCGCGTGAAGGGTCATCTTCGGTCGCTTCGAGCCGTGCTCGGCGACGGAAGGTGACCCTTCACGCGCTCTTGAGCGCCTTCGCGATGCGCTGCGGCGACACCGGCTCGGCCGTGCCGAGGCGCTGGGCGAACAGGCTCACGCGCAGTTCTTCGAGCAGCCAGCGCGTCTGCACGAGGTTTGCGGGGGCGTCGGCCGGCAGGGGAACCGTCCCGCCGGCTTCGCCGAAGCCCGCGGCGGAGCGCTCGTACTCGGTCATGCGCTGGCGGTCGCGGCCGGGGTTGTCGGACAGCGTCTTGACGCGGTCGAGGGCTCCGGCCAGATACCGCGGAAGGTGCTGCAGCCGCGCGGGGCCCGTTCGCGAGAGGAAGCCCGGGAAGATCAGGCCCTTCAGCTGCCCGCGCACGTCGTTCAGCGCGCCGAGCAGGGTGATCGACGAGGCGTCCTTCATCGCGCGGTCGACCTCGCGCTGCGCGAGCAGGATCTTCGCCGCGAGCGACACCGTCTGAAAGGTGCGGTCGACGGATGCCGCGGAGAAGGCGTCGCGCACGCGCTCGAAATCGGCCTTCGTGCGCACGACTCCCCTCGGCGCCTCGCGCAGCAGCACGTCGTCGGCGAGGGCGACGCGGGCGTCCTCGATGAGCGCCTTGGCGTTCTGGTACGGCGAGGCCGCGAGGGCGAGCTTCTCGTTCGCGGTGAGGTGGTCGAGCACGTAGGTCGCGGGGGAGGGGACGGCCAGCAGCAAAAGACGACGGATGCCGGCACGCGTGTGCCGCGCGGCGTCTTCGGGCGTCGCCTCCACGCGCAGGGCGACGCTGTCTCCCTCATCGACCAGAGCGGGGTAGCCGCGCACGACGCCGCCGGCGACCGGGGTGTCGACGACCTCGGTGAGCTCATCGAGATCCCAGGTGGTCAGCTTCGACCGGGAGGCGAAGGCGGGGGAGGCCTCGGCGACCTTCGCGGCTCTCTGCGCCGGGCGAGCGATCGTCGACTCGACGCTGGAGCGGGCCTTGTCGGCGAGACGGCGCTGCAGGGTCGCCAGATCGCGGTCGCTGCCGATCGCGCGGCCACGTGCGTCGACGGCGCGGAACGACGGCGTGAGGTGGCCGGGAACCCGCTCGAGCTCGAAGTCGGCGGCGCTCACCCGCTGGTTCGCGACGCGTTGCACGAGGGCGGCGAGAGCGTCGACGAGCGTCGTCTTGGGCAGACCGTTCGCGTGCTCGGGGCCCTTCTCGGCGAGCTCGGCCGAGAACTTCTCCGCCCAGTCGGCGGCGGGCACGACGTTGCGGCGGATGGTCTTCGGCAGTGCGCGCAGCAGCGCGGTGACGAGCTCGTCGCGCATGCCCGGAACCTGCCAGTCGAAGCCGTCGGGGCGCAGCTGCGCGAGCAGCGGCAGCGGCACGACCACCGTCACGCCGTCGTCGGGAGCTCCTGGTTCGAAGCGGTACGCGAGGTTGAGGGTCTGATCGCCCTGCCGCCAGCGCGCGGGGAAGGCCCGGTCGTCTCCCTGGGCGCGGTCGCCGGTGAGGTCGGACTCACGTAGGTCGAGCAGGTGCGGGGTGCGGTTCGAGGCGTCCTTCCACCACGTCTCGAACGAGCGCACGTCGGTGACGTCGGCCGGGATGCGCGAGTTGTAGAACGCGAACACGGCCTCGTCGCCGATCAGGATGTCACGGCGACGCTCGCGCTCCTCGATCTTCTCGAGCAGGCGACGCTGCTCCTGGTTGCGGCGGAGGAACGCGGTGAGGCGCTTGTCGAGCACCGAGGGGTCCCACTCGCCCTCCACCAGCGCGTGGCGCACGAACATCTCGCGCGCGAGCGGCCGGTCGAAGCGCGCGAGCTGCACCCGGCGGCGCCCGACGAGCTCGACCCCGAAGAGGGTGACCTTCTCGTAGGCGGCGGCGGAGCCGGCATCCTTCGACCAGTGCGGCTCGCTGAGGGAGCGCTTGACCAGGTCGGGGGCGAGCTCTTCCGCCCACGCCGGGTCGACGGCGGCGACCGTGCGGGCGAACAGGCGCGAGGTCTCGACGAGTTCGGCGGCCATGACGGCCGAGGGGCGCTTCTTCTTCAGACCCGAGCCGGGGAAGATGGCGAACCGCGCCCCGCGCGCGCCGATGTACTCGCCCTTGGTGGGGCGGGCGTCACCCGGCGCCTTGCGGTCTTTGGCCTGCGCCATCGTGCGGGGGTCCAGGATGCCGAGGTGCGAGAGCAACCCGGAGAGGATCGCGCGGTGGATCGCATCGCCGGCGGCGTGCCCCTCGAGGGCGGTGCTGTGGTCGCCGCGCCCCGATCCATGTCCCGATTTTGTCGCCGCATGTCCCGAATTGTGCGGCCTGGAGGGGTCGGAGCCAGCCGAAAGTGGGACATGGTTCCGCGCGCGACGGCCTCCGTCGCCGGAGCCCCGCGCGCCACCTTCGCCGGAGCGCTCGCCGCCGAGCGACCGCAGCTGCCGGTGCACGTCCATCCACTCGCGCACGCGCACGTAGTTGAGGTGCTCGCTGCGGCACAGGCGCCGGAACGCGCTCGAGCCGAGCTCGGCCTGCTTCTCCTGCAGGTAATCCCAGAGGTTCAGCAGCGAAAGGAAGTCGCTGGTGGGGTCGGTGAAGCGCGCGTGGAAGCGGTCGGCCTCCTCCCGTCGCTCCTCGGGCCGTTCGCGCACGTCTTGGATCGACATGCCCGACACGATCGCGAGCACCTCGCTCGACACGTCGTTGCGACGCGCCTCGATGAGCATGCGGGCGAAGCGCGGGTCGATCGGCAGCCGCGCGATCTCGCGGCCGATCTCGGTGAGGCGGGGACCGTCCTCGCGCGGTGCGCGTCTGCCGCGCTGCCGAGACGGGTCGCCGTCGTCGCGCACGTCGCGCTCGCGCGAGGTGTCAGCCCCGCGCGAACCGGGGGCGGGCAGCTTCACCGCGCCGAGCTCGACGAGCAGGTCGAACGCCGCCTTCACGCCTCGCGAGTCGGGCGGGGTGAGGAACGGGAAGGCCTGGATGTCGCCGAAGCCGAGCGACAGCATCTGGAGGATGACGGATGCCAGCGACGTCCGCAGGATCTCGGGCTCGGTGTACTCCGGGCGACGCGTGAAGTCGTCTTCGGAGTAGAGTCGGATCGCGATGCCGGGCGAGGTGCGCCCCGCACGCCCGGAGCGCTGCTGGGCCGAGGCCTGCGACACGGCCTCGATGGGCAGGCGCTGGATCTTCGACCGGTTGCTGTAGCGCGAGATGCGGGCGGTTCCGGTGTCGACGACATACCGGATGCCGGGGACGGTGAGACTCGTCTCGGCGACATTCGTGGCGAGGATGACGCGACGGCGCACGCCCGCGACGCTCGAGCGCTCGAACACGCGGTGCTGTTCGGCCGCGGACAGGCGCCCGTAGAGGGGCAGCACCTCGGTGGGCGAGGTGTCCTTCTGGTACGCCCCGCGGATGGCATCCGCCGCATCGCGGATCTCGGC
Organism: Microbacterium sp. JC 701; assembly: GCF_021026215.1. Lineage (NCBI taxonomy): Bacteria > Bacillati > Actinomycetota > Actinomycetes > Micrococcales > Microbacteriaceae > Microbacterium > Microbacterium sp. JC 701. Next base: position 181,963 of record NZ_JAJNCV010000005.1, read on the forward strand.
CTCGCCGGGGAAGAAGACGAGCACGTCGCCCGGGGCCTCGCGATCGAGCTCGCGCAGGGCCGCGACGACGGCTCCCACCTCATCGGCGTCGTCGTCGGAGCGCCCCGGCTTGGCCGCCGGCCGTGCAGAACTCCGGACTTTCTGCGGGCCGGTCGCCGCTCGGCCGCGCGATGACGGGGCGTCGGGGTCATCGGCATCCGGAATCTCCGGAGTCGTGCTTGCGTCGTCCGCTCCGTCGACCGGCCGGTAACGGATCTCGACCGGGTACGTGCGACCCGACACCTCGATGACCGGCGCCGGGGTCGGCTCGCCGCCCGGCTCGGGGGGAGCCGCCGCGAAGTGTCGCGCGAAGCTCTCGGGGTCGATGGTGGCCGAGGTGACGATGACCTTGAGGTCGGGGCGCTTCGGTAGGATGCGGCGCAGATAGCCGAGCAGGAAGTCGATGTTGAGCGAGCGCTCGTGCGCCTCGTCGACGATGATCGTGTCGTAGCGACGCAGCAGCCGGTCGCGGTGGATCTCGTTGAGCAGGATGCCGTCGGTCACCAGCGCCACGCGCGTGTCGGCCGACACCTTGTCGGTGAAGCGCACCTTGTAGCCGACGGTCGAGCCGAGCGGAACCTGCATCTCTTCGGCGATGCGCTCGGCGATCGTGCGCGCGGCGATGCGGCGCGGCTGGGTGTGCGCGATCGAGGTGCGGCCCAGTTCGAGGCAGATCTTGGGCAGCTGCGTGGTCTTGCCCGAGCCCGTCGCCCCGGCGACGATCACGACCTGGTGGTCGCGGATGGCGCGCGCGATCTCGTCCCGCGCGGCGCTGACGGGCAGCTCGGGCGGGTAGACGATGACGGGTTCGACAGACACAGCCTTCCAGCCTATCGGCCTCGTCGCCTTCATCGCCCGCCGGGCACCGAATCCCGCGTGAGGGGTCGCTTCCTGTCGCCTGGCTCACCGGCTGGGCGACAGAAAGCGACCCCTCACGCGCGGCGACTCACGGCATCGACGCCTTCTGCGCCAGGATCCGGCGCACCGCCGCGTCGACCTTGGCGGCGAACGCGGGGTCGGCCTGCGCGCGCGCGAGCACGGCCTGGTGCATCTCGGCGTACACCGAAGGGTCGGCCGAGACCAGCAGCAGGTCGATGCCGGCGTCCACGGCGAGGGTCGCGCGATCCGCGGGCGACCACGGCTGCACCTGCCGCGCGGCCGAGAGGTCGTCGACGGTGACCACGCCGTCGAAGCCGACGCGATCGCGCAGCACACCGACCACGGCGGGCGAGAAGGCCGCGGGCGCCGAGGGGTCGATCTGCGCGTAGATCGCGGTCGACAGCATCACGACCCCGGGGCCCTGCGGCAGCACGCTCGAATACACGCCGACGTCCGCTCCGTCGGCGGTGACGGTGTCGTCGGTCACGCCGCTGCGGGTGTCGGTGTTCTCCGTCACGCGACCGAGTCCCGGGAAGTGCTTGAACGTCGGCAGCACGCCGCCCGCGCGCATGCCCGCGGCGAAGGCGCCGACCTTGGCGGCGACGGTGGCGCCGTCGTAGCCGTACTCGCGGGCCAGTGCGCCGATCGGGGGGTTGGATGCCGCGGCATCCGGGCTCGCGACGATGTCGGCCACGGGCGCGAGGTTCATGTTCACCCCGGCCGACGCGAGCTGCGCGCCCCACGTGGTCGCCGCCGCCTGCAGAGAGGCGTCGTCCTGCTGGCCCTGCCGGACGGCTGAGGGGATGTCGTCGAATCCCGGGCCGGACAGTACTTGAACGGTCCCGCCCTCTTGATCGGTGGCGACCCACAGCGGCGGCTGGCCCGCAGCGACGACCGAGGTGAAGCCCTGCACCAGGGACGCGGTGGCCTCCGCCCCGGCGGCCGAGCGCCCGTGCAGGAAGATCCCGCCGATGTGGTCGTTCTGCACGGCCGCGAGGGTCGTCGGGTTGGCGCCCTCGACCGAGGTCCCCACCATGAACATCTGCCCCACCTTGTCGCTGAGGCTCATGCCCGCGAGCGGGTCGGGCGTGCGCGTGGGCGTGGGGGTCGGCGTGGGCGTGGGGGTGACGGATGCCGAGGGGGTCGGGGCGGCGGAAGGGGCTGCGGCGGGCGCGCAGCCGGCGAGGGCGAGCGCCGCGATCACGACGAGCATCGAGAAGCGGGGGGCGGTCTTCACCCCTCGATGGTGGCCCATCGACCTGAGCGTCCGGTCCCCGCGCGGGCGGCTTGCGCTCGCGCGGGGCGGGGCCTAGGGGCGGGGATCAGCCGTTGCCGGCGGAGCAGGTCGCCTGGTCGGCCTTGGTGCCCTTGACGTTCTCGGGCAGCTCGACCACGCCGGGCGCCGCGCTCCCGTCGGGCGAGGCGCTGGCATCCGGAGCCGGGGTGTCCTCGACAGGGGTGGTCGGCTCGGGCGTCGGGACGGACGGGTCGGCGACCACGCCGCCGTTGGACCCGGCGGCACCCGTGATCGCGAGCCCGGCATTGCTGTTCAACGCATCGAAGAGCACCTGAGCGGACTCCTCGTCGGGGACGACCCGGTTGCTGTCGTACGGGTCGTCGACGACCGGGTACTGCACGAACGTGAACTCGCTGAACGGCACGTCCTTGAGCGTGTACGCGAGCTGCGCGATGCGGATCGGGTCGGCGAGGCTCTCGCTCGGCTCGATGTTGTTGACCGCGGTGTTCGCGAGGCCGATGAGTGTGCCGGGGTTCGACAGCACGTCGTCGCTGCGCAGCTTGTTCACCAGGCGCGACATGTACTGCTGCTGGTTGCCGATGCGGGCGAGGTCGCTGCCGTCGCCGATGCCCGTGCGGGTGCGGAGGAACGCGAGGGCGTCGAAGCCCTTGACCACGCGGGGTCCGGCGTCCCATTTGATGCCGGCATCCGGATCATCGATCCCGTCGCCGCCGATGCAGACCTCGACGCCGCCGATGGCGTCGGTGATGTTGACGACGTTGCCGAAGCTCACCTTCGCCGCGAACGGGATGCTCTGACCCGTCAGGTCGGAGATCGTGTCGGCGACGCAGGGCAGTCCGCCGTCTTCGTAGGCGGTGTTGATCGAGGCCCTGTCGGTGCCGCCGAAGACCGAGCCGTCCTTGTTCGTGCACTCGGGGATCCCGACCTGCAGGTCGCGGGGGAACGACACGACCGTGACGCGCCGCGGGTCGGCCGAGACGTGCAGCAGCATGTTGACGTCATTGCGGGCGCCGTTGTTCTCGGGGTCGGAGCACCGAGGACCGAAGGCGGCCGCCACGACGTCGTCGCACTCGTCGGTGCCGACCACCAGCACGGCGAACGGCTCGCTGTATTCGCTCAGGGCGGGGGGTTCGACCGGGGCGTCCTTCAGCGGAACCGAGGCCTCCTGCAGGCGGCTCGTCAACGACCAGGCGTAGAAGCCGCCGACCGCGACGGCGGCGACGACGACGACCGCGGCGACGATGGCGACGGCTTTCACGCCGCGACGCCAGGGCGACGCGGGCTCTCGGCGCGCGTGCTGCGGAGGAGGCTTCATCCGGTCAGTCAACCACGGCAGAGCCTGCGGAGGGGAGAGACCCGCACGAGGCGACCGGTCGCTGCCGGCCGCCCCGTGCGGGTGCGGGTTACTGTCCGCCCTCGGTGAGGGTGACGTCGATCGGCGTGTAGTCGCCGTCGACGGTGACGCCCTCGTCCTTCAGCGCGGTCAGCGCAGCCTGCACGTAGTCGTTCGAGTACGCGGATGCCGGCGGCTCGGTCGTGATGAGGTTCAGGCCGTCCTGGTTCTTGGCGGCCAGGGCGCCCTTGAACGTCTTGTCCCACGCGGCGGAGTCGACGACGCCGAAGTCGCCGCCGGTCCAGATGAGCTTGTTGACCTCGTTCATCTGCCACAGCTGGTGGGTCGGTCCGACGGGGAAGGCGCTCACGCCGGGGGCGGTCGCGGCCTTGTAGGTGATGTCGGCGGCCTCGGCGGGGTTGTCGCGCGCGAACACCCAGCCCTTGATGACGGCCTTGAGGAAGCGCGTGGCGGCGTCGGCGTAGGCGGGGTCTTCCGACAGGCGCTTCGTGTCGGCCCAGATCGCGTCCTGCAGCATGGCGCCCGCGGTGTCCTCGTACGAGATCACGTCGATGTCGTCCATCGTGTACAGCTTGCCGGTGGCGGGGTTCACCGTCTCGAGCAGCTGGGCGAGCTCGTTGTAGGTCATCGCCTGGGCGGCGTCCACGTCTTTGTCGAGCAGGGCGTTCATCGAGAAGTCCTGCGTGGTGATCTGCACGGTGGAGGCGTCGAGACCCTTGTCGGCCATCGCGGCGAAGATCTCCCACTCGTTGCCGAAGCCCCACGAGCCGATGCGCTTGCCCTCGAAGTCGTCGACGCTCGTGATGCCCGAGCCCTTCCACGACACCTGGGTCGTCCCCGACTTCTGGAAGACCTGCGCGATGTCGGTGAGCTCGACGCCCTGGTTCTCCATCGTGCCGAGCACTTTGGGCACCCATGCGACGGCGAAGTCGACGTCGCCCGCCACGAGGGCGTCCTGCGGCACGATGTCACCGCCGGAGGGGACGACCTCGACGTCGTCGAAGCCCTCCTCCTGGAAGTAGCCCTTTTCGAGCGCGACGTAGTAGCCGGCGAACTGCGCCTGCGGCAGCCACTGCAGCTGCAGCTTGACCGAGGTCAGGGGCGTGAAGTCCTCCGTCGAGGCGGCGTCGGGGGTCGAGCTTCCGGCGCAGGCGGAGAGGGCGAGGGATGCCGCGGCGAGTGCGGCCATCGCGCCGAGGGCGCGACGTGTGCTGTGTGACATGGGTGTCCTTTCGGGAGGCGGGTGGTGCAGGTGTGGAGCGGGCGGAACCTGTTCTGTCGAGGGCGGGTGGAGGTGCCGGTCAGGCCGGCGGACGCCCCGCGCCGAGGCGTCGCGAGACGACGCGCTCGAGCAGCGAGGTGACGAGGAAGAAGACGAGACCGATCGCGATGCCGCCCGCGACGAACGCCCAGGCGAGCGAGGCACGTCCGGATTTGGCGTAGGTGGCGATCGCGGTGCCGATGCCGTCGGCGGGTCCGCCGAAGTACTCGGCGACCAGGGCCGAGATGACCGCGAGCGAGGCGGCGACCCGGATGCCGGTGAGCAGGTACGGCACGGCGGTGGGCAGCGTCAGCAGGCGGAAGGTCTGCGAACCGTTCGCCGCGGTCGCGCGGAAGAGGTCGCGCTGCACCGGCCGGGTCTGCTGCAGTCCGCGCAGGGTGTTGACGAACACCGGGACGAAGGCGGCGATCCCGGCCACCGCCTGACGGCCGAACTGGCTCGATGCGCCGAACATCGTATTGAGGATCGGCGTGAGGGCGACGATCGGCACGACCGCGAGGGCGGCGATGAGCGGAGCCGTCATGCCGTCGACGGGTCGCCAGGTGGCGGCCAGCGCCGCCAGGGCGACCGCCACGACGCTGCCGGCGACGAGGCCGACGAGCGCATTGGTGCCGGTGATGGCGGCGGCTTCGGCCACCAGCGGCATCCGCCCGGTGAGCTCGCCCGCGATCGCGAGCGGGTCGGGCAGCATGCGCGGGGCGGAGCCCGAGGCCACGTAGGCGAACCACAGCGCGAGGCCGAGGAGGCCCACGGCGACGGGCGCCGCGAACCGCAGCCACGCGGGGAGGCGGGTGGCCGTCATCGCTCGTTCACCCGTTGCAGGGGAGCGCCGTGCAGGGCCTCGCGCACGGCGGTGACGCGCGCGAAGTACTCCGGCGATTCGCGCAGGGCCTCGTCGCGAGGGCGGCCCGGGCGCGTGTCGATCACGTCGGTGATGCGGCCGGGGCGCGGGCTCATGACGACCACGCGGTCGGAGAGGAAGACCGCCTCGGGGATCGAGTGGGTGACGAAGACCACCGCGGCTCCCGTCTCGGCGGCGATGCGGGCGAGCTCGGTCTGCAGGCGTTCGCGCGTCATCTCGTCGAGGGCGCCGAACGGCTCGTCCATCAGCAGCAGCTGGGGCGAGGCGGCGAGAGAGCGGGCGATGGCGACGCGCTGCTGCATTCCGCCGGAGAGCTGGTCGGGGTAGCGGCCGACGAAGTCCGACAGCCCGACGAGCTCGGCGAGTTCGGCCACGCGGGCGTCGCGCTTCGCCTTCGCCCACCGGTGCAGTTCGAGTGGCAGCGCGATGTTCGCCGCGACCGTGCGCCAGGGCAGCAGTCCCGCCTGCTGGAAGGCGATGCCGTAGTCCTGGTCGAGGCGGGCCCGGCGGGCGGTCTTGCCGAAGATGGTGAGCTCTCCCGCGGTGGCGTCGTCGAGGTCGGCGATCAGTCGCAGCAGCGTCGACTTGCCGCAGCCCGACGGCCCGATGAGCGACACGAATTCGCCCGCGGCCACCTCGAGGTCGACGCCGGTGAGGGCGGTGACCTCTCCGGATGCCGCGGGGAACACCTTTCCGATTCCGGTGGCGTGCACGGCGGGGGTGGGTGGGGTGGTCATCGGGTCTCCTCTCCGCGACGGAAGCGGCGCAGCGTCACGCCGATGAGCGCGACGCCCGCGGCGGCGACGAGCCCGATCACGACGGTGCCGAAGGTCGGCGCCCAGGGGGCGGCGGGGTCGGACGAGGCTTGCCCTGCGAGCTGGATGAGCATGCGGCCGATGCCGCCGCGCAGGCCGATCGACACCTCGGCGACGACGGCGCCGACCACGGCCGAGGCGGCGGCGAGGCGGAGCGCCGGCAGCAGGTGCGGAACGGCGGCGGGCAGGCGCAGGTGCACGAGCGTCTGCCACCATCCCGCCGACTGGGTGTGGAAGAGGTCGCGGTGCAGGGCGTCGGGCGACTCGAGCCCGCGCAGGGTTCCGATCGCGACGGGGAAGAAGGCCAGGTACGACGCGATGAGGGCGACCGAGAACCACTGCGGCCACGGCACCACGCCCGCGCGGTCGATCTGGTTGCCCAGCGCGTTGACCACGGGGGCGAAGGCGATGAGCGGCACGATCTGACTCACCACGATCCAGGGCAGCAGGCCCCACTCGACCAGGCGCCAGCGCTGCATCGCGATGCCCAGGATGCCGCCGACCACCACGCCGATCACCCAGCCCACCGCGGCGAGGCCGAGGGTGGTGCCCGCGGCCTCGAGCACCGAGACGATCAGCGGGGGAGTCGCCCCGCCGCTCGTGGGCTGGAACATCCGCGCGACCATGTCCCACACGTGCGGCATGGCGCGGTCGTGGGTGCGGGGGAGCAGGATGACGCCCGACCCCGCCGATCCGTCGCCGCCGACGGTGACCCCGTCGGCGGGACCGAGGAGTTTGTACAGCTCCCAGATCGCGACGAGGCTCGCGACGCCCGCGACGCCCCACCCCACCCGGCCGGTGAGCCCCGACGAACGTGCGGACCGGCGACGCGGCATCCGTCCGCTCGTGTCGGGGACGACCCCGGTCACCGAGCCGGGGGCCAGCGCCTGGTCGGTCACTTCTTCGCCGTCACCGGGGGAGTGAGCGCGGGGATCACGCTCTCGCCGTAGACCCGCATCGTCTCCTCTTTGTTGTCGTGCTGCAGATAGCCGGCGAACTGGGTGACGCCCAGCGCGCGCAGCTTCTCGAGCTTCTCGATGTGCTGCTCGGCGGTGCCGAGCACGCAGAAGCGCTCGACGATCTCGTCGGGCACGAAGTCGACGTGGTCGTTGTGGCTCTTGCCGTGCGAGTTGTAGTCGTAGCCCGTGCGCCCGGCGATGTAGTCGGTGAGGGCGGCCGGAACGTTCCCAGCGGTCCCTGAGCCTGTCGATGGGGTCCCTGAGCTTGTCGATGGGGTCCCTGAGCTTGTCGATGGGGTCCCTGAGCTTGTCGAAGGGCCGTACTTCGCCACGATGTCGGCGACGTGGTTGCCCACCATCCCGCCGAACCAGCGGCACTGCTCGATCATGTGCGCGCGCGACTCGGGAGTGTCCTCGCCGATGTACATCGGGGCGGCGACGCAGAAGGCGATCTCGTCGGGGTCGCGTCCGACGTTCTCAGCCGCCTCCCGCACGGTCGTGATCATCCACTCGGCGATGTCGAGGTCGGCCAGCTGCAGGATGAAGCCGTCGCCCACCTCTCCGGTGAGCTTGAGCGCGAGGGGGCCGTAGGCGGCGACCCACACGTCGAGCTCCGATCCGCGGCTCCAGGGGAACTGCAGCGTCGCGCCGTTGTACTCCACGGCGCGGGAGTTGCCGAGCTCGCGGATCACGTGGATCGACTCGCGCAAGGCCTTGAGCGTCGTCGGCCGCCCGTTCGTGACGCGCACCGCCGAGTCGCCGCGGCCGATGCCGCAGATCGTGCGGTTGCCGTACATCTCGTTCAGCGTCGCGAAGGTCGAGGCCGTGACCGTCCAGTCGCGCGTCGCGGGGTTGGTCACGAAGGGGCCGACCGTGATGCGGCGGGTGGCCGCGAGGATCGCCGAGTGCACCACGTACGGCTCCTGCCACAGCAGGTGCGAGTCGAAGGTCCACACGTGGCTGAAGCCGTGCGCCTCGGCGAGCTGCGAGAGCTGCACCGTGCGGGCGGCGGGGGGATTCGTCTGCAGGACGACACCGAAATCCATGGGGTCTCCTCTCAGACCAGGTACTGGCTCAGGCCGCGCTTGATGTAGCGACCGTGACCCTTGTCGCCGATGTAACCGCCGGCATCCACCACCACCCGCCCCCGCGAGAGCACGGTGTCGACGCGACCGTCGATCTCGTAGCCCTCCCACGCGGAGTAGTCCATGTTCATGTGGTGGCTGCGGCCCTCGCCGATGCCGATCGAGGTGTGCCCGTTCGGGTCGTAGACGACCACGTCGCCGTCGGCGCCGGGCTGGATGACGCCCTTCTGCCCGTACATGCCGAACATGCGCGCGGGGGTCGTGCTGGTCAGCTCGACCCAGCGGGGGAGCGTGATCTGCCCGGTCACGACGCCCTGGTACATGAGGTCCATGCGGTGCTCGACCGAGCCGATGCCGTTGGGGATCTTCGAGAAGTCTCCGACGCCGAGCTCCTTCTGGTCCTTCATGCAGAAGGGGCAGTGGTCGGTCGACACCATCTGGATGTCGTTCGTGCGCAGCGACTGCCACATGTGGTGCTGGTGGCCCTCGTGCTTCGAGCGCAGCGGCGTCGAGCACACCCACTTCGCGCCCTCGAAGTCGCCCCACTCGGCGCTCGAGGCGCCGAGCTGGTCTTCGAGCGAGAGATAGAGGTACTGCGGGCAGGTCTCGCCGAACACGTTGAGACCGCGGTCGCGTGCCTCGGCGATCTGTTCGACCGCCTGCTTCGCGCTGACGTGCACGATGTACAGCGGTGCACCGGTCAGATCGGCGAGCATGATCGCGCGGTGGGTGGCCTCTTCCTCGGCCTGCCAGGGGCGGGTCGTGCCGTGGAAGTACGGGCTCGTGTCGCCGCGGGCGAGGGCCTGCTGCACGAGCACGTCGATGATGGCGCCGTTCTCGGCGTGCATCATCATCATCGCGCCGTTGTCGGCGCCCTTCTGGAACGCCCGCAGGATCTGGCCGTCGTCCGAGAGGAACACGCCCTTGTAGGCCATGAACAGCTTGAAGCTCGTCACGCCCTCGGCGATGAGCTCGTCCATCGCGGTCAGTGAGCTGTCCTGCACGTCGGAGAGGATCTGGTGGAAGCCGTAGTCGATCGCGCACTGCCCGGCGGCCTTGTCGTGCCAGGCCTGGTAGCGGTCGAGGATGTTCTCGTCGGGGTACTGCACGACGAAGTCGACGATGCTCGTCGTGCCGCCGATCGCCGCCGCCCGGGTGCCGGTCTCGAACGTGTCCGAGGCCTCGGTGCCGCCGAAGGGCATCTGCATGTGGGTGTGCGCGTCGATGCCGCCGGGGATCACGTACTTGCCGGTGGCGTCGACGACGGTGTCGACGGATGCCGCGAGGTCGTGGCCCAGCAGGGTCGAGCCCGGCTGCAGCACGGCGGCGATCTTCTCGCCGTCGATGAGCACGTCGGCGGCGCCCGTGCCGGTGGCGTTGACGACGGTGCCGCCCGAGATCAGGGTGGTCGCCATTTCAGGCCTCCACGATCTCGCCGTAGGTGTCGGGCCGGCGGTCGCGGTAGAACTGCCAGTCGTCGCGCATCTGCTGCACGAGGTCCATGTCGAGGTCGCGCACGAGGATCTCCTCGTGCTCACCCGAGCCGAGCGCGCCGACGTGGTTGCCGCGCGGGTCGATCACCTGGCTCGTGCCGTAGAAGGTCACGGCATCCGCCCCGTACTCGTTGTCCTCCCGGCCGACGCGGTTGGGCTGCAGCACGAAGTAGCCGTTGGCCACGGCCGCGCACGGGCCCTCGACCTCCCACAGGCGGTTCGACAGCCCGGGCTTGGTGGCGTTGGGGTTGAAAACCATGTGCGCGCCGTTCAGGCCCAATTCGCGCCAGCCCTCGGGGAAGTGACGGTCGTAGCAGATGTACATGCCGACCTTGCCGACGGCGGTGTCGAACACGGGGTAGCCGAGGTTGCCGGGGCGGAAGTAGAACTTCTCCCAGAACTTGTCGAGGTGGGGGATGTGGTTCTTGCGGTAGCTGCCGAGCACGGTGCCGTCGGCGTCGACCAGCACCGAGGTGTTGTAGTAGACGCCGGTCTGGGCCTCTTCGTAGATGGGGAGCACCGTGACCAGGCCGAGCTCTTTCGCGAGGGCGGCGAACCGCTGCACGATGGGGCCGTCGACGGGCTCGGCGTAGCGGTAGTACTTCTGGTCCTGCGTGATGCCGAAGTAGGGGCCGTAGAACAGCTCCTGGAAGCACAGCACCTGCGCTCCCTGCGCGGCGGCGTCTCGAGCGAACTGCTCGTGCTTGTCGAGCATCGACGCTTTGTCGCCGGTCCAGGTCGTCTGCGTGATCGCTGCGCGCACCGTCGTCATGGGGCTTCCTCGTTCCTGTGGGCCTGCTCGAGTTCTGTTACTGTCGCGCCTGAACATTTCTCGACGATTTCTCCCGGTGTCACCGCCGTAAAGTCTCGGTTCGGTGGTGGGGGAGTTTCCGGATGCCAGGTGGAGGGCCGCCGATGCTCGCACCCGAATCGCTGGTCGAGCGCAGCTCCGCAGGCCTCGCGGCCGAGATCGCCCGACGCGTGAGCGAGGGCGCGTTGGCACCGGGGAGCCGACTGCCGACCGTTCGCGAGGTCGCGGCGACCCTGGGCGTGTCGACGGGCACCGTCGCGGGAGCCTGGCGCGCGCTCGCCGACGCGGGAGTCGTGACCTCGCGCGGTCGGGCCGGCACCTTCGTGCGCACCGAGCGCCGCGAATGGTTGAGCCCCCGCGTGCAGGGCATGGCGGTGGCCCCCGCCCCCGGGGCACCCCGCGGCCTGGGAGCGGGTCCGCACCGCGCCGCGATGCGCCTCGACCTCTCGCTCGGCACGCCCGACCCCGCGATGCTGCCTTCGATCGAGCGCGCGCTCGCCGGGGCGCGGCCCCGCGCCGACACCGGGCGCTACCACGACCTCCCGGTATTGCCCGATCTGCACGACGTGCTGCGCGAACAGTGGCCCGTGCGCGGGGTCGAGGCGCTCACCGTGGTCGACGGCGCTCTCGACGGCATCTCGCGCACGCTCGACCAGGTCGTGCGCTTCGGCGATCGCGTCGCGGTCGAGTCGCCCGGCTTCCCCTACTTCTTCGACCTCGTCGACGCCGCCGGGGCGGTGCCGGTGCTGCTCGAGAGCGACGCCGACGGGGTGCTCCCCGCCTCCCTCGCCCGGGCGCTCGCGCAGCGTCCCTCGGCGGTCATCCTGCAACCCCGTGCGCAGAACCCCACGGGCGCCTCGATGTCGCTCGATCGCGCTCGCCGCCTCGCGAACGTGCTGCTGAGCGTGCCCGGCGGCAGCCGCGTCACGGTCATCGAAGACGACCACTCGGCGCTCATCGCCTCGGCGCCGCCCGTGTCGCTCGCCCTCTGGGTTCCCGCGCAGGTCGTGCACGTGCGCGGGTTCTCGAAATCGCACGGCCCCGACCTGCGCATCGCCGCCCTCGGCGGACCCGCGGCGATCGTCGACCGCATCGTGCGGCGGCGCATGCTGGGTCCCGGGTGGACCTCGCGCCTGCTGCAGGCGGTGCTGCTCGAATTGCTCACCGACTCCCGGTCGATCGCGCCCGTGCGCACCGCCCGGCTCATCTACCGCGACCGCCTCGACCGCCTCGCCACGGCCCTTCGGCGCCTGGGGGTCGAGGTGGGCGATCCCGACGGAATCAACGTCTGGATGCCGGTGCGCGACGAACGCGCGGCCGTCGTGCACCTCGCCGCCGAAGGCATCGCCGTCGCCGCCGGAACCCCGTTCGTCGCCGACGCCTCGATCGCGTCCGACCGCGAGCCGCGCGTGCGCGTCACGGGCGGATCGGTGGTCGAGAACGTGCGCCTCGTCGCCGAGGCCCTCGCCCGGGCCGCCGACGCCGCTCCCTTGGCGTGAGGCCGCCGTCAACCCCGATCCGCATGTCGGAGGCCGCTCCTAGGGTGGAAGACATGACCGTTCCTTCTGTTCAGCTCAACGACGGAAACTCCATCCCCCAGCTCGGCTACGGCGTGTTCCTCGTGCCCGCCGACGACGCCGAGCGCGCCGTGTCCGAGGCGCTCGAGGTGGGCTACCGCCACATCGACACCGCCGCCATCTACAAGAACGAAGAGGGCGTCGGCCGCGCCATCGCTGCCAGCGGCATCGCGCGCGACGAGCTCTTCGTCACCACCAAGCTCTGGAACGACCGCCACGACGGCGACGAGCCGCTCGCCGCGATCGACGAGAGCCTGCAGAAGCTCCAGCTCGACGCCGTCGACCTCTACCTCATCCACTGGCCCACGCCGAAGAACGACAACTACGTGCACGCGTGGCAGAAGATGATCGAGATCCGCGAGTCGGGCAAGACGCGCTCCATCGGCGTCTCGAACTTCCTCGTGCCGCACCTCGAGCGCATCGTCTCCGAGACCGGTGTCACCCCCGTGGTGAACCAGATCGAGCTGCACCCGGCCCTCAGCCAGCGCGAGATCGCGGCCTGGGGTCAGCAGCACGACATGCACATCGAGTCATGGGGCCCGCTCGGCCAGGGCAAGTACGACCTGTTCGAGCTGCCTGCGGTGAAGGACGCCGCCGAGGCGCACGGCAAGTCGCCCGCGCAGGCGGTGCTGCGCTGGCACATCCAGCACGGCTTCATCGTGTTCCCCAAGTCGGTGCGCCGTGAGCGCCTCGAGGAGAACTTCGACCTGTTCGACTTCGAGCTCACCGCCGACGAGATGGCCGCGATCGACGCGGTCGACCCGGGCGACGGTTCGGGCCGCGTCGGCACGCACCCCGACGACCTCAATTGACGTCGGCGCACCCGCGCGCATGAACCGCCTCGCGAACGCCTCGAGCCCCTACCTGCGGGCCCACGCCGACAATCCCGTCGCGTGGTTCCCCTGGGGGGCCGAGGCGTTCGCGCTCGCGGCCGAGAGAGACGTCCCCGTGATGGTCTCGATCGGCTACAGCACCTGTCACTGGTGCCACGTGATGGCCCGGGAGTCGTTTCAAGACGCCGAGACCGCGGCCGAGCTCAACGCCGGTTTCGTGTCGATCAAGGTCGACCGCGAAGAGCATCCCGAGGTGGATGCCGCCTACCTCGACGCCGCCTCCGCATTCACCCCGCACCTCGGCTGGCCGTTGACCGTGTTCGCCTCTCCCGAGGGGCGCGTCTTCTACGCCGGCACCTACTTCCCGCCCGCCCCTCGGCCTCCGCAGCCCTCGTTCCGCCAGGTGCTCGCCGCCGTGCGCGAAGCCTGGACCGAGCGGCGCGACGAGGTCGACGCCACCGGGGCATCGCTGCGCGAGGCGCTCGCGGCCGCGGCATCCGCCCCCGCCGACGCCCCGCCGAGTCTCGACCAGCTCGCGACCGCCGCCCGCACGGTCGCCGCGCGCGAAGACCGCGAGTACGCCGGCTTCGCCGCCGGCCCCGCCTTCGAGACGCCGAAGTTCCCCAACACCCCCGTGCTGCGCTTCCTGCAGCACCCCGCGCTGTCTTCCGAGGTTCCGGATGCCGCGGCCGTCGCCTCCCGCGCGCTCGCGGCCATGGCGGGCTCCGACCTGCACGACCCCGTCGACGGCGGATTCTTCCGCTACGCCACGCGCCGCGACTGGAGCGTGCCGCACTACGAGCGCATGCTCACCGACAACGCCGGTCTGATCGAGGTCGCCCTCGCCGCGGGCGACGAGGCCTCGGCGACCGACGCCGCCCGGTTCGTCGTCGACGTGCTGCAGCTGCCGTCGGGCGGCATCGCCGCCGCTCAGGACTCCGAGTCGATCATCGACGGCGCCCGCAACGAGGGCGGGTACTACCGCGCCGTCGACCGATCCGGCCTGCAGCCCCCGGCGCTCGACGCGAAGGTCGTCAGCGGCTGGAACGGCCACGCGATCGCCGCTCTCGCCGCCGCCGGCGCCCGCACCGACCCCCGCTTTCTCGAAGCTGCCCGGTGGGCCGCCGACGCGGTGCTCGAGAGCAACGTGGCCGACGACGGAACCCTGCGCCGCGCCTCGCTCGAGGAGACCCGCTCCGCCGCCCCCGCGACGCTCGAAGACTACGGCGGGCTCGCGCGCGGCCTGCTCGCCCTCGCCCGCGCGACCGGTGAGGTCGCCTACGCCGAGCGAGCGCGGGCCCTCGTCGATCTGTGCCTCGGCGACGACGGCATCCACCCACCCGGAGGCGGTGACGCCGTGCTCGTCGCCCAGGGCATGCAGTCGCACGCCGTGCCCACCGACGGCGCCTCGCCCTCGGGTCCGTCGGTGTTCGCGGCCGCGGCCCTCGACCTCTGGCGCCTCGGCGCGGGCGAAGGCTACCGCGACGCGGCTGAGTCGCTCGTGCGCGCCGCCGCCGAGGTCGCGCTGTCGTCGCCCCTCGCACACGGAGCGATCCTCGAGGTCGCCGTGGGGCTCGCCGCGGCGCCGCGCCAGATGGTCGTGGTCGGCGAGGCCGATGCCGAGATCGCTGAGGCCGCGCGCCGAGTGGACGCCGACGTCGTCGCGATCGTCTCACCCGCTCAGGCCCAGGCCTTCGCCCAGGCGGGCTTCGAGCTCTTTGAGGGCAAGGTCGCGCAGGGCGGCGAGGCGACCGCCTACGACTGCCGGGCATTCGCCTGCGCCCTGCCGACGACGGATCCAGCGCGGCTGGTCTGACGCGCGGGGCGCGAGGCGGCGCGGGAGCGCCGCTTCAGGCGGTCGCGCACGGCCGTGTGAGATGCGCGGGGCGACGGAGTACGAGGCGGTCGACTCGCGCCTGTCCCCCTTCCGGTGGACCCCAGCGTGACCCGCCCGGATTGGGCTGAACGGACAGGTGATTCTCCCGCGCCGGCCCCGCGGAATTCCGCAGCGACGCCCGTTTCCTGAATGAACGCTATGCGCACGATCAGTGCCGTCTGAATACAGACGACGTTGACCGCCACGTTGGCGGGCCCCGGGGGTGCGTGTGCTCTCTGTCTCTCGTCTCGCCGTCGTGTCGGTCGTCACGACAGCCGCCCTCCTCGTCGGGTTCGCCGTTCCGGTCGATGCCGCGCAGGCCGCGTCGCAGCCGGATGCCGTGGCACCGGTCGCCGACGGTCCGGCCCTTCCGTCGACCGACGAGGCGTCCACCGCACCGCAGCTGCCCGCGGGCTCGTTCGACATCCCCTCGCCGCCGACCGACGTGCCGACCTCGGCGGTCGAGACGGTCACTCCGCCGCCGACCTCGGAGGTGCCCCTCGACCAGAGCTTCACGCCGTCGACCGACGGGCTCGAGATCATCGATGAGTCCGAGACCTCGACGACCTATCGCTTGCCGTCGGGCGGCCAGATCACCCGCCTGACCACCGACCCGGAGCGCGCAAGCGAGGGCGACGGCGCGTGGTCCGACATCAACACCTCGGTCTCGCGCGACGGCCAGACCTGGACCGTCGACGACCACCCCCTCGCTCCCGTCTTCCGCGGAGGTCCCGACGAGGCGCCGGGTGTCACGGTGACGCGACAGGGCCACGACGTGTCGTTCTCGCTGATGGGCGCCGAGCCGGGTGAGGTGGCGGCGCCGTTCTGGTGGTGGGACGACTGGAAGCAGCTGACCTACCGCGACGTGGTCGGCTCGTCCGATCTCGAGTACCGCATCGAGCCCGGTGCCGTGAAGGAGTCCGTCGTCCTCGACGCGGCACCCACGTGGCGAACGTCGTGGACGTGGCGCATCGACGCCGGCGCTCTCACTCCGACCCTCGGCGAGGCGGATTCGGTGACCTTCACGGATGCCGACGGCGCCGAGGTTCTGATGATCCCGACCCCCGTCGCGTTCGACTCGAGTGGCGTCGACGGCGCCTCCGACGACGCGACGGTCGCTCTCGACGCATCGCTGCGACAGGCAGCCGACGGTTCGTGGCGCTACACCCTGCGCGCCGATCGCGACTGGCTGCGCGACCCGGAGCGCGTCTACCCGGTGCGCATCGACCCCACGATGATGACCCCCCGCTCGACCACGGCGTACAAGTCCGACGGCACCGTGCGTAACGGGTCGACGCTGATCGGCAACACGCGCGAGGGAAATCGTGACAGGTTCTGGCGATCGGTCGTCTCGTACGACTATGGCTCGCTGCCGGGTCAGTTCATCGCGGACGCTGCCGTCGGCGTCGCGTGGGACGGCGGCGGAACGCGGTCGGCTCAGCAAGGCTGGGTGCAGCACGCCAGCGCCTTCTCGTACAACGGCATGGGACCGCATCTCGGCTGGTTCACGCTCGGCGACGGTCAGGCATGGACCGACGGCACCGGCGTCGCCGCTCGGTTGGCCAGCCAACTGCGCATCGGCGACCGACCCGCCTTCATGATCGGCGGCTACGAGGGCTCGACGTATTCGCTCAAGAGTGTCGACACCAACCTGTGGGTTCACTCGTGGGACTACCCCCACGTGTGGGGCAACGGCCCCCGCGAAGATCAGACGGGGGTCGGCCTCACCCCCACGCTGGGCCTGACCGCGACCAACCCTGGTGGTCGCCAGCAGTGGTTCCGCTTCGAGGTGGCGACCGACCCCGGCATGTCCAATCTCATCGCGGGGTCGGCCTGGGGTGGGGCGACGCAGTATCAGGTGCCCTGGGGGATCCTGCGGACCGGAACGCCCTACTACTGGCGCGTCTGGTTGGTCGACGACGTCAACGGTCACCTCGGCCAGAGCACAGAGACCCAGTCGCCCGTCTACCGCTTCACGACGAACCAGGTTCCCCTTCCGGATGCCGCGACCGCGACGCCCGGCTCCCCGGTCACCGAGACCCCGACCACCGTCACGACCCTGACGCCGCAGTTGCAGGTCGGCGCGGTCTCCGACACCGACGGCACCGGCGGTTCGATGACGTACCAGTTCAAGATCGCCACCGGTCAAGACGCCCGCTCGGGCGCCGTGGTCACGTCGGGCTGGGTGAGCGCGGTGAACGGCGTCGCCTCGTGGACCGTCCCGATCGGAACCCTGCAGGACGGCGGCGTCTACTCGTGGACCGTCACCACGAACGACGGCCAAGACACCACGACCGAGAACACGTGGGTGCGGCGCCTCCGCACCGATCTTCGCCTCGGTGCCTCGGGCCCCTCGCCGTACGACACCGCCGGGGCGGTCACGACCAACCTCGCGAACGGCAACGTCAACGTCTCGTTCGCCTCGCCCACGGTGCAGACCCTGGGCGGCGCGATGGGCATGTCGTTCACCTACAACTCGCAAGAGGTGCCGCAGGCGAACCGTGGGTTGCTCGCTGAGTACTTCGACGCTCGAGTGAACGGCAGCCCGCCCTCCGCCGCCGACGGCTACACCTTCGCCGACAAGGTCCCGGCGATGGTCCGCACCGATCCCGCGGTGTCGTTCCAGTGGGGATCCGGCGTGCCCGCCGAGGCTCTTCCCGCCGACTACTTCCTCGCGCGGTGGACCGGATTCGTGACCCTTCCGCCCGAACTGATCGGCCGCGAGGTGCGGTTCGGGGCTTCGCACGACGACGGCATCCGGGTCACCTACGACGGACGCAAGCTGATCGACCGGTGGCAGCACGGTTCGCAGACCACCACCGACGGCGCGACCGTCACCGGCGCCGGCGGGGCGAAGCCGATCCAGGTCGAGTACTACGAGAGCGTCGGGCTCGCCGGCATCGACCTCTGGGTCGAGTACACGCCAGAGGGAGCATCCGCTCCTACGCGCATGAACGTTCCGCCCGACTGGTTCACGAAGCGCGTGACGACGCTGCCGCAGGGGTGGGGCGCGTCGGTGCCGCTCGCGGGGGTTGCGTCGAGCTGGGTCTCGGCGCAGATCACCGACGCGTCGGTCGTGCTGACCGACGTCACCGGCAAGTCGCACACGTACACGAAGGTCGCGGCGGGCGGCTACACGCCGCCGACCGGCGAGTACGGCGTGCTCTCGCTCGACGGAAACGGCTGGGTCGTCTTCACCGACGAAGACGGGACGGTCTACCAGTTCTCGAAGGAGGGGCGCGTGGCATCCGCCACCCCGCCCGAAGACGTGCGCAAGGCCGCCGCACCCCAGGCGCTGCTGAACGCCAACGGCGTCACCACGCAGATCGTCGACCCGGTGTCGAAGAGCGGCGACCAGTACCTGCGCGCCGTCGCCTTCACTTATCAGAACGGCGATCGCACGGCCTGCCCCGAGCGCTCCGGAGACGGCTTCGCGAAGGCCCCCGTCGACATGCTGTGCCGCATCGCGTACCCCGACGGCTCCGAGTCGCGCCTGTTCTACAACGGCACCGGGCAGCTCGCGGCAATTCTCGATCCCGGCGACGAGCTCACGTTGTTCGGCTACGAGAACGCGGGAGGGCTGCTGAGCCAGATCCGCGATGCCACGGCGAACGACGGGCGGCCCCTCACCGCTGCGGCCTCCGGGAACGATCCGGCCTCGACGACCGTCGCCTACGACAGCGGGCGCGCGGTCGGCGTGACCCTTCCCGCTCCCGACGGCGTCACGGCATCCGCTCGTCCTTCCCGGACCTACGGCTACGGCTCGGGTCAGACGACCGTGACCATCGCGGGGTTGTCGGGTCCGTCGCAGACCGTCACCTACGACGTCTCGTGGCGCCAGACGGCATCGACCACCGCCATGGGCGTGTCGACCAGCCAGCAGTGGGACGCGTCGAAAGACCTCGTGCGACGGACGACGGATGCCACGGGCCTCGTCTCCACGCGCATCTACGACCGCACCGATCGGCCGGTGGCCGCGTACGGGGCCGCACCCGCCGCGTGCTTCGGCAGCGACGGGATGCCCGTCTCGCAATCCGAGAGCCTGCAGGGATGCGGCATCGTGCCCCCGTCGTCGACAACGACCTACGACGGCGGCATGAACGGCCTGCAGGCGGCGTACTACTCGAACACCGAGAAGCTGTCGGGCAAGCCCGAGGCGTACGGACTCGGTCTCGAGGGCGTGAGCGGGGGAGCGGTCGACCGCGACTGGGGTGAAACCGCGCCCATCGCGGGCATCTCGGCCGACCACTGGTCGCTCCGATTGACGGGTCTCATCACCTTCCCCGAGGCGGGCACCTACCGCCTTCGCACCACGAGCGATGACGGCGCACGGGTGTGGCTCGACGACGTCCGGGTGATTGACCGGTGGCGCCCTCAGGGGGCGACCGACGAGACGAGCGCTGCTTTCACGGTCTCGGCGGGGGAGGTGCGGCGCATCCGCCTGGAGTACTTCGACACGACGGCTTACGCCGTGCTGCAGCTGAAGTGGTCGACGCCGTCGAACGGCGACTTCACGATCGTGCCGGGTGCGCAGCTGCGACCCGACTACGGCCTGGTCACCTCGACGGTCGTCGCCGACGGCACGTCGGTCGCCGGAGCAGCTGCCCCCTCGCTTACGACCGCGACGAGCTACGCCGATCCGGTGGTGGGTCAGGCGACCGAGAACGTCGTCGACCCGGCCGGGCTGGCGCTGAAGAGCACGGCGGCGTTCGAGAAGATCAACGGCACCGGGTGGCTGCGTCAGTTGTCGAAGACGTTGCCCGCCGTCGCCGCCTCGGGATCGACGACGGATGCCACGAGGACGACCCGCGCGTACTACGGCGACCTCGAGCAGCTCGAGGCCGACACGTGCGGGGTTCCCGCCGGCACGCGGCAGTTCGGCATGCTGAAGAGCTCCACCGGCCCCACGCCCGCGACGGGTACCGCCATCGTGACCTCCTACGTTTACGACGTGATGGGGCGTACCGCGGGAACGCGGGTCACGGGCGACACCGGCTGGTCGTGCAGCACCGTCGATGCGCGCGGTCGAGTGACGCAGCACACGTCGATCGGTGGCGCGGGTGTGCCGACGCGCACCGTCACCACGACCTACACCGCGACGGCGGAGGGCACCCGAGTCGTCGTGACCGGTGAGGCGATCGAGGGGTCGAGCGGGTCGTCGATCACGACGCGCTCCGACTTCCTGGGCCGGGTGATCGCCTACACCGACGTGTGGGGCACGACCACCGCGCCTGAGTACGAGCCGCTGACCGGGCGCGTGCTGCAGGTCGTCACCAGCGGCGGGAGCCTCGACTCGTCGACGACCGGCTTCACCTACGACCGCGACGGAAAGACGACGTCCGTCTCGTTCCGCGGTGAGACCTACGCCTCCGTCGTGTACGACGCGAAGCAGCGGGTGTCGCAGGTGTCGTATCGGGGCGGCTCCGCGCTCGCCGTGGCGTGGGACGACACCCGCGGCAGCATCGGATCGCAGACGTGGTCGTTCCCCTCGGCGGCATCCATCACCGATGAGGTGACGAGATCGCTCGCCGGACGCATCGTGCGCGAGAGCTTCACCCAGGGAACCCAGTCGTACACCTCGACGTACGGCTACGACGGCGCGGGCCGCTTGGTCTCGGCGAAGATCCCCGGGCACGAGCTGTCGTACGAGTTCGCTTCATCCAGCGGGTGCGGTCCGAACGCGTGGGCCGGGGCGTCGGGTCACCGCACGCGCTCGGTGGACGCGTACACCGCGCCGGGTTCGACGACGGCGCAGGTGGCGACGATGCAGTTCTGTTACGACTGGGCCGACCGGCTGTTGTCGACGGCGAACAGCGGCACTGTCGCCGGGGCGAATCAGATCACCGACGGGTTCGGTGCGGATGAGATCTGGTACGACGTGCGCGGCAACACGCGCCGTCTGGCCGATCTGCAGTTCTCGTACGACGCCGACAACCAGCACATCGGCACGGTGACCTACAAGGGTTCGCGCACGTCGTTGGTGCGGGATGCGGCGGGTCGTGTGGTGTCGCGCACGGTGGATCCGGCGGGCGATGCGCCGGCGGTGACGAAGCGGTACCTGTATGCCGGTGCGGGCGATAGCCCGGTCGCGGTGGTGTCGGCGGATGCGTCGTCGGTGTGGATGCTGTCGCTTCCCGGTGAGGTGACGGTGGATATGCCGTCGGCCGGGGCGTCGACGTGGGCCTACCCTTCCCTGCAAGGCCACACCCTGACGACCGGGGACGGGGCGACGTCGACGGGGGTGCAGCTGTACGACCCGTTCGGTCAGCCGTTGGATGCCGCGACCTTGGCGATCGGCACGGCTGCGGCGAACGCGTCGGGTGTGATCGATGAGACCTCGGGCTGGCACCAGGGCGCGCAGAAGCTGGTGGAGGCCACCGAAGACACGCTGATCGTCGAGATGGGCGCCCGGTTGTACGTGCCGACGCTGGGGCGGTTCTTGCAGGTCGACCCGGTCGAGGGCGGCGTCGACAACGACTATGTGTGGCCGACGGACCCGATCGGGAAGAACGACCTGAGCGGACGCGCGTGGTGGGAAGAAGTCGGGCGAGCAATCACGGACAACAAAGCCCTTGAGTTTGGATGCATGTTCGCATTCGGTGTTGCTGGAACGATCTGCTCTATCGTCAAAAGAGCCGGATACGCGGTGCAGGGTGATCTTGCAGGAGTCGCTATTGAGGTTGCCGGCGCGGTAACCGGTGGGCTCGCCTCAAAGGCAGTCGCTGCTGCTCATGTGCTTGTGATTTCGACCAAAGTAGTCTCCTCTAGGGTCGGCAGCGTCACGAGGGCGACGCTGCGACCGACGGCCGCTGCGGCTCGCGCTGACGGGCGGTTGGCCGAGGTGTTTACGGCCAATGCTTGGGGAGTGGTATCGCGACGCACCCCGGTGAGTTCGCCTATGGCACCCGCCACACCGCGATCGGTCAACCGGCGCGCACCGAAGCGCGGAGAGATCTACGCCTGATGACTGCGCCAAAGCAAGTAGATCGACAAATGGGACGGAGAGGTCGGATTCGCCGTCTCGGTGTCTCCAGCGCACTCATGGGGATGTTGCCAACCGCGGCGGTCGTCGCGACCTCGGGCGCAACTCCCGCAGAGCTCGTCCTCCTTGCGACTTGTTCGAGCCCTGTTTTGCTGTTCTACGGGTGGGCTTGGTTGCGCGTCTGGCGGACCGGGGCCTTTCCTGGGGTGGACGCTCTTCACGTTGTGGGGTGGTGGAAAACAAGCGTCATCGAGAAATCGATGATCCGCCGGGCTTATGCCGTCCCTTATCGAGGTTGGTTCTATGTCTTCGGGTGGCCGGTCGTGAGCGGGTCGTGGCAGAGCGGAGCTATAGAAGTCGAGGTTGCCGGCGCTGTCAGAACGCTCAGTGGAACGGTCACATCCCTTGGCTGCGCACGTGAAGAGGCGGAGCGAATCAACCGTTGGCTTGGTCTTGAAGCGGGCGCAGGTGATGGGCCACGCAGACGGAACTCCCGAAACGAGGGACGCGGAAGGTGACAGCCGAACAACCCAGGGGTCCGAAGGCTGTCGCGACGGTCTTCGCTCGAACACCGGCACTCGACGCGGTGGTTGCAGCTGTATGACTCATTCCATGGGCGGTTGGATTCCGCGACGTTCGCCAACGGCACGGCCGCATCGAATGCGTCTGGTGTGGGCCGAAAGCGGCGAGTTGAGGCGCGCCTTCGGAGCAATAGCGACCTATAAGGGTTCGCGAACCCCGTTCGTGCGGGATGCCGCCGGTCGTGTGGTCTCGCGCACGGTGGATCCGGCGGGCGATGCGCCGACGGTGACCAAGCGGTACCTGTATGCCGGTGCGGGGGATAGTCCGGTGGCGGTGGTGTCGGCGGATGCGTCCTCGGTCTGGATGCTGTCGCTGCCCGGCGGGGTGACGGTGGATGTGCCGTCGGCGGGGGCGTCGACCTGGGCCTACCCGTCGTTGCAGGGTCACACCTTGACGACCGGGGACGGGACGACGTCGACGGGGGTGCAGCTGTACGACCCGTTCGGTCAGCCGTTGGATGCCGCGACCCTGGCGATCGGCACGGCAGCGGCGAACGCGTCGGGTGTGGTCGATGAGACCTCGGGGTGGCACCAGGGCGCGCAGAAGTTGGTGGAGGCGACCGAGGACACGCTGATCGTCGAGATGGGCGCCCGGTTGTACGTGCCGACGCTGGGGCGGTTCTTGCAGGTCGACCCGGTCGAGGGCGGCGTCGACAACGACTATGTGTGGCCCACGGATCCGATCGGATACAGCGACCTGAGCGGGCGCGCGTGGTGGGATGAGGCTTTCGAGACAACCCAGCGCTTTGCGAAGTCGGCAGCACAATTTGTCACGGACACGCCGGCTGTGCAGGCGGCCTTGTTCGCGTGCGGGTTAGTCCCCAATGCTGTCGCCGTTGCGTGTGGGGCTTTGAGTGCCGGAGCCTACGCCGTGCAGGGGCGCTACGGCGAGGCGGCAGCTTCGGCGGCAGGCATGGTGATCGGAAGCGCCGCGGCGGGAGCGTTGAAGCTCGGTATCAAGGCTGTTGCCGTGGCCTCGGTTCGTCCCGTCATGGGTGTCTCGACTCGTGCCGCGCTGAGGACGTCGAGGAATAGGTACGTGACCTCAACGACCTACCAGAGATCGGCCATCAGCACGCTTGTCGGCTATGCCGTTGAGAACGCCATCAAGAGCGTCCTAGTGGCGTCGGCTCCGAGTAGGGGTTCAAGACCTGTGAATAGGGGGATGTATTGATCTTGCAGAGTGATGAGCCGAGCAAGGCTGTGCCATATGTGGGTCGAGTATGTCGTATCATTCATTTTTTCGGCCTGTGTGTAGCACTATCAGTCGCGCTGTTTGCCTACGACAGTAGGCCGAATCTCTTCGCCGCGGCGGCCATAACGCTCCCAGCTATGGTGTCATTCGCGCTTTCGCTTCGAGTGCGCCTGCGTGTGGCGGGGGTGAAGGTATTATTTCAGGCTCACTTTCGAAAGTACGAATTCGACCTGTCGCTCGGCGACGAATTCCAGTGCGTGCTGTACGAGGGATTCTGGAATAGATACAGCGCGGTAAACCGCTTTCTCAATGCAAACGCATACATGCTCGAAGTTTCGGTCCAGGGCGGGCGCGAAATATCGCTACCCGCGACGATCGGAGGACGTGAGCGGTTGACCCTTATCGCCGAACATCTCAACGATCGATCGATGCGATGAAAGATTGTCGGGCGCGCACGATTCGTGTCGCAGCTCTCAGGCGGCGAGATAGTGATTCGCCAGATTCCAACGCTGCTCTGTTCGCTTGTGGTTTGATCCCTGGCAGTATTCGGGCTGCCCGCGCCGTCGCCGAGACGACTCCCTACCCTTCGCACAAAGGTCGGCACCGTGACCTATAAGGGTTCGCGCACGTCGCTGGTGCGGGATGCCGCCGGTCGTGTGGTCTCGCGCACGGTGGATCCGGCGGGCGATGCGCCGACGGTGACCAAGCGGTACCTGTATGCCGGTGCGGGGGATAGTCCGGTGGCGGTGGTGTCGGCGGATGCGTCCTCGGTCTGGATGCTGTCGCTGCCCGGCGGGGTGACGGTGGATGTGCCGTCGGCGGGGGCGTCGACCTGGGCCTACCCGTCGTTGCAGGGTCACACCTTGACGACCGGGGACGGGACTTCGTCGACGGGGGTGCAGCTGTACGACCCGTTCGGTCAGCCGTTGGATGCCGCGACCCTGGCGATCGGCACGGCAGCGGCGAACGCGTCGGGTGTGGTCGATGAGACCTTGGGCTGGCACCAGGGTGCGCAGAAGCTGGTGGAGGCGACCGAGGACACGCTGATCGTCGAGATGGGCGCCCGGTTGTACGTGCCGACGCTGGGGCGGTTCCTGCAGGTCGACCCGGCCGAGGGCGGCGTCGACAACGACTACGTCTGGCCGACGGACCCGATCGGGAAGAACGACCTGAGCGGGAGCGCGGAGGAGTGGCGCGGCTTTCTCGAAGGCGCGGCGATATTCGCCGGAGTCGTGGGCGCCGTGGCGTGTGCGGCAAGCGTCGTGTGCGGGGTGGCAGGCGCGGTCGCGATCGGCGTTGCAGCGGGCGCGGCTGCGTACGTCGCTCGGGATGGGTTCTCAGATCGTTTCAGTGCGGGCGGCCTCGCAGTGAACGCCTTGGCCGGGGCTCTGCCCGGCGGCGTCGTTACGACTGGAATCCGTTCCGTTGCCGCTCGTGTGGTGGCGCGGGCAGTGCCAGCTGGTAGTGCGGCGTTCAAGAGGGACAGCTTCCACCGGGTCGGCGGTTGGGTGGCATCATCTATAACTCGCCGGGGTGCCATTCGACCCGTCCGCGTAGCAGCGACTAGGTCGTGGGGCCTAAGCGTGAGTGTTCGAGCGCAGATAAATGGCCGCGCTGGCACTCAGAACTGGGTCGTGGGACGGGGACGCCTCGTGCATTCTCACTACAAGTACAACTGAAAGGACGAACGGGTTGGTCGATTTTGAACTGGAGGAATGGGCTAGTGGCGTGCGCGTCTCGCTCACACCACTTTTCGGTAGGACCGTTCATGTGAAGAACCCCGGCGCAAGCGAGCAGGTTTGGAGAGACTCGCAATGTATCGGGCGGGCGCTTGGGCTCGTTGAAACTTCGGTGTCCGATGGGACTCATCAGAGCCGCTGCGACGAACGAACGCACAAGTCGATTTGGCTTCGCGTCGTGCTCGAACTGATGGCAGAAGTGTGGTCGCGTGGCGAGAGCGATCCTCGAATCGACATGGATGAATTCGCGCAAACCTGGGGCGCAGAAGCGGAGGAGATCGCTCGAAAAATAGCTCCAACCGGGATGGACAGATGGTTTTTCACGAGAGGCGCCCGGCGCCGATATCTCAAACGCCTTCACGAAGCGTTGCCATGCTGTGGCGCCTAGCGGAACGTCGCGTGCCGGCGTCATGCGGCCGCATGGCGTGCGGGAGGATCCACCTGGGCGGCCGGCCGGCACGTCGTTCACGCGGGTGCAGCCGTTTGACCCGTTGCGGACGGCGCGATGGGGCACAGGACGAGGTAATTCCGGCGGGAGATGCGCCGGCGGTAACGAAGCGGTACCCGTGTGCCGGTGCCGGGGATAGTCCGGTGGCGATGGTGTCGGCGGATGCCTCGTCGGAGTGGATGCTGTCGATGCCCGGCGGCGTGACGGTGGATGGGCCGTCGGCCGGGGCGTCGACGAGGGCCTACCCCTCGCTGCAGGGGCACACCCTGACGGCCGGTGACGGCACGACGTCTAATGAGACTGTCACGCAGCTGGTGTATCCGGTCTCGGAAACCTGACTCTAGGCATTCTCGTGTGGGATCTGGAGAGCGGCCGGTCCTCGACCCCAGGATGGGAGCTTCCGTGGGTGGCGGCCCCGAATGTGCGGGCGGCGGGAAAGCACTCGGGCATCTGTAATTGGTGAGGGTGGCATGAGACCAGGAAAGGCAGTCCGTCGCATCTTGCCGGGGCCGACACTATTGCTTATTGCTTCAGTCGGCGGTGGGGCCATAGTGACATCTATTCTCGCGAAGGAAATACTTGCCTGCGCGGGTCCTTCAGGTCATTGGGCCACTCGCTTGACGCTGGCGGCCTGGGTGAATCTGGGTTTTCATATCGCCGTACTCTCGGGACTTTCAATCCTGATCTCAATCGGATTATCGGTGCTTACCCGGGGCGTACGCGGCGGTCGTTATGTCGCTTTTGTCGCCTCCCTCTCGGTGGGGGTGACGGCATGGCTCATACCGTCTTTGATGATCATGAACGCTGCGTACGCGCTGGGCTCGACGACATGTTCGGACGAGCATTTCTGGGCGATCCTGCTGCTGGAAAGCTGCGCTGTCTGCGGAGCTATTGCATCGATTCTGAGTCTTTTCGTCATGGCAATCTTCTTCGCGTGGCGTCGGTCTCGAACTGGCGGCAGTTGAGATGGACCCCCGGCCGTACGTGCTGACGCTGGGTCGGGTTTTGCACGTCGACCCGGCTCGGCGCGGCGTCGGCAACGGTTACGCCTGGCCGACCGATCATCAACCAGCGGTGCCCGGAAACACGGATGGGCACTATAAAGTTCTTTCGAAATGTTGCCTTACACGTGGGTGTCAAAAGGCGCGGTTGGAGGATCTATTAATGTCGCGGCGGAAGGGAAATTCAAATGACCTTTTCGCGCTCGTTGCCATCGTTGCCATTGGCGTTATGTCTATGATCTTGCCGCTAGTGATGGGCAACCTAGCTGCGGCTGCCCTCGTGTTATTCGGTATGCTGCTCGCTTTGGGGGCCCTCAGGTACTCCACTCAGAATGCGGCTACTGGCCGTCAATCGACCCGGGCTACCACTCCGAGCGACATCGAGCGTGAAGTGCCCCGCTTCTTGATAATCGGATTCCCTGTGGGGGTGGCAGCGATAACGATTGTGATCGTCGTTGTGACAACCGTTTGGCACGAGGCGCACTGATGGGTGCGCAGAAGCTGGGGGAGGCGACCGAAGACACACTGATCGCGGCTGGGGCACCAGCCGATGCCGCGACTGGCGGGAGTGGCTTCTTTATGGGGGGTAGTTGTACGGCACGGCTGGGCCCATCGGTTTGTATGGGGAGGCCGGTATTCAACAGAATGGTCCTCTGGGCTACTACGGTGGGGGAGTTTTCTTTGGAGCCAAAGCGGGCTGCAGTGCTCAAGCGGGATGAGGATGGTGAATTGCGATGCTATTGATGTCCCTCAACGAGGCGCCTGCCCCCGCCCTACCTAATCTGATCGCTGGGATGCTCTTCGTCGTCATGGGCGCGTTGTCGATCATTCATCGCAAACGCATATATGCAGCGACTGTCCGTGGAGAAAAGCGATGGTTTGGTCGGGGAATCGGTAAGTTCCTGGAACGCCTCCAGAGTCCATTCTGGATCGGATTTGCGGGCCTGCTGGGCGTCCTCATGGGGGCCGCGGCCATCGTCTACGCTCTGTTCCGGTTCGTCAATCCGTGAGATCTACAACGAGGCGTCGACCAGTGTCGAGGGTGAATCCCGCCTTGAGCTTTCCAATTCTCCTTTTTGAGTCGGACGGGTATTATCAGCGAGTAGATCAACCAGCGATTTGCCAGGACTTCGCGACGGCAAGCGAGTTGTACGACAGATAGTTGCCGACCGATGGGCCAGAATTGCTATATGAAATTTTGGAGTCTGCAGACTTGAGCGACGAGTTCCCGGAACTCGTGTACTTTTCTCCGGTCGGGTTTCTCGGGACGTTCCGAAGGGGCGCGCCACTGAGAAATCGTCTTCGTGTTCGATTGGAGGAGTTGTCGGCGATGGTGACTGCGTTGTAGACGGGTTCTCTTGTGTTGGGATACTTCTGGAACGGCACCTGTCTCTGGGAGTAACGTGACTGCTGTCGAGTGTGCGTAGCGCCCCGGCACGCGGCATCCGTCCCCGTCCCTTCACTCCAGCAGATGCCGCAGGTACCGCCCCGGCGCATCCAAGAAGCCGCGGTGTAACCGGACCAGCTCGAGGTCTTCCCACGCGCTCTCGCGGATGCCCCAGTCGCCCAGCTCGAGGATCGTCGCCCCGGGCAGCGCGGCGAGCACGGGGGAGTGGGTCGCGCAGATCACCTGCGTGCCGCGCGAGCGCATCCGGTCGAGAGAGGCGAGCCAGCGCAAGGTCGACGAGAACGACAGCGCGGCCTCGGGCTCATCGAGGCACGCGAGTCCTGAGACGTAGTGCGGGTGGTCGAGCACCTCGTCGAGCAGGGCGTTGAACGACTCTCCGTGG
Source organism: Microbacterium sp. JC 701 (assembly GCF_021026215.1). Taxonomy (NCBI): domain Bacteria; kingdom Bacillati; phylum Actinomycetota; class Actinomycetes; order Micrococcales; family Microbacteriaceae; genus Microbacterium; species Microbacterium sp. JC 701. Next base: position 210,822 of record NZ_JAJNCV010000005.1, read on the forward strand.
CTCATCGTGTGCAGGCTCGGCGGGGCATCGGGCAGGTCGTCGCGCCACGAGTAGTAGCCGTGCATCGTCTCGGCGCGCAGGAAGAATCCCCACCGCGGCGCCCGAGGGCTCCGCTCGATGCGCAACCACTCCGACAGGGGACTCTCGGTGCGCCGCGTCTCGCCGCCGCCGTTGGTCGACCCGCCCTCTGCGGGGAGTCCGGCCGCCTCGGCGATCCCCTCGATGAGCGTGGACTTGCCCGAGCCGTTCTCTCCGACGAGGAAGGTCACGCCGGGGCCGAACTCCCAGCCGTCTCGGCCGGCCACCTCGAGGAACTGTGCCACCGCGGGCACCGTCGCCGGCCACGCCGCCGGGTCGATGCCGGCGTCGGAGAAAAGTTTCACCCGCTGGACGGGCCGAGGATCGTGCAGCCAGTCATCCGCGCTGGTCATGACCAAACCCTTCGGGGGTGCGGGTGGGGCGCGGGACGCCAGCCGCATCTGGTCACGCCCACAGGGGTGTGATCCGCGCGCGCACGCCGGGTCTGCATCGACATCAGATCCAGGTCGGCAGCCAGTTGTGCAGGCGCCAGAACTCGTACGACACCGGCAGCCCCGCCCACACGGGGTACCAGAACGCCGAGACGACGACGCAGAACCCGAGGAAAACGAGCACACCCACCTGCCCCGTCACTCGTGATGCCGCGCGCGCCGGGCTTGCGATCTCGCGGAGGGCGAAGGTGAGGGCGATCACGAGGAAGGGCAGCATCGCGACCGTGTAGAACTGGAAGATCGTGCGCTCGGGGTAGAGCAGCCACGGCACGTAGGTGGCGGCCAGGCCCGTCAGCACCAGGGCGTAGCGCCAGTCGCGCACCATCACGAAGCGCACGAGCAAGAAGACGGATGCCGCGATCCCGGCCCACCAGATGATCGGGTTCGCCAGGCTCGAGATCGCCTCGGTGCAGCCGGTCGGCAGGGTGCAGCCGTTCACGCCTGCGGCATCCTGATGCCAGTACATCGAGGTCGGACGGATGAGCAGCGGCCACTGCCACGCGGGACTCGCGTAGCTGTGCGGCGTGACGAGCCCGACGTGGAAGGCGTACATCGCCTGGTGGTAGGCCCACAGCCGTTGGAGCGCTTCGGGAACCCACGACCACAGCGGACTCGTCGCCACCGGCGTGCTGCGCATGTATCCGCCGCTGGTGAAGAGCCATCCCGACCAGCTCGCGAGGTAGACCACCAGCGCCACGGGCACGAGCAGCACGAACGAGGCGAGGCCCTGGCGCACGGCATCCATCGGCCATTGCACGACACCCGCGCGACGCCGGGCGAGCGCGTCGGTCACGACCGCGTAGACGCCGATCGCGGCGAGCACGTACAGCCCCGACCACTTCACGGCGGTCGCAGCGCCCGCGGCGGTGCCGGCGGCGATCAGCCACGGCCGGTTCCAGAGGATCGGGCCCCACATCGGCCGTTCGCCGCGCCTCGCGACGAGCTCGGCGATGCGATCACCGGTGCGCAGATGGTCGAGGGCGACGAACCAGAACGTCAGCAGGATGAAGAACGTGAGGAAGATGTCGAGCAGCGCGATGCGGCTGAGAACGATGCCGAGGCCGTCGATCGCGATGAGACCGGATGCCACGGTGGCGAAGGGGATCGACCGCGTGAGCGTGCGCGCGACGAGGTAGACCAGCAGCACGGTCGCGGTGCCGAAGACCGCGGCCGAGATGCGCCAGCCGGTCGCGGAGTCGGGCCCGAACAAGGCCATGCCCGCGCCGATGAGGATGCGCCCGAGCGGCGGGTGTACGACGTAGCTGCCGATGCCGGTGAAGATGTCGGTCTGGCCCGCCGCGAAGCGGGCGTCGGTGTCGTCGGGCTCCCAAGTGGAGGGGTAGCCGAGCACCCACTGACTCCACGAGTCCTTCACGTAATAGGTCTCGTCGAACACCAGCTGGTGCGGGTTGCCGATGTCGATCAGGCGCAGCACCGCCGCCACGACTGTGACGAGCAAGGGTGCGAGCCATCTCCACAGGCGGTACCCGCGGGGGCTCACGAGGAGGGCGTCGCGCCACCGATCGATGCGCGTCTGCTCGACCGTGGGGAGCAGCGGAGGCACGGCGGTGGTCACGTGCCCCAGCCTAAGGTGGAACGGTGATCATCCTCGCGGCGACCCCCATCGGCAACCTGGGCGACGCGTCGCGCCGCCTGGTCGAGGCGCTCGAGAACGCGACGGTCGTCGCGGCCGAAGACACCCGCACCACGCAGCGCCTGCTCGCGGGCCTCGGGGTCGAGAACCGCCCGCGGCTGATCGCCCTGCACGACCACAACGAGAAGGAGCGCGCGGCCGAGCTCGTCGAGCTCGCGCGCGAAGACGACCTGCTCGTGCTGAGCGATGCGGGAATGCCCACGGTCAGCGACCCGGGCTTCGGCCTCGTCGCCGCCGCGGCCGCCGCCGGCGTCACCGTCACAGCGATCCCCGGGCCGAGCGCCGTCGTCACCGCCCTCGCGGTTGCGGGCCTTCCCACCGACCGCTTCGCCTTCGAGGGATTCCCGCGCCGCAAGCCGGGGGAGCGCCGCAAGGCCTTCGCGCAGCTCGCGTCGGAGGAGCGCACCCTCGTCTTCTTCGAGTCGCCCTCGCGCCTGGCATCCACTCTCGAAGATCTTGCGAGCGCGTTCGGAGCCGATCGCCCCGCCGCCGTCTGCCGCGAGCTCACGAAGCTGTACGAAGAGGTCAAGCGCGGCACTCTGGCCGAGCTCGCCGCATGGGCGGCCGAGGGCGTACGCGGAGAGATCGCGATCGTCGTCGGCGGCGCCTCGGCGCGCGAGGTGGCGTTCCCGGATGCCGTGACCCAGGTGCTCGAGCTCGTGCGCGGCGGCACGCGGCTCAAGGAGGCTGCCGCCGAGGTGGCGTCGCAGACGGGTCACTCGTCGCGCGAGCTGTACCAGGCGGCGCTGGCCGTCAAGCGCTGAGCATCTCTGCGCGTCCCCCGCGTCTTCGCGCGTGAGGGGTCGGTTGGTGTCGCCTGGCGCGCGTCGCGGCGACGGTTTCCGACCCCTCACGCGCGGGGGCGCCGGCCCGCGCGTCACACGCGGCGGGAGTGTCGGAGGCTCCCCGTAGAATCTCCAGGTGACTTCCGGCCGATCCTTCTACATCACGACGCCGATCTACTACCCCAGCGATCTGCCCCACATCGGGCACGGGTACACGACCGTCGCCGTCGACACGCTCGCCCGCTGGCATCGCCAGGCGGGGGATGACACCTGGATGCTGACCGGCACCGACGAGCACGGGCAGAAGATGCTCCGCGCCGCCGCCGCCAACGGCGTCACTCCGCAGGAGTGGGTCGACAAGCTCGTCACCGAGTCGTGGTTCCCGCTGCTCGAGACGCTCGACGTCGCCAACGACGACTTCATCCGCACCACGCAGCCCCGCCACGAAGAGCGTGTGCAGCAGTTCGTGAAGGCCCTGTTCGACCGCGGCTACATCTACGCGGGCGAGTACGAGGCGCTGTACTGCGTCGGCTGCGAGGAGTTCAAGCCCGAGGCCGAGATCGTCGACGGCACCGGCCCCTTCGAGGGCCTCAAGGTCTGCGCGATCCACTCCAAGCCCCTCGAGCTGCTGCAAGAGAAGAACTACTTCTTCAAGCTCAGCGAGTTCCAGGACCGCCTGCTCGAGCTGTACAAGACCGAGCCCGACTTCGTGCGCCCCGAGTCGGCGCGCAACGAGGTCGTGTCGTTCGTGCGCAGCGGTTTGAAAGACCTCTCGATCTCGCGTTCGGCGTTCGACTGGGGCATCACGGTTCCGTGGGACCCCTCGCACGTCATCTACGTGTGGGTCGACGCGCTGCTCAACTACGCCACCGCCGTGGGCTACGGCACCGACCCCGCCGAGTTCGAGCGTCGCTGGCCGGCGTTCCATGTGGTCGGCAAAGACATCCTGCGCTTCCACGCCGTGATCTGGCCGGCCATGCTGATGGCCGCGGGCCTCGACGTGCCGCGCGGCGTCTTCGCACACGGGTGGCTGCTCGTCGGCGGCGAGAAGATGTCGAAGTCGAAGCTCACCGGCATCGCGCCCACCGAGATCACCGACGTCTTCGGGTCCGACGCGTACCGGTTCTACTTCCTCTCGGCGATCGCGTTCGGTCAAGACGGCTCGTTCTCGTGGGAAGACCTGTCGGCGCGCTACCAGGCCGAGCTCGCGAACGGTTTCGGCAACCTGGCGTCGCGCACGGTCGCGATGATCTCGAAGTACTTCGAGGGCGTCGTGCCGGCACCGGCCTCGTACACCGAGGGCGATCTGACCATCCAGAAGATCGTGGCGGATGCCGCGACCACCGCCGACGCCGCCATCGAGCGCTTCCGCACCGACGAGGCGATCGCCGCGATCTGGACGATCGTCGATGCGCTGAACGGCTACATCACCGAGAACGAGCCGTGGGCACTCGCCAAAGACGAGTCGACCCGCGAGCGTCTGGGCACGGTGCTATACACCGCGGCCGACGGACTCCGCGCCCTCGCGGTGCTGCTGTCGCCGGTCATGCCCGAGTCGACGTCGAAGCTGTGGGTCGCGCTCGGTGCGGCCGAGCGACTCGGCGCTCTCGTCGAGCAGCCGATCCGCGAGGCGGGCACCTGGGGGCAGCTGCCGGCGGGCGCCACGGTCACTCCGCTCACGCCGCTTTTCCCGCGCGTCGAGCAGGCGTGACGCAGGTGCCTTCCGAATCGGCGGCGTCGGCGACGGTCCCTGAGCCTGTCGAAGGGTCCGCCGCCCGGGCCGCCGCCCCCGGCTCGACCCCGGTCGAGCGTCCCCGCGACACGATCGGCGACGGCGACCCGAGCCAGTACGTGCGCGAGCGTTCGGTCGACGGCCGTCGCGACGTGAGCTATCCGCCGGCGCCCGAGCCCCTCGGCATCCCGGTCTACGACAACCACACGCACCTCGAGATCGAAGACGGCCCTTCGACAGGCTCAGGGACCATCGACGGATTGTCACTGGACGAGCAGCTCGAGCGCGCTCTCGCGGTCGGTGTGCACGGGGTCGTGCAGGCGGGCGGCGACATCGACTCCTCGCGGTGGTCGGCGTGGGCGGCACGGTCGCACCCGCGCGTCCTCGCGGCGGTGGCGATCCACCCCAACGAGGCTCCCGCGTACGAGCAGGCGGGGGAGTTGGATGCCGCGATCGCCGTCATCGACGAACTCGCCGCCGAGCCGCGGGTGAGGGCCATCGGCGAGACGGGGCTCGACTTCTTCCGCACCGAGGCCGACGGCATCCCGGCCCAGATCCGCTCGTTCGAGGCGCACATCGCGCTGGCGAAGAAGCACGGGATCGCGATGCAGATCCACGACCGCGACGCCCATGACGCCGTGCTCGAGACCCTGCTGCGCGTCGGTGCTCCCGACAAGACGGTCTTCCACTGCTTCTCGGGCGACGCCGACATGGCGCGCATCGCCGCCGACCGCGGCTACTACCTCTCGTTCGCCGGCAACGTCACGTTCAAGAACGCGCAGAACCTGCGCGACGCCCTCGCGGTCACGCCTCTCGACCGCATCCTGGTCGAGACCGACGCCCCGTTCCTGACCCCCGCGCCGTATCGCGGCCGGCCCAACGCGCCGTACCTGATCCCCGTGACGCTGCGCTTCCTCGCGGCCGAGTTGGCGATGGATGCCGACGAGCTCGCCGCCCAGGTCGCCGCGAACACCCTCGAGGTCTACGGCGCGTTCGAAGACTGAGCGCGCGGATCCTCGGTGATTCGCGCATCTTCAGCCGGATGGCCGCGGATGCCGCTGAGGTTGTGCGGATCGCGGAGGTTGTGACGGCGTGCGCCGCTGTCGCGGGCGTGGCGCAGGTTGAGTGATTCGCGCATCTTCAGCGGGATGGCCGCGGATGCCGCTGAGGTTGCGCGGATCGGGGAGGTTGTGGCGGCGGGTGCCGCTGGCGCTGCACTGGCTCAGTTATTCGCACGTCTTCAGCCGGAATCCTGAGGACGCCGCTGACTATGCGCTGATCGCGGAGGTTGTGGCGGCAGGTGCCGCTGGCGCTGCTTAACCTCAGTGATTTGCGCATCCTCAGCCGGATGGCCGCGGATGCCGCTGAGGTTGCGCGGATCGCGGAGATTGCGCGGGCGCGACGACACCGAGAACGACGAAGGCCGGCACCCCGCGGGGCGCCGGCCTTCTGGCATCCGGGATCAGGCCTTGGCCTTGTCCTTCGGTTTGCGCACGAAGAGCGTCTCGGTCTGCTCGAGCTCCATGCCCTTCGTCTCGGGGATGCGCAGCAGCACGTAGACGAACGACAGGCCGGCGAACAGCGCGTACATGCCGTAGGTGAGCGGGAGCGACCAGCTCGACATCGCCGGGAACGACACCGTGATGGCGAAGTTCGCGATCCACTGCGCACCGGCGGCCACGCCGAGCGCCTTGCCGCGGATGCGGCTCGGGAAGATCTCGCCCAGCAGCACCCACACCAGCGGACCCCACGAGGCGCCGAAGCCGACGACGAACACGTTCGCGGCGACGAGGGCGACGCTGCCCCAGGGAGCGGGAAGCGAGACGTCCTGACCCGAGCCGGTCGCGAACGCGAACGACAGGGCCATGGCTCCGAGCGAGACGGTCATGAGGATCGAGCCGGTGAGCAGGATCGGCTTCCGGCCGACGCGGTCGACGAGGAAGATCGCGACGAAGGTGACCACGACGTTGGTGATCGAGGTGATCACCGAGATCAGCAGCGAGTTGCTCTCGTCGAAGCCGACGGCCTTCCAGAGGGTCGTGGAGTAGTAGAAGATCACGTTGATGCCGACGAACTGCTGGAACATCGACAGCAGAATGCCGGTCCAGACGATGCCCTGCAGGCCCAGCACAGGTCCGCGCAGCGACACGTTCTTGTTCTTGCGATCGGCTTCGATCGTGTTCGACAGCTCGTTCATCGTCTTGTCGAGATCGGCCGGCGGCACCAGGCGCGCGAAGATCGCCTTGGCCTCGTCGCGCTTGCCCTTGGCGAGCAGATAGCGCGGCGACTCGGGGACGGTGAACGACAGGATGCCGTAGACGGCGGCGGGGATCACACCGACCAGGAACATCCAGCGCCAGGCCTCGAGGCCCAGCCACAGCTGGTTGGCCGCACCGCCCGCGGTGTTGGCCAGCAGGGCGTCGGACAGCAGGGCGCCGAAGATACCGAGCGTGATGGCCAGCTGCTGCAGCGACGCGAGCGAGCCGCGGATCTGCCGGGGCGCGACCTCGGCGATGTACGCGGGAGCGACCACCGAGGCGATGCCGATGCCGAGGCCGCTCATCACGCGCCAGAGGATCAGGTCGGGGACGCTGAAGGTGAGCGCCGCACCGATCGACGACACGAAGAACAGCACGGCGCCGAGCAGCATGACCTTCAGGCGACCCCAGCGATCGGAGAGGGCGCCTGCGATGATGGCTCCCACCGCGCAACCCAGCAGGGCGACCGCGACGACGAAACCGGTGAGCACCTGCCCCAGCTCGAAGTTGCCGTCGACCGCATCGACCGCGCCGTTGATGACGGAGGAGTCGAAGCCGAAGAGGAAACCGCCCACGGCGGCGGCGACGGACAGCCCGATCGCTCGTCGCCCGTACGGGCTCCGCAAAGTGAAGGCATTGGCGGGGATCGACTGTGTCTGACTCACCCGACCACGCTACTCCCGGCTGGTGCGCAGCAAGGGTTCTGGCGGAGCCCTGACTACAGTGGAACAATGCCCGTTTCGCTCCTCGGTGCCGCCGAGATCCGTCGGCTCGCCGCCGACCTCGACGTGACCCCGACCAAGAAGCTGGGGCAGAACTTCGTCGTCGACGCCAACACGGTCCGCAAGATCGTGCACGCGGCCCGGGTCACGGCATCCGACCGTGTCGTCGAGATCGGACCGGGCCTCGGTTCGCTCACCCTCGCAATCCTCGAGACGGGGGCCTCGGTGGTCGCCGTCGAGATCGATCACCGCCTCGCCGAGCGCCTTCCCGTCACCGCCGCCGCCCACGACGTGCCCGCCGACCGGCTCACGGTGATCGACGCCGACGCTCTGCGCGTGACCGAGCTGCCGGGCGAGCCCGAGGTGCTGGTCGCGAACCTGCCGTACAACGTGTCGGTGCCGGTGCTGCTGCACTTCCTCGAGAGCTTCCCCTACCTGCAGCGCGGCGTCGTCATGGTGCAGGCCGAGGTGGGCGAGCGCCTGGCGGCCCCTCCCGGGTCGAAGGTGTACGGCGCACCCAGCGTCAAGGCCGCCTGGTACGGCTCGTGGCGTCTCGCGGGCACCGTGTCTCGCCAGGTCTTCTGGCCGGTGCCCAACGTCGACAGCGTGCTCGTCGGCTTCGATCGCGACGCCGAGCCCCGCGGCACCGAAGAGCACCGGCTGCGGACGTTCCAGATCGTGGATGCCGCGTTCCAACAGCGCCGCAAGATGCTGCGACAGGCGCTGTCGGGCGTGCTCGGCGGCACCGCGGCCGAGGCATCGGCACGCCTGAAGGCGGCGGGTGTCGACCCGACCCTGCGCGGCGAGCAGCTCACGGTCGACGACTACGCCCGCATCGCCGGCGCCTCCTGACGATTCCGCGCTGATCGCGGGATCCGGCCCGCGTGGGTGGTCGCGGCATCCGGCCCGCGTGTGCACAACGGCGGGGGGTTCGGCGACACGCCGCGTGGGTCCGGCCGGTGTCCGGCTTGTCGTCGGCGACGCCCGCGGTTGTGCTCGGCCCACCGCCTGCTCTGCCGACCCACAACGCGCGCAGGGTGAATTCCCTCCGTGTTCATCACGCGTTTGCGAAACATGTCTGTAACATTTCGAGGCAACCGGGAGCATCACGCCGGTCACGAGGCCGTACCCGACGGCCCGGAAGGAACGAGATGCGTTACGCCGAGTACCCCCGTGCTGAGAGGGTGCTGCTGCACCTGAGTGACACCCACCTGCGCGCCGGCGGTGCGCCGCTGTACGACAGCGTCGACTCCGAGGCCTACCTCGCCCGGGCGGTCGAGGCGATCGGTGCCTCGGGAATCCGCCCCCACGCCCTGGTGTTCACGGGTGATCTGGCCGACTTCGGCGAGGCTGACGCCTACGAGCGCGTGCGCCGACTGGTCGAGCCGCTCGCGGAGCGCCTCGGCACGCGCGTCATCTGGGTGATGGGCAACCACGACGACCGCGCGGCGTTCCGCGCCGAACTGCTTCCCGGCGATGCCGCCGATGCGACCGCCCCGGTCGACCGCGTCGACGAGATCGACGGCCTGCGCGTCGTGACCCTCGACACCTCGGTGCCCGGCGCGCACCACGGAGAGGTCACCGCCGCCCAGCTCGAGTGGCTCACCGAGGTGCTGGCGACGCCGGCCCCGCTCGGCACGATCCTTGCGATGCACCACCCGCCCGTGCCCAGCGTGCTCGACCTCGCCGCCTCCGTCGAACTGCGCGACCAGCGCAGCCTCGCCGCGGTGCTGCGCGGCACCGACGTGCGCGCGATCCTCGCGGGTCACCTGCACTACTCGACGTTCGCCACGTTCGCCGGAATCCCCGTGTCAGTGGCATCCGCCACCTGCTACACGCAAGACCTCATGGTGCCCGTGGGCGGAACCCGCCCGCAGGACGCCGCGCAGGGGTTCAACACCGTGCACGTCTACGACGACACCGTGGTGCACTCGGTCGTGCCGCTCGCGGCGACTCAGGCTCTGCAGTACGTGGATGCCGCGGAGTCGCAGCGACGCCTGCACGACGCTGGCATCGTGGTGCCGGCGTCGCGGGCGTTCAGCGGACCGGTGTCGCCGCCGACGACGCCGCTGCCGATCCTTCGTTGACCGCCGTCTTCTCCCAGGGAGCGGCGACGGGGAAGTAGCGCTCGAGGCACGCCCGGAGCGCGGGGACGCGCACCTCTTCAGGGATCTCGGGCACGCTGCCGTCGTTCAGGCAGAACATGTCGGTGTCGCGGCGCGAGACGAGGCGCTCCATCGTGCGCAGCGAGTCGAGCTGCGTGGTCTGCACGTAGCGCGTGCGGGGCTCGGTCGTGATGACCGCCCGGCCGGTCGCCAGCGCGTAGTGGTGGTACAGGCTGTTGGTCACCGAGATGTCGGTCGCCGAACGGAACCGGCTCGCGGCGGTGCGGGCGTAGTCGTCGGCGAACTCCTGCTCGAGCTCGAATGCGACCGAGCGACGAAGCGGCGTCGCGCAGTGCTCGAGGTCGAGGGTGATGACCCGGCCGAAGCGCTCCTTGAGCAGCGCGCGGTTGACGCGCAGGCCGTTGTCGTGGCCCGAGCGGTCGATGTGCGCGGGGCCGCTGCCGATGCGCACGCCGCTCTCGACGAACCGGCTGACCCCGCCGCCGCTGAAGAACAGCTCGGGGGTCACGGGACGACCGAAGAACATGTCGTCGTTGCTGTAGAGGAAGTGCTCGGCCAGCCCCGGGATGCGGTGGAGCTGCGCCTCGACGGCGTGGGAGTTGTGGGTGGGCAGCACCGCGGGATCGGCGAAGAACTCCTCGCTGCGCACGATCGTCACCTTCGGGTGATCGGCGAGCCACTCGGGGGTGGGGGAGTCGGTCGCGATGAAGATGCGGCGCACCCACGGCGCGTACATGTGCACGCTGCGCAGCGCGTAGCGCAGCTCGTCGACCTGCCGGTAACGCGCGGCGTTGTCGTCGCCGTCGCCGACGACGTAGCCCTTCATGCGCGCGGCGCGCTGGCGCTGGAACTCGCTCGACGAGCCGTCGACCCACGAGAAGACCATGTCGACCTCGGCCGTGAGCTCGTTCGGGTGCGGGTCGAACATGCCCGCCACCGTCGTCCACCGTCGTCCGTAGCGCTCCACCTCGACCAGGTCGAGGTCGGCCGCGGCGAACTTGCGGCGGGTGAGGGCGCTGGGCCGCGGGGCCTCGATGGTCTTGTCGCCGAAACGCCAGAGCTCGAGTCGCGGGGCGAGCGACGCCCCGTAACGGTACGAGCCCTCGGTCGAGGTGCGGGGGCGGAACACCGCGTACGCCTGCACGGAGCCGGGCGAGGGGTGCACGCTGTGCGCGGGCACGGGGTCTTCGCCGCGGGCCTTCAGGTACACCGGGCCCAGCTCGGGATCGCGCAGAGCGGTGAGCGCCGCCTCGGCATCCGCCGTGTCGACGACGAGCTTGGGGCGACGGTTCGCGTCGCGCACGAGCATGACGCGCACGCCCGCGGCCTCGATCGCGGCGGCCGCGGTGAGCAGGTCGTCGCGCTCGGACATCGAGGGCGTGGAGGAGTCGTCGACGACGTGCAGGATGCCGTCGTGCATCCGGATATCGGAGCGGGAGAGCAGCGCGCGCCAGGGGTCGGTGTCGATCGACAGGGGGACCATCGGGCGCATAGTGCCTCCACGGGGATAGGTGACGGGCTCCCGTCACCGTAGGGTTCCGGGGTTACGAAGACGTTTCGGCGGCGGCGCCGAACGGCGGGGAGCGGCGCGCTACTGTCGAAGAGTGACTCGAATCGCTCGCTCCGGCCCGGTCTGTCCCGAACCGCTTTGCGAGCGACGGCGGGAACCGGGCCGACGTTCCAGTTTCGCACACGCCGGCTCCGTCGGACGCACGTTCGAGCGGCCCGCGCGATGAGCGCTGCTCCGCCGGCATCCGTCCGCGTCCGCGCCCCCGGCAAGATCAACGTCTTCCTCGAGGTCGGCGACGTCCAGGACGACGGGTATCACGAGCTCGCCACGGCCTTCCAAGCGGTGTCGCTGTACGAGGAGATGACGGCGACCCCTGCCGATGACATCACCTTGAGCGTGACGGCGAAGGGCCCCGTCGACATCGGGGGCGTGCCCACCGACGACCGCAACCTCGCCGTGCGCGCCGCGCGCCTGCTCGCGCAGACCGCCGGCATCGACCGCGGTGCCCATCTGTCGATCCGCAAGGCTGTTCCAGTGGCCGGCGGGATGGGCGGGGGATCGGCGGATGCCGCCGCCGCCCTGGTTGCGTGCGATGCACTGTGGGGACTCGGCATGCCGATGAGCGAGCTGGCCCGTCTCGCGGCGCGACTGGGCGCGGACGTTCCGTTCGCCCTGCTCGGCGGGACCGCGGTCGGAACAGGCCGCGGCGACGAGCTCAGCCCCGCTCTCGCACGCGGGCGGTTCGACTGGGTGCTCGTGCCCAACGACGAGGGCATGTCGACACCCGTCGTCTACGGCGAGCTCGACGCGCACCGCCGCCGCCACGCCGTCGACATCGGCCCGGCGCCGCGCGTGCCCGCTGTCGACCCCGACGTGCTGCACGCGCTGCGCCAGGGCGACGCCGAGATGCTCGCTCAGACCCTGCGCAACGATCTGCAGGCGCCCGCGCTGCACCTGCGGCCCGATCTCGCGCGCGTGCTCGAGCGCGGCGAGAGCTCGGGAGCGCTCGCGGGCATCGTGTCGGGATCCGGTCCCACGCTCGCGTTCCTCACCGCCGACGAGTCTTCCGCGATCGACCTGCAGGTCACCCTCAGCGCGGCGGGACTCGTCGCTCTGCACGTGCACGGCCCCGTGCCGGGCGCCCGTGTGGTCTGACCGCGGCGCACCATAGTGCAGGTCGACACACGGAGCAATCTTCGCCTCGGGGCCCCGCGACCTGGTTAGCCTCGTTCGAGGTGGTTCGTCACCGCTGGGTGCCGTGCCCGCGGGGCGCCACGAAGGGGGTTTCCCATGAAGGCAACACTCGACGGCGTCGTGATCGCCGAAGCCGACCGCGACGACCTGGCCTCGATCGAGGGCAACTGGTACTTCCCGCCGCAGGCGGTGCGCGAGGGCGCGCTGCACGAGAGCCCCACGCCCTACACCTGCCCGTGGAAGGGCGCCGCCCAGTACTGGAACATCTCGGTCGACGGTGCGGAACTCCCCGACGGCGCATGGTCGTACCCCGATCTGTACCCGGGCGCTGTGGATCGCGTCGGCAAGGACTTCGCCGGATTCGTCGCGTTCGACCGCAAGGTCGTGGTCTCCGACTGAGGTCGGGCAGTCACATGATCGAGTTCTCCGCCGTCTCGAAGATGTTTCCCGACGGCACGCGCGCCGTCGACGACTTCAACCTCGTCATCCCCTCGCGCCAGACCACCGTGTTCGTCGGGTCGTCCGGCTGCGGCAAGACGACGCTGCTGCGCATGATCAACCGCATGGTCGAACCCTCGTCGGGCACGATCCAGATCGACGGTGCCGACATCGGCGGCAAGCCCGCCGTGCAGTTGCGTCGCAGCATCGGCTACGTCATGCAGAATTCCGGGCTCATGCCGCACTTCACCGTGGCCGACAACATCTCCACGGTCCCCGTGCTGCAGGGCCAGAGCCGCAAGGCCGCTCGTGCGCGTGCGCTCGAGCTCATGACCACCGTCGGTCTCGACACGGCCATGGCCGACCGGTACCCGAGCCAGCTCTCGGGCGGCCAGCAGCAGCGCGTCGGTGTCGCCCGGGGGCTCGCGGCCGACCCCAACATCCTGCTCATGGACGAGCCGTTCGGCGCCGTCGACCCGATCGTGCGCGACGAACTGCAGCAGGAGCTCCTCCGCCTGCAGCGCGACATCGGCAAGACGATCGTCTTCGTCACGCACGACATCGATGAGGCGTTCCTGCTCGGCGACCAGGTCGTGATCCTCGAGAAGGGTGCCAAGATCGCCCAGGTCGGCACCCCCAGCGAGATCATCGAGAACCCCGCGAGCGACTTCGTGGCCAGCTTCATCGGCGCGGTCAAGGGTAAGCGCGCGCTGCACCTGAAGCAGACGCCGACCGGCACGGTCGTGGTCGATGCGGAGGGGCGCACGCAGGGCGCGATCGTGGAGGATGCTCACCCGTGAATTGGGTAGGGAACAACCTCGACCTCATCGCGCAGCTGACCGTCGTGCACCTGCGGCAGAGCCTCATTGCGCTCGTGGTCGGTTTCGTCATCAGCATTCCGCTCGGGTGGGTGGCCTGGCGGTACCGCCTGGTGCGCAGCAGTGTCATCACCATCACCGGGCTGCTCTACACGATCCCGTCGCTGGCCCTTCTCATCCTGGTACCCGTCGTGACCGGGTGGTACAGCATCGTCAGCGAGACGAACCTCGTCGTGGCGCTGGCCATCTACGCCGTGGCGATCCTCGTGCGAGCGGTGGCCGACGGCCTCGACTCGGTCGACGCGGGGGTTCGCCAAGCCTCCACTGCGATCGGCTACGGGTCGCTCCGGCGCTTCGTGGCCGTGGACTTCCCCCTGGCCGGTCCGGTCGTCCTCGCCGGGCTCCGCGTGGCTTCCGCGAGCACAATCGCGCTGGCGACGGTGGGCATCCTCGTCGGCATCCAGAACATCGGCTATCTCTTCACCAACGGGTTGCAGCGGCGCATCATCCCTGAAGTCTTCGCGGGCGTGATCGCGGTCGTCGTTCTCGCTCTGGTCATCGACCTGCTCCTCGTCGTGGCGGGACGGCTTCTCATGCCCTGGACGCGGGGAGCGAAGACCGTGTCCCGGCAGGGCAACCGGACGTTGGTGAAGGCATGAACCTCATCGGCGACGCGATCGGATGGATCTTCGGCGGCGACACGGGGCAGTTCGACCCCATCCCGGTCGCCATCGCAGGCCAGCTGCTGTACACGCTCATCGCGATGGTCATCGCCGGCGCGATCGCCATCCCCCTCGGCTGGTTCATCGGTCACACCGGCAAGGGGCGCGAGACCGCCGTCGCGATCTCCGGGGCCGCGCGGGCGATCCCCTCGTTCGGTCTCCTCATCCTGCTGACCCTGCTGCTGGGAGTGCTGCACAAGCCCGAAGCGGCGGTCATCTCGTTCATCGTGCTCGCCATCCCGTCGCTGCTCGCGGGCGCGTACACCGGCTTCGAGGCGATCGACCGCCGCGTCATCGACGCGGGACGTTCGATGGGGATGACCGAGACGCAGGTGTTCTGGCGCATCGAGGTGCCCCTCGGGCTCCCCCTGCTCGTCGGAGGCATCCGCGCGGCGACCCTGCAGGTGCTCGCAACCGTCACGATCGCGGCCTACATCGGCCTCGGTGGACTTGGCCAGTACATCATCGCCGCCATCCCGCTGCGCCGCTTCGACATCCTCATCGGCGGCGCCATTCTCGTGGCCGTGCTGGCCCTGGTGATCGACGGTCTCTTCGCCCTCCTCCAGCACCTGGTCGTACCCCGCGGCATCCGCGCGGCCGGTGCTGCGCAGCCGCAGCGTCGATCCGCACGACAGCGACGCGCGGAGGCCATCGCCGTGGGTGCCCCGGCTGCACCGCCGACCGCGCCCTGACCCCACCCGACTCCCGAACCACCAGAAAAGAGAGCACCCATGTTCACAGCACGAACCACCAAGGGCCTCGGCCTGATCGCCGGCCTCGCGGTCGCCTCGCTTGCCTTCGCAGGCTGCAGCGGCGGCTCGTCCGACCCGCTGAGCAACGGCGGCGGCGCCGCCAGCGGCTCGTCCGACACCATCGTCGTCGGATCGCAGGCGTACTACTCGAATGAGATCATCGCCGAGATCTACGCCCAGGCCCTCGAGGGCGCCGGCAAGACCGTGACGCGCCAGTTCCAGATCGGTCAGCGCGACGCGTACATCCCGCTCCTTGAAGACGGCACCGTCTCGGTCTTCCCGGAGTACACCGGCAACCTCCTGCAGTTCTTCGAGAAGGACACCACCGCGCGCACCGCAGACGATGTGTATGCGGCGCTGCCGGCGGCCCTCCCCGAGGGCCTCGAGGTCCTCGACCAGTCGTCCGCGACCGACCAGGACTCCTACACGGTCACGAAGGCGTTCGCCGACGCGAACGGCCTGACCAGCATCGCCGACCTCGCAAAGGTGACGACGGGGCTCACCCTGGGCGGCAACGCCGAGCTCGCCGAGCGCCCGTACGGGCCCGCCGGACTCGAGTCGACCTACGGCGTGAAGGTGCAGTTCTCGGCAACCGGCGAGACCACCGTCGACGACCTGGTCGCCGGCACCGTGCAGGTCGCGAACGTGTACACGTCGGAGCCTCGCATCCAGACCGACGACCTCGTCACCCTGACCGACCCGAAGGGCCTGTTCCTCGCGTCCAACGTGGTACCGGTCGTCAACTCGAACGTCGCGTCCGAGGTGTCGGACGTGCTGAACAAGGTCAGCGCCGCGCTCACCCCTGAGGGACTCGTCGAGCTGAACGTGAAGTCCACGGTCGACGAGGAGTCGACGCCCGACATCGCCAAGGAGTGGCTCTCGGCCAACGGCTTCTGAGCCCGTACCGCTCACGCGGGGTCGTCCGGTTCGCCGGGCGGCCCCGCGTCGTTTTCGCCCGCGAGACTGCATCTCGCTGACATGTCGATGTCAGGGTGCAGCCCCGTTGTCAGCGGGTTGCCGTCTCGGCGCGAAGGAGGGGCCCGCGTCCGAGCGCTTCGCGCGGAAAAGGCGGGCGGATGCCGACGCCCCGGGCACCGCGTAGCCTGGGACGGATATGGCACATCTGCTCGGGGGCGAAGCCCTGCACCTGGAATACCCGACCAAGGTCGTCTTCGACTCCGTCTCGCTCGGCGTGAACGAGGGCGATCGCATCGGTATCGTCGGCCGCAACGGTGACGGCAAGTCGAGTCTGCTCGGCATGCTCGCCGGCATCCGCGAACCCGACGGCGGTCGCGTGACCGTGCGCGGCGGGGTCACCGTCGGTGTACTCGACCAGCAGGACACCCTTGACGACGATGACACGATCGGCCACGCGGTGGTCGGAGATCGCGCCGAGCACGAGTGGGCGGGCGACTCCCGCACGCGCGACGTGATCGCGGGACTGCTCGGCGACCTGCCGTGGGACGCCCGTCTCGGCGACCTCTCGGGTGGTCAGCGCCGCCGCGTCGCGTTGGCGAAGCTGCTCTCGGGCGACTGGGACGTGCTGTTCCTCGACGAGCCCACCAACCACCTCGACGTCGAGGCCATCACCTGGCTCGCCGCCCACCTCAAGAAGCGGTGGGCGCCCTCGGCGGGCGGCCTGCTCGTCGTCACGCACGACCGGTGGTTCCTCGACGAGATCTGCACCGCGACCTGGGAGGTGCACGACCGCACCGTCGAGCCGTTCGAGGGCGGGTACGCGGCGTACATCCTGCAGCGCGTCGAGCGCGACCGCCAGGCGGCGTCGATCGAGCAGCGCCGGCAGAACCTCGCGCGCAAAGAGCTCGCGTGGCTGCGCCGCGGCGCCCCGGCGCGCACCTCGAAGCCGAAGTTCCGCATCGACGCGGCGAACGAGCTCATCGCCGACGTGCCCGAGATCCGCGACAAGGTGGCCCTGCAGTCCCTCGCGGTCGCGCGGCTGGGCAAGGACGTCGTCGACCTGCTCGACGCGGGCGTCTCCTTCGGCGACAAGACGGTGCTGAAGGACGTCGAGTGGCGCATCGCGCCGGGCGAGCGCACCGGCATCCTGGGCGTGAACGGCGCGGGCAAGTCCACGCTGTTGAGCCTCGTCACCGGATCGCTCGAGCCGACGAGCGGCCGCGTCAAGCGTGGCAAGACGGTCAAGGTCGCCACCCTCACCCAGCGGCTCGACGAGCTCGACCAGCACCTGAACGACCCGGTGCGCGTCGTCATCGCGGGACTCCGCACGACCTACGCCTTCGGTGCCGGCTCGAAGTCGCAGGAGCTCACTCCAGGTCAGCTTCTCGAGCGACTCGGCTTCTCGAGCGCGCAGCTGTCGACGCCGGTGAAAGACCTCTCGGGTGGGCAGAAGCGGCGCCTCCAGCTGCTGCTGGTCATCCTCGACCAGCCGAACGTGCTGATCCTCGACGAGCCCACCAACGACCTCGACACCGACATGCTCGCTGCGATGGAAGACCTGCTCGACTCGTGGTCGGGCACCCTCCTCGTCGTCTCGCACGACCGCTACTTCCTCGAGCGCGTCACCGACCAGCAGTACGCGATCCTCGACGCCAAGCTCCGGCACCTCCCCGGAGGAGTCGACGAATACCTCCGTCTTCGGGCGATGCAGGATGCCGAGCCGACGCGGTCCGCGTCGACCGGCGGTTCCGCCTCGACTCCGGGCCTGCAGGGCGCGGAACTCCGTGCCGCGCAGAAGGAGGCCTCTGCCACCGAGCGGCGCATCGAGAAGCTGCAGCAGCAGATCGACAAGGCCAAGGCCGCGCTCGTCGACCACGACCAGGCGGACTACGAGGGGCTCGGCAAGGAGATGCAGCGCATCTCCGCTCTCGAGGGCGAGCGCGACGAGCTCGAGATGCGGTGGTTCGAGCTCACCGAGACGATCGGCTGACGGCATCCGGAACCGCCTTCGTGCGCGTCAGTGGATCGCGTACTCCAGTAGCACGATGAAGACCCCCAGGCACGCGGTGGCGAACGCCCCGAGCAGTCGGCCCGCGAGGCCCGCGCCGCGACGGCGGTAGGCGTTGTAGCCCAGCAGGGCGAGCACGATGAAGGTCGACCACATGCTCAGGTCGGCCGCGTCGTCGACCGACACGCCCGTCGCGCCCGCGATGAGCAGCACGAGCACCGAGGGGACCGAGGCGTAGAGCATGCCCGCGCCGTGCCGCATGCCCTCGCGGGTCGCGTGCCGCAGACCGTGATCGGCGTGCTCGGTGAGCGTGTGGGCGAACACGTGGGCGATGAAGAAGACGACGAGCGAGGTGGCGGCGCTCAGCAGCACCTCGCCGACGGAATCGGCGTGGTCGTCGGCGATGGTCACGAACGCCGCGAACACGATGAGGCCGTAGATGGCGGCGGGGGAGCGGAAGCGTACGTCGAACCACGACTTCACCCGCTGCCAGCGGGTGGGGGCGTCCGTCGGCGCGCTCACGCGTCGAACCCCAGGCTGAGCTTGCGCAGCAGCGTGGCGAGGCGGTCGCGGTCGTTGCGGGCGAGCCCGTCGAGCAGCAGGGCCTCGGCGTCGACCAGGCGCGTGATCGCGGCATCCACCCGCACGCGTCCGTCTTCGGTGAGCGTGACCAGGATGCTGCGTCCGTCGCCGGGATCGGCCTCGCGGCGCACGAACCGGCGGGCCACCAAGCGATCGATGCGGTTGGTCATCGTGCCGCTCGAGACGAGGGTCTGCTGCAGCAGCTGCTTGGGGCTCAGCTGGTACGGCTCGCCCGCGCGGCGCAGGGCCGAGAGCACGTCCCACTCCCACGACTCGATGTCGCTGCGGCGGAAGGCCTCTTTGCGGGCGATGTCGAGATGGCGCGACAGGCGCGCGACGCGGGAGAGCACCTCGAGGGGCGAGAAGTCGAGGTCGGGGCGCTGACGCATCCAGGCCTCGACGATGCGGTCGACCTCGTCGCTGTCCTGGCTCGTGCTCACGCTCTCATTATGGCCAGCCCACCGCGTCGCGACAGCGCGCCCCTCATCGGTGGGGCCCGCGTCTGGCAGACTTGACCGGTGCCCTCGGGCGCGGTCCGCCGTGGTGTAACGGCAGCACGACAGCCTTTGGAGCTGTTAGGTCCAGGTTCGAATCCTGGCGGCGGAGCATGACATCATCGACCGAGCTGGCCGTCGTCGTCCTCGCCGCGGGTCAAGGCACCCGTATGAAGTCGCGCACCCCCAAGGTGCTGCATCCGGTGGGCGGTCGCCCGCTCGTCGGGCACGTGCTCGACACCGCCGCCTCGCTCGACCCGGCGCGCATCGTCGTCGTCGTGCGGCACGAGCGCGAGCTCGTCGCCGAGACGGTGTCGGAGCTCGCTCCCGGCGTCGTCGTCGTCGATCAGGACGAGGTGCCCGGCACGGGGCGCGCGGTCGAGGTCGCCCTCGACGCGCTCGACGGCTTCGAGGGCGACGTCCTCGTGCTCAGTGCCGACGTCCCGCTGCTCGAGACCGGCACCCTCACCGAGCTGCTCGCCACCCACCGCTCCGGCGGGACCGCCGTGACGCTGTTGAGCGCGCGCGTCGACGAGCCCTTCGGCTACGGCCGCATCCTGCGCGATCACACCGACGGCGTGAGCCGCATCGTCGAGCAGAAGGACGCCTCGGCCGAAGAGGCCGCGGTCACCGAGATCAACGTCGGCGTGTACGTGTTCCAGGCGTCACCGCTGCGCACGCAGCTCGCGCGCGTGGGCACCGCCAACGCGCAGGGCGAGAAGTACCTCACCGACGTCGTCGCCCTGCTGCGCGAGGCCGAGCTCGGGGTCGCGGCATCCGTCACCCGCGACGCCTCCGCGGCGCTCGGCGTGAACGACCGCGTGCAGTTGTCCGAGGCCGGCCGCACCCTCAACGCGCGCACGGTGCGCCGCTGGCAGCTCGAGGGCGTCACCGTCGTCGACCCCGCCACCACGTGGATCGACGTCACCGCGACGCTCGCCCCCGACGTCACGATCCTGCCGAACACGCACGTGCGCGGCGCCACAGCCATCGCCTCGGGCGCGACCATCGGCCCCGACACGAGCCTGACCGACTGCGAGGTGGGCGAGAACGCCACCGTGACCCGCACCGACGGCACGCTCGCGGTCGTCGAGGCCGGCGCCACCGTCGGCCCGTTCGCCTACCTCCGCGCCAACGCGCGCGTCGGCGTGAACGGTAAGGTCGGCACCTTCGTCGAGGTGAAGAACTCCTCGATCGGCGAGGGCAGCAAGGTGCCCCACCTGTCGTACATCGGCGACACCGAGATCGGCCGCGGGGTCAACCTCGGCGCCGGCGCGATCACCGCGAACTACGACGATGTCGCCAAGCACCGCACCGTCATCGGCGACCAGGTTCACAGCGGATCGCACAACGTCTTCGTCGCGCCGGTTACGATTGGAGCCGGTGCCAAGACAGGTGCCGGTGCGGTCATCCGCAAGGACGTTCCGGCCGGTGCTCTGGCGCTCAGCGTGTCCCCCCAGCGCAACATCGAGGGGTGGGTCGAGAAGAACCGACCGGGCACCGCTGCGGCCGACGTGGCTGCGCGGGCTCGGGCTGAACAGGAAGCGGCCGATGGCTCGTAAGAAGAATCGTGTAGACCTCGACCGCGACAACGGCATCGCCCCCGGGCTCGTCGCCAAGACCAAGAAGCGGCTCGTCGTCGCCTCGGGTCGGTCGCACCCCGAGCTCGCCGCGCAGGTCACGCAGCACCTGGGCACCGAGCTCGCCCCCACCGAGCACCGCACCTTCGCCTCGGGCGAGATCTACACCCGCTTCGAGGTGTCGATCCGCGGCTGCGACGTGTTCGTCATCCAGTCGTTCGGCCCTCCGGTCAACGAGTGGCTCATGGAGCTGCTCATCATGCTCGACGCGCTCAAGCGCGCCTCGGCCAAGCGCATCACGGTGGTCGCCCCGTACTTCCCGTACTCGCGTCAGGACAAGAAGGGTCGCGGCCGCGAGCCCATCAGCGCGCGCCTCGTCGCCGACCTGCTCAAGACCGCCGGCGCCGACCGCGTCATGAGCGTCGACCTGCACGCCGCGCAGATCCAGGGCTTCTTCGACGGTCCCGTCGACCACCTCTTCGCCAAGCCGGTGCTGCTCGAGCACTTCGAGCAGGGCCTGTCGACCGAAGACCGCGAGACCCTCACGGTGGTCTCGCCCGACATGGGCCGCGTGCGCGTGGCCGACACCTGGTCGGACAGCCTGGGCGCGCCCCTGGCGATCATCCACAAGCGTCGTGACCCGAAGGTCGCCAACCAGGTTTCGGTGCACGAGATCGTCGGTGACGTGAAGGGCCGCACCTGCCTGCTCGTCGACGACATGATCGACACCGGCGGCACGATCCAGAAGGCCGCCCAGGCGCTCAAGGCGTCGGGTGCCCGCAAGGTCATCGTCGCGGCGACGCACGCGATCTTCAGCGACCCGGCCACCGAGCGTCTGCAGGATCCCGCGATCGACGAGGTCGTCGTCACCGACACCATCCCGATCTCCGCCGAGCGTCGGTTCGACCGGCTCACCGTCCTGCCGATCGCGCCGCTGCTGGCGCGCGCGATCCACGAGGTCTTCGAAGACGGCTCGGTCACGAGCATGTTCGGCGGCGACGCGTAGCAAGTTCCCGATCGACCATTCCCAGCCGCCTGCCCTCCGGGGGAGGCGGCTGGGTTCGTTCGAAGGCCGCGCGTGCGCCGTCGTGCGGACTCCGGGGCCGACACGCCGGTCCCGACGGCTAGCGAGGGGGCGTGTCGACCGTCTCGTCCGCACGACGGCGCACCGAGCGCTCACAGGTGGCACAAATGTGTGAACCCGCTCGCCGTCAAGGTCGTGTCCCTAGCGTGAGCTCGACCGAGCCGCGAGGCACGACCGAAGGAGGACCCTCATGATCCGCACCACAGCCGTACCCCGTCCCGTCCGCGTCGGAACCGCCCTGTTGGGCGTGGCCGGCATCGTCACGCTCGCCGGCTGCTCCGGCGGCACGTCGGACGCCGCGGCCCCCGCCGCGAGCGAGGCCGCCCCCGCGGCGAGCTCGGCGCCGTCGACCAGCGCGGCCGCCGACGCCTCGAGCACGTCGGGTGCGTACAAGGACGGCACGTACGAGGCCACCGGGCAGTACGCGACCCCCGAGAGCGTCGAGACGATCGACGTCACCCTCACGGTGGCCGGCGACACCGTCACCGCCGTTGAGGTGACCGGAGACCCCCAGGCCGCGGAATCCAAGCGCTACCAGGGCGAGTTCATCGGCGGCATCCAGAGCGAGGTCGTCGGCAAGAAGCTCGACGAGCTGTCGGTCAGCAAGGTCGCCGGTTCGTCGCTGACCAGCGGCGGCTTCAACAAGGCGGTCGACACGATCAAGACCGAGGCCAAGGCCTGACGATCATGGTCACCCCGACCGCGACGGCCTCGACCTGGGCGTTCGACGCGATCGGCACGTCGTGGGCGATCGACACGGCGGCCGAGCTGCCCACGGTCGCCCGCGACGCCGTGTCGGCCGTCATCGAGCGTTTCGACCGCGAATGGTCGAGGTTCCGTGCCGACTCGCTCGTGTCGGAGCTGGCCGAGGGGCGCGCGGCATCCGTTCCCGCTCCGAGCGACGCGGATGCCATGCTCTCGCTCTACCGCGAGCTCGACGAGGCGACCGCCGGGGCCGTGAACCCGTTGGTCGGCGACGCGCTGGCGCGCCTCGGCTACGACGCGCGCCTCACCCTCGCCCCGTGGGGAGGGCCGCAGCCCGCGCCCGCGTGGCGCGATCTGCTCACCTGGGGCGACACGCTGTCGCTGGGCGCCCCGGCCACGATCGACGTCGGTGCTCTCGGCAAGGGGCGACTCGTCGACCTGGTGCTCGACGTGGTCACCGCCCACGTGGAGGGCGATGTCGTCGTCGACGCCTCGGGCGATCTGGCCGTTCGCGGGGAGCCCGTGCGGGTCGGTCTCGAGCACCCGTACGACGCCTCGCGCGCGATCGGTATCGCCACCGTGACCGATGGCGCGCTGGCGGCCTCGGCCATCAACCGTCGCGCGTGGGGCGAGGGCCTGCACCACGTTCTCGACGCCCGCACCGGTGCGCCGGTGAACGCGTTCGCGGCGACCTGGGCCCTCGCCGACACCGCGATGCACGCCGACGCCCTGGCCACCGCGTTGTTCTTCGACGGTGGCCCGCGCCTCGCGGCCTCGTGGAACGCGCAGTGGGTTCGCATGCGCACCGACGGCCGCGTGGAGTGGTCGCCCGGATTCGAAGGAGAAGTGTTCTCATGAGCGTCACGCTCACCGCGGGCTCGACCCGCGTGCTCGGTCTGATCGGCCGCGTGTCGATGTACCGCCTGGTCATGGCCTCTCTCGGCCTGCTCGCGGTGATCTCGCTCGTGCTGTCGTTCGCCGGCCTCGTCGTCCCCGAGCCGCTCGAACTGGTCGCGAGCGCCGTCGTGCTCGCCCTCGCGTGCGTGGCGACGGACCTGGTCGCGCAGGGCGTGCTCCGGATGCCGCGGCGTGTGGAGTCCTCGCTCATCACGGCCGCGATCCTGTTGTTCGTGCTGCGGCCCACGCTCGAGCCGGTGGGACTCGCCGGACTCGCGCTGGCCGGGGTCGTGGCATCCGCGTCGAAGTACCTCCTCGTGTGGCGGGGCCGGCACATCTTCAACCCGGCTGCCACCGGCGCGTCGGTGCTCACGATCGTCAGCATCTGGGCGCCCGACCTGGGCTCCTCGGCGTGGTGGGTGGGGTCGCCGTGGCTCGCTGCGCCCGTGCTCGTGCTCGGGGTGCTCTTGCTGCTGCGCACCGACAAGCTCCCGATCGTCGTGGTCTTCTGGGGCGTCGCGATGGCGGTGGCGTTCACGCGCACGAGCGTGCAGTTCCAGGCGGCGGGCTTCCCCGTCGATGTGCCGAGCGTGCTGCTGCAGGTGGCGTTCTCGTCGCCGTTCCTGTTCCTCGGGGCGTTCATGCTGTCGGAGCCCCTGACCCTGCCGCCGCGGCGGATGCAGCAGTACGTCGTGGCGGTGCTGGTGGGCGTGCTCGCCGGCTGGCCGATCCCCGTCGGCGAGGTCACGCTCGGTCAGGAGCGCGCCCTGCTGGTCGGCAACCTCGTGGCCTTCCTGTTCTGCCTGCGCGCTGCCGTGCGCCTGCAGGTCGAGGGGCGCCGCGACCTCACCCCCACGGTGCGCGAGCTGACCTTCCGCGCCGCGCGTCCGTTCTCGTTCTCGCCCGGGCAGTACCTCGAGCTCGACGTGCCGCACCGCAAGCCCGACGGACGCGGGACCCGCCGCGAGTTCTCGATCGCTTCGGCCCCCGAAGACCTGCCCGAGGTGCGGATCGCTTTCAAAGACGGCTCGCAGTCGTCGTACAAACGCGCCCTCGCGGCGGTCGAGCCGGGCTCGACCCTCGCGGTGACGGGCGTGTGGGGCGATTTCGTGCTGCCGTCGCGGCCCACGGCACCCGTCCTGCTGGTGGCGGCGGGCATCGGCGTGACGCCGTTCGTCTCGCAGCTGCGTCACCTCGTGGCCACCGATCAGCAGCGCGACGTCGTGCTGGTGTACGTGGTGTCGGATGCCGAGGAGCTCGCGTTCCGCGACGACATCGCCGCCAG
This sequence comes from Microbacterium sp. JC 701, assembly GCF_021026215.1. Classification (NCBI taxonomy): domain Bacteria; kingdom Bacillati; phylum Actinomycetota; class Actinomycetes; order Micrococcales; family Microbacteriaceae; genus Microbacterium; species Microbacterium sp. JC 701. The sequence goes on from NZ_JAJNCV010000005.1 coordinate 235,616, forward strand.
CGGCATCCGCGTCGTCGTCTTCTCGCGCGACGAACCGCGTGACCTGCCGGCGGGCTGGGAGTGGGCGGGGCCGGACCGCGTCGACGCCTCGTCGCTCGTGCGCGCGGTGCCCGACCTCGCGCAGCGCGCGGCTTATGTGTCGGGCCCGCCGCGGCTCATCTCCGCACTCGCCCCGGCCCTGTCGAAAGCGAAGTCGCTGACCACCGACGCGTTCGCGGGGTACTGACGAAGAAGGTGGCGAGCGCGGCCGGCGTCGGGGAGAGTGGGGGCATGGAGCCCGGATTCTTCCCCGCCGACCCGCCCGCCACCGAGCCGCCCGTCGAGCCGCGTCGAGAGCGCAACCCGTCGTTCGAGCCGTCCGCCGACGAGCTGCCCGTGCTGTTCGCCGTGTCCGAGGTGATCGCGCGCGGAGAGAACGTCGTCATCGCGCTGACGGGTGTCCGGGTCTTCTCCGACGGCATCGAACTGCTGATCGATCGTCACCTGCGGCGCGGTTCGATCGACGAAGGCGACTGGCGTCAGGTGCATGAGATGTTCGCGCAGCACTGGGGGAGGGGCGCGCTCGCGCCCGATCGCCTGCGCTGGGGTCTCGTACTCGGCGACGGCACGCGGCTGTTCGCCGAGGATCGCTTCGGTGCGCCCTTCGACGCCGACCCCGACCGGCACACGATGCGCGTCAACGGCGGCAGCGGGAGCGGTGACGACGACCGCTACACGATGCGCAATCAGCTCTGGGTCCACCCGCTTCCCCCCGAGGGGCCGCTCGAACTCGTCGTGCAGTGGCCGGCGTTCGGCATCGGCGAGTCGCGGGTCGTCCTCGACGGCGGGCGGATCGCCGCTCTCGCGCCGTCGGTGAAGCCGCTGTGGGGCTGAGGCGAGCGCTGAGCGCCTGAGTCTCGGCATCCGGAGCCGTCTTCTGCTCAGGCCGTCGCCGCGCCCGCAACGGACCCGCCGAGTCCGCGGGACGTCTCAGGCCGTCGCCGCGCCCGCGGGGTCGGCCGGCTTGGCGGGGAGGCGCACCTCGAAGGTCGTGTCGCCGGGCGAACTGGTCACCGTGATCGTGCCGCGGTGCGCGTCGACGATCGCCCGCGCGATCGACAGGCCCAGGCCCGTGCCACCGGTCTTGCGGTCGCGCGAGCGGTCGCCGCGGGCGAAGCGCTCGAACAGCTGCGAGGCGACCGAGGGGTCGATTCCGGGCCCGTTGTCGTGCACCCGCAGCACCGCCTCGGCGCCTTCGTGCGCGACCGAGACGTTCACCACGCTCCCGGCGGGAGTGTGGGTGCGGGCGTTGGCGAGCAGGTTCGCGATCACCTGGTGGAGGCGTGAGGCGTCGCCGGCGAGCTCGACGGGGGTGTCGGGCACGTCGATCGTCCACGAGTGGTCCGGGCCGGCGGGGCGCGCGTCGCCGACGGCCTCGACGGCGAGCCGCGTGAGGTCCACCGAGCCGTAGACCAGCTCCTGCCCCTCGTCGAGGCGGGCGAGCAGCAGCAGGTCTTCGACGAGCGTGGTCATCCGCAACGACTGGGCCTGGATGCGCTCGAGCGACTGCTCGGTGGTCTCCACGGCCAGGGCCGTGCGCTGGCGGCTCTCGTCGTCCTGCGCCTGACGCATCGCGCGCAGCGACAGCTCGCTGAAGCCGCGGATGGAGGCCAAGGGGGTGCGCAACTCGTGGCTCGCGTCGGCGACGAAGCGACGCATGAGCTCCTCGTTTCGCTGGCGCGCGGTGAGCGAGGCGTCGACGCGATCGAGCAGGGTGTTGAGGGCGGCGGCCACCTGTCCCGTCTCGGTGTGCTCGTCGACGAGGTCAGCGGGCACGCGCTCGTCGATCGAGATGTCGCCTTCTTCCATGCGCAACGAGGCGACACGCGTCGCCGTCTCTGCCACGGCGCGCAGGGGGCGCAGACCGAGGCGGATCACGACGGCGATGACGACGGCCCGCAGGAGCAGACCGCCGGCAGTGACGAGCGCGACGGTGGTGAGGATCGCACCGATCGTGCCGGTGACGTTCGAGAGGGGCAGGCCCACCAGGAAGACGGCGTCGCTGCCCGGCGTGGGGTACAGCCGCACGAGGTACTCGCCGAGGTTCGGCAGGTCGACCGTCGGCGTGGGGTCGGCCGTGCGCAGACTATCGACGATCTGCCCGAGGTCGTCGGTCGAGAGGGCGCGCACACCCTCGTCGGCGACGACGGCGGCCGTGTAGCCGGAGCGCGAGTTCATCACCAGAAGCGTGCCGGTCGGGAACCGGCCCGATTCGAGCACCTCGTCGGCGGTGTCCTGGAACACGACGCGGGGTTGAAGGCCGGATGCCGTCTCGGTCACCGAGGCGTCGAGGTTGGTGTACAGCACCTGGCTCAAGATCGCGCTGGTGGAGATGCCGATCATCACGAGGATGAACGCGACCATGCCGATCACGGCGGTCATCAACCGCGCCTGCAGCGTCCACGGTCGGCGCAGGCGCGCCCGCAGCGATTCGCGGGGCTCGGGCGGGACGGGGGGAGCGGGGCGCGGGGGAAGGCTCACTGCGGAGCTTTGATCATGTAGCCGACGCCGCGCACGGTGTGGATCAGCGGCTCGTGGCCCGCGTCGATCTTCTTGCGCAGGTACGAGATGTACAGCTCGACGACGCTCGAGCGCCCGCCGAAGTCGTAGTTCCACACGCGGTCGAGGATCTGCGCCTTCGACACCACGCGACGCTGGTTGCGCATGAGGAAGCGCAGAAGCTCGAACTCGGTCGCGGTCAGCTCGATCTCGCGGTCGCCGCGCACGACCTCGTGGCTGTCCTCGTTCAGCGACAGGTCGCCCACGCGCAGGATCGGCTCTGAGTCGCGGGTGAGGGCGGTACCGGCACGACGCATCAGGCCGCGCAGGCGCGCCACGACCTCTTCGAGGCTGAAGGGCTTCGTCACGTAGTCGTCGCCGCCCGCGGTGAGGCCGGCCACGCGGTCGGCGACCGCGTCCTTCGCGGTGAGGAACAGCACCGGCACGTCGTTGCCCGAATGGCGCAGGCGCTGCAGCACGGCCATGCCGTCGAGGTCGGGCATCATGATATCGAGCACCATGGCATCCGGTTCGAAATCCCGGGCGGCCGACAGGGCGTCGAAGCCCGAGCCGGCGGTGCGCACGTCCCAGCCCTCCATGCGCAGCGCCATCGACAACAGGTCGGTGAGCATCTGCTCGTCATCGACGACGAGCACGCGCAGGGCGCTCCCGTCGGGGCGGGTGAAGGCGGGGGCGGCGGCGGTCGCGGTCATGGAACTCATTGTGCGCTCGTATCTATGAGCTTTCTATGGCGAGCGTTATGGGAATGCTGTGAGCTGCGTCGCGCCCGGCTGAGAACGAGCATCAGACCCACCCCGATCGCCGCGCCCAGGGTGTTCGCCGCGACGTCGCGCAGATCGGCCACCCGGGTGGGGAGGAACAGCAGCTGGCACAGCTCGATCGCGCTCGACACCGCCGTCCCCAGCACGAGGCCGTGCCACCACCGCCCGCCCCAGGCGATCCCCAGCACGCCGAGCGGCACGAACATCGCGACGTTCGAGGCCGACTCCACGACGTCGAACGTGATCCACGACGTCAGGGGCGACAGCTGCAGAGCCGCGAGGACCCGGGCCAGCAGGCCGCCGACCTCGGGGTCGTAGATCGACGGTCGCAGCGTCATCCACCACACCGCGACCGCGTAGACGCACGAAGCGGCGACGAGCCATGCCCGCCGCCGCTTCGTCACTGTCGGAATCCCGCGATCAGTGGGTGTCTTCGGCTTCGATCTCGGTGCGGTCGCCCGACCAGAGGGTGTGGAACGTGCCCTCCTTGTCGATGCGGCGGTAGGTGTGCGCACCGAAGAAGTCGCGCTGGCCCTGGATGAGGGCGGCGGGCAGACGCTCGGCGCGCAGGCCGTCGTAGTACGCCAGCGACGAGCTGAAGGCGGGGGCCGGGATGCCACTGGCAGCCGACAGCGACACGATGTGGCGCCACGCGTCCTGCGCGCGGCCGAGCGCCTCGACGAAGTACGGAGCGGTCAGCAGCACCGGCAGCTCGGCCTCGGCGTCGTACGCCTCGGCGATGCGGTTGAGGAACTGCGCGCGGATGATGCAGCCGCCGCGCCAGATCTTCGATACGGCACCCAGGTCGATGCTCCAGTCGTACTGGGCGGCACCGGCGCGGATCTCGTCGAAGCCCTGCGAGTAGGCGACGATCTTCGAGGCGTACAGCGCCAGGCGCACCTGCTCGATGAACGCGTCGGCGTCCTCTCCCGACAGCACCTCGGTGCCCGAGGGGCCGGGGAGCTCGCGCGAGACCGAGCGCTGCTCGGGGTGGCTCGACAGCGACCGCGCGAAGGTGGCCTCGGCGATGCCCGACACGGGCACGCCCAGGTCGAGGGCGGTCTGCACGGTCCACGCGCCGGTGCCCTTGGCGCCGGCCTGGTCGAGGATCACGTCGACGAGGGGCTTGCCCGTGTCGGCGTCGGTCTGGCGCAGCACCTCGGCGGTGATCTCGATGAGGTACGACTCGAGCTCGCCGCGGTTCCACTCGGCGAACACGTCGGCGATCTCGGCCGGGCTCTTGCCCGTGGCGCGGCGAATGAGGTCGTAGGCCTCGGCGATGAGCTGCATGTCGGCGTACTCGATGCCGTTGTGCACCATCTTGACGAAGTGGCCGGCGCCGTCGTGGCCGACGTGCGTGACGCAGGGCTCGCCCTCGGCGACCGCGGCGATCGACTTCAGGATCGGGCCGAGCGTGGCCCAGGCCTCGTCGGAGCCGCCGGGCATGATCGAGGGGCCGCGGAGGGCACCCTCTTCGCCGCCCGAGACGCCCATGCCGACGAAGTTGATGCCGGTGTCGCGCACGGCCTTCTCGCGGCGGATAGTATCGGTGAACAGCGCGTTGCCGCCGTCGACGATGATGTCGCCGGGTTCGAAGACCTTGACGAGCTCGTCGATGACGAAGTCGGTGGGGCGGCCGGCCTTGACCATGATGATCGCGGTGCGCGGCTTCGACAGCGACGCGGCGAAGTCCTCGTACGAGAACGAGGCGACGAAGTTCGCTTCGGGGTGCTGCTCGAGCACGTGCTCGGTCTTGTCCTTGCTGCGGTTGAAGATCGCAACCGTGTTGCCCTCGCGGCTCGCGAGGTTGCGGGCGAGGTTCGAGCCCATGACCGCGAGGCCCACGACGCCGATGTTGGCGCGGCCGTCGCCCTCGCCCTGGGGGCGGGAGTCGGCCTCGGCGGTGGGACGATCCACCTCTTCGATGCCGGGTGCACCCTCGTGCACCTGTGCGGCCGTGTGCGGGGCCTGATCCTGGTCGCTCGAGGGTCCGGTCGGGGAGGGGGTCGACGTCATTCGTTGCTCCGTGTTCAGGTGCGAGGAAGGGGTGGGCGGGCTCACGCGGGCCGCCTCCGCCACTTTATCGGCTCGGCCCGCGTGTGTTTCAGGAGGGGGTATGGGTGAGCTGAAGCAGGTCGATGACCTCCTGCACCTGCTCGGCCGGGGTCAGGTCGAGGTCGACGCGGATCGCCTGCTCGTCGGCATCCGGCATCTCCAGCGTCTCGAACTGCGAGGTGAGCAGCGAGGGCGGCATGTAGTGGCCCTGGCGGCGCAGCAGGCGCTCGAGAACGAGCTTCGGGTCGCCCATCAGCAGCACGAAGGTGACGTCGTCGCGGCGCAGCACGTCGCGGTAGCTGTGCTTGAGGGCCGAGCACGTGATGATGCCCGGGCGACCGGCGGCGATCCGCCCGTCGATCCACGCGGCGACGCGGTCGAGCCAGGGCCAGCGGTCGTCGTCGGTGAGGGCGTGACCGGATGCCATCTTGGCGACGTTCTCGGCGGGATGCAGGTCGTCGCCCTCTTGGAAGTCCCAGCCGAGACGGCCGGCGAGCATGCCGGCGACGGTGGACTTGCCGGTGCCGGCGGGGCCCATGAAGACCAGGACGGGAACGGGAGCGGTCATGGAATCTCTCTTCGTCGAAAGCGGACGGGTCGGAATCAGATGGTGCGGCGCACTTCGGTGAGCACGGCGGCGACGTACAGGCGCGTGTGCTCCTCGGCGGCGTCGGCGTCGGCGCGTCCGATGGCCTCGGCCGTGGCGACGTGGTTGTCGAGGGCGTCGGGGTTCGGGACCCCCGGGGTGAGCCCGTGCATCGCTCGTCCCCCGATCGCGGCGGCGATGGGGGCGCGGGCGGCGGCCAGCATGAGGTTGCCGCTCGAGATGAGGATGAGGTCGTGGAAGGCGATGTCGGCCGCGAGGTACTCGGGGGAGTTGCCGAGGCCGGCCGCACCGAGGCGGGCGAGCTCGTCGGCCAGACGCAGAATCTCGCCGCGCTGGATGTCGGTGGCGCGCCGAGCGCTCAGGCGGGCGGCGACGGGTTCGACCGCCGCGCGGAGCTCGGTGGTGTTGACGATCAGCTGGTCGCGCCGGCGACCTGCGAGCTGCCACCCGATGAGGCGGGTGTCGAGGGCGCTCCAGTGCTCGGGCTCGCGCACGGTGAGTCCGACGCGGCGGCGCTGGGACAGGAGGCCCAGCGCTTCGAGGGAGCGGACGGCCTCGCGCACGACGGTGCGCGAAACGGCGTACTCGGCCTCGAGGGCGGCGAGGGTCAGGACGGTACCGGGCGGCAGATCGCCGTCGACGATGCGGATGCCGATCGCGTCGACCAGCGAGCCGTGCGTCGCTCGAGCCATTACCCCTCCTCGGGTCTTAGGTACGACCTAATCTTGGCAAAGATATGATTATTATGCAAAGATGCGACGACCGCTTCGCAGGGCGCAGGGCTGACGGCATTCCCGCAACGCGTCCGACGCCTCGAATCAACGGAGATCTCATGGACGACTGGACTGACACACTCGACATTGCGCCCCAGCGCGCCCTGGCCGTCTTCGGCATCGGGGCGCTGCTGTGACGGGCTCGAACGCCGACCTGTTCGACGTCTCCGATCGGCTCGCGCTCGTCACCGGCTCGTCGCGGGGCCTCGGCCGCGCGCTGGCCCTCACCCTCGCGCGCGGCGGCGCCCGCGTGATCGTGCACGGTCGGGACGCGGATGCCGTGGAGCGCACCCGCGCCGAGGCTGAGGAGCTGTCGGGTCGCCCCGCCCACGCCGTCGTGTTCGACGTCACGGATGCCGCGGCCGTCGAGGCCGCGGCCGGGGGAGTCGTGGAGGCGGTCGGCGTGCCCGACATCCTCGTCAACAACGCCGGCGTCCAGCGCCGCGCGCCGATCCACGAGTTCGCGGTGTCGGACTGGGACGACATCGTCGCGGCCAACCTGTCGGGCGTCTTCTACGTCTCGCGTTTCGTCACCCCCGCGATGGTCGCGCGCGGCTCCGGCAAGGTCGTCAACGTCGCCTCGGTGCAGTCGCGCCTGGCGCGCCAGACGATCGCGCCGTACTCGGCCACCAAGGGCGGCGTCGCGCAGCTGACCGCCGGCATGGCGGCCGACCTCGCGCGCCACGGCATCCAGGTCAACGCCCTCAGCCCGGGGTACTTCGCGACCGAGATGAACCGCGACCTCGTCGACGACCCCGAGTTCACTCGTTGGCTGACCCAGCGCACGCCGGCCGCCCGCTGGGGCGACTTCGACGAGCTGCGCGGGGCGCTGCTCTTCCTGGCGTCCGACGCCTCGAGCTTCGTGTCGGGGCAGAACATCTTCGTCGACGGCGGAATGACGGCGGTCGTCTGATCGTGGAGGAGCACACCATGAAATCGCTGCTGATCGAGTCGGCTCGCACCGCCGCCGTGCGCGAGGTCGCCGTCCCCGAGCCGGAGGAGGGCCAGGTCCGTCTGCGGGTCGCCTACGTCGGCATCTGTGGATCCGACCTGCACTACTTCTTCGACGGCGCCAACGGCGCGTTCGTGGTGCGCGAGCCGCTCGTGCCCGGGCACGAGCTCTCCGGCACGGTCGATCTCGACCCCTCGGGGGCGCTCGCTCCGGGAACGCCCGTGACCGTGCACCCCGCTCGGTTCGGCACGCCGCGCGAGGGCATCGAAGACGCTCCGCACCTGTGGCCCGGGGGTTCGTACCTCGGCAGTGCCTCCACCTGGCCGCACACCCAGGGCGCGGCATCCGAGTACCTGATCGTCGAGAGCGGCATGGTGCGCCCGCTGCCGACCGAGCTGCCGGTGCGTCGGGCCGTGCTCGCCGAGCCGCTCGCTGTCGCTCTGCACGCCCTCGGCAAGGCGGGCCCGGTGGAGGGTCTCGAGGTGCTGGTCACCGGATCCGGGCCCATCGGCCTGATGGCCGTCGCCGCAGCCACCGCCGCGGGGGCGCGCGTCACCGCGACCGATGTGCTCGCGGGTCCTCTCGAACGCGCTCGGGCCCTCGGCGCCCAGGCGACGATCGACGTCTCGACCGAGGCCGTCGAGGCCGGTGCCTACGCGGTGGTCCTCGAATGCTCGGGCGTGCCCGTCTCGATCTCCACGGCCCTGAAGGCGGTGCGCGCGGGCGGCACGGTCGTGCAGGTCGGCATGCTGCCCGACGACGCGCGGCCCGTGAACCTCGCGCCGTTCATCTCGAAGGAGGTGCGCTACTTCGGTGCCTTCCGCTTCCGCGACGAGATCGACGCGGCCGTGGAGCTGCTCGCGGCGAACCCGGCGATCGAGAGTGCGATCACGCACGAGTTCGCGGTGACGGATGCCGACGAGGCCTTCGCCGTCGCGCGCGACTCCGAGCGGTCGGGCAAGGTCGTCTTCGCCCTCTGACTGATACGACGAAGCGGAGCGGCCCTCGGGTCGCTCCGCTTCGTCATTTTCGGAGTGGTTCCCGCGTCAGGAGCTGCGTTCGGCGGTGAACCGGCGCGTCACGGCGATGTCGCGGTCGCCCAGGTCGCGCTCGACGATCTCGTCGAAGGCGGCGCGCAGCGCGGGCAGCAGAGCGGGCAACGTGGAGGTGGCCTCGGCGATGTCGGCGGCGAAGCGCAGGTCTTTCACCATGTACGAGGCGACGCCGCTGGGGGAGTCGTCGCCGGTGACGAGCTTCTCGCGTCGGCTCTGCAGCAGGTTCGACCCGGCGTACCCGCCGCCGAGCAGCTCCCAGAGGGCGGCGGGGTCGACGCCGGATCGCGCGGCCAGCTCGGTCGCCTCGCCCAGCGCGAGGATCGTCGCCGCCACCACCATCTGGTTGCAGGCCTTCGCCACCTCGCCCGCGCCGAGGGGCCCGAGCCGCACGGGGGTGCCGCACGGGGCGAGCAGGGCGGCCGCCCGATCGGTGTCGGCCTCGTCGCCGCCGAGCATGATCGACAGGGTCCCGGCCTTCGCGCCGTCTTCGCCGCCCGACACGGGGCAGTCCACGATCCGGATGCCGTCGGGCAGCCGATCGGCGAGCTCGCGGACGCCGACGGGCGACGACGTCGACCCGATCAGGAGCAGGAAGTCCCGTCCGCCGACGCCGGCGAGCAGCCCGTCGGGGCCGTCGAGGTGCTCTTCGAGCTGGGGGAGGTCGGGGAGCATCACCAGCACGGCATCCGTCGCCTCCGCCAGCTCGCGGGCGGTGGGAGCCCAGACGGCTCCGGCTCCGGTGAGACCGGGTCTCTCGCGCCGCGCGTGAACGGTGAGGGATGCGCGGGCGGAGAGCAGGTGCGAGGCCATCGGCTCGCCCATGGCGCCGAGGCCCCACACGCCGAGTCGCACGTCATCGAGCGTTGTCATGAACCGAACATACCGGCTGGACAACAGGTTGTACAGGGTTCAATATGGTGAACAGAATTCGAAAGAGACCGTCGCGGTCCACCCGCGGCGGCGAAGGGAATGACGACGATGTCGACACGGTCCAGTCTTCGCGCGGTGGTCGCGGTGCCCCTGAAAGAAGAGCACTGCCGGCTCATCGAACGCCTCGAGCCGCGTCTCGAGCTCGTGCGCGATCCTTCGCTCACGCACCCGATGCGCGGACCGGCCGACTGGTCGGGCGACCCGGACCACGAGCGTACCGCCGAACAGCAGCGGGCCTTCGACGAGATGGTCGATTCCGCGGAGGCGCTCTTCGGCATCCCCGACGTCGACCCCGCCGCCCTCGCCCGCACGGTCGCGGCGAACCCGCGTCTGCGCTGGGTGATGACGACCGCCGCCGGAGGCGGGGGACAGGTCAAGGCCGCCGATCTCGACCGCGAGGCCCTCGATCGCGTCACCTTCACCACCAGCGCGGGCGTGCACGGCGGCCCCCTCGCCGAGTTCGCGGTCTTCGGGGTGATGGCCGGGGCCAAGGGCCTGCCTCGCCTCGCGCGCGACCAGGCCGAGAAGCACTGGAGCGAACGCTGGGAGATGCGCCAGGTCGACGAGATGACCGTGCTCGTGGTCGGCCTCGGCGGAATCGGCGCCGAGTGCGCCCGACGCTTCCACGCCCTGGGTGCCGAGGTGTGGGGGACCACCCGCAGTGGAGCCCCCGTCGAGGGGGTCGACCGACTCGTTCCGCTCGACGACCTCGTCGCGGCCGTCGCCGAGGTGGATGCCATCGTCGTCACCCTTCCCGGCACGGACGAGACGCACCACCTCATCGGCGCCGACGTGCTCGCCGCGGTGAAGCCCGGCGTCATCCTCGCCAGCGTGGGGCGGGGCACCGTGATCGACGAAGAAGCCCTGCTCGCCGCCCTCGACGACGGCCGGGTGTCGTTCGCCGCGCTCGACGTGTTCGAGGTGGAGCCCCTTCCCGAGGATTCGCCGCTGTGGCGGCATCCGTCGGTCCTGGTGAGCCCGCACACCGCCGCGCTCAGCAGTAAAGAAGAGGAGCGCATCGCCCGCCGCTTCGCGGAGAACGCCACGCGCCTGCTCGACGGCGAGCCGATGCGAGCGGTTGTCGATACGGTCGAGTTCTACTGAGGTGTCGCGACCTGTGACGCCGGCAAGATGAGGGGGCCGCGGTGAGCGACGACGACGTGAGTGAGATCGCGCGTGATCCGGCACCGGCCGTGGGGCGCAGCATCCGACTCCTGGGCCTGCTCGCCGAGGCGGGGCGCACCCTGACCCTCACCGAGCTCGCCGCGGGCCTGGGCCTGGCGAAGTCGTCGACGGCGAACATCTGCCTCTCGCTCGAAGCAGCGCGCATGATCGAGCGCGTCCCCCTCGGCTACCGTCTCGGCATCCGCACCGCCGAACTCGGCGGCGCCTTCGCCGCGCAGTTCAATCAGGTGCGCGAGTTCTACGCTGTGTGCGAGTCGTCGCCGGTGCTCGCGGCCGAGCTCGTGCAGGTCGCGGTGCTCGATGACGCCGACGCCCTCTACCTCGCCCGCTACGAGGGGTCTCGATCGATCCGCATGGGCACGCCCCTCGGCTCGCGCCTCCCGGCGGCGCTCTCGGCGACGGGCCGGGCGCTGCTGATGACGCGCACCGACGACGACGTGCGGGCTCTCCTCACGCGCGGCCGCCCGCTGCCCAAGCTCACCGACCACAGCACCCTCGACGTCGATGCGGTGATCGCCAAGATCGCCGCCTCGCGCGAGCGCGGCTGGTCGGTCGACGAAGAGGAGTCGTTCCGCGGCATCGTGGGGGTCGCCGTCCCTCTCGAGGGGTGGGCGCCCGGCGACCCGCAGCTGGCTCTGGGCGTGGGTCTTCCGGTGGCGGATGCCACGCCCGAGCGCATCGCGCGCGTCGGCGCCGCGCTGCGCGAGGCCGCCGCGGCGCTGACCAACCCGTTCAGCGCGTCCCGCGGTCGCTGACCCGACGCGGGCCGACCGCTCCGCTCGGCGCGGGCGCTGACCTGCGTCGCCGGCCAACCCGTCAGCCCGTCTCGCCTTCGTCGACCCGCCGCGCCGCCGATCTGCTCGATGCGCTCGGCCCCGCCGTACGCGCGGATTGGTCTCTGCGCTGCGCCTCCGGGGTTCGGGGCGGATTCCGTCGTTCGGGGCGGAGAATCTCCGCCCCGAACGACGAATCACGCCCCAAACCCGCGGACCCGGGCACGGTGTCGTTCGGATTCTGTCCAATATATTGAACTCCGTCCACTCCGTTGGTACAGTCGGCCCAGTCGCAAGACCCCAGCCGATCGAAGGAGATGGCCGTGACCACTTCATCCACCACGACGACGCAGCCGACGGATGACCCCGAATACGCAGCGAACCTCCGCCGCGCCACGCTCGCCTCGAGCATCGGCAGCGCGCTCGAGTACTTCGACTTCGCGCTCTACGGCCTCTCGACGGCCCTGATCTTCAACGTCCTGTTCTTCTCGCAGGACGACCCCGCCCTCGCCACGGTCGCGGCCTTCGCGACCTACGGCGTGGGCTTCCTCGCCCGTCCCTTCGGCGGTCTGTTCTTCGGCGTCCTCGGCGACAAGCTCGGCCGTAAGTGGGTGCTGGTCATCACGATCCTGTTGATGGGCGGAGCGTCCACGGCGATCGGCCTGCTGCCGACGTACGAGGCGGTCGGCGTCCTCGCGCCGATCCTCCTCGTGATCATGCGTCTGCTGCAGGGCTTCGGCGCCGGCGCCGAGCAGGCCGGGGCCACGGTCCTGATGGCCGAGTACGCCCCGGTCAAGCGCCGCGGCTTCTTCTCGGCCCTGCCCTTCATCGGCATCCAGGCGGGAACCCTCCTGGCGGCGGTCGTCTTCAGCCTCATCTCGCTGCTGCCCGAAGACCAGCTGCTCAGCTGGGGCTGGCGCGTGCCGTTCCTGGCCTCGTTCGTGCTGATCCTGCTCGCGCTGTTCATCCGCATGCGCCTGCGTGAGACGCCGACCTTCATCGAGCTCGAGAAGCACGATCAGATCGCCGAGCGCCCGATCCGCGACATCTTCACGCGGGGTCTGCCGGGCATCATCGTCGGCATCGGCCTGCGCATGGCCGAGAACGGCGGGTCGTACATGTTCAACACGCTCGCGCTGACCTTCTTCGTCGCCTCGGTCGGCGGCCAGGCCGACCGCAGCCTGCTCACCTGGGGTGTCACCCTCGGCTCGCTCATCGGCGTCTTCTCGGTCCCGCTCTCGGGTGCCCTGTCCGACCGCATGGGGCGCCGCACGGTCTACCGCATGGGCGCGGTGTTCATGCTGGTCTTCACCTTCCCGGCCTGGTGGCTGATCTCGCTCGGCAGCTACCCGATCACCATCGCGGTCATCGCGATCGGCATCGGCGTCGCCGTCAACTCGATGCTCGGACCCCAGTGCGCGATGCTCCCCGAGCTCTTCGGCAACCGTCACCGCTACCTCGGTGTCGCGATGGCCCGTGAGATCTCCGCGGTGCTCGCCGGTGGCCTCGCCGGAGTCCTGGGCGCGTACATCATCGCCGTGAGCGGGGCGAACTGGCTGCTGCTGGCGATCTACATGGGCACCCTGGCTCTCATCACCACCGCATCGACCTTCCTCGTGCCCGAGACGCTGCGCCGCGACCTCACGCGCACCGACGATGCGATCAAGGTCTCGCGCGAAGAAGCCGGCGAGGGCGTGGATGCCACGACCGTGACCGTCCGGACGATCCGGTGACGCGCGACGAGCGGGGGAGCGTCGGCAGCCTGGTGGGGGCGCCGGCGCTCCCCGCGGGACCCCCGAGCGTGTTCCGCGCCGAGGTCGCCGAGGCGGTGCGCTGATGCGGATCGCTCGACTCAAGACGGCCCAGGGGCCGCGCACGGTCCGCGTCGAGGGCACGACCTTCGTCCCGATCGGCGACCCCTTCGCCGCGTTCGAGGCGGGTGTCATCCCCGCCGACGAGGGTGACGCGATCACGGGGGTCCTCTTGGCCCCGTGCGTGCCCACGGTCGTCGTCGGCATCGCGCAGAACGGACCGGACCACGCCTCTCCCGTGCAGGCGTGGCTGAAGAGTCCGCGCACGGTCACGGCATCCGGAGCCCCCGTCCGACTGCGCCGGGACGCCGGCGTGACGGTGGCCGAGGCGGAGGTGGCGGTGGTGATCGGTCGCGACACGACGGGTCTCACCGTCGAGACGGCGCACGAGTACGTCCTCGGCATCACCGCGGTGAACGATCTGTCGAGCCCCGATCGCGCCGCGTTCGATCCCCGCAACTTCGAGTCGAAGTCGGGGCAGGGGTACACCCCGCTCGGGCCCTGGATCGACAGCGCGCTCTCGATCGACGACGATCTGCCGATGCGGCTGTCGGACGACGGCGAGGTGCGTGCCGAGACGTCGTCGAACCGCCTGCCGATGTCGCTGCGCGAGTGCCTCGCCTACGTCGCGGGCTGGACCACGCTGGGGCCGGGCGACGTCGTGATGATGGGGGCGCCGTTCTCGCAGGCGCCGGTCCGTCCGGGGGAGACGGTGGAGGTCGTCGTCGCGGGCCTGCGGCTCACGACGCCGACGTCGTAGGGCGGCGGTGCGTCAGTGCTTCTTGTAGGACGCGTTGCGGCCGAGCGAGAAGAGGGCCCCGATCGCGCCGATGCCGCCGATGGTCGCGATGCCGCCGATGACCCAGAGCACGACGTGAGAGAAGAAGCCGCTGTCCATGATGATCCTCCGGGTCGGTGTGGCTCTTCGATCCTACCGGCGGTCGGGGACTGCTCCGGACTCCTGCCCCCTCGTGCCTCCTCGGCCGGGTCGTGAGCGGCGCGTCGCACTGGTAGACTTCCCGGGAACTTCGGCGAGGGATGCATCCTCGGGCGCCCACGGGTGCACAGGGCATCCGTGATCGACGCAGTGAAGCAGGCTCCCGGCTTTCCTCACGCGCTCGCGTTCGAGTCGAATCCAGACCACACAGGTGCGGACCATGTCCGCTCACAAGCTGCGGGACACGAGCCCGCGAGGAGAACATCATGTCGGAAGACAACAAGGTCGTCGCGGAACTCCGCGAGAACTTCGGCAAGGGCTTCGCCCGTCGCCTCCGCGCCGCGGGCAAGATCCCGGCCGTCATCTACGGTCACGGCACCGAGCCCCAGCACGTCGCGCTGCCCGGCCACCAGGTCGCGCTGCTCATCCGTCGCGCCAACGCGCTGATCGACCTCGACATCGCCGGCAAGGGCCAGCTCGTCCTCGTCAAGGACGTCCAGAAGGACCCCGTGCGTCAGATCATCGAGCACATGGACCTCATCGTCGTGAAGAAGGGTGAGAAGGTCCAGGTCGACGTTCCCGTCGTGCTCGTCGGCGAGCCCTTCCCCGGCACGGTCGCCATGCTCGACGCCACCTCGGTGTCGCTCGAGGTCGAGGCCACCCACATCCCCCAGAACGTCGAGGTCGACGTCGAGGGCGCCGAGGACGGCACGCAGATCACCGCGGCCGACCTGACCCTCCCGAAGGGCGCGACGCTCGTCACCGAGTCCGAGACCCTCATCGTGGGCGTCTCGGTGCCGCTCGACACGCTGGCCGCCGACGAGGAGATCGCCGAGGCCGATGCCGAGGTCGCCGAGGAGCAGTCCGAAGAGGCCGAAGCCGCCGAAGAGGGCGACGACAAGTAATTCCCGCGCGGGCCGCTTCGGCGGTCCGCCGACGACGAGGGGGCGCGTTTTCGCGCCCCCTCGTTGCTGTTCACGGGGTCCGCGCGCGGATCCGGAAGGATGGATGCCATGGCGGACACCTGGCTCATCATCGGTCTCGGCAATCCCGGCCCGCGGTACGAGGCCACGCGTCACAACATCGGGCAGATGGTGATCGACGAGTTGGCCGCGCGGCGCCGCGCGGCCTTCCGCACGCACAAGGCGAACGCGCGGGTCGTCGAGACGTGGCTGCGGCCCGGGGCGGCGAAGCTCGTGCTGGCCAAGCCCAACAGCTTCATGAACGTCTCGGGCGGTCCGGCATCGGGTCTCGCCCGGTTCTACGGCACCGAGCCCGATCATGTCGTCGTGGTGCACGACGAGCTCGACATCCCCTACGACACCATCAAGCTCAAGACCGGTGGCGGCCACGGCGGGCACAACGGCGTCCGCGATGTCGCGAAGGCCCTCGGAACCCCCGACTTCCCCCGCGTGCGCGTCGGCATCGGGCGACCGGTCGGCCGGCAGGATCCCGCCGACTGGGTGCTCGACCCCTTCAGTTCCGCCGAGCGCACCACCCTCCCGATCCTCGTGTCGGATGCCGCCGACGCGGTCGAGCTCCTCGTCGACGAGGGTCTCGTCGCCGCCCAGCAGCGCTTCCACGCTCCGCGCGCTTGATCTGCACACACGGAAACGGCCCCGGTTCGAGGAGAACCGGGGCCGTTTCCGTGTGTGCGGGTCGCGTCAGGCGGAGCCGAGACCGATCCCCGCGCCGATGGCGAGGGCGACCGAGACGACGATCCCACCGAGCACGGCGAGGATGATCGCCGCGATGCCGTAGCCGCGACCGCGGCGCTTGATGGCGGCGACGATGCCCTGGATGAAGCCCCAGAGTCCGAAGATGGCGTAGACCGCGAAGGCGACGACGGTCAGGACGCCGACGAGGATCGCCGACTGCTCGACCCCCGGGGGAAGGGTGTTCGGGTCGATCTGCCCGGTCGTGTCGCCGTTCTGCTGCGCGTACTGCGCGACGCCGGCGCTCTGCAGCCCGGCGATGAACGCGATGATCGAGCCGCCGACGACCGCGACGAGCGAGGCGACGAAGGCGATCAGGCCGAGGCGGTTCGACCGCACGGGCCGGTTGTCGGCGGGCGGAACATAGGCCGGAGCCGCCGGCGCGTCGTGCGCGGCGGGCGCTGCGGGTGCGGCGTAGCCGTCGTTGCGCGGGGCGGGCGCGTCGTACGGCCCCGGGGGCGGAGGTGTGGTGCTCACGAGATGCTCCTCTGGTCGTCGGCGGTCGCAGGTGCGGCCCGATCCCGCGAGTCTAGGGAGGCGCGCCCCGCCTGCGCGGAGGGGTGGACGCGCGAGGCCCCGTCACGGTAGCGGGCGAATCGGCGGGGTCGAGAAGGTCCCGGATGCCGTTCCCCCGGGGCCTCGCGCGTCCGGTCTCCGGCGGCGGCAGCTGACCTCAGACGGGGATGCCGCCCGTACCGGCGGCGGCGAGGCCCGCGCCGAGCGCGAGCGCGGCGAGCCCGCCGAACACGATCGGCCCCAGCACGGCGATCACAATGGCCGCGATGCCGGCTCCCGTGGCGGCGCGCTTGACGACCGCGGTGATGCCGAGGGCGAGGGCGACGATCCCGATGACCGTGCCCGACCAGAACGCGACCTCGCCCAGCAGCACGAGATCGCGCACGGGCGACAGGACGCGCCAGTCGAACGAGCCGGCCGGCATCTCGAAGAACGCTGGACCCGAGCCGCGGGCCACGCGGAACGCCGCGAACCCTCCGACGGCGGGCGCAAGCACCGTCGCGACGATCGACAGCAGCAGGGCCCACGTCCCGAGGGGGCGTCCGCGGCGGCGGGCGGGCGGGGGAGTGAGCATCGTGCCGACCGGGGGCGCGACGTGCGGCGCGGCGAACGCCGGGCCGCCCGGGGAGCTCGGCGTGGTCATGCCGCCAGCCTACGAGACGTCTCGCGCCGGCGATCGACGTTCCGTCGTGCGGATGCCGGGGTCGACACGCCGCTCGCCGGGGCCTCGGGGCGGCGCGCCGCCGTCCGCGTCCGCACGACGGCTGCAGACGCACCGGCCGTTCGTCCAGCCCGTCCCGATGTCGGAGGCCCCGCGTAGACTTTCCCGAGTGACAGTTCCCGGGATCGTTCGCGCCCTCGAGCAGGCTGAGTCGTATCGTGAGGCCGCTTCCGCGGCATCCGCCGACCTGTCTCTCTCCCTCGTCGACGGCCTCGACGCCCCCGTCATCGCGGGGCTCATCGAGCGGCGTCGCGCCTCGGGCGACCCCGGCGCCGTGCTCGTCATCGCACCGACCGGGCGTCGCGCCGAGTCCCTCGGGCCGGCCCTGGATGCCGTGCTGCCCGGGGCTCAGGTGCTGCACTTCCCCGCGTGGGAGACCCTGCCGCACGAGCGCTTGAGCCCGAGCCCCGAGACCGTCGGCCGCCGTCTCGACGTCCTCCGGCGCATCGCCGCGTGGGATGGTGAGGCCCCGCTCGTCATCACCGCCTCGGTGCGCAGCGCCCTGCAGCCGCTCGCCCCCGGCCTCGGCAAGGTCGAGCCGATCGAACTCGTCGTCGGAGGCCGCGGCCACGAGCTCGAAACCGTCACGACCCGGCTCGTCGAGCTGGCCTACCACCGCGTCGACATGGTCTCGCGTCGCGGCGAGTTCGCGGTCCGCGGCGGCATCCTCGATGTCTTCCCGCCCGTGGCCGACCACCCGTACCGCGTGGAGTTCTTCGGTGACGAGGTCGATCAGATCCGCGCCTTCTCGGTCGCCGACCAACGATCGCTCCCGGGCGAGGTCACGGGCGTCTCGCTCAACCCCAGTCGCGAACTGCTGCTCACCGCAGAGGTGCGCGCTCGCGCCGCCGAACTGCGCGACGGCTACCCGGGCCTGCGTCAGCTGCTCGAGAAGATGGCCGAGGGCATCCCCGCCGAGGGCATGGAATCCCTCATCCCCGTGCTCGTCGACGATCTCGTGACCCTCGTCGACTACCTTCCGGGCGGCAGCGCCGTCGCCCTCGTCGACCCCGAGCGCTCGACCGCGCGCGCGACCACGCTCGGCGACACCAACCGCGAGTTCCTCGAGGCCGCGTGGTCCGCCGCCACCGCCGGGGCCGACACCCCGGTCGACCTCGACTCGGGCGACTTCGTCACGCTCGACGACCTGCACGAGATCGCGAGCGGCCGCGGCGGCGCGTGGTGGCAGCTGAGCGCCTTCGATTCGGGGGCGGCGGATGCCGAAGACGAGGGCCTGGTCGTGGGCGACGCGTCCGCGCACCGCATCAAGGCCGATCCCGTGCCCTCGTTCCAGGGCAACGTCGAGGGGGCCACCGCCCACGTCGACGCTCTGCTGCACGACGGCTGGTCGGTCGTGGTCACGGCATCCGGACCCGGCATGGTCGATCGCGCGCGCGACGTGCTCTCCGAGCGCGGGATCGCCGCCCGGCGGGTCGACGATCTGCGCCTGCCGCCCGAGCCCGGCGTCGCGCACGTGGTGTGCGCTCCGCTCGAGCGCGGGTTCCAGTTGACCGAGGCGAAGTTCGCCGTCATCAGCGAGACCGAGTTCTACGGCCGCTCGGTGAGCGGCGACAACCGGGGCGTCAAGAAGCTGGCGTCGCGCCGCCGCAACGTCGTGGACCCCCTGCAGCTCAAGCCGGGTGACGTGGTGGTGCACGCCACCCACGGCATCGGCAAGTTCCTCGAGCTCACCCAGCGCGAGGTCTCGAGCGGCGGTCGCAACGCGGTCAAGACGACCAAGGAGTACCTGGTCCTCGAGTACGCGCCCGCCAAGCGCGGGTACCCGGGCGACAAGCTGTTCGTGCCCACCGACCAGCTCGACCTGCTGTCGAAGTACGTCGGCGGTGAAGCGCCGACCCTGTCCAAGATGGGCGGCAGCGACTGGGCTGCGGCGAAGGGCCGTGCGCGCAAGGCGGTGCGCGACATCGCCGTCGAGCTCGTGAAGCTCTACTCGGCACGCATGGCGTCGAAGGGCTACGCCTTCGGACCCGACACCCCCTGGCAGCGCGAGCTCGAAGAGGCCTTCCCCTTCGCCGAGACGCAGGATCAGCTGCAGACGATCGACGAGATCAAGGCCGACATGGAGAAGCCGATCCCGATGGATCGACTGCTGTCGGGCGACGTCGGGTTCGGCAAGACCGAGGTCGCGGTGCGTGCCGCGTTCAAGGCGATCCAGGACGGCAAGCAGGTCGCGATGCTCGTGCCCACGACCCTGCTGGTCAAGCAGCACCTCGAGACGTTCGCCGAACGCTTCGCCGGCTTCCCCGTCACCGTCCGGCCCCTGTCGCGCTTCCAGACCGACAAGGAGGCGAAGGCGACCCTCGCGGGCCTCACCGACGGCACCGTCGACATGGTCATCGGAACGCATCGCATCCTGACCGAGAAGGTGATCTTCAAAGACCTCGGGTTGATGATCATCGACGAGGAGCAGCGGTTCGGCGTCGAGCACAAAGACCAGCTGAAGAAGCTCAAGACCAACGTCGACATCCTCGCCATGAGTGCGACGCCCATCCCGCGCACGCTCGAGATGGCGGTGACCGGCATCCGCGAGATGTCCACCCTCGCGACGCCACCCGAAGACAGGCACCCGATCCTGTCGTACGTCGGACCGCGCAACGATAAGCAGATCGCTGCGGCGATCCGTCGAGAGCTGCTGCGCGAAGGCCAGATCTTCTACGTGCACAACCGGGTGTCGTCGATCCAGCGGGTGGCGGCGCACCTCGCCGAGCTCGTGCCCGAAGCGCGCATCGTCGTCGCGCACGGGCAGATGGGGGAGCACGCGCTCGAGCAGGTCGTCGACGACTTCTGGGAGCGCCGCGCCGACGTGCTGGTGTCGACCACGATCATCGAGACGGGTCTCGACATCTCGAACGCGAACACGATCATCATCGACAGGGCCGACAAGTACGGCCTGTCGCAGCTGCACCAATTGCGTGGTCGCGTCGGACGCGGACGCGACCGCGCGTACGCGTACTTCCTGTACGACGAGATGAAGCCGTTGTCCGAGACCGCGGCCGACCGCCTCGAGACCATCGCCGTCAACAACGACCTCGGTTCCGGAATGCAGGTGGCGTTGAAAGACCTCGAGCTGCGAGGCGCCGGCAACCTGCTCGGTGCCGAACAGGCCGGGCACATCGCCGGCGTGGGTTTCGACCTCTACCTGCGCATGATCGGCGAGGCCGTGTCGACCTTCCGTGGCGAAGACGTCGACGGTCCGACCGAGCTGCGACTTGAGCTCCCGGTCGATGCGCGTCTGCCCGAGTTCTACATCGACAGCGAGCGCCTGCGCCTCGAGGCGTACCAGAAGCTCTCGGCCGCGGCGTCCGCCGGCGCGAAGGACGACGCGATCGACCTCGTGGTGGAAGAGCTCCGCGACCGGTACGGCGAGCCGCCGGCAGAGGTCGAAGGCCTGGTCGCCGTGGCGCGGCTCCGCCGCCGCGCCGCGCAGGCGGGCCTGGCCGACGTCGTCGCGATGGGGTCGAACCTCCGCGTGGCCCCGGCGAACCTCGCCGACTCGATGCGCGTGCGTCTGCAGCGGCTCTACCCGAAGGCCAAGCTGGTCGCCGGGGGAGACGCGATGGTGGTTCCCTTGCCGCAGGACGCCGATGACGCGAACCTCATCGCGTGGGTGCGTCAGCTGCTCGATGCCCTGTGGCCCCTCCCGGTCGAGAAGTCCGCGGAGGCGGCGAACGCCTGACCTCCGGCACGGCTGTTGGAGCCCCCTCCTGCCCGAGGCCCGATCGACGACGCGTCACTCGGGCCTTCGTGCGATTCTCCGCGTCTTTCCGCGAGCAGGCCGCCGCGACACGCCCGGGGAGCGCCTGGATTCGACGGGTCGGCGGCTCCCGCGTAACTTATTACTTGTTCGCCCCACAGGGGAGAGCGGAGCGGCCGAAAGGCCCCGCAGCCCCTCAAGTAGCGAACCACTCCGAAACCCCAACACATGGTGTAAGGTTTTGGATCGGTCACCCGGCCGGTTTTCACGACGTTGATCTCGTTCAGAGGTCCCACGGTGAGAGCTCACAGTGTCGGGTGGTCTTGGAGAAATGAACTGCCTCACGGGTAGGTCGGAAGACTGTTTCCTGTGGGTGCGTCCGTTCCTTGAGAACTCAACAGCGTGCACTTGTCAAATGCCAATTTATTC
>NZ_JAJNCV010000006.1:0-5549 GCF_021026215.1 Microbacterium sp. JC 701
TTCCTGTGGGTGCGTCCGTTCCTTGAGAACTCAACAGCGTGCACTTGTCAAATGCCAATTTATTCCTCGTCGGTCCGTGTATTCGGATTGCGAGAAATTCCTTTGGATCAAAGACCAGCCCTTTTGGGGGTTGGCATATGGATACGTCAGTAATGATGTTTCTCTTTGGTCAGTTTCAAACTCGCTGCGGCCCCGTTTTCCCGGTGGTTGTATGCATTTCTTTTTTACGGAGAGTTTGATCCTGGCTCAGGATGAACGCTGGCGGCGTGCTTAACACATGCAAGTCGAACGGTGAAGCCAAGCTTGCTTGGTGGATCAGTGGCGAACGGGTGAGTAACACGTGAGCAACCTGCCCTGGACTCTGGGATAAGCGCTGGAAACGGCGTCTAATACTGGATATGAGCCCCTATCGCATGGTGGGGGTTGGAAAGATTTTTTGGTCTGGGATGGGCTCGCGGCCTATCAGCTTGTTGGTGAGGTAATGGCTCACCAAGGCGTCGACGGGTAGCCGGCCTGAGAGGGTGACCGGCCACACTGGGACTGAGACACGGCCCAGACTCCTACGGGAGGCAGCAGTGGGGAATATTGCACAATGGGCGAAAGCCTGATGCAGCAACGCCGCGTGAGGGATGACGGCCTTCGGGTTGTAAACCTCTTTTAGCAGGGAAGAAGCGAAAGTGACGGTACCTGCAGAAAAAGCGCCGGCTAACTACGTGCCAGCAGCCGCGGTAATACGTAGGGCGCAAGCGTTATCCGGAATTATTGGGCGTAAAGAGCTCGTAGGCGGTTTGTCGCGTCTGCTGTGAAATCCCGAGGCTCAACCTCGGGCCTGCAGTGGGTACGGGCAGACTAGAGTGCGGTAGGGGAGATTGGAATTCCTGGTGTAGCGGTGGAATGCGCAGATATCAGGAGGAACACCGATGGCGAAGGCAGATCTCTGGGCCGTAACTGACGCTGAGGAGCGAAAGGGTGGGGAGCAAACAGGCTTAGATACCCTGGTAGTCCACCCCGTAAACGTTGGGAACTAGTTGTGGGGACCATTCCACGGTTTCCGTGACGCAGCTAACGCATTAAGTTCCCCGCCTGGGGAGTACGGCCGCAAGGCTAAAACTCAAAGGAATTGACGGGGACCCGCACAAGCGGCGGAGCATGCGGATTAATTCGATGCAACGCGAAGAACCTTACCAAGGCTTGACATATACGAGAACGGGCCAGAAATGGTCAACTCTTTGGACACTCGTAAACAGGTGGTGCATGGTTGTCGTCAGCTCGTGTCGTGAGATGTTGGGTTAAGTCCCGCAACGAGCGCAACCCTCGTTCTATGTTGCCAGCACGTAATGGTGGGAACTCATGGGATACTGCCGGGGTCAACTCGGAGGAAGGTGGGGATGACGTCAAATCATCATGCCCCTTATGTCTTGGGCTTCACGCATGCTACAATGGCCGGTACAAAGGGCTGCAATACCGTGAGGTGGAGCGAATCCCAAAAAGCCGGTCCCAGTTCGGATTGAGGTCTGCAACTCGACCTCATGAAGTCGGAGTCGCTAGTAATCGCAGATCAGCAACGCTGCGGTGAATACGTTCCCGGGTCTTGTACACACCGCCCGTCAAGTCATGAAAGTCGGTAACACCTGAAGCCGGTGGCCCAACCCTTGTGGAGGGAGCCGTCGAAGGTGGGATCGGTAATTAGGACTAAGTCGTAACAAGGTAGCCGTACCGGAAGGTGCGGCTGGATCACCTCCTTTCTAAGGAGCATCTGGCACTGGGGTCTTCGGGCTCTTGTGTCCAGGCGCCGGATCAGACCGAATGTGTCTGCCGGTTAGCTCATGGGTGGAACATTTGACTTGGTGCTCATATCTGATGGTTTGGATCTAGTACGCAGCTTGTCTGCAGGAACGGTTCGGTCTGGAGGGGTGGGTACATGCACGCTGTTGGGTCCTGAGGGGCCGGGCGCTGATCGCGTCAGTCGTTTGACTGGGTGTGGTTGGTGGCTGTTCCTCGAGGGCCTTTTTCTGGTGTCACGGTTGTGGCGTCGGGGAGGGGTACCGCCCGTACTTTGAGAACTACACAGTGGACGCGAGCATCTTCGACATGAGCCTTCGGGTTTGTGTCGTGAAGATGATCTTAAAGATCATTAGTCAATTTTTTGACGATTCAACTCATGTGATTTCAAGTCTTTAAGAGCAAACGGTGGATGCCTTGGCATCTGGAGCCGAAGAAGGACGTAGCAATCTGCGATAAGCCTCGGGGAACTGATAAGCGAGTTTTGATCCGAGGGTGTCCGAATGGGGAAACCCCGCCAGGGCGCGTGCGTACCTGGTGACTCCCGCCTGAATATATAGGGCGGGTAGAGGGAACGTGGGGAAGTGAAACATCTCAGTACCCACAGGAAGAGAAAGCAAAAGCGATTCCGTCAGTAGTGGCGAGCGAAATCGGAAGAGGCTAAACCTAGCGTGTGTGATAGCCGGCAGGCGTTGCATGTTGGGGGTTGTGGGACTTTTCGGATTGTTCTGCCGAATGATCGACGTGACAAGAGAGTATAGACGAACGGTTTTGAACGGCCGGTCATAGAGGGTGCGAACCCCGTAGTCGAAATGCTTGTTCTTGGCGTGAAGAGTATCCCAAGTAGCACGGGGCCCGAGAAATCCCGTGTGAATCTGTCAGGACCACCTGATAAGCCTAAATACTCCCAGATGACCGATAGCGGACAAGTACCGTGAGGGAAAGGTGAAAAGTACCCCGGGAGGGGAGTGAAATAGTACCTGAAACCGTTTGCTTACAAACCGTTGGAGCCTCCTTAGTAGGGGTGACAGCGTGCCTTTTGAAGAATGAGCCTGCGAGTTAGCGATACGTGGCGAGGTTAACCCGTGTGGGGTAGCCGTAGCGAAAGCGAGTCTGAATAGGGCGATTCAGTCGCGTGTCCTAGACCCGAAGCGAAGTGATCTATCCATGGCCAGGTTGAAGCGACGGTAAGACGTCGTGGAGGACCGAACCCACTTAGGTTGAAAACTGAGGGGATGAGCTGTGGATAGGGGTGAAAGGCCAATCAAACTTCGTGATAGCTGGTTCTCTCCGAAATGCATTTAGGTGCAGCGTTGCGTGTTTCTTGCCGGAGGTAGAGCTACTGGATGGCCGATGGGCCCTACAAGGTTACTGACGTCAGCCAAACTCCGAATGCCGGTAAGTGAGAGCGCAGCAGTGAGACTGTGGGGGATAAGCTTCATAGTCGAGAGGGAAACAACCCAGACCACCAACTAAGGTCCCTAAGCGCGTGCTAAGTGGGAAAGGATGTGGAGTTGCTTTGACAACCAGGAGGTTGGCTTAGAAGCAGCCACCCTTGAAAGAGTGCGTAATAGCTCACTGGTCAAGTGATTCCGCGCCGACAATGTAACGGGGCTCAAGCACGCCACCGAAGTTGTGGCATTGACATTTTTGGTAGGCCTTCGTGGTCCAGCCGTGTTGATGGGTAGGAGAGCGTCGTGTGGCGAGTGAAGCGGCGGGGTGACCCAGCCGTGGACGCTACACGAGTGAGAATGCAGGCATGAGTAGCGAAAGACGTGTGAGAAACACGTCCTCCGAAAGACCAAGGGTTCCAGGGTCAAGCTAATCTTCCCTGGGTAAGTCGGGACCTAAGGCGAGGCCGACAGGCGTAGTCGATGGACAACGGGTTGATATTCCCGTACCGGCGAAGAACCGCCCAAGCTAATCCAGTGGTGCTAAGAGTCCTAGCTCGGAATGTTGTTGATCCCTTCGGGGTGAAGGCACGTCCGTGTGAACGCTCGACCCCATGCTGGTGCGGCTAGCGTATTAACAGGTGTGACGCAGGAAGGTAGCCCAAGCCAGGCGATGGTAGTCCTGGTGCAAGTGCGTAGGCCAAGTGATAGGCAAATCCGTCACTTACATAGGCTGAGACACGATGCGGATAAAAAGTGGGTGATCCTATGCTGCCAAGAAAAGCATCGACGCGAGGTTCAAGCCGCCCGTACCCCAAACCGACTCAGGTGGTCAGGTAGAGAATACCAAGGAGATCGAGAGAATCGTGGTTAAGGAACTCGGCAAAATGCCCCCGTAACTTCGGGAGAAGGGGGGCCATCCACTTATTAGGACTTGCTCCGAAAGGGTGTGGTGGCCGCAGAGACTAGTGGGTAGCGACTGTTTACTAAAAACACAGGTCCGTGCCAAGTCGCAAGACGATGTATACGGACTGACGCCTGCCCGGTGCTGGAAGGTTAAGAGGACCGGTTAGCCGCAAGGCGAAGCTGAGAATTTAAGCCCCAGTAAACGGCGGTGGTAACTATAACCATCCTAAGGTAGCGAAATTCCTTGTCGGGTAAGTTCCGACCTGCACGAATGGCGTAACGACTTCCCAACTGTCTCAACCGCGAACTCGGCGAAATTGCATTACGAGTAAAGATGCTCGTTACGCGCAGCAGGACGGAAAGACCCCGTGACCTTTACTACAGCTTGGTATTGGTGTTCGGTGTGGCTTGTGTAGGATAGGTGGGAGACGGTGAAGCATTCACGCCAGTGAGTGTGGAGTCATTGTTGAAATACCACTCTGGTCACTCTGGATATCTAACTTAGGACCGTGATCCGGTTCAGGGACAGTGCCTGGTGGGTAGTTTAACTGGGGCGGTTGCCTCCCAAAATGTAACGGAGGCGCCCAAAGGTTCCCTCAACCTGGTTGGCAATCAGGTGGCGAGTGTAAGTGCACAAGGGAGCTTGACTGTGAGACTGACAGGTCGAGCAGGGACGAAAGTCGGGACTAGTGATCCGGCAGTGGCTTGTGGAAGCGCTGTCGCTCAACGGATAAAAGGTACCTCGGGGATAACAGGCTGATCTTGCCCAAGAGTCCATATCGACGGCATGGTTTGGCACCTCGATGTCGGCTCGTCGCATCCTGGGGCTGGAGTAGGTCCCAAGGGTTGGGCTGTTCGCCCATTAAAGCGGTACGCGAGCTGGGTTTAGAACGTCGTGAGACAGTTCGGTCCCTATCCGCTGCGCGCGTAGGAAGTTTGAGAGGATCTGACCCTAGTACGAGAGGACCGGGTTGGACGAACCTCTGGTGTGTCAGTTGTTCCGCCAGGAGCACCGCTGATTAGCTACGTTCGGGATGGATAACCGCTGAAAGCATCTAAGCGGGAAGCCGGCCTCAAGATGAGACTTCCATACCATTTATGGTGAGAGGCTCCCAGCCAGACTACTGGGTTGATAGGCCGGATGTGGAAGCGTAGTAATACGTGAAGCTGACCGGTACTAATAAGCCGATGACTTGATAACACACCGTTTTTGGTGCTTGCGTCCACTGAGTGGTTCTCGATGTACGGTCGGGAACACAACAATGAAATATCGTTGTTGGTTTTTGAAACATCAATAGTGTTTCGGCGGCCATAGCGAGAGGGAAACGCCCGGTCACATTCCGAACCCGGAAGCTAAGCCTCTCAGCGCCGATGGTACTGCAGGGGGGACCCTGTGGGAGAGTAGGACACCGCCGGACTTCCTTTAAGTCGAAATGGCCACCCAAAGCTGGGTGGCCATTTCGCATTTAC
>NZ_JAJNCV010000007.1:0-531 GCF_021026215.1 Microbacterium sp. JC 701
TGCCTGGTCATACTGACTTGGAGTTACCGAAAGCTTTTGATTTTGGGTCCCCCTACGCTATTAAACCAATTGCCGTCTTGCAAAAGACGTTGAAGTCTTATCAAAAACCGGAAAATTATCATCATGATCTAATCCTCTAGGTCCTCTGAGTTAGTTTATGTTCATGTCAGGGAGCTTTTGCTAACTAGTCATGGAGTTTACGACCTTAGAACGATGGAAAGGACTTGGTTTTGATCATACACACATCACTTTTGGCCAAGGCAAAAGCCTACACGCCACCTGCAAGCTTCACAGCTTCGCACATGCCAAATCTACGAAAAATAGCAATCTGTCCCTTCTGGACAGTCAACTTCGTTTGAGCTTTGTGAACAGCTCCGGACGAACTAGATAATGAGCTTTATATCATTGGAAAGCTCTACGAGTAGTTTTCAGAACTTTTCGCGGTTCGTCCATATCTATTTTAACAAAGAAGTTATGGCTGTTTTAGTGCGCAAAGGTCATTCTGCGCGGAAAATTTTATGCACTCTCGGG
>NZ_JAJNCV010000008.1:0-503 GCF_021026215.1 Microbacterium sp. JC 701
TACGGTTTCGGTGTGTCTGTCCAAGGGGCTCGGTGCGCCGGTGGGGTCGGTGCTCTGCGGTGGCGAGGCATTCATCGGCAAGGCGCGGCGCCTGCGCAAGATGGTCGGCGGTGGCATGCGCCAGGCTGGCGTGCTCGCCGCCGCCGGGCTCTACGCGCTGGAGTACAACGTCGCTCGGCTCGCCGAGGATCATCGTCGAGCCCAGTGGCTCGGAAAGGAGCTGGCCGCGCTTGGCTTCGCGGTCGAGCCCGTGCAAACCAACATGGTTTATGTGACGGTGGGTGACAGGGCTGCGGCATTGGCGGAGTTCTGTTCGACGCGTGGCAGCCGGCTGACCCCTTCGGCACGGCTGCGTCTGGTGACCCATCTCGACGTGCACGACGAGCACCTGCCGATGGTGGTACGTGCCTTCGCCGAATTCGCCGGGAACATGAGCGGCAATTGACGTCGAATTGCTTGATTCAATCGCCTTTATCCCCTATACCCGGCGCGCAGGCCCGATA